>JAEUSU010000004.1 GCA_016788635.1 Flavobacteriales bacterium | reverse complement strand
AGCACCTTCCCCATCGGGCTCACCACCGTGACCTATCTGGTGACCGATGCCTCGGGGAACACGGCTTCATGCTCCTTCACCGTCACGGTCAACGACACGCAATTGCCCGTCATCAGCTGCCCGGCGAACATCAACGTCTCCAACAACCCAGGCATCTGCGGCGCTGTGGTGAACTACGCTACGCCCGTTGGCACGGACAACTGCCCCGGCAGTGTGACCAGCATGACCGCGGGCCTGGCCAGTGGAAGCACCTTCCCCATTGGAAGCACGCTGGTCACCTACCTGGTCACCGATGCTTCGGGGAACACGGCCTCCTGCTCCTTCACGGTGACCGTGAACGATACTGAGGCTCCGTCTGCGATCTGCATCAACTCGAACGCTTACCTGGATGCCACCGGGAATGTAATTGTAGCAGCAAGCAGCGTTAGCGCGAGCACGGACAATTGCTCGATCATCAGCCAGTTGGTTGCTCCGAACAGTTTCAACTGTGGTGATATCGGCTCCAACAACGTCACACTGACCGTTACAGATGCAGCAGGGCTAACGGCCAGCTGTATGTCCACCGTGACCGTGATCGATAACATTGATCCAACTGTCACCTGCCAGAATGTGACCGTTAACATGGGAACCGGTGGAACGGCAAGCGTAACGGTAGGCGCATTGGTGATCGGCGGTGCGGACAACTGCGGAAGCGGTTCACTGAACTATACGGCATTTCCGACCACGTTCACCACCATCGGACCTCACAATGTCCTCATTACGGTGACCGACGGCAGCGGCAACGAGGGGTATTGCACGTCCATCGTGACGGTCATCGACTTGATACCCCCGGTGGCCATCTGCCAACCCGTTACCGTGTACCTCAATGGAGCAGGATCAGCGACCATTTCAGCCAATGCGCTGAACGGTGGATCCTCGGACAACAGCGGAGTGGTCAACCTGCTGGCCACGCAGACCTCGTTCAACTGCACCCATCTGGGCAACAACAATGTGTTCCTTCTGGTCACCGATGGCAGCGGCAACAGCGCCTTCTGCATGTCGGTGGTCACCGTGGTCGATACGATAGCCCCAGTGGTCACCTGCCAGGACATCGGAGTGAGCCTGAATGCTTCGGGGTTGGCCACCATCACACCTGCAATGGTCGGTGCAGGAAGCTCAGACAACTGCACCATCGGGCTCAACTATTCATTGAGCCAGAGCACCTTCACCGCCTCCGGCACCTATACCGTAACCCTGACCGTGACCGACGCCAGCGGCAACAGCGGCACATGCAGCGCCACGGTTACCGTGGTGGATGACCTGCCACCCGTGGCCCTCTGCCAGCCCGTGACCATTTACCTGAACGCCAGCGGTGGTGCGTCCATCACACCCAACATGATCGATGCCGGCAGTTTTGATGCATCCGGACCTGTGCTGCTCTCCGTTTCCCAGTCGGCCTTCAACTGCACGCATACAGGTACGAACGTGGTAACGCTCATCGTCACGGATTCGGGTGGGAACAACACACTCTGCACCGCTGTGGTCACTGTGCTTGATACGATCACTCCCACCGCTGTATGCCAGAACATCACCGTTGGGCTCAATTCATCCGGTATCGCCACAATCACGGGCCCGATGATCGGTAGCTCAAGCACCGACAACTGCACCGGTTGGACCTACGCTCTCAGCCAAAGCTCCTTTAGCGCGGTCGGTACTTATCCGGTGTCGCTCCTTGTGACGGACGCCAGTGGCAACACGAGCAGTTGCACAGCAACCGTGACCGTGGTGGATAACCTGCCACCCGTGGCCCTGTGCCAGCCGACCACCATCTACCTGGACGCGACGGGGTCCGCAGGGATAACCCCGGGCATGATCAATGCGGGCAGCTATGATGAAGCCGGCCCCGTTACTCTGGCCGCATCACAGACCGGCTTCAGCTGCAGCCATGTGGGGACGAACAACGTCACCCTTATTGTCACTGACGGCGCTGGGAACTCCTCCTTGTGCATCGCCGTGGTCACCGTGCTGGATACCATCACCCCGATCGCCATATGTCAGGACATCACAGTGCCACTGAACGCCAGCAGCACGGTGACCATCACCCCTGCCATGGTCGGTGGTGGAAGCACGGACAACTGTCCTGGTGGACTGGTCCAGACCCTTGACCAAAGCACCTTCACGGTGTCCGGCCCGTATACGGTCCTTTTCACCGTGACCGACGCCAGCGGAAATAGCAGTTCATGCGTGTCCAATGTGACCGTGGTGGATGATGCGCCACCGGTGGCCTTGTGCCAGCCGCTGACACTCTGGCTTGGACCCACGGGCCAGGTGAGCATGACCCCAGCCAATATTGATGCGGGCAGCTACGATGCCACCGGACCTGTGCAACTCGCCGCTTCCCAGACCGATTTCAGCTGCAACCATCTCGGTGCCAACAACGTGACGCTCATCGTCACGGATGTAGCCGGCAATAACTCCTTCTGTCTGGCCGTGGTCACGGTCCTGGACACGATCCTTCCGACCGCCGTATGCCAGGACATTACGGTGAACCTGAACGCGCTCGGGGTCGCCACGATCACCGCTCCCCAATTGAACGGTGGCAGTCTGGACAATTGTGGAAGTGGTTCGCTATCCTATTCCGCCAGCCAGACCAGTTTCACAGCCACCGGGACATACCCTGTGCTGTTGACGGTCACTGATGTCAGTGGCAATCAGACTTCCTGCATGGCCATCGTGACCGTTGGTGACAACGATACCCCGACCGCCATCTGCCAGGACCTGACCCTATACCTCGATGCCAATGGCACGGCCAGCCTGACCGGTTCCGACATCGACGGTGGGTCCTTCGACAATGGAAGCATCGCGCAGATCCTGGCCAGCCAGACACAGATGGATTGCAGCGACCTGGGCATCATTCCCGTGGTCCTAACCGTGATCGATGACGTAGGGAACCAGGGCACCTGCACCGCGAATGTGACCGTACTGGACACCATCAGTCCGCTCGCAGTATGCCAGGACATCACCGTATACCTGGACCCGAATGACATGGTCTTCATCACTGCCGCCGATGTGGATGGTGGGACCACGGACAACTGTGGCAATTCGCCGTTGATCCTGGCCGTGGATGAGACTTTGTTCGTGGCACCTGGCGACTATCCGGTCCAATTCACGGTAACGGATGTCAGTGGGAACAGCAGCACATGCACGGCCACGATCACGGTGATCAGGCCTCAACCTGAAGTGGTGATACCGAGCGGATTTTCACCGAACGGCGATGGCATCGCTGACACCTGGGTGATCAAGGGCATTGACTACCACCAACAAAACAATCTGGTGATCTTCAATCGCTGGGGAAATGAGATCTATCGCGCCTCGCCCTACAGGAACGAGTGGAGCGGCCAGGTGAACGCGAACATGGCCATGCCCGGCACCCTGCCCACGGGAACCTATTTCTACCAGCTGGACCTGGGTGATGGTGACGTGCGCACGGGCTATATCCAGTTGAACCGCTGACACGGAAAATGCTACGCGCACGTCATATCGCACTGCTGGCAGCCGGACTGATCGTCGGCCTATGTGCCCGTGCCCAGCAGGACCCGATGTACAGCATGTACATGTGGAACATGCTGGCCATCAATCCCGCCTACGCAGGAAGCCACGATGTGTTGAACGCAGCCGCTGTTTCGCGCATGCAATGGGTGGGCATCAGCGGGGCGCCCGTTACGCACGCGCTTTCCGGGCACGCACCGGTGAACAAGAAGTCCCTGGCCGTGGGTGGCAACCTGGTACATGACCGGATCGGCAGGACCTATACCACAAGTGCTTTCGGCGACATCACCTACCGCATCCGTGTGAACCGCAAAACCCGGCTTGCCTTTGGCCTGAGCGCGGGCTTCAACCACCTTCAGTTGAACAATACCGAGGTGGAGCACACGGATCCGAATGACCCGACCTTCGCCACCAATTTGAGCGGGAAACTACTGCCGAACTTCGGCTTCGGCATGTACCTCTGGTCAAAGCGGGGATATGTGGGGGTCTCTGTTCCAAAGCTTCTGCAGAACCGGATCGGGACCACCAACTCCGAAGGTCATCTCATCGGCTTCCAGCGCGAGGCGATACATGGCTTCCTTACCGCCGGCTATGTCATGCCCGTGGGTGCCATCAGGCTGCGGCCCGCCTTGATGATCCGTGCGGTGAACGGTGCGCCCCTGTCCGGTGACCTGGTCGCCAATGTGCATTTCAACGACCGGTTCTGTGTGGGAGCAGGCTACCGCTACGGCCAAAGCATCATCGCAATGACCTCGATCCAAGTGACGGACCAGTTCAAGTTCGGTTACGCGTATGACATGGGGCTTGGTAACGTGATCGGACGGAACTACGGGTCGCACGAGCTGATGATCAGCTACGATCCGGTCTACAACCGCGAACGCATACGCTCACCGCGCTATTTCTGACCTCATGGTACGTTTCCGCGCACCCTTCCTCCTCGTGCTGGCCTGCGGCCTGTCGGCTCCGATGGTCACAGCCCAAAAGGCACAACTGACCCGAGGTGAGAGGTATTTTGAGGCGATGAGCTACGCCGCGGCCATTGAGGAGTACGAACAGGCGTTCCGTAAGGATGCGAGCAGCATTCCCCATGCACGGCACCTTGCGGAGTGTTATTGGTTCCTGCGTGACCTGAAGAACGCTGAGCGCTGGTATGCCGTTGTGGCGAGCTCTTCCCAGGCGGAGGAAGGGGACATCTACCGCTATGCTGAGTTGTTGAGACTCTCTGGACAGTTTGAGGATAGTGAGGTCTGGATGAAGCGCTTTGCAAAGCTCAGGCCTGATGATTCACGGATCAAGCTGAAGGAGAACGCACCGGAGCGCATCATGGAGCTGATGGAAGCCGAAGGCCTCACACACAAGTTATTCAAAGCCGGGTTCAACAGCGAATATGCGGACATGTCACCCTTCATCCATGGCGACTCCTTGGTCTTTTCCTCTTCCCGGGTGGACGGGTACGCCAGCCGCCAAGTACACAGTTGGAACGGCCAGCCCTTCCTGAACCTCTATTCCGGCCGACTGGGCAAGGATGGCACTGTTTCCGGCATCAAGCCGCTGGCCGACCTGAACACACGTTACCATGAGAGCAATGCCATTGTAGCGAACGATGGAACGGAGATGTACTACACCCGGAACAGCCAGGTCGAAACACGGAACGTACTGAGCAAGGAGAGCGTGAACAACCTGCAGATCATGGTGCGGCGGCGAGCGGGCAAGGGATGGTCCAATGAGGTCCCTTTCCGGCACAACAACCCAGCCTATTCCGTTGGCCATCCTGCGCTCACGCGTGATGGACAGCGTCTGTTCTTCACCAGTGACATGCCAGGCGGCCGCGGTGGCACGGACATCTATGTGTGCTACCGTGAAGGCAACGGGGCCTGGAGCGAACCAGAGAACGTCGGATCACCCATCAATACGGAAGGGGACGAGATGTTCCCCTATGTACACGAGAACGTGCTGTACTTCGCCAGTGATGGACACATGGGCCTTGGCGGGCTAGACCTTTTCCGCACTGTCATCCGCGACCAGTTCTTCGGGGCCGTGGAGAACCTGGGCATACCCATTAACAGCACGGCAGATGATTTTGGGATCTGTCTGGATGGTCCGGGAGAACTGGGCTTCCTGACCAGCGACAGGGACGATGCCATCGGCGGCGAGAACATCTATTGGTTCCGCATGCACAGCAAACCAGACGACGACCGGGTGTGGGCCGGGCGCATACTGGACGTAAATGATGCACAACCCGTGCCCTTCCTCACTGTGCGACTACTCGACATGCAGCGGAATGAGCTCGCACGCTGCGTGACCGGACTGAACGGATACTATGAGTTCCATGCCCCGAACGTGCCCGCCATGATCAGCGCGAAGATCCAGGGCGGTTCACAAGTTGAGCTTCTCCCGAACGAGTTCACCACCAGCGTTTTCGGCGACACCGAGGTGCCCACCATGTACCTGAACAGCGTGATGGACCTTCCCGTGAACGTGATCTTGCGCGATGCCATGACGGAAGAGTGGCTTGATGGAGTGACCGTTACCATCAAGGACCTGAGGGACGGATCGCTGGTCTACTATGGCATTACAGATGCGCTCGGGATCACCCGGGGCTCCATACCGGACCGGCGCTATGGCGACGATGTTCAACTGGCAGTGACCTTCAGCAAGCCAGGTTATCTCTCCAAATCGATGGAAGTGGACTTCCGGGTGCTGATGTTCCTGGAACAAGCGCTGATGGGTCCCGATGGCACCTCGTTGAGCCCCATCACATCCGGTGTGGACATGGCCAGTGCCATGAACCTTCGCCCCATCTATTTCGACTTCAGGGAGCACGTGATACGCAGGGATGCGGCCGCTGAACTGGACCTGGTGGCGCAAGCGATGCGGATGGACCCGTCGATCATGATCGACCTGCGCTCCCATACGGACAGCCGGGCCAGCACGGAGTACAATGACGCACTAAGCCAGCGAAGGGCCGAAAGCACCCGGAACTATCTGGTGGCCCAAGGCATCGCCGCTTCACGCATCACCTACAAGGGGTATGGCGAGCGCCGTCTTGTGAACCAATGCGCGGACGGCGTGGAGTGCACCGAACTGGAGCACCAGGTGAACCGGCGCACCGAGTTCATCATCACCGGTTGCAAGGACTGCGGCGCGCTGCCAGCGGCCATTGCCCGGTGAGGGCGCTGCTGGCACGCTACGCGCGGAAAAGCGCGGATACAAAGGCCCGCTTGTCGAACACCTGGATGTGGTCGATGCCCTCGCCCACGCCCAAGTACTTGATGGGGATGTTGAACTGGTCGCTGATCCCGATCGCCACGCCACCTTTTGCTGTTCCATCGATCTTGGTGAGTGCCAGGGCGGTCACATCCGTTGCCTTGGTGAACTGCCTGGCCTGCTCGATCGCGTTCTGGCCGGTGCTGGCATCCAGAACCAAGAGCACCTCATGGGGCGCATCAGGGATCACCTTGCGCATCACATTGCGCACCTTGGTGAGCTCATTCATCAGTCCCACCTTGTTATGCAAGCGGCCGGCGGTATCAATGATCACCACATCAGCTCCTTTGGCCTTGGCGCTTTCCACCGTGTCGTAGGCCACAGCGGCGGGGTCTGCGTGCATGCCTTGCTGCACCAACGGAACACCGACCCTTTCGCTCCAGATGCGCAACTGGTCCACGGCCGCGGCACGAAAGGTGTCCGCCGCGCCCAGCACCACGCTGGCGCCCGCCTTCTTGTATAGGTTGGCCAGCTTGCCGATGGTGGTGGTCTTGCCCACTCCGTTCACCCCCACCACCATGATCACATATGGCTTCACCGCCGTGTCCACAGGCGCCGGGTCCTTCATCAGCGAGGCGATCTCTTCACGAAGCAGGCCGTTCAGCTCGCCGGTGCCCACGTATTTGTCCCGCTTCACGCGTTCCTGAATACGTTCAATGATCCTCAGGGTGGTCTCCACCCCCACATCGCTGCTCACCAGCACCTCCTCGAGGTTGTCCAGCACCTCCTCGTCCACGGTGCTCTTGCCGGCCACGGCACGGGCCAGTTTGCCGAAGAATCCCGTACGGGAGCGTTCCAATCCCTGGTCCAGCTCGCGTTCCTCAGCAGCCACTTGGGCAGCCTCTTTCTTGCGGCCGAACAAACCGAACAATGCCATGTGAGGTCTTAATGTGCGAAAAGGCCTCCACCCGGGGTGGAAGCCTTCTCGTGCTTGGTACGGATCGATCAGGCCTTCTTGGAGAGGAACTTGTCCACCTCTTCAGCGGCCATCACGGCTTCCTGGAACTGGTAGCCGCCGGTCTTGTCGTTCTTCACCATGCGGATCACCTTGGTGAACACCTTGGCATCGGCTTTCTTCAGGCTGGCAACGGTCTTCTTGGCCATGGCTTACTTGATCTCTTTGTGGGTTGTCATTTTCCGGAGGATGGGGTTGTACTTCTTCAACTCCATACGTTCCGGGGTGTTCTTGCGGTTCTTGGTGGTGATGTACCGGGATGTGCCGGGCTGACCCGAGGTCTTGTGCTCGGTGCACTCCAGGATCACCTGAACGCGGTTGCCTTTCTTGGCCATGGCTTCTAACGGGTTACCGTCCCTGCGGACGGGCGGCAAAGGTAATGGATCTGTTCGAACCAGGACCGGATCACCGCAAACCTGGTAACACCCCGTCCCATGGCTCGGCCATCAGGGCCTCCACCTCGGCTATCGACCGGGGCACACAGTCGCTGAGCACCTCGCACCCATCCGCGGTCACCAGCACGTCATCCTCGATCCGTACACCGATGTCCCACCACTTGGGGTCGCATGGCGATCCCTGGGGGATGTAAATGCCTGGTTCCACGGTGAGGACCGTGTTCACCTTTAAGGGCCCATAGGTGCCGGGGTCATGCACATCCAAGCCCAGGTAATGACTGGTACCGTGCATGAAGTAGCGTTTCACCTCGTCGGCTTTCTGGATGAGCCCCAACCGGATCAAGCCCTGGGTTATCACCTCTGTGGCCGCCTCGTGGGCGCCACGGAAGGGTGCGCCCGGCTTCACCGCAGCGATGCCGGCATCCTGTGCCTTGAGGACCAGTTCGTAAATGGCCTTTTGCTCCGTACTGAACCGGCCATTCACAGGCAATGTGCGGGTGACGTCCGCGGTATAACCGTGGTACTCCGCCCCCACATCGCTCACAAGAAGGTCGCCGTTGGCCATGATGCGACGGTTGGTGACATAGTGCAATACGCAGCTGTGCCTTCCGCTGCCCAGAATGCTGGGGTATCCCTCGTGCTCAGCGCCACGGGCCGTGAACACGAACTGCACCACCGCCTCGCTCTGGAACTCGGTCATGCCGGGAAAAAGCGCCTTCATGAGGGCGACCTGGGCTTCGCATGTGATGTCAATGGCCCTTCGGAGCAGGGCGATCTCCTCGGGCAACTTCACCTCGCGCATGGCGGCCAGCCAATTGCGCAGGCGCTCGGGAGGGCCATGCTCCGCCTTGGCTGTCCTATCCGCCACGGTGGCCATGAGGTCCTGGAGGTCCGCTGGGTCCCTGGGGTCATTGGCGGGTGGGTCCTTGGGCAAGGCCATGAAGCGGGTGTGCCGCTCATCCATGGCCATTGTGACTTGTAGGAGATCCTCGCCGGTGATGGCCATCTCAAGCCCAAGACGTACCATGGCCCCTTCCGATCCGAGCCGCTCACCATCCCATACCTCACGCTTGGGGTCACGGACCCGCACCACCAGCAATTCCTTCACCTCACGGCCATTCACTGGCTGGGGCTCTTTGAAAACGAAGAGCACCGCGTTCGGCTCGCGCAGGCCCGTGAGGTAGTACAGGTCCGGGTCCTGATGGTACTCGTGGTCCACATCGTTGCTGCGGTTGCGCACCGGGGCCGCGAACAGCACGGCTACACCACCTGCCGGGAGTGAATCTCGAAGAGCCTGGCGCCGACCACGGTAGAAGGCTGGAGGAAGCAGGTCCGTGTCCGCGCTGTCATTCACAACAGGGCTGGAGAGCCGTGTAACAGGCCGCTCCTGTGCCCAAACCGGGGCCAGCGTGTGCAGGAGCAAGAGAAGAGTGATGGAACGCATGGGGAAAAAGAAGACGCCGCGCGAAGCTATGCTCGCACGGCGTCTACCAAGGTCGTGCCGGGCCTGACGGTGCGCCCGGGGATGAGCTTAGGCCAGGAAACCCTTGGCACGGGCGCGCTTCAGTGCCTCGGCGATGCCGATCTTGTCGATCGTGCGCATACCCGCAGCGCTTACGCGCAGGGTCACCCACTTCTTCTCCTCGGGGATATAGAACCGGCGGTCCTGCAGGTTCGGGGCGAAGGTGCGCCTGGTCTTGATGTTGGAGTGGCTCACACTGTTGCCGCTCATGACGCGCTTACCGGTGATCTGACAGATACGGGACATGGCAATTCGAAATGGGCCGCGAAGGTAAGCGATAATCACAAAGTCCCCAATGTGAAGCCACGGACCACTCGATACCTTCGCCGACCATGCGCCCCGCCGAGATCGGCCATCTGCTGAAACTGGAACTGCTGCTTGACCAGCGCCAGAAGCACGCCATGGGCGGCATGCTCCTCTACGTGGCCAGTGCCGTATACGTCTGCTACCTGGCCGTTCGGCACATCGAAGAGGCCAGTGTTTGGAACGCCCTGTTCTGGCTGATCCTTCTGTTCGCGGCCTTCAACACATTGGCCCGTTCCTTCCAACGGGAGGACACCGGACGCCAGCTCTACCTGTACACCCTGACCCACCCCCGTAGCCTGGTGCTGGCGCGTACCCTGTATAACGCCCTTTCCATGACGGCCGTGAGCCTGCTTACGCTGGGGGCCTACACCCTGTTCATCGGTTCAGATGGTTTGGATGACGCGCGGTGGCCGGCCTTCTCGGGCATTGTGGTGCTCGGGGGCATCGGCTTCGCGGCGGTGCTCACGCTGATCGGCGCCATTGCCGCACGTGCTGGCAGTGGCACCGGGCTCATGGCCGTGCTCGGCTTCCCGTTGGTGCTGCCCCTGCTCCTGAGCGTGATGCGTGCCAGCCAACTTGCCTTGCAAGGGCTGGGCCTGGAGACCAGCGGCCGCTACCTCGTGTGGCTGCTGGCCATCGATGCCATTACCGTGGCCCTTTCCGCCGTGCTGTACCCCTACCTTTGGCGCGACTGATGAGGAGGAATTGGTGGAAGGCACTGGGGGTCTTGCTCCTGCTGTACGTGGTCCTCATTGGTCTGCGCACCCCGCTCGCTCCGACCATCGTTCATGTGGATACGGACCGGATCACACCGGGTCCTGTGCGATTCATTGCGCAGGGCTACGGTACCGCCTTCAGCACCGAGCAGCCCCCGATGGTCTGGTTGGAGAACAGCGGTCAGCGCCTGTGTGCGGCGGAAGTCACCGTTCTCGACCCGCTCCGCATCCGAGTGGAATTGGAGATCCCTGAAGGCTTCCGGTCGGAATTAAGCCACCTGCATGTGCTGGACACCCGCGCCGGCCAGTCCATGGTGCTGCACGAAGCCTTTTGGACCGGTGGGCGCGGGAGCGGCATCCAGGAGGCCACCTGCCCGGCGACCGCGTTCAGCCCATCCGCAGCCTTCACCTTTCCCAACCGGGCCATCCTGAACGAGACCATCCGCAACCTCTTCTTCCACGTGCCCATGTGGTTCACCATGATGCTGCTCATGACCATTTCTGTGGTCCATAGCGTGAGGGCATTGGGCGCCGGTGGTCTGCGCCACGATGTCGCGGCCGTGAACGCAGTGCGCGTGGGCCTCGTTTTCGCTGCTCTTGGCCTGGTCACGGGCATGGTGTGGGCCCGGGCCACCTGGGGCACCTGGTGGACCAGCGATCCGCAACTGAACGGCGCCGCCACCGTGACCCTGATCTACCTCGCCTACCTGGTACTGCGCGGAAGCGTGGCGGACCCCGGGCGCCGCGCACGGCTGGCCGCGGTATACAACCTGTTCGCCTTCGCCCTCATGCTCGTCTTCTTCATGGTGCTGCCCCGCCTGAGCGATTCGCTGCACCCCGGCAAGGGCGGCAATCCCGCCTTCAGCACCTACGACCTGGACGACCATCTGCGCCTGGTGTTCTACCCCGCCGTACTGGGCTGGATGCTGCTGGGCACCTGGATGTTCAATCTGCGCCTGCGTGCGGCGCGCCTATCCGAAAGCCGACCATGAAATTGCTGAGGTCCCTATGCTCCATTCCGGCAGCGCTGCTCGCCGGCGGTACCTTTGCACAGTCCCAAACGCCGGACTGGTTGCAGGAGACGCTCTTTCACTCCGGAAAGATCAACACCGTGGTGGCCGTGGTCGCCCTGGTACTGGTGGGTCTGGCCATATGGATGGCCGCCTTCGACCGCCGGTTGACGAAGCTGGAAAAGCGCAACGGACAGCAGACCACGGACCAATGAAACGCAGCCACATCATCGCCCTCATCGTGATCGCCGCAGCGGTGGCGGCGTTGGTGGGCACCTTGACGGACAACACCACCTTCGTGGACCTGGCACAAGCCTTCGCATCGCCGGGCAAGGAGTTCCGCGTGAAGGGCACCCTGGACAAGGCCGATCCGATCATCTACGAGCCCATTGTGAACGCCAACCTCACGGAATTCACCTTGGTGGACGACCAGGGGAAGCGTTGCCGCGTAAAGCTGGCCAAGGCCAAGCCCTACGACTTCGAACGCAGCGAGAGCATCGTGCTCACCGGCCGCGTGGTGAACGACGAGTTCCACGCCAGCGACATGCTGATGAAGTGCCCCAGCAAATACACCGAGGGCAACGAGTTGAAGGCCGAGGGGGAATGGACCCGCGTGCAATGATGCTGGCGGGAACCTTCTTCGGCTGCTGCTGTTCATTCAACACCGACCTTCGCAGCCGACTCCATCACCCGCAGTGACCTACCTCGGCGAACACACCTGGGCCAGCACGCTTGGCCACTTCCTCACCTCGCTCTCCTTCGCAGGCGCGCTACTGGCCACGGCGGCCTTTGCGCTGGGCACGGCCCGGCCCGATGCGGGCTGGACCCGCCTGGGGCGGCTCGGCTTCCGCGCGCACGCTACCGCGGTGCTCGGCATCGTGGTGCTGCTCTTCATCATGCTGTTCAACCACTGGTTCGAGTTCGACTACGTGTGGAAGCATAGCAACCGGGAGATGCCCATGCGCTACATCCTCTCCTGCTTCTGGGAAGGCCAGGAGGGCTCCTTCCTGTTATGGACCTTCTGGCATATGGTCATCGGCCTGGTCCTGATCCGCAAGGCGGGTGAATGGGAGGCGCCCGTGCTGGCAGTGGTAAGTCTGGTGCAGGTCTTCCTGGCCACCATGGTGCTGGGGGTGTTCGTGGGTGATGTCCGCATCGGCAGCAGCCCCTTCATGCTCATCCGGGAACTCCCTGAGAACCTGGGCTTGCCGTGGACCGGCTTGGAGGACTACCTCACCCGCATCCCGCAGTTCGCCGATGGCCGGGGCCTGAACCCGCTGCTTCAGAATTACTGGATGGTGATCCACCCCCCCACGCTTTTCCTTGGCTTCGCGACCACGTTGGTGCCCTTCGCTTATGCCATCGCGGGTCTGTGGACCAAGCGCATGCGCGAGTGGATGGCGCCCGCACTGCCCTGGACCTTCTTTGGCGTGATGGTGTTGGGTACGGGCATCCTCATGGGTGGTGCGTGGGCCTATGAAGCGCTCAGCTTCGGTGGCTTTTGGGCGTGGGACCCCGTGGAGAACGCCTCGCTGGTACCCTGGCTCACCTTGGTGGGCGCCGGCCATTTGATGATGGTGAACAAGCGCAAGGAGACCTCGCTCTTCACCACCATGCTCCTCACCCTGACCACATTCCTACTGGTGCTTTACAGCACCTTCCTCACCCGCAGCGGTGTGTTGGGTGATACCAGCGTGCACAGCTTCACCGGCGAGGGCATGCTGCCGGGCCTCCTGCTGTTCATGCTCGTCTTCGTGGCAATGAGCACCACGGCCATGCTCACCCGGTTGTCCGATCGCCGCTATTATGCCCTGCTCTGCGTGGCCCTGCTGGTCATTGGGGTGGGGCTGCAGGTGCAGGTGGCCGCCATCCTGCTCTTCACCCTGTGCAGCCTGGTGATGCTATGGGTGGCCTACCGCACTGGCCCATGGCACGCGGCGGAAGAAGAGAAGCTTGCGAGCCGCGAGTTCTGGCTCTTCATCGGTTCACTCGTGCTGCTCCTGAGCGCCGCACAGATCACCTTCAGCACCTCGGTACCCGTCTTCAATCTGCTGCTGGAGCCCTTCACCAGCCGGTTGGGGGGATTGGCCGAGCAATGGAACAGCGATTGGTTGCGCAATGTGGCCGGCGCCAAGCTCGCACCACCCGCGGATGCCAAAGCCCACTACGTGAAATGGCAGGTGCCTTTCGCCTTCATCATCGCCATGCTCGTGGCCGTGGGCCAGTACCTGCGCTGGAAGGACAGCGACATGCAAAAGTTCCGGCGCGACCTGTTGCGTGCGGTGGTGGTGGCTGCGCTGCTCACCGCGCTGGGCGTGTGGCTGTTGCAGTACAAGCTTGTTGAACTGGACCTGATCGCCCTCTTCTTTGCCACCGTATTCGCAGCGGCGGCCAACGTGGACTACCTGATCAAGGTGTTGAAGGGCAAGTGGGACCATGCCGGCGCCTCGGTGGCGCACGTGGGCTTCGCACTGGTGTTGCTGGGTGCCCTGATCAGCACCAGCCGCCAGCAGGAGATCAGCCGCAACCTCACCCAGCGCGTAAGCGGCCCGGTGATGGACCTGCGCCACCTGAACGAACAGTTCGACAACAACACGGACGTGCTGCTGTACAAGGGCGACACCGTGCGGCTGGGCGAGCACTATGTGACCTATGTGGGACGCCGTGCCGATGGTGTGAACCTGCACTACCGTACAGACTACATGAAGGCCGAGCCGCGCCATTATTCCTCCGGGGATACCGTGCGGATCCGCAGCAGCCTCTTCCGCGCCAAAGAGGCGCATACGGCTTCGGTGGATTTCCTGCTGGACCAGGCGAACTATTGGGAGCCACTGGAGAACTATTCCCGTCGCGACCTCTGGCACAGTCCCCATTGGTCGGCCACACGGCCAGGAACGAAGGCCTTCACCCTGGAGCCCTTTGTGCAGCTGAACCCGCGCTTCGGCAACGTGCCGGAGCCCAGCACCCGCCACTGGCTGCACCGCGACCTGTACACCCACGTGCGCTACGCCAAGCTGGACGCGGCCGATTCCACGGACCACATGCCGGAACGCACCTTCGAGAAGCAGATCGGCGATACCATCGTGACCCCCACGAGCGTGGTGGTACTGGACAGCCTGATGGTGGTGAAGGACGCCCGCACGGACAGCATGCTCGGCAGCGCCTTTCATGTACGCATGGTGCGCCTGCGGGTGCGTGACCTGTATGATGCGGAACGCTGGTTCGAAGCGCGCCCCGTGGTGATCTACCGCGGTACGGAGCCCGTGGCCGGCAAAGGCTTCGAGATACCTGAGCTGCGTGCGAAATATGACCTGGCCACCGCCGATCCGGAGACGGGCAAGGTGGGCTTGCACATCAGTGATGGCGAGTTCCTGGTGCTGCAGGCCATCGTATTCCCTGGCATCAACATCCTGTGGATCGGCTGCGTGTTGCTGGCGCTCGGTACCTTCATGGCCGTACGTCAACGCCTCACGTCCAAGCCATCGCGCGGATGAGCGCCACACCGGAAGTATTGCTGATCGGCGCGGGCCGAATGGCCTTCCATCTGGGTCATGCGCTGGTGCAGGCCGGCATCCCCCTCCTGGGGGTAATGGGGCGTGATGTGGAACGCACCCATCAACTGGCGCTGAACTTGCGTTGCCCGGCCCTGCCTTGGCGCCCTGACCCACCCCCGACCACCATCACCCTGCTTGCCGTTCGTGACGATGCCGTGGCCGAGGTGGCCCACTGGCTGCGACCCCGCTCCGGCGTGCTGGCCCATACCAGCGGGGCGCTGGACCTTGTTGCACTGAAACCTCACGAACGGCGCGGAGTGCTGTGGCCCATTCAGAGCCTGAGCCCCGGCACCCCCACCGACCTGGGCAAGGTGCCGCTGGTGGTGGATGGGTCGGACGAGACCACACGGGCGGAACTGTTGCACCTGGCCCGCAGCATCTCCGGCCGAGCCGTGCAAATGCCCGGTGAACAACGGCAACTCGTACACCTGGCAGCGGTGTTCGCAAGCAACTTCCCCGTATTCCTTTTGGACCGTGCACAGGAACTGCTGCGGCGGGAAGGATTGCCCGATGACCTGCTGCTGCCCTTGTGGAGCGCCACCACCGCCAAGGCGGCCGCTGTAGGCCCCGCCACCGCCCTCACCGGCCCGGCCAAACGCGGCGACCTGCACACCATCAAGCGCCACCTCGATCGGTTGAAGGACGATGCCGACCTTCGCCGCGCCTATGACCTGCTTAGCCGGATGATATCGGCCGCACATGGGCCGAAGGCGGAATGATGAGGACCTATAAGGAGCAACTGGCGGACATCGACACCTTCCTGTTCGATGTGGACGGGGTGTTCACGGACAACAGGGTGTTGCTGTTGCCCGGCCAGGACCCCGTGCGCACCTTCCACACCCGCGATGCATACGCCGTGCAACACGCCGTGCGCGAGGGCCTGCGCATTGTGATCATCACCGGTGGAAGGTCGGAAGGGGTTCGCGAGAGCTTTGCGCGGCTGGGTGTGACGGAGGTGCACATGCAGGTGCGGGACAAGAGCGCCTTGCTGGACAAGTTGGTGGCCGGGACCGGTCTGGACCTAACGCGTGCGGCATACATGGGCGACGACATCCCCGACCTGCGTGTGATGGCCCGCGTGGCCCTGCCCTGTTGCCCGGCTGATGCGGCCGAAGAGGTGAAGGCCATCAGTGCCTATGTGAGCCGCGTGGCCGGTGGTGCCGGCTGTGTGCGCGACCTGCTCGAACAAGCCATGCGCGTACGCGGACGCTGGCTGACCGATGGCGCCTATACCTGGTGAACCGATGAAGCCGCTCCTTCGCCTTGCGCGCCCGCTGAACCTGGCCATCATCGCGCTCACCATGGTGAGCATACGGGAAGGCCTGCTTGCTGGCTTGCTGCTTGGTGCCGGTGTGGGACCACAGGTCGCCCCGCTCCATTTCATGCTGCTCGTATTGTCCACCCTGCTCATCGCCGGGGCGGGCAACATTATCAACGACTATTTCGACCAGCGCATCGACCGCATCAATCGGCCGGACACCGTGATCGTGGGCCGTACCGTGAAACGGCGCGTGGCCATGGCCGCCCACATCGTGCTCAGTTCCCTTGGCCTTCTCCTTGGCTGGTGGGTGGCCTGGCGGCAGGGACTGTGGTATATGGCCCTGCTCCCACCCTTCGCCATTGGCGCCTTGTGGACATACAGTACCACCTTCAAGCGCCGCTTTCTCATTGGCAACGGGCTGGTGGCCTTGCTCACTGCCCTCGTGCCCCTGCAGACCGGTCTTTACGAGATCATTGCCTTGCAGCGCGCGCTGCCGGCTGACCTGGCCCAACTGATGCACGACCAGGACACCTACCGGCTCTTCTTCAACACCCTGTGGACAGCGATCATCGCCTACACCGGGTTCGCGTTCCTGGCCACACTGGTGCGCGAACTGCAGAAGGACATGGCCGATGTACAGGGCGACAAGGCCGAGGGCTGTCGCACGGTACCCATCGTGATGGGCATGGGATGGAGCAAGGGGCTTGTGCTGGCCTATACCGCGCTCATGATCCTGGGTATTCTGGTGGTCCGTCAAACCTATCTGGACGACCGCTTGTCCTTCTGGTACATCAATCTGGCCATTGTCGCCCCGTTGCTCGTATCCGCAGGTCTCACCTATCAGGCACACACCAGACGCGAGCATCTGCTGGCTGGCAACCTGTTGAAAGTGGCCATGGTGATGGCCGTGGGTTATGCCTGGTTGATCCGTTACACGCTGTGAGCCACACACCGCGACCACCGCTCTTTCCCTGGCGATTGGTGCTGGCCAGCGCTTCACCGCGGCGACGCCAGTTGCTGCAGGGGCTCGACCTGCCCGTGGAGGTCACCCATGTGGATATGGACGAGACGCCACCACCCGGTCTTCCGGACGAACAAGTGGCGGAGCATCTCGCACGCGAAAAGGCAAAGGCCTGGACGGGCTCCCTTGCACCCGACCAGGCTTTG
This sequence comes from Flavobacteriales bacterium, assembly GCA_016788635.1. Taxonomy (GTDB): domain Bacteria; phylum Bacteroidota; class Bacteroidia; order Flavobacteriales_F; family PHOS-HE28; genus PHOS-HE28. Next base: position 221,004 of record JAEUSU010000004.1, on the reverse strand, counting down.
GTGACCGCAGACACCACCGTTCTGTTGGATGATGGATCCGGGCCCCACCTGCTGAACAAACCACTCGATGAAACCGATGCACGGCGCATGCTGGCCCTCCTCTCCGGCCGAACACACCGTGTGATCACCGGGGTCTGCATTCGAACAACGAACACCATGCACAGCTTCGCCGATGTGGCCCTGGTGACGTTCCGCTCATTGTCCGCTGAGGAGATCGCCTACTACGTGCGGGTCCACCAACCAATGGACAAGGCCGGTGCGTACGGTGTGCAGGACTGGATCGGTTTTACCGCCGTGGAACGCATCGAGGGCAGCTTCTACACCGTGATGGGATTGCCCATGCACCGCGTATACCTGGCTTTGCGGGAACTGGCCGAACGGTAGGTCAGGAAGCACAGCGCACGGCCGGGTTGCAGGATGCCGGATTAGCTTTGCCCCGCTTACTCAACCGCCCATGAACCGTTCGCTCCTTTTGCTGACGGCCACCTTGCTGGCCTATACCGGCATGGCCCAACTCCAGTTCAACCCCCAACTGGGCGTCACCTTTCAGCAATTGACCAATGCACCGGAGCGCGCCACATACAAGGCGAACGCCGGCTGGATATTGGGCATGGACGTGCGCATTGGCGACACCTTCTTCCTGCAGCCCGGGGCCTTTTTTGGCCGCAACGCCACCACCGTCACACAGCAGATCACCAGTGGCAGCGGCTCCGGCACGGTCACCACGATAGAGGATGACATCATCCGCACCTACCTCAAGCTCCGCGTGCTGGGTGGCTGGAAGCTTATCAATGGCGATGCGTTCAAGCTGCGGCTGGCCGTGGGACCGAGCTACGACATGCTGCTGAGCGTGGACAACACGAATGAGGACATCTCCTACAACCAGGAGGCCTACTTTGCCAATGGCTCCTTCAACCTTGAGGCCGGCCTGGGAATGGACATCGCATTCTTCACCGTGGAGCCCGGAGTGGCCTTCGGGCTTACGCAGGTATACAATGACAACATCCTGGTGAAGGACATCGACTCCAAATACCTGACCTTTTACCTGACCGTGGGCCTGGTGTTCGGCAAAGGCCATTGACCCATCCAAGAACAGCTTTCATGAAGAAGACCCTGCTCCTTATGCTTTTGCTGCCGGCGAGCGTCGCTGCGCAGAAGTCGAAAGTGCCCGTAAGCACCACTTGGGACAAGACGATCACCGTGGTACCGGACCAGATCACGAATGGCAAATACAGGCTTCCGGCCTATTCAGTGAGCATCTTCGAGACCGATGGACCGGCCGCATTGGAGATGCTGCGCAACGAGTACAAGGCCATCAGTGCGCAGGTGAGCGGCAAGGACCCGTTGAAGGCCGCTGGTTGTGTGCTGCCGGAGATAGATCCCACCCCGCTGTTGGTGATGGCCAGAGCGGAGACCGACAAGCGTGCCAACCTGGCCAAGCTCACCATTTGCTTCGCGCTGAACGACAGCACCGCCGCCACGAACGATGAGGCGATGAAAGCCGCAGTGCGCAATGTGGGCGTGCGCCTGAACCGCGGTGTGGTAAGCAAACAGGTCACCGCCCAGGAGAAGTTGATCGCCGATACGCGCACCAAGCATCAAAGTGCACAAGGGGCCGCCGCATCCAACCAGCGGAAGATCGACACGGCCAATGGGGAGATCGCCAAGATCCAGGCAAAGAAGGGCAAGCTGGAGGCCGAAAAGGCGGGCATAGAGCACGACATTGCCGTACTGGACGAGAAGTACAAGCGCACACAGGATGTGAAGGACCTGGACCGCCTGAACAAGGCACGCAAGCGACTGGCAGGCAATGGTACCGAAACGGCCAAGCTGAGCCAGGCCGAGGCCAAGCAAAAGGCGACCATCAGCAAATTACAGGGTAACGTGGGGCAGGCCAGCGCCGAGGTGGATACCCATTCCAGCAACATAGAGCAGCACCAGCAGGTGCTCGATGCCCTGCGCAGGAAGCTGGCCGCGATCCAGTGATCAGTCTCGGACCGACTTGGAACGCTCCCAGTAGGCGTCCATTTCGGCCAGGGTCATTTCCCCGAGTTGCCGCCCATCCTTGCGGCTCTCACGCTCCAGGAACTGGAACCGGCTGATGAACTTGCGGTTGGTGCGCTCCAAGGCCTCATCGGGGTCGATGCCCAGGAACCGGGCGTAGTTCACGATGCTGAAGAGCACATCACCGAGCTCCCCGGCCTGCTTGTCGGATGCTGCGTCCACCTCACGCTTCAGCTCCTGAAGCTCCTCCTGCACCTTCTCCCACACCTGTTCACGACGCTCCCAGTCGAAGCCCACACCGCGGGCCTTGTCCTGGATGCGGATCGCCTTCACCATGGAGGGCAGCCCCTTGGGGACGCCTTCCAACACGCTTGCCTCACCGACTGCGGCTCCCCCCTTCTCAGCCAGCTTGATCCGCTCCCAATTGGCCTTCACCTCCTCCTCGTCCTGCACCTTCACATCGCCATATATGTGCGGGTGCCGGTGGATGAGCTTGTCACAGATGCCGTTGAGCACATCGGTAATGTCAAAGGCCCCTTTCTCCTGGCCGATCTTGGCATAGAAGACCATGTGAAGAAGCAGGTCGCCCAATTCCTTTCTCACCCCATCCAGGTCGTTCTCCAGGATGGCATCGCCCAATTCGTAGGTCTCCTCGATGGTGAGCGGACGCAGGGTCTCCATGGTCTGCTTGCGGTCCCAGGGGCATTTGGCGCGGAGCTCGTCCATGATGTTCAAGAGGCGCAGAAAGGCGGTGGCACGTGGGTCCATGCTGCGAAGGTGCGGAGGAAGCCCAACACTCACCTGCAACTCGCGTCATGGAAGTATCCGTAAGGCCCACGGGGAGTTCTACTATGGGCATGGCCGCACCTTCCGAGGGCCTGCCCTTCCATTCACCCGGCCCATGAAGCCCCTTTCGAGGCATGGAACTCAAGCGGCCGCGTTCCGTAGAACGCCGCGGCATGTTTTCCCAAAGTCCAACAAGATCGGCTGGTACAGCCTTTCTCTTTCTTCTTTTTCCACTGCTCGGTACGGCCCAGCCGGCCGGCTATGCCTTCGCCCGCATGTTGCAGATCAACGGGACCCAGATCGCAGGCAGCCAGCCCCTGACGGACTTTCCGGTGCTCATCTCACTGACCCATCCAGATCTGCGCACCACGGCCAACGGCGGGTACATCCAACAGAGCAACGCGCTGGACATCGTCTTCACCTTGGATGATTGCAGCACCATCCTACCCCATCAACGTGAACGGTATGTGGCCTTGACGGGCGAGCTCATCGTGTGGGTGAAGGCGCCCGTACTGACCCCTGGGCAGGACCTCGTCATCCTCATGTTCTATGGAAGGAGCGGCGGCGTCCCCGACCCCTCTTCCACCGACGTTTGGGACACGAACTACATGGGGGTGTGGCACTTCAACAACAGCCTGGCCGATGGGACCAGCAACGGGAACAACCTCACCAACAGTGTGGCCCCTGCCACATCGAACCAAGCATTCTCGAAGATCGGGCAGGGCCGGGACCTGAACAACAGCACGAACGTCAACAGCAACTTCAATGGCCAGCACCTCCGCCTGCCGAACAACTTCCTGGCGGGCGTGCAGAGCTTCAGTTTCGAAGGCTGGGTGTGGCTGGACCGGACCGAAACGAACTGGGAGCGCATCTTCGACCTGGGGGCCAGCACCACACGCAACTTCTTCTTCACGCCCACATCGGCCACGGGCAACCCGGCCGAGACAAGAGTGCGCATCACCACCATCGGCATTTTCGGAGAGCAGGGCCCCATGGTCGCCAATAGCGGGATACAAACAGGGGCCTGGGTGCATTGGGCAGTGACCTATGATGCATCCGCACAGGTGATGCGCGTGTACCGCAACGGTGCGCTCTATGGTAGTGCGACAGCGACCACGCTGCCCTCGGCCATGGAAAGTTCGACCGCCAACTACTTCGGCAGGTCACAATACAACGCTGACCACTACATCGACGCCAAGTTCGACGAGTTCCGTATGTCCCGTACCGCACGGCCGGCCGGGTGGGTCACCACGTCATACAACAACCAGAACACGCCAGGCTCATTCTACACGGTTTCAGGCCAGGTGCCCGCATCGGACTTCTGCTCGGTGGTCCTCCCCGTGGAGCTGGTGGAGTTCCACGCACAACTTTTCGGCAGCGATGCGGTGCAACTCCGCTGGTCCACCGCATCGGAGAAGGACAATGACCACTTCGCCATTGAGCGTTCCGTGGACGCACGGTATTGGGAGGACATCGCCATCATCCGTGGCGCCGGTAACAGCCAGGCCATGATCAACTATGAGCATACGGACAGGGCGCCCTTGCCCGGCATTTCCTTCTACCGGCTGCGGCAATCCGACCACGATGGTAGGGCCACCTGGTCCGAACGGCGCTCCATTTATCGGCCCTGGACCAACTCCGATGCCGTGCTCATCCCGAACCCTGCGACACATGGCTTCACGCTCAGTGCCCTCGGCGACGGAGCGCTGGTGCTGCTCGATCTGACAGGAAGGCCGGTGATGACCGGACGCTTCAATGAGCTTGTAGCGGTCGACAAATTACCTTCAGGGCACTACCTGGTGGTGGCCGAACCCACGGATGTGGGCATGCCGATCAAGCTCCCCTTGCTCATCATCCACTGAGCCAGGCCGCCGTAACGACACGAACACCGTGTCGACGTGCACATATCGTATTGCACCGGCCATGCAGATCCGTACCGCGTGAGGAATATGGGGGCCCACCTTTCCCCGTCCTATCTTCAGCCCATCTCTACACATGCCCATGAATGCCCATCTCCCGCTGTTCTTCCTTCTGGCCACCGTACTTCCCGGCCATGTTGCGGCCCAGATCGCGCATGATCTGACGGTCTATTCCGAGGATGGACTGGCCTTCACGCTGGTGGTGAACGGGCAGACGATCAACGCGGAACCGGCCAGCAGCGTCACGGCATCGAACATCAACTTCGATCACGCCAAGGTGGTCGTGCGGTTCGTGGACGAGGCCATTCCACCGATCGAGCGCAAGAACCTGCAGATCGCCACCCCGGGCACCGGCCCGAAGGGCCCGGTCGCCGTGGTATATGCGATCAAGGAGAAGAAGGGCGAGATGGTGGTGCGCTTCGTTTCCCGTTCGGACAAGAAGATCCAGAACGCGCCGGTGATCATCATCAACAACTGAGTGCGGCTCTCCCAGGTGCTTGGCTCACACAGGCGCATTTGCTTCGATACCCGCCGCCAGCTCGTCCAAGCTTTCACACCTGCCACCGATGAGGCTGTCGCAAGGCGTACCTGGCAAGACCGGTCCGGTCGCCGGCATCGCCGATCTTCGCCATGCATGCTCCTGAACAAGACCGAACTGGAAGCGGTGCGTACCGCAACGCGAGGCACGTTCTACCGCCGCTGGCGCAGACCCGGTGTGAAGACAGGAGGCACCTTGCTCACGGCCATTGGCCAACTCAGGATCGACCGGCTGGAGCGGATCGATGAAGCGGATATCAAGCCTCGGCACGCCAAGGCGATGGGATACAGGTCTGTCGATGAACTGCTGCGCGTACTGGCCTCGCGCGAAGGTGACCTCTATCGTATCGAAATGCGGTTGATCGGGGACGATCCGCGGATCGCGCTACGCGAGAAAGAGGCCATAGGACCGGATGCGCTCGAGAAACTCATGGCCTGGCTGGCTCGATTGGACAAGGCCTCGGCACATGGACCTTGGACCCATAAGGTGCTTCGGAACATAGCTGCCCATCCGCACCTGCCCGCCGTGCAACTGGCTCAAGTGACAGGCTTTCCAAAAGAATGGCTGAAGCTCAATGTGCGCAAGCTGAAGAACCTGGGGTTGACGATCAGCCACCACCCGGGTTATGAGCTCTCGCCGCGGGGACGAGTGCTCTTGTCACAACTGCCGTAGCTGCTCAATCTCGAACCGATGCGATGGTGATGGCCATCGCATCCATGCTGTCGCACCAGCCGCCGATGTGACTGTCGCGCGAGGCTTCGGAGACGAGACCAGTCTGGCGGAACTCCAGGCGCGTCTTGCTACCGACTTCATGCAGATCAACGGTCACCTGCGTCCGATGGTGGGCGGGATTCACATCCACCGGAGCCTTCTCCCATTGGTGCGTAAAGGCCAGATGGCTGATCGGCTCCACAGCGGTGTAAGTGCCGTAGCTGGGGATATCCTCGCCCTCGGGTGTGCGCAGCACCACGCGCCAGTTGCCGCCTTCACGAAGGTCCACTTCCGCCGAAATGGTACTGAAGGCCGCACAGCCGAACCAGTGCACGAGCATCGCGGGCGTGGTCCAGGCCTTCCAGACCAACTCGCGCGGCGCATCGAATTCACGGGTGATGCGGATCTCTTCCGGCGTGGGAGTGAGGACGTTGTTCCGGGTGCGTTGGAAGGTAGTTTCCATGCCTCGAAAGTAGCCAGACCGATCCGATCACCGCTTCACCTCGGGGACCAGCGTTCGAATGATCCACCCACGGCTGGCACTGTGTGTAAGTAGTCATACAATGCACCGAGGTCATGCTCGGTCATACCAGCGTACATGGTCCACGGCATCACGGTCTGGAAATCGCCATTGGCCATGTCAACGGCAGGTGGCGTGTACGAAGTGTCAGCGGCGGCCTTGAACCTCGCTATGAATTGCTCACGCGACCAGTTTCCGATCCCACCTTCCCTGCTCGGAGTGATATTGGGGGAGCGCAGCACCGATCCGCTCGGAAAGCGGAACTCGAACCCACCCGCATAGTCAGCACCGATCTTTTTGCCCTTTTCCACGCGCGTATGGCAATCCAAGCAACCTGCCGCATTGGCGACATAGCGGCCATACTCCACCCTATCGGATGCATCCGGACGCTTCACGGGAGTGGCCGTCTTTGGCATGGTGCGCAGAATGATGTTCATGGGGAAGGCAGCTTTGCTTGCCTCCGGTGCACTCGCAATTTCCGGGATGCTGCGCAGGTAGGCGATGATACTGTGGATGTCCTCGGTGTCCATCGTGCCGTAGTTCATATAGGGCATTACCGGAAAGAGGGCCCGACCATCCTTTCCTACCCCACTGGTTATGGCACGGTAGAGTTCGCCATCGCTCCACTCCTTCAGCCCATGCGGCGTGAGATTCGGGCTGATGAAGGTGCCGGGGAAGCCCATCGCCTCATCGAAGCGCTCACCTCCGGCACCCAACGTACCTGGGGCAGGGGGACCGCTGAACTGTTCCCAATCCCGTGTGCTGTGGCAGTCCATGCAGGCGCAGACATGGTTGGCCAAATATGCGCCACGTTCGATGCGGGCTGGGGTGACCTCCACGTGCAGCTCTGAAGGCAGATAGACATCGGGCAGGGCTTGTGTGATGTAGGTGACCGTGCCGGCGATGAACAGCACGACCAATAGCAACAAAAGACCGAGGATGCGAAAGATGCGTTTCATGGTGCGGTTGATCAGGGGTGGATCTGAGTGGACGTGACCAGTCCCCGGAGCATCCATGTTCCAAGCCATGCGCTCCATACAGGGAATAGGAAGAGATATGCGAAAAGGCCGAGCATGCTTACGATCTCGATGCCGAGGACCAGACCGAGCACGTCCAGTGCGGAACAGACGCCCAGGACCATGGCGAAAAGCCCCAGTGGTTGGTGTGCCTTGTGCAGATGCCGGCCTGCCATCCACAGCCAAACGGCTAGTAGGGACATGCTCAGCGTGTTCCAAAGACCCGCGTACACAATGCCGAAGACGGCCTTGTACACCACCACCGTTGCGATCCTGGACACCTCATCACCTTGGGCATACACATCGAAGAGATCCGTGGTGCCGGCCAGGATGGCCGCACCGATGGAACCGGTGAGCATGTACCCATATCCTGCACGGGCGGCCAGTTGGGCGTGCATTGGCCGCGTACGCGAGGCGAGGTCCGTGAGCACCACGGAAGCAGGTAGCAACAGCCAGTAGTAGCCAAGGATATCGAGCATCCAGCCCCATTTGACCGTTGAGGCATCGACGGTGGGGTGAGCAATGCCACGTGCAGGGTCGAACATGGCCTCGAAGTCCCATTGGTAAGCTATCGGGCCCAGGAAGAAGCTGAGAAAAGCGATGGGGGCCGCGAGGATGGCGCACCAACCGGCCATGCGCGTGTATGAAAAGTGTGGCATGTGACTCAAAGTTTTTCGGCAAAGCACTGAAGGACCATGGTTTGAGTATTGGTCGTCCAGGACACGCGTGTGACCGATTCTTCCAATGATCCGGGCCCCAACAGCGATCATCGTATTTTTGAATCATGCCATTGCAGCCGGACTTTTCCAGGCCTTCACCGCTGCTGTCGCCCTACATCGCATACTTCTTGGAATTGAAGAGCGATACACCTGAAGTGGGCGATGAGCACAACCGGGTGAAGGTGCTTCCCGTACCGCATGCCCAGGTGGTCTTCTCCTTCGGCGGGCCTTCATTCGAACGGGTGATGGGTGGCTCAAAACAACCCAGTCCGGGCTATGCCATCACCGGCTACACCACACGTACCATCGAATACTCCAATCCGGACAACTTGGGTGTGGTGATGGCTGGTTTTCACCCGTGGGGGTTGCAACCCTTCTTTAAGAAACCGCTATCGCCCATCATCGACCGGAACCTGCCGCTTTGCGATGTGTTCTCGGGGACGGATAAGTTGGAGCGGGAAATACGGCAGGCACCGGACACATCGACCCGCTTGAACTATATCGAACGATTCCTGCTTGCGCACTTGCACCGACCCGCCCTCGACGAGGCCATCGTGCAGAGCGCCCAAGGTATCATGGAAGCCAAAGGGCAGGTTCGCGTGCAGGACCTTGCGGATGCGATACCGCTGAGCCGACGGCAATACCTGCGGCGATTCGAGAATGCCATCGGGGCAGAACCTGGTCTTTTCGCCCAGCTGGTTCGCTTCCAATCCGTGTTCGAGTCAATGGACCGGCATGGCAGCACACCGGATTGGCCAGCTATTGCGCTGGAAGCGGGCTACTATGACCAGGCCCACTTCATCAACGCCTTCCGGTCGTTCACCGGCCTTTCGCCCACGAAGTATCTGGAGCAAATGCAACGCACCGAACTAGGACTACACTTCGATACGCAACGTAAGGATGATGACCCCATGCGCCGCATGTACATCTGACTCGAATGGTTGGTCTGGATGCTTCAGATCGCCCTCGTCGCCAGCCGCTTGTGGAGCAGCCAATACGCCCACACCAGCACGGCGATGAAGAGAAGCATAGGCAAGGTGCCTACCACCGGATCGCCCACCGCGATGAACGAGATCATGGCAACAGCCAGATCGATGAAGAAGCCGAAGTAGGCCCACTCCTTCACCCGCGCCGGCACCATGGGCAGCAGGATGGCGATGGCGCCCACCACCTTCGCCCAAGAGATGAGTTGGATGAAGTAGAGCGGGTAGCCCAGGTGATCATGCAGCATGGCCACCGCTTCGGGCATCAGCGTGAGGCCGCCGTAGCTGCTGAAGATCATGAAGGCGCTGAAGAGGGCGGTGACGATCCAGTAGGTAAGGTTGAGGCGTTTCATTCTTCGCTTGGTTGAGGGTTGAAGGTTGGGCGGGCTTGCCTGCCTATGGCATGGTTGAGGTTTGCTGTACCCGGTTATCACCTGGTTCTATTGATCCGCACCGGCCACCGCACCTCGATCTCCGCAGCTTTGGCCCGCAGCAGGTCCTTCAGCACATCGGCCGGTATTGGCTTTTCCGGCGTGAACTGAATGGAACCCTTGCCCATCTTGAAGCCTTTCAACGCTTCCTTGAAGCCGGGCGGCACCGAGCCGTACAGGCCGCAGTGGTTCTTCGAGGCGCCCATGTACACCAGCGGATGGCCGTTGTACCGGAAGGCGGGTACTCCATACGCGAAGTGCTCCTCTGTGCTGGGTACGGCGGCCAGGATCTGCTTGCGCAAGCGCTCCAAGGCCTTGCGCTGTTCAGCTGGAAGTTCCTTGAGGTATTCGTCTGTGCTGGTCGGTTTCTTTGGAAGCTCGCGCATGGGCTTGGTGGGTGTTGTGAACTGCAGTCCGACGGCTTTCAACTCCTTGCGCAGGGCGGGCAACGTGGCCGGACCGAAACCGTGCAACGCGAGCAGGTCCTTCTCGCTCCGTGCGGCCAATTGCTCCAGTGTACGGATGCCCGCACTTTCCAAAGCCCTTCGCGCAGGCGCTCCAAGTTTCGCCATCCAGCCGTTCGTCGGCGCTCGTTCGGCTTCACATCGCGGACAAGTCGGGCAGTCGCTCGTCTTCATGAAGACATGTCCGTTGGGGCAGGTACGTCTGGGGCTCATGGCAGTTGAAGGTGCATTCAGATCGGCCGTACCGCGCGGAGTTCTTCGGCCAAGCCGACCAAGAGACCATCATCGCTGCGCATGTAGCAGAGGCGGTACGAATCTTCGTACTGCACCACCTCGCCCACGAGGTTCGCGCCGAGCGCTTGGAGACGTGTAACCGTGTCGTCGATGTCCTCTACCGTGAACATGATGCGCAGGTAGCCGAGGGCGTTCACCGGGGCGTTGCGGTGGTCCGCCACGATCGCGGGCCTTCGGAACGTGGAGAGTTCGATGCGGCTGTGCCCGTCCGGCGTCACCAACATCGCCACATCCACGCATTGGTCGCCCAGCCCGGTCACACGCCCGGCCCATTCGCCTTCGATGGTGGCCTTGCCCTCGAGCTTCATGCCCACTTCCTGGAAGAAGCGGATGGCCTTATCGAGGTCTTCCACCACGATGGCCGTGTTGTCCATTCGTTTGAGCATGGTGTCTGGTCTTCGTTTCGGATCGGTCGGTCAGATCATCCCTTGTTCTCCGCGAACCACTTCACGATACTGGGCATGATGCGCTCGAATCCACCCGGGATGAACACGTTGAAAGCCGCTGCGGGCTTATCGGTCCGGTTGGTGAAATCGTGCATCGTGCGGGCCGGGATGCGCAGGAAGGTGCCACGCTCGGCATCCACCCACCGGTCGCCCACGAGGAAGCTCATGGTACCCTCGATCACGTAGAAAAGCTCGTCGTTCTCCTCGTGCAAGTGCGGACCAGGCCCCTCGGAGTTCGGCTGCAACCACCACTCCGATGCACTGTAGCGTTCGTCGCTCTCGTTCTCGTCGGCCTTGAACACGGCTGTCATGGTGCCGCAATCGTAGGTGCGTCCTTGGCGGGGCGGCAAGATCAGGGCGTCGGTGCTGGTGTTGGGGTGCTTCATGGGTCGTATCTCTGTTGGCGGTTACTCAGCACACGCTATTGGTGGTAGGCTTCTTGGCGCTCCAGCATAGCGATGAACAGCGCCAATCGTTTCGCGCGGGTCTCTTCCTTTTTGGCCGTGTGCAGGCGGTGCAGGAAGGCATAGCGGCTACTGCCGGTGAGGGTGTCGAAGAAGGCTCTGGCGTTTTTGTTCTTCTTCAGCGCGGCGGCCAGATCCGGTGGCACTTGAATGGTGCTCGCTGGTGCGTAAGCCTTGTCCCATTGGCCGTTCGCTTTGGCCTGTTTCACTGCGGCTATACCGGCAGGCCGCATCAGCTTGGCCTTGGTCAATTGCTGCACCTTCTTCTTGTTGATCTCGCTCCAGATGCTGCGCGGGCCGCGCGGCGTGAAGCGCTGCAGGAACGTCTTGGTGTCATAAGCGTTGCGCACACCGTCGATCCAGCCGTGGCAGAGCGCAATGTCCACGGCCTCGGCGTAGGTGACCGATGGGATGCCACTGCCCTTCTTCGCGATCCGGATGCGGATCGCCTGCACAGCAGTGCCGTTGCGCTCCAGCCAGGCATCCCAGTGCTGGGCGCTCTCGAAGGTCAGCATCGGCTCTTCATCCTTGATGGGCTTGGTCTGCTTCTTCATGGATGCTGATCAACGCTGTTGCTATCCGATCACCCAGTTCAATTCGGTCCGGTACTCCTTCGGGGCCTTCACCTCATCGGGGTTGTTCAGGTAGCGCTCGAAGAAGCGGCCGGTCTCGGGCAGCTCTTGTTGGCGCACCCATTCCTGCAAGGCAGGCCAGGCTTTCGAGAGGCCTTCGTACGGCCCTTGGTACACAGCCCTCGCCACACGCTCGGCAGGCAAGGTGTTGTTCTTCACACGGCCGCTCTCCACTATCCGCTTCGTCACCGGGAAACCGATCTCGAAGTCGAAGGTGTCGCTGGGCCTGCGGTGGTGGTAGCTGAACATCGGCCCTGCGGGATGCAGGCCCTGGTCGGCGAGCACCTTCAGGATCTCCTGGATGGCGGGGTCCATGTGCTTGGGCATGTCCATGCCGGGGATCACCAGGTGGATGGATGCGACTGGCACTTCGCTGGTGGTGACGATCTCGGGTTTGGTGATCATGGTGTTTGGGATTGTCGGGGCCGGAAATTTCCGACCCTTACCGAGTGTTCTTGATGAGTTCCTTGATGATCCGCTTGAGGTCCTTCTCTTTCTTCCTGAGGTCATCGAGGCTGCGGATCATCATCAGCCGTCGACCATCCGCGTAGCTGCCTTCGAGCGCCCCATGGGGATCGCTCACGCTGGCGCCGCGCAGGAAGATCAGGCGGATCACGTCTTCCTTGAAGAAGTTGAAGCCTACGATGTAGCGCTTGTAGGTCTTCGGGTCGAAGGGCTTCATCGGGCCCTTGAAGTAGAATGTCGGGGCGTTCCAGAAGATCCCTTCGCCGATCGTCTTGTCCGTGGCCAGGATCGTCTTGCGCAACTGCTCCGCCGCCGGCTTCAGCGGGTGCTTCAGCTTCTTCATGTAGGCATCCACGTTCTGCGGCTCGGATGTGCCGGTGAAGAGCGCATTCTCCTTCTTGCCTTTCCCCCTGGCTTGCTTCTCCAGCAAGGCATCGAGCGCCTGGTAGCTGAACTCCAATCCGCTTTCCATCGGAGATGAAAGGATGGCATCGCGTGTCTTCCGCGAGTCGTACCGCGCGGTGACCTTCATCAGTGTGACGCCCTTCTTCTCGGTGAGCACCGTTGTGCTGAGCGCTTCGCCCGGGTACCAGGCCGGCTCGAACCGCTCGGTGTTCACGATCCGTTCCGGACGCTTCACCTCCTTGTACACGCCGCTCATGCTCATGCCCTTGTCCTTCCCGGCGGAATTGCTCCACACAAAGCGGAACCTGCCGCCTACGCGCAGATCGATCTTGCACACCGTGAGCGACCAGCCGGGCGGGCCGTTCAGCCACCGCTTTACCATGGCGGGTTTGGTCAACGCTTCGAAGACCAGTTCACGTGGCGCATTGAAGCTTCGCGTGATCACGAACTCCCGTGTGCCCTTGGGGGTGACTTTCGCCTTTTCGCTCATGGCCTCGTTCGTTTAGGGCCTGCTGTGTGATCACCCCTGCGCTTCAGCATGCGCCTTGAACCGGTCCAGGATCGCCTGCCAGCCGGCGCGCTGCATGTCCACGGGGTTCTGTGATTCGGCATCGAAGCGCTCGATCACTTCGGTGCCGCCGTCCTTCCCGGCGAAGAGTATCTCGCAGGTGCGGCCATCGCTCATGGTGTAGGCGATGCGTGCTTGTCCCGGCCCTGAGCCGGGATCTTGCACATCGTCGTACACGCCCTCGAAGTCGAAGCTGAAGCTGCCATCGCGTGCGGCCATGGTGCTGCTGAAGGAGCCACCTGTGCGCAGGTCGTTGGTGGCCTTCGGGCAATGCCAATCGTCGCTGGCGGCGTTCCATTGCATGATGTGGGCAGGGTCGGTCCAGAACCTCCAGACCTGGGCCACGGGCTTGTTGATGCGGGTGGTGATGGCGATGCGGGTGGGCATGGCTGTATAGGTCGGGGCCGGAAATTTCCGGCCCGTACATAATGCTAATCCTCTATTGCTTCGATGCCTTGTTCTTTTAGGCGTTGCAGGTGGTCCTTCATGGCCTGCAATTGCTCCGGCGCATGGCCTTGCCAGTCCTTCACTTCGCCCACTACACGAAGGGCGGCTTTGGTGCGGTAGGACTTCGTCGGGTTGCCCTTGAACCGCTTGTCCGTGAGGTTCGGGTCGTTCTCGTAGTGCCCCGTCGGCTCCACGATGTAGACGCGGCCGCGTCCTTCGCCCTGCGCCAGTTCAGCGCCCCAGGTGGCGGCATCGAGCGTGGCGGTGAGGTATACGAACCTGGCCTTCTTCTGCTGGCCGTAGTTCGAGTGGTTGCCTGGCTCGATGAGGTCGCCTGCCTTCAGGTCTGCTTTGGTGCCGTGGTAGAACTTCTGTTCCGTGAACAGCTGATCCAGCTGATCCAAGCCCATGGTGAAGCCTTCCTTGAAGCCCATTTCGATCATCTTCGCCAGCGCTTCCTCGCTCTCGAAGATCAGCAGCATGCGCACCACCGTGGTGCCATTCTCCTCACTGAAGCGGTTCTCCCACTTTGTGCTGGGGATCATGTCCGTGGGCTTGCCCTGCTCATCGCAGAAACCGTCGTGGCCCATGTAATAGGTCTTCGGCCGCACGGTCTCGTAATCAAAGAAGCAGTGGTGACGATCGCCCTGCGGACCTTCCATGCAATAGAGCCAGCGTCCACCTTCGCGGAAGTCGAGCGACTGGATGACGCATGCGTAGGGCTTCGGTGCCCACCATTGGCAGAGGATGTCCGCTTCGGTGAAGGCCGCCCACACGGGATCCAGCGGCGCGTTGAAGGAGCGCTCCACGGTGATGGTGCGGGCTTCCTTCTGCAGGGTGAAGTTGAAAAGGGCGGGTTGGGGCATGGCTCGGTTCATTTGAGGTTATCACTCCGGGCTTGACCCGGAGTCGCGAAGTAGCTGAGTGGAATAGACGTCCAGGTGCGCGAGCGTCTGCTTGCCGCCTTCGATGGCGCCCACCGCTTCGATCAGGTGATCGCGGATCTCCTTGGTGGGGAACACGGTGCGAAGCGTCACTACCGTACCGCCATCTTTCTCCTCGAACAGCAATTCGCCTTCGAACTGCCTGGGGTTACCCGGCTCGCCGTGGTCATAGAACAGGCGGGTGATGGGCTCGATGGCGAGGTACGTGATCAGGTTGGGCCACACTTTGCCGTCGGGGCCGGTCATGGTGTATTCCCATTCGCCGCCCACGCGGAAGTCCATGCGGGTAGTACGATTCGTGAAGCCATCCGGTCCCCACCAGCGGTCGATGTGCTCCGCCTCGGTGCACGCTTTCCACACCAGCGCGCGGGGCGCTTTCATGTGGCGGGTGATGACGATCTCACGGTCGGTGGTGGATGAGGTCAGGGTTTCCATGGCTCAGGGGTGAGTTGGTCGGCGAGCATGTTCAGTCGTTCCTCCCAATGATCGGCGTAGCCGCTGGCGATGAGGATGGACGTGGTGATGGGAGCGATGGGCGCAATGCGCATATGCGCGGTGGTCAGTTCACCATCATCCTCGAAGGCGATGGTGATGCGCACCGCATAAAGGCCGTCGGTCTCTTGCGCTTCGAGATAGGCTGGTGCCACATGGGTGACGGCAAAGCGCGAGGCCTTCATGGGGATGAGCCAGTGTTGGCGCATCGCGCGATCGGTCCATTGCTCCGTGAGCGCTTCCAATGTCGCGCGGTAGGTCCGGTCGAATTGCAGCCCTCCGGATGCCGGCTCGGCGACAATAGCCCCTTGCGGCAACGCCACCGGACGATCCGTGAAGAGCAACTCGTCGCGCATCACTTTTTCGGTTTCCTGCCTTGCAGTTCCTGTAGGTACGCATCCAGCCGGTCGAAGCGCTCTTCCCACATCGTGCGGTACTGCTCGATCCAGGCATCGGCATCCTTCAGCGGGGCAGCGCTCAGTTCACAGGGCCGCCACTGCGCCTCCCTGCCGCGCTTGATCAACTGCGCGCGTTCCAGCACCTTCAAGTGCTTGCTCACGGCGGGCAGGCTCATGCTGAAGGGTGCCGCCAATTCGTTCACGCTCGCCGGACCACTGGAAAGCCGCGCGAGTATCGCGCGACGCGTGGGGTCAGCCAGCGCGGAGAAGGTGAGCGAGAGGCGGTCCATGATGCGTTGCGGGGCCAAACGTATTAAACCTTATGGTTTAATACAAGAGCTCATAAAATTTCTCTTCGCGCGATGCGCCCATCGGTCAACAGCTTTCTTTGGCCCATGCAGCGCCGGTTGATGTCTTGGGCAGGGTTATCTGGCGCTTTGCTCTTCGTCTTGAGTGTGATCATCGGCGGCTGGCAGTTCAATGGCTACAGCCACACGGAGCAGTTCATCAGCGAGACTTACGCCTCTGGAACATCAGCGGGACCCTTGTTGCGCTGGCTCGGTTTCTTACCCGCAGGGCTGCTCATGGCGGCCTTCGGGCTGGTGCTTTCGGGATCTTACCATACGAACCCATCGTTGCGCTGGGGCCTTGTGGGCATTGGTATCTGGTATGGCCTCGGTACGGTGGTGGTATCCCTGGCACCTTGCGATGCCGGTTGCGATCCGGAGCAAGCCACGCCATCACTGGCGCATGTGATCCACTTCGCCATGGGCGGACTGACCTATCTGCTCACGCCCCCGAGCATTCTTCTGATCGCATTCGGCGCAACACGCGAAACGAGACTGCGAGCCATCAGTCCTTGGTTGATGGGCGCCGGGCTGGTGATGCTCAGCGCTGTGGTGCTCCTTTTCGCCGATGCGCTCCCGGGCGCGAAGGGATTGGTGTAGCGTGTTGCTGAAGGGGCGGCGCTGGCTGCGGTCGTAATGCTTACTGTTCATGCTGGCCGCGACATGGAATGAGCGGGCGGTGCATTTGCACCGCCCGCTCATTTCATGTTCCGTAGGGCGCTTAGTTCGTCTTGATCCAGCTTGCCTGTCCCAGCAGGCCGTCAGGGCCCACTATGCGGACATGGTAGAAACCCGAAGGCAGCTGGCTTGCATCCATGCGGAGGATGCTGTCCGTTGGCCGCTCCTGCATGACGATCCTGCCCGTGGCATCGACCATCTCGATCCGCATGCTGGCATCGAGCCCCTCGCCCATCGTCACATGCAGCGGTCCGATGGTCGGGTTCGGATAAATGAGCACAGGCTGCAGCGGCGTATCCGCCGAGCGATAGACAGCCTGGATGGGTGAATGGGCAAAGGCCCCGTTGAAGTCGATCTGACGCAACCGATAGTAGGAAAGTCCTGGCAGCGGACGGGTATCCACGAGGTGGTAATTGATCACGCCAACGCTCGTTCCGGCCCCGGCCACCTGATCGATGTCCTCGAAATGGACGCCATCCTTCGAGCGCTCCACCACGAACCGGTCATTGTTCAGTTCTGTGGCGGTGCTCCAGTCCAGGTCCACCACCGCGCCGTTCGCCGTGGCGGTGAACTCGAGCAGTTCAACAGGCAACGGGTTGCTGCCATTCCGGGAGCCAAGCGCGAAGGGACCAAACTCGCTCACGAACGCTGCGCTCGTAACGGTACCCAGCAGGGTGCTGCCGGTGGTGCCCCCATTCCCATGGTTCTGCCATTGGGTCATTGTGCCGCTCCATCCAGCCACGAGCAGGTCGGCGAGCGCCAGTATCCCGCAGGTGGGTTGTGCGACCATGTCCCAGCTCAGGGTCACCTGCACCTGGCCATCACCATTGGTGCGGTCCAGGTCCCAATACTCACACTGGCTCAGCGCACTGATGGTGGGCACGCGCGAAGCATGCGGATAGCTGCCATTGGAGCTGGTGTTGTGATACAAGGCACGGAAGGTGCTGGCGGCGGTAGGTGCCGATATGGCGATGGGACGGTACCGGTTGGCCCGGCCAACGGGGAACACAAAGCTTTGGGTGCCGGCCTTCTCGCAAGGCCCATCTATGAAGCTGGAATTGCTCATTCCGGAAGCCGTGCCTGCATTCTGGATCCGGATGATGGCCTGGTTGATCACCACGCCACGCTGGAAGCTCAGGTTTCCGGCCACCAGATGCGTACCCGAGGGCACCGAAACGTTGAAGCGATTGTTCACCGTGAGGTGGTGGAAGGTCTCGGGGGCTGCGCTGGTGATCGTGTTGCCCGCCGCGCATCCCTGCATGCGCACCGTGCTCGTGGTGGCCGCCAGCGTGCCCTGGTTGTTCCAGTTGCCATAGACATCCAGTGTGCGGCCCGCCTGTATGGTAAGCGTGCGGCCTGCGGCGATGGTGATCCCGTTCACCACCGCATTGGTGCTGATGTTGGGGTTCGCGGTCCCCCCATTGATCACCGCCGAGCGGTACTTGCCGGGCACGCCGTTGCTCCAATTGGATGGGTTGTTCCACAGGGTGGTCGTACCGATCCAGTTGGTGGTCACCACGGAAGGGACCTGGAAGGTGCTGACTTGTGAGTCATATGCACTATTGGCACAACCAGGAATGTCCGGTGTGATGATGCAGGTTACCAGGTCACCGGCGGCAAGGGATCCGTTCGTGTAGGACGGGCTGTTCGTTCCCACATCAACGCCATTGACCTGCCACTGAAAAGAAGGCGATGGCCCTGCATTGATCGCAGTGGCGGTGTAGGCTCCGCTGCATCCATTGCCCACACGCACTTGATGCACGGTGGCGCCGATCTGGTTGGTGGAAACATCCACGTACAGCGGTAACGATGGCACCAGGGCACTGGTGTACAAAAGACTGCCGTTCCTGTAATACTTCACCACGTCATTCTCTGCAGCTATGCGCAACACATCGCCGCTGGAATAGGTCTGTGCACCGATCAGGTTACCGCTTCCATTCTCGCGTACCTGAAGAGTGCCGCCCTGGGTCAGGTAGAAGGCGTACCGGATGCTTGTCCAGTCGGCGTTCGCGTCCGTTGGGCTTAGTCCGATCATGCGCTCGCGGTCGGTTTCCAGAACGGTGGTCTCCATGTAGCCGTTGTTACCCACCACCTGCCAGGAGAAGGCATTGCCATTCCACTGGTTGTTGTTCATGAACTTGGTGAGCGTGGCACCGGCAATGGTGTTGCGCAAGGTGGAACTGGAAAGCCGCCACGACACCTCCGTGACGGTCTCCGTGCAGATCTCCTCGTCAGGCACACCGCTGATGTACCACTCGTTCAAGGCCGTGAGGTTCAGTTGCGCCACCACCACGAGGTTCGATGGGTAGACTGCCGTGCCGCAGCCCCCAAGGTCTGGTGTGAGCACGCAGGAGACCTGATCACCCGGGGAAAGACTGGTGTTCACGTAGCTCGGGCTGTTGGCACCCACATTGACCCCGTTCAATTTCCATTGATAGTTGGGCGCCGTGCCCGCGTTCGTGGATACCGCCGTGAAGCTGCCCGGGCTGCCGTTGGAGACCTTTACCTGCGCCAATGTGCCCCCCACCTGGTTGATCGAGGCGTCCACAAAAAGCGGCAGGGTGGGCGCATTGGGGCTGATGTAGAGCAGAGTGGCGTTCTTGTAGAACTTCACGATGTTGTTCTCCACGGTGATCTTCAGCACATCACCAACGGCGTAGGTGTTGGCGCCGATCAGGTTGCCTCCTCCGCTCTGGCGCACTTCAAGGCCGCTCGCTGCGGTCAGGTAGAAGGCATATTGGATCGAGTTCCAATGCGCGCTCGCGTCCGTGGCGCTCAAGCCGATGGCACGTTCCCTGTTGGTCTCCAGCACGGTGGTCTGCATGTAGCCGTTGTTGCCCACCGCCTGCCACGAGAAGCCATTGGCGTTCCAGCCATTGCCACCGGACACTTTGGTGATGGCATTCCCCGTGATCTGGTTGTTCGGGGCGGAAGGGGCATTGCGCCAGGTCACGTTCACCATGGCCTCCAGACAGGCCGCACTGGCCGGTGTGGCTGTGATGTAGAATTCGTTGTGCGCTGTCTGGTCCGTGGAAGCGATGCGGACGGCATTGGAGACATAGGTCTCCCCCGCACAGCCATTCAGGTCAGGGGTGATCTCGCAGGTGATCACATCGCCGTTCACCAGCGAAGTGTTCGTGTACGATGGGCTGTTGGTGCCCACGTTCGCGCCGTTCCGCTTCCACTGATATACGGGAGCGGCACCTGCATTGGTGGCCGTGGCAGTGAACTGCCCCTGGTTGCCGTTCGCCACCTTCACGTTGGCCGCAGTGCCACCGGTATGATGGATGGAAACGTCCACAAAAAGGGGCAGGACGGGTGCGAGCGCACTTACATAAAGGATGGTCCCGTTCCGGTAATACCGCACGATGTTGTTCTCCACCGCAATGCGCAGCACATCACCCGTGGCATAGGTCTGTGCGCCGATGAGGTTGCCGCTCCCATTCTCGCGGACCAGCAGGTTACCGGCCTGCGTGAGGTGGAAGGCGTAGCGGATGGTGGTCCAGTCGGCGTTCGCGTCGGTGGGGCTCAAGCCGATCACCCGGTCGCGGTTGGCCTCCAGCACGGTGGTCTCCATGTAGCCATTGTTGCCCACGGCCTGGAGTGAGAAGCCGTTGCCGTTCCAGGCCCCATTGCCGGTGATCTTGGTGAGCGTGTTGGCGGTGATCGCATTGCGTACGGAGGACGAGGCGATGTTCCACACCACATCCGCCACCGCATTGGCACATGCGCTCGCTGCGGGCGCTCCATTGATGTGGAACTCGTTCTGTCGCGTCTGATCGATCGAGGAAATGGCGATCGCATTGCTGGTAAACAAGCTGGTCGCGCATCCGCCCAAGTCGGGGATGATGGTGCATACCAGGTTATCGCCGCTGTTCAATGCCGCGTTGGTATAGAAGGCGCTGTTGGCGCCCACGTTCATCCCGTTCAATTTCCACTGATAAACGGGAGCTGCACCGGCATTCGTGGCCACAGCGGTGAACTGGCCCAGTGTACCATTGGCGACCTTGACGTTGGCGATCGTCCCCCCCACCTGGTTGATCGACGCGTCCACATAAAGTGGCAGCGTGGGCGCGTTCGGGCTGATGTAGAGCAAGGTCCCATTCTGATAGAACTTCACGATGTTGTTCTCCACGGCGATGCGAAGCACATCACCGGTGGCATAAGCGGTGGCGCCGATCAAATTCCCGCTGGCGCTCTGGCGGATCTCCAGCCCTGCACCTTGTGTCAGGTAGAAGCCGTATTGGATCGTGTTCCAATCCGCGTTGGCATCCGTGCTGCTCAGGCCGATCATGCGCAGGCGGTTCGTTTCCTGCACGGTGGTCTCCAAGTAGCCATTGTTGCCCACCGTCTGCCAGGAGAAGCCGTTCGCGTTCCAGGCATTGCCACCGGAGATCTTTACAAGGCTGTTGCCGTTGACCTGATTGCGTACGGCGGAAGCGTCGACGCGCCAGGTCACGTCCACCACTGCTGCCTGGCATGCACTTGCTGCCGCGTCAGACAGGATGTAGAACTCATTCTGCGCCGTTTGGTCCGCTGCTTCGATGACGATGCGGTTGCTCGGGTAGGTACTGCCCGCGCAACCGATCAGGTCCGGGCCAACCCGGCATACAAGCGTATCACCCGGCGCGAGTGTCGCATTGTTGTACGTGGGGTTGTTGCCGCCCACATTGGTGCCGTTCAACACCCATTGATGCGTGGGTGCCACACCGGCGTTGGGCGTGGTCACTGAAAAGGCCCCCACCGTACCATTGGCCACCTTCACGTTGGCCACCGTGCCACCCGTATGATGTATGGATACGTCCACGAACAAGGGCAGGCTGGGCAGCGTGTTGCTGATGTACAGCAGGGTGCCGTTCCGGTAGTACCGCACACGCCCGGCTTCCACCGCAATGCGCAGCACGTCACCAGTGGCATAGGCCGTGGCACCTATGAGGCTGCCACTGCCGCTTTCCCGGATCTCCAGACCGGCACCGGCGGTGAGGTAGAATGCATACTGGATGGTATTCCAATCAGCGTTCGCGTCGTTGGCACTGAGGCCCACCATACGTGCGAAGTTGGTCTCCTGCACGGTGGTCTCCATGTAGCCATTGTCGCCCACGGAATGCCATGAGAAGCCGTTGCCGTTCCAGTTGCCGTTGCCCGTGAGCTTCGTGAGGGTATTCCCATTCACTCGATTGCGAACGGCGGAGGCGTTGTTGCGCCAGACCACATCGGCCACGGCCCGCAGGCAGGCACTGGTCGCGTTGGTGGTCTGTACGCGGAGCTCGTTGGGCACGCCATGGTCCATCGCCTGCAGGGTGATGGTATTGGAAGCATGGCTGCTGGCCGCACAGCCATCCAGGTCCGGAGTGAGATGACATACGAGCTGGTCACCGGGCGCCAGTGCATTGTTGGTGTAGGCTGCGCTGTTCGTGCCCACGTTGACACCGTTCAGCTTCCACTGGTATGCAGGCGCAGCGCCCGCATTGGTGCTGGTGGCGGTGAATTGACCCTGCACCGGGTTGGCCACCTTCACCTGGGCCACCGTGCTGCCCACATGATGGTTGGACACGTCCACATAAAGTGGCAAGGTGGGCGGGGTGAGGCTGATGTAGCGCAGCACCCCGTTCTGGTAGTACACCACACGGCCGTTCTCCACGGCCACGCGCAGCACATCACCTGTGCTGTAGGTAAGACCACCGGCCAGATCGCCGCTTCCGCTCTCGCGGATCTCCAAAGCGCCACCGGCCATGAGGCGGAATCCATATTGGATGCTGTTCCAATCGCTGTTCGCATCAGTGTTGCTCAGGCCCACCATGCGGCTGAAATTGGTCTCCTGCACGGTGGTCTCCATATAGCCGTTGCCGCTTACGCCCTGCCAGGAAAAGCCATTGCCGTTCCAGGCACCGTTGCCATTGATCTTGGTGAGGGTGTTTCCGGAGACGACGTGCCGCAGGCTGGACGAGGCGAGCCTCCACACCACGTTGGTCACTGCGCGCATGCACCCGGTGTTCGTGGCCGTTCCCCCGATGTGGAACTCGTTCTGGGCCGTCTGGTCCTGGGCAAGGATGGTGATGGCGTTGGACGGATATCCGTTGCCAGTGCAGCCATCAAGGTCCGGTGTGAGCTCGCACGAGACCACATCACCTGGCATCAGCGCTGCGTTGGCGTATGTGGCCGCGTTCGTCCCCACATCCGACCCGTTCAATTTCCACTGGTATCCCGGCGCTACGCCTGCGTTCATCGACGTGGCCGTGAATTGTCCGAGACTTCCGTTGGCCACCTTCACGTTCGCCAACGTTCCGCCCGTGTTGTTGATCGACGCGTCCACGAACAAGGGAAGGCTTGGCACATTGGCGCTGGTGTAGCGCAATACGCCGTTCTGATAGTACCGCACCTGGCCATTCTCCACGGCAATGCGAAGCACATCACCGGTGGCGTACGAATTGGCCCCGATCAGGTTGCCACTGCCGTTCTCGCGCACCTCCAGGCTGGCACCGGTGGTCAGGTAGAAGGCGTATTGGATGGTGTTCCAGTGGTCGCTGCCGTCCGCAGCGCTCAAACCGATCATCCGGGCCGTGTTGGTCTCCTGCACGGTGGTCTCCATGTAGCCATTGTTGGCCACACTTTGCAGGGAGAAGCCGTTGCCGTTCCAGTTGCCATTGCTGGTGACCTTGGTAAGCGTGGAGCCCGAAATGACATTGCGAATAGTGGACGCGGAGATGTCCCAGGTCACGTTCGCCACGGCCAACAGGCAGGAACTGGACGCTGGCACCGCGCTGATCCAGTGCGGGTTCGTGCGGGTGGGGTCCATGGGCCCGATGACCACTTCGTTCGACGGACGCACGGCACCTGGGCTGCAGGCATCCACGTCGCAGGTCACCACGCAGCTTACGGCCTCATCCGGCAGGAGGCCCGTATTCATGTAGGTGCTGCTGTTCGTGCCCACATCCACCCCGTTCAGCTTCCACTGATAGGTGGGCGCAGTGCCCGCATTGGTGGCCACGGCAGTGAACACACCGAGGTTGCCATTGGCCACTTTCACATCAGCTACCGTGCCGCCCACCGTATTGATAGAGACATCCACGAACAAGGGCAATGTGGGCGCCGTGGCACTGATATACAGGAGCGTGCCGTTGCGGTAGTACTTCACGCGAGCCGCCTCCACCGCAATGCGCAATTTGTCATTGGTGGCATACGCAGCAGCCCCGAGCAGATTACCACTGCCATTCTCACGGATCTCAAGGCTGCCGCCCGTATTCAGATAGAAGGCATATTGAATGGTGTTCCAATTGTCATTTATGTCCGTCGTGCTCAGGCCGATCATGCGGGCCGTGTTGGTCTCCTGCACCGTGGTCTCCATGTACCCATTGTTGCCCACGGATCGCCAGGAGAAGCCGTTGCCGTTCCAGTTGCCATTGCTGCTCACCTTGGTGAGGCTGTTGCCTGAGATGGTGTTCCTGACCGTGGAACTGGCCTGCACCCAGACCACATCAGCCACGGCCTCCATGCACGCGCTGGCGGCCGGAACACCGGCCACATGCACCTCCGTGCACTGGCCAAAGCCGGGGTGCATGGAAAGCAGCAGAAAAAACAGGGTAAGGAGCGCGACGAAGCCGCAGCCGGAGCGGGCTGAAGCCTTTCGGGTACCTTCCGTAAATGAGGACGACCCGGCACTGATCGATACCATGGAGCGTTGTGTTGGGTGGCCCTCCTACGGCTTTCGTCGGCCATTTGTTCCTGTTCGTCGATGGGCCTATCCGCCTGACCGAAGGGCCGATACCGGGTTGGGAAAGGCAGGAAAGCCCCGGTCCGCCAGTATGCAAAGCCCAGATCCTGGAACATAAGCTGGTGCCCTACCTTGCCCGCATGCGCTGGCATCTCCTGCTGGTGTTGGGTATTTCGGCCTCTGCCACTGCCCAACAGCCCGTTTTGATCGGCTATTACGCCGGCGATGGACGCAACCTCGAAGAGCATCGTCTGGAGCAGCTTACCCATCTGATCTGGTGCTTCAGCCATGTGCGGAATGACAGCATGGTGGTGCACCCCACCCAGGACCCCATCATCGCCCGAATGGTGAAGCTGAAGGAGCGGAACCCCGGAATGAAAGTGCTGTTGAGCCTGGGAGGATGGGGCGGCTGCGCCGATTGCTCGGAGACCTTCAGCCGGGCCGACGGCCGGAACACCTTTGCGCGAAGCGTCCGGCAACTCATGGAAAGGCATCAGGTGGATGGGATCGACCTGGATTGGGAGTATCCCGCTGTACAAGGGCCGCCCGGGCACCTCTTTTCGGACAGCGACCGGCACCATTTCACCCTGCTGGTACGAGCGCTCCGGAATGAATTGGGGCCGCACTATGAGTTATCCTTCGCTGCTGGCGGGACGGACGAGTGCCTGATCAAGGGCTATGAATGGGACAGCATCATGCCCCTGGTGGACCGCATGCACATCATGAGCTACGACCTGGTGCACGGCTACAGCACGCACACCGGGCACCATACTTCCCTTTTCGCCACCGCGCAGCAACGGATCTCGGCCGATCGCGCCGTGGACCTGCTCGACAGCCTGGGCGTTCCGCTGGATAAGGTGGTGATCGGCGCGGCCTTTTATGCGCGGATCTTCAAGGATGTGCCTGCTGAGCATGATGGCCTCCACCAACCCGGCTCCTTTTCACACACCATCTCGTGCAGCGCCATCGACACCACCATCACCGAGGCCAACGGCTGGCACCTGCGGTTCGACAAGCGGGCGTGGGCGGCCTACGCCTACCACCCGGACACGCGCCGGTTCATCACCTACGACGAGCCGATGAGCATTGCGGCCAAGGCCGCCTATGTGCGCTCACGCGGCCTGGGCGGCATCATGTTCTGGCAGCTGATCGATGACCGGCCGGAGAACGGACTGCTGCAGGTGATGTATGACGCGCTCAGTGCACCCTGAACGTCATAGTGGTCGGCTCAGCAGACGTCGTCCCCGGAACTCGAAGCCTTGTCGTTTGTACAACCGCAGTCCGGCCAGGTTGTGTTCCTCCACTTCAAGATGAAGCGTTCGGACACCCAGCTCGCGCGCCAACCTGGCCACTTCAGCCATGACATGGGTGCCTACACCCTTGCCCCTGTGTTCAGGCTCCAGGTGGAACTCATCGATGAAGGCATCGCGTCCACCATACTCGAAACTGAACCCGAAGGCGAGCACGAGGTAGCCTGCGATCGTCCCCTGCCGATCGACCATCCACACGCGGCCCAGTCCGGTATCACCAAGCAGGGTGCGTGCGATACGCTCCCGTTCATGGGCGTCGAATGGATACCCGTCGATCGCGTTGAACGCCTCCATGAACTTGAGGAGCGCGGGGATATCATCGGTGGTGGCGGGGACCAACGTGGTCGAGGTGGGCATGATGCGAAGTTCGGGATCACACGGCCTGATAGGACCAGACCCGATGAAGAACGATCTGCCCCTGGCGGGACATTGCCAATGAGCTGGTTTCGCTATGCGAACTTTGTACACAGAAAAGATGCGATGAACGCGGGGATGAATGACCCATTTCCATGGCGTGGCTTGCCCCGTGAACTTGCATTTCAACCTGCACTTCGACCAAGGCGACCAAGGCCTCAATGACCGGGAACTCACACCGGTTCGCAAGGGTTTGCGATCGACCCGGCCATTTTCCTGATCATGGGAGATCGCATCACGTTCAAGCTGATGCGGCGGTAGTGCCTTCCTTTGTGCCAACGAGATCAATCCGCACGAACCACATGGCACTCCATCGCAAAGCATCCGCCACCTGGGCCGGCACCGGCAAGGAAGGCACCGGCCACATCAGCAGCACCAGCGGCGCCCTCAACGGCATCCCGCACACCTTCAAGACCCGCTTCGAGAACGAGGACGGCAAGGCGGGCACCAACCCCGAGGAGCTTATCGCCGCCGCGCACGCCAGCTGCTTCACCATGAAGCTGAGCTTTGTGCTCAACGCCGCAGGCTTCACGGCCGACAAGTTGGACTGTACAGCCACCGTTACCATGGACAAGGTGGGCGAGGGCATGGGCGTCACGGGCATCCACCTGGAGGTGAAGGGCCTGGTGCCCGGCATCGATGCGGCCAAGTTCCAGGCCTGCGCGGAAGAGGCCAAGGCGAACTGCCCCATCAGCCAGTTGCTGCGGAGCGTGCCCATCACGCTGAGCGCGGCGCTGGGTTGAGCGGCACGCCGCATCCGGTACTTTCGCGCCATGGATCGACCACTGGTGCTCTTCTTCGGCCGCAACCCCGCCATGATGGCCATCGTGGACCTTCAACTGAAGGCCGCAGGCATACATGCGCAGGGCTTCATGGATGAACATGAACTGCTCTCCGCGATCGAGGCCGGCAGGACCAAAATGCTCGTGATCGGCGGTGGCGTGGAAGAAGAGGCCCGCCAGCGGCTGAAGGCGCATTGCCAGATGCTCGGCGTGCTGGTGCTTGAACACCACGGGGGACCCCAGCATCTACCCGGGAACATCGCCCATGTGCTGGGCTGAGCTCAGCGCTTCATCTCCTCGATCCGCTTCAGCACCGCTTCCGCCTCGGCGCGCTTCAGATCGCTGGCCTTGCGGTTGGAGGTGCTCAGGCGGAAAGACTCCTCCAGAAGTTTGCGGTATGCTTTCTCCAGGCGCTCCTTTTCATCAGGCTTCTTGAACAGACCGAACATGTGTGGGGGGCCGGACAATTGCCCGGGGCGTATGCAACACCCTGGCTGCCCCCTTGTTCGGCCCGCGCATACCAGCGCGGCACACGCTCCGTTACTTTGCCGCCCTTCGTCCATGCGCGCGCTCTGGTCCCTGCTCCTGCTCCATTTGCTACTGCCCCTGGCCGCCCAACAGGATGGCGTGGTATATGGCACCGTTCGTGACCCGGACGGACGGCCCGTGCAAGAGGCCAACATCGCCGTGGAAGGCTCCAAACGGGGCACCACGAGCGGCCCGGACGGGGCGTTCCGATTGACCATTCCCGCCGGGCGCGAGGTGCTGATCCGCTTCAGCCATGCCTCCTTCGAGACCGTGATGGTACCCGTGACCGTAACGCCCGGCGAGGAACGCTCCATCCTGATGGCCTTCTCCCTGCGCACCATCCGGGAATTCGAGGTGAAGGGCGAGCGCGTGTTGCGCACCGGTGACGGGCTGGAACGCCTGGACCCAAAGGTTTCCCGCTTCGCCCCCTCCCTGCGCAGCGGCAGTGTGGAGGACCTGCTGGTGGGCCAGCCTGTGGTGATGCGCAACGAGTTGAGCAGCGGCTACAACGTGCGCGGTGGCAATTTCGATGAGAACCTGGTGTACGTGAACGACATTGAAGTGTACCGCCCCTTTCTGGTGCGGGCAGGCCAGCAGGAAGGCCTCAGCTTCCCGAATCCCGACCTCATTGAACGCATCAGCTTCAGTGCAGGTGGGTGGGAGTCCCGCTTCGGGGACAAGATGAGCAGCGTGCTGGACATCCACTACAAGCGCCCCAAGGAGTTCGCCGGAAGCGCGTCCCTGAGCCTGCTCGGTGGCTCCTTCCATGTGGAGAGCCCCGTGGTGAGCGGCCGCCTGCGCCAGGTGACCGGCTTCCGGTACCGCACCCTGCAGAGCGTGCTGGCCAGCACCGACGTGAAGGGCGAATACGATCCGCGCTACACCGACCTGCAGACCTATTGGACCTATGACCTGAGCGACCGCGTGGAACTGGGCTTTCTGGGCGTGTACTCACACAACATCTACAGCCTGCGCCCCCAAAGCCGAGAGACCGATTGGGGCTCCTTCAATCAGGCGTTGCGGTTGAGCGTGTACTATGAAGGCGAGGAACGCACTGAGTACCGCACCGCCTTCGGCGCCTTCAATGTGAACGTAAAGCCCAACCGCGACCTGCTCATGAAGTTCACCCTGAGCGCCTTCGGCACCCAGGAGACCGAGCGCTTCACCGTGCTGGGCGAGTACCGCCTGCAGGAACTGGAGCGCGACCTGGGCAGCGACAACTTCGGCGAGGCCGTGAGGGACCTGGGCGTGGGCGGCTACCTGGAGCACGCGCGGAACGCCTTGGACGCCACCGTGTACACCTTCACCCACCGCGGCTTCCTGCAACGCCCGCGCAGCTACTTCCAGTGGGGTGGCGACATCCGCAGCGAGGTGATCAACGACAAGTTGAACGAATGGTACACGCTGGATTCCGCAGGGTACAGCATTCCACGCAGCCAGGGTGATGACCTCGAGCTGGCATACAGCCTGAAGAGCCGGCTGAACATGGAAAGTACCCGCATCGCCGCCTACGTGCAGGATACGTGGACCTGGAACACCACTGACGGGGCCAGCTGGCAGTTGAACGCCGGTGTGCGTGCGCAGCATTGGACCTGGAACGGACAAACGGTGGTGAGCCCCCGCGCCCGCCTGAGCTACCGGCCCAACTGGCAGCGCATTTCAGCCGAGGGTGATACCGTGAACGCCGACTGGTCCTTCTGGTTCGCCACGGGCCTGTACTACCAGCCGCCCTTCTACCGCGAAGTGCGCGACCTGCGCGGCAACCTGAACCCCGACGTGCAGGCGCAGCAGAGCATCCACTTCCTGCTCGGCATGGACCGCGTGTACCGCATCTGGGACCGCCCCTTCAAGTTCAGCGCCGAGGCGTACTACAAGGTCCTGAATGACCTCAACCCCTACAAGCTGTCCAACGTGCGCATCCGCTACTTCGCGGACAACAACGCTTCCGGCTTTGCCACAGGTCTGGACCTGAAGCTCAACGGCGAGTTCGTCAAGGGCATCGAGTCCTGGGTGGGGCTGGGCGTGCTCAGCACCTTCGAGGACCTGAAGGACGACGACTACTACGACCGCTTCAATGCCAACGGCCAGCTCATCGTGCCGGGCTACACCTTCGACCAGGTGGCGGTGGACAGCGTGCTGCGCTCCCCCGGCTATATCCCCCGTCCCACCGATCAGCGCGTGAACTTCTCCCTGTTCTTCCAGGACGAGATGCCCCGCTGGCCCACCTTCAAGGTGCACCTCAACATGTTCTTCAGCACCGGCTTCCCCTACGGCCCGCCCAGCTACGATCGTTACAAGGACACGCTGCGGACCAATATCTACCGCCGGGTGGACATCGGCTTCAGCAAGCAACTGCTGGGCGCGCCCGGACAGGAGAAGAAAGGCTTCCTCGGCCACATCCGCGACATGTGGGTGAGCGTGGAGGTCTTCAACCTGCTGAACATCGACAACACCATCAATTACCGCTGGATACAGGATGTGCGCGGACGGTATTATGCCGTGCCGGAGTTCCTCACGCCGCGCCGCCTGAACCTGAAGGTGATCGCCTGGTTCTAACCACTGGCCCGCGGACCGGCTTTCCGCTATTTTCGTGGCCCATGCGGCCCGCCTTCCTGATACCTCTTGTCCTGCTGCTCGCCTCGTGCAGCACGCACCGGTACGTGGCCAGCCACCACCCCAACGGCAAACCCGAAGTGGTGCTCTACCTGAAGGGCAGCGGTGAGGATGCGGTGAAGGTGATGGAAAAGGTGTACTACCCCAATGGCAAGGTGGAGTACGTGGGCCGCTTTGAGAACGGCGTGGAGCACGGGCAGTGGGTGTACTACTATGAGAACGGCGTGAAGAAGATGGTGGAGTACTGGGAGAACGGCCAGGAACATGGCGTGCACATCGACTATGCGCCGGACGGACAGGTGTACCGGGAGATCACCTATGAACGTGGCCGTGTGGTGAAGGAGGTGGACCGGACCAAGCGGTAACCCTCCGGTCCGATCGAACTTTGCGTGCCCCTCCGGGTCCAAAGGCCATGCGCAACCTGTTCATCCTTCCTTCAGTTGTCCTTTTGCTGTCCGGCACGCTGGATGGTTCTGCACAGACCACCTATTTCCCCCCCTTGGTGGGCAGCACCTGGCAAACGAGCGATCCGGCCGCGCTGGGTTGGTGCACGGACCAACTCCTCCCCTTGCACGACTTTCTGGCCACCTCCAATTCCAAGGCCTTCATCGTGCTGAAGGACGGGCGCATCGCCATCGAGTGGTACTACGGCAGCTTCACCCAGGACAGCTTGTGGTATTGGGCGAGTGCGGGAAAGTCCGTGACCGCCTTTCTCGTGGGCAAGGCGCAGGAGGAAGGTTTTCTTTCGATCAGCGATTCCACCTCGCATTATCTCGGAGCTGGGTGGACGAGCTGTACTCCGGCGCAGGAAGGCGCGATCACCGTGCGCGACCAGCTGGCCATGATCTCCGGTCTGGACGACGGTGTGCCGGACCTGGACTGCACCGATCCGATCTGCCTGAATTACCTCGCCGATCCCGGAACACGTTGGGCCTACCACAATGCGCCCTATACCCTGCTGGATGGCGTGATCGCCAATGCCACGGGGCAGACGCTGAACGCCTACCTGAACGCCAAGCTCAATGCGACCATCGGCCTGGGCGGCTTGTACTTCCCCATCGGGTCCAACAACGTGCTCATCAGCAAGCCGCGTGGCATGGCCCGCTTCGGATTGATGATGATGGCTGGCGGCAGCTGGAATGGCAGCCCGATCATGAGCGATGCCGCCTACTTCCAGGACATGATCACGCCTTCGCAAAGCCTGAACAATGCATACGGATACCTCTGGTGGCTGAACGGCCAAAGCAGCTACATGCTACCCGGCTTCCAATTGGTGCTCCCGGGCCCACTGATGCCCAATGCACCGCTGGATGCCTTCAACGCCATGGGCAGGAACGGCCAGGTGATCAACGTGTCCCCTTCGCAGGGGTTGGTGGTGGTGCGCATGGGCGATCTGCCCGGCGGCATCTTCGTACCGAACGTGTACAACGACCAGATCTGGCAGTACCTGAACGCGGTGATCTGCGCGGGAACAGGTGTTGATGAGCAGCTGCTCGGCGGTTTGGAGCTCTTCCCGAACCCCGCCACGGACCTCGTGGATGTGCACCTATCAGGGGCCCATGGCCCAGGTGTCTTGACCATTGCGGATGGCTTGGGCCGCATCATGCGCAGCGAACGCTTGACCGGCGACCACTTGCAGATCGATGTAAGTGGCTTGCCAGGTGGGTGCTACATGGTCAGCTTCCGCGGGGAACGTGCCGTGTTCACAGGTCGATTCGTCAAGCAGCAGTGACCCTAGGCGAACTGCCGCACGCTCAATGCGATGATGCGGCAGCACTCCATCAACTGCTCCTCGGTAATCACAAGCGGCGGTGCGAATCGGATGATGTCGCCGTGCGTGGGCTTGGCCAGCAGGCCATTGTCACGCAGCAACAGACAGAGTTCCCAAGCAGTCTTGGGGGAACCGTCGGCAGCCTTGCGCGGCTCGATGATCACGGCATTCAGCAGTCCCTTGCCGCGCACCAGCTTCACATAGGGGAACTCCTCCACCAGCTTCTGCATTTCCGCGCGGAAGAGCCGGCCGAGGCGTTCGGCGTTCTCCGCGAGCTTCTCATCCTTCACGATCTCCAGCGCCTCCATGGCCAGCCTTGCCGCCATGGGGTTGCCACCGAAGGTGCTGCCATGACTTCCGGGGGTGAAGACCTCCATCACCGCATCATTGGCCAGCACGAGGCTAACGGGATACATACCGCCGCTCACCGCCTTGCCCAAGATCACCACATCAGGCTTGTGCGAATACTCACCGTTGCGGCAGGTGCCTGAGGTGCAGTCGCACCCGTGGCTGTGGCAGCTGGCGAGCAGCTTGCCGGTGCGTGCGATTCCGGTCTGTACCTCGTCGGCCATGAAGAGCACGTTCTTCGCTTTGCACAGTTTGATGGCCGTGCCGAGGTAGTCCTCATCCGGTACGAACACGCCAGCCTCGCCCTGGATGGGCTCCACCAGGAAGGCACACACGGTGGGGTCCTCCAGTGCTTTCTCCAGCGCGGGGATGTCGTTGTAGGGAATGGTGACGAAGCCCGGGGTGTAGGGCCCGAAATCGGTGTTGCTGTCGGGGTCGGTGCTGGCACTGATGATGGTGATGGTGCGGCCGTGGAAGTTGCCTTCGCACACGATGATCTTCGCCTGGTCCCTGGCAATGCCCTTCTTCTTGTAGCCCCAGCGCCGCGCCATCTTGATCGCGGTCTCCACGGCCTCGGCGCCCGTGTTCATGGGCAGCATCTTCTCGTAGCCGAAGGTCCTACACACGTATTCCGCGTAGCTGCCCAGCTTGCTGTTGTAGAAGGCGCGTGAGGTGAGGGTGATCTCGGCGGCCTGCTCCTGCATGGCCTTCACCAAACGCGGATGGCAGTGGCCCTGGTTCACCGCGCTGTAGGCGCTGAGGAAGTCATAATAGCGCTTGCCCTCCACGTCCCACACGTACACGCCTTGGCCTCGGTCCAGCACCACGGGCAACGGGTGGTAGTTGTGCGCGCCGTACTTGTCCTCAAGGGCGATGGCTTGCTGGGTGCGTGTGTGGGAGACGATGGAGTGCTGCATGGCTTGCCGGGCGCGGGTTCTGTGAAGGGCTGGCAAAAGTACGGGTATCTTCGCCGCCCATGCCCCGCCGCAGCAAGCCTGTTGAACCTGTCATCATCGAGGAACTCGCCATCACCGGAGCGGGTGCACAAGGCAAGGCCATCGCCAAGCGGGATGGGATGGTAGTCTTCGTGACCGGTGCCGTGCCGGGCGATGTGGTGGATGCACGTGTGACGAAGAAAAAGAGCAATTTCATGGAGGCGATCGCCACGCGCATCGTGTCTCCCTCACCGGACCGGATCGCGCCGTTCTGCAAGCACTTCGGGGTGTGCGGTGGCTGCAAGTGGCAGGACCTCTCCTACCCCAAGCAACTGGAGTACAAGCAGCAACAGGTGATCGACAACCTGGAGCGGCTGGGTGGACTGGAATTGCCGCCAGTGACGCCCATCCTGCCCTCGCCCACCACCACGCACTACCGCAACAAGCTGGAGTTCACCTTCAGCAACAAGCGCTGGTTCACGACGGATGAGATCAACATGCAGGGTGAACACACGGACCGCAACGCGCTGGGCTTCCACATTCCGCAGCGCTTCGACCGGGTGCTGGACATCGGTGAGTGCCATCTGCAACCCGAACCCAGTAATAGCATCCGCAACTTCGTCCGCGCGCATGCCCGGCAGCATGGGCTCAGCTTTTATGATGTACGGGAGCACCAGGGATTCCTGCGCACATTGCTGATCCGCACCACCACCACCGGCGAGTGCATGGTGCTGCTGGCCGTGGGGCATGAGGATGAAGAGGCTCGTGCCCGGTTGCTGGATGCCATCGTTGAGGCCTTTCCAAAGCTCACCAGCGTGTTGTGGACGGTGAATCCGAAGCGGAACGACACCATCTACGACCTGGATATTCACGTGCACCACGGCCGTGACCACATCGTGGAGGAACTGCCCGATGGCCCGGGCGGCAGACCGTTGACGTTCCGCATTGGTCCGAAGACCTTCTTTCAGACCAACCCGCAGCAGACCATCGCCATGTACCGCCTCACGCGCGATCTGGCGGGCCTCACAGGCGCGGAGAACGTGTACGACCTCTATTGTGGCGCGGGAAGCATCACGCTGTACCTGGCGGCTGTGGCGAAGCATGTGGCCGGTGTGGAACTCGTGCCTGAGAGCGTGGCCGACGCCCGCGTGAACGCCGACCTGAACGACATCACCAACGTGAGCTTCACCAGCGGCGATATGAAGAAGGTGATGGATGCATCCTTCGTGGCACAGCACGGCAGGCCCGATGTGGTGGTGACCGACCCGCCGCGCGCCGGCATGGACGAACCCGTGACGCGCCACCTACTGGAGCTGGCGCCCGAGCGCATCGTGTACGTGAGCTGCAACCCCGCCACGCAGGCCCGCGACCTGGCCATCCTCAACGAACGTTACCGCATCGACCACGTGCAGCCGGTGGACATGTTCCCGCACACCTACCACGTGGAGAACGTGGTGCGGCTGATCAAGCGTTGAGCTCGGAGGAGAAGAACGACCGGAAATGGACGTGGATACACGGGAATAGCCCGCCCAGCAACTCGGTGGAACGATCCCAGATGCTGAGGTTTGAACAATGTTCTCAATTTACAAATGGCTCAATATTCGTGGAAGTGAACTTGACTTGAAGAGTGCATCATGAGCGATCTGAACGCGGACGACCAGGAGACCACTCGGCCCATTATTGGTCGCGCCATGCGTGTAATGAACACGCTCGGTCATGGATTCCATGAGAAGCCTTATGAGAACGCGCTTTGCGTTGTAATGCGAGCGCAGGGTATTGAGTTTGAGCAGCAGCCGAACTTCCCGATCTGCTATCGTTCCGTGCAAGTTGGTCTGTACGTGCCAGACTTGATCGTTCAGCGGTCGATCATAGTGGATACCAAGACCATCGAGCGCATGGGGACCCGGAGATCGGAAGAATGCTGAACTACTTACGGATCACAGGATTTGAGCTTGGCTTGATCATCAACTTCAAACGACCACGATTGGAATGGCGGCACGTTTGGCTCCGTGAGCACCAACGCTAACCCACCTTGCGATCAGTGCGAATGAACCATGCCTTATCCGTCACCGTTCATCCCCGTTCATTCACGGGTGAAACCTTTCCTCCTGCCCACATGAACGACGTACCGCATCTCGACCGTACCTACTGGGAAGACCGTTACCAAACTGGTGAGACCGGCTGGGACATCGGCGGTCCTTCCACCCCGCTGAAGGAATACCTGGACCAACTCACCGACAAGGAGCTGCGCATCCTGATCCCCGGCGGTGGGCGTGCCTGGGAGGCCGAGTATGCGCACCGGCAGGGCTTCCGCAACGTGTTCGTCATCGACCTCACCGACGCACCTTTCAAGGACCTGCTCCAGCGCTGCCCTGACTTTCCGAAGGAACATTTGATCGTGGGCGACTTCTTCGCACATGAAGGACAGTACGACCGCATCCTGGAGCAGACCTTTTTCTGTGCGCTGGACCCCGCACTGCGCGGCCGCTACGCCATGCACATGAAGAAGTTGCTGAAGCCCGGTGGCAAGCTCGTGGGCGTGCTCTTCAATGACACGCTCAACACCGATCATCCACCCTTCGGCGGCTTCAAGGCGGACTACGAACCGATCTTTAGAACGCACTTCGGCGTGGTTTCGCTGGAGCCCTGCCACAACTCCATACCTCCCCGCGCAGGGCGTGAGCTTTGGTTGCATGCGGTGAGGTAGGGTGAACCATCCTCGCAGCCCATTCACCAGGCAAGGCATGGTCCGGTATGTGAATTGGGATCGCCCAGGATGTGGTCGGGTTGACCGGTAACCGATCTTGTCCCATCTTCAGCCCCCTTTCCGTGACCACTTGACCATGGTGATCCAAGCCACCTCCGTCCAGGACTACCTGGAAGCGCTCACCGCCGAACGGCGCGAGGCGCTGTTGGAGATGCGCGCCATGATCCGCGGGATCTGGAATGGTGTTTCGGAAGACCTTCACTACGGGATCCCCACCTACAAGCTGGAACAAACGCCCTTGTGGGCACTGGCGAGCCAGAAGCACTTCATGGCGCTTTACGTGATCCCGTTCGACCTGCTGGATGCCTTCCGAAAGGACCTGCGCACATTCGACCATGGCCGATCATGTGTGCGGTTCCGGCGGCTGGACGACCCCACCCGTGATCTCATGGAGCGCATCATCCGCTACACCGGCGCCTGTCATCGCGACAGTGTGCACCATGGCAAGTCTGTGATCCTTCGCCTTCCACGCTAAGCGCGTGTCGGTCCTTTGCGCAGCGCCATCTAGCTTCGCACCATGCGTGCTCCGCTCCTGTCCGTCCTCATGGTTCTTTCGGCCTGCCTTCAGGCGCAAGGCACGCGCGTGCTGTTCATTGGCAACAGCCTCACCTACATGAACGACCTGCCGGGCATGTTCGGCCAGCTGGCCGTTTCCATGGGTGAACCGGTGCAGACGAGCATGGTGGCCCCTGCGGGCATGACCTTACAAGGACACAGCACCCATGCCGCCACACAAGCCGCCATTGCCGCCGGCCCATGGGACTTCGTGGTGCTGCAGGAACAAAGTCAGCTGCCCTCGTTTCCCCCATCGCAGGTGAACGCACAGGTCTTCCCCTTTGCCGCGCAACTCGTGCAGCAGATCAGGGCGGTCTCACCCTGCGCCGAGGTGGTCTTCCTGATGACCTGGGGATATGAGAATGGCGACCTTTCCAACTGTGCATCCTTTCCGCCCCTTTGCACTTATGAAGGCATGCAGCTGCGATTGCGCGAGAGCTACGTGCAGATGGCGGATGACAACGCTTCGTGGTGCGCGCCTGCGGGTATGGTGTGGCGTGCACATCGGGACCAATACCCCACGGTCAACCTCTATGCGGACCCCTCACACCCCAATGGG
Source organism: Flavobacteriales bacterium (assembly GCA_016788635.1). Classification (GTDB taxonomy): domain Bacteria; phylum Bacteroidota; class Bacteroidia; order Flavobacteriales_F; family PHOS-HE28; genus PHOS-HE28. The sequence goes on along the minus strand of JAEUSU010000004.1, from coordinate 184,040 downwards.
TACGGCACCTATGTGGCCGCCACCACGCTCGCGAGCACCATTTTCCGCCGCAGCTGCACAGCGGCTGGTTTTCAGCCTGGTGCGCTTTCACCAGCAGAAGGTGATGCGATCAGGTCACTGGCCAGTGCCATCGTGTTGGACAGCCTGCCCATCTGGAACATCGGGGTGAACCACCCGGTGGCCGATGCGAACTGGACCAGCCTCGGAGGCGGGCAGGTCCTCTTCGCGAACAACACGGTGGGCGCCGCCACACAAGCCTGGGACTTTGGCGACGGAGGCACCAGCACGGATACCGATCCCGTGCACACCTACGGTACCAGTGGTCCTCACACGGTCACGCTCATCACCTGGGATGCGTGCGGCCGCGGCGATACGCTCACCCTGCTCGTCGATCCCTTCACCTCCATTGCTTCGAGCGAAGCGGAAAATGCCTCGCCCTTGGTACGGGTGGTGGAGCTTGGCCGGACACCCATGCTGCAAGTGGACAAGGCTCCCTCCGGCAGCCGGTTGCGCGTGCACGACCTGTTGGGCCAGACCCTGTCTGAACACACGGTCACCGGGCCTGAGGCTCGGTCATACATGCTTCCTGCCGGTATGCACGGTGTGCTGCTTTGGTCCCTCGTCACGGCGCATGGTGAACGATGGACCGGACGCATCATGGTCCCATGAACCCGCAGTCAAGCGCTCCTCTTACCTTGGTCCCACAGCCATGAGCGAACGCACCCTGATCCTGGACCATGACCGCGTGCAGGCCAAACTGCAACGCATCGCCCACCAACTGCACGAGGAATTGCACGAGGAAGGCGCTGTGGTGCTGGTGGGTATTGCTCCGCGGGGCACGGAGGTAGCCGAGCGCCTGGCCACGATGCTGCGCAAGATCTCCGACCTGAAGGTGGACGTGTTGAAGTTGGAGTTGGACAAGAATGCCGGACTGGACCAACCGGTGCAGCTCAATGCGGACCTGGGTCTCTTGAAGGACCGCGTGGTGGTGCTGGTGGATGATGTGCTGATGAGCGGCCGCACCCTGATGCATGCCGCGGCCCACCTGGTGAAAGCACCGATCAAGCGGATGACCACCGTGGTCCTGGTGGACCGCCAGCATCGGGCCTTCCCCATTCGTGCGGATATCGTGGGGCTCACGTTGAGCACCACCCTGCAGGAGCACATTTCCGTGGAGCTCGGCCGGAAGGACGCGGTTCACTTGTCCTGATCGGAGGACAAAGCTCCGAGGATCCGCTCCGCCACCACCTCCGGCAACGCGTTGGCATCCACCCGAAATTCAGACTCCTGGTAGAGAGGCAGGCGCATCGCGTACAATTCGCCCAGTTTCTCCTCGATACCCGCGTCATCCAGGCCGTGCAGCAAAGGGCGGTCGCGGCCGGCACGCTGCATGCGTTGCGCCAGCACGGGCAGTGGCACGTCAAGCCACACACGTCTTCCGGCAGCGCGCATCAGGTCGCGATTTTCCTTGCGCAGCACGGTACCACCTCCGGTGGCCACCACCAGTGGCCCCGCCAGGCGCGAGATCGCCAACAGGACCTCGTGCTCCCGTTCGCGAAAGGCCTCTTCGCCATGGGTGCGAAAGAAGGGGATCAACGGACCGGTGATGGCCTCCACGGTGCGGTCCAGGTCATGAAATGGCCACCCGGACCGCTCCGCCAAGGCCCGGCCCACGCGCGATTTTCCCGAGCCCATCGGGCCCACCAGGTAGATGTGCATGACCGGTGCGAAGATCGTTCAATGGGAAGGGTGAAGATGCCGACCTTCGCCCGCGATGGAATTGAAGGTCGTTGAGGACAAGCGGACGCTCCGCGATTGGATGGAATTGCCCTGGCAGATCTACCGGAACGACGCGAACTGGATCCCCCATCTCCGGCAGGACATCGAGAAGGTCTTCGATCCGGAACGGAACAAGTTGCTGCGCAAAGGCAAGGGCCCCGGTGGCGTGGACAATTGCATCCGGTGGGTGCTGTACGATGCCCTGGAGCAGCCCATGGGGCGCATTGCCGCCTTCATCAACCACAAGACCGCATGGACCGAGCGCCAGCCCACGGGAGGCATCGGTTTTTTCGAGTGCCGCAACGACCCGAAGGCGGCCCAACTGCTGTTCGACACCGCGCGCGACTGGCTCAAGGACAAAGGCATGGAGGCCATGGACGGACCCGTGAACCTGGGCGACCGCAACATGTACTGGGGGCTGCTCATCGAGAATTTCAAGGACGCGCCCATCTACGGCGCGAACTACAACCCGCCCTACTACAAGGACCTGTTCGAGGCGTACGGATTCCAGATCTACTTCAACCAGCTTTTCTTCAAGCGTTCGGCCGAAACGGTCGTACAGCCCATTTTCCACCGCAAGTACCAGCAATTGGTGAATGATCCGGACATCCGGATGCATGACGGACGCGGTCGAACGTTGCAGCAGATCGCCACCGACTTCTGCACGGTCTACAACGACGCCTGGGTGGACCATGTGAACCACAAACCCATGGAGCCCGCCACGGCGCTGAAGATCGTGAAGGCCATGGCGCCCGTGATGGACCGCCGGCTGCTCATCTTTATCCGCCACAAGGACCGGCCCATCGCCGTGTACATCAGCCTGCCCGAGCTCAACGAGATCTTTCGCTTCGTGAACGGGAACCTCAACTGGTGGGGCAAGCTGAAGTTCGTATGGCATAAATGGCGCGGTGCGGTGAAGAACGTCACCGGCATTGTGTTCGGCGTGGCCAAGGATTGGCAGGGCAAGGGCATTGAGGGAGCCCTGATCGTGTATGGCGAACAGATGATCGTGAAGCCGGGTCATTACAAGGACACCATCCTCACCTGGGTCGGCGATTTCAATCCGAAGATGATCAAGGTATGCCGGAACCTGGAGGCGGTGAACTACCGCACCCTGGCCACCTACCGCTATCTCTTCGACCGCAGCCGCCCCTTCGAACGGCACCCGATCATCGATAAAAAGGAGAACCGTTCATAGGGTGTTGGTGCATTTGAATGGAACGTTACTTTTGCGGCCTCAAAACCGTCTCGCGGGTCAACCAACAGGCGGTGGCGGATCCTGTAGCTCAGCTGGTAGAGCACAACACTTTTAATGTTGGGGTCCCGGGTTCGAGCCCCGGCGGGATCACTGGAAAGCTCCTCGGAATGAGGGGCTTTCTTGCTTTCATGCGCCCCCTGGACCGGTCAGCGTTCCTGCGGGCACTATAACCAATGTTCTATTGGAGGTGAAGGCTTGAATGCGCTACTTGCGCGCACCTTGACCAGGTGCCATGTCAGATCATATTCATATTCGCGCTGACGACCCCAGCGAGCAGCCCGCCGAGCAGGCCAAAAGCCCCAGCGAACTGCCCACCATAGATGCCGCACACGCTGCGCAACTGCTGCTGCCCGGCCTTTTGACCGAAGGACCCGCGCACGCGGACATGCCGCACATGGACCGGTTGTCCCTGGAGCGCCGTCAACAACTCATCGAGGAGTTCAGGAGGCCTCGCGGAAGAACAGGAATGGCCTCGGACAAAGAAGAATGAAGAAGCCCCGCCCTTGGCTGGGCGGGGCTTCTGCTCCTTCAGGGAGCCGATCGGTCACTTGGGCAGTTTCGCCTTCAGCGCATCGTAACGCGCCTGGTCGTTGGTTTTGGCGTAGAGTTTCATGAGCTGCTGGATGGTGGCCACGTCCTCGGGCTGAAGTTCGTGGGCCTTCTCAAAGAAGGGCACGGCCTTCAGGTAGATGTCATCACACTCCTTCTTGGCCTTGTTGTACTTCTCGTTGTCCTTGATGGTGTTGGCCTTCTCGTAGCAGGTGGCCGCGCGGTTGTTGTAGATGGCGCCCAGGTTGAACCACGCATCGAAGAAGGTGGGGTCCAGTTCGGTGCAGCGCTTGTAGGACGCTTCCGCCTTGTCATACCACGTGTTCGCGTCGGCTTCGCTGGGCGCGGTGCCTTCCTTGGGGCTGGCTTTGCCATCGAACAGGTTGCCCTGCACGAAATGGAACAGCGCATTGTTGGGGTCCGCGGCTATGGCTTCGGCCACCACCTTTTCGGCCTCTTCGCTGCGTCCGGTCTCCAAGAGCAATCCCAGTTGTTCCTGGATCATCTCCTTGCTCTGGGGATACTTCGTACGTCCCTCAGCCAGGGTCCTGATGGCGCTCTCCATATCACCGCTCTTCTTGTATTGCAACGAGAGGTAGCGATAGACTTCGGGCTTGGTGTAACCCACTGCCAGGCATTCCTTATAGCTCTCGATCGCCTTGGCGGCATCGCCCTTGGAGTCGTAGGCCAGGGCCATGTTGAACAGCGCCAGTGTGTCCACCTGGTTGAAGGCCTTGGCGATGCGCTGGGACTGTTGGTAGTAACCCACGGCCTGGTCGAACTGCTGCGCGGTGAACGCCTCGTTGCCGGCATTCACAGAAGCCCCCTGCAGTCCACCCAGCGCCCGGATGTTCTCGGTGCGGTAGCTGCCCTTGACATCCAGCTCCACCGCCCGCAAATAGCTCTCGATGGCCCGTTGCATGGCATCGGGATATTTCGCCTTCAGCTCCGCCTTATCGCCCAACGCGATCAGCCGGTAGATGTCCCCGCGGTAACGCCAGGTCTTCTCCTTGCCCATGGTGGTCTCATTGGCAATGGCGGGTTCGATATACTCGGCGGCCTTGCCCAGGTCGCCATCCTGCATGTAGTTGTATGCGTTCACCACGTTGGCGTTCTGCGCCAGCGCCGTGGTGGCCCACAGGGTCAGTGCCAGGGCGGGGGTCTTCATCAGGTTCATCGTGCTTCTGGTTTGTTCCAGGTTCATGCGTTGTCGTCGTCACCGGCAACATCGGTGCCATTCTCATCCTCAGGGCTTTCCCCGGGCTGTGCCCCTTCCGTTGGGCCGGCCTCCTCCTCCTCCTCGTTCAGCTCACTATCCACCTTGGCCACGGCGGCGATGCTGTCGCGATCACGCAATTCAATGAGGCGCACACCCTGTGTGGCGCGGCCCAACACGCGCAGTTCGTCCAGCGCCATGCGGATGGTGATGCCGTTGCGGGTGATGATCATGAGCTGGTCATTCTCCCGCACATCCTTGATGGCCACCAGCTTGCCGGTCTTTTCGGTGACCTGGATCGTTTTCACGCCCTTGCCCCCCCGGCTCACCATGCGGTACTCGTATTCGCCGCTCTCGTCCAAAATGGCCGAGCGCTTGCCATAGCCGTTCTCGCTCACCACCAGCACCTGGCGCGTGGCCAGTTCGGTAGCATCAATGGTGATCATGCCGATGACCTCGTTGCCCTTGCTGCCACCCTGCAGGTTCATGCCCCGCACACCGCTGGCGTTGCGGCCCATGGGGCGTACATCCCCCTCGTGGAAGTGCACGGCACGGCCGTCCCGGCTGGCCAGGAGGACATGGTTGTTGCCGTTGGTGAGGCGGGCCTCGAGCAGTTCGTCGCCCTCCCGGATGTTCACCGCGATGATGCCCGAAGCCCTTGGGCGGCTGTACGCCTCCAGAGTGGTCTTTTTGATGACCCCCTTGCTGGTGCATAAGACCACGAAATGGTTCTCCAGGTAGGCGGGGTCCTTCAGGTCCTTCACGTTGATGTAGGCCAGCACCTTGTCATCGCCTTCGAGCTGCACCAGGTTCTGGATGGCGCGGCCCTTGCTCTGACGGGTGCCTTCGGGAATGTCGAACACGCGCATCCAGTAGCAGCGTCCCTTCTTGGTGAAGATGAGCAGGTAGTTGTGGTTGGTGGCCACGAAAAGGTGCTCCAGGAAGTCCTCATCACGCGTGGTGCTGCCGCGCGCGCCCACCCCGCCGCGCCCTTGTGTGCGGAACTCGTGAAGCGAGGTGCGCTTGATGTAGCCCATGTGGCTGATGGTGACCACCACCGCTTCGTCCGCGATGAGGTCCTCCATGCGCATGTCGCCACTGGACTGCACGATGCGGGTGCGGCGTTTGTCGCCGTACTTCTCCTTCACCTCAAGGGTCTCGTCCTTGATGATCTTCATCCGCAGGCCCTCGTCGGCCAGCACCTCCTTCAGGTAGGCGATGGTCTTCATGAGCTCGGCGTGCTCGTCGCGGATCTTGTCGCGCTCCAGGCCGGTGAGGCGCTGCAGGCGCATGTCCAGAATGGCGCGGGCCTGGATCTCCGAAAGACCGAATTCCGTCATGAGGCCTTCGCGGGCCTCGTCCGGCGTCTGGCTGGCGCGGATCAGCGCGATCACGGCATCCAGGTGGTCCAGCGCGATGAGCAGGCCTTCCAGGATGTGGGCACGCTCCTCGGCCTTGCGCAGGTCGAACTTGGTGCGGCGCACCACCACGTCATGGCGGTGACCCACGAAGTTGGATATCATGGCCTTCAGGCCGAGCAGCATCGGGCGGCCGCCCACCAGCGCGATGTTGTTCACGCTGAAGCTGGTCTGCAGGGCGCTGTACTTGTACAGTTGGTTCAGCACCACGCTGCCCATGGCCTCACGCTTCACCTCGTAGGCGATGCGGATGCCGGTGCGGTCGCTGTAGTCGTTCACATCGCTGATGCCCTCGATCTTCTTGTCGGTCACCAGGTCGGCCACGCCCTTTACAAGCTGCACGGCCTTGTTGGTCTGGTAGGGGATCTCCGTGCAGATGATGGTCTCACGACCGGTCTTCTGGTCCTCCTCGATGGCACAGGCGGCGCGCAGCACAATGCGACCACGCCCGGTCTCATACGCTTCGCGGATGCCGTCCACACCATAAATGACACCGCCCGTGGGGAAGTCCGGGCCCTTGATGTGCTGCATCAGGCCCAGGGTGTCGATGTCATTGTTCTCGATGTACGCAATGATGCCGTCGCACACCTCGCTGAGGTTGTGCGGGGGCATGTTGGTGGCCATGCCCACGGCGATGCCGGCGGCGCCGTTCACCAGCAACTGTGGGATGCGCGTGGGCATCACACTGGGCTCCTCCAAGGTGTCATCGAAGTTGGGGCGCATGTCCACCGTCTCCTTGTCCAGGTCGGCGAGCACCTCTTCGGCGATCTTCTTCAATCGCGCTTCGGTATAGCGCATGGCCGCCGGGCTGTCGCCATCAATGCTGCCGAAGTTGCCCTGGCCGTCCACCAAGGGATAGCGCAGGCTCCACTCCTGCGCCATGCGCACCATGGCATCGTACACGCTGCCATCCCCGTGCGGGTGGTATTTTCCCAGCACCTCACCCACGATACGGGCGCTCTTCTTGTAGGGCCTGTTGCTCAGCACGCCGAGGTCCAGCATGCCATAGAGCACACGGCGGTGCACCGGTTTCAATCCGTCGCGCACGTCGGGCAGTGCGCGGCTCACGATCACCGACATCGAATAATCGATGTAGGCGGTGCGCATTTCGTTCTCGATGTTGATCGGGATGATCTTCTCTCCGTCTGCCATTCTTTCCGTTTTCGTCAGGTGAGGACCCGCCAGCGGCAGGCCTTTTCAATGGGAGCCCGAAAGTACCCTCTTCGCCCGCATGAACTGACCGGAGTTTTCCACAGCCGCACACGGTGCTGTGGATAAAAGGACCGCGCCCCGGAAGAGGGGCTCCGATGCCCGGGAATAGCTTGCCCCCGATGCGGATGCGCCTAACTTTCGGCACAGTCCATGCGACCCATGGTCCGGAGCTTTCGGCCAAACCGCATCGACCCTAAACGCGTTGTTCAACCATGGACGCCAAATTCAGCCCCCGCGTACGCGACGTCATCACCTTCAGCCGTGAGGAGGCCCTTCGGCTGGGGCACAATTACATCGGCATCGAGCACATCCTGCTGGGCCTCATCCGCGAGGGTGAAGGCAACGCGGTGAAGATCCTCAAGCGCCTTGAGGTGGACCTCGACGACCTGCGCCGCACCGTGGAGGGGGCCATGGAGCCGGCCAGCGCCACGCGGCCACCCGACAAGGACAAGATCGCCCTGGTGAAACAGGCCGAACGCATGCTGAAGATCACCTTCCTGGAGGCCAAGACCTTCAAGAGCCCGCACATCGATACCGAGCATGTGCTGCTGAGCATGTTGAAGGACCAGGACAACCTGGCGACCCGTACACTCAACAAATTCAACGTGGACTACGACAGCGTGAAGCACGAAGTGGATGCCATCCTGGCGGGTGGCGGCGGCAAGGTGGAACCCAAGGCCCAGGGCCCCAGCAGCACCGATGATGATGACGATGAGGGCTCCGGCACCTACAGCTCCAGCCAGCGCAAGGGCGACAGCAAGAGCAAGACGCCCGTGCTGGACAACTTCGGGCGCGACCTGACCAAACTGGCCGAGGACGGCAAGCTGGACCCCATCGTAGGCCGTGAGAAGGAGATCGAGCGGGTGAGCCAGATCCTGAGCCGCCGCAAGAAGAACAACCCCGTGCTCATCGGCGAGCCCGGCGTGGGCAAGAGCGCCATCGCCGAGGGCCTCGCCCTGCGCATCATCCAGCGCAAGGTGAGCCGCGTGCTCTTCGGCAAGCGCATCGTGGCGCTCGACATCGCCAGCCTGGTGGCCGGCACCAAGTACCGCGGCCAGTTCGAGGAGCGCATGAAGGCGGTGATGAACGAACTGGAGAACAGCCCGGACGTGATCCTCTTCATCGACGAGATCCACACCATCGTGGGTGCGGGTGGCGCCAGTGGAAGTCTGGACGCCAGCAACATGTTCAAGCCCGCCCTGGCACGCGGCGAGATCCAGTGCATCGGCGCCACCACCCTGGACGAATACCGCCAGTACATCGAGAAGGATGGCGCGCTGGAGCGCCGCTTCCAGAAGGTGCTCGTGGAGCCCACCAGTGTGGATGAGACCATCCAGATCCTCAACAACATCAAGGAGAAGTACGAGGACCACCACAACGTGACCTACACCCCCGAGGCCGTGGAGAGCTGCGTGAAGCTCACCGCGCGCTACATCACGGACCGCCACCTGCCCGACAAGGCCATCGACGCGCTGGACGAGGCCGGCAGCCGCGTGCACATCACCAACATCGTGGTGCCCAAGGCCATTCTGGAGGTGGAGGAGAAGATCGAGGAGGTGAAGGAGGAGAAGAACAAGGTGGTGCGCAGCCAGCGCTATGAGGAGGCCGCCAAACTGCGCGACCGCGAACGCACGCTGCAGGAGGAGTTGGAGCGCGCCAAGAAGCAATGGGAGGAGGAAAGCCGCAACCACCGCACCGTGGTGAATGAGGACAACGTGGCCGAAGTGGTGGCCATGATGAGCGGCATCCCCGTGACACGCATTGCCGAAAAGGAGAGCGGCAAGCTGAAGCGGATGAAGGAGGAGATGGTGGGCAAGGTGATCGGACAGGACGAGGCCGTGGCCAAGGTGGTGAAGGCCATCCAGCGCAACCGCGCGGGCCTGAAGGACCCCAACCGGCCCATCGGTTCGTTCATCTTCCTGGGCCCCACCGGCGTGGGCAAAACCCAGCTCGCCAAGGAACTGGCCCGCTACCTCTTCGATACGGAGGAGGCCCTGATCCGCATTGACATGAGCGAGTACATGGAGAAGTTCTCCGTGAGCCGCCTGATCGGTGCGCCCCCGGGCTATGTGGGCTATGAGGAGGGAGGCCAGCTCACTGAGAAGGTGCGGCGCCGCCCCTACTCCATCATCCTGCTGGATGAGATCGAAAAAGCCCACCCGGACGTGTTCAACCTGCTGCTGCAGGCGCTGGACGATGGCAAGATGACCGACAGCCTGGGGCGCCACATCGATTTCAAGAACGCGATCATCATCATGACGAGCAACATCGGCGCGCGCGACCTGCAGGAATATGGCAAGGGCGTGGGCTTCGGCACCACGGCCCGGACCGCCGCCACCGATGAGAACAACCGCGGCATCGTGGAGAAGGCGCTGCGCAAGGCCTTCGCCCCCGAATTCCTGAACCGCATCGATGACATCGTGATGTTCAACTCGCTGAAGCGCGACGACATCCATCAGATCATCGACCTGGAGCTGGGCCACCTGTACAAGCGCGTGAGCGAGCTCGGCTACGACCTGAAGCTCACCGACGAGGCCAAGGACTTCCTGGTGGAGAAGGGCTACGATGAGAAGTTCGGTGCCCGCCCGCTGAAGCGTGCGATCCAGAAGTTCATCGAGGATCCCATGGCCGAGGAGATCATCAACCAGGGCATCGAGGAGGGCGACAAGATCACCATCGGGCTCAACAAGGAGAAGACCGACGTGAACATCAAGGTGGCCAAAGGCAAGAAGAAGATCGCCAAGGGCGAAGGCGGCGGCGATACCAAGGAACTGCCCCCCGCACCGGACGCACCGGCCAACTGACCGGTATGGCACGTAATGAGAAAGGGCGCCTTTAGGGGCGCCCTTTCTCATGGAACGGCGATCAGAGTTTCACCACCTCCGCATCGGCCATGGCCTGGTAGATGCGTTTGGCGGTGGTCTCGTTCACGTTCACAAGTGGCAGGCGCACGTGCTTCTCGCACAGGCCCAGGATCCGCAGGGCTTCCTTGATGCCGCCGGGGCTGCCATCGGCGAAGAGGGCCATGATCACCTCCAGCAGACGCAGGTGTTCCTTGCGTGCGGTGGACAGGTCGCCTTTCATGGCGGCGTGCACCAGGCTACTGAACTCCACAGGCAGGGCGTTGCCCACCACGCTGATGACGCCTTCGCCACCCATGGCGATGATGGGCAAGGTGAGCGCATCATCACCGCTGATCAACAGGAAGTCCTTCGGGCGGTGCTTCAGGATCTGGCCCATCTGGTCCAGGTTGGCGCTGGCCTCCTTGATGGCCACGATGTTCTCGAAGTCGCGCGCCAGGCGCAGCGTGGTCTCCGCCGTCATGTTGCTGGCCGTGCGGCCTGGCACGTTGTACAGGATGATCGGCAGCAAGCTGGCCTGCGCGATGGTGCGGTAGTGCTGGTAGATGCCTTCCTGCGTGGGCTTGTTGTAGTAGGGGCTCACGCTCAGGATGCCGTCCACGCCGCTCAGTTCGTAGCTCTCCAACTGGCGCACCACCTCGGCGGTGTGGTTCCCTCCCACCCCCAGCACGATCGGCAGGCGGTTGCGGTTGAACTCGATGACCTGCGCCAGCAACTGCTTCTTTTCCGCAGGCTCCAGCGTCACGCTCTCGCCCGTGGTGCCCATCACCACGAAGTAGTCCACGCCACCGGAGATCTGGTGTTCGATGATGCGCTCCAGCGCGGCATAGTCGATGGCGCCATTGGCGCGGAACGGGGTGACCAGGGCCACGCCCAGACCTTTGAACTTCTCGTGCATCATGTGCGGGTCCCGGAGCCCCGGGAGGGATTCAGTTGAGCGAATGTTCCGGTTTCGCGTTGATCATCATCAGGTAGCGATGGACCTGCGTGATCAGCTGGGGCAGGCTCTGCGAACCGGCCATATCGATCATCATGTCCAGGAAGGGTTTGTTGTGGTCGCACAAGCGGCCCACCTTGAAGCGGGCGCGGCTCTTGGCCACGATGTACTGGATGGGCAGATGTTCATCCAGGGTCAGGTCGATGAGCACTTCGTATTCCTCCGCAATGAAGTTGTTCACCGTGTTGCCGCCTGGTATGCGATACCAGTTCATGTCCTTCAACCCGAACGAGTCGAAGTTGAGACGGGCATTCATGTGCGCGGGCACCACCTTGTCGCTCACATAGCCCAGGGCCATGATGCGGTGGATGCCCAGTTCATCCTTGATCTTCTTCACGTAGTTGCGCACATGCTGGAAGGTGGCCTCGTCCCTGGCATGGTAGACGATGGCCACTTTGGTGGCCTGGGCCAGGTTGCGCACAATGGGGCGGCGGTCCACCGGGGTCTCCCGCAGGAGCCGACGGCGGCCGAGCCATTCCTTGATGCGGTCCAGCAGTTTCATGCGATCATCGCGGCGAAGGTATCCTCGTCAATGATGGGAACCCCCAGCGCTTCGGCTTTCTCGCGTTTGGCCGGGCCCATGTCGGCACCCGCCACCACGTAGCTGGTCTTTTTGCTGATGGATCCGGACACCTTTCCTCCGTTGCGTTCGATGGCCTCCTTGAGGCCGTCCCGGTCGAAATTCCGAAAAACACCCGACACCACGAAGGACAGGCCCTTGAGGCGGTCGCTCACAGGGGCCTGGCCCGCCTCGCCCTCCATGCGCAGGCCGGCCCGCTCCAGCCGTTCCACGATGGTGCGGTTGCCCGGCACGCGAAAGAAGTCGGTGATGCTCTCGGCGATCACCTCTCCCACCTCATCAATGCCGGTGAGCTCCTCGCGGCTCATGTGCATCAGCCGGTGCATGCTACCCGCCGCCCGGGCGATCTTCTTCGCCACGGTCTCGCCCACGTGGCGGATGCCCAGGGCGAAGAGCACACGTTCGAAGGGGACCGTTCTGCTGGCCTCCAGCCCATCGCGGATCTTCTGCGCGCTTTTTTCCTTCCAGCCCTTGCCCAACGCCAGGATGCGCTCCACGGTAAGGTCATAGAGGTCGGCCACATCCCGGATCAGGCCCGCCTGAAAGAACTCCTCCACCGTTTCACCACCGAGCCCTTCAATGTCCATGGCGCGCCGGGCCACGAAATGCTCGATGCGGCGGGTGATCTGCGGAGGGCAGTGATGCTCGTTGGGGCAGTAGTGCTGGGCCTCGCCTTCCAGGCGGATGAGCGCGGTGCCGCATTCGGGGCAATCGTGGGGGAAGTGGATGCGCTGGGCACCGTGATGACGATCGCCCTTCTCCACACCCACCACCTGGGGAATGATCTCGCCGGCCTTCTCCACGCGCACCCGGTCCCCCGCATGCAGGTCCAGCCGCTCCAATTGGTCCGCATTGAAAAGTGAGGCGCGTTTCACCGTGGTTCCCGCCAGGTGCACGGGCTTCAGCTCGGCCACGGGGGTCACGGCGCCTGTACGTCCTACCTGAAAGGTGACGCCCAACAGATCGGTCACTGCCTGCTCCGGCTGGAACTTATACGCGATGGCCCAACGCGGGCTCTTGGCCGTCAGGCCCAGTTCATCCTGCACATCCAGGTCGTCCACCTTCACCACCACGCCGTCGGTGATGATCTCCAGGGCGTGCCGGTGCGTGTCCCAATGATCGATGAAGGCCATGATGCCTTCCAGGTCATCGGCTTGAGCGATGAAGCGCCGCTGGGGATCGGGCGTGCGGAAGCCCCACGCCGCGCAGGCCATGATGTTGGCGTAGTGGCTGCGGGAGGGCAGCTGCTCGGCCTGCATACCATAGATATAGTTGTCCAGGTTGCGCCGGGCCACCTCGGCCGAGTCCTGCAGCTTCAAGGTGCCCGCCGCCGTGTTCCGCGGGTTGGCGTAGGGTTCCTCCCCTTCCTTCAACCGCTGTTCGTTCAAGGCGTGAAAGGTCTTTAAGTTGAAGATGACCTCTCCCCGCACCTCCATTTCCGTTGGATGACCTTCACCTTGCAGCAGCAGCGGGATCGCGCGTACCGTACGGATGTTCGCCGTGACCTCCTCGCCCTGCTCCCCATCCCCCCTTGTCACGGCGCGTTCCAAGGCACCGTTCCGGTAGAAGAGGCTGATGGCCACCCCGTCGTACTTCAACTCCATGGTGTAGCGCACGCGGCCCACGGCCTTCTCCACGCGGCCCACGAAGTCGGCCACATCCTGCGGGCTGTAGCTGTTGCTCAGGGAGAGCATCGGGTAGCGGTGGCGCACCACGGGGAAGTTCTTCGTGATGTCGCCGCCCACCCGCTTGGTGGGGCTGTTGGGATCGGCGAACTCCGGGTGCACTTCCTCCAACCGTTCAAGTTCCTTGAGCAGTTCATCGAAGGCCTTGTCCGTGATGACCGGGTCGGCCAGCACATAGTACCGATGGTTGTGGTACTCCACCTCCTTGCGGAGCCGGGCGATCTGCTCAGCCACCTGGTCCTTCTCCATGCTGCTTCTTCTTTCGATGTCGCCGGTTGTAGTGCCTTACGATCTCGCCAAATTTCAGGCTCAGGCCGTAATTCCACACCGGCCCGCTGAAGGTGCGACGCGCTTCGGGGTCGTCCGTGAACACACCCCGGTAGCCGATGCCGGCCTGTGCATGGAGCCAGAAGAAGATCTTGTAGGCGGCCTTGGCACCCCCCTCCGTGGTGAACGCCTCACTGCGTGAGTACGGCAGGTAGATGCCGGCACTGTCCGTGCGGTCCACCACCACATCGCCAATGCCCACCGTGAACGGCAGGCTGAAGTGCCACCGGCGCGAGTCGTGCAGGACTCGCTCGTAGGTAATGCCGAAATAGGTGATGCCGACCCGGATATTGGTGGGGTACGGCACATCGGTCAGGTAGAGGCTGTCGGAGAGATAGGGGTCCGCCAACCCGTAGAAGCCGATGGCCATGATGTCCTTGCCTTTCTGTGCACCCAGCCGCACCCCGTTGATGCGCGACGGTTCACCAGCAATGAGGGTGCGGCGGAAGTCGAAGGTGAAGAGCACGCGGTAGCCCAGGGCAGGTTTCCATTCCTCATCCTGCCCGCGCGCAACGCATGCGGTCAAGACACACAGCATGACAAGAGGCAGGGCCCGCAGGTTCATTGCGCGTGAACGAAACGGGGTTGACCGGAAAGGTCGGCATGCCAGCTGGCCTGTGCGAACCCCAGCGCACGCATCAGATCGGCCACGGCCACAGCATGGTCGCGGTGGGTCTCGAACCAGAGCTCGCCGCCCGGGCGCAGCACCTGACGCGCGGCCTTGCCGATTTGGCGGTAGAAGAGCAGCGGATCGCCGTCGTCCACGAAAAGGGCCAGGTGGGGTTCGTGTGCGCGTACGTGCGGCTCAAGGCTGTCCGCCTCTGCACGTGGCACATAAGGTGGGTTGCTTACGATCAGGTCCGCAGCAGGCAGCGGATCGCACAGGGCATCGTGCTGTCTGAAGGTCACCTCAAGACCGAGCTGGCTGGCATTGGCCCGTGCGAGTTCCAGCGCGTCCGCCGAAACATCCGTGCCCATCACCTCGCTCCCGGGCAGAGCGGCTTTCAGCGCCAGCGCGATGCAGCCACTGCCGGTGCACACATCCACGATGCGCGGATAGGCACAGCGCGCGTTCAGGATGCGCTCCACGAGCTCCTCGGTCTCCGGCCGGGGGATCAGCACGCGCGGGTCCACCTGGATGCGCAGGCCATGAAAAAGGGTTGAACCGAGCACGTACTGCAGCGGCATGCCGGTGTGCAACGCCTTCAACGGCCGCCAAAGTGCCAGCAACTCCGATTCGCTGAGCCGCACCTGGTCATCCAGGAGCAGGCGTGCATCATCCCAGCCCAGCCGTTCACGGGCCACTTCGCGGAACAGGGCGCGCGCTTCCCCCGATGTGTACCGCCCGGACAGATCAGCGACATAGCGCGCCCGCATGGCGGACAGGGTGTTGCTCTGCAAGCGCATCGGGCGGCAAAAGTAGACCCGCGCGAAGTGCACACCCCAGGCCGCAGCGATGGATATTTGCGCGATGGAGGAGGATGACCGCTGGATGCACCGCTGCCTTGAACTGGCACGCAAGGGAGCCGGGAGCACCGCACCCAACCCGCTGGTGGGTGCCGTGTTGGTGGGTCAAGACCGGATACTGGCGGAAGGCTGGCACCACGCATGGGGCCGCCCGCATGCGGAAGTGGAATGCCTGCGTGCCTTCGGTGAAGGCCAGACGCCGATGGATGCCACCCTTTATGTGAACCTGGAGCCCTGCAGCCACCATGGAAAGACCCCACCCTGTGCGGACACGCTCATCGCACGTGGTGTGAGGCGGGTGGTGGTGGCGCACCGTGATCCCAACCCGCTGGTGGCCGGCAAGGGACTGGCCCGGTTGCGCGCAGCTGGTGTTGAGGTGGTGGAAGGTGTGTGTGAAGACGAGGCCAAGTGGCTGAACCGACGCTTCTTCACCTTGCACGAAGAAGGCCGTCCTTATGTGGTGTTGAAATGGGCGCGTTCGGCGGATGGCTTTCTTGACGATCATGGAAGGACCGCACGCATCAGCTCAGCGGACACGGATGTGCTGGTGCATCGCTGGCGGAGCGAGGAACAGTCCATTCTGGTGGGCGGCCGGACGGTGATGAATGACGACCCGCAATTGACGGTGCGCCTGGTGGATGGCCGCTCGCCGGTGCGTATCGTGCTGGACCGCATCCGCCGGACCGCACCCACCTCCCGTGTTTATGATGGAACGGCACCCACCCTGCTGGTCACCGAGGTGCCGGATGGACCCCATGAAGCGGGCATCATTCTTCATCCTTCCGGTCCCGACCTGGAAAGCACATTGGAACTGCTGCTTCGGAAGGAACTGGCGTTCGATGGCTACATGGCACAGTTCGGACTGCCGCCCATCGCGTCCATATTTGTCGAGGGTGGCGCAACTGTCCTTCGAGCGTTCATGGCGACCGGTCTGTGGGATGAGGCACGCGTGATCACAGGTGCGACGCGCTTCGGGGCTGGCACAGCATCACCCGTTCTTGAACAAGTGCCCATACGCACATTGCAGATCGGTCCCGATAGGATCGATCTCTTTTCCCGCACCACTTCCCCGCCGCTCACATGGTCCTGGTGATCGCTGCGGCCGCCTTCATGGCCGGCTTGTTCCTGCTCTTCCGGGCTTTTGAGCAGTGGCGGGTGGACCTGTTGCCGGCCATCGTCATCAACTATTTCACCGCCGCACTCCTGGGCATGCTGGTGGCGCCGCCCTGGGCGGTGGATGGCATCGGGCATCTGCTTCCATCAACGGCCTTGCTTGGTCTCGGCTTCATCAGTGTGTTCCTTCTCACCGGCGTCAGCGCGCAACGCGCGGGCGTGGCACCCACCACCGTGGCCAGCAAAATGAGCCTGGTGCTCACCGTGGCCGGTGCGGTGATCCTCTACCACGAGGATCCCGGACCATGGGGATGGGCGGGCACGGTGGTGGCCTTGTTCGGCGTGGCACTGGCATCATGGTCCGGTGGCACCCGGATGAAGGGTGCGTGGCTGCTGCCGCTGCTCCTCTTCATCGGCAACGCGATCATCGACCTTTCCATCGCGCATATCCGCAGCACACAGCTCACCACATTGACCGAGGGTGTCTTCCCCGGCCTGGTATTCTCCGCAGCAGGCACATACGGTCTGCTGGTATTGCTCTTCAGCAAACTGCGTCGTTCCCTGCGCGAGCCCCGCACCTGGGGTGCGGGTGTGCTGCTTGGCCTCACCAACTACGCATCCTTGCATTTCGTGGTGCGCTCACTTTCAGCAAGTGGACTTCCAGTGAGCGCCGTGTACCCCTTGATCAACGTGCTGGTGATCCTCATCGGGACATTCGCCTCGCTGTTCATCTTCCAGGAGCGCATCACCGGTCAGCGCTGGGCGGGCATCGCGCTTTCCGTGCTGGCGCTGATCATGCTGCTCGCCGCACGCGCATGAACGTTCCAGCACGGTACCGAACACTTGCCGGCCCGACGGAGGCCCAGCTTCGCGAGCAGGCCAGCCGCTTCATCGCCTATGCGTTCCCCATTGATGACGAGGTCGTCTTCAAGGAACGCTACACGCAGATCGCAAGGGAACATCACGCGGCGCGCCATTGGTGCTACGCCTGGGTGCTTGGCGCGGATGGGTCCGTGTACCGTGCACATGATGCGGCGGAACCCTCCGGCACGGCTGGTCGTCCCATCCTTCAAGCCATCCGGGACAAGGGACTCACGCAGGTGGCGGTGGTGGTGGTGCGCTACTTTGGTGGCACACTGCTGGGCAAAGCCGGACTGGTGCGTGCCTATGGTGGAGCAGCGCGGCTTGCACTGGAACACGCCACCATCATGGAGCACGTGGTGATGGACCGCTTCCGGGTGACCTGCGGTCATGCCCTGATGGAGCAGGTGCGCAACAATGTCTCCAAGGCGGGAGGTGAACTGCTGGACGGTCAATTCGATCACGCGTGCCACCTGCACGTCGCACTACCACGCGATCGTGCGCAGGAGATCATCACGGCATGGACGATCGCCGGTGCGCAGGTCACCCGGGATCAGCGCAGATAAGGGCCGAGCTTTTCGATCACCCAGGCGGGCGCACGGCAGGGTTTTCCGGTGGCTGCCTGAATGAACACCAGGGTGACCTCCGCCTCGGTGAGCAGGTCCTCACGCTCATTGCGCACCTCGTAGGTGAACAGCATGCGTACGTTGGGCATGGACACGACACGCGTGATCACGGTAAGCGCGTCATCGTACCGCGCCGGAGCGTGATAAACGATGTGCATCTCGCGCACGGGCAGCAGCACACCCCGCTCCTCCAGCTCCAGGTACCGGATACCCAGCGCCCGCAAGGCCTCCACACGTCCCACCTCGAACAGTTCGGCATAGCGGCCGTGGTACATGTAGCCCATGCGGTCGGTCTCGCCGTAGCGTACGCGGAAGGTCGATCGGTGCTCGAACATGATGCAGGACGGATGTCGAAAGATAGCCGCCTGAACGTCGTGTTTGCGGCCGCACCCCTTTGCAGCGTATCTTCACGAACGCATCGAGCGGGTGGCCTTCAACACCTCGTTACCCGATCCACTCCACCCCCGGATGACACCGCCACGCGGCATATACGAAATGTCCGGACCTTTCCGCGCAGCACGCTCCATGATAGTGCGGAAATCCGCGCACGACAAGGCTTTGCGCATGGAGGGTGCGTCGTTACGCGCAAGTAAAATTTTTCTTTCCGTCAAGTGCGGATCAGCTTTTTTTTTCACGCACACCGATCGATATTTGCCACCCCTCGCAACGTTCGCTCTTCGCTCCAATGAACGATCGTCCCGCGAGGTTCACCGTACCACCAACCCTGCAACCCCCGAACCCGTCCATGAAGAAAGACCATGAGAAGATCTGGGACCGGTGCCTGGAGGTGATCAAGGACAACGTGAGCCCGCAAAGTTTCAAGACGTGGTTCGAACCGATCCGCGCGTTGAAACTGGCGGACCATGTGCTGACGATCCAGGTCCCTTCGCAGTTCTTCTACGAGTGGCTCGAGGAGCACTACATCGGACTGCTCAAGAAGATCATCCGCAAGGAGCTCGGCACCGAAGGCCGGCTGGAGTACTCCATCATCATGGAGAACGGATACAAGAGCGCCAACCCGTACACGGTGAAGGTGCCCACCAGCAATGCCCGCGAGGTGAAGAACCCACCGGTGAGCCTGCCGATCGATGTGGCCAACAGCCCCATCAAGAACCCCTTCATCATTCCCGGTCTGCGGAAGATCAAGGTGGAGAGCCACCTGAACCCCAACTACTCCTTCGACAATTTCATTGAAGGGGATTGCAACCGATTGGCACGCAGTGCAGGTTATGCCGTGGCGCAGAAGCCCGGTGGCACCGCCTTCAATCCGTTGTTGATCTACGGCGGGGTCGGCCTCGGCAAAACGCACCTGGCGCACGCCATCGGCATCGAGATCAAGAAGAACCATCCCGAGAAGACGATCCTGTACGTACCCGCCGAGAAGTTCACCCAGCAGTTCATCGAGGCGGTGAAGAACAACACCGTGAACGACTTCAGCCAGTTCTATCAGATGATGGACGTGCTGATCATTGACGACGTGCAGTTCCTTGCGGGCAAGGAGAAGACGCAGGACGTGTTCTTCCACATCTTCAACCACCTGCACCAAACAGGAAAACAACTGGTGATCTCCAGCGACAAGGCCCCTGTGGAGATGGCAGGCATGGAGCAACGCCTGCTCTCCCGTTTCAAGTGGGGATTGAGCGCCGACCTGCAGACACCGGGCCTCGAAACGCGCATCGCCATCCTGCAGAAGAAGATGTATGCCGAGGGCATCGACCTGCCCAAGGAGGTGGTGGAGTACCTGGCCTACAGCATCACCACCAACATCCGCGAACTGGAAGGCGCCATGATCAGCCTCATCGCCCAGAGCTCGCTGAACAAGAAGGCGGTGACGCTGGACCTGGCCAAGCAGATGATCGACAAGTTCGTGAAGAACACCGCCCGCGAGGTGTCCATCGACTACATCCAGAAGGTGGTGTGCGATTATTTCGACCTGCCGATCGAACTGCTGAAGAGCAAGACGCGCAAGCGTGAAGTGGTGCAGGCGCGCCAGATCGCGATGTACTTTGCCAAGAAGATGACGAAGAGCTCGCTGGCCAGCATCGGGGCGCATTGCGGTGGAAAGGACCACGCCACCGTGCTGCATGCCTGCCGCACGGTGAACAACCTGCAGGAAACGGACAAACAGTTCCGTGGCTACCTGGAGGACCTGGAGAAAAAATTGAGCATCCACTGATCGGGTGGAGCACACGTGCGAAAGGGACCCTGCAGGGTCCCTTTCCATTTCACACCTTCGCACAGCGCCAATGCCCACCCTGATCGCGCTCCAAGCATGAAGATCCTCATGGTCTGCCTCGGCAACATATGCCGCAGCCCCATGGCCGAAGGCGTGTTGCGCCATCTTGCGGCGGTGCGCGGTCTGGAACTCACGATCGACTCGGCCGGTACGAGCAACTACCACGTGGGCGATGCACCTGACCGCCGTGCACGCGCCGCCATGAAGCGCAAGGGCATGGACATCGACAGCCTGCGCGGCCGGCAGGTCCGCGTGGAAGACTTCCACCACTTCGACCGCATACTGGCCATGGATGCAAGCAACCTGGCCGACCTGCGGGACCTTGCACCGGACAAGGCTGCGGCGGCCAAGGTGCGCCTGCTCCTCGAACATGCACCGCAGCTGCCCTGGCGAGAGGTGCCCGACCCCTATTATGGTGGCGAGGAAGGGTTCGATCAGGTCTTCGACATGCTCCTGACCGCATGCAACGGATTGCTCGATGAGCTCGCACGCCCACACTGAAGGCACCTTGTACCTGCTTCCGGTCTGGCTTGGTGATGCAGGCGGGCCCGAAATGCTGGCGCCTGCAGTGGTGGAGGTGGCGGAACGCGTGCGCCTCTTCTTCGCCGAGGATGAACGCACCGCTCGGCGCATGCTGCGGCGCATGTCCCCCACCATTGTCATGCAGGAATTGGAGATGCACCGCCTGGACAAGGACACCTCACCGGAGGAAGTGGAGAGCCATGTGCACCTGTTGCGCGGACGCGAAGGAGCGGTGATCAGTGAAGCGGGCATGCCGGCCATCGCCGATCCGGGCGCCCGGCTGGTGGCTGCGGCGCATCACGCAGGGATCCGTGTGGTGCCGCTGCCGGGCCCCTCCTCCATCCTGCTCGCACTTGCTGCTTCAGGCCTGAATGGACAGCACTTCACCTTTCACGGTTACCTGCCACGCGAGCAGCAGCCCCGCAGGCAGGCCTTGCGCGAACTGGAGCAACTGGCGCGCCGCACCGGTGGTGCACAGCTTTTCATGGAGACGCCCTACCGGAACGATGCCCTGCTCGGTGACATCCTGCGCACGGTGGGCGATCAGGTACTGCTCTGCATCGCGAAGGACATCGGTCAACCGCAGGAGATGATCCGCACGCGCACCATCGGCGAATGGAGGAAGGCCGGGCCCGTATTGGGGAAATGCCCTGCCGTCTTCATCCTGGGCACACCGGCGACCTGATCACTTCGCGCTGCCCGTGTCCTGTTGCTGTGCGGCAGCAGCTTCCGCCGCATCCTTGCGGGCCTTGCCTTTGCAGGATGGGCTGCGGAAGAGCATGACCTTGGCACGTACATAAAGGTCCATGCCGTAGAGGTCGCTCTTCTTGAAGAGTGACGACAGATGGTCGGATCCGATCACGAAGTTGTTCACCCGCACCATGAGGCCCACCGTGGGGCTTGTGAACCGGTATGCATGGAAGACCACGGGGATGGCCGCTTCGAAGCGTTTGGTCTCGAAGCGCGGCGCGAAAGCGAGCGCGTTCTGGCGGCGCATGCGCAGGTTGGAAGGATCACCGATCGCCTGCGCAGCGTTCACACCCACATAAAAGCGTTCGACCAGCCGGATGTCCGCCTGCATGCGCAAGGCGGTGGGCAGCCCCACGCGCATGGGGGCCACGGAAACGCTGGAGGTGAAGGAGGCGAGCAGCAGGCTGTCCAACGCGGCATGGTCCGCAGCGGCAAGTGAGCCATAGTCCTGGAATTGTGCACTGGAACCCTGCAGTCTGGCGGATTGCCCCTTCGCGAATGAGAGCCCGCCCATGTCCGTGATGGATACACCGAGGCGATAGCGGTAGCCCATGGGTGTACACCCGGCCGAAGCACGGTGCGGTCGATAGTCGTCGGCATCCTCCATGGTGCGTTCATACACCAGGCCCAGGTCCATGCCGAAGCCCTTGCCCACGTTGAGGCCCGGATCTGCCAATGTGTAGCTGCCGCGCACCTCGTGCACCACAGCCACCATGCTGTCCAGCACAGTGTAGTCCATGACATCCACCTGCACGGCCGCCCCATGATGGGCCACCAGGTAATTGGCGGTAAGACCCGCATGCAGCATGTGGCGGCCGCGGCTCAGCAGCGTGTGTGACACGCTCGCCCCGAACTCGGACCAGGAAGCGGAGAGCAGGCCCATGTCCGTATCGCGGTAGCGTTGCCCGGGCACCACCGCCTGGTCGAGCCCGCTGGTGATGGCCCTGGCCAGATGTGCGGGAATGTTGGTGGCATGGGTCTCCGTGCGCGCACGCAGGTGGGCACCAATGGCCGTGCGCCCGAGCACCACATTGATCGCCGGGCCGTGGACGGCGGCCTGCGCATGGCCCTGCTTTGGTCCGCTGGTCACGGACTCCTTCAGCACAATGCGGCCGCTTTCTCCCTGCAGACCTGCGCGTAGATCGCTCCATAGGGAAGGACCACTGCGACTGAGGCCCACGTGATCGTTCCATGCGAAAGCCGAGATGCCGAATACATTCGCATCGAGCCAGGTGCGCTGGGTCACCCCGCGCGCGGGGTTCAAGAGCACGGCATCCGCGCCGGTGTAGTTGCTGTTCACCAGACCGAAATGATCCTGTGCGAAGGAACTCAGCGGCGCAATGAAGGCCAGCAACCTGAGGATACGTGTCATGGCATGCCCGGTCGTTGGGGCGCCCGTGATACGGGAATGTGACCCGCAAGTTCCAGGGGCAGGCTAGCGCACCACCTCCACCACCCGCAGGTCGTAGATCACGGGTGTATAGGGCGGCACCAGGCCACCCGCCGCACCGCGTTCACCAAAGGCCTCGTTCGAGGGGATCAATACCTCGGCCCTGCCGCCTTGACCCAATGAATGCACGATGCTCTCAATGCCGTGTATGACCTGTTCGGGATCGCCCAGGCGAAAGGTCAGGGGACCGCTGACGCGCGTGTCGTGAAAGATCTTGCCATCCAGAAAGCGTGCGGTCCATTCCAGGGTGACCAGTTCACCGCTCTGCACGTATGGCAGCTTCCCCTTGCTGATGGACAGGATGTAGATCCCTTCCCATGGCTTCAGGTCCTCGCGGCCCTGTTCGCGCAGGTATCTGTTCATGGCCGCCCGTTCCTCCAACTCCCGGTCGCGGGACCACAACTCCTGCTCTCTTGCTTCGGCGCGCACCCTTCTCAGTTCCTTCACCTCGCCGAGCTTCAGTTCTGCGAGAACCGTCCCGCTATCCCTGCCAGCCAGCATTGGTGGCGCGCCCCAAAGGTCCCAAGGCAGAGTGGCAGCAGGTGCCATCACGCTCAGGCTGTCCCCTTCGCGCATGCGGAGCAAGGCGGCCCTGAAAGGTGAACGCGGCACCCGATGAACGGCCAGCAGGAGGTCTGCACTGAAGAACGACCCGGGCCCGGCATCCGGCCGTGCGCAGCGTACGCGCAGCTGCACCTGGTCGCTGTCGTTCGGTGAACGCTCACCATCGCCCAACGTGATGCGTTTGTACCAGGCGCCGTCGCCAAGCTTGTGGTAGCCCGGTAAGGGGGGGCGCTCGCAGGCCGACCATGCACAACCCAACAGAATGATCGTTCCGGCAACGCGCATGGCCTCAACCCGTCACTCGCTTCAATCCGATGCGGTAGATGATGGTGCTGCGCATGGGGATCTTGTTCATGTCGCCAGCCAGACCATGCGCGCGGTGCGAAGGGATGATGACCAGCGCGCTGTCCCCCGCGCTCATCAATTGAATGGCCTCATGCAGTCCGCTCTCCACATCATCATGCTCCACCCGGAAGCTCTCCGGCGCACCGGGATCGCTCGCATAACATTCACGCCCGTCGATCAGCTCCACGCGGTAGGCCACGGTCACCAGTTGATCAGGCTTCGCCACGGGTCCGGGCTCGTCATGGAAGAACTGGAAGCGCACACCCGTGCCGGTCGTGCGCGGAGCAAGTCCGTGCCGCTCGATGTAAAGCTTGATGTCCCTTTCCTCCAGGCGCATGATGTCCCTGTTCTCCGCGATCAGCGAGTCGCGGTCCGTATGCGGTGCACGTGTGGGCGGAGAATTGTTCTGCCCGCAGGTGGCAAGCAGCAGGACCGCCGGTACCAGGTGTACGATGTTCATGCGACCTGCGGCATGCGTATGCGCAACTCGGCGATGAACCGTTCCACCACCTGCTCCATCCCCCCCCTGGCCAGTCCGCCCGCTGCGTTCAAGTGGCCGCCACCATCATACAGGTCACGGCAGATGCGATCCACATCCACATTCCCCTTGCTGCGCAGGCTCACCTTGATGCCGTCCTTGCGCTCCATGAAGAAGGCGCTGAGGCGGATACCCCGGATGGCAAGCCCCTGGTTCACCAGACCCTCGGTGTCACCTGGCTGGTACTTGAAACGGTCCAGGTCACTGCGTTCCAGATGGATCACCACCGCGCCCAATTCAGGCAGCACCTGCATGCGCTCACTGAGCGTGAATCCCAGCAGGCGCAAGCGCTCCTCGGTGCTGTCATCCAAAATGGCGCTGCTGATCTGGTGCGGCACGGCACCCCGCTCCATGAGCAAGGCCGCCATGCGCAGCGTATGGGACGTGGTGGCCGGATAGCGGAAGCCCCCGGTATCCGTCATGATGCCGGCATAGAGGCAGGTGGCCGCATCGGCGCCGATGGCATCCTGCCAGCCCATGGCCACGGCAATGTCAGCCACCATCTGCGCCGTGGCACAGGAACCCACATCGGAAAAGGTGACCTGGGTGAAGGGTACGGGATCGCGATGATGATCGATGAGCACGCGGAATGGAGCCGCCAGGAGCGCGGGCTCAAGTTCCTTCACCCGGTCGGGCCGGTTGAGATCGAGACAGAAGAGGAGTTCGCAGCCGCGCAAGGCCTCCATAGCTGGTCCAGCATGGGTGTCCCATGCGATCGCATCCCCATAGCCCGGCATCCAGCGCAAAAAGGCCGGTGGCCGATTGGGGAAGACCACGGTGACCGAATGCCCGGCATGTCGCAGGAGGTGCGCAAGGCCCAGGGAGCTTCCCACGGCGTCACCATCCGGATTGTGATGGGTGGTGATCGCGATCCGCCGGGGTCGCGACACCTGGTCGCGCAGTGCGGCCAGCGCATCGATGGGTATGGACCAACTCATTCGGAAGGGGAACAGCTCACATGCCGGGCGGTGAAGATACCCCCTTGGCGCGAGCGCTCAGAATCCCATCGGTGGCGAGGGCATGTGCTCCACCAGGATGCCCACGCAGCCGATATCCATGCTCTTGAACTTGCCCTTGGGATTGGCCGGGCCCGGTGCGATCACTTCAACGACCAGACGCTTGGTGGATGTGCAGGTGAACTCCACCTCATCGGTCATCTCATGCTCGGTATTGTCCCAGAGCACCTTGCGGTCATCCTCGAACACGGTGGCCTTCACCACCTTCCGGGTCTCCGTGTAACGGCCGGTGGGCTTGCCGTTGTCGTCCAGCACCGGCTCCTTCACCATCTCCTCGCGCTCCACCTCCTTGGATCGGCGCGTTTTCTCGATCAGACGTGCAGTGATGTTCTCGCCGATGATCCGCGGGTCATAGCAGAAGGAAATGCGGTAGTCCTGGCCCTTGTAAACGATCACGTTGAGCTCGGTGGGAACGCCCACCTGCACGCTGGCGCTCTTGCTCTGGCCGTTCAGGCTGAAGCGCACGTCGGTGGCGCGCATGCAGTTGTACCGGTGATAGCCGGCGCAATCCTGCTGGCCATGGAGCCAATCCATGCCGAGCAACAGGATGCACAGTGCAGTGGAACGTAGGATGATGCGGCGCATGGGTTCAACGAGTAAGACCGACCTGGTCCTCCGGCCGGATGATCGACTCACGCAGCTCCTCCACTCTGGCCGCAATGGCGGCGTACTGGTCGATGGTCATGAGCACGCGGGTCTCCTGGCCGAGCACCATGCGCCCGGACCGGACCTTGCCCGGGCTGGCCACCTGCTCCACGGTGAGCTGATCGTAGAGGTCGCGCAACGTGATCAACTCATCGCGCAATCCCGCCACGTGGACATCGTCCGCGTGGGGCTCCATCATCTCCACGAGGTGTTCCAGGGTGAATTTCTGCTCAGCGATGCGCTGCACCAGGGGGTCGGCGGGGTCGAAGCCGCGGACCTGCTGGATCACGAGGTGCATGCTTTCCACCCACCCACCGGCCAGCACCAGGGCCAGGGTGGCGCCCATGTCATCCTGCTGCAAGCGGTCGTAGGCCTTGAAGTACGCCTCATTGCTGATCACCTCGAGGGAATCGCCGTAGGCCAGGTTCTTCTCGAGTCGCACGAAATCATGCTCGTTGAAGGCGCCGGTAAGGCCCAACTGGTCGCCCAGCTTCTTCACCGTCAGGTAGTAGCGCACCACTTCCACGTTCAGGCGGAAGTAGCTGGCATAGATGAGGTCGGTGGAATACACCCCGAAGTTGGCGGCGCGCTTGGTAAGGCTCACGTACCGGTCCGCGTTGGTGGCCGGGTTCATCATGCGCTTCTGCCCCTCGCCCGCCATGCTGCGCACCAGCGAGAACAACTCGTTGGGCGTGGGCATCTGGTACATGGCATGCGCCGGTGTGGAACTGCCGTCGCCGACCACCAGCTGGTCCTGACCATCTGCTCCATCAGAAGCTGCTTCTCCGCCGCAGGCGGATAAGGTCAAGGCCAGCGCCAAAGGCGGCAACAAGTGGGTCACGTTCATGGTCCGCAGGTGCACTACAAGGTGCATTGCGAAGGAAGTGTACCGATCCAGCGGGCGCGTACCTGACTGCCGGTTACTTTTGCGCCGCTTTTTCAACAACACTTCAACACATGGCCGGTCGTCGCACCTTCACCATGATCAAGCCCGAAGCGGTGGCCGCAGGCCATGCCGGCAAGATCCTGGACCTCATCATCTCCCGTGGCTTCCGCATCGTGGCCATGAAGTACACGCGCCTCTCCCACAAAGAGGCCGGTGCCTTCTATGCCGTGCACCAGGAACGCCCCTTCTATGGCGAACTGGTGGACTACATGGCCAGCGGCCCCATCTATGCCGCCATCCTGGAAAAGGACAACGCCGTGGAGGACTTCCGCAAGCTGGTCGGCGCCACCGACCCCGCCAACGCCGAGGCAGGCACCATCCGCAAGCAGTTCGCCGAGAGCAAGGCCAAGAACGCCGTGCACGGCAGCGACAGCGATGACAACGCGCTGATCGAGGGCCACTTCTTCTTCAGCAGCCGCGAGTGCTACTGAGGTTGAAGGTTGAAGGTTGAAGGTTGAAGGTTGGGGGCCTGCCTGCCGCAGGCAGGTTGGGTGATGGTCGGTCATTGCCGCTCATCCTGACGCATCTTCATGCCTTCGCCAGTCCCTTCGTATCGGTGTTGTTTCGATGGTCCTCCACACCGTGCCCCACATTTCCTCATTCGCACATTTCCACATTCGGTGAGCGCCTGGCGCTACTCGATCATCACCTCCTTCACCACCGCACGGCCCATCCGCTCGTTCACCAGCCTCACCAGGCCTTCACGCTGAAAGGTGAGCTCGTGGCGCAGGGGCGCGTTATCCACGCGGATGCGCAGCACCCCGCGCAGGAGCTTGATGGAAGTGGTATGCCGCGCGATCATGGGCCCGGCAAGCTCGTCCCACAGGCTGGCCACCTCCAGCTGGTCCAGCTTCTCGCGCAGGCCGTAGGCGTCCACCAGGCCGCCGATCACCTCACCGAGCGACTGTTCGTTGCTTCGTTTCATGGGTGATGGGTCGGCCGAGCTCCAGGTGGAACCAACGCGCGTCAAGGTCCAGTCCGTCCAGTGCGGCGTGCAGGCGTGTGGCGTCGGTATCGGTGATGAGCACCTGGCCGAAGCGGCCACCGGCCAGCAGGCGCAGCAGGTGCCGCATGCGGCCGGGATCGATCTTGTCGAAAATGTCGTCCAGCAGCAGCACCGGGGGCACACCGCAACGGCCCGCCGTCAGGTCGAACTGCGCAAGCTTCAAGGCGATCAGGTAGGTCTTCTGCTGGCCCTGCGAACCGTAGCGCTTCAGCGGCTGGCCGTCGATGGTGAACTCCAGGTCGTCCCGGTGCACGCCGGTGGTGGTGTGGCCCGTGGCGCGGTCGCGCTCCATGGCCGCGGCCAGCAGCTCGCGCAGGCTTTGTCCTTCCAACTCGCTCTCGTAGGCCAGGGCCACCCGCTCGGGACCGCTGGAGATGCCGGCATAATGTGCTTCCAGCAGGGGGGAAAGCTCGCCGACAAATGCCTTGCGCGCGGCATGCACGGCCTCTCCATGCAGGATCAGCTGCTCGTCCCACGGCTCCAGCACGCCAGGCTGCCAGCCGCCGTGGCGCTGCCATTGCTTCAACAGCGTGTTGCGGTGCCCCAGCGCGCGGTTGTAGCGCATCAAGGCCTCCAGATAGGCCCGGTCGAACTGGGCGATGAGGCCGTCCAGGAAGCGGCGGCGCACCTCCCCCCCTTCCAGCACCAGCTGGCCGTCGTAGGGGGTGATCATCACCACGGGGTAGCGGCCCACATGGTCGGCCAGGCGCTCGTACTCCTTGCGGTCGCGGCTGAAGACCTTGCGCTGGCCCTGGCGCACGCTGCACGCCAGTTGGTGTTCGCCATCGGCCACCTCCACGGTGCCCTTCACCAGGAAGAAGTCCTCGCCGTGCAGGATGTGCATGCGGTCCTCGCTGCTGAAGTAGCTCTTGCACAGGCTCAGGTAGTGCACGGCGTCCAGCAAATTGGTCTTGCCCGTGCCGTTGGGCCCGGTGAAGCAGTTCACGCGCGGCCCCAGCTCCAGCTCCGCCTCGCGGTGGTTGCGGAAGTGCAGCAGGGAAAGGCGGGCGAAGTGCATGGGAATGGGCCAAAGGTAACCGGTGCTTGGGGGTGGGAAGGTGAACGCCCGGACCAGTGCCCGGGCGTTCTGTCCTCCTTCATTACCTGTGGCTGCGCCTTTCTCAAAGCTTCACGGCCTTCTTCGTCACCACCTCGCCATCCAACAACAGCGTCACGTAGTACATGCCGGAGCTCAGGTTGCCAGTCTCCCATTCGTAGGTGTAGCTCCCCGCCTCGGCCGTGCCTTCACGCAGCACCTGCACCTGGCGGCCCGTGGCCGTGGTCACCACCAACAATACCTGGCCGCTGCGGTCCAGTGTGCAGGTGAGCGTGGTGCGGTCCACGAAGGGATTGGGGTGGATGCTGAGTTTGGCGGCATTCGCGGCAGAACCAAGGGGGGCCGTGTTGATGCTGCGGCTGACGGTATCCGAAGGCGGGGCGGAGCAGCAGCTTGCGACCTGGGCTTGCAGGGTGGCGATCTGTTGTTGTTGCTCTTGCATGCCTGCGATCAACCAAGGGATAAGCTTGGTGTATTCAATCCCGAGGAAGTTCTCTTCAGCAACCAGTTCGTTACCACTTCCATCCAACACTGCAGGGTGACTTATCTGCGCCACGATGTCTGGTAACACGGCCTGCGTCTCCTGTGCAATCAAGCCATACTGCATACCTGAAGGCAGATTTAGTGAAGGGAAGGCCGCTTGGTTATATTGATACATGCGAGGTTGCAGGGCGGTGATCACGTCCAAGGCGCCGGTTGGCAGATCCTGTATGCCGGTCTTCAGGTTCGCGTCCGAACTGTATACCCACGAAGTAGCGTTCAGGATGCCGCGACCATCGAAATAACCGGCCCAGTTCGATGTAGCCCCACCCGATGCTTCACCATACACGCCATAATTGGCTGTGGCATTCGCCCTTGCGGACCCGAAGACACCGAAATTGACCGAGCTGCCATCACCGATCCCTTGAACGCCAAAGGCGACACCAGCATTCGTCGCATAAAACCTGCCTCCGGTATTCTCCACCTGGGTGAATCCATAAACCTTGCGTGCACGCCTCGGTTGTAAATGTTCTGTGTGCTCATGTCCACATAGATACCGTCAGCCTCGTTGCTTCAAGGTGTATCCACATCCTTGATGAGTTCGAGTTTGGCAATGGGAGTCGTCGTTCCGATGCCCACGTTGTTCGTGTTGTCCCATGGGCATGGTGAGCCGCTGTAGGCCGTGCAAATATCCTGCGTGCTGGTTCCGTTGGGATCCACGGTCCGATCACAATCGTTCGGGCCTCCACCGGTCAAAACGGATGGATCCACCCACTTCACCACGCCACGTTCCTGGTTCGTAGCCGTTTGTACCCTGCGGTCCACGACCATCACATAGAAGGAGTCAATTGCAGCAGGGTCATCCGGCAATCGCCTGATCCGTACCCGTCCATCCAATATATCCAAGCGTTCTCTTGGATCCACATTTGAACCTGTGGTCAACCAATCACCAATGCCGAAGAAACTCTGATTGCCGCTTCCGGCTGGCGCAATTCGTACTGCCTCCAATCCATTCAGTGTCCCAGCGGTACCATTCGCGAAAATGGGCTGTGCCAGTAAGATGAACTTCAAGCGGTCGGGGCCATCACCCAGTGTATTGTCCGCCCAGCAAACGGTCATGCTGTTCACATCATTGGCTTCATGCTTCAGGCCCACATAACCCAGGTCTGTCCCACGGGTGAATGTGACCCCCGTCTTATGCCACGGCCTGAAGCCAGAGAACTGATTACCGCCATGATCAATATGAAGCAAGGAGAACGGACGGGTGACGTTCGTGGTACTGAACAGTCCGACCCCCAGGTGGTCGCTCAAGTCCAGAGCCGTATAGGTACCGATCGTTTGGCTGGTAAGGGTTGGTTGCAGAAGCATCCGGCGTATCGCATCGGTGTACCACTCGATCCGGTAGTTATCATTCTGCATGATCCGCAAAGGGAACGGCGAGGTGTTATCGCAGCCAACATAGTCGCCAGAACTTGAATTATTACCCAATGTTGTCACTTGTGCCTGCCCGACACTCGCAGCAGACAGAGCAATGGCCAGCATGAGTGGCCTTACTAGTTTCAAGGCCTTCATGGTCTTTCAAGGTTTGAATGCACTGAAAGACCGAACGCGTGCTACTCGATCAAGACGAACTTGAATGAAAGATGATCCTCTCCTGACCACATGTTAAGCACGTAATACCCGCGTGCCCATGCCCTTACATCCAACGTCCAACGCCCTTGACCAACAATCCCGGACCATACCAAACGGCCAATGGCATCATGGATGACTGCTTCCGAATTGGCTCTTGACCTCACCACGTGAAGGTGATCGCTGCCCGGATTGGGGAACAACAACACCTCATG
Source organism: Flavobacteriales bacterium (assembly GCA_016788635.1). GTDB lineage: Bacteria > Bacteroidota > Bacteroidia > Flavobacteriales_F > PHOS-HE28 > PHOS-HE28. The sequence goes on along the minus strand of JAEUSU010000004.1, from coordinate 152,692 downwards.
GTTTTCAAGGTTGTCAACACCATTGGCGCTTGGGCAGCCCATCAAACCTTGCGAAACACATACGTTGTCGATCAGCGTGTATGCCTTGGGGAGTTGAATAGAAGGACCAAGCGACACCGTATCACTCTCTGCGTTGTTGAAGTGGTTGCCGACCATCAGGTACTGGTAAGCACTATCCGCCACGAAGGAGCCGCTCACCAAAGTCCAGTTCACAGTATCGGCTATGATCCAAGGGTGCCAAACATGGGCACTTCCGGTGGCCAATGTCCAAGGGTCAAAGCTGCCCCATGGCCGCGGCTGCATGGTGAAGAGGGCACCGATATGACTGGAGGCGAGGTAGTGCTGTGGAAATATGCTGTCCGTTCCGTTCCACGCCGCGTTCGCATAGAAGCTGACCGTGTAAGTCTGCCCAATTACAAGGGGCTGCTGGAGCTCCACCATCGCATACTCCCGAATACCACCGGAGTTCACTTCGTAGGTCACAAGACCAATGTAGTTCTCCCCATCCTGCGGATACTGGAATGCAAAGTCGTTCTGTGGAACAGAGGCCTCATTGGGTGAGGGCACGCAGCCTTGGTAGTAGTCCGGTGTACCGCCTCCAGAGAACCAGTGCAATGGCCCTTCCCCAGGTGTGAGGAACGTGTGTGTTGCAGGGCAGGAATCAGGAACTTCGAAGCTGTGATTGGGCACCAGGTTGGTCTGCGCGTCACACCGTGGAGCAGCAACGAGTAACAGGCAGTCCACGCCAAACAACAGTGTCCATCGGCACCAGCTGGTGTTCACCGAGTAAGGAAGCATCCTTCGTTCATGTTGACCGGGGTAGCATGGCCCGGCCGAGAGAAAATACAATGTACCGCGCCAGATGCGCCCATGCATGCCTTCCCTTGCGGCGGCCGGGAGTAGCCACCCGCCTTGTGGCGGATGCGATCAGCAGACCGCGCCTATCTGCGGAATGGTGGTGCTTGCTCCATGGTGAAGCGGTGTTGTGGTTGAGAATAACAAGAGGTGCGCCGCGCGAAAAGCGCAACGCCTGCGGAACTTGCCGTGCTGAAGACTCTGCGGCTCTGCGGCTCCGCGGCTCCGCGGCTCTGCGGCTCTGCGGCTCTGCGGAGCGAAGGAATAGGAAGGCAGGCTGCGAATTCATGATGGTGTAAGTAGCAGAAGAATCCAATACTCGTATGCCTGATGGATAATTCGATGCATCATGTTTTGGCTACACGAATTTCAGCCGATTGGTTCCCCACGGACTGCCGTTGGGCCTGCCTGCCGCAGGCAGGGTTGTCGTCCGGCGCCCGACTGGTTGTGTTCGTGAAGGGATCGGTTGCCCGCGGTGCAGCAGGTAGCCGCAATGGAAGAACAAGTGCCATCATTCCCCCGCATTCATCGGGGCAGATCGCATGACGAGAAGCACGCAGGAACAGCCCATCTCGTCCTCCTGGGCAACCACCGCTGACCGGTCGCACCGAAGGTCCGCTCCCAACCCCTTCCCCACCAACCGAAAACCTCTATTTTTGCGCCCCGCCAACAGGCCCCGAACCCGCTTTCACATGTCCACCAAGCACGCCCCGGAAACCGAACAGAAGGACCTTGACCTCGGTGAGGTGTACACCCGCACCGAGTTGTGGATCGAGAACAACAAGAAGGCCGTGACCTACGGCGGCCTGGGCCTGGTGGTCGTGGTGCTGCTGGCCGTGGGCTACAAGAAGCTCTACGCCGAGCCGCGCGCCACGGAAGCTTCCGAGAACATCTGGAAGGCGCAGTACTATTTCGAGATCGATTCGCTGGACAAGGCGATCAACGGCGACGGCAACTACTATGGTTTCGACTACATCGCCAGCGAATACGGCGGCACACCCAGCGGCAGCCTGGCCCACTTCTACCTGGGCAGCATCTACATGCAAAAGGGCGAATACGAACTGGCCATCGAGCACTATAAGAAGGCAAGCCCGGGCGATGACGTGCTGCGCGTGCTGGCCGTGGGCAACCAGGGCGATGCGCTGGTGGAACTGGGCCGCACGGACGAGGCGCTGGCCCGGTTCGAGAAGGCCGCCAGCATGGAGACCAACGACTTCACCACCCCGCTGTTCCTGATGAAGGCCGGGCTGATCTACCAGGAGAAGGGGGATTGGAAGAAGGCCGCCAAAGCCTTCGGCCGCATCGCGCAGGAGTTCCCGAACTCGGCCGAGGTGATGCAGGCGCGCAAGCACCTGGGCCGCGCCGAGCAGATGGCCGGCTGAGCCACCCGCAGCGCATGGCCACCGCCGCGCATCATTTAAGCACGTACGACCCGGCCGGTGTGCCGGACGGCAGCCCATACCGCGTGGCGCTGGTGGTGAGCGAGTGGAACCGCGAGATCACCGACAGCCTGCGCCGTGCCGCACAGCATACCCTGCTCCACCACGGAGTGTTGAAGGAGAATCTGATCGAAGCCTGGGTACCGGGCAGCTACGAGCTGGCCGCCGGTGCCCAATTCCTGCTGGAGCGCGGCGGCCTTGACGGCGTGATCTGCCTGGGCAGCGTGGTGCGCGGCGAGACCCCGCATTTCGACTTCGTGTGCCAGGGCGCCACACAGGGCATCATGGCCGTGGGCCTCAAGTTCAGCGTGCCGGTGATCTTCGGTGTGCTTACGGATGACACCCTGCAGCAGGCCCGCGACCGCAGCGGCGGCCGCCATGGCAACAAGGGCGTGGATTGCGCCATTGCCTGCCTGAAGATGATGGCCTTGAAGGCCGGTTAGAAAAGATCAAACGGCGAGTTCACCCGTTCGCAAGCGGCCAGTGTTTGAGCGCGGCGAGTCGGCACGTGCGCGCCGCTGCCGATCGCCCGTTGAACGGGCACGTCCCATTCTCCTATTGCCACATTCTCACGTTTCCATCTTCCCACCCTCCCGTCATTCCGCACCCGCTTATTCCGGATGATCGCGGCCGAAGGCGCGGGTGGCCATGCGGTACTGCTCTTCTTCCGCCGCGATCACCTTCTTGAGGCTGTCGCTCACGGCCTTGTTGTCCAGCACGCGCAGGTCGGGCTGGCCGGCATCCACCCAGGCGGTGTACCAGAAGCTGCCGAGCATGATGATGGAGGCGTTCATGCGGCGCTCCACCATGCCACCCATGGCCTCCTCGTAAGCCCGCGCGAACTCCGGGCTCTGGGTGCGTACGGCGCCACGGCCGCGGTCGGAGAAGCTGTACTGCTGGTCCTCGGGGAAGCGCTGGGCGATCTCCCGCTCCAGGCGCAGCACGCTGTCCACCGCATGGTGACTGGCCCGCACGGCCTCCCAGGCCGCGTCAAGGGGTGAATCCAGGTATGCCGCGCGGCCCACGAAGTGGTCGTACTTCTCCGCGCTGAGCTCCGGGATGCGGCTTTCCCAAAAGGCATGGATGCCGACCTGGTTGGTGAGCTGGCCGTTGTAGTTCTCAGTGGTGTGCAGCGGCACGTGCGCATCGGCCACATAATGGCCCAGGTCGGCGGCCACGCGCAGGATGGCATCCACGTTCAAACTGCGGAAAGCCTTCACCAGCCGGTGGTGCATCAGATCGATGTGCCAGGGTACGATGCCGTATGTCTGCAGGGTGTCCTCGGTGAACCTGGTCAAGGCCTCGTTCCACCTGCGCGGCACCACCTCGAAGGGGTCCTCGCCATGATGTGCGTAGTGATCGATGTCGATGTAGTGGCGCGGGGCCTCACCATCCACCGCGTAGCGTCGTCGGTCGGGATCCACGGCGTGGTCGGTGAGGAAGTCGATGTGCCGCTTGAAAAAGGGAAAAAGCTTGGGGGGCAGGGTGAAACAGGCCATGCGGTTGATGCGGCGGTGACCGTAGAAGCCCCAGGCACCCGCGCGTTCCGCAGTGCACCACGGCCAAAGCAGGACCGCCACGGCCATGCACAGTACAAGTTTGTACCGGAAGCGGAACATCAGGTGTTCACCGGCTCGTGCACCATGGGCACCAGCACCCCATCGCGGAGCACGGGGATCATGCTGCTCTGGTCGGGTGTCAGGCAGAACTTCACATCGTCCTGCAGCTTCAACTGCTCCAGCCGGCGGCGGCGGGGCGCGGCCTTCAGCAGGCTCAGGAAGTTCTCACGGGCCGCCAGGTAGAGGTACTTGGCCGCAATGCTGCTGTCCTCCTCCACCCCGAACTTGCCGCTCTCCAACAGGCGGTCCATCACCGCCCCGGCGAAGATGCTGTCCTCCAGGTTGAACTTGTCGCGCCAGCCGCTGCACAGCAGCAGAATGTTGTCATTCTGCTTCACCAACCACTCGCTCAGGGCGGTCATGTTCAAGAAGGCACCCACCACCAATTGCCGGGCGTTGCGCGCCAGGTTGATGGCACGTGTGCCATTGGTGGTGGTGATGACGATGGTCTTGCCGCGCAGGTCCTGCCCCTTGAAGGCGAGCGGCGAGTTGCCGTACTGGAAGCCGTCCACCACCTCGCCGTTGCGCTCGGCCGCCACGATGTAGCCAGGCAGCCCGATGTATTGCGTGGCCTCCTCGATGGTGGCCACGGGAATGATGCGGTCCACGCCGTGATCGAAGGCGGTGACCATGGCGCTGGTGGCACGCAGCACGTCGATCACCACCACGATGCCCATGTCCTTCGCGTAGAGCGGGTACTGCCCGGGGAGGAAGCAGACCTCCACCCGGTATTTGTAGTCGGGTTGGTTGGAAACGGGCTTCATGAGGCGTTGGTAAGGAAGGGGATCTTGACCACGCGGGCCTTCAGGGCCTTGCCGCGCACGTCCACAAGGATCTCATTGCCGGGCTTGCTCAGCGCCACGGGCACATAGCCCATGCCGATGCCCTTCTGCAGGGAGGGGCTTTGCGTGCCACTGGTCACCGTGCCGATCACCGCACCGGCGGCGTCCACGATGGGATAGCCGTGGCGCGGGATCCCGCGATCGATCATCTCAAACCCAACGAGCTTGCGGGCCACCCCCTTTTCCTTCTGCTCCTTCAGCCGGTCGCCGTCCATGAAGGCCTTGGTGAACTTGGTGATCCAACCCAGGCCCGCCTCGATCGGCGAGGTGCTGTCGTCAATGTCATTGCCATACAGGCAGAAGCCCATCTCCAGGCGCAGGGTGTCGCGCGCGGCCAGGCCGCACGGTTTGATGCCATAAGGCGCGCCCGCCACCATCACCGCGTTCCAGGCTTTCTCTGCCAGGGGGTTCGGCACGTACACCTCATAGCCGCCCGCTCCGGTGTAGCCGGTGGTGCTGATGAGCACCAGCCCCACGCCTTTCATTTCGGCATACATGGCCGTGTAGTAGGGCATGGAGGCGATGTCCTCGGCGAAAAGCCCCTTCAAGGTGTCCACGGCCTTGGGCCCCTGCACCGCCAGCAGGGCCATGCGGTCGCTGATGTCCTCCAGTTGCGCATCAAAGGTGTTGTGCGCCGTGATCCAGTCCCAGTCCTTCTTCATGTTGCTGGCGTTCACCACCAGCACGTAATGCTTGTCATCGCCATGCTCCATGCGGTACACGAGCAGGTCGTCCACAATGCCGCCCTTGCCGTTGGGCATGCAGGAGTACTGCACCTTGCCGGGCACCAGTGCGGAGGCATCGTTGCTGGTCACCTTCTGGATGAGGTCCAACGCGCCGGGGCCACGTACCAGGAACTCGCCCATGTGGCTCACATCGAACATGCCCACGCTGTTGCGCACGGTGAGGTGCTCGTCGTTCACCCCGCTGTACTGCACCGGCATGAGATAGCCGGCGAAGGGCACCAGCTTGGCGCCGAGGGCTTCATGAACGTGCGTGAGCGGGGTCTTCTTCAGGTCAGTGGCGGTCTCCATGCGGGGCGAGCAGGTTATTGAACAGGTGAATATAGCGATCGCGCCAGGCATGCACGGAATACCGCTCCTCCACGGTGCGGCGCGCGGCCTGGCCCAGGCGCCCACGAAGGTCGGCATCTTCCACGAGCAGGCTCAGGCGCTGCACCCATTCATCCGTTGTCCTGGGCAGATAGCCATTCGCGCCGTCCTGCACGATCTCGGCGTTCACGCCCACGGGCGACATGAGGGTGGGGATGCCCAGGGCCATGTACTGCAAGCCTTTCAAGCCGCATTTGCCGCGCGCCCACTCATCATCCGGCAGGGGCATGATGCCGATGTCCATGGCCCGCAGGTCGTCCAGCTCGGTCTCCCTCCTCCACGGCAGCCCTTCTATGCCAAGCTCCGGTCCACGGTAGGAGCCGTCGCCGATCACGCGGAAGGTCACGCGCTCGCCGAAGCGTTCGCGGATGGCCTTCAAGGCGGGAATGGCATACTGGAAATGCTGGATGGTGGTGATGCTGCCGCTCCAGCCGATGCAAACGGGGCCTTCACGGCGTTCCGCACGGGGTTGGTACTCCTCGGTGTCAATGGTGGTGGGCACCACCTCCACCGCCGGGTTGAAGCCGCGCGCATAGTCGGCCAGGTAGGCATTGCCGGCAAAGACGAGGTCGGAAGAGGCAATGAGGCGCGAGGTCTTGCCGGGGTCCTTCATCCAGGACCACGCCTTGTTGGCGGCGCTCACGTTCTGCAGCCAGATGGCATCATCGAAGTCGAAGACCAGCTTCGCCCGCGAGCGGCGGAAGGCCTTCTCGAAACGGGTGGACCGTGTCATGAGGGCCTCGCGGAAAATGAAGATGATGTCGAACGCATTCATCCGGCGCACGTCCTCCATCCGCCTGGCGATGCAGCGCTGAACAAAGCGCGCCTTGGAGAGGTAGTGCCCCTTGCGGTAGAGCACACGGTCATCCGCTTCGGACACCAGGTGGCTCAACTCGCAGGAGAAGCCGTTGCGTTCCAGGTGGTCGAAGTACTGCTCGAAGCGGAAACGCTGGCCCGGTGCACGCCCCATGCGGTGGCTGGCGATGAAGAGGATGCGGGGCATGGGCGCCGCGAATTTAGGCGCTCACTTGCGGCGCCCCAAGGCGTGCCAGTACGGCGGGCCGGTGGAAAAACGCACGTCGTCCATGCCGGCATCGCGCATCATGGCCTCCATCTGTTGCTGGGTGAAGCGCTGCTCCAGCGGGGTGCCGAAGCGGTCGAGCGCATCGTTGCGCAACACGGTAAGGCTCTTGTCGTGGTAGTAGAACAGCGGCAGCCGGCGCCAGCCCTTGAAGCCCATGGCCTTGGCGGCGCGGGCCAGCTGGCGCAGGGGCAGGTACACGGTGAAGGCGATCAGGTCGCACACCCCGCGTTTCAGCGGCCCGGGCAGGCGGTGGATGAGTTGCCGCAGCAGGTCGCTGAAATGGAACAGGGCCCGGTACAGGGCACTGCGGCCGTCCAGCGCATAGTAGAGGTAGAGCAGCAGATGCCCACCGGGCTTGAGCTTGGCCGCGGCCTTGCGCACCGCATCGGGCGTGTCCGGCACGTGATGCAACACCCCCAGACAGATGATCAGGTCGAAAGTGCCGTCGGCGAAGGGGATGTTGTCCACGCCGGCGCGGGTCCAGCGCACATTGGGCCGGTCGCCATGCACGCGGGCGGCATGCAGCACGGCATCGCTGGGGTCAACGGCCTCCACGTGCCCCACGCGTTCGCTCAGGTAGCGCGACCAGCGGCCGCTGCCGCAGCCCAGGTCCATGGCCAGCACGCCGGGGCCCAGCAATCCACCGGGCACGATGTCGAAATACTCGTTGCCCGCACGCTCGATCTCGCCGGCATCGAAGGCATGGAACTTCGCCCACTCCTCGCCAAAGCTGCGGATGGTTTCCTCGTGGCGGTTCGCGCCATCCTCACCAAAGCACGCCACACCCAACGCCCCCACCTGCACCTCGCGGAGGGGCGAAGCCGTGTACGGCGGTGTCCAGGTCATGCCTGCTGTTTCCAAACCGGCGGCAGCTTCTGCTCGATCTCGATGTGCCCAAAGGGCTTGCTCTGCCGGGCACCGACGCGTCGCGCCCATTCCGCCATGCGGCGCAGGCCGTCCACCAAGGGGGTTGAGGGTTGCGGGCCGAACACGCGGTGCAGCTTGGAATGGTCGCTCCAGGCATGCACCACCTCGTTGCGGGCCTCCACGTGCTTCACCACGCCCTCCACGCCCATGGCCTGCATCACCGCCCGGGCCAGCTGGTTCACGGTGTAGGGCGTGTCCGCCCCGATGTTGAACACTTCGCCGTAGGCCGCGGGCACCTCCACACAGCGCGCCATCAGCGGGGCGATGTCGCCGATGTAGCTGAAGGCACGCTGCTGCTCGCCATCGCCGAACACGCTCAGCGGCAGGCCCTGCATCAGTTGGTTCATGAAGATGCCCACCACGTTGCGGTAGCGGTCGCCGATGTTCTGGAACTCGCCGTACACGTTGTGCGGGCGGAAGACCACGTAGTTGAGGCCGAACATGTGCCGCGCGGCGTACAGGTCCATCTCCACGGCCAGCTTGGCCACGCCGTAGGGGTCCTCAGGCTTCGGCATCATGTCCTCGCGCATGGGCGGCTGCAGCGCGCCGTACACCGCGATGCTGCTGGTGAACACGAAGCACTTCACCCCATGCCGCACACTGGCGTTGATGAGGTGGATGCTGCCGATGAGGTTGTTCTGGTAGTTGAAGCTGCGGATGAAGTGGCTGAGGCCCTCTGCCGCATAAGCCGCCAGATGGTACACGTGATCGAAGCGGTGCTGCGCGAACAGCGCGTCCACAAGCGCGTAGTCGTTGATGCTGCCCTGCACGAAGGTGGCGCGAGGGTCCACCTGGTCGGCGAAACCGCCGCTGAGGTCGTCGAGGGCCACCACGGTGTGGCCCATGGCCAGCAGTTCGCGCACCACATGGGCGCCCATGAAGCCGGCGCCGCCGGTGACGAGTGAAGTGGGCATGATCGGGGGGTATGGGCGGCGAAGTTGCGAAGAAGACGCCGAGCCTCTTCAAAGGTGGCCGCCCCGCTATCTTGGCCGCATGGTGGTGAACCTCGCGCTGCCCCGCTGGGTGATCCTGCTCATCGACCTGGGCCTCTGCCTGGTCTCGCTGGCAGGCGCCTACCAATTGCGCTTCAACTTCGATGTGCCCGGCTTCGAGGTGCGGCTGGCTTTGGTGGCGCTGCCGGTATTCCTCGCGGTGCGGCTGGCCACCTTCCTGGTGAGCGGCACGCACAAGGCCATGGTGCGCTACACCAGCACCAGTGATGCGCGCCGGATCTTCTTAACGGTCGTGGCCGGTTCGCTCTTGCTGGCCGTGCTGAACTACGCCCGCTACTTCCTGTACGACCGGGCTTTCTTCCTGCCCACTTCGGTGGTGATCATCGATGCCATGGGCACCTTGATCCTGCTGATCGCCCTGCGCGTGGCCGTGAAGCTGCTTCACCTGCGTTCACTGTCCAGCGGAAAGCAGAAGGTGCAGGTGTTGATCCATGGCGCCGGCGAAGCGGGCCTCATCACCAAACGCACGCTGGAGCGCGAAGGCACTGCGCGCTACGCCGTGGCCGGCTTTGTGGACGATGATGTGCGCAAGGTGGGCAAGCGATTGGAAGGCGCGATGGTGTACGGCACGGACGACCTGGCCAGGGTGCTGGACGCGTTGCGGCCGGACCAGCTCATCATCGCCATCCAGAACCCCGACCCCGAGCACCGGCGTCGCGTGGTGGACGCCTGCCTCACGCGCGGCATCAAGGTGTTGAACGTGCCCCCGGTGGCGGATTGGATCGGTGGGCGCCTGAGCCCCGCGCAGATCCGCGAGGTGCGCATCGAGGACCTCCTGGGACGCCCGGTGATCCAGCTGGAGGAGACGGCCGTGCGCACCCACCTCGCGGGCAAGCGCATCCTGGTGACCGGTGCCGCCGGCAGCATCGGCAGCGAACTGGTGCGGCAGCTGCTCGCGCTGGGCACCGGGAAGCTCATGCTCGTGGACAATGCCGAAAGCGCGCTCTACGACCTGGACATGGAGTTGGTACGGCGCAGCGCACCCCGGCATTACACCACCCATGTGGGCGACGTGCGTGATGAAGCTGGCATGCGTGCCGTCATGACCGGGTTCCGTCCGGAGGTGGTCTTCCACGCGGCCGCCTACAAGCACGTGCCCCTGATGGAGGCCCAGCCGGAGGAAGCCATCCGCACCAACGTATCGGGCACGCGCACCGTGGCCGCGCTGGCTTGTGAGCTGGGGGTGGAGCGCTTCGTGCTCATCAGCACGGACAAGGCCGTGAACCCCACCAGCGTGATGGGGGCCAGCAAGCGCATCGCCGAGCAGGTGGTGCACGCGCTGGCGGTGGAAGGCTGTGCCACGCGCTTTGTCACCACGCGCTTCGGCAACGTGCTGGGCAGCAACGGCTCGGTGATCCCCCTGTTCAGGCACCAGATCGCCGAAGGCGGGCCGGTCACGGTGACCCACCCGGAAGTGACCCGTTTCTTCATGACCATTCCCGAGGCCTGCCGGCTGGTGCTTGAGGCCGCGGCCATGGGCCAGGGTGGCGAGATCTACCTCTTCGACATGGGGCAGCCCATGCGCATCGCCGATCTCGCCGAGCGCATGATCCGCCTCAGCGGCAAGGAACCGGGCACGGACATCGCCATCACCTACACCGGCCTGCGTCCCGGTGAGAAGCTCTATGAGGAGCTGCTGGCCACGCAGGAGAACAGCCGCCCCACGCACCACCCGCGCATCCTCATCGGCCAGGTGCGTGAGATGGACCCGAAGGCCTGGCAGCGCGCGTTCAATGACCTGTTGGAAGCATACACCCGGCGCGAGGCCGCGGCGATCGTGCAAGCGATGAAGGCCCTGGTGCCCGAGTACCACAGTCAGAACTCACCCTACGCTAACTTCGGCGCCCCCTTGGCAGCTGAAGGAAAAGACGGACAAGGGAGCAGCCCCGCATGACCCGCGACCGCAACCTGGAGATCGCCCGCCTGCAAAAGGAGATCGGCGACCACATCGGCATCGGTGCCGACAGCCTGGTGTTCAACTTCGAAGACACGCCGGAGAAGCGCGTGAAGCTCCACCTGATCACCATCAATCCCCGGCACAACCAGAGCTTCCTGTTCCATGCCACGGAGGGAACGGACCGTCTGGACGCGCTGCGCGAGATGCTGGAGTATGTGCGCACCTACAAGGAACGTACGAGCAGCTACACCGTGCAGTGGAGCGCGCGGGGCGAGAACGTGCTCAACACCTCCTATTTCCGCGCCAAGAACGTGCTGGAAGCGCTGGACAAGCTATTCTACGATCGCGACCCCAACAGCATCACGGTCTTCTCGGTCATCCTGAACCCGATCACCTAGCGCCGCAGGCTACGGCCGCTGCGCGGCATTCCCGCATGCGAACAAAAACCCCCATCCAGGTCCGCTTCAACGATGTGGACATGGCGCGGCACGTGCACAACGCCGTGTACCTCTCCTACTTCGAGCTGGCACGCATGGATTTCCTCAAGCGCTTCATCGAGCCACAGCATGACTGGCGCGGTCAGGGCCTGATCCTGGCACGCAACGAGGTGGACTACCGCAAGCCCGTGCACCTGCATGACCGCGTGGAAGTGGAGGCCTGGTGCAGCAACATCGGCCGCCGAAGCTTCGACCTGAGCTACACCCTCTTCATTGTTGCGGACAACACGCGCACCCCGGCCGCACAGGGCCGCAGCGTGATGGTGTGCTACGACTACAACGCCGGGACATCCATCGCACTGCCCGATGCCTGGCGTGTGGAGCTGGCCCGCATCATGGAAGCCGACGCCTGAGCCCATGCATGCCATCACCCACACCCCCACCGACAGCCCGCTGGCCGAGAGCGAACTGGTGCTGAACCCCGATGGCTCGGTGTATCATCTGGCGCTTCGGCCCGAGCAGCTCGGTGATGTGGTGCTTGTGTGCGGCGACCCCGGCCGCGTACCCCTCATCAGCCGCCACTTCGACCGGGTGGACCACCGCGTGACCAACCGCGAGTTCGTCACCCACACCGGCGAGCTGCATGGCACGCGCATCACAGCACTGGCCACGGGCATCGGCACGGACAACATCGATATCGTGGTCAACGAAGTGGACGCCCTGGTGAACATCGACCTGGCGAGCCGCACCCCGCTGGCGCGCACCCGCTCGCTGCGCATCATCCGCCTGGGCACCTGCGGCGCACTGCGCGAGGAAGTGCCGGTGGACGCCCTCGTGGTCTCCTCCTTCGGCATCGGGCTGGACAACGTGATGCACTACTACGCCTGTGAACCGGCGGACGCCGAACTGCGCATCCTCAATGCCTTCCTGGCACACACCGAATGGCCGGACAACCTGCCCCTGCCCTATGTGGCCCAAGGCGATCAGGGCCTGGTGGAGATGCTGGGCCGCGACCACCACGTGGGCCTCACGGTGACCGCAGGCGGTTTCTATGGCCCACAAGGTCGCGCCCTGCGCCTGCCACCCAGCGTGGACAGCCTGAACGAGGCCTTCGGCACCTTCGCCCATGAGGAGCACCGCATCCTGAACTACGAGATGGAGACCAGTGCCTTGTATGGCCTGGCGGGAGCCCTCGGGCACCGCGCCTGCACCGTGTGCACCGTGGTGGCCAACCGCCTGCGCAAGGAGTACAGCCGTGACCACCACACGGCCATCGAGCGCATGATCGCCCACGTGTTGGAGCGATCAACAGGGGCTTGGTAGCAAGTGGCTAGAAGACCCGGTGAGCCCTGCCTTGCCCCCCGGATACTTTCGTCCCGCTGGGTGCCTGATGCACCACGGCTGCCACCGGTGAGCGAGAACGAGATCCACGCCCTGATCAAGCTGATCGACGACCCCGACGAGGACATCTATCAGCACGTGCGGGACCGCATTGTTTCCCTCGGCGGTGATGCCATTCCGGAGTTGGAGCGCGCCTGGGAGGTGGACGACCTGGGCGACCTCTTCCGCAACCGCGTGGAGGACATCCTGCACAGCATTCACGTGAGCGTGGTGCACGACCGGTTGCGCGACTGGAAGGAAGAAGGCGGCGCCGACCTGCTGGAGGGCGCCCTGATCGTTTGCCGGTACCGCTACCCCGAGCTGGATGAGCAGCGCGTAAGGGCCCGCCTCAATGCCATCCGGCAGGACATCTGGCTGGAGCTGAACGACCACCTCACGGCATTCGAGAAGGTGCGTGTGTTCAACCACATCCTTTTCCAGGTGCACGGCTTCAAAGGCAACAAGCGCAACTACCACGCCCCGCAGAACAGCTACCTGAACGAGGTGCTCGACAGCCGGACCGGCAATCCGCTCTCCCTGGCCATCATCTACCAGGTGCTGGCCGAGGCGCTGGACATGCCGCTGAGAGGCGTGAACCTGCCGAACCACTTCATCCTCGCCTATCTGGAGGAGACCAGCATCGGCGGAGGGGCCACCGAGCAGAACATCCTCTTCTATGTGAATGCCTTCAGCCTGGGCGACATCCTGGGCAAGCAGGAGATCGACGAGTTCCTCAAGAAGCTGAACCTGCCGCAGCGCGAAAGCTTCTACCACCCCTGCACCAACGTGGACATGATCCGCCGCCTGCTGAACAACCTGATGCACAGCTACGAGAAGCAACAGGACAACGAACGCGCTGCGGAGGTGAAGACGCTGCGCGACCTGCTCGGGCCGCCGCAGGAGAGCGAATGATCGTTAAGCTCCGAACAGGCGCCTGCACGTCCGCCAGAGGATGCCCAGATCGGTCCACAGGCCGTGGCGCTGCACATAGGCCAGGTCCAACGCCAGCTTGGCGGGCATCACCTCGGTGATGTAGGTGCGCTCCGGATCGCTGCTGCGGCCCAGCACCTCGTTCTCGTTGATGTAGGCGATGCTGGCGGGACCGGTCAGGCCGGGGCGCAGCTCCAGCACGCGGCGCTGTTCCGCAGTGTACAGCGCCACATAGCGCGGTACTTCGGGCCGTGGCCCCACCAGGCTCATGTCGCCCACGAGCACGTTCCAGAGCTGTGGCAGTTCATCCAGCTTGGTGCGGCGCAGAAAGTGACCCACGCCGGTGATGCGCGGGTCGCGGCCTCCCACCGTCAATTGTCCTTGTGCTTCACTACCGGGCCGCATGCTGCGGAACTTCAACAGACGAAAGACCCTTCCCCCCCTGCCCACGCGATCCTGCCGGAAGAAGGCCCCGCCCGGTGAGCCTGCCGCCACCACGACCGCCAACACCAGCAGCAGCGGCCATAGCACCAGCAGAGTGGCAGCGGATACAAGGATGTCGAAGAGGCGCTTCACCGGAGGGGAATGTGCAGATGCGGGAATGTGAAAATGTGGAAATGGGACGACCCGGCCACCCGATCAGTGCTTTCCGCCGCTTCAGGAAGCGCCCATCACCTCCTTCACCGCCGCCTTCACCGCCGCCACCACGGCATCCACCTGCCCATCGGTGAGGTCGTAGTACACCGGCAGGCTGATCTCGTTCTGGTAGAGCGCGTAGGCGCGCGGATGATCGCTCATGAGGCAGCCCTGGGCCTTGTAGAAGCTGAGCAGCGGCAGCGGCTGGAAGTGCACGTTGGTGCTCACGCCCCGGCGCGCCACGGAACTGATGATGGCATCGCGTTGCGCCTCTGTGGCACCGGCCACGCGCAGCATGTACAGGTGGTGGCTGCTCTCGCGCCGCTCATCCTTGAAGAGCGGGAGGATGAACCGCTTGTCCCCGGCGAAGGCCGCATCGTAGCGCGCGCAGATGGCCTTGCGCCGCGGCATGGTCTCGCGCTCGTACCGTTCGAGCTCCACCAGCCCGATGGCCGCCTGCAGGTCCGTCATGTTGCACTTGAAGCCGGCCATCTCCACATCATAGCGCCACGCCCCGGGCTGGTTCTTGGCCAGTGCGTCCTTGCTCTGGCCATGCAGGCTCATGGTGTTGAAGAGCGCGTAGAGTTTCGCATGATCGAAGGGCGCTGGCAGGTTGAAGGTCAACGCGCCTCCCTCGGCCGTGGTCAGGTTCTTCACCGCGTGGAAGCTGAAGCCGGTGACATCCGCCTGGCTTCCGACAGGCTTGCCATCGATGCGCGCCCCGAAGGAATGGGCGGCATCCGCCAGCACCAGCACGCGGCCCAGCAGCATCTGGGGGTTGCTGCCCGCCATGCGCAGGTTCAACTTCGGGGAGAAGAGCCCGCAGGCGTTGTTCACCACCTTCAGGATCTCATCGATGCGTGCGGGCATGCCGCCCACGTCCACCGGTATCACGCATTTGGTGCGTTGGGTGATGGCGCGGCGCACGGCCTCGGGGTCCATGGTGAAATCGTCCAGCACATCCACCAGCACGGGCTTGGCGCCCACGTGCACCACGATGTTGGCGGTGGCGCAATAGGTGTAGGCCGGCACGATCACCTCGTCGCCGGGCCCGATGCCATACCAGCGCAGCACCATTTCGCAGGCGTTCGTCCAGCTGTTGAGGGCGATGAGCTGGTCCACCCCGCAATAGGCCGCCAGCTTCTTCTCGAACTCCTTGGTGCGCGGCCCCGTGGTGATCCAACCGCTGCGCAGGGCCTCGGTCACCGCCTTCACGGTGGCGTCATCGATGCGGGGCGGGCTGAAGGGGATCATGGCGCGCGAAGATAGAGGCCCCCTTTTGTTGCGACAGCGAGCGGCCATCACCTGGACAAGCGGGATCCGTTCATCTTCGCCTCATGGTTGCCTGGTCCCGTGATCGTGCCTCATGGCTCCTCCTGGCCTTATTGGCCTTTCAACTCGCCACCGCGCTCGGCTCCATCTGGACCAGGAACGACCTGGACATCTTCCTGGCGGCAGCACAGGACCTGCTTCAAGGCAGCAACGTGTACCGGGCCTCCTACAACGACTGCTACTCCTACTTCTATGGCCTGGCCTTCGCCTACCTGCTGGCACCGCTTACGGCGCTGCCCATTTGGATGGCGAAAGTGCTTTGGTCGCTCGCCGGCCTTTTTTTGGTGGGGCGCTGCTACCAGATAATGGCCGGATGGCTCGGGCTCCACGCATGGCCATTGGCCCGGCAGCGCCTGGTGCAGGTCCTCGTTGCGTTGGTCACGCTTCAATCCTTGCGGGATAATCTGGGGCTTGGGCAGGCGTCATTGCTGTTGTGCTGGTGTGGTTTGGAAAGCATTGCGCTGGCCGCCAGGGGCAGGGCCTTGCCAGCCGCCATGCTGCTCTCCTTCGGCATAGACATGAAGTTGCTGCCGCTGATCGTGCTTCCCTACTGGATCTACCGTGCCCATTGGCGGGCCACCGTGCTGTTGCCCATCTGCCTTGCTGCATGGGTAGTGTTACCGTTGGGCATCCTCGGCGTGGAAAATGGAAAAGATCTGCTCTCCACGCGCTGGCAGCTGCTCGATCCCTCGGACACGCGTCATGTGCTGGACGATGAGGAACATGATTTCATTGCGCTGGGCAGCGTGATCTCCGCCTACCTGGGCGGCCCGCAGGTGAACGACCACCGCATTGACCTGCCGCGCCGTGTGGCCAGCCTGCCGGACCACTCCCTCGGCCTGCTCACCTGGGCGGCGCGTCTGCTGCTCGGTTTGGGCATGCTCTGGTTCCTGCGCACACTACCCTTCAGGGGCCCGCATGGCGACTTGCACAGGGCGTGGGAGACCGCCTATCTGCTGGCCTGCATCCCGCTCGTATTCCCGCACCAGCAGAACTACGCCACCTGGTATGCCGCACCCGCCATCCTCTACCTCGCGGTCCATACGATCGCCAACCCTGCACGGGGCCCCTGGCTCATCGCTGCATGGGTCATGCTCTTCCTGGGCATGAACGTGCACCTTCTGCTCGGGCACTTCGGATGGTTCTACGATCACTACAAGGTGCTGAGCGTGTCCCTGCTCTTCACGCTCATCTGGCTTGGGCGCTCGCAGCCGGACCACTTGTTGGTACGGATGCGGACCCTGCAGGAATGAACGAAGACCTCATCGCGCAGGACCGCGCATGCCTTCTGATCGGCCGAGCCAGGTGAGCATGATGCCATACCACGCGAAGAACACAATGCCCGCCTGCACCTCCAGCATGCTCTCCACGGAGAAGTTGAGCACGGCGGAAAGCAGGAAAACGGCCAAGGGGCCGTCGCCCTTTTGCATGGCTTGGATCAGTGGCCACAGGGTGCAGCCCAAGAGCAACAACAAGCCGGGCACGCCCAGCGCCACCAGGCTCTGCAGGTACTGGCTGTGCGCGTTCAGCCGCTTTTCCAGCGCGTGCAAATAGCCCTTCCGCTCGTAACCAGCCACCAGTTCGTTCTTCACATCGCCCGTTCCGGTGCCGATCAGGGGATGCGCGGCCGCCAGTTCCAGCGCCACGTCCCACACCTGTACGCGCAACGCGGAACTGTCCTCTGCGTTCGTCTGCGTGCCCTTTGCGGCCTGCACCGCCTCAACCACCTTCATGCGCAGGGTGCGTACGCCCGCCACCAAGGCCATGAAGGCCACCATGCCGGCCAGCAGGAACCGGAACAGCGGTCGGTAGACCACACGTTCCCTTCGGTGGTGCCAGACCATGTGGCCCAGCACGAGCGCGAAGACCAGCCAGCCCATTTTGGAGGCCGTGAGCAGCACGCCCACGCCCAATGCCGTGATCACTGGGATGTTCCACCGTGCATGGCGCTGTGCCGCACCACTGGCCGACCAGCCCAACAGGCCCATGGCCAGATACCAGGAGAGGTAGCTGGGGTGGATCTCCGGTGAATAATAGGAGCTGAAGAAGTGGTTCGTCCAGGGCATCCCCTGCGGTGGTGCACCCTGATGAACCGCCCACCATTCTCCGGCGAAGAGCCAGGAGGCCCGCAGGAGAAGGATCATGGATACGACCGCCCCGCTCACCGCGAACACGATGAACACGCGCCGCAGCCCATCGCCACCCGGCTTGGGCGTGAGCATGCCGATCAGCGGGAACACCAGCAGGCTCGCCTTCATGCCCATATCCATCCAACCGAAGTCCTGATCTGTTGACCAGGCCATGCCGGCCAGGTGCCACAGGTAGAACAGCGCCATCCACGGCAGGGGGCCGCGCCATTCAAGGCCATGCCACGCCCGCTTCTGGTAGGCGATCAACAGCGAACGGAAGAACTGGAGCCCCACGAGGAAGCCCACGGGAGCCTGCCACGCGGGAAGCACCGCGGCCAGCATGACGAGCGGGAAGATCATGCCCAGCTCCCGTGCCAGGGTCTCCTGTCCTTTCATCGCGACAGCCGTTTGTGCTGCTCGGTGGGCCGTATGCCTTTGAGCAACGCGTGGTAGATGCCGATCCAATAGCCGGTGCCGTAGGCGGCGTGCAGGATGGCGAAGGCGCGCCACACGCCCCAGCCATCACGCACACCACCGGCTTGCCATGCCGCCGCACCGGTGAGCAGCAGGTACAGGCCGAAGACCGCCAGCACCCACGGGCGCACCACCGGCAGGGCCAGCAGCAGGATCGTGCCCAGCACCACGGCTTGCACCCATAGCGCCGGCACCAATTGCCGCAGGGTCGTCACCGTGCCGTGCTTGCGGTTCACGAAGACCTTCCAGTACCCGTATTGGAAGTACTGCCGCCAAAGCCGGCGGTAGGTGGCCCGTACGTGGTAGCGTGCGGTGGCCTTCAGGGTCAGAAAGATCTTGAAGCCACCACGTGTCACACGGAAGTTGAACTCATCGTCCTGGTTGCGCACGAGGTCCTCATCGAACCAGCCGACCCGATCGAACACCTCGCGGCGGTAAAGGCCGAAGGCGGCGGTGTCCACGTAGCCGCCGCGTGCGCCGGTGCGGAAGTGCGCACTGCCCACGCCCACCGGGTGCGCCATGGCGAGCCCGATGCGGCGCGACAGGTCGGTGGCGTGCACGTTGGTGATGAGGCCGCCCACGCAACCCACGGACAGGTCGCTGCGCAGCACGGCCATGCATTCGCGCAGGTAGCCTGCATCCAGTTCGGCGTGTGCGCCCAGGATCATGCCTACATCGAAGGGCCGGGCCTGCAGGCCCAGGTTCAGGGCGTGCGGCGTGGTGCGTACGGCGTTGTCCACCAGCAACACGTTCGGGTGTTCGCGCGCGAGTGCCTCCACCACTTCGCGCGTACCGTCATCGCTGCGGCCATCGCTCACCAGCACAAGCACGTCGCAGCCCGCCGGATCGGCCGACAGCACGGAGCGCACACACCGTTCGATGAAGGCGTGCTCGTTGCGGCAGGGGATCACCACGCACAGGCGCGGACGCTCCGGCAGCACGGAAAGAGCTGGCGTGCTCATCGGATGCTGATGTTGAACACGCGCCGCGCCAGCACCCGCATCAGCATGGCCAGCGTGAAGAAGGAAAGCGCCGTGCCGATGGCCGCACCGTACACACCCAGCCAGGGGATCAAGAGCAGGTTGAAGACCACGTTGGAAAGGAAGACCAGGAAGATGAAGACCGTCTGCCAGCCCGGATGCTCCAATTGGCTGAAGAGCATGAGGAAGGGCTGGTGGCCGCTGGTGAGGGCGATGCCCGCGGCCAGGATGGCGTAGAGCGCCCACACCGTCATCGGCTCCTCTTTCATGCCCAGCACCCACAGCGCCACGGGGAAGAGCGGAACGGTGAGCACCACCAAGGGCGCCAGCAAGCGGAAGAAGGCCCGGCGGTTGCGCGTGACCACACGCCCCAGCAGGCGCTGCCCGCCCTGGTGCCACGCGCGGGTGATCACCGGGTTGATGTTGTTGCGGAAGAGCACCGGCAGCTGCATCAACCCTTCGGCCACGGTGGCGGCGAAGCTGTAGAGGCCCACCATCGCATCGCTGAGGAAGATGCCCAGCATGAACACGTCCACCCGGGTGTTCACGTCCAGCAGGATGTTGCCCAGCAAGGCCCGGTTGCCGAAACGGAAACCACGGCCCAGGGCGCCGCGCAGGCCTTCGGTGCGCAGGGGCGACCACCAGCGCAGTGTCACCGGCAACAGCAGCAGGAAGAGCAGCATCTCCGCCCCGGCAAGCACCAGGGGCAGCTGTTCGGGTGGGGCGCCGCGCCACACCAGTATGGCGAGCATGAGGAAGAGGAAGGTGAAGCGCAGCAGCTGGAACACGGCGAACAGACGCATGCGGCGCGCGCCGTTGTGGAAGCTCAGCAGCACCTTGTTCCAACTGAAGAAGAGCAGGCCGCCGATGGCCAGTGGGAAGGCCGCCACCACGGCCGCGCTGTCGAACCAGCGGCCCGGCAGCTCCCGGCCCCACCAGGCGGCCGCCATCACCACCAGGCTCGTGGCGGTGCTCAGCACCAGGGCGGCCGAGAGGTACACATCGGGCCTGCGGCCCTGCTGGATCTCCCGTGGCACGAAGGCCTGGACCGCGAGATGCACACCGCCCACCGCCAGTTGGGAGAGCAGGATGTACACCGCATACACCAGGTTGAACACGCCCAGCGCGGCCGCATCGTAGGCCCGCACGATGAGCAGGTTGATGAGCACGCCCAGCAGCGCGCTGAGGCCGAAGGCCCCGGCGTTCCAATACAGGTCGGTGGAGAATTTTCCCTGGGGCGGCCGCATGCTCAGCGGCCAAAGGTATCCGCCAGCCGGTGCAGGGTGTGGCCCTTGGGGTCCGTGGCCAGCAGCGTGCAGTGCGTGTTCAGGAAGGACTGGTAGCGCGGGTCATACCGGTTCAGGTTCTCATCGCCGAAAATGAACCGGCTTTGCAAACTGTCCCGCATGAAAATGGCCGCCTCGTCATCGGTCCGCGTGCGCAGCCATGATCGCTCACCAGAAGGGCCATAGTAAGTGTCGCTACCGCACCAGTAGTAGACACCCACGCGATCGGTCGTGTAGAAGTAGATGGGGAGATTGTTCACCAGGACGGTGTCCCCTGGTCCCACGCCCAGTTCCGTCAACCAGCCATCCAGGTCTTTCGGGGTGCTGTCCAGTCTGCGGGGGTCGGTCAGTGCGGCCATCGGCGCGGCTTTGCGCGCCGGGTCTTTCGCCGCCACCATGCGGCGATGCGTCACAGCCATGGCCAGGTTGACCACTGCAGCTAGGGCCAAACCCAGAAAGACCCGATCACGTGCACGTATGGCCAGTCCTTCAAGTTCCATCCGCTCATTCAAAACGGCAACAAGCAGCATCAACAGTACAGGCACCAAGGTGAAGCTGTACCTGTAATTGAAGCCGCCCATTGCACCGATCACCACAATGGCAACGAACAGGAACAGCAACAGACCCTGCCGCCAGGCCTTCAAGCTGCGCCAATTGAGCAGCCCCAGAAAGAGCATGGGAAACAACAGCCACATGCTGTTACCAAGGAAACGCAGGTTGAAGAACACACCGAGGTAGCCATTCAGCCAGAGCCGCAAGGGACTGTCCAGTCCCCGCTCGAAGAGCGACTGGTCACCGCTCGACCGGACCGGCATCAGGATGCCGAAGTAGAGGACGCTGAGCAGCACGGCCACCCCCGCAGGTAACATCCATCGCATTTCCTTGGTGAGGCGCATGTTCAGAACCAGGTGATATCCTTCAGCAGCCAGCCCGTGCCATAGAGCATGTCAACGATGTAATGCGCCCCACCAGCGAGCATGAAAGGCACGCCTGCGACGAGCACCCATCGGATGCGTGATGCGATGGACGCCCAGTTGACGACCAGCAACACACCGCACATCAGACAGCCCAGGATCATGCCCAGGGAATGGAGGTGCGCATGGGCGCCTAGAAGAACGCCCAACACCAACGCGGTGGCGATCGAAGGCGTCTGAATCAACTGCACGAACAACAACATGGAAGCGGTGAAAAAGAAGACGCGCAGCGGGTCAACATGATAGATGAGGTCCATGTAGATGAAGGCCAGCGTGCTCCCCATAAGGGCTAGTGTCCAGAGGGGTGCCCATGGCCCCACACTCCGCATGGTGGACCAGATCAAGGCTACCAGCAACCACACATACCAGGGGGTCATGCTTCGCACCCAGATATCCGTGGTCGGACCGAAAAGACCTTCCCACGTGAAGAGCAGAGGAAAGCTGAAGCCATGAAGGCCTACATAATAGAAGCCCGAAATGGGATCGTAGTGATGCCGTTCGTAATGCACGGCCATGTCCCGCAGGAAGATCCGCCCCTGGGTGCCGTACTCCAGAATATCGTGGTCTGCCAGGGGTTTGAAGGTGAGCAGCATCAGTGCTCCCACGGCCATGATCGCGGTGATGAATAAAAAGGACATGAAGTCTGTCGACCGCAGCATGGCCGGCCGCTCCTTGATCCATTCCAACAACTCTTTCCAACCGTGCCTTCCCAGTACCCCGAGCAGAAGAAAAAACCCAAGCACCACGCCAAGCACAGCCCCATGGGGCAGCCCAGGCAGGAGGAGTAGAAGGATATTCAAGCACCAGGAAACAGACCATGGCGCCAGACCAAGCCCGATGATGACGATGACCGTACGGCCAAGACCCAGTTCATTCCTCCTCTGCAGCAAGAGACTGGCCCACACGGCTCCAACGCCGATGTTCGTCAGCAAGGTGACCAGCACCAGATGCAGCCAATCGTTCATGCGAACACGGCCTTCCGGTACGATCGCGGCATGGCGTTGATGGCCTTCAGCGCGCGCTCCATGTCCACACCAATGGTCTCGAAGTACCACTGCATGCTCTCGAAGCGGGGGCGGTTCTCGCGGAGCACGGCCGCCAGCCCCTCTTCACGGGTGATCATGCCCTCGCGGATCTGGTTGCTGCGGAAGGTGTCGAACTCGGTGAAGCCAGCGACAAGTCCGTACACATAGTTGTAGAAGGCCGCCGTGCCGTCGCCGATGCGCCAGCTGCTGGTGGTGTCCGGAGACAGCTCCCAATTGTATTCGCCGATCAGTGTGCGCTCGATGGTCCCTTCGTCCCAGGGGATGAAGTCGAAGAGCAGCAGGTACACTTCGCGCGGCTCGGTGTAGTAGGCCTTGAAGGCGCTGTAGGTGTCGGGCAGGCTGGTGTTGAGGTAGCCTGGGTTCGCCAGGAAATTGCGCATGTAGTAGAGCGGCATCTGCAATTTGGCCAGGGTGCTCTGCTTGTCGATGCGCTCCTTGTCGAAGTTGGGCCGGATCCCTGCGAAGCCCGCCTTGAAGTCGGTGTTCTCCAATTTGTTCTCCATCCAGATGTCGCAGGGAATGCCCGTCTGCCGCCGGATGTTGTTCACGTGCACGAAGAAGTGCTTGTCGCCCGCCATGAACAGCGGGATCATGCCCAGGCGCGGACGCTGAAGCCAGGCCTCCATGTTCAGGCGCACGTTGCGGCGCTTCATCTTGATATCGGCGCTCACCAGGATGTTCTCCACGCCGAGCTGGCCGGTCATGCGCGCGATGTTGCGCCGCGCGAGGTCCGTCACCAGGCCCCAATCGTAGGTGAAGGTGAGCGGCTTCATGCCGAACTCTTTCACCAGCAAATGCAGGCCGTAGCTGCTGTCGCGTCCACCACTGAAGGCCACGATGCAGTCCTGCTTCCCATCATCGCGGCGGTACTTTTTCAGCACTTCCTCGAAGGCGGGCCGCTTGTCCACCATGATGCCCTTGGGCTGGTAGCTGTGGCAGTAGTTGCATACCCCTTTCCCATCGTAGCCGATGTACGGGAAGGTCTCCGGCAGCAGGCACTTGGTGCAGCGGCGGATCGTGCGCATCACCTCCTCGGGGAACTCGATCAGCTTGCGCAGGCGGCCTTCATCGCTGGTGGCGATGGCGGTAGCCGCAACGGCTCCCCCACCGCGCGAATGGTCGGTGATGGCAAATGCATCGATACGGTTCAGCGCTGGTCCGGGCGTGTCCTCCTTCAGGCCGAAATCCGTGATGGCCCAGTTGGACAGGTCCACCAATTTGCCGGTGAAGGGCTGTACCCACTGCACTTCCTTACCCGCGAAACGCTCCTTCACCCCTTCCCTGCCGGTGAAGGTTCGTGCGATGTAGGCCTCGCTGGCGAAGACAATGCTTCCACCCGGATCATCTATTGTGTAGAGCGAACCGGTATTGGTGGCGAGCAGCACCTGTTGGGCATCGTTGATCAGGATGGCCACGCTGGCGGCGCCCTCCATTTCAGCGAAGACGCGGCGGATGGCCTCCACTGGACCCTGCCCTTCCTTCAGGAACAAGCGGAACAACGCGGCGAGCACTTCAGTGTCCACCTCATACTTGCGCTGGATGCGCCCGGCATACTTCGCCCACAGTGCATCCACGTTGGTGACGATGCCGTTGTGCACCATCACGATGCCGTCTTTGATGCAGGGCTGGTTGTTGAAGTTGTGCTCCTGCGTGCCGTTGGTGACCAGGCGGCTGTGGGCGATGACAGCAAGTTCCCGCTGCCCTTGTGCGAAGCCGGACTTCAGGGCCTTGTCCAGGAACGACCGGTACGCTTGTGAGCGGATCAGTTCGCTGGCGGGTACATCGTCCTTGGTGACGTGGATGGTGCGATCGGCCGCGCCGCGGATGGCGATGCCGCTGCTCTCCTTGCCGCGCGTCTCGCTCAGGATGAAGAGCTCACGGATGATGCTTTCTGCGAGGGGCTGTGAGATGCCCGCTTCCGCCTTGGCGAGGATGCCGAAGATGCCGCACATGGGCGGCAAAGATATCCGGGGGGTAGCCGCAGGGACCGGTCACTGGACGGAGATGAATGCAAGAAGCCGCAGATGACGCAGATGGCGCAGATGAAATGAAGCCCAGACGTACAACCCAGCCCCTTTGATGCACGGGGCTATCTGCGGGATCTGCGTCATCTGCGGCCTGTATTCACCTGCCGCCGGCAGGCGGCACTCACTTGCCCAGCGGCTACTTGTACAGCCGCTCGTTGTCCTGCATGTCCATCCACATGGCGAAAATGAGCGCCTGGAAACCACTGGTGGCCAGAAAGAGGAAGGCGATCAGCGGTTCGGTGTTCACATTGGTGCCGGTGGCGAAGGCCTTGCCGATCTTCCACGCGTACGGCAGCGAGATGAGGATGGCCAGGAAGGCGTAGTTGTAGAAGATGAAGAGCGGGTGGAAGTCCTTGAAGAGGTACTTGCGGTAGAGGCGGATGAAGAAGCTCTTGATGAGCAGGCGGCTCACGCGGGGGATCACCTTCATCACCTTCATCTTGCTCTGTTCGCCCACGCGGTACACGGGCTTGATCTCCACCTCGCGCAGGGTGCATTGGGCGATGTTCAGCTTCACCAGCATGTCGTTGGGCATGCCGTAGCTGCGGTAGATCTTGTGGAGCTTGATGGCCTGCATGGCGCGCAGCCCGATGGCGGTGTAGCCGGTCTGGGTATCGCTGACCCGCCAGTAGCCGCTGGCGAGCTTGGTAAGGATGCTGAGGATGCTGTTGCCGAAGAAGCGCACGCGGGGGATCACCAGCCAGGCGCTGCGGTGGATCAGGCGGTTGCCCTTCACGTAGTCGATGCCCTCGTCGATCACGGGAAGGCAGAT
The DNA here is from genome assembly GCA_016788635.1 of Flavobacteriales bacterium. Taxonomy (GTDB): domain Bacteria; phylum Bacteroidota; class Bacteroidia; order Flavobacteriales_F; family PHOS-HE28; genus PHOS-HE28. Next base: position 127,501 of record JAEUSU010000004.1, on the reverse strand, counting down.
GCTCTCCAGCTCGTGCGGGTCCATCTGGCCATCGCCGGCCATCACGGCGGTGCAGTCGATGGCGTGGTCCTGGCACCATTTATAGCCGCGCGCGATGCCGGCCCCCACCCCGCCGTTCTTCAGGTTGTTGATGAGGATGACGCGGTCGGTCTCCGGGTGCTCGTTCACCACCTCACTGGGCACGTAATGCTCCATCTCGCGCTCGCTCTCCTCCTGCAACACCAGTTCGGCCTCGTTCCAGCGGGTGCGCTCCACCGTGTAGGGCGGTATGCGCATGCCCCCTTCCTTCAAGCGGTCCTTTGTGATGTGCTCCTTCACCACTTCGGCGGTGCGGTCGGGGCTGCAATCGTTCACCACCACGATGCGGTCCACAAAGTCGGGCATGGTGTCGATGACGAAGCCGATCTGGCTCTCCTCGTTGTAGCAGGGAACGACGACGGCGACGGTCTTGCCTTTGAGCATGCGACAAAGATGGCGGTTACCCGGTGACGGCCAAGGTCCTCAGCCTGCGGTGCCCTGGTCCATGTGCAGGGCCTGCGCGCGCAGCAGGGTGAAGGTGGCCGCGTCCGCTGCGGCATCCTCCCCCACCACGGTGTGGGCCTCCGTATGGCGCCACCACAGCAGGCCGCGCAGGCGCTCCTCGGCCAGCAGAATGCCGCTGGCGAAGAAGGCCGCCAGCTGCGAGAAGAGACCGCCGAGGAAGGCGCGCAGGGGCCCCGGCACGCTGCTGCGGTCCAGATCGCTGCCGCTGAAACGCACCACCACGGGCACGGCACTGTTGAGCACGGTGAAGAGTGCGGCCACGGAACCATAGTGCACCATCACCACATCAGGTCGGTGCAGGCGCAGGGCCTTCTTGAAGCGGCGTCGGTCCGCCAGCAGGCGCCAGAAGCTGGTGCGGTCCTCCAGGTAATAGGCGGAAACGATGGCGTTGTGCGTACGGCTAAAGGATTCCATCTGGCGCTGGGCCACGGGATGGTCGTCATGATCGCGGCGCGCGGCCACCACCACCATGATGCGGAGCCCCTCGGTGGAGCGGCGCGAGAGGCGCTCCAGCTCGGACCGCACGAAGCGCACATCGCGCCAGGTGGCCCAGCCCAGATAGATGAGCGAGACCACCATCACCACGCCCATGGTGTACCACGGGGTGGGTACCACCAGGTGTAGAATGCCGCCGGCCAGCATCAGCAGAAAGGCCTTCAGCAGGTTCATGCCGTTGCGCGGCGTGTGGAAGTAGGCATCCAGCAAACTGCGCAAGCCGATGAAGAAGCCGAAAGGCAGCGCACCGAGGAAGACCAGCCGGCTCATGGCCAGGTATTCACTTCCCGCATCACCGAGGTAAATGTCCAGGAAGGGTCCGGCGAGGGCTTCGAAGCCGACGGTCATGGCGGCGCAGGCCATCAGCACCATGAGCACCATGCGGGACATGCTGGCGGCAAGGCCGGCATGATCACCACGGGCCAGCCGTGCGGCCGAAGCGGGCAGCAGCAACAAGGAGACGGGCGCGAACACGGCGGCGGCCAGGTTGAGCAGGGTGGCGCCGAAGCCCACCTGGCCGGAGACCGCGAGCCCATGTGTGCGCGCGGCGAAATAGACCGGCACGGTGAGCAGCGCGCCGAAGGCCAGCTCACCGGGCACACGCGGCAAGCCGTAGCGCAGCAGTTCAGTGCGCAGATGGCGCTGCTGCGCGGCGAAAGGCTTGAAGAGCACCGGCACGATGATCAGCGCGGAGAAGAAGGTCCATGATCCGCCGGTGAACCACACCACATCCTCCAATCGGGCAAAGGACCAGAAGGCCACGCAGGGCATGAGGCCCAGGTTGACGAACTGGAGGGTGTTGGCGAGCAGGGACCGCCCCCTGCCACGCAGGTAGCTGTATGCCAGTCCGTGCAAGGCCACCGCCACGATCATGAGCCCCAGCGGTGGCACCAGTTCACCATGATCGGCATCCCCAAAGAGCAGCCAGCTGACCGTATCGGCGAAGAGCAGGCAGGGAAGAAGCACCAGCACGGCCAGGGGCAACACCCAGGTGAGGCTGCCGCGCAGGTAGGCGCGCTGCCGTTCCACCACGTGCTCCATGGCCACGTACCGCGTGATGCCCACCGCCGCGCCCAGCAGGATGACCGGGTAGAGGAAGGATACGCTGCGCCGCACGATGACATAGAGGTCCAGGTCCTGCGTGCCGAAAAGCGCGGCCAGGTGGTAGGCGTAGACCATGCCCAGCATGGCCAGGCCCTCGGCCAGGTAGGTGAGCACCTGGTCGCGCCCGGCAGGGGTGCGCAAATGATCGGCGATGCGGCGTAGCATTGGGGCCGCCGAAAGTACGGGGCCCGGCAGCGCCCGCACGGCCCCCGCTCCGGCAGCGCTCATCCGGCCCCTGCGCCGCTCATCCGGATCGCCATTCCCGCGCAGCAGGCCCGTCTATCTTCACCCCGACAAACGACACGCGAATGGACTTCTTCCAGTGGTATTGGTGGGCCGGTGCGGCCCTGGTGCTGATGATCGCCGAGATCTTCGCGCCCGGCTTCTTCCTCTTCTGCCTGGGCATGGGTGCCGTGGGCGGCAGCCTGGTGGCCGCCGCAGGACTGGGTGCCAGCGGCCAGCTGATCGCCTTTAGCGCCGTGGCCCTCGTCTGCTTCTTCACCCTGCGCCCCATCATGATGAAACGCATGTGGAAAGGCCCGGTGATCCGCACCAATGTGGATGCCCTGGTGGGCCAGCGCGGGCGTGTGACCCAGGATTTCGAACCCGGCCTGCGCCTGGGCCGCGTGAGCGCCGCCGGCGATGACTGGCGCGCTGAATGCACCGTGGACCGCGCCCTGCGTGTGGGCGACCTCGTGGAAGTGGTCCGTGTGGACAGCAGCACCCTGATCGTGAAACCCATTGATTGAAAATGAAGGTTGATGGTTGAAGATTGGAGGTTGGAGGTTGCATGTTGCCCTTCCTTCCATCCCAACTCCCAACCCTCAACCCCGCGTCAACATCCAACATCCAACCATCCCCACTCATGACCGCCGGAACCGTCGTCCTCATCCTCCTCGCGCTCTTCGTGATCTTCGTCATTGCCAAGGGCGTGCGCATCGTGCAGCAGAGCGAAGCCATGATCATTGAACGCTTCGGCCGCTACCGCGCCACCCTCAACGCGGGCTTCAACATCATCATCCCGGTGTTCGACAAGCCCCGCGAGATCGTGTTCCGCTTCACGCGCGACCTGCCCGACGGCAACAAGTACGTGCAGTTCATGAAGAAGGAGCGCATCGACCTGCGCGAGACCGTGTACGATTTCCCCAAGCAGAACGTGATCACCAAGGACAACGTGATGACGGAGATCAACGCGCTGCTCTACTACCAGGTGATGGACCCCGTGAAGGCGGTGTACGAGATCGAGAACCTGCCACAAGCCATTGAGAAGCTTACGCAGACCACCCTGCGTAACGTGATCGGTGAGATGGACCTGGACGAGTGCCTCACCAGCCGCGACACGATCAACGCCAAGCTGCGCAACATCCTGGACGAGGCCAGCAACAAGTGGGGCGTGAAGGTGAACCGGGTGGAGCTGCAGGACATCAACCCGCCGCGCGACATCCGCGAGGCCATGGAGAAGCAGATGCGCGCCGAGCGCGACCGCCGCGCGCAGATCATCGACGCCGAGGGCAGCAAGCGCGCCATGATCTTGCAGGCCGAGGGTATCCAGCAGAAACAGATCAACGAGGCCGAGGGCCAGAAGCAGGCGCAGATCCTGGAGGCCGAGGGCGATGCCCAGGCCCGCATCCGCCGCGCACAGGGCGAAGCAGAGGCCATCCGCATGGTGAGCGATGCCATCAAGGGCACCAACGCCGATCCCGCGAACTACCTCATCGCCATGAAGTACCTGGAAACGCTGAGCGATATGACCAGCGGCCAGAACAACAAGGTGGTCTACATCCCCTTCGAGGCCACCGGCGTGCTCAGCAGCGTGGGCGGCATCAAGGACATGCTGGACATGAGCCGTAAGGGTTGATAGTTGAGGAGGTTGGGGGTTGAAGGTTGAGTTGGTTGACGGTTGGTCACCAGCCTACCTTCACCCCTCGCCTGCTCCCATGGGTACCGGCGAACAACGCATGCCCGCTTACGACACCCTCTCCCAGGCCGTGGACGACCTGCAGCGCCGCGGCTATACCGATGACCTGCAACTCGGCGGGCACTGCGTGGTGTGCGGCGTGAAGGGTGTGAGCCTGGACCCGGCTGAGTTCCACATCGACGAGTTCCATCGCTTCGAGGGCAACAGCGATCCGGAGGACCAGAGCATCGTGTACGCCATCCGCTCGGCGAAGCACGGTGTGAAAGGGATCCTGATCAGTGCCTACGGGATGGATGCCAGCGCCATGACGCAGGAGATGGTGCGCAAACTGGCCACCCATTGAGGCGGTGATCCACACCTGCACGAACCTTCCGGGGAAATAGGCGTATCTTTGGCCCGTCCAACGCAAGAAGGACGAGCCCCAAGCGCCCAGCTTTCGCTTCACCGCAACTGTCCAGGCGCCATCCCCAGCGGATCATTGCACGCCGGACCCGATCGACGGGGCTTCCACAGAAACACCTGAACGGGTGTGTCCAGGGACAATGGCCTGGGCCCACCCACCACACATCCGCACGGGGGATCCCGCGCACACACCCATGGAACGTACCACGTTCAACGACCTCGGGCTCATCGAGCCCATTCTGAAAGCCCTTCACGAAGAAGGCTACACCCACCCCACGCCGATCCAGGAGCAGGCCATCCCACACCTGGCCAAGGGGCGCGACCTGCTGGGTTGTGCGCAGACCGGCACCGGTAAGACAGCCGCCTTTGCCATCCCGATCATGCAGGAGCTGCACGCCAATGCACCACAGGCCCGGCGTGCCATCCGCACATTGATCCTCACCCCCACGCGTGAACTGGCCATCCAGATCGGTGAGAGCTTCGCCGCCTATGGCCGCCACCTGCAACTGAAGCACACCGTGATCTTCGGCGGTGTGGGCCAGAAGCCACAGACCGACGCCCTGCAACGCGGGGTGGACATCGTGGTGGCCACACCCGGCCGCCTGCTGGACCTCATGGGCCAGGGTTACGTGCACCTCAACGGTCTGGAGATCTTCGTGCTGGACGAGGCCGACCGCATGCTGGACATGGGCTTCATCCACGACGTGAAGAAGGTCATCGCCAAGCTGCCTGCCAAACGCCAGACCCTGCTCTTCAGCGCCACCATGCCCGACGAGATCGCACGGCTGGCCAACACCATCCTGCGCGACCCCGTGAAAGTGGAAGTGGCTCCCGTGAGCAGCACCGCCGACACCATCGACCAGCACCTCTACTTCGTGGACCGCACCGACAAGAACAAGCTGCTGGTGCACCTCCTGCAGGGCGATGCCATCCGCGAAGCCCTGATCTTCACCCGCACCAAGCACGGTGCGAACAAGGTGGCCAAGATGCTCACCCAGAACGGCTTCGCCGCCGAGGCCATCCACGGCAACAAGAGCCAGACCGCACGCCAGAACGCGCTGAAAGCCTTCAAGGACGGCAAACTGCGCGCGCTCGTGGCCACCGACATCGCCGCCCGCGGCATCGACATCGACGGCCTCACGCACGTGATCAATTTCGACATCCCGAACATCCCCGAGACCTACGTGCATCGCATCGGCCGCACAGGCCGTGCAGGCGCCAGTGGCCGCGCGCTCAGCTTCTGCGACCATGAGGAGAAGGCCTACCTGCGTGACATCACGCGCCTGATCAAGCGCGAGATACCCGTGGTGGCCGAGCACCCCTTCCTGATGGTGGGTGGCCCCAAGAAGGCCGAACCCGAAGTACGCGAACCCCGCCAGCCCCGCGGCCCCGGCCGCAATGGCCAACGCGGACAGTCGCGCGGCCGCAGCAACGGCGGCCGGAACGAACGCCCGGCACAGCCCGCCCGGAATGAAGGTTCTGGAGGCCGCCCACAACAGCAGCGTGAGCGCCGCAACGACCGCCCGCGCGACGGCCGCAGCAATGACCGCCCCACCGCGCCGCGCAGCAACGATCGTCCCCGCCGCGAGCAGGGTCCGCAGCGCAACGACCGCCCCCGCCAGGAGCGGCCGGCACAGCCCGGAAAGCCGGACTACGCCAAGATGACCCAGGAACTCTTTGGCGACGTGGAGCGCAACGGCAACGACAACGGTCAGCAGGAGAAGAAGCGCAAGGGCTTTGGCCTGGGCCGCCTCTTCGGCCGGTGACCAGTTGCAGCCCAAGATCGGGTGGCTGACAGCCGTCGGGAACGGTGCCGCAACGCAATCGCCCTTGTGGATCGGCCATTCCCGGTCATGCGGAAGGATCGCATTCCTGTGATCCTTTTTCCCCCCGGAATGAACGGAACGGGGTGAACGTGTCGGATCGGCCTTATCCCGTTGTTACATTTGTGTCGTTACGCCGCGCTCAAGGATACGATCGGGTCGAGGTTCTTGGTCAAGGAGTCTCACAACGGAAAAGGTGCTCCGGTACGATCCAACGATAACGGCATGACACGGCGGAAGGGGCTTCGGCCCCTTCCGTTTCGTTTTAAGCACATGGCCCACACCCCCCCACCGCCATCACCGGACCAGCCGGAAGCGGAACCGACACCGCCAGAGGAGGGCAGCGCGCGCTGTTACCGGGCCTTGGGGCGCGACCTCACCTTTTGCCCCCTGAAGGACCTGAACCTGCCCGGCAGCTATGCCGAGGTGGTCGAGCGCCTGCGCAAACTCCAGGCGGAGCGTGCCATGGAGACGCTGAACTGAGCTTCGCGCTGTAACGGACCCTTCGGCCGCATTCCGGGCCGGGCCTCTGTTCGGGCCAGCCGCCAAATTCCTGCCCGTCCGCATTGTTCCCACTTCGGTGAAGGCTTACCTTTTGGGCTGCACTTCGAGTGCATCGTCACGCATGGTCCAACCCTAAGCCCCCCTTTCCCATGAAAGTGTTCGATGAAAAACACATCAAGAACGTTGTCCTCCTCGGCAGCCATGGCAGCGGTAAAACGACGCTGGCAGAGACCATGCTGTTCGAGGCGGGCCTCATCACACGGCGCGGCCGTGTGGAGGACAAGAACACGGTGAGCGACTTCCACGAGATCGAGCATGAACGCGGCAGCTCGGTATACAGCACCGTGCTCCACACGGAGTGGCGCAACTACAAGATCAACATCATCGACACGCCCGGCCTGGACGACCTGGTGGGCGAGACCATCCCCGCCCTGCGGGTGGCGGACACCTGCGTGCTGCTGCTCAACGGTCACCACGGCGTGGAGGTGGGCACCGACCTGGTGTGGGAGCACATGCAGCGGTATGACCGGCCCGTTATCATCGCCGTGAACCAATTGGACCACCCCAACGCCGACTTCGACGCCACTGTGGCGCAGGCGAAGGAACACTTCGGCAGCGCGGTAACGGTGATGCAGTACCCCGTGGAGAGCGGCGAAGGCTTCCACCGCATCATCGACCTGCTGAAGATGACGATGTACGTCTTCAAGGACCAGGGAGGCAAGCCGGAGAAGCAGCCCATACCGGAGAGCGAGAAGGAACGTGCCGATGCCCTGCACAAGGAACTCGTGGAGAAGGCCGCCGAGAACGATGAGACGCTCATGGAGCACTACTTCGACAAGGGCGAGCTGGACGAGGATGAGATGCGCCAGGGCCTGAAGCAGGGCATGATGAAGCGCACCTGCTTCCCCGTGTTCTGCCTGAGCGCCTTGCGTAACATGGGCAGTGGCCGCCTGATGGGCTACATCGACAATGTGGCCCCCAGCGCACTGGAGATGCCCGCCGAACCCTTGGTGGACGGAGGTGAACTGGCCTGCCGCGCGGACGGCCCCGCAGTGCTCTTCACCTTCAAGACCATGGTAGAGCCGCGCACCGGGCAGATCACCCTCTTCAAGGTGATGAGCGGTGAATTGAAGGAGGGGACCGAGATGGTGAACGACAACACCGGCGGCACTGAGCGCGTCGGCCAGCTCTTCATCGTGGACGGCAAGGACCGCAAGCCCGTTGAAAAGCTCGCCGCCGGCGATATAGGCGGCACCTTGAAGCTGAAGGAGACCGCCACCGCCCATACACTGCATGCGCCGGGCAGGTCGATCAAGCTGATGCCCATCGCCTTCCCTGAGCCGCGCCTGCGCCAGGTGATCCGCGCCACCGACCAGAAGCTGGAGGAGAAGTTGCATGCCGCCCTGCTGGAGATCCAGAAGGAGGACCCCACCATCGTGATGCAGTACATGCGCGAGAGCAGCGAGCAGGTGATCGGCTGCCAGGGCGAACTGCACCTGAACCTGTTGAAGTGGCGTCTATCACACCAATACAAGGTGGAGGTGGCCTTCTCCGCACCGCGCATCCCCTACCGGGAAACGATCCGCAGGCCAGCAGCGGCCAGCTACCGGCACAAGAAGCAGACCGGTGGGGCCGGGCAGTTCGGCGAGGTGCACCTGCGCATCGAGCCGTGGTACGAGGGCATGCCCAAGCCGGATGGCGTGAGCGTGCGCGACGAGCAGGTGAACGAACTGCCCACCGGTGGCAAGCTCGTCTTCCTGAACTGCATCGTGGGCGGCGTGATCGACAACAAGTTCATGCCCAGCATCCTGAAGGGCGTGATGGAGAAGATGGAGAAAGGCCCGCTCACCGGATCTCCCGCACGGGATGTGCGTGTGATCGTGCACGATGGCAAGATGCACCCGGTGGACAGCAATGACATCAGCTTCAAGATCGCGGGGCTGCAGGCCTTCCGCGAGGCCTTCACCAACGCCGACCCGCAACTGCTGGAGCCCATCCAGGAGGTGGAGGTGCGCGTGCCGGAGGACCTCATGGGCGATGTGATGACCGACCTGCAGAACCGCCGCAGCGTGGTGCTCGGCGTGGAGGGCCAGGGCCGTTACCAGATCATCCGCACCCATACCCCGCTGGCCGAGCTGGACCGCTACAGCACCACCCTGCGCAGCCTCACCCAGGGCCGCGGCACCTACCGTGAAAAATTCCACGCCTACCAGCCCGTGCCGCATGAGCTGCAGCAGAAGTTGGTGAGCGGCCACAAAGAGGAGGAAGTGATGGTGTGACGGACCGAATGATCACGATGAGCCCCGCAGCGTCCTCCTAAGCGAGAGACCCTGCGGCGGCCAATGGGTTCTCCGATACGTGGTCAGCATCCTGACCCCATCCAGAACAGAACACCCCGCAGGTTCCAGCTGCGGGGTGTTGTCATTCGGGTCGGATCCGATCAATCGTGTATCGCCAGTACCATGGCCTGCATCAGGCTCATGGCGAAAGGCATGTCCATGCCCATGCTGTGGCACATGGGTTTGGCGAGCAGATCACGTGCACCGGCCACCGCACCAATGTCCACGGTGACCTGCAGCGTGTACGTGTTGCCCGCCTCCACATCCGCATGTGTGTGGGCCTCTGCCATCATGAAGAGCGCATCGGTGGCCAGGTGATACTCCACCAGCTGGTCCGTGCTGTCCACAAGGCCGTCAACATTGCTGTCCACACGCCCTTCGAGCACCACGAACTTGTAGCCGGCGGCCGGATTCCAGCCCCAGTGCATGGTGGCATCGTTCAACGGCGCTGTGGCAAGCATGGGGTCCTGGTGGTTGGTGGCGCTGTCGAGACCAAGGTGCATCTCCGTCATGTGCACATGGCCGGGTGCCATGGTGCCCAGCGTGAACGTGTTCGAGCTGTTGGCAGCGTCCACCAGGAACACCTTTTCATGGTATTCGGCGACGGTCACATGGTTGTCATCCTCAAGGTGGATCGCTGATAGGTAGAAGCGCACCTTGTCGAAGCGCACCTTGTGGCCGGCGCTGTCCGTGAGCAGGGTGGTGAGCGTGTAAGGCGCTGTGCCGTTCTTCAGGTTGAAGGCCACCCGCATGGTGGCACTTGTTGCGGGTGAAGGATCGGGCGCGGTGGCCTTTTCCTTCTTGCAAGCGCCAAGCCCCAGCGCGAGGGCGGCCACAAGGACCGGAATTGCGTTGTTCATGATGTTTAGTAAGTGTTGATGTTGTATGTGAGACCCACGATGAAGCGCGAATGATCGGGCACCATGAGGATGCCGATGTCATGCGCAAGGGCGAATTGGTAGTTGATGCCCAGCGCCCATGCTTTCCACCAGGCCCGCGCACCGGTGTGCAGGAACCAGGTGGTCCCACCGGTGCCTTCCACCTCGCCCTCCTTGTACGCGTCGGGCAGGGTGTGTTCCATGTATGCACCCAAGGCGGGCATGAGCTGGACCTTCTGGATATCGAACCGATGGAACGCTTCAGCCGTGAGGTTGATGCCGTGCCCCATTTGATAGCCCCCGGTGGACGCCGTATTGAACCGGCCGATGGAGGCCAGGCCCGCACCGGTGCGACCGTGCCGGATGAGGTACTGAAGGGACAGGAGCCCGTCCATGGTGCCTGAACCGGGTTGTATGTCATGGTCCACCAGCTGACCGTTCCAGCGCAGGTCCGAAGCGCCCACCGGCATCTTGAGCCCACCGCCGACCATGATGCGGTGCACGGTGCGTTCCTCATCGGTGAGGCACTTGGTGTTCACCGCGATCCACCGGGCCAGCACAAAGGGATCGCCGGCGCCATAGATGTCGGCCATCACCACCCCCTCCACGCTCTGGTAGTTGTTCACCACCGGAACGGAGGCCATCAGGGAGAAGCGCTGGCCCAGCCAGTACTCGCCCCGGAACTCCACCGTTTGCAGGAACTCGCGGTAGTACTGCGGACCTGTCGCGGCGGAATGGTCGCCATGCTTCAACACGGGTGCGCCGGGCATGAGGCCCTCGAGGTAGCGGAAGCGGTACAACACGCTCACGGACGAGGTGCGGTCATGCGGCTGAATGCCGAGGTAGATGCCACACACATCGCACGCGTGGCTGAGCAGGGGGAACAGCAGGAGCCCCCCCAGAAGGATGCGTTTCATGGAGAATGCACTAAGGTTGGACGGACACAAAAGGCCTGCTAGGCAGGCACATCGGTGCGTCAACCCCAGGGCACGGGCTCGGCGGGAGGTCGTGGCACCGCCAACAAACGCATTACCTGGACCGGCTTGATGGCATGCTGCGCGACCGGAAGCAGCGGAAGTAATTCCACCCGCGCAGGCACCGCGGGGTCCAGACGGACTTGTTGCACATTCATGGGCTTGCGCTCCTCCGCTTCCAAGGCACGCAAGCGCTTCATCAGGTAACACTGGCCGTGGCACACGTTCTCCTCGGGCGCCTTGTCGCGCATCACACACAACTCCCGCTCGATGCGCTGACGGTCAGCCAGGAACAGGGTCACCTCCAGGGTGGTGATCACCTGCGCGAATAGCAGCACCCCCACGGCCGGTATCACCGACCATGCGCTGCGGAGGATCACCGTTCCACTGGGCACGGTGCAAGGATATCCTCCATGATCACATCCGGAACTGACAATCCGCAGTTCTTATCCTGACCGGATCATTACCGGTTGAACGTTCCGTCACAGATGTGTAGCACTTGACGACCTATAAGCGTCCTAGCCTCGAAAAAGAACTGCAGCACATGATCAGGACCCTATACACCGCTCTGGCGTTGGCCGTTGCTCAAGGCCTTGCCGCCCAATGCACTTTCACGCCCACCATCACCCCATCCAACCCCATCCTGTGCCCGAACACCACCGAGGTGTTGTGGACGCAGGTCTATGACAGCTACCAGTGGTACAGGGACGGGGTGGCCATCCCCGGCGCCAATGGGCAAAGCCACACGGTGGATGCCTCCATGGATGTCATGTCCGAGTTCAGTGTGGAGGCCACACTGGACGGATGCACCGAAATGTCCGCACAGGTATTGGTGGATGGCTGGGTGTTCCTATTCCCGTATGTGATCTCTGATGGCGATACTGCACTGTATATCGACGGCATGGGTGTAGCCCATCATTGTGAAGGTGACACCGTGCTGTTGACCTTGGGCATGCCTTATGACACCAACATCCAATGGACCGATGGTGGTGTGGCGATCCCGGGGGCCAACAGCGTGGTGCTGGTGGTGACGCAGACCGGGGCCTACAGCGTGAGCGCTGCGCCTTCCATCTGCCCAAACTACATCCTGGGCCTGGGCGTGGAGGTGGAGATCGTGTTCGATGCCACGGTGCAACCCGTGATCGACCAGAGCGGCGGTGACCTGTGCGTGACACCCACGGGCACGTCCTATCAGTGGTACCTGAACGGTGGCCCCATTCCCGGCTCCAACACCGCATGCATCACCCCTGTGGGTTCCGGCAGCTACACGGTGGAGGTGAACTATGGTCCAACCACCTGCACCATCCCCTCCGACCCCTGGCTGGTTACGGGTTTGAACAACCGGCATGAACGGCCCCGGGTGAACGTGATGCCGAACCCCTCCACCGGCCTGGTGACCATCACCGGCCTGGGTGGGGTGACCGGACCCTGGAGCGTGCTGGACCATACCGGTCGCGTGGTGACACGCGGACGTGGCACGGGACAAGGTTCTGTGATGCTTGACCTGGGCTCACTTCCCAATGGGCGTTACTGGTTCCGGGTGGACGGTACGGAAATCGTGACGCCGGTGGACGTGATCCGCTAGGCGCGCTGGAAGTACTGCGCCAGCTTGCGCAGGGGCTTGAGCACGGCGATGAACGGCGAGATGCGCTCCCCGTTCATCGCCCACGCCTTGTACACCTCGCGGTTCGCGCGCCAGATATGGGCCAGCGAGCGGTTGCTGACCCCACCCAGGCGGAAGCGCACCACCGCCACGGGCTCGTAGTGCACGCGGATGCGGTTCACGTACATGAAGCGGAGCAGCAGTTCATAGTCGGCCGCCACGCGCAGCTCCGTGCGGAAGCCCCCGTGGGCTTCATACACGGCGCGCCGGACCCAGGTGCCCAGGTGTGGCGGCATCCAGCCACGCCGGAATGCGGCGCGGTCAAACACGCCACCTTTCCAGAAGCGCTTCACGCGGGTGATGTTCACCGGGTCCACCATCAGCGCATCGCCGTACACGGCATCGGCACCCGTGTGTTCAAAGGCCTGTACCATCCGCGTGGCCACATCGCGGCGCGCCAGCATGTCACCTGCGTTCACAAAGGCGATCACCTCGCCGGTGGCGAGCCGAAGGCCCTTGTTCATGGCGTCGTACACCCCTTCATCCGGTTCGGAGACCAGGTGCGCGATGCACTCGGCGTAACGCTTCACCCGGGCCAGGGTGTCATCGGTGCTGGCGCCATCGATCACAATGTGCTCGATATCCGCGTGGTCCTGCATGAGCACACTGCGCAGCGTGGCATCGATCTCCGCACCGGCGTTCCGGCACACCGTGATCACACTGACCTTCATGAAATGCGGCGTTCACCCACAACCTGTGCCGGGTTGCCGCGGTAGATGGTGAAGGGCTCGGCATTCCGGGTGAGCACAGTGCCTGCCGAGAGCACGGCATGTGTGCCCACCCGCACACCCAAGGTCACGATCGCCCCAGCGCCCACCCAACAGCCGGCCTCCAGTACGATGGGCTTGCTGTAGGTGGGGAAATCAGCCTTGCGGAAATCGTGGCTGCCGGAAATGAGCAATGCGCCCTGGCTGATGACGACATGGCTGCCGATGTGCAGCTCATCGATGTTGTCCAGCCACACACGCTGCCCGATCCACACGTGATCACCAATGCGCAGCTTCCAGGGGAACTTGATGTTGACACCGGGATGCACCACCACCCCACGCCCCACCCGTGCACCGAACAGGCGAAGCAACCAAGGCTTGGGCGTGCGGAACGGGAACAACGGGTTCAGGAAGAAAAGAGCGTTCACGAAGTACCATAGGGTGCGCTTCACCACACCAGCACCCACCGGGAAGTCCCGGCTACTGAACCGGCTCAGGTCCACGGTGCCACGGGGGTCGCTCATGTGGTGAAGAGGGCCAGCATGCGGTCCTCCGCATCCTGCCCTGCCAAATATCGCCCTGCGCGTGCGAACGCACCCCTCTGCCAGCGATCATAGGCCTGTTGGTCCATGTCCACCAATTGCTGCAACACCTGTGTGAACCGCTTCATGTTCCCCAATGGAATGTCCCAACCTGCATGGTCCTCTTCGAGCCCACGCCAGGGTGTTCTGTCGCTTACCACCAGGGGCACACCAGCGGCCAGGGCCTCCAGGAGCGCATGGCCGAAGTTCTCACCTGCGCTGGGCAACAAAAGGGCATGGTACCCTTGAAGAAGGGAAGGGACGTCCTCCGCATCCGCCACACCCCGGTGGTGCACGGTGAGGTTCTCAGGCAGCTCGGCGATGATCCCCAGGCAGCGCTGCCAATACGTTTCGTCCGTGATGGCCCCAAAAAGATGAAAAGAGACCTTGCCGTGCACACCACGGAGCGCCTCCAGCGCCAGGTGCGTGTTCTTCTCCACCGCGATGCGGGCCAGGCTGACAAGCGTAAGCTCACCTGCCACCTTGATGCGCGGACGCATGCCCTCTGCGGCCATGGCCCTTGGCAGGTTGGGCACCACGGTCACCTGCGCATGCGCATCGATCCATTTCCGGACCTCATCCGCCTCAGCTTCCGTAGTGGCATGGAAATGCACACCCCGATAGAGGCCGAGCGTACGGGCCAATGCCAGAAAGGCGCGCTTCTTGGATCGGCCATGCCGCATGGGTCCGGGTGCCAGCATGCCGCGTACGGCCACGATCCGCTTCACGTCCATACTCCTCGACAACCACAGCGGCACAATGCTGAACCACCAGGAGTAGATGCCATTGATGTAGACCGCGTCCCAATCCCGTTCACGGAGCAAGCTGCGCCAGCGCGCCTTGCGGATGCCAGCGGCTGAAGCGTAATACACCTGTTCTCCGGTGGGAAGTGGCGTCCACCGGTCCGGCTCGATCTCCGGGTAGGGCGTACTGGAGCGGTAGTCCGTGTTGCGGGTGGCTATGTGGAACTGCACGCGGCCCTGCAGGCGTTCGGCCAGGTTCACCATGCTGCGCACCGGCCCGCCCGCCTGGAAGCCGGGGCGGTACCAGTCCAGAAAGACCAGTACTTGAGGGGGTCTCATCGTGCACCGAGCAGGTCCATCACCACCAGGGCCCAGTCGCCCGGGCCCCACTGGTTGCCCACGCGCGCACTGTACGTGCCCATGGCCCGCAAGCTATCATCGCCCGCGTCGATGGCCTTGCGCAGGGCCTTCTTCAAGCTGCTTTTATCGCCGGCGCGAAAGCCCCAGCCATTCCCGCTCTCGTGGAGGAAGCGCTCCCCCGCCCCCACTGCATCGCTCAACAGCAGGGGCATGCCTGCGCAGGCCTGCTCCTGCACCACTACGCCCCAAGGCTCGTAGGTGCTTGGAAGCACGAATACGCCGGCCTGCGCCATCAGCTCAGGCAGCTCGTCGGCCTGCTTGAAGCCCCAGTGCTTGATGCGGGCATGAGACCCGGAGGCCGAGCTCCTCACCTGATCGAACAGTTCGCCCGTTCCCACACACCAGAGCTCCCAGTCGCCGGCATGGCCTTCCTTGCATAGTTCGGCGAACGCATCGCACAGCAGTTGCTGGCCCTTGGTGGGGATGTAGCGTGCCACGCACAGGAAGCGGTGCGGTATGCGGGTGGCCTTCAGGGCAGAGAACTGCGCCGCCAGCGGAGCGAAGCGGTCCACATCGGCGGCATAGAAGCCCGTGCGGATGCGGCGCGCCGGAATGCCGAGGCGAAGACCGTAGGCGGTTTGCCGCTGCCCGGTGGACCATACGTGGCTGAAGGTGCCATGGAGCCAGAAAGGCGCCAGCACGGTGGCCAGCAGCTGTCGCTGGTCCCCGCGCCAGGCGGTATCGGTGCACATCACCGTGGGGATGTCCCGCTTGCGCATGGTCCTGCAGACGCGCAGGTAGCCCTTGTCCACCCAGCCACTGGCGAACACCGCATCGGGATCAAGCTCTTCCGCGAACCGCATCAATTCCCCGTTCGATAGCTCCTTGCGCGAGTGCAACCGGACCTTGGGTGGCAATGCTTCAAAGTGGAAGGGCGCCTCCGGATTCACCTCCCAATGCACCACATGCACCTCCACCTCATGGTCCTTCGCCAGGCGCGCCACGCAGGCCATGAAATAGGGCGCCAGCTCGGTATACAGGAAAAGGACACGGCGCTGCATGGCCAGGGATAAGTGGGACAAATTAGGGGAGCATGGCCTTTGCTGGCAAGGCTTGAGGCGCCTGCGGTCGCCCGTTGCCTAGCTTCGCCCGCATGGGCGCACCGGTGGAGGTGAAGAACAGGAGAGCGGGCTTTGAGTACCACGTGCTGGACAAGTATGAATGCGGCATGGTGCTCATGGGCTCGGAGATCAAGAGCATCCGGGCCGGGGGTGCCAGCCTGAACGAAGCATTCTGCACCTTCATCGGGGACGACCTGGTGGTGCGCAACATGCGGATTGCGCCCTATGGCACCAACGTCCACTTCGTGCACGACCCCCTGCGAGACCGCAAGCTCCTGCTCCACCGGCGTGAACTGGACAAGCTGAAGCGCAAGCTGAAGGATGCGGGCATGACCATCGTACCCCTGCGCCTGTTCATCGCTCCGAACGGCTTCGCCAAGTTGGAGATCGCGCTGGCCAAGGGGAAGAAGCTGTTCGACAAGCGGGCCTCCATCAAGGAGCGCGACGTGCAGCGGGAAATGGACCGCGAAGGCTAGACCATGCCGGGCACCAAGGCGGAACGCTGGACCCTCTTCATGCTGCTGGCGCTGGCCCTGGTGCTGCGGCAGGCCTTCGTGCATGTCCCCTTCATGCATGACGAGATCAGCGCCCTGATCCGCCTGTACCCCACCCTGGGCGAGACCATCCGCACTGGCGTGATGGCGCAGGACACCCACCCGCCGGGCGTGCAGGTCTTTGAATGGCTGTGGACCCATGCCTTCGGTGATGCCGAATGGGTGGTGAAGCTTCCGTTCATTCTCCTTTCGGTCGCCGCGCTCTTCCTGCTGTACCGCGTGGCCTGCCGGTGGACAAGCCCCACGACCGCGTTGGTGACCATCGCCTTGCTGGCCACGCTCCAGTACTTTGTGCTGTACGGCCAACTGGCGCGGCCTTACGCGTTCGGGCTCTTTACCACGGCATGGCTGGCCGATGCCTTAACGCGCTACCTGGACCACTACAGGAAGCGCGACCTGATCGCCTACACGCTGGCCGCCGCGCTCAGTGCGTATGTCCATCACTTCGCGCTGCTGCAGGCTGCGCTCATTGCAGGCACCGGACTTTTGCTGGTCAAACCACCGCAGCGTAGAGCGTACCTCCTGGCCAGTCTTGCGGCCGTGGTGCTCTACCTGCCCAATGTCCCCATCTTCCTCCATCAGTTGGAGCAGGGTGGACTCGCTGAATGGCTGGCCCCACCCGGCCGCTTCTGGCTGGAGGACTTTGGCTGGTGGGTCGCGCATTGCTCGTGGTCCATGGCCCTGGTGCTGGCGGTGCTCGTGGGGGTCAGTTGCTGGCGCCTGCTTCGCAGGCAGGCCCGTTCACCGCATGTGATCATCCTGATCTGCTGGGGGCTCATACCCCTGGTCGTCGGAGCGGCCTACTCGATCTGGCGCGCACCGGTACTGCAATACTCCGTGCTCATCTTCTCCTTCCCCTTTCTGCTGATGGCCCTGCTTTCAGGCCTACCCCAGCTGTCCCGATCCCGCACAGGCGCCATGCTCGGCGGCATCGTCACGCTTACCGTGATCACGCTCGTGTTCAACCGCCAACACTACGCCGTGTTGGGGTCCTCGAAATACGAGGCCTTCGCCCGTGCCATCCGTGACCAGGCTCCTGGTGACCTGGTCCTCATCCATGCGCCGGCCGGCATCATGGACTTCTATGCGCGGCGCTGGGGTTTTTCGCGTGGCGATGCGGCCTATGTGGATCTGCGCACCACGCCACAGGACCAGGTGGAAGCACAGGTGCTGGCGCACACCGGCGATGCTGTTGTCATCGGCCTCACGGCCATCGCACCCGTGGAATGGGTCTCTCTGGTACAGGCCCGCTTCCCCCACACGGAAGGCCCGGCGCACCTGCTGGAAGGTTCACTTCAACGGTTCACGCGGACACCGGAGCGCACCATCCGGAACGACGAAGCCTGGGGCCATATCCGGTGGAAGGAAGTCTATCATCCCGGCGAAGAAGCCCCATCGGGCCGGTGGAACCTTCAACCCGGACTGCCCATGTCCTTCGGTTCAACGGGAGACAGCACGCTCTTGCTGGACGGCCGTGAGTTCAGTGTGGGTGTGAGGGCACCTGTGGATGAGCTGATCGAAATGGACAACGACATCATCGAGTTGGAGGCGATCGTGTTCACCCCCCATCCGGAGGACTTCCATGTGGTGGCCGAGCTCACCTCTGATAATACCTCGTTGCTCTACCGGTCGGACCGCATTGAGGACCACGTTCAACAGGCGGACAGCAGCTTCCGGTTGTGCGTGGCCGTGAAGATGAGTGACTTCGACCGGCGCGGAAGGAGCATCCAATTCCATGGCTACCTCTGGAACAAAGGCCTGGGCCCGGTCCGATCGTCCCGTATGACCGTGCGCGTACGCGCTGGCAACGGGCGCATCTATGGCCTGCTGGGCCCGCTGAAATGACGAACGGCCCCGCGTTACGGGGCCGTTCGATACGCGTTCGTTGCGTATCAGAACTTGAAGGTGAGGCCCATGGCAAGGGTCTGTTTGAACTGTGTGGCCGGACCGGTCTTCAGCACGCCCTCCTCCTCGCGCACAATGTCAATGTCGTGATCGTAGATCAACAAGGTGTTGATGGTGGCCGCGAACCAATTGTTCACCTTGAAGGTGAAGAGCATTTCCCAGTTCACGTCGATGTTCTCCGGTTCCCTCAGGTAGTTGCTGAAGAAATCCACCCGGGTCAGGAAGGTGATGTTCTCCGCCAGCGGTGTGGTGTAGAAGATCTTGGCAAAGGCCCCCATCTCGAACAGTGTGGTCTCTCCCGCGCGCACCCCGAACAGGGTCTGGTTGGGATCGCCGCTGAAAAGTGACTGGTCCGCCACGATGGTGGTCTTCGTCATGGCTGGAGAGATGTAGAAGGAGAACTTGTCCGTGGGTTTGTAGTCGAAACCCAGACCGAGCAACACATAACCCGGCGCCAGCAGGTTGGAGATCTTCAGGGTGTCGATGTCCACGTCATAACCCACCGTGAACTGGGAGCGGAACTGGAAGAGGGCGCTGGCGAACCAGTTCGATTTATTCAACTGATAACCCAGGCGGGAGTTCAGTTCAAACCGGTCATCGGATTTGCGGCTCCTCTTTCCGCTCTCGTTGATGGCACCGTAGGCCATGATCAATGAATTGTCCCACGCCCAGGAGCCGCGGCGCATGTTGGCAAACCCATTGAACTGCGCGAGACCCGAGATGGAACTGGCACCACCCGCGGCCCAGTTCACCAGTTGCACCTGGCTGAAGTTGAGCTGGAACACGCCGCCCTTGGTCCACACCTTGCCTGAATCGGCCTGGGCGGATTCGGTGGCCTTCTTGATGCGCTCACGGTCTTCCTGGCTCAGGTCGCCCTGTGCCCATGCCGGGCTTGTGCAAACCAGGGTGATCAGCAGACTGCGTACAACTGTATTCATGGGGATGCGTTGATTTCGGTCGGTTCTGGGATGCTTGAAGCCGGGAGAAGGCTTCAGGGCTGGAACACTTGATCGGTATAACGGTTCAGCGTGGGGACCTGCACCTGTATGAAGGCGTGGTCGCTGGCGGCGTGGCAGGCATTGCAGCCCACCAACAAGGCCTCGTAGCCAGCCTTGAAATCAGCCAGCTGCCGTTCTTTCATCTGTTCCTCCAAGGCATGCACTGCAGGAAGGCCATATTGGCGGAGCAAGGCGCTCAGGTCCTTGCCCTCATCGATCACCCTCTCCTCTTCCAGCGCTTCCATGGTTTCCTCCAGCTCCTCCAGGTAGAACGCCGCCAAAGGCAGGTTGCCGGCCTCCGCAGCGAACCACAACTTGTGCGCGTAACGATGGATGTGGTTCATGTATTCGGCCACCTCCACATGCTCCTCGTTCTTCACGCTTTCCGAGGCGGTGGTCGGTCTTTCGGCGGCCAGCGCAGTCAGTCGCTCGGTACGTACGAACAACAAGGCCACAACAAGGACGAGGAAGACCAGAACAGCAGGCACCAACCAACGCATGGGATGTAATGGGACCGGCGGCGCCTGTCGTCCTCGTGGGCATTACTGGATTCGAACCAGTGACCCCTACCCTGTCAAGGTAGTGCTCTGAACCAGCTGAGCTAAATGCCCGGAATACTTTCCCGCCCTGGAGCGAGGGGCGCAAAAGTAGGAATGTGCCGCGAACAGGTCGCGAATGTCATGGGCGCGAGCGAAGCCACACCTTTGGGCACGTGCGGTACCTCCTGCTCACTGTCCATTTGACCTCCTTCCTGAGCTGGTCGCACGTGTTCGCCCAGACGGATAGCACAGGTGCGATCGGCTTGCGCACCTTCACCGTTCGACCATTCCTGCCCTACACGCGCGACGAACCCGATGCGGCCCGCACCCAGGTCGACAGCACCCTGCTGGCAGGTTTCGAGCGATCGTCACTTCGCTCTGCACTGGTGTGGGTACCTGGCGTGCAGATGGATGAACGGGGGCGTGGTGGCAGCTCGCGCCTCAGCATCCGAGGCAGCCTGCTGCGTGCACCTTTTGGTGTGCGTGGGGTAAAGGTGTACATGGGGCCCTTCCCGCTTACCCTTGCCGATGGCTCCACCCCCTTGGAACTGCTGGACCCGATGTTGGTGGACCAGCTGATCGTGGACCGGCAGGTAGGTGACCCCCGCTTTGGCAGCTCGCCTTCCGGGTTGGTCCGCGCGGGGCTTGAACTCCCTCCGGCGGAGGGCGGTGTGTTGCAGGCGGAAGCACTGGGCGGCCCCTTTGGCTACTACAGGCTGGGCGTGCGTGGTGGCGCCATGAGCGGCCACCAAGGGGTTCAGGCGGGTGCTGTGCACCAACGGAATGATGGCTTCCGGCAGCAGGAATCGACCGCACGCGACCAGGTGTTCGTGCGCACGCTCTGGCGCCACAAGCGTTCCACTGGCGAAGCCTTCCTCACCTGGCAGCAGGCCCGTTGGGACCTGCCGGGCGGGCTGGACAGCCTCACCGCAGCACAGGAGCCGCGCAGCGCCCGCCCTTTCGCCCAATTGATCGATGCCCATGTGGCCAAGCAACAGCTGTTCGGGGGCATCGCGGTGGAGAGCCCCTTGGGACGAATGATCATTCTGCGAACGGGGGTGCAGGCCCAACGCATCAACAAACGCAATCCATACGGGAACAGCCCTGCGGCCAGTGGGGACAAGGAGGAGCGCATCACCGCGCTGGGTGGCCGGATGACCGTGGAAGGCCACCATTCCACCGGAGCGGTGCACTGGGCCTGGCATGCCGGGCTGGAGGTGCTGGCCGAACGCGATCGGTTGGATGAGTATGCCTTCACGAACGCCGAACGCGATACACTGCGTGTGCAGGCCGATACACGTGTGGGCAACCTGAACGGCTTCGCAGGCCTTTCCGCCAGTTGGGCCCGCATCGCGCTACGCCTGGGTGCCGTCACCGAGCGCACCAACTACGATCACGTGGACTTGCTCCGCACCACACAGGCACAGACCTCCGTGGGGCCAGCTGCATCACCCATGGCCAGTTGGGAGCAACGCTGGACCCGGTCGCTGTCCACTTCGGTGCGCTATGCCACCAGCGTTTCGCGCCCCACCGTGTGGGAGTTGTTGGGCACCACAGGCGCCTTCAACCAGGCTTTGCTGCCCGAGCGGGTGCAGGAGCTGCAGGTGGGTGTATTCACCTCGCCGGACAGCATGCCTGTCGGCATGAGCCTGAGCCTGTACCGCCGATGGGTGGATGACCTCATTGTGGCGCAGGTGGACGCTGCGGATGGATCGGTGGGCTATACCAATGCCGGAAAAGCCCTGCTGGATGGCATGGAAGCGGAGGCCCACGGCACGGCGACCAGGGACCGCTGGACCTATCAGTTGGCCTGGTTCCTCACGTTCCAGAACCACCGGCTGAAGCGGACCGACACCCTGCCTGAACGGGCGGTACCGGGCGTGGTGCCCATGCAAATGGGTCTGCGCGCCCGGGTATTGCGCGCCGGCACCGGGCAGGTGGAATTCGGCTTGCGCTTGCTCGATGCCACGCCACTATGCCTGAATTGCGGGGACATCGCGCCCGGATACCTCATCGCACACCTGCGTGTGGGCTGGCTGCCGAACGCGGATCTCGAAGTATTCGCCCATGTGGAGAACCTGTTCAATGCGGACTATTCTGGTTTCCTGCAGGTGGATGATCCCGGCAGGCGCTATTTCAATCCGGCGCCACCGGTGGGGCTGTATGCCGGCTTGCGCTGGTCATTCCGCACCCCTCGCAAGTGGGGGTGAGATTCGTCAGGGCATGCTGAAGGCAGCCGATTACTTTTGCGGCGACTTCCAGCACGCCATGGCCCAACCCAAGAAAGACATTGCCAACGCCGGCCGCATCTTCAAGAACCCCATTCTGGAAGGTCTCACGCGCACCCACATCTCCGTCCCGCTCAGCTTGTTCTGGAGCATCGGGATCATCACCATATGGTATTCCATTGCGCGGCTTGGGCTCGGCTGGGGGCAGGCCTTTCTGCTCTTTTTCGTGGGTGCCTTCTTCTTTTCTCTCATTGAATACCTGGTGCACCGGTACTTCTATCATATGCCGGCCACCAATGAGACACGCAAGCGGTTGCAGTATGTGATCCATGGGATACACCACGACCACCCGCGTGACAAGTCCCGACTGGCACTCCCCCCCCTGCTGAGCCTGTCGCTGGCCATCTTGTTCATCCTGCTGTTCCGTGCCCTGATGGGTGATGCAGGCTTCGCCTTCGGCGGTGGCTTCCTTTTCGGCTACAGCACCTACCTGTTGGTGCACTACGTGATCCACGTGTACAAGCCACCGCACAACTTCCTCTCGATCCTGTGGAAGCATCACAACGTGCACCACTTCGTGGGTGATGATGGCGCCTTTGGGGTGAGCTCCCCTTTCTGGGACTACGTGTTCGGCACCATGCCGCCCGATCCCAAGCGGAAGGCCGCTGCCAAGCAGAACATGATCTGACCGCGACCCGGCCACCTGGCCTCCTGCCTTCATGTCCGATATGCTGCACCGTGTGAATGCGTTCCACGGGCACCGTGGTCCGGTTTACGCGTTGCTTCCCCAAGCCCCCGAGGACACCTTTTTGAGCGCGTCCGGCGATGGGTCCATCGTGCAATGGCATGTGGACCAACCTGAACAGGGCCGGGTGCTGGCCCGCGTGAATGAGGCGGTATTCGCACTGCACGCATGGGGAGGAGGATCGTGGCTGCTCGCGGGCACCGAAAGCGGCTCCCTAAGGGTGATCGACTTGAAGGCCGGTGCCGAGGTGCGGCATTTCACCGCACAGCGCAAAGGTGTGTTCGGCATGGTAACGCTTCCGGATGGCCGTGTGGCCACCAGTGCCGGTGACGGTACGGTGGCCCTTTGGGTGGTGCAGGATGAAGCCGTGCAGATCGCGCTCGAACGGCAGATCCCCTTGTGTGAGGAGAAGGTCCGCAGCATGGCGGTGAGCCATGATGGCCACTGGCTGGCCGTGGCCTGCGGCGATGGCATGGTGCGCGTCCTGGACCTGCCGGGTCTGAATGAGCTGCACACCTTGAGCGCACATGAGGAAGGTGCACAGTCAGTGGCGTGGCATCCGCATAAACCGGTCCTCCTTTCAGGTGGTAAGGATGGTCAGCTCCGGGTGTGGAGAACGGACGATGCGTTCAGCCCGCTACATGCATGGCCTGCACACAAGGCGGGTATTTATGCGATCGCATTCTCCGCTTCGGGTGATCGCTTTGCCACGGCCAGCCGGGACAAGACCGCAAAGCTCTGGAACGCGCACGACCTGCGTCCACTGGCGCGCGTGGAGCGGGCGAACGATGGCCACACCCATTCCGTGAACACCTTGTGCTGGATCGGCAGCGACCTATTCACTGCGGGTGATGACCGCCGCATCCTGGCCTGGCGGCAAGCAGGCGCTTAAAAGGGATAGACCCGTGGGATCAGCATCATGGCCAGCACCCAAAGGAGCAATTGCAGTGGCGCGCCCACGCGCATGAAGTCCACGTAACGGTACTGCCCCGCGCTGAACACCATCGCATTGGTCTGGTAGCCGATGGGGCTCATGAAGCTGGCCGAGGCTGCGAAAGCGATGGTCATGATGAAGGGCGTGGCATTGAGCCCGGAGCGCTCGGCAATGCCGATGGCCAGTGGGGTCATCAATGCGGCTGTGGCCGTGTTGCTGACCATCTCGGTGAGCAATGCCGTGAACAGGTACAACCCGCCCACCACGGCCACCGGACCATAGCCACCAAGCGAATCGACCAGGGCACCAGCGGCACGCAGGTCCAGACCCGTTTTGTGCAGCGCAGCGCCCAGCGCGAACGCACCGGCCATCAGGAATACGATGCGCCACTCCACGGCCTCGTACACCTCCTTCATGTTCAGCGCTCCGAAGAGCACCACCAGCACCGTGGCCAGCAAGGCCGCCACCATCACCGGGAGCACGCCGGTGCTGCTGCAAACGACCACCCCCAGCAGCAGCAAGGCCACGATGAGGAAGCGCTTGCGATCGAACTCGGGGATGCCCGGGCTTTCCGTGAGCAGCGCAAAGGGTGCGTCCGGCGTGCGCTCGAGCTTCCGAAGGGTTTCCACGTAATGCGCACGCACCTCCGCCAGCACCACGTCACCGGAAGCCAGTTCCACATCATGCAGGCGATCATGCAACACCTCCTCCCTGCGGCGCAGGGCCAATGGCACCGCGCGGTAGCGGCGGATGAGGTCGGCGTCATGCAGGGTCTGCCCGGCGAGCGGACTGTTCGCGGTGATCACCATTTCCACAAGGGTGGTGCCGCGTGCGCGCAGGTCATCTCCCGCCACATCAAAATCCGGTCGTACCCCGATGCGGGCCTGGTCCTTGAGCTCCCGGATGCGGGCCACATCACACCGCACGGTCAGGCGGTCCCCGGCCTGCAACACCATATCGCCTGCGGGCATGGTGAAACGCTCCCCCGACCGGTCCACGGCAATGATGTCCATATCCAGCTGCTTGACCAACAGCGAATCCATGATGCGCTTGCCCACCATGCGCCCACCGGCATGCAATTCGATCTGCGTCAGATAGCCGGCCATGCCGAACACCTCACGCAGGTCGGTGGATACCGTGGGCGAAGGCAACAGATGCCGGCCCACCAACCCCATGTAGAGCACACCTGCGGCCATGAAGACCAGACCGACCGGGGTCATCTGGAACATGCCCAGTGGTGCCTGGCCGGCCTGTTCCGCAAGCCCGCTCACCACAATGTTGGTGCTGGTGCCGATGAGGGTGCATATGCCACCGAGGATGGTGCCGAAAGAGAGTGGGATGAGCAGCTTGGCGGGATGCACATGAGCGACACGCGCCATCTGCACCGCCACCGGTATCAGTACCGCCACAATGGGCGTGTTGTTGATGAAGGCGCTCACCACGGCCACGGCCAGCATGAAGGCCATGAGCCCGAAGGCGCTGTCGATGCGTGCGCGAGCACCCAGCGCAGGGCCCAGCGTGGCCAGCACGCCGGTGCGCAGCAGTGCCGCGCTCAAAACGAAAAGGAAGGCCACGGTAAGGGTGGCGGGATCACTGAAGCCGGCCACCGCCTCAGCCGGTGTAAGCACCCCGGTAACCAGCAACACGGCGATCAGCAACAGCGCCACCAGGTCAACCGACAGGCGGTTGCTCACGAACAGGACCAAGGCACCTGTAATGGTGACCAGGACGATCCATTCGTGGGGTGACATGTGCGTTGATGCCTCTGGTGCAGAACAAGCACAAGAGAGGTGGCGAATGTAACGGGCAGGTCGATGAGGCCTTTTGCAGGCCACGAACAACATCCGCGACCAGGCAAGGGAACGCGTGTCCTACGGCATCACCGCTAGGGCACGCTCAGCCCCAATGGCGCACATACCAGGGAACGGCACGTGCCAGGCCGTCATCCAAACTGAACTCAGGTTCGAAGCCGAGCACTTCACGCGCCGCGCCGATATCCGCCAGCGAGTCGCGCACATCCCCGGCGCGTTCCTCCACATGGTGTGGCCGCATGGGCTCCAGATCGGGCCTTACTTCCTGCACCGCGCTCTGCAAGCGTTCCAGCAGTTCAAGCAGGTCCGTGCGCCGGCCATACGCCACATTGAACACGCCACCTGGTGCGCGTGCATCCCGTGTACCCAATGCGGCCACCACCGCTTGCACGGCGTTCCCCACATACGTGAAGTCCCTCGTCTGCCGGCCATCCCCAAATACCGTGGGCGCTTCTCCACGCAGCATGCTGCGCAGAAAACGCGGAATGGCCGCCGCATACGGGCCTTCGGGGTCCTGTCGTTCGCCGTACACGTTGAAGAAACGCAAGCCTATGGCATCCAGCCCGAACAGGCGGTGGTACATGCCGGCATAGGACTCGTCCATGGCTTTGGTGACGGCGTAAGGTGAAAGCGGCCGTCCCTCGGTGCCTTCCCGCTTCGGGAGAGTGGCGGAGTCACCATACACACTGGAGCTGCTGGCATAGACCACCCGATGCACACCGGCAGCCCGGCACGCTTCCAACAAATGCAGGAAGCCGGTGAGGTTGGCTGCCTCGGAAGCCATTGGCTCTGCGATGGAGCGCGGCACCGACCCCAGCGCGGCCAGGTGCACCACGGCGTCCATACCCTCAACCGCCTTGCGGACCTCAGTGAACACACGGATGTCCGCCGGGACCAAACGGAAGTTCTTCCGCCCGTCGAGATGCGCGATGTTCTCGCGCTTCCCCGTGGCGAAGTTGTCCAGGCAGTGCACCGTGTGGCCCGCATCGGTCAATGCCTCACACACATGCGAACCGATGAAACCCGCGCCACCAGTGACCAGGATCTTCTTGCGCTGACGGGCCGTGCTCATGGGTGGGAACGCGGCAAAACTACCGGGGCCATGGCCCCGCCTTCGCAATGAATGGAGCGCTTATCAACAGGTGCTACTTGGTGCACACACCATACAGCACGGTCCGCCAAGCGGCGGGTGTGACCAGCTCCAGAAGCCGATCCAGCCGGGCGAGCAGATCACGCTGCCATTCGCTGCGGCCGAAGGGGGCGAGCAAGCCGGTGCGTGCCACTTCCACGCGGGAAAAGGACGAGAACAGGTCGGCATCCTCAGGCCAGCAGAGGTAGCGCCAATAGGTGGCCCAGCGTACGAAACGCTTCCTCAAATAGCCATGCAACGAAGACCCGGAGAGATTCTCGGCGAAAAGCAACACTCCCCCTGGGCGGAGCACCCGCTGCGTCTCCTTTATCGCCACGGCCTGGCGCTCTTTCGAACCCAGGGCACCGATCACGCTCTTGAATACCACCACATCGAAGGTCCCGCTGGGGAACTCCAATGCCGTGACATCCGCCTGTGCGTAGGTGATGCGTTCAGAGAGCTTGTAGCGTTCGTGGAGCGCACGCATGGCCGCTGGGAATGGGTTCAGGTCGGTGCAAGTGACATCGACCCCCTGCGCGGCCAGCCATAGGGCCAGCCCCCCCTCCCGCTCCCCGACTGCCAAGGCCTTCAAAGGGCGCTGCGCAGGCAAGTCCCGGGCCCACAGGGGCAATGCGCGCGACCAGGTGCGCACCTCCCATTGCAACACGTCGCGCAGAGCAGGCATTTGTGTTTGGGGCATGGGCACAAAGAAAGGGGCGGCTAACCGCCGCCCCTGTCCCTTTCCAATTCAGGTCCTATGCATCACTTGGCCACCGCCACGGACCGTTTCTCACGGATCACGGTGATCTTCACCTGTCCGGGGTAGGTCATCTCGTTCTGGATGCGCTCCGCCAGGCTGATGCTCATCTCATCGGCCTGCTGGTCGGTGATCTTCTCGCTCTCCACCATCACGCGCAGTTCGCGCCCAGCCTGGATGGCGAAGGCCTTGGTGACACCGTTGTAGCTCATGGCCATGCCTTCCAGATCCTTCAGGCGCTGGATGTACGCCTCTACCGCCTCGCGCCGAGCGCCGGGCCGGGCACCACTGATCGCATCGCAGGCCTGCACGATCGGGCTCAGCAGCGTGGTCATCTCGATCTCGTCGTGGTGGGCACCGATGGCGTTGCACACATCGGGCTTCTCCCCGAACTTTTCCGCCAGCTTCATGCCCAGCAGGGCATGCGGCAGTTCGGGCTCTTCATCGGGCACCTTGCCAATGTCGTGCAGCAGGCCGGCGCGTTTCGCGGTCTTGGTGTTCAGGCCCAGCTCGGCGGCCATGATGGCGCTGAGGTTGGCCACCTCGCGGCTGTGCTGCAGCAGGTTCTGCCCATAGCTGCTGCGGTACTTCATGCGGCCCACCATGCGGATGAGCTCGGTGTGCAGCCCGTGGATGCCCAGGTCGATGCAGGTGCGCTTGCCGGTCTCAATGATCTCCTCCTCAAGGTGGCGCTTGGTCTTGGCCACGATCTCTTCAATGCGCCCGGGGTGGATGCGGCCGTCCTTCACCAGCTGGTGCAGGGCCAGACGCGCCATCTCCCGGCGCACAGGGTCGAAGCAGCTCAGGATGATGGCTCCGGGGGTGTCGTCCACCACGATCTCCACTCCGGTGGCCTCCTCCAGGGTGCGGATGTTCCGGCCTTCGCGCCCGATGATGCGGCCCTTCACATCGTCGTTCTCGATGTGGAACACACTTACGGCGTTCTCGATCGCATGCTCGGTGGCCACCCGCTGGATGGTCTGGATGACGATGCGTTTGGCTTCCTTGTTGGCCGTGAGCTTCGCATCCTCCTGCGCCTCCTTGATGTGGGCCATGGCCGCGGTGCGGGCTTCGTCCTTCAGCGATTCCACCAGTTGTTTCCTGGCATCCTCCGCATTGAGGCCGCTGAGCTTCTCCAGGACACCCACCTGTTTCTGGTGCGCCTTCTCCATCTCCTCACGGCGGCGCTCCATGCCCTCGAGTTTCTGCTCCAGGTCACGTTTCAGGTTGTCGATCTGCTTCTCCTTGTTAGCCAGGTCCTGCTGCTGGCGGGCCAGCTGCTGCTCGCGCTGTTTGATGCGCTCCTGACCCTGCTGGATCTTGCGA
The DNA here is from genome assembly GCA_016788635.1 of Flavobacteriales bacterium. GTDB lineage: Bacteria > Bacteroidota > Bacteroidia > Flavobacteriales_F > PHOS-HE28 > PHOS-HE28. The sequence continues at coordinate 98,420 of JAEUSU010000004.1, read as the reverse complement.
TCTCGCTCGCGCACCTCCTTCTCGTGCTCTTCCTTCAGTTGCAGGAATTTCTCCTTGGCCTGCACCAGTTTCTCCTTTTTCAGGGCCTCTCCTTCGGCCTCTGCCTCGCGCAGGGCGCTCTCGCGGCGCCTCTTCAACAGACTGTTCAGCAGGGCATACACCAGACCGCCTCCCAGCACCAGGCCGGCAAGCGCTCCCAGGAGCAGTCCCATGGGTTCAATGGTCTCCATTTCCACGTGTTTTTTTAGTTCAACCGTGGCCTTGGAACGGGGGAAGTTCGCAGCCGGGGATCAGGATCCGGCGGTGGACGGGAGCAGGGCCGATAGCTCTTCCAACGCGGCGAGCAGTTCGGTATCGGTGCGGCGCTCCGCCCCGATATTGGCACGCGAGGCCACTTCCAAAGCGGCCATGGCCAGCAGGTCCAGCTTGTCGGTCAACGGGTAGTTGGACCGAAGGCGGGCAATGCTCTCGTTGATCTCCTGGGCGGTGCGCTGCACGAGGGGTTCCTCATGACGCGCCACGGTGAGCGGATAGGCTCGTCCGGCGATCTCCACACGGATGGACAGTTCGTCGTGGTCGTTCATCGTTCGTTGCTTCAGGCTTCCAATAAGGCCAGGCAGCGATCGATCTCGACCACCAGGTCATCGATGCGTGCGATCGTTCCACCATTCCCCGGGCCACTTGTCGATGGCCGGGCACTGCGAAGGACTTCGTTCTCCCGCTCCAGTTCCTCCACCCGGGCACGCAGCACGGCGGCTGTCTGCCGCTCGTCGCGCAGCTGTTGCTCCATCCGGCCTGTCTGGGCGCGCAGCATGTCCCGCTCCCGCAGGACCTGCTCCACACGCCCGGCCAGCTGGCGCAAACGTTGTGCGGGTGTTTCCATGGTTCTGTTCACGGCAGTCCGTTCCAAGTCCACCGCCAAAGTTAACCCACCCGTTCATTCAGGCCCGGTACTTGTTTGAACCCTGCTGTGTTGACACCCTCCGCTCCACGCGTTCCCTCGCCAAGCCCGGGGCGTCCAAGTTTGCCCTTCGTGAGATATGCCCTTCTTTCCCTGCTCGCCGGCCCATCGTTCCTCTGCCTGAGCGCCCGATCACAAGCGCCGTCCGGCGCCCTGCTGCCGCCATTGGACATCCCGCTCCTGGTGTCCGGCAATTTCATGGAGCTTCGGTCGGACCATTTCCACTCGGGCATCGACTTCAAGACCCAGGGTGTGGAAGGATTGCCCGTGCGCACGGTGGCCGATGGCTTCGTGGCCCGCGTAAAGATCAGCCCCTGGGGCTACGGCAAGGCAGTGTACGTGCAGCACCCGGACGGCACCACCACCGTTTACGCGCACCTCAAGGAACTGAAAGGCGCTTTGGCCGACGTGGTATTGGATGCCCAGTACAAACGGCGCGACTTTTCAGTGGACCTGGAACTGGGCCCGGCGGAGGTTCCGGTAAAGCGCGGTGATATACTCGGCCTGAGCGGTAATACGGGTGGCTCTTCCGCTCCCCACCTGCATTTCGAAGTGCGCCGCACCCGCGACCAGCACGCGCTTGACCCCCAGGCCCATGGGCTTCCTTTGATCGACGGCATCCCGCCGGAGATCCGCGGCATCCGCACCTATTCTTTGGGCGATAGCAGCCGCACTGCTCCTTATCCGGGCCAGGCCATGGGGTATGGAGCAGAGGGCGCAGGCGGGCGATACCACCTGAAACATCAAGGTGCTATCGAAGTCTTCGGCACCATCGGCCTTGCCCTGAACGTGATCGACCGGTATGACGGCTCCAGCAATTCGTGCGGCGTGCGCCGGATCGAACTGGAAGTGGATTCCGCACCAGCCTTCAGCGTGGACCTGAGCGAGGTGGACTTCGACCTGCAACGCTACGTGAACGCTCACATGGACTACGCGCTGCACAAGGACAGCGACCTGCATTACCACCGCTTGTACAAGCTGCCCAACAACAAGCTGCGCATCTATGGCAACGAACCCGCCCAAGGGCGCATCACCGTGGCCCCCGGCGCGGAACGGAAGGTCCGCATAACGGCCATTGATGCGGCCGGCAATCGTTCGGTGGTGGCCTTCACACTGAAAGGTGTGGCTTGGGATAAAGCACGGCACTGGACCAGGCGGGACACCGCCAGCAACCGCATGGCCTGGGACCGCGAGAACCAATTCAGCCAGATGGGTGTGAAGTGCGTGGTGCCGGCCGGGGCCCTGTTCGAGGATGCGCCGATACAGTATGCAAAGGCAGTGCGACCACCCAAGGCGGTGGCCCCCCTGCACCGCATCATGAGCACCTCCGTGCCCATCCGCGTACCCTGCGAGGTATCTATCCGGCCGGATAGCTTGTCTGCCGCGCTGATCGGAAAGACCGTGGTGGTGCGGTACGATCACAAGAACAAGCCGAACGCCCTGCCCAGCACCCATGCCAATGGCTGGGTCTCGGCCAAGGCCAAGGCTTTCGGCGGCTTCACCCTGATGGTGGATACCGTAGCACCCAAGATCGCCAACGTGGACCTGCGTGTGGACATGAAAGGAAGGCGTTCATTCACCCTGAAGGTGACGGATGACCTGAGCGGGGTGGACAAATGGACCGCCACGCTGGATGGGAAGTGGGTCTTGATGGAGTACGACCCGAAGAACAAGACCCTTGTCCACCACTTCGACCGCTACAGCGAGGGGACCGGACAGCGCCAATTCAAGCTGGAGGTCACGGACGAACGTGGCAACCGAAGCACCTTCGCTCTTCAGTTTAATAGATAGTACACAATAAATTGAATATCAACGTCTTGGTGACTTGATGTTATTCAGCCTATTCACATCGGCCAGGCGCTCACTGGGGTCTATTTCCACACTCACGATCTGCCGGGGCGGCACGGGCAACTGGATCCAATAGAGCGGGTCGGTCCAAGGCCAGGGTGCCAGGGCCTCGAACGTGAAGGCCTCACTCCCTTTCGGCTTGGCCCCTTGCATCAGGGAAAGGGGAATGTGGTAGTAGGTCCGTTTGCCGTCCTTGGTGGTCACCAGCACATCCATGGGCATCAGCATATCACCCTTTCTGCGCAGCCCGATGGAGCTGCCGCCTTCGCTGGCCACAAGGGTATCCACGGCATAGTCCACGGTGCGGGTGGTGTTGATCCATTCATCGAAGTACCAGTCGAGCACCAGGCCGCTCTCCTTTTCCATGACGCGTTCCACATCCTGGGGTTCCGGGTGCTTGAACTGACAGGTGGCGAAATAGCGCCGAAGCCCGCGCTGCAGGGTGCTGTCACCGATGACGTATCCGAGCTGATGCAGGAACACCTCGCCCTTGTTGTAGGCGGTGGTGGAGTAGCCGTAATTGGTGCGGTAGTGATCGGCATGCAGGCTCATGGGCTCATGCGCATCCGAGCGCACCAATTCAAAGTAGCCCTTGTATGCCGGAGCATGCGGATCGCCTTCCCCCCCGTTCAGTTCGCGCATGACCAGGTGCGAAGCATATTCGGTGAATCCCTCGTCCATCCAGGGGTAGCGTTTCTCGTTGCTGGCCAGCACCCCATGGAACCAGCTGTGCACGCTTTCATGCACGCTCACCCCCACGGGGTTGCGGCGCCCCACGATCAAGGTGAGCATGGGGTATTCCATCCCGCCATCGCCTCCCTGCACGAAGCTATACACCGGGTATGGGTACTTCCCGAAGCGCTGGTTCATGTACTGGAACGCCTTCACCATCTGACCGGGCAGGTTCTTCCAGGCAGCCTTCTCCTCGGGCTTGTCCTGGTAGAAAAAGCGCAGTAAAGGACCATCCGGCACCTGCGTGATCACGTGCACATAATCCGGGTCGGAGGCCCAGGCGAAGTCGTGTACGTTGGCGGCCCTGAAATGCCAGGTGAGCTCGCCCCCCCGCGCGGCTGCGTCGGAGGTCCTGATGGCATAGCCATGGCCCACTGCATCGGCATTCACCAGTTCACCCGTGGCCGCCACGGTATGGCTGCTGTCGAGGGTCAGGCGTACCTCCCAATCGCCGAAAGGCCCATAGAACTCACGTCCCACGTAGGGGTCCGGGTGCCATCCCCGCTGATCGTAGGCCGCCACCTTGGGATACCATTGGGTCATGCTATAGGCGATGCCCTCGCGGTTGTTGCGCCCGCTGCGGCGGATCTGCACCGGCACCTGGCCATCAAAGGCGAGCTCCAAGGTGGCTGTGGCCCCGGGAAGCAAGGGCTTGGGGAGTCCCACCCACAAGACCGTGCGCCGGTGGACCAGCTGGCAGGGCTGCCCATCCATGGTCATTCGCTCCACGGCCAGTCTTCCCTGCTCCTCGGGGCTCAGTTGCACGATGCGGTCTGCCACGCGGGGGTCCGGATCGCTGATGGTGCGAGAACGCACGTCCATTTCGCTGACCGGCTGGAAGGCATTGAAGTAAAGATGGAAGAACAACTCGGGGAGCGTGTCCGGGCTGTTGTTCACATATGCCAGCCGCTGCACGCCACTGTAACGGTGGGTGGTCACATCCAGATGCACATCCATCTCATACCGCACCCGCTGCTGCCAGCGATCGCATTGCGCAAGAATGGTCGAGTACGGGGCCAGGAGCAGGATGAAAAGACGGAACCGCATGGGATATGCCATGCGGGCAAATATCCGGCCAGCGGGTGATCCGCGCGGCCAACCTCAAAAAGATCAGGAAAGCAGGCGCTGCCGCAAGGCGAACTCAAGCTGCTGGTTCAACTCGGCCAGGTAGGTCACCTGGGCATCCTGCTCCACTTCGCGAACACGGTCCTGGTGCGCCTGGCGAACAGCCTCTGCCAGCTGGCCCGCGTCCCAGGGCTTCTGGATGTATTGTGAGACACCGGCCCTGTTCACCGCATCCACCAAGGCCTGGAGGTCACTGTAGGCGGTGACCAACATGCGGCGCACCTTGGGGAAGCGCTGCCTCACCTGGGCCAGGAACTCGCTGCCGACCGTGCCGGGCATGCGCTGGTCGCTGATCACCACATCCACCTCGCTGGAGTTCAAATGATCGAACGCCTCTTCGGGTGTGCCGGCTAGCAACACACGGAACTGGCGTCGGAATGCTGCGCGAAAGGTCATGCGGTTCGTGGGCTCGTCGTCCACGAAAAGCACGCAAGGCAACAGGTTGCGGGGGGCGCTGAGCATGGTGTGCATGGGTTCGCCAAAGCGGCGTTACCGGCCTCATACGCGGACGAATGGTTGGGGTTTCGTGCCGCCGACTGTTAACAAAAGACCGCGCAGGGAACTTGACCGGTATTGCTCAACTGCATGATATTCGGGGCACCCACAATGACCCGACCCACCGGCGGACCGCTCCACCCGCCACCCAACAACACCACCGGCCACCGCCCCCTGATCCTTCGCCCGCGCTTGGAAGCGGACCGCGAGGCGTTGCACGTGCTCAGGGCACGCGGGATCACCCAGCTGGATACGCTGGATGATCAGTTGAAGGAATTGATCCGCTCCCTGCGGCCCGACCGCACGTTCTCCGCCGCCGAATTGGACCAGGAGGTGCAGCGGCATCTGGCCGGCGTTCCCATGGAGGACTACGGCACATGGGTGCATTATCCCTGGCGCAATGTGTTGGTGCATCTCCTCGATGAAGAGGAATTCGCCAGGGTGCGCACCGACCGCAACAGGAACAAGATCACGCGCGCCGAGCAGGAACGCCTGGGGCAACTACGGATCGGCATCATTGGGCTGTCGGTAGGGCGGTCTGCGGCCATCACCCTGGCCTTGGAACGCGGCTTCGCCGAATTGCGCCTTGCTGACTTCGATGGACTTGACCTCAGCAACCTGAACCGGCTTGCGGGCGGGGTGCATGAGCTGGGTTTGAACAAAGCCATCAGTTGTGCGCGGCAGATCGCTGAATTGGACCCCTACTTGCAGGTGACCTGCTTCACGGAAGGCATCACCCAGCACAACCTGGACCAGTTCTTTGAGGAAGGTGGTCCGCTTGACCTGCTGGTGGAGGAGTGCGACAGTGTGGACATCAAGATCCTCGCGCGGCAGAAGGCCAAGGCCATGCGCATCCCCGTGGTGATGGACATGAGCGATCGCGGGTGCGTGGACGTGGAGCGTTTCGACCTGGAGCCGGGACGCCCCATCCTGCACGGCTGGATAGACCACCTGGACCTGGCCGCTGCGGGCCGGAAAATGACCAGTGAGGAAAAGGTGCCTTACATGGTGCCCATCGTAGGCACGGACACACTGAGCCCGCGACTCAAAGCATCGGTGCTTGAATTGGGACGATCGGTAAGCACATGGCCTCAGTTGGGGAGTGCGGTCATGTTGGGCGGCGCCTTGGTGGCCGAGGTGTGCCGGAGGATCGCCCTGGATCAATTCCGCACCTCAGGCCGCTGGTATGTGGACCTGAACGACCACTTCGGCGAAGAGCAAGTGGCGGTCAAATCCGTAGAACACCGATCCGTTCCTCCGCTCACGACCGAGTTCATGGAACGCTGTGCGCAAGAGGCCACCGCGCACCATAAAGCTTACCCGCACTTGGACACGGCCCAGGCCATGCGCATTTTCGAAGCCGGCGCGCTGGCCCCTTCCGCAGGCAACATGCAGCCCTGGCGTTTCATGCTGCACGAGGGCTTGCTGCTGCTCTTCCATGATGCGGCCCGTTCGGCTTCCCGTTGGGACCCGGACCACCTGATCGCGCAGATCGCCTTGGGCACCGCATTGGAGAACATGCGCCTGAGAGCGGGTGCGATGGGGGTAGCGTTGGACATCGTTCACCATCCCCTGCCCGACCGTCCTGCGCTTACGGCCCTGCTGGTCCCTTCTGCCACCGGCCAACCACCGGCTGTTGATCCGCTGGCAGACTGGATCACACAACGCTGCACCAACCGCAAGGTCGCCACGCGCACGCCGCTACCCGCCGACATGGTCGAGGCATTGCACCGCGCAGTGCAGGCCGTGCCGGATTGCCACCTTCACATGTTTACTTCCCAAGCCGACCTGAACGAGTTGGCGGGTATCTGTGGTGGGGCCGAGCGTGTGCGCGTACTGGACCCGGTGGGACATCACGAGTTTTTTGCCGCCGAGGTGCGCTGGACCCCGGAGGAAGCCGCGCGTACCGCGGATGGCCTGGACCTGGCCACCATGGAGGTATCCCCCACCGCAGCGGCCGCCCTGCGCATGGGGTCTGACGCGCGTGCCATGGCCCTGCTGCGCGATTGGGACGCAGGACGCGGCTTGGAACGATTCGCACATTCCGGCATCGTGAACAGTGCGGCGGTCATGCTGGTCTGCGGCGCTGGAGACTCCCTTGCCCAGCGGCTTCAGGGGGGGCGCGCCGCCCAACGCGCATGGATGGAAGCCAACCGCCTGGGCTGGGCTGTTCACCCCATCAGCGCACCGATCTTTCTATTCCATGCCATTCCCTGGGTGGCTGATCTGGAGCCGCAGCTCATGCTCGAAATGGAGCGCCTGAAGGTCCGCTTTGACCACCTGCTCTCCACCCGGCCCGGCAGGCCCTTGTTCATGATGCGGCTCAGCCAGGCTGGGCCTCCCAGCGCCCGTGCCCTGCGCCGTCCCCTTCAGGATATGGTGTACAAGCCCCAACCCCTTCACGCCTGACCCATGGAACGACCCGACCGGATCACCCTCAGGGCGTTCCAAGCCCCACGCGAACCTGAATTGTGCCGCGAGTTCCTTCGTGAACACCGTAAAGTGCTCGAGGATTACGGTATATCCAATGTGACCACCAACAACGATGAATGGACGCGCGACCCCGGGACCTATGTGATCGTTGCGCTGCACGAGACCTTGGGCATGGTGGGCGGCATCCGATTAGAGATGGCAAGGCCCGGAAGGGGCCTTCCCATGGAACTGGCCCTGCGCAAGCTCGACCCCAGCATCCACGACCACCTCAAGGTGCTCGAGCCCTATGGGAATGGCGAGGTTTGCGGCCTGTGGAACGCGAATCGGTACGCCATGCACGGCGTCCCGGTCCTGCTGAGCCAGGCGGTCACGGCGCTATCTGTCATGGTAGGTGCGCAGCGAATGGTGTGCCTGGTGGCCACGTATACCCAACGACACCCCAGTCGCAACGGGTTCGTGGTGCTGGATGCCGTGGGCGAGAAAGGGACCTTCATCTATCCCATTCCCTCGATCACCGCAGTGGCCATGGTGAATCCGGACACACTGATGCTTGAACACGCTTCACAGGACCAGCGGCACCTCGTATACAGCCTGCGCCTAAGGCCCGACCAGACACGCTTGGAGCGGCCTGGCAAGCACAACCTGGAGGTGACCTACCGGATGAAATTCCACGGCAGCCTGATCGACCTGGAGGACTACCGGCCGGTGGAGGAACAGTACCAGCTTTTCAGCGCCTGAGCAGGCCATAACCATGCCCGTGGGCCGGTCGTAGAAGGCCGGCATGTTGCGCTGGCGCGTCACCGCCTCATTCATTCTTCTTGCACTTGCCCAGGCGAGCGCGCTACAGGGAAGCGCATACCCCTACCGAGGGGAACCGGACAGCGGACCGCTCGGTCATCACCTGTCCGTCCTTACCGACCCAACCGGGGCAATGGAACTGGAGGATGTCCTGCGCGCGCCGGGCTGGGAACAGGTTACCAAGGGGGTGCCCAACCTGGGCCTTAGCGACCATTGGCATTGGGTGCGCCTGGATGTGGAACAGCTTAGCCGCGAGGACATGCTTTACCTGCTCGTGGGCAACCCCGAGATCGATGAACTGGACATCCACCTGGTCAGCGGGGACATACGCCTGAAGCTGGCCAGTGCGGGGCTCAAGCGCCCCTCCGATCAGCTGGCACGCTCCGGTGGCGACCTCTCCTACGGCATTCCCATACCCCCCGGAGGACGCGCCAGCATCTTCCTGCGTGTGCGCAGTGCCAAACAACTGCAGCTTCCGCTGAGCCTGCATACCAAGGCCCACTTGGTGAAGGGGCAGCACATGAGGAACCTCTTCACCGGAGGATACATCGGCATCATGCTGGTGATGATGCTGTACAACCTCTTCGTGTTCCTCTCGATCCGTGATCGCAGCTACCTGGTGTACGTCATTTACATCGCGCTGGTCTGTCTGGCCCAGCTCACCTTCCTCGGCTTCGGACCCATCCATTTGTGGCCGAACGCCTCGTGGTTCGCCCCTCATGCATCGCTGCTGTTCACTGCCATGACCGCCATCGCGGCCAGCGAGTTCATGCGGCGTTTTCTCCAAACGTCACAATACCTGCCCGGCTTCGACAACACCCGCATGCTGTTCTATGTCCTCTTCGCCCTGGGCATGGCACTTCAGTTCGGGGGTTTCGCCATTGAGGCCTACAAGACCGTTCAGGTGGTCTCCGCAGCGTTCGCCACCTATATCCTGTTGGGCGCGTACCAGACCATGCGGAAGGGCTTCCGTCCGGCCATCTTCTTCCTCATCGCGTGGAGCTTGTTCCTGGTGGGCATCACCATGTTCGTCCTCAAGGACTGGGGCTTGCTCCCCTTCAACGACGTCACCAAATACACCATGCCCGTGGGTTCCGCCGTGGAAGTGGTGCTGCTCTCCTTCGGTCTGGCGGACAAGATCAACATCCTTCGCAGGGAGAAGGAGGAATCGCAGGCGGCCGCCCTGCTGGCCTCGCAGTTGAACGAGAAGATGATCCGGGAACAGAACGTGGTGTTGGAACAGAAAGTGAACGAGCGCACACTTGAACTGCGTGAAAGCAACGATCACCTGAAGCGCACCCAATCGCAACTGGTCAACGCCGAGAAGATGGCCTCGCTCGGTCAGCTCACCGCCGGAATCGCCCACGAGATCAACAACCCGGTGAACTTCATCTCCAGCAACATCCCCCCCCTGCGCCGGAACCTGGAGGACATGCTGGACCTCATGCTGCGCTACAGGTCCCTGCAGGACACGCTGACCGCCCCGGAGATCAAGGCCATTGCCGAAGTGGAGCGCCAGTATGATGTGGATGTGTGCATTGCGGAGATCAAGGAAATGCTGAACAGCATTGAAGAGGGCGCCAGCCGTACGGCGGCCATCGTGCGGGGCCTGCGCAACTTCAGCCGTTTGGATGAGGATGACCTGAAGCACGCCGATCTGCACGAGGGCATCCGGAGCACGCTCACCGTGCTGGGTTCGCAATTGCGGGACAGGGCCGACATCCAACTGGATTTCGGGGACCTTCCCGAAGTGGAATGCTACCCAGGCAAGCTTAACCAGGTGGTGATGAACGTGCTCACCAATGCCGTGCAGGCCGTCGCCGCCCGGTTCCATTCCAACCCGGGAGAGGGCAGGGTGGTGATCCGCACCTGCACGCAGGGCGATGACGCGGTGATCGCGATCAAGGACAACGGCCCCGGCATGCCCGAGCATGTCAAGCAACGCATTTTCGAACCCTTCTTCACCACCAAGGACGTGGGTGAAGGCACCGGCCTTGGCCTCTCCATCGCCTACAGCATCATGGAAAAGCACGGAGGCCGCATCGAGGTGGACAGCATGCCCGGCGAAGGCACGGAGTTCCGTTTGATCCTGCCCATCCGTGCCGTTGAAATGACCCGCAAACGCGCTTGAATACCATGAGCACCGAACGCATCAAGGTCCTGTACGTCGATGACGAGGCGGGCAACCTCACCGCCTTCAAGGCCACCTACCGCCGCGAATGGGAGGTGCACGTGGCCTCTTCCGCCCAGGAAGCGCTCGACATCCTTGCTCAACATCCGGTCCATGTGCTGGTCAGCGATCAGCGCATGCCCGGCACCACCGGTTCCGAACTGCTGGCCCAGGTGCGCGAGCGCCACCCGCGCATCATGCGCATGCTCCTTACCGGTTATGCCGACCTGGAGGCTGTGGTGGAGGCGGTGAACAAGGGCGGCATCTACGCGTACGCCACCAAACCCTGGGATCCGAACGATCTGCGGCTGCGCGTGCAGCAGGCCTTTGAGGTGTACAACCTGCGCGACGAGCGCGAGCTGCTGCTGCAGCGCTATCATCAGGTATTTGAGAACAGCGGCGACCCGATCATCATTGTTACCGACCGCGGTGTTCTGGTGGAGGCCAACGCAGCGGCGGAGAAACTGCTGGGGTTGCCCCCCGGTCAGGCGGCCGGTACGGACATGCGCACCCGCATTGAGGACCCCGCCGCGCTGTTGCGCTCCCTACGCGCCAAACGCGACGGAAGCGGTTTCGTGAACGTGGACCTGACACTGAAAAGCACCAACGACCGCCTCATCGATTGCCTTCTCACCGCCAACCCTCTTGGCGTGGACGGAGAGGGACGCCGGCTCTACCAAGCCATCATCAAGGACATTTCGGACCGCAAGCAGGAGGAGCTGCAGTTGAGGCGCTTGAACGCCGACCTGGACCGGCGCGTGGCAGTGCGCACCAGGCAGCTGCTTGAAGCCCTTGAGGACCTCGGCTCCTTCTCCTATTCGGTGGCGCATGACCTGCGCTCGCCGCTGAAGACACTCGCCGCCATGAGCGAGCACCTTGCCGGAGCAGCTTCCACCGCAACCGACATCCAGGAATGCAGGGACATCGCACAACGCATCCACAACGGCTCTCAGCGCATGCTGCAACTGGTGGACGACCTCTTGCGCTTCTCCCAGACCAACGCCAAGGAGGTGAACCATGTGCAGGTGGACCTGAACACGCTGGTGAACGAGCTCGTGGTGGAACTGGTGCCGGCCGAACGCCGCGCACAAGTTGAACTGAACATCGCGCCTGGCACACAGGTGAGCGGTGATCAAGCCATGCTGAAGGTGGCGTTGAGCAACCTGCTCAGCAATGCGTTGAAGTACAGCCGCACCGTGGAGCGACCGCAGATCCGGCTCGCACATGAAAGGAGCCCGGATGGCCATGTCATTCGTGTCACGGACAACGGAGTGGGTTTCGAGGCCGAACGCGGTGGTCACATCTTCGGGGTCTTCAAGCGGCTGCACCGGGCGGACCAGTTCGAGGGCACGGGCGTGGGCCTGGCCATCGTTCACCGCATCGTCACCAAACACGGGGGAAGCATCATTGCGGAAGGCGCACCCGGGCGTGGGGCCAGCTTCACCATGACGCTGCCCGATGTGGGCCAGCCCGCGCAGTTGCCCATGGCCTCCTGAGACCGAAACCCCGGTCATCACATCCCCGTACGAACGCACCGAACCAAAACCGCCGGTCACCGGCCTACGCACATGAACTTCCGTCGCACATTCCTGTTCCTCAGCCTCATCGGTGCCCTCCTGGCCACCGTTAGCGCACAGGGCAAGAAGGGCCCTGCCAAGCCAGTGATGCCCGTGGATGGCCGGGTGAAAGTGGACAATGGCCGCACCAAGCCCACCGACATCACGGTGAAGGTGTTCAAGGACAATACCGAGCTCACGTCCTTCGCCATTCAAAAGGGCCGGTTCCAAGTGGAACTGGATATGGGCACCCAATACGCGCTCCTGATCAGCAAACCGGGTTACAAGAGCAAGCTCATCCTGGTGGATACCAACGTACCTGTGGAAGTGGGCCGTTATCCGGCCTTCCCCTGCCAGGTGGACCTGGAGCCGGAGAACGCGCTCACCGGTGGAGACCCCTTCTTCGAGGATTTCCCCAACGCCATCATTCGCTACAGCACCGAATTCGGCGGGCACGCGCCCAGCCCGGTCTACGCCACCCACATCCGCGCCCGTCAAGGCAGCCTTGTTCAGGCACGGCCCTGAGGCCTTGCGGCATTCAAATTCGTGAAGGCGGTCCGGTGGGCCGCCTTCATCCGTTAATGCTGGTCGTAATCCACCACAACACGGTCCGTGCGTGGGTGGGCCTGGCAGGTGAGCACGTAGCCATCGGCCACCTCCTCATCGGTCAGGGCATAGTTCATGGCCATCTCCACCTTGCCCTCGGTAATGCGGGCCTTGCAGGTGCAGCACACCGCCCCCTTGCAGGCGAAAGGCACGTCCAGGCCGGCTTCGATGGCCGCATCCAGGATGGCATCTCCTTTACCCGGAACCTGCATTTCGAACTCACGGCCGTCCAAGATCACCATCACGTTGGAAAGGCCACTGAAGCCGTTCGCAGAGGTGGTCTGTTCCGCTTTGGGGGCGGCGCTGGTCACCGGTGAAGTGAAGAGTTCCACATGGATCCGCTTCTTCCCCACCCCAAGGTTCTCCAAAGCTTCGCTCACGTTCACCATCATCTGTTCCGGGCCACAGATGAAGTACTCATTGTCATTCCGGTCGGACACGAAGCGTTTGACCAGCTCCACCGCCTTTTCCGCAGTGATCCTTCCGTTAAAGAGCATGTCCTCATCCTTCCCCCGGCTCAGGATGTGCATCACATCCAGCCGGCCACCATAGTGCACCTTTAACTCCTCCAGCTTGCTGCGGAAGATGATGCGGTCCGTGTCCGTATTGCCATAGAACAGCGTAAAACGGCTCTTGGGCTCGCTTCGAAGCACGGTCATCAGAATGCTGAGGATGGGCGTGATGCCGCTGCCAGCCGCGAAAGCCACATAGTGCCGTTCGTGACTGGGGTCACATAGGGTGTAGAAATTCCCCATGGGCGTCATCACCTCCAGCCGGTCTCCCGGTTTGAGATGCTCCACCAGGAACGTGCTGGCCCGGCCGCCGGGCACCTGCTTCACCGCAATGCGGATCACTTCCGGCTCGAATGGGCTGCTGCAGATGCTGTAGCTGCGGCGCAGCTCCTCCCCTTTCACCTTCAACTTCAGTGTCAGGTACTGGCCGTGGATGAACTTGAACTCCTCGCGCAGGGCGGGTGGGACCTTCAGCCCCACGGAGATCGCATCCTTCGTTTCTGGAGTGACATCGGCAACCTCGAGGGTATGGAAGCGGGCCATGCGTGGGGTCGTCATCGGGGGTGGCGAAAATAGGCACCATCGACCGTAGGAGGGCCTCGGTACCCGGCTCCAACGGCGAACACCCGAATGGCCTGCTTGTTCCTGGAATGACAGGCATCAGTCCTGCAATGCGCGTCCACCCTACCTTAGCCAACCGACAAAAGCCGCCATGTCCATGACCGACGTGAAGAACCTGGAGGAGCTCTTCCAAGCCAAGATCGACGCCGAACTAAAGATCGAGCCGAAGGACTGGATGCCGGACGCCTACCGCAGGACCTTGGTGCGCCAGATCAGCCAGCACGCGCACAGCGAAGTGGTGGGCATGCTGCCCGAGGGCAACTGGATCACCCGTGCGCCCAGCTTGAAACGAAAGGCCATCCTGCTGGCCAAAGTGCAGGATGAGGCCGGGCACGGACTCTACCTCTACAGCGCAGTGGAGACCATGGGCACCAGCCGGGAACAGACCATCGACGACCTGTTGAGCGGCAAGGCCAAGTACAGCAGCATCTTCAACTACCCCACCCTCACCTGGGCGGATATCGGTGCCATCGGATGGTTGGTGGACGGTGCCGCCATCATGAACCAGGTGATGCTGTGCCGCACCAGCTATGGCCCTTACGCCCGCGCCATGGTGCGCATCTGCAAGGAGGAGAGCTTCCACCAGCGACAGGGTTACGAGATCATGGCCGTGCTGGCAAAGGGAAGTCCCGCGCAGAAGGAAATGGCGCAGGACGCCCTGAACCGCTGGTGGTGGCCCAGCTTGATGATGTTCGGCCCCACAGACGCCAACAGCCCGCACAGCGCACAGAGCATGAAGTGGAAGATCAAGCGCCAGAGCAATGATGAACTGCGCCAGACCTTCATCGACCGCACCGTGCAGCAGGCCGAAGTGATCGGCCTCACGATCCCCGATCCCGACCTGAAGTGGAACGCGGAGACCAAGCACTACGACTGGGGCACCATCGACTGGACCGAGTTCAACAATGTGGTGGCCGGCAATGGCCCCTGCAACAAGGAACGGCTCGCAGCACGCAACAAGGCGCATAACAATGGCGCCTGGGTGCGCGAAGCAGCCGTGGCCTACGCCGCCAAGAAGGCGAAACGCAAGCAAGCAGCATGATACGGAGTGGCGAGTAACGAGTGGCGGAGCTGCCCCGGCAGCACCACTCGACATTCAACACTCGCCACTCGTTACTCAATAGAAAATGAGCGACAACCCCAACAACTGGCCCCTCTGGGAAGTGTTCATCCAGAGCAAGCGCGGGCTCGACCACAAGCACGTGGGCAGCCTGCACGCCGCCGATGCCGAGATGGCCATCGAGAACGCCCGTGATGTGTACACCCGCCGCCAGGAAGGCAACAGCATCTGGGTGGTAAAGGCCGAGCATATCCACGCCAGCCGCCCCGAGGACGCGGAGAGCTTCTACGACCCAGCGGATGACAAGGTCTACAGGCACCCAACGTTCTACACCATGCCTGAGGGGGCGAAATACATCTGATCATTGATGGTTGAAGGTTGACGATGGTTGAGGGTTGGCCCTCAACCCCCAACCCACCAACCTCCAACCCCCAACCTGCGCTTGAAATGAGCAACGCACTTTTTACATACACACTGCGGTTGGCGGACGACCTCCTCATCCTGAGCCAACGCCTGGGTGAATGGTGCGGCCACGGCCCCGTGCTGGAGGAGGACATCGCCCTCACCAACCGCGCGCTGGACCACCTTGGCGAGGCCCGCAACCTGCTCACCTATGCCGGGCAGGTGGAAGGGAAAGGCCCCGCCTCCGCCAAGGCTACGGCGGGCCCGCGTTCCGAGGACGACCTGGCCTACCTGCGCTTGGAGCGGCAGTTCACCAACGTGAAACTAGTGGAGCAGCCCAACGGCGACTACGCCCACACCATCGTGCGCAGCTTCCTCTTCGATGCCTACCACCTGCCGCTGATGCAGGCCCTGACCAAGAGCAGCGATGCACAACTGGCCGCCATCGCGGGCAAGAGCGTGAAGGAGGCCACCTACCACTTGCGCCACAGCAGCGAATGGCTGATCCGCTTCGGCGATGGCACCGAGGAGAGCCACCAACGTGCCCAAGCCGCCCTCGACAACCTGTGGACATACACTGGCGAGCTCTTCGAGAGCGATGCTGTTCTGGAGGAGATGACCAAGGCGGGCATCGCACCGGACATCGCCGCCATCAGGGAAGCCTGGAGCAAGACCATGGACCAGGTGCTTTCCGAAGCCACGTTGAAGCGCCCCGCTGATGCCTTCATGATGACAGGCGGCCGCAAGGGCCTGCACAGCGAGCACATGGGTTTCATCCTGGCGGAGATGCAGCATGTGACACGGGCGTTTCCGGGGGTGGAATGGTAACGCAACGCGGATCCATCCATGGAGCGATTGACAAGACTCCTAACGGTAATTGCGCTTTGCACCGTATTCGTCGGTTGTTCGTCTCCATACGCTGAGTGCCCACGATCCCTGGAGCACGTCTGCATCAAAGTGGTCAATCGGAATGACCAAATCATCTCCACCTTGATCTTATCGCACGAACGTGGGAAGGAGTCCTTCGGCCCTATTGAAGCGAACGGACAGGCATCCACCTCGTTTCTCAGTCCGGGTGAGAATACCTACGGCCTGACAGCGATACTCGCGAACGGGGATACGATCCGATCACGCGAGAACTATGTGGAAGGTGGAAATCGCGTGACCGAGGTGTTGAGCTCCACAGAATTTCAATCAACGATGGAGGACTACTAAGCTGGTTGGCGCATTGGCCTCTATGTTCGCTTACCCCACGAGATGCCCACCCCCACCAAACACCGCATTCTCGAGCTCCTCGACTACGTTAAGGACCCGGAGATCCCGGCCATCAACGTGCTGGAGCTTGGCGTGGTGCGCGGCGTGGAGGTGGAGGAGAGCGGCAAGGCCATCGTCACCATCACCCCCACCTACACCGGCTGCCCGGCCATGGACGTGATGGCGGCCGACATCAAGAAGGAACTGCTGGAGGCCGGCGTGCCCGCGGTGGAAGTGAGGCTGAGCCTCTCCCCTGCCTGGACCACCGATTGGATCACCGACGAGGGCAAACGCAAGCTGAAGCAATACGGCATCGCCCCGCCGGAGAAGACCGCTGATATCCGTGCGCTCAAAGGCGAGCAACCGGTGGTGGCCTGTCCGCAGTGCGGTTCCACGAACACGGTGCTGCTATCACTCTTCGGCAGCACGGCCTGCAAGGCGCTATGGAAGTGCCAGGATTGCCTGGAGCCATTCGATCAGTTCAAGTGCTTGTGAGGCTCAGTATCTTGCAACCATGTCCCAACGCACCTATCGCATCCTGCTCACTCAGGAACCTGAAGGCGGATTTACTGTGATGGTCCCGGCGCTTCCGGGATGCATCACCTACGGCGAGAACATCGACCATGCGCTGGCCATGGCGAAGGAAGCCATCGAACTGTACGTGGAGACCTTGGAAGCCGAGGGCGATCCGGTCCCGGATGACAGCAAGACTTTCGAGTATTCCCTTGTGCTCGCTTCGTGATGGCGAAGTCGCCCACGATGACAGCCGCCGAGTTGATCCGTGTCTTGGAGGCACACGGCTTTGAGTACGTCCGCGCCAAGGGCTCCCACCGGATCTTCAAGAACCGTTCGAACGGCAAAATGACAGTAGTACCCATGCACAGGGGCGACCTTCCGAAAGGCACACTGATAGGCATCCTTCGGCAAGCCGGTATCGACAAGACAGAACTTTGACCCCATGCCCTACACCAAGATCCTCTTCACCATCGTCGATGGCGTGGCCACCCTTTCCCTGAACCGTCCGGACAAGCTGAACAGCTTCGACCGCGAGATGTCATTGGAAGTGATCGATGCGCTGGACAAGGCGAAGAACGACACCAGCGTGCGGGCCTTGCTGTTCACCGGCGAAGGGCGGGCCTTCAGCGCCGGACAGGACCTGGCTGAGGCCATCGCGCCGGGCTCCCAGATCGAGGAGATCCTGACGAAGCAGTACAACCCCATCGTGCGGCGCATCCGCAACCTGCCCAAGCCGGTGGTGTGCGCGGTGAACGGCGTGGCGGCCGGGGCCGGGGCCAACATCGCCTACGCCTGCGACCTCACGCTGGCGGCCGAGAGCGCCAACTTCATCCAGAGCTTCATCCACATCGGCCTGATCCCCGACAGTGGCGGCACCTACACCCTGCCGCGCTTGGTAGGCATGCAATGCGCCTTCGGCCAAATGATCCTGGCCCCGAAGGTGAGCGCCAAGGAAGCCGAGGCCCAAGGCATGATCTGGAAGGCCGTGCCCGACGCTGAACTAATGAACGAGGCCACCGCCCTCGCGAAGAAGCTGGCCACCATGCCCACCAAGGCGATCGCCCTCACCAAGGAGGCGTTGAACCGCGCGCAGAACACAAGCCTCGATACCCAGTTGGACCACGAGAACGAGCTGCAAACCCTCGCCGGCCGCAGCCACGATTACAACGAGGGGGTGCAGGCGTTCCTGGAGAAGCGGAAGCCGGTGTACACGGGGGAGTGATCCTTCTTCATTTTGCGGAGCGAACAGGATCAAGCGCTTGCGGAACCCAGCTACTGTGATCAACTCCTTCCAAGATCCAAGCTGGTGGTGCGCGCCATTCTTGCCTGCCCTGCTGACGATCTCGCTTTCTGCACAGGATCCTGCATCGGTCCCCTTCGTGTGGGGTGAGACGCGTACGCTCCATTCCGCCATACTCGCCGAGGACCGCAAGTTGAACATTCTGATGCCCGATGGGTATTCGCCTGACAGTGCGGCACGCTACCCTGTGATCTATGTGCTCGATGGCGCTGCTGACGAGGACATCTTCCACCTGGGTGGCCTGGTGCAGTTCGCCAGTATGCCGTGGGTGGGCTGGCTTCCGCCCAGCATCGTGGTGGGCATCGCGAATGTGGACCGCAAGCGCGACTTCACCTATCCCACCTCCATAGCCAAGGACAAGGCAGACTACCCCACCACCGGTGGATCCGCAGCCTTTCTTCATTTTCTGTCCGATGAACTGATGCCGTACATCGATTCCATGTACCATACCGACGGCGAGCGTATGCTCATTGGTCAATCGCTCGGTGGGCTCCTTGCAATTGAAGCAATGTTCACACAGCCCAGGCTATTCACCCGCTATTTGATCATCAGCCCCAGCCTGTGGTGGGATAATGGCTCCTTGCTGAAAGGACATCCCACAGGCACCCTGAATTCCGACACGGTGCCCAGCCATGTCTACATCGCAGTGGGCCGGGAAGGTTCCGTGATGGAAGGCCAGGCGCGTCGCCTTGTCGCCATGCTCCGGAAGGACGAGCGCATCCGTGTGGGTTTCGGCTACCTGCCGCAACTCGACCATGCGACCATCATGCACCAAGCCGTGATGGATGGGTTCCGGTGGATGGGTAGCGCACGCTGATAAAGCTGCATGGCATGCCTCGACCACTGGTCAGCATGCGGTCACTGCCCATGCCCTTCCACCGGCACTTCTGCCCTTCCCACCAACTCCTTATTCCTATTCGGGATATCCTCCTTGTTGAAGCTGACCTGCTCATCCTCCTCCTTCAACTTCAGGACAAGCGCCAAGGCATCGGGCACCACATCGCTGCAGAGCACCACAAAGGCACCTTTCGGCGCGGTGCCGATGGCGTGGCGGATGGCCTCGTCCTCCTTCTTCATGATCTTGAAGGGCTTGTTGGGGTCCACCTCCTGGATGCCCTTCACCAGCAGCGCGATGATCTCGTCGTCGGTCTTGCCGCGCAGGTTGCGATCCTGGCGGATGATGATCTCGTCGAACATGCGGGCACTGAGCTTGCCGAGGTTCACGGTGTCCTCGTCGCGGCGGTCGCCCACGCCGGCGATGACGCCGATCTTGGGTGTGTCGGGAACCTTGCTGAGGAAACGGCCCAAGGCCTCGAAGCCATGCGGGTTGTGGGCATAGTCCACCACCACCTGGAAGTTGCGGAACTGGAAGAGGTTGAGGCGGCCGGGCGTTTGCGCCGGTGAGGGCACGAAGGTCATCAGCGCCTGGCGGAGCTCCTCGATCTTCACACCCTGGGTGTAGGCGGCCAGCACGGCGGGCAGGATGTTCTGGATATTGAAAACCGCTTTGCCTCCGTAAGTGAGCGGCACGTTCACCGCCTTCTCGATGCGCAGCTTCCACTCGCCCTTGCTGATGGTGATGAAGCCATTCTCATAGATGGCCGCGAGGCCGCCGAGCTTGCAGTGCTGGCGGATGAGGCGGTTGTTCTCGTCGAGGCTGAAAAGGGCGATCCTGCAATCGCACTGTTTGCGCATGGCCATAACCAGGTCATCGTCGGCGTTGAGGATGGCGTAGCCGTCCTTGCGCACGCTGCGGGGCACGGTGCTCTTCACATGTGCAAGTTCCTCCAGGGTGTTGATGTCCTTGAGGCCGAGGTGGTCGGCGGCCACGTTGGTGCAGATGCCCACGTCGCAATGCTCGAAGCCGAGGCCACTGCGCAGCATGCCGCCGCGTGCGGTCTCCAGCACGGCCATGTCCACAAGCGGGTCCTTCAGCACGAACTGCGCGCTGGCCGGGCCGGTGCAGTCGCCCTTCATCAGCATGCGGTTCATGATGTACACACCATCACTGCAGGTCATGCCCACCTTGAAGTTGACGCTGCGCATGATGTGCGCGGTGAGGCGCGTGGTGGTCGTCTTTCCGTTGGTGCCGGTGACGGCGATGATGGGGATGCGGCTGGGCGCGCCGGGCGGGAAGAGCATGTCCACCACGGGTTCGGCCACGTTGCGCCCGATGCCCTCGGTGGGCTCCAGGTGCATGCGGAAGCCGGGCGCGGCGTTCACCTCCAGCACGGCACCACCGGTCTCGGTAAGCGGCTGCGTGATGTCATCGGTCATGATGTCGATGCCGCAGATGTCCAGGTCGATGATGCGCGAGATGCGCTCGGCCATGAAGACGTTGTAGGGGTGCACGACCTCCGTGACGTCGGTGGCGGTGCCACCGGTGCTGAGGTTGGCCGTGGCCTTCAGGTACACCACCTCGTCCTTCGGCGGCACGCTGTCGGGCGTCATGTCGCGGCGGGCGAGCAGCTTCTCCGTATGGTCGTCAATGTCAATGCGGGTGAGGACCTTTTCATGGCCGTAACCACGGCGGGGGTCGGTGTTCACCTCCTCCACGAGCGCGCGGATGCTGCGCTTGCCATCGCCGATCACGCAGGCGGGGGTGCGCTTGGCGGCGGCCACGAACTGGTGGTCGATGACGAGCAGGCGGTGGTCCAGGCCGGTGATGTAGCGCTCCACGATCACGCTGCGGCTGATCTCCTTGGCCTTGGCCAGGGCCGCAATGGCCTCATCCTTCGTTTTGATGCCGATGGTGGCGCCGCGCCCATGGTTGCCGCCGATGGGTTTGATGACGCAGGGGAAACCCACCACGCTGAGCGCGTCCATGAGCCCTTCCTCGGTGCGCACCACACGGCCCTTGGGCACGGGGATCTCGTAACTCTCCAACAGCTGCTTGGTCTCCTCCTTGTCGCAGGCGATCTCCACCCCGATGTTGCTGGTGCGGCTGGTGATGGTGGCGCGGATGCGTTTCTGGTGTATGCCATGGCCCAGTTGCACGAGGCTCTGGCCGTTGAGGCGCAAGTAGGGAATGCCGCGCGCTGCGGCCTCCTGCACGATGCTGCCGGTGCTGGGGCCCAGGCGGCTGTCCTCGCGCAGTTCGCGCATGGCCTGGAGGTCCGCTGCCAGATCCACCTCCCTGCCTTCGATGAGCGATTCGGCTATGCGTACCGCCGCCTTGGCCGCATAGAGGCCCACGGGCTCCTCGATGTAGCTGAAGACCACGTTGTACACACCGCGTTCGCTGGTGCTGCGGGTGCGCCCGAAACCGGTCTCCATGCCAGCCAGGGTCTGGATCTCCAAAGCGAAATGCTCGATCACGTGGCCCATCCAGGTGCCACGCTCCACCCGTTCGTAAAAACCGCCGGCGTGCCCTTCGCTGCAGCGGTGGCTGTGCAGGGAGGGCATCAGGGCCTTCATGCGGTCCAGGAAACCGGGGATCTTGTCGGTGGGGCGCTCCTCCAACTCACCGATGTCCAGCCGCATGATGATGAGGTTGTGGCGGCGCACGGACCAGTGGTTCGGGCCGCGCATGGCTTTCAGGTCGAGGATCCTCATGCGGGAGTGGAAGTTGTCGGTTGTTCGTTGTCGGTCGTACGGCTTGCGCAAATGCACGTCGTACGGGCATTACTGACCGGAGCAAGATAGCAAGCGGCTTCCACCGTACCATACACCGGACCTGGCGACCCTCCTCCTCTATGTGGACCGGCTGATCGGCCGCGTGGCCCCACGTCCCCAGCTACCTTTGCGGACGCATGGAAGAACCGTTGGACCGGATAGAGGACGCCATTGCGGACATCCGCGCGGGCAAGGTGGTGATCGTGGTGGACGACGAGGACCGTGAGAATGAAGGCGACTTCCTCACCGCCGCACGCAACGCCACGCCCGAGGTGATCAACTTCATGGCCCTGCACGGCCGCGGGCTCATCTGCGCGCCGCTCACCGAGGCGCGCTGTGCGGAACTGGGCCTGGAACTGATGGTGCGCGACAACACGGCGCTGCACGAAACGCCCTTCACCGTCAGTGTGGACGTAAAGGGCCGCGGCACCACCACGGGCATCAGCGCCAGCGACCGCAGCCAGACGATGATGGCCCTGATCGACCCGGCTGCGCGGCCGGAGGACCTTGCCCGCCCCGGCCACATCTTCCCCCTGAAGGCCCGCAACGGCGGGGTGCTGCGCCGCACCGGCCATACCGAAGCGGCGGTGGACCTGGCGCGGCTGGCGGGTTTTGAGCCGGCCGGCTGCATTGTGGAGATCCTCAACGAGGATGGCTCCATGGCACGCCTACCCGAACTGCGTGTGATCGCCAGGCGTTTCGGGCTGAAGCTGGTGAGCATCGCCGACCTGGTGGCCTACCGCATGCGCACCGAGCGCATCGTGGAACGGCAGGTGGATGTGAAGCTGCCCACCACCCACGGCAATTTCGAATTGGTGGCCTACCAGCAGACCACCACGGGCGAGGAACACATTGCGCTCATCAAGGGACATTGGGACCTGAAGGAGCCTGTACTGGTGCGCGTGCACAGCAGCTGTGTAACGGGGGATATCTTCGGCAGCTGCCGATGCGACTGCGGCCCCCAGCTGCATAAGGCCATGGAAATGGTGGAGCGTGAGGGGAAGGGGGTGATCGTGTACATGCAGCAGGAAGGCCGCGGCATCGGCCTGCTGAACAAGCTAAAGGCCTACAAACTGCAGGAGCAGGGCGCCGATACGGTGGAGGCGAACCTGATGCTCGGCTTCGAGATGGACGCGCGCGACTATGGCGTGGGTGCGCAGATCCTGCACGACCTGGGCGTGCGCAAGATGCGGCTGATGACGAACAACCCGCGCAAACGCACCGGGCTTGTGGGTTACGGGCTGGAGATCGTGGAGAACGTACCCATCGAAGTGCCTTCCAACCCACACAACCGCAGCTACCTGCGTACCAAGAAGGAGAAGCTCGGCCACAGCCTGGGACTGGACGACGTGGGCTGAGGCCCGCTCACGGTTCCACCGCGGCCGGCGGCAGCGCGGGTGGCGGCACGGAATAGGTGGGCTTCTTGCGGCGGAACAGTTCGCTCCAGTGGTTGAAATCGATGCGGTAACCGATGCCCGCTCCCTGTGTGGTGGGCGCCTGGTCGTTCTGGTTCAGGTTCTGATCGTTGGCCACGCTGTAGGCCTTCATGCGCATGCGGCCGCGCGGGGGCAGCAGGTACTCCATCTGGAAATCGCCGATGAACTGGTTGCTCTGCTGTGCGGCACCGTAGGACACGCCCACATTGGTGCTCACCAGCAGGCGGTCGTTCAGGATCTGGGTGCTCACCGCCACCTGGAACTCGTCACGCGTCACCTGGTCGCCGGGGCGGTAGTTCACGCCCAGGTCCACCTTGTCGCTCACCTGGCTCAGCCAGTTGCTCACCTGGTTGCTGAGCAGCTCACTGCCGGAAGTGGTGGCAAAGTTGCCCGAGCTGGCGCTGGCCGCCTGGTCCGGCGGGGGCAGGAATTTGTTGAACACGATGAGGGCGAACACCTGGCGGTTCACCTCGGTCTCATTGCTCAGCACGCTCATCACCTCCGTGCGCACGTTGTCATCCACCGTGGGCAGCTTCACATTGAACCCGATCACCGGGTTCATCAGGCGGTCGCGCAGGCTCATGTGCACCTCCACCGGCACGCGTTTGCGGTAAGCCTCGTTCTTCTCGCGCATGATGTCATACAACCCGGTGCGCAGGCGGTAAACGGCGTTCAGGTCCAGCGTGGCATTGAAGGGATCGCCGTACCAGGTGATGGTGCCGCCGGGTTGCAGGCTGAAGCGTTTGTTCAAGAGGCTCTTCAACGTGAAGAGGTAATCGCCCTCGGTGACCTCCACCCCTCCGCGCATGCTGAATTCACCCGCCGGGCTAACGCTCATCTCCATGTGGCCCTGGCCTGAGCCGGACATGATGTCGCCCACGGTGGGGTCGAAGATGAGCTCGAACTTCGCTTCGGGCGTGACATCCACATCGAGGCTCAGCTTCACTCCGGTGAGGTCGATCTCCTTCTCCAGGGTGTCCGCCGCCGCACTGGCGCTCACGAACCGGACAAAGTCAATGCCGCCTACTTCGGTGCTTCCGCCCAGGGGAAAGGCGATGGTGGTGCCCGGCCCGGTGCGCGCGTCCACGGTGATCTCCAGGCTGCCGGCGTAACCACTCACCTCAATGTCACCCATGGCGTAGGCCTTCCCGTAGTAGAGTTCGTTCTCGTTGGGGCTGGTGTTCAGGCACAACAGGTTATCCATGGTGCCCCAGATATTGTAGTTCCACTTGCTGAACGCCTTGTGCACGATGGTGGCCCCCATGCGGGCGGTGCGCCCCTCCTCATCCCGCACGGTCACATTGTCCAGAAAGAACATATTGGGCCGTATGCCGGCCTTGCTGGTGAAGGTGTAAAAGGTGTTGAGGTAGTTGATGCGAATGCCTGCCTCCTCCAGCAGCACCTCGCCGGTGAACAGCGGATCGCCCAAGGTGCCCTTCAGGTTGATGGTTCCGGTGACCCGGCCCTGCAGATCGCTCAGGTCCTCCTTGGGCAGATAGGGCTCCACAAAGCGCAGGTCGAACTGCTCCAGCTTCAGGGCAATGTCCAGTTCATCCTCAGTCCCGGGGGAGAAACGTCCTTCGAAGTCGAGCGCCGTGAGGGTCTTGCGCTGGAGCTGGCCGTACACCGCGATGTCGCGGGAGCCTTCGTTCCAGTTGGCGGAGAAGCGCAGGTCACCCACGGGTTCGCGGCCCACGTGCAGGCTGTCCAGGCAGATGTAGCTGAGCAGGTAGGGCTTCTTCAACACATCGATCACACGTCCCTCTCCCGTGATGCGGCCGTAGAGGTCCGGTCCATCGAGGAAGCGCTGGAAGCCATGGAGGTCCACATCCTCCAATTCGAAGGCCATGGACAGGCCCGGCGTGGTGCCCAGCGCACCGTCCAGCAGTACGCGTTGCCGGCCGTTGTGCAGGTCCAGCGCGCGCACCTGCACCACGGAGCTGTCCCACCGTATGCCGGCCGGTTCCGTGTTGCGCCAGAGCCCCTGTCCCAGCGCGATCTCCGATGGCATCAATTGAAGTTCGGCACTTGCCGGGCCCAGCACCTCGCCTTGCAGTGCGAAGTGTGCGCGGGTGCCGCCGATCGCATCCTGCCAGCCCAGGTCCATACGGATGTCGTCCTGATAGGCCGTACCGGTGAGGTAAGCCCCCCCGTACAGGGTGCTGTCCCGCAGGGTGCCACGGCTGCTCATCACGCGGAAAGCCAGCACGTCAAGGGCTTTGTCCACCACGATGTTCACGGAATCCGCCTTCAAGCTTCCATAGACCAGGCGTGGCGCGGTGGCCGTGAGTGAGATATCGAAGGTGCGCGTGTCCAGGGCGCCATCCACCATGGCACCTTGGGGCAGGTCCAGCTCAGGTAGCAACAGGCCCAGGATCGGGGAAATGTCCTTTATATCGATGGCGAAGTTGAAGGCCTGGTCCTCCTGGCGGTAGGTGACCTCGCTGGTCAATGAAGGGAACACGCTGAACACGATGCTGCTTACCGCCTCCGGCAGACGCGTGGGCAGGAAGGGGCCATGCACGGTGGCATCGAACATTTCGCTGCGCACCTGCAACTCCGGCCTTCCCTCGGCGCGCAGGCTGCGCACGTCCATGTTGCCGAACATGCACTCGCCCTTCGGATGGCAATAGACGATGTTGCGCACCAAGGCTTCGCCCTTCAAACTGTCAATGGCCAGTTCGCCCTCGGCCATCACTTCGCACATGATCTCGTGCGGACCAGGACCGTCCACCAGTCGCAAAGCCACCAGGTCAGCATGGGCCACGCGGGCAACGAAGTCCACCAGCGGATACTTCCCGCGCAGATCGGCCAGCCCCTTGAAGTCGAGCATCAGGTTGGGGTCGTCGCAGGTGAGCGCTCCATTGAAACGGTCGCGTTCCAGGGAACCCTTCACCGTGATGTTCGTGACCGTGGCCCCGTTCAAGGTGAACATCGGTACAGTGCCATCCAATTCCGCCTTGGCCTCGCGGAAATTCCGGCCTTCCGCCTGAACGCGCAGGTCGCAAGCCAAGGGGCCCAGGGTATTGGTGCGCGCCAGAGGACCCGGGTTGAAGCCATCGGTGCGCACCTGTCCAGCCAGGCGGAACGCGCCGGAAAGGGTGTCGCGCGTGTAGGTCATGTCCGTGCGCAGGGTGCCCAGTGCGGTGGCCGTGCGGCCATACGCCGTAAAGGACCCCGGAAAGCCGGTGAAGTTGCCCGTGAAGCGCACCACGCCGAGGGCTCTCAGTTCCTCTGGCAGGCGCACGTGGTCCTCCACGCCAAAAGGTGGCAGCGGTATGACCTCGATGTCCGTGCTCTCCGTGCGCATTTCCTCCACATCCACCAGCATGAAGGTGGAGCGGAAGTCGGGCAAACCCACAAGCTCGGCATCCGCGCGCAGGTGCGAACCCTTACCCCAGTGCAGCCGCATATCCCGCGCCTTCAGCTGTGCCACCGTTCCACGGAAACGGCCACTGGCGTGCACAGGCAGGTCCATGCCTTTCAGATCGCTCGCGAACAGTGCGATGTCGCCGCTCCAGAGCAAGGAACTGTCCAGGTCAAGCCGCATGGTGACGAGTTCCTCGAAGTTGTCGTAGTCATCGTAGCTCGTGGCCAGCAGGGCCAGGTCGCCGTGGACATCCGAACGCGGTGTGCGGATGCGCAGATCATCCACCGCGATGCGCTCGGGGCTCACATGCGCAAGGCCTCCGAAGTCCAGCAGGTCAAGTCCGCCCTGATCGGTCAGGCGCACCTGGGCGAGGTGCACGTTCACCGTATCGCCATGGATCCGCAGCCCACTCGCATCCAACAGGTGTAGGCGGGTGTCCACGTGGCTGAAGTCCACCCCGTGGGCATCGAAAGGTTCGCTGCCGTCATGGTAGGTGAAGTGCAGGTTCCGCACCTGCACACGCAACGCTTCCATGCGCCAGGGTGCACCGCCCACGTCCGCTGTATCGCCAGCGCCGAAACTCTCCAGCCAATGCGTGAGGTTGCTGATGTGGTCGCCGCTGTCCTTGGCCAGATTGAAGCGGGCGTCATTCAGCACCAGCTCACCGGCCTTTACCACGTGCGTGCCCGGGTGAATGCGCAAACGTGCGATGCGGACCTCGCTGGCACGGATGAGCGTATCGCCATGCAGGTCGGCGATGTACACCTCATGCAGGGCGATGCGGCCGAATGGATGGATGGCGATGCGGCCGATCTGGATGGTGACACCTTGTTCCTTCGCCAGCCAGGCGCTCACCCGATGGGCGGTCCACGTTTGAACTGGGGGCAGCAGCAGCAGGCCCGCCACCACAAGCACCAGAATGAACAAGAGGAGCGTGAGACGGCCCGACCAACGCAGAATGCGGCGTGCGATGCGGATGATGCGGGCGCGGTCCAGGGCGGGTAGTTTTGTGCGCGCGGTGCGAACACCGTGCCTGCTGCGAAATTAACCCGTCCCCCATGCGCCCCCGCCTGATCTTGGGCATCGAGAGCTCCTGTGATGATACGGCGGCCGCTGTGCTGGAGGATGGGCGCCTGAAGAGCAACGTGGTGGCGGGCCAAAGCGTGCATCGCGCCTGGGGTGGCGTGGTGCCGGAGCTGGCCTCACGCGCCCACCAGGAGAACATCGTGCCCGTGGTGCACGCTGCGCTGGAACAGGCGGGCATCCGCCCGCGCGACCTGTCAGCCATAGCCTTTACACAGGGTCCGGGACTGATCGGTGCGTTGCTTGTGGGTGGCAGCTTCGCCCGTTCCATGGCCCAGGCGCTGGGCATACCCCTGCTGGCCGTGCACCATATGGAGGCACACGTGCTGGCCCACTTCATTCGAGATGAGATAGATCGTCCGGCGCCCTCCTTCCCCTTCCTCAACCTCACGGTGAGCGGCGGGCATACCCTGTTGGTGCTGGTGCACGGACCGCTGGACATGGAAGTGATCGGCACAACCCTGGATGACGCGGCCGGCGAGGCCTTCGACAAGGGTGCCAAGGTGATGGGGCTGCCCTACCCCGGCGGGCCCGAGGTGGACCGGCTGGCACGCACCGGCGATGCCGCGAAGTATCCCCTGCCCTTTCCCGAGGTGCAAGGCCTGAACATGAGCTTCAGCGGCATCAAGGTGGCCTTCCAACGTGTGGTGCGGAACGTGTCGACGGACCAGCTCCCAACGGAACTTCCGCACCTCTGTGCATCCCTGCAGGAAGGCATCCTGCGCGTGCTGCTTACGCGTGTGCGGCAGGCCATGCGACAGCATGACCTGCGTGAGGTGGGGTGCAGCGGTGGTGTGTCCGCCAATTCGGCCCTGCGCGCACGGCTGCTTGCACTGGGTGAACGCGAAGGCTGGGTGGTGCATATACCCCCGCCAGCCTATTGCACCGACAATGCCGCGATGATCGCCATGGCCGGACACTTCCTATTGGAAGCGGGCCGTCTGGCCACCCCGGCCGACCTGCCGCGTGCGCGCTTGTGAGCGACTACATTTGAGCAGCAATGCTCCGGCCCCTCCTCCTCATCCTGCTGTTCGCCTGCTGCCTTCCCTCGGGCACACAGGCCCAGCAGGCCGGGGGCTTCATCACCAAGGGAGACAGCCTTCTGCGCCTGGACAAAGCCGCGAAGGCCCTGGCGTGGTACGACAAGGCCGTGCAGGCCGAACCGGTATCCCGCAGCTATTCCGCCAGGGCCCGGGCGCTGTATGTGCTGGAACACATGGACAGCTTCCTGCTCGACGTGGAGCGTGCCCTGCGGCTGGACAGCACGAACGTGGAGGCGCACTACCAACGGGCCCTCTATGCCTACCGGGCACAGGACTATGGCCGGGCCGACCTGCATTGCACCCGTGCGCTGGACCTGGGCGCTTATGATCCGCTGCGTTCCCGTGCGCTGCTCCTGCGCGGGGAATCGCGCACCGAACTGGGCCACCAGGCTGAAGCGATCGAGGACCTTCGGGCGGGCCTGGCCAGCGACCCGGACAATGTGGAGGCGCTTGAAAAACTGGCGCGCTGCCTGAACAACATCGGGAAGTATTCCGAAGCACTTGTCATTCACGAGCGACTATGCGTGCTGGAACCGGGCGAGGTGGCGCATTGGTCCAACCGGGGCTATACCCTGGCCATGCTGGAGCGGCATGAGGAGGCGCTCATCATGTATACGCAGGCCCTGAAACTGGACAAGGATGAGCCCGTGGCCCTGAGCAACCGGGCTTACAGCCTGATGAAGATGGGACGTGATGACGAAGCGATGAAGGACCTGGACAAGAGCCTGCGGGCCTACCCCGGCAATGCCTTTGCGCTTCGTACGCGGGGCATCATCCGCCTGCGCAAGGGTGAACGCGACAAGGCCTGTGCGGACCTGAACATGGCCCGGATGATCGGCGGGGTGGATGGCGTGGATGCGCTGCTCAAGGAGCATTGCAACAACGTGCCACCACCCAGGCGCTGATCAGCGCCGCATCCATCGCACGGTGGCCACGCTGCCATCCGCGAACTGCACGCGTACGAGGTAGGCACCGGATGGCACCGTCATGCCTGCGCTCATCAGGCCGTCACGCATCACCAGTCCGTCACGCACCACACGACCACCGAGGTCAAGCACTTGTGCGAGGCCGTTGCGTCCTTGCGCATCGCGCACCCAGAGCTGGTCGTCACCCGGTACCGGCCACACCAACAGGCCTCCGGCGCTTTGCTCCATTTCATTCTCACCGACCGTTCCATTGGGCAGCACCTCAAAACCGTCCAGACCCGCTTCAAGCAGGTGACCGGGCGAACGGTCCGCCGTGCGCATGATGAACTTCATGGTGGCTGATGGACTGAGGAAGTCCGACACCTTGCGCAGGCGGTTCACCCATTGGGAAAGGCCGGGCGAAAGAACGGTCACGGTCTCCACCTCCACGGTATCCGTGCCATTGGTGAGGTACACATGCAGGGTGTCATTGGGGTTGCCGGAACCGCCAACGTTGTAGAACCAGCGGCTGTACCGCACGTGGGGGTCGGGCATGGCCGAGGCATCGAAGACGGGGGACGCGAGCCATACCTCACCGTCGTCCACATCATCATCACCTGCTGCACCACCGCCATTGCCGGTCACATAGGCATAGCCGAAACAATCCCCGGCCAGGTCAGCCCCTGGTGCCACTGGGGTGCCGCCGAAATTGGTTCCGATGGGAATGGCACGCACCCAGCCACCGGACTCTGCATCACCGCCGCTCGTCCAGCCGAGGTCCAGGGCGAAGTCATCCGCATACACGGGATCGAGCAGGAAGCTCTGGGCGGGGAAGCCGATGTTCATGGGCTGCGGCGCCTGGCAGGTGGTACGCCAGCCCCATCGGCCCACCGTGGTGGCATAGGTCTCCTCGAACACCGTGGAGATGCTCACGTTGCCGTCCGCATCCGTCAGTTCATTAAAGAGCAGACCGGTGGCCTCCAACTGCACCTGCGCATCCGGTATGCCGGCCAGCGTGACCGCATCGCGCACATCAGCCTCGTAGGTGAAGGAGGGCAGCGGCGTGAGCGCCACATCCTGAATGGTCAACAAGCCATTCGCCAGCACGATGCCACCCACCGTTTGTGGGAAATAGCCGAAGCGCTGCACGGTGATGGAAAAGGTGCCACCCGTATGGTAGCCACTGGTGTAGCGACCATTGAACCCCGTGACATCCGAAATGCCGGTGCCGTCCAGCGTAACCGTGGCGTTCACCAGGTTCTGGCCGGTAATGGCATCGGTGATGGTGCCCTCCAGCCAGCAGGCCTGGACATAGGTGGGGTCGAGTATCACCAAGCCCTCCTGGATGTCGCTCACGATCAGCCGGCCCGATTGAAAAAAGGGATAGACTCCCCAAGCCCCATTGAAGCCGTCGCCGCTGAAGTTGGGAGAAGTGTCGAAGTGACCCACCTCCACCAGGTTGTCCGGGCGCGAAGCATCATGGATCACCACACCGAAAGTGTAGTAAGAGGTGACCAGGTAGTTGTTCAACCAATACGTGTTGTGTGGCACGGTACCGGAACCGGGATCGCTCTGGACCTTGTCCTGGAACTGGATGTCCGTAGGGTCATCCACGTTGTAGGACCCGATGTAGGAATTCGTCCGTTCATCGGTGGTGTAGAGGTGGTCACCGGAGTCATCCAACCACACGTTGTGGGTGAACTGGTTGGGGGTGGACTGCTGGCCAAGAAGCACGGGGCTTGCGGGATCGCTCACATCCACCATGGTGAAGAAGCCGGCATATACATGGGCCGCATACAGCGTATCGCCGCGCGCATAGCTGTCGTGGCAATACCACATGTCGAACTCGCCCACCTCAACCGGGTTCATGGGGTCGGCGGTGAGGTCATACATGATCACGCCGCCGTTGCCGCGGTTGGCCCCGTGGATGTATAGCCTGCCGTTCTCGTCGATGAACAGCGAATGGCTTGTCTCCCACCCGTTCCCTTCGAAGAGCACCACGGGCAGTACGTTGGAGAAGGGCAGGGGCGAAAGGTCCACGATGAGCAGACCGTAATCCGCCTCCGTGGTCACATAAGCATAGTCACCCCAGGTCTTCACTTCGCGCCAGATGCTGTTAGGCCCGGCGTGGAAGAAGATCTCCTGGGGGTTGGCCGGGTCGCTGAGGTCCACGACCGAAAGGCCGCCGGTGTTGGGTGATCCGTTCTGGCCGTTCACGCCCACCAGGGCGTATTCGTTCCCGAACTCATCGGTGTAGCCCCACAGGTTGCTCAGGTCGCTGTTGCGCAAGGCCTGGTAGCTGAGCTGGCCCACCTGGGTCATGTTGACCTGGGAATGGGCATGGAACGAAGCGGCCACAACGGCCATAAGGAGCGCGTTTCGGAGCATGGATCGGATGAATACGCGTGCAAGGTAGGGAGGCCCCCCTCCCCGCTCCCACCTGACTTTGGGGATCCGATGGATCACGACCGTGGTCCGCTTCATGTTTCGCCGTCTCGCGGCCAGTGCTTCTTTTTGTCCCTCACACCCTTCACTCATGAACGACCTGCTGTGCCCTGTAGACCTGAGCGGAGCCGCCCTGGTGGCCGCTGACCTGGCCAGCGACCTGGCCCGCCGCACAGGTGGTGAAGTGACCCTGTTGCACGTGACCGACCGGAAGGAGGAAAGCGAGGATGCCGCCGCCGCGCTGGAAGCCTTCCGCAGCCGCACCAATGGCCAGGCCCCCATGCGCACCCTGCTGCGCAACGGCGACTTCCTGGAGGAGATCGGCCTGGAGAGCGCACGCGGGCATGCTCTGCTGGTGTGTGGCACCCATGGCGCACGCGGTTTGCGGCAAACGCTGCTCGGTGCGGACATCCTGAAGCTGATCCGCCGTTCCGCCGTGCCATCGATGGTGGTGCAGGAGCATTCAACTACCGCCTTCGGCAACGGTCCCCTTGTGATGCCCGTATCCGGCCATGCCAACACCGCACCCCTGCTTGATGCGGTATGCATGTTGGCGCGCCTGGGCGGTAATTCCGTGCAGGTGTATCAGATCATGCGGCCCGGCGAGTCGCCCAGCGACCAGTTGCTGGAGAACAAGCGCAAAGCGCTGTATCGTTTGCAGGAGGAAGGCATCCGGCATGAAGAGGTGAACGAACCGATGCAGGGTTTCAGCGTCGGCTTTGCCATGCAGACCATCGCGCATGCTGCCAGGGCCGGTGCGGCCTGCATCGCCATCATGGCACATGCCAGCGATGAGTACCGCTGGATCGCCGATGCCGAGAAGGAACGCCTGCTGACCAACGAACCGGGGATCCCCGTGCTGTGCGTTTGACCGCGCGAGCAGGGTCCTTCGAACTCTTTTGAAGGGTTCAAAAGAAGAAGCCCCGTCCCGGATCATCGGGACGGGGCTTCTTCATGTTTGCCCGCGTGCCTATTGGATGACCAGGCACTCCACGCCGTGGCCCTGCTCAGCGCACCTTCACCTTCACTCCTTCATCCTGCAACCGCTGCAGGCCCATCGCGGCGGGCTCATACCGCGGCTCCAGGTCCAGCGCATGGCGGTAGTCCGCTGCGGCACTGTCCAGTGAGCCTTTGCGCTCGTACGCGAGGCCGCGGTTGTACCAGGCGTTCACGTCCTTGGGCGCCAGTTTGGTGGCCGCTGTGAAGTCCTTCACGGCGCGCAGCGCATCATTCAGATGCTCCAACCGCACATAGCCGCTGTTGTACCACGCCGCAGGATTGCGCGGGTCGATGTACTTGATGCTGTCGTAGCACGCCAGGGCCAGGCTGTCACGCCCATTCTCCTGTGCGAACAGGCCTTTGCCATACCAGGCTTCCACGCTGTTGGGCTGTAATGAAAGAGCGGTGGTGTAGTACTGCAGGGCCAACGGATCTCTGCGCTGCGCGTGCAGGGTGGCCAGTTCCATCCATGCGCGGTAGTTGTCCGGCTCCTGTTCCACCGCCGTGCGGTAGCTGGAAATAGCCCGGCCCGTATCGCCCGTCTCCATGTAGATCCAACCTTTCAGGAAATAGCCGTGGCTCAGGTTCGGATCGCTGCGCAAGGCTTCGTTCACCAGGTCCATCGAGGGTTTGTACTGGCGCAGCATCAGTTTCATCTCCGCCACCTTCAAGCGCGCCTCGTTGTTGCCCGGTTCCAACGCCAGCGCCTTGTTGAAGGCGGCGTCCGCCTCATCCACCTTCAGGCTGTGGTAGTACAGATCGCCCAAGGCGATGTGGTACGCGGCGTTCGCACTGTCCACGGCAAGGGCGCGTTTCCAATCGGCAATGGCCTCGTTGGGCTTGGCAAAGCGCTCGAAGAGGCGGGCCCGCTCGGCATAGAGCGCGGCGTTCTGCGGATCGCGCAGGATGCGCTGTTCCATGTCCTGCAGCGCCGTGGAGAGCTCATCCAGCACCGGCGCTTCCGCCGGCGCTGCGGTCTTGGGCTGACGATCACAGCCGGCCAGCACGGCCGCGAACAGAAGGATGGTGAGGTGACGCATGAAAAGGAAAGATCCCGGCCGAAGGTACTCGGCCGGGATCCTCCTCATGGCACGTTGCCTGGTCCGGTGATGCCGTTCCGCGGAATGCGACACTCCACACAACCTGAGATCGCCGCGGAAAGTGGCCCGGGTGGTCAGGCAGGCTGTTGCTCTGTCTTGCCGAGGACCTCCTTGATGCGGTTCTCGAGCTCCTCGCTGAGCTCCGGGTTGTCCTCCAGCAACTGGCGCACGGCATCACGACCCTGCCCCAGCTTGTTGTCCGCATAGGCGAACCAGCTGCCGCTCTTCTTGATGATGCCCATCTCCACGCCCATGTCGATGATCTCGCCGGACTTGCTCACGCCTTTACCAAAGAGGATGTCGAACTCGGCCTTGCGGAAGGGCGGGGCCAGCTTGTTCTTCACCACCTTCACCTTGGTGCGGTTGCCGATCACGTTCTCGCCCTCTTTGATCTGATTGGTGCGGCGGATGTCGATGCGGATGCTGGCATAGAACTTCAGTGCGTTGCCGCCGGTGGTGGTCTCGGGGTTACCGAACATCACACCGATCTTCTCGCGCAGCTGGTTGATGAAGATGCAGCAGCAGCCCGTCTTGCTGATGGTGCCCGTGAGCTTGCGCAAGGCCTTGCTCATCAGGCGGGCCTGCATGCCCACGGCGCTGTCGCCCATCTCGCCCTCGATCTCGGCACGCGGCGTAAGCGCCGCCACACTGTCGATCACCAGGATGTCGATGGCGCCCGAGCGGATCAGGTTGTCGGCGATCTCCAGCGCCTGTTCGCCGTTGTCCGGCTGGCTGATCAGCAGGTTCTCGGTGTCCACTCCCAGTGCTTCGGCATAGAACCGGTCGAAGGCATGCTCTGCATCGATGATGGCGGCGATGCCCCCGCGTTTCTGACATTCGGCAATGGCATGGATGGCCAGGGTGGTCTTGCCGGATGACTCCGGTCCATAGATCTCCACCACGCGGCCCTTGGGGAAGCCGCCCACGCCCAAGGCTAGGTCTACACCGATGGATCCCGTGGGGATCACCTCCGTCTGTTCCACCACATCATCCCCCAGTTTCATGATGGCACCTTTCCCGAAGGTCTTCTCCATCTTATCCATCGTCAGCTGAAGGGCCTTCAGCTTCTCCTTGTTGATCTCCGTGGCCATTTCGCTTCGTGTTGTGCGCCGCCGGCGCGTGTTTGCTTCGTTGTTCGTTCCATGTCGGTGGGCCCGGCCCCACCGGCTGACGGATATTCCGTCAACTTTTCGACGGACAATTAAGCATCACGGAGACGGGTCCGCCAAGTTTTTCGTCAGGAAAAGTTTTGAACAGGCTCGCGCGCTGGAGTCACTTCTTCCCCCTCCGGCCCTCGCCCACCACGTACTTCAGCAAAAAGGCCTCGGGGTCCATCACCTCGATCTCCGCGAACTTCCAGTTGCGTTTGTCGTGGGTGATGATGCAGGTACAGCCGGAATCGATGGCCGAATGGTACTGGAAACCGTCCTCGATATCCACTATGCGTACATCGGCCAGTGTGCGTTCCACGGCATGCGGGCCAACTGTGGTAACGGCCAGCTTCTGGGCAAGCAGAGCGATCTTGCGGCGTGCCACCTTGCCGCCGTTCTTCTTCTCTGCGAAATAGGCCCCGATGGCCAGGCAGAGCGGCGAAGTGTGGGCCGTGAAACGCGGATCGTCCGCCAGGCTCAACACACGGGCGCAGGCGCTGAAGCGCGGGTACTCGTTGCAGAGCACCGTCACCAGCACATTGGCGTCGAGAAAGATGCGCTTGGGGGGCATGGCAGACTATTCACTACGGCGCGTGGCACGCCACGTTCGAATTTGCGCATACTGTGACCATCGATCATGGCACCGTGTCCTAGCCGCCAAAATGACCCTCACCGCTTCCTCCGGCTGGCCAGGTAGTCCTTCTTCACATTCCGACCGGCAGCGTTCCTGCGTACATAGGTCACCTCCCCTTCCGCCACCTGGTGGATCCAATCGCTGACCGGGAGTTCATCCAGGCTGCGGTAGCGCTTGTCGGTCACCTTGCTGAGCATGAACTCGATGAGGCGCGAAAGACTGATGTTGTTCGCCTCGGCGAAAGCCTTGGCGCGCTCGGCCACGCCGGCATCAAAACTGAGGGTGATCTTGGCATCCATGGTCGGCAGCGGTCGTTACTCAATGCGAAGTCTTCATTTTATACGGCAAAAGTAAAAAAGTCATACGTAGGCAAACAACCCGAACCGGGTGGTCCCACTCCGCCCCGCACGTTGCTTTCCTTTGCACCCCATGCTCCCCGACCCCGCCCCCCTGGCCGAACGCATGCGCCCGCGCAGCCTCGATGAGGTGGTGGGCCAGGAGCACTTGGTGGGGGCCCATGGCGTACTGCGCAAGGCGCTGGCCGGCGGCATGCTGCCGAGCATGATCCTGTGGGGCCCGCCGGGGGTGGGCAAGACCACCCTGGCCCGTTTGATCGCCGAGGAGTTGAAGCGCCCGTTCCACATGCTCAGCGCGATCAACAGTGGTGTGAAGGACGTGCGCGAGGTGATCGAGAAGGCCGGCGGCGCGGGGCTCTTCGCGCGTAGCGCCGTGCTCTTCATCGACGAGATCCATCGCTTCAGCAAGGCGCAGCAGGATTCATTGCTCGGCGCCGTGGAGAAGGGGACCATCACCCTGATCGGCGCCACCACGGAGAACCCCAGTTTCGAGGTGATCGGTGCGCTCCTCTCCCGCTGCCAGGTGTACACCCTGCGCCCGCTCGCCGAAAAAGAACTGCTGGACCTGCTGCACCGCGCCATGCGCGAGGATGCGGAATTGCATGAACGCCGCATCGAGCTGCGCGAGACCACGTCCCTGATGCGCG
The DNA here is from genome assembly GCA_016788635.1 of Flavobacteriales bacterium. Classification (GTDB taxonomy): domain Bacteria; phylum Bacteroidota; class Bacteroidia; order Flavobacteriales_F; family PHOS-HE28; genus PHOS-HE28. The sequence goes on along the minus strand of JAEUSU010000004.1, from coordinate 61,247 downwards.
CCAGCGGCGGCGATGCACGGCGGTTGCTGAACACCTTCGAGCTGTGCGTGAAGGCCGCCACCGGCGATCCCGTGGTGATCACCGACGAGCTGGTGAAACAGGTGGTGCAGGGTAACGCGGCACGTTACGATAAGCAGGGTGAGCAGCACTACGACATCATTAGCGCATTCATTAAAAGCATGCGCGGAAGCGACCCCCAGGCGGCCGTGTACTGGCTGGCGCGCATGGTGGAGGGCGGCGAGGACCCGCTCTTCATTGCGCGCCGCATGGTGATCCTGGCCAGCGAGGACATCGGCAATGCCAACCCGAACGCGCTGCTGATGGCCACCACCACCATGCAGGCCGTGCAGATGATCGGCTGGCCGGAGGGCCGCATCATCCTGAGCCAGTGCGCCATCTACCTGGCCTGTTCACCGAAGAGCAACAGTGCATACACCGCCATCGGAGCGGCGCAGGCCGAGGTGCAGCGCAGTGGCGACCTGCCCGTACCGCTACACCTGCGCAACGCCCCCACCAAGCTCATGAAGGAAATGGGCTACGGCCAGGCCTACCAATACAGCCACGACCAGCCCGGCCACGTGGGCGATCAGCAGTTCCTGCCCGATGCCATAAACGGCCAGCTGCTGTACGAGCCCGGCGACAATCCACGGGAAAAGGAATGGCGTGCCTGGCTCGCACAGGTCTGGAAGAAGCGCTACCCATATGGAGCCTGACCGATCACTTCGCCCGCTCCTGTTCCAGGAAGGAACGGTGCAGGTCGTAGATGATGCCGAGGCTGACCATGAGGCCGCCCATGGCCTGCTCGAACATCTGCCAGAGCACGTCCACCAGCATGTGCACCATACCGTCCTTGGTGAAACTGAAGCCCAGCGTGAAGACGATGAGGAACACGATGAAGCCCACGATGGCACCCACCAGCATGCTCATGAAGGGGAAGGCATGCTTGAGATTGATCCACTCGTGCACAATGGCCTGATGCACCGCCAGGGTGATGCCCATGCCCACCAACAGGTACACCAGGGCGGCCAACGTGAAGTAGAGCCCCATGGGCAGGCGCACCATCACCAGGTCACGCAGGAAGACCCCGTGCCACAGAAAGGACAGGCCGAACATGACCACCGAGGCCAGCAGCCAGGGCACCAGGATCCGGCGTCTCAAAAGCAACATGTGGGGTACTGCGGAAAAGGACGGTTGAAATGTAGCACGTTCGCGGATGTGCCACCCGCGAAAAGGATGCCTTCTATCTTGAGCCGCCGCAACGCCATGTCCAGCTGGAGAGCGCATACGAAGTCTGCCCGGATCGGGAACGGCACCTGCCCCTTATTGATGACCATGGCCATGGCCTTGACCCTGGCCGCCTGCCGAAAGGAGAACTCGAAGCCACAGTGGGACGTGGACCTGCTGGCCCCCATCTTCCGCAGCACCCTTACCATCCGCGACCTGGCGCCGGACAGCCTTTTTGAGGTGGGTCCAGACGGCTTCATTACGCTTATCTACTCGGACCGCCTTTTCGTTCTGGACCTGGACACGCTGCTGGCGATCCCTGACACGGCCATCGCCTACGACTATGTGTGGCCCTTCGGCCCGGTGAACCTGCCGGCCGGCACCACCCTGCCCACCAACAGCGATGCCACCAACTTCGAGCTGGACGGCATGCAGTTGCGTCTGGTGGAATTGCGCGAAGGGGTGATGGACCTCACCCTGCGCAACCAGATCAACAGCGTGATCATCGGCACCTTCAGCCTGCCCGGCGCCAATTACCAAGGCAATGTGCTCAGCGTGCAGCAGACCGTGCTAGCCGGCACCCCGGGCAGTCCAAGCCTGGCCACTGTGCAGCGCAACATCGGTGGCTACCGATTCGACCTCACCGGCCCGGCCTTCAACACCTATAACACGCTGGCCACCCTGCTGAACCTGCAACTGGACCCCAACGGCAGCGGTGCCTTGCTCACCAATCAAGATTCCATCTCCGCCATCGTAGCCTACCAGGGCCTGGTTCCACAATACGCGAAAGGCTACTTCGGTCAGCGTACCGTGCACATCGGGCCGGAAACCTCGGACTTCCGCCTCTTCGACGCCGTGATCGCAGGCGCGATCGACCTGCAGCAGGTGGGCCTGCGCATTGTGGTGACCAATGGCGTGGGGGCGGACATGCGCGTTCGCCTCGCCTACCTGCGCGCGCGCAACAGCAGCACCGGCGCTTCGGCGGACCTTGCCCATCCCATCGTCACCGGCCCCATCAACATCAACCGCGCCCTGGACCTGGGCTGGGGCTTCCAGGCGGCCATCTACGAGAACCTGCTCACCGAAAGCAACAGCAACGTGGACCAGATGATCGAGCTGATGCCCGACGCTTTCGACTACGAGCTGGACCTGGAGGTGAACCCCCTCGGCAACATCAGCAACGGCAACGACTTCCTTTACTATGACAGCGAACTGGAAGCCCGCGCCGAGCTGGAAGTGCCCTTGAGCGTGATCGTCACAGGGCTCACCCTGCAGCAGAGCCTGCCCAGCGGCGAACTACCGGGCAGTGCCGAAGCTCACGCGCTGATGGAAGGCGAACTGATGCTGCATGTGCTCAACGGCTTTCCGCTCGCTGCCGACCTGGCGCTGGAGATCGTGAACGATGAAGGCGTTGTCTGGTCCGTGCTTCCGGTGACCGGCGCGGTGGCCCCGGGCATTCTGGGTGCCGATGGCCTGGTGCAAAGCGCGGTGCGCAGCAAGCTCACCACGCGGCTCACCCCGGCACAGGTGGACCTGCTCTACGTGGGTGGCCGAATCCGCGTACGCACCGTGCTGAACACCAGTGACCAGACCCAGCATCTACGCCTGTTGGACAGTTACCGGATGGAAGTACAGCTCACGGCCCGCGCCCGCTACATGGTGAATGGCAACGAGTAGGCGGTCCCTCTTCCTTCTGTTCTTGCTGTCTGCAGGCTTCGCCCATGCGCAGGAGCCAGTCGTCCCTTCGCCTGCGGATACTTCCCGTGCCACGCAACTCCAGGCGAACTACGAATACCGGGGGCATGTGGGCACCACCCCCCCCGACCGCATGTGGAAGCAGCCGCACCAATTGCGGGTGGAGGCCAGTGGAATGTTCGATGCCAGCACCGTTTACAACGACCTGATCCTGGGCCTGCGCGACGGGGGCTATGTGGACCAGGCCACGCGGCAGCGCTCCTCGGATGCATTGCGGGACAACAACCGCTTCGGCCAGGAGCTCCTGTTCCGGATCACCTATGTGGGGCCGGACAGCATGCTGGGCCGTTCCCGCTGGCGGCCCATGGTGGCCGTGGCACACCACGACATCACCGGCCTGCGCTTCACCCGTGACCTTTTCCGCGTGACCTTCTTCGGCAATGCCGCCTACGAGGACAGCACCGCACGCCTGGCCCCGAGCGCGCACGAGCAACAGCGCTACCAGACCATCGGCTTCGGCCTGCAGGACAAGCACACCGCCTCATTCTTCCGCCTGGACGCGGTGAACGGACAGCTCCTGAGCGCCTCGCGCCTGCGCACTGCCGACCTCCACACCGCCACCAACGGCACCGCGCTGGTGGCCGATCTGGATGGGGACTATTGGGCCAGTGCCGACCAGAGCGAATTCTTCAACGGCTGGGGGCTAGCCGCGAGCGGGCGCTGGAACTTCACCCCGAAGCCGTGGAAGGAACACCCGATGGCGGTGGCGGTCTGGGTTGAGGACCTCGGCTTCGTGCATTGGCGGAACCGTTCGCAACAGTTGCACAAGGACAGCGTGATCGATTTCCAGGGCCTTGCCGTGGAGAACCTCTTCGACCTGCCCGACCCCTTGATCGGCGAGGGTGACCTGCTGGACACCCTGGGGGTGGCGCCCAGCGAAGGATCCTTCAACCGCATGCTGCCCATGCGCGTGGGCGCCTCATGGACCCTGCTGAGCCGAGACCTGCGCTGGCACTGGACCATGGCCGCGGACCAGCGCCTGGTGCCGGGCTATGTGCCACGCGCGCTGATCTATGCGTCCCGGGATGTGGGTCGCTGCCATATAGGTGTGAACACGAGTTACGGCGGCTTCGGCACCTGGCAGGTGGGTGCGCAAACCTCCTTTGAACTTGGCAGACATCTCTATCTGGATGTCCGCAGCACCGACCTCATCGGCCTCTTCACGCGGCAGGCACGCGGGCAGCAATTGGGCGTGGTGCTTGGCGTGGGCTGGTGAACTTTGCCCCATGAACAACGCCTGGCTCATACTCTTCCTTGCGGGGCTTTTTGAAACGGGCTTCGCCGCCTGCCTGGGCCGGGCGCGCGAGTCCACCGGCACGGCGTGGACCGCATGGATGGCGGGATTCCTCCTGTGCCTTACCCTGAGCATGCTGCTGCTGTACAAGGCCACGCGGACGCTACCCATCGGTACGGCCTACGCGGTATGGACGGGCATCGGGGCGGCGGGTACCGTGCTGGTGGGCATCTTATGGTTCAGGGAACCGGCCGACCTCTGGCGTATGCTCTTCCTGGGTACGCTCATCGCCAGCATCATCGGGCTGAAGGTGGTGACACCTTGAGCGCCGGGAACTGGTTCAAAGCACAGTGATCTCCGTGCGGCGGTTCAGTGCACGCCCCTCCTCGGTGTCGTTGGTGGTCATGGGCCGGCTTTCACCGTAACCCTTCGCCACCAGGCGCGCCGCTTCAATGCCCTTACCCAACAGATAGTCCCGCACGGCGTTCGCCCGCTGATCGCTCAGCTTCTGGTTGCTGGCATCGTCACCCACATTGTCCGTGTGGCCCGAAAGCTCCAGGCGCAGCGTGGGGTTCACGAAGAGAAGACGCGAGAGTTGGTCCAGCTCCGCATTGGAGGTGGGCAACAGCGCCGCACTGCCCGTGGCGAAGAAGATGTTGCGCAAGGCGATGGTGGCGCCCGCCTTCAAGGGCTCCATGGGCACGTCCAGCGTGAAGGGCTTCACCGCCGTGCCGCTGCCCTGCACATCGTAGTTCTGCGAGAAGAAGAGGTAGCCTTCCGTGCCCGCGTTCAATGCGTAGGTGCGTCCCGTGGGCAGGCACACAAGGAACTCGCCGCTGCGCGGATCGCTGTAGGCGGCCGTGGCCATCTTTCCGGTGGACAGGTCGAAGAGCATCACGTCCGCCTCCAGTGGGTCGCGGCTCTCCTTGTCGAACACGCGGCCCTTCACAAAGCTCACGGGCACGGGCCGCGCCTGCTCGTACAGTGCGAAGCTGTACAGGTCCAGGTCGCCCTGGCCGCCGGGACGGTCGCTGGCGAAGTAGGCCAGCAGGCCGTCAGCGCTCACCACCAGACTGTTCTCGTCCGCACCGGTGTTGATGGGATAGCCGAGGTTCTCCGCCTGCCCCCACGTGCCATCATCCTGCATGCGGCTCACGAAGATGTCCAGCCCCCCCATGCCCGGGTGCCCGTTGCTGCTGAAGAACAGCGTGCGGCCATCGGGGTGGATCTGCACGCTCTCCTCCTGAAAGGACGTGTTGATGTGCTCGCCCAGGCGTTCGGGCTTGCTCCATGAGCCATCATCCTGCAGGCGGCTCATGAAGATGTCCATGCCCTTGATGCCATCCATGGCCTGCATGCCACGGATGAAATAGAGCGTGCGGCCGTCGCTGCCCAGCGAAGGCTGACTTTCCCAGGCGCGGGAATTCACCGGTGGGCCCAGGTTCTCCGGAGGGCTCCAGCGCTCGCCCACGCGCCGGCTGATGAAGAGGTCGCAGCTGCCGAGACCCTTGCGCCCCGCGCCATAGGTGCCATCCGCCATGGAGCAGGCGGTGAAGATGAGGAAGCGCCCATCGGGGCTGAGGGTGCCGGCGCCCTCGTTCATCTTCAGGTTCAAGGGCCAGGGCAGGGCCTTGCCCCATTGCCCTTGCGCATCGCGGTAGCTCATGAAAAAGTCCTCCTGGTGCCCGTAGGGCGGTGTGCCGTCATGCACATCACGGGTGAAGAGCAACAATTGATCGTCCGCCGTAACGCAGGGGTAGTACTCCCCCTGTTTGGTGTTCACGCCGGGGCCCAGGTTGCGGGGCTCAAAGGGTACGGGGTTCTTCACGGCCTCGCGCGCGAACGCGCAACTGCGCATGCCCAGCTCGGCCCGCGCCCTTCGCACAGCATCGTCGCTCAACTTCATGAACTCACCGTAGTGCTGTTCCGCAGCGGTGTACTGCTGGTCCCTGAACTCCAGCTCGGCCAGGTGCAGGTAGGCGTTCGGGAAGAAGCGTGGGGAAAGGGCCAGGGCTTCGCGATAGGCGGTGATGGCCTGCGCAGAGCGGCCCTGGTCGGCATACAGTTCGGCCAGTGCGAAACGCGGCTCCACAAAGCGTTCATCCAGCCCGATGGCGCGCTTCAGGTCGCTCTCCGCCGCCTGCCACTTCTGCTGGCGCATGTTCTCCAGCGCTTGTTCGTACAACTTGATGGCCTTGCCATCCTGCGAGCTGTAGCGCCTGCTCTGGGCCTGAACGGAAAGGGCCAGCAGACCGCACAAGGCGATCAGCAAGGCGATCCATGCGAGCCGCTTCATACGCTCCGCGTTCCATGCGGGCATGGCATTGATCATAGGTCGCGCGTTCGATCGTTCTCCGCTCATGGTATGCCCATGTACTTGTGTGTCTGGATCGAAATGCGCCATCGGGTGTTCCCCTGCACGTGTTCGACGATCAGGGGCATCATGGCCTCCCGCTTCCCCCATTCCGGTTGCAGGAAGAGCAGGCTGCCCTTCTTCATCCGTGCCGCGTGTTCCTCCGCCCATTGCAGATCGTGCTTGTTGAACACGATCACTTTCAATTCATGGGCCACAAGGTGCATGCCTTCCAACGGGGCCTTGAACTTTTTGGGCGAAAGGCAGACCCAGTCCCAGGTGCCGGTGATGGGATGCGTGCCTGAGGTCTCCAAATGGGTGCGAAAACCGGCCTCGCGCAAGGCGTTGGTCAGGGTGGTGAGGTCATGCATCAGCGGCTCGCCACCAGTTACCACCGCGATGCGCGCGGGGCGCTGCAAGGCTTCCGCCACCAGGGCATCCACACCAAGCCGGGGGTGTTCGTCCATCTCCCAACTTTCCTTCACATCGCACCAGGTGCAGCCCACGTCACAGCCGCCGAGGCGGATGAAAAAGGCGGCCTGCCCGCTGAAGGCCCCTTCGCCTTGCACGGTATGGAAGTGCTCCATCACCGGAAGCTTTGTGGCCGAAAAGGCAGAGGTGTTGCTCACGGAACAAAAAAAGCCCACGCAGGGTCGAGTTCAAAGAAACCCATGGTTCACATGAGCGGGAAAGCGCGCATGGGGTCCGTAATCCTCTTGTCCCCGAAGGGATCCGCGACCAGGTCGTGGATGAGGCCCGCCGTTGCCCATTGGAAGTGCTTTCCCTGATGGAATGCTGTTGGTTCCCCGAACATCTCTACCTGCGTGGGCCTTGCGTTGAGCCCTGAGGCGGATTGGCAATGAACGATGCTGGTACGAATGTAAGTCCTCAGGGCCCGGCTCGCGCAAGTGGTGGAAAACTCGCCGAATGTTCACAAGGTCACCGCGCTCGCTGCAACTCAAGGCCCGCCAATCTCACCACCACGCTGCTGGTGTTTCGGAAGCCGTTCTCAGGGCCGGTGCGCTGCAACTGGAAGCCCATGTGGAGCGGCTGCGTGCTCACACGATCCAATCGGTCCGGCAATTTGCCACCCAGGTCCATGAGTCCCGTGAGGAAGTGCATGGTGACGTCGTAGCCAAGGTAGGCATACGGCCCTGCGTCCGCTGCGAACCGGTCGCGGAAGCGCTGTGCGAAGGCGATCACGCGAGGGTCGCTTCGGTCCACGAAGGTGCTGCGGGGTACATGGGTGTTCAAGCGGTCGAGGTCCGCTGGGTCCAGCGATTCCCAATCCAGCCAGGCCGAAAGGCCATATACAGTGATGCGATATTTCTCGGTGAGCAGGGCGAGTTTGGTGACGAGTGTAGTGACGAACTCAACATCCTCACTGGGCACAACCAGTGCATTCATGCGCGCTGCATCCAGGGCATTGATCACAGCTGTAATGTCCCGACGGCCCGGCGCCACCGTGCGCAAGCTGTCCGCGCTACGGCCGGGCATGCCCGCATAGGCGGCTTGCAGCGCTTCGCTCATCTGATCCTGCACCTCCTTGTCGGAGAAGATATCCGGCCGCACCAGAAGCAGATTGTCCCGTGCATGCGTGCGGGCGGCATGTCGGGCGAGGGTCTGCACCTGGTCGGCGCGCGCGCTGATCACCTTGCACACGTCCGGACGCCCCAGAATGATCTTGTTCGTTTGGGGGACAGGGCAAACAATGAGGCTTCCATGCACGGCCCGGGCAAGTTCCTCGATCGCCCCGCGGTGGAAGGGCCCGATGAAGATATCGCTGCGGCGCAGTTCGGCATCGCGCAAAACGGGGCCCCACACCTTGGCATCCGTGCCCACATCGCGCACCAGTACATCCGCGCGCAGACCGCGATCGCTTAGGGAATCCAGCGCCAGACGGGCACCGCCATAAAACTGCGCAGCGATCTCGGTGACCTCCAACGGCATGCGCGCCTGTGGATCGGCAGCTAGCAGGCTGTCGTTGCGGTCCAGGCTGAAGGGCAGCAGGAAGGCGATCTGGTAGCGGCGGCGGCGGTCCACGGTATCCACGGGTACTGCCACCGGCGCGGGCTGCGGAATGGTAATGTAATAGCCCGCCTTCAAGCCTTCGGCCAGGCCACCGTTCGCCGCTTTCAATGCATCCGGCTCCACACCGTGATCTTTGGAAAGGGAGTAGATCGTTTCCCCGGGCTTCACCAGGTGCTGCTTTTCCGTGGCGGCCGAAGCGGGGGCCGTCACTTCGGGCCGTGCACCTTCCACTTTGGCCACGGGGATGACCAGTTCCATGCCCTCACGTAGTCCTTGCGATGCTTCGGGATTGCGTTGGAGCAGGTCGTTCACATCCAGCCCGTACTTGCGGCTGATGCCGAACAGGGTCTCCTTCTTCGTAACGGTGTGTACCAGTTCACCGCGCTTCAGGGCGGGCGCGCTCTTCAGCTCCTTCTTCGCCACGCCCTCCTGCGGCACCAGCAGCACCTGCCCGATGGCGATGCCCTGCGCCGCGCCCGGATTGGCGCGCTGAAGGTCCTCCACGCTGACGGCATAGTGGCGTGAGATGGCGAACAGCGTCTGCCCCTGCTCCACCGTGTGCACGATGTACTTGCGGCCGTCCACCACGCGCACCTCCTGCGCCACGGCCCGCAGCGCCGGCAGCGCCAGAAGCATTACCAATACCAGTACCTTCCTCATCATTCCCATTCGATCGTGGCGGGGGGCTTGCTGCTGATGTCGTACACCACGCGGTTCACGCCCTTCACCCGGTTGATGATGGCGTTCGAGATCCGTGCCAGGAAGGAATAAGGCAGGTGACACCAGTCCGCCGTCATGCCATCGGTGCTGGTCACAGCCCGCAAGGCCACGGCGTTCTCGTAGGTGCGCTCATCGCCCATGACGCCAACGCTGCGCACAGGGAGCAGGATAGCGCCCGCCTGCCAGACCTGGTCATACAAGCCCTCCTCCTTCAACCCTTGAATAAAAATGTGGTCCACCTCATGCAGGAGGGCGACTTTTTCGGGTGTGATCTCGCCCAGGATGCGGATGCCAAGCCCAGGGCCGGGGAAGGGATGGCGCCCAAGGATGTTCGGGTCCAGGCCCATCTCGCGCCCCACGCGGCGCACCTCGTCCTTGAAGAGCAGGCGCAAAGGCTCCACCACCTTCAACTTCATGCGCTCAGGCAGGCCGCCCACGTTGTGGTGGCTCTTGATGGTGACGCTGGGGCCGTTCACGCTCACGCTCTCGATCACATCCGGATAGATGGTGCCCTGGCCCAGCCATTTCACATCCTTGATGCGGTGGGCCTCGCGGTCGAAGACCTCGATGAAGGTGCGGCCGATGGCCTTGCGCTTCGCCTCGGGTTCATCCAGGCCCTGCAATGCTGCATAGAATTGCTCACGCGCATCCACACCGGTGATATTCAAACCCAAATGGCGGTAGCTCTCCAGCACACTGTTGAACTCATCCTTGCGCAGCAGCCCGTTGTCCACGAAGATGCAGTGCAGGCGATCGCCGATGGCACGGTCCAGCAGCAGCGCGGCCACCGAACTGTCCACGCCTCCGCTGAGCGCGAGCACCACCTGGTCATCACCCAATTGCTTGGTGAGCTGCGCCACGGTGTCCTCCACGAAACCACGCGGGGTCCAGTCGCCTGTGCACGCACAGATGCCGATGACGAAATTGTGGAGCAACTGCAGCCCGTCTGTGGTATGGTACACCTCTGGATGGAACTGCACGGAGTACACCTCCTGACCCACCAGGCGGTAGGCGGCAACCAATACATGCTCTGTAGAGGCGATGACCTCCATGGCCTCGGTGGGGTGACTGATGGTATCGCCATGGCTCATCCACACCTGGGTGCCCGCAGCGATGCCATCGAACAGATGTTCCTGCGCGGCGATGGTGGTGAGGTGGGCACGGCCATACTCGCGCACCTTGCTGCGCACTACCGGCGCTCCGGCGCGCTTGGCCAGGAGCTGCGCACCATAGCAAACGGCCAGTACGGGCACACGGCCCAGATACCCGGCGAGATCCGTATCGGGTGCTCCTTCGTCGTGCACACTGAAGGGGCTGCCCGAAAGGATGACACCGCGGATGGTGGGGTCATCGGCAAAGGCCGCCGCTTTGCTGAAGGGATGGATCTCGCAATAGACGTTCAGTTCCCTGACGCGGCGCGCGATGAGCTGGGTGTACTGCGAACCGTGGTCGAGGATGAGGATCTTGTCGTGCACCTGGAGCGGATGGGAAAGCGCACCGATGTGTCCGGTGCGGCGTCCACAAAGGTAACCGGGTGGGGTAAAGCGTCAGCCCTTCAGCATTTTCCAGGGCCCGCAGGCTCCACATGCACCTTGAGGAACTCCACTCCGCGATCGATGCCAGCCGAGGTGAGGATCCGCCGCACATAGGTGATCACATCCGCGCGCTCACCAACGGGAATACCCGTGCACTTGAACACCACGATGCCGGACCACACGCAGCTGTATTCCAAGGTCACATCCTTCGACCTTCCCACCTCCCGGGTAAGCCGTTCCAGTGCTGCTTCATCGAACAGCGCGATGTGCATGACCACGTGCGCATCATATGAGGAGAACACGGCATTAATATCATCCGCAGGGGCAGCAGCCACCGGGCTGCTCATCAGCGCGGCCAGCAAAACCAAGGTCAAGGTTCTCATAGGGTGATGAACGTTCGTGGGGTCCAGCAAGAATAGCCCAAGCCGGACGGCGTGTTCCTGACGAATGACAGCCACTGGTCAGGTTTATGAACACCGATCCCTGCATGAAGTAAATGTCAAGCCCTTGATAATTTCCAACCTTCTGAGCTTCCGGCTTTTATATCTCCCAGGATCATGCGATCTTCGCGTACCCTTTTCCCATGTCGGCAAGATCGAGACGGGTCGTCCTTGTGGCTGTGATGTCCATCATCCTGGCCGGGTCGAGCCATGCCCAGTTCCTGCTGGACGATTTCAACCGCGCGAACAATACCGCAGTGGGAAACGGCTGGACCGAGGGAGGCGCTTCATCCAGCGGTGCGATCACGGGGAATATGTTGTGGGTCAATAACACAGCCGGGCTCAATGGCCAGGACTGGGTCTCGCGCAGCGCCACCGGGCTGTACAACACCACTTTTGGCACCAGCACGTGCGGGCTGACCTGGGGGGTTAACATGCAACTGGACCGTGATGCCCCTTCTGGATTTGACAATGGGAATTATGGTGCGGCCTTCATCCTGGGCGGAACGACATTGGATCCCACCGCCGCGACCAACAGCGGCTATGCCGTGGTGATCGGCAACAGTGGCAGCCCCGACCCTGTGCGGCTGGTGCGCTTCGCCACCGGCCTCACCAATCCGGGGATCACCACGCTCATCAGTGCGCCCATCACGGACAAGCAGTACGTCTCGGTCCGTGTCACCTTCAACCCCTTCAACAATGAATGGGAGTTGTTCGTGCAGGCCGGAGCAACATTCGTTCCGCCCATGACCGTGGTGGTATCGGCTGGTACGGCAATGGACGTGACCCATACGCTCACCGACCTCCCTTACGTGAGCCTGCTGTACAACCACAATACCAGTACCACGGACCTGGCCCGGTTCGATAATGTGTTCGTGCCCAACCCCTGTCCCGTCATCCCCCCCACGGTGAACTTCAGCTCCGGCGACATCACGGACCTGGAGAGCAGCGGAAGCCACACCTTCACCATAAGCATCGCCCCCGTTGCGAACACGCCGCAAACGATCACCGTGTCGCTGGCCGACCTGGGCACCACCCCCGGCGTGGACTACACCACCACACCCGCCGCCGTAGCGGGGATCGTGACGCTCAATGTGCCGGCGAACGCGATGTCCGTGAGCGTGGTGGTGAACATCCTGAACGATGCCATCGTGGAGCCCGACGAGACGCTCTCCATGACGATCAGCGCCACAGGACCAGGGTTGACCATCGGCACGGCGAGCACCCGGCTGTTGAACATCATTGACGATGATGCACCCCAGACCGTGTTGGGCCCAGGCGACCTGGCCATCGTGGCGATCAACGTGAACAACGGGCTATGCAGCACCTTCACCGGTGAGGATGAGATCAGCTTTTTCTGCTTCAAGGACATCACCCCGGGCACCACGCTGGATATCACGGACAATGGGTACAGCCGCTGTACCCCGGGGCTGTGGGGCGATACGGAAGGCACCGTGCGGCTCACCCGCACGGGACCCACGATCCCCGCCGGCACGGTGATCACCTGGCGGGCGCGCAACACCTCGGGCGCCAATAACGTGGTGGCCATCGGGCCGGATGTGTTCTGGAAATGCGCATCGCTCAATGGGGGGACCAGCACCTTCAACTTGAACGCTTCGGGTGACCAGATCTTCTTCATGCAAGGTGGTGTGTGGACCAATCCCGCAGGGGCCAATGATGCCACCTACACGGGCGGGTCCATCCTCTACGGTTTCAGCACCAACGGGCAATGGCTGGCCGGGCAATGCGCCAGTTCACAAAACAGCGGGCTGCCCATACAAATGGATTGCTTCAGCATGGCACCGGTGGCGGTATCGGACTTCAACAAATACACCGGGCCCACCACCCCTGCCACCCAACGGCAATGGATCATTCGGATTGACGACCCCGCGAATTGGACCTCGACCTACGGCAATTGCACCAACTACAACAGCAGCTTGCCAGACTATACTCTGGCCCCCGTGCTTCCCGTGATCCCCGGTGGTTTCACCCCCGGCTTGTGGACCGGAGCGAAGAGCACCAGTTGGTTCGATTGCACGAACTGGGACGATGCCACAGTTCCCTCGACCACCACGGACGTGCTCATCAACCAGACCGCGATCCGGCATTGCGACGTGGATAATTCCGTGGCACCGGGTTTCCCCACCACCACGGCCAACTGCGCCTCGGTAACGGTGACCAGCACCTCCACCGCACGGCAATTGACCATTAAGAACGGCAACAGCCTGGTGGTGGGTGGCGCAGCGCTGGTGAACAACGTGGCCAGCGCCACACCCATCGGCATCACGGTGCTCAACGGTACACTGGCTGCGAACAGCCTGACCCTGCAGGGTTTCACCACGGGCAGTGCGCTGTTCGTGCATGAAGCCCCGGGCAACACCGTGCAGATCTATGGACCGGTGACAATAGCCAGTGGCGGCACTCTGGACCTGGCCGGTGCAGCACTGGGCGGCACCCTATCCGTGGCCGGGAACTTCGCGAACCTGGACGGCGTGAATGGATTCCTGTACACCTTCTCCACAGTGAACATGATGGGGGGCGGAGCACAATCCGTGCTCACCGCAGGTGGTCTTGACCAGTCCTTCCACAACCTGCGCATGGACAAGCCATCCGGGGACCTCACCCTGCTGGCACCCATCACCATTCACAACAACCTGAACCTGCTCAACGGCCGGATCATGAACACGGCCACCACGCTCCTGACCATTCCGGCCGGTGCCACGGCAACCAATGCCAGCGACCTGAGCTTTGTGCACGGGCCCGTGCAGAAGGTGGGCACCACGAACTTCACCTACCCGGTGGGCAAGGCGAACTTCCACCGGCCGGCGGCACTCACCGGTATCACAGGCCTTCCTACTGACGCGTTCATTGTGGAGTACCACCTGGACAACCCGAAGGTGACCCATGGGACCGCGCGCGAACTGAGCCTGCACCATATTTCGGGGAACGAATGGTGGAACATCGCACGCAGTGCGGGAGCGGCCGATGCCAATGTGGTCCTGAGCTGGGGAAGCACCAGCGGAGGCGTAACGCTGCTCTCTGACCTGCGTGTGGCGCGGTGGGACGGCCTCATGTGGCGCGACCGCGGCAATGGCGGCACCACGGGGAACCTGCTGCAGGGTACAGTGGTGACAGCCGCCCAGCAGACCCAGTTCAGTCCATGGACGCTGGCCTCCAACACGATCGAGAACCCACTGCCGGTTGAACTGCTCTGGTTCACAGCCACGCCGGATGGCCACCAGGTGCGCTTGAACTGGTCCACCGCCACCGAACACAACAATGCCTTCTTCACTGTGGAACGCTCGCTGGATGGCGACCTGTTCACAGCGTTTGCAGAAGTGGCCGGCGCGGGCAACAGCCAGGCACAATTGCATTACCAGACCTTCGATCCGCAGCCGAAGACGGGAACGAATTACTACCGCTTGCGGCAGACCGACCATGATGGCATCAGCGCGGTGAGCCCCATGGTGGCCGTGCAGTTCAACGGACCGCAGGGCGGCTATGTCGTTCTAAGGCCTGATGATGGCACATTGGTGGTGCTGCATGCGCACGACATGGAAGCCCAGTGGGACCTGATCGATGCCATGGGCCGCATGATACCTGCCCACATCACCAAACAGGAGGGTCGCACGGTGTTGCACCTGCTCCACATTCCCAGCGGGACCTATTTGATACGCGTGCTGGCCAATGGCCGCATGGGCACGGTGCGCTTCGTTCACTGATCGAGCACAAGTACGCTGAACCGCTTCTCCAGCGGGTCCAGGCCGGCCAGCAGATGGTCCAGCAGTGGAGTGCCATGGCGTACGAGCCACGGCAGTATGTTCTCCCTTCTTTCCTGAAGCACTCCTTCGGGAAATGCATGGGCATGGATCCGGTCAAGCCGCTGCAGCATCTGCTCCTGTTCGCGCTTGGCTGCACGGATGAGCTTTTGTTCCAGATGGTCCAATCCCTTGGCGGCTTTCTGGGCCTCCCCGCGCACACTGGCTTCAAGGGTCGGATCCGCATCCTTCACGCGTTGGGCAAGCGTCTCGAACAGTTCGTTCAATCGCGAACGCTCATCGGCGAGATCGGTACGGAAAGAGGCCGTGTCTTTGGCCACACGGGACCGCAGGTCATCCAACGGTGCGAAGAGGTCGGACAGGTCCAGGCCCAGGTCAAGCAGGCGATGGGCATCCCGCGCGCCCAGGAGCAACGCGGAGGTGCGCAGCACCAGCACCGGCATGGGCACCTGAACGGCCTGGAACAACCAGCGCAACTGCAACCAGTAGGCGATCTCACCCCCCCCGCCCACCATGGCGATGTTGGGCAATACGAACTCCTGATAGACCGGACGCAGGAGCACATTCGGGGAAAAACGCTCCGGATGCGCCACCACTTCATCCATCAAGGTGTCCGGCGTTGGCCATGAAGGCCCCTCGAGCGCACGATAACCGCTATCCTCAGCCACGATGCGTTCACGTTTCCCTTCAAGGAGATGGAATACGTTGATGGGCCGGACGTGCGCCTGGGTATGGTACCGCACGCTGAGCTTGTCATTCGCGTAACGCACCGTTCGTTCGGTGATGCTGTTGAGCAACTCCTCCTGCAGGATGGGTGCGAACTGCGCTTTCAGCGCGGCATCATCGCCGTCGATGACCACGACACCAAAGCGGCCGAACAGGTGGTGCACGAAGTCGCGCGTGGCTTGTGCGAGGGTCACCCCATCGCGGTAGCAGTTCCTCAGGGCATCCTCAACTTCCTGCACATGCGGCCCTTGGCCCAGTGCGGCCCTTGCAGCATCCAGCACCGCAGCCATTCCATGCAGGTACAAATGCCCCACCGCACCTTCTGTATCGCCAGGCCAATGCACCTTGTGGCCGTTCAACCAGGCATGGTCGATCTCGGCGCGATCGTGATCTTCCGTGGCCATCCAGAAAACCGGAACCACCGGCCTTTCCACCGTACTCAACTCACGGGCAAGGCGGACTGCATTGAGGATCTTGAACGGTACGTACAGGGGACCCGTGAACAGGCAGAGCTGATGTCCCGTGGTCACGGTCAATGTTCCCGGCCGGGCGAGCAGGTCCAGATTGGCACGGACGGCGGGATGCGGATCGCTATTCAGATACTGGCGTTCCAACGCGTCGAAGAGCACGGCCCGCCGTTCCTCCGGGAACGCACGCGCAGCGGCGGCGGCTTCCAATCCCTGGCGATCGAACGGATGGGTGCGGAAGTCCTTCAAAAAGAGGTCATCAGCCAGGTGGTCGAGCACAATGGGCTCGAACCGGTGTGTGGCCGCGAGATCCAGCGCCACGCGCCGCGATACGCTCACTGAACCGTTGCTCACGATCAACGGGCCACCACCAAGCGTTGCGGGACCGCCACCCGCTGCGCACCGGAGCGCAGCACCACGGCATAGGTGCCTGGCATCAGGTCAGCCGTACGCATCATCACCCGGCCATCACTTCCCGGGCGAGCGTCACGCACCACGCGGCCGGATGCGTCGAGCAGTTCCACACGCACATCGGGGCCGGCATTTACAGGCATGGTGATCCACACTTCATCGCGAGCCGGGTTGGGCATCATGGAGAATCCTTCGTTCATCCGCTCCAGAAAGCCCGGCATCACGTTCATTACGGTATCGCTGGCAAGCAGACAGCCATTCCCCATGTTGCCCACCACGTGGTAGTTGCCTGGTGAGGTTGGCACCCAGGTCTGGCTGTTGGAACCCGGAATGGCCACGCCGTCCACATACCATACATAGCTGCTGGCGGGTGAGCTTTCCAACCCACTCCCTGTCACTGTGATCACAGGCGGGTCCATCGGGCACTTGTCCTTGATCTTGTAAACGCGGTTGTTCGATTCGTTGCAGGCGTACAACTCGCCGTCAGGCCCTTCAATAATGCTCGCGAAACCTGCCAGTCCACTTGACAACAGGTTCTGGTTCACCCAACCACCGGAACCATTGGGTAACAAGGACCAGAACTGGCCGGCGCAGTAGTCCGTGTAGATGTAGCGGCCATAGAGCCTGGGGAACACCGAGCCGCGATAGACCCTGCCGCCGATCACGGAGCACCAAGGGCCACCGTTGGCCACGTTATTGTGCACCGCAACAGGGGGCACGTAATCGCTGAATGGGCCGCAGCCGGAATTGTTATACACCGCATTCCCCTCGAAGCAGCGCCAGCCGAAGTTCGGCCCATCGTTGTTCCCGCCGGGCCAGAAGTCCACTTCCTCCCATTTGTTCTGCCCCACATCACCGATCCATACATCACCCGTAAGCGCATCAAAACCAAAGCGCCAGGGGTTGCGCAGGCCAAAGGCCCATATTTCGGGCAGGGTGTCCGACACCGCATTAGCGAAGGGGTTGTCTGCTGGCACCGTCCATGAGCCATCGCTTTCGGGATGGATGCGGATGATGGTGCCCAGGGGGTTGCTCAGGTCCTGCCCATTGTCCTGTGGATCACCGGCACTGCCACCATCGCCCAAGCCGAGGTACAGGTTCCCATCCGGGCCGAAGAGCAGCCCTCCTCCATTGTGGTTGCTGTATGGTTGCGTCCACTCATACATGTCCACACGGCTCGCAGGGTCGGCCACGTTGGGGTCTGCGCTCACGGTGAAGCGCGAGATCCGGCAGCTACCCGAACCCGAACCGAAGGTGTAGTACACATAAAAATGTCCGTTGGTGGCATAGTCCGGATCGAAGGCCAGACCCAACAGGCCGCGCTCACTACCGGTGTTCAGGAGTGAGGTGATGTTAAGAAAGGGGGTCGGAAGCACCGTCATGCTATCGGTGATGATCACGATGACACCGGCCTGGCGAACGGCGAACAAGCGACTATCGCCGCAATGGGCAAGGTCCACCACCTTGGTGATGTTCTGCGCCCAAGGCACCAGCTCGAGCTGTACGGGATTCTGGGCCTGGGTGGAAAGGCCAGCAAGGGTCAGCAGCAGGAAAAATGTTCGACGCATGGGGGCGGGTGTCAGGTTGAAGTCCAAAGGTATCTGCGGACCGCTCTTCTCCACTCTTACATGCGCTGGTGCCCCGTACCTTTGCCGCCTTTCGCGTGGAAAGCCGCGCAGTGCAAGAGCATGTCCCTCCAGGAAGAGATCGCCCGGCGACGCACCTTCGCCATCATCAGCCACCCCGACGCGGGTAAGACCACCCTTACGGAGAAGTTCCTGCTGTATGGAGGTGCCATCCAGACGGCCGGTGCGGTAAAGAGCAACAAGATCCGGCGCGGGGCCACCAGCGACTTCATGGAGATCGAGCGGCAACGCGGCATCTCGGTGACCACCTCGGTGATGACCTTCCCCTACAAGGACCGGCTTCTGAACCTGCTGGATACCCCGGGACACAAGGATTTTGCCGAGGACACCTACCGGACCCTGACCGCCGTGGACAGCGTGGTGCTGGTGGTGGATTGTGTGAAGGGCGTGGAGGCCCAGACCGAACGTCTCATGGAGGTGTGCCGCATGCGCCACACGCCGGTAATGATCTTCATCAACAAGATGGATCTTGAAGGCCGCGATGCCTTCGACTTGTTGGATGAGTTGGAGCAAAAGCTCGCGATCCATGTAAGGCCGCTCTCCTGGCCTATTGGGATCGGTGCCACATTCAAAGGGGTATATGACCTCTACCGCGGAGGGCTGCGCCTGTTCGAGGCGGGCAAGACCAAGGTGGAACACAGCCAAGTGGCTGTATCGGACCTGGGTGACCCCGTGCTCGCGAACACGATCGGTGCGGATGCCGCGGCCAAACTGCGCGAGGATGTCGAGTTGGTGCAGGGGGTTTATGACCCGTTCGACGTGGCGGCGTATCACAGCGGTCTGTTGGCACCTGTGTTCTTCGGCAGCGCCTTCAACAACTTCGGGGTGAAGGAACTCCTGGAGACCTTTGCGGAACTGGCCCCCCAGCCCGGGCCCCGCCCAACCGACCACGGTGAGGTGCGACCGGATGAACCTGCCTTCAGCGGTTTCGTTTTCAAGATCCACGCGAACCTGGACCCCAACCACCGCGACCGGATCGCCTTCCTCCGCGTATGCTCCGGTCGCTTCCAACGCAACACCTTCTACCACCACGTGCGGCTCAGTCGCCCGCTGCGCTTCGCCAACCCCACCACCTTCCTTGCGGCCAACAAGACACTGGTGGAGGAAGCCTGGCCGGGTGATGTCGTGGGGCTCTTCGATACGGGCAACTTCAAGATCGGCGACACCCTGACCGAGGGCGCGAACTTCTTCTTCCGTGGCATGCCCACCTTTTCGCCGGAGATCTTCCGCGAGCTGGTGAATAACGACCCCATGAAGAGCAAACAGCTGGAGAAGGGCATCCGGCAGCTCACCGACGAAGGGGTGGCCCAGTTGTTCACCCAAGTAGTGGGCAGCAAGAAAGTGGTGGGCACCGTGGGTGAACTGCAGTTCGACGTGATCCGCTACCGGCTGGAGCACGAATACAACGCCGCGTGCTCCTTTGCTCCGTTGAACCTGCACAAGGCCTGCTGGCTTACCAGTGAGGATAAGGAAGCGCTGGACCGCTTCATCCGTGCGAAAACGACCCAGATCGTGTATGACAAGGATGGTGCGCCTGTTTACATGGCCCCTTCCGCCTATATGCTGGACTTGGAGCGCAGGGAGAATCCAGCGATCACTTTCCACACCACGAGCGAGTTCAAACTGAGCACGGTCGCGGCAACATGAAAAAGGCCACCCTTGAGGGGCGGCCTTTCGCGAGCTTGTTGCAGATCCTTATTTGTTGGCTTCCTGCCACCTGGAGTACTGCTCAGGTGTGAGGATCGTGGCCAGCCGGTCCGTTACGTACCGGTCCATGTTGGCATACTGCAGGGGCATGTCCCCATCGATCACTTCCTGGGGTTGGCCGGCATAGCGCTGGCGGATGGCCGCCATGTAGCGTTCCACCTCCACGTACATTGCGTTCACTTCCTCCTTCTGGGTGGCATTGAGGCTCACTGTACGGTCCACCACGGCAGTGCGTTCCGTGGCGGTTGCCAGCATTTCAGGGGTATCGGCCGTTCGGTCCTGCGCCGCCACGAAGGTGGTCAGGGCGCTAAAGGCAAGGGCGGTCAGGGTGCGGAACATGTGCGGAGAGTGTTATGAGCGGTAAAGATAGTCGTCCGGAAGACGGATGGCCATGCCCGTGCGTTGCCTTTACCCTGGCATGATCGTTGGCAACGGGTTCGTGAACAAGAAGTTAAAGCCGCCTGCCCCACCCCGGAGCGCCACCTATTTTCGGCCCCATGCGTAACTGCCTTTTCATTCTATTCCTGCTTGGCCTGCCGGTGTTGACCTCAGCCCAGGACAAGCGCAAGCTGGAGTTCAAGATCACCGGCCTGAAGGACCGGGATACGGTTTATCTGGCCAACTACTACGGCAACCGCCTGTACTACGCCGATACGGCCCTGGCCAACGCCAAAGCCGAGGTGGTCTTCGCCCGACCCAGCGGTTACAAGGCCGGCATTTATGCCGTGGTGGTGCCCGGCCCGAAGTACTTCGAGTTCATCGCGGATGAGCCTGAAGTGCTGATGGAATCCGACAGGGAGGACCTGAACGGGCGCATGGTGGTGAAGAATTCGGTCCAGAACAAGGCTTTCTATGACTACATCCGCTTTTTGAACGACAAGAAGAAGGAAGGTGATGCCATCCGCGAGAAACGGGAGTCATCCACGAACCCGCTGCAGCGCTCCATGGCCAAGCAGCAGCTGGAAGACCTCGACCTTGGCGTGCGAAAGCACCAGGCTGAATTGGTGAAGCAATACCCGGGCACCCTGTTCTCCGTGATCGTGAACATGGGAATACCTACAGAGCAGGTGGAGTTGACCACCCCTGATGGCAAAGTGGACAGCCTGGCGAGCTATTACAACTTCCGGCAACATTTCTGGGACAACACGGCATTGACGGATGAGCGCATCGTGCGCACGCCCATGTTCCAGAACAAGCTGGAAGAGTACATCGGCAAGATCGTGCCTCAAATACCCGATACGATCAACCGCCTGGCGGACGACCTCATTGGCCGGCTGGGCACCAGTGAAGAACTCTTCAAGTTCGTGGTGCACAACATCACCTACAAGTACGAGACCAGCGAGATCATGGGCATGGATGCCGTTTTCGTGCACATGGCCGAAACCTACTACTGCCCCCCCCCGGGCCAGAAAAGCCGCGCCGTGTGGATGGATGAGGAGAAACTGAAAAAGATGTGCGAACGCGCCAGAAAGATGGCCCCGATCGTGATCGGTGCAAAGAGCCGCAACATCATCCTGCCGGATACCACCGAACAGCGCTGGATCGATCTGCACAAGCTGCCGAACGAGTACATATATGTGGTGTTCTGGGACCCCCATTGTGGACATTGCAAGAAGACCCTCCCGGACATTTACAAACAGTACCAGGAGATACTCAAGCCCAAGGGGATCGAGGTGTTCAGCGTGGCGAAGGCCACGGACAGCACCTTGTTCGCCGATTGGAGGAAGTTCATCCGCGAACACGACATGCGCTGGGTGAACGTGGGGCTGACCGCCAACGTCTTCAAGGACGCCCGGAAGAACCCGGGCAAGTACGTCCCGTCCATCACCACCATCGAAAGCCTGAACTACATGGATACCTGGGATGTGCACAGCACCCCCAAGTTCTTTGTGCTTGACGGTGACCGGAAGATCGTGGGCAAGTCCATCACACCCGAACAGGCCGCAGACCTGATCGAGCGGTTGCGCGCAGCGAAGAAGCGTTAGCAAGGAACAGAACTGGCCCTCAATACTGTGAGGGGTCCGTGTCCAGGTTCCAGATGTGTTCGGAGATGCTCTGGCCGTTCTTGAAATAGAACGTGCCCCAGCGGGCGATCACCTTGCTGTACTCATCGGCCCGGTTGCCCTGCACCACCACCCGGCGGATGATCACCTTGTTGCCTTCGGTGTAGCTCTCCTCCGTTACACCCGGCGGGTATTCGGTGGCCAGACGACTGTTCGGATGGGCTTCCATGGCGCGCTGCTGTGCGGACGGCAGGCCAGCCAGTTGCTCCTGGGCGGACATGCGCCTGTCCTGCGAGCGGTTCATCAACTGGGCCTCCCGGTTGGCATGCATCTGCTTTTCATCTGCCACCACGTCCTTGTTCCGGTCAGCGAGCAAGTCCCCTCTTTGCTGGACCCGTTCCTGAGCCAGCTGCTGTGCCTCCACCTGCTGTCTGGCAACGGTCGTGCGTTCACCCGCTGATGTCGCCACCGATCCCTGCCTGGCCACCTGGGCATCCTGCTCGCGCCGGACCGCATCGGCCAGTTCCTGTTGGCGCTCCGTCCAGGTGCGGTGTGAATCCTGCGAGGCTCCCACCTGGGCCTGTGCCGTGCTCACCGCATGGTCACGGCGCTCTGCCGCAGCATCCCGGCGCTGCTCCTCCGCCATTGCCAACGCTTCTTTCTGGGCGATCACAGCTTCAATGCCAGCCAGCCGGCCATCGTCACTGCCACGGTACAGGCCCGGTCCACTCTCCACCATCCGCGTGTTGTCCTGTTGGGACTGTTCACGGCGCGCCAGGGCCGTCGCCTGGCGCTGTGCTTCCTGTTCTTCAAGGTCCGTGCGCTGCTGGCGCACACGCTCGTACTTCTCGGCCTCCTCACGCTCACGCGCTTCGCGCATGAAGCGTTCCGCCTCCTCCTCCTTACGCATGTCAATGGTCGTATTTGCGCGCTTGCGTGTGGCCACAGGCTGCTGGGCCGTGGCCCGCTCCTGTGCTTCGCGCTCCCGGCGTGCGATCTCTTCCAGGATCTTGTCGATCTGCTCCATCTTGGCCTGTGGATAGGTCTCGTGGGGCTTGATGTCCAATGCCATGGCATAATGTCCGCGTGCCTGCTCGTACTCTTTCGCACCCATGGCCTCGTCCCCCTGCAGCACGGCCTGGCGGTATTGCGCCTCCCTGGCCTTCTCCTCCTCCAATTTGCGGCGTTCATCGTCAGCTGCCAGACGTGCTGCCTCGGCATCCAGTTCAGCCTGTCGACGACGCTCTTCTTCCGATCGCCGGTGCTCATCCGCCATGCGTTCCGCATCGAGGCGCTGGCGCTCCCGCTCGGCGATAAGCCGCTCGATCTCCCCCAACTGCTTCACCGGGTAAGGGTCGGTTGAACGCATGGCCACTGCGGCCGTGTAGCCCTCGCGTGCCTGATCCCATCGCTCATTGCTGAAGGCCACATCCGCCCGGGCGATCAGGTCGCGATACTTCGCTTCCTCCCCCGCGGCCTCCAACTCCTTGCGGCGCTTCTCCTCCTCCAGGCGGGCACGTTCTGCTGCGTCGCGTTCGGCCTTCAGTCGGGCTTCATCCGCCTGGCGCCGTTCCTCATCCAAGATGCGGTCGATCTCCGCCAGACGCTCCCGGGGACGCTTCTCCTCCGGCCGCATGGTGCTGGCATCGGTATAGGCCGATCGGGCATCCGCGTATTGCTTGGCCTGGAAGGCTTTATCCCCGGCTGTCATCAGGCTATTGAACCGCTCAAGGGCATCCTTCGCCTCGCGCTCGGCCCGCTCCTTCTCCGCCTTGTCACGCGCCTCTGCATCCATGGTGCGCTCGATCTCGGCCACCTTATCGGCGGGATAGCGCTCCTCAGGCTTCAACCGCAGCGCGTCCTTGTAAGCGTTCAGCGCATCCGTCAGCTTCTTTGACGCATGTGCTTTGTCTCCCGTGGCGATGGCCTTCTCGTACTGCGCGTCCAGTTCCTTGCGGCGCTTTTCCTCTTCGGCCGCGCGGGCAGCCTCGGCCAATGCGCTCTCAATGGCGGCCAACTGGTCCACCGGATACTTCTCATCGGGCTTCAGTGTGCGCGCTTCCGAGTACTTGGCCTTCGCCTGTTCCCACTGCTGCTTCTTGAAGAGGGCGTCCGCCGACCCGATCACGACTTGATATTTCTCTTCCAGTTCCTTGGCCTTGCGGGCTTCATCGGCACGCTTGGATGCATCGGCCATGGCCTTGTCGATGGCCAGCAATTGGTCCTTGGGGTATTTCTCCTGTGGCTTCAGGCTTGCTGCCTGGTTGTATTTGGCTTTGGCCGATTCCCACTGCTCCTTACGGAACCAGTCATCCGCCTCGGTGATGGCGGCCTGGTATTGCTCGTTCAGCTCCCGCTCCTTCTGGTCTGCGGCCGACTTTTTCGCGGCATCGGCCATGGCCTTGTCCGCGGCGGCGATCTGGTCCTTGGGGTACTTCTCGGCGGGCTTCACGACCAAGGCTTCGTTGTATCCCACCTTGGCCTCCTCATATTTTCCAGCGTTGAATGAGGCATCGGCCTTGGCCAGCGCTGCCTTGTACTTATCCTCCAGCTCCTTGGCCTTCTTCTCCTCCTCGGCCTTTTTCGCGGCATCGGCCACGGCCTTGTCAATGGCGGCCAGTTGATCTTTGGGATACTTCTCCGCAGGCTTCAAGCCCGCCGCATCGGTGTACTTGGTGCGGGCTGTCTCCCAATTGCCCGCTTTGAACGCGGCATCCGCGGCGGTGATGCTGGCGAGGTATTGCGCGTCCAGCTCCTTGCGCTTCTTCTCCTCTTCCGCCTTCTTCGCGGCTTCCACCATGCGCTGGTCCACCAAGGCCAATTGGTCCTTGGGGTACTTCTCCGTCGGTTTCAGCACAACGGCCTCCTGGTATTTCGTCTTGGCCTCCTCGTACTTCTCGCTCTTAAAGGCAAGGTCTGCAGCCGCGATGGCACCCTTGTACTTCTCCTCCAACTCCTTGGCCTTGCGCTCTTCATCCGCCCGTTTGGCCGCCTCGGCGATCAACGTGTCGCATTCCTTGACACGTTGCTTGGGATGCGCTTCCAGCTCCTTGATGGTCAAGGCTTGTGCGTACTTGGCTTTGGCATTCTCCCATTCCTTCTTGGTGAATAGCGCATCGGCCTCTTTGATGAGCGCGGCATACTGCTCGTTCTTCTTCTTGTCGCCCTCAATGTCATCGAGCTTCATCTTCGCATCGCTCAGGCGGGCGGTGGCTTTGGGGTCGTTCGGCTTCAGGCCCAGCGCAGCGGTGAAGGAATCCACGGCCTTCCTGTAATCCGCAGCTGTCATGGCGGCCTCACCGGTCTGCATCAGCCTGGCGAATTGCGCCTCGGAATCGCCTTCCAGCTTCTTGCGGTCCGTATAGTCCTTGATGAGACGGTTCAGCTCGTTGCGGATCTGCGCCGTGTACTCGAAGTCGAAGGCGAGATCTTTCTTGGTGGCATCGTACCGCGCCTTGCCGAAGGGTTGCTTCAATAGGCTGAAGTCCACCCCAGGCAATTCTTCGAAAAGGGACATGTCCATGTTGATGGCATGCCCGCCTGTGCGGTCCTCCTCGGGCACATTGCGGGTGTCGATGGAGATGTTCTTGCTGATGTAGTTGGCGCGGTTGAAGACGATCGAATAGTCCGCACCATAGTCCAGGTTGACCTCGTATTTGCCGCTGGCATTGGTCTTCACCTCATTGAGCTTCGCGCCATTCTTTAGAATGGTCACCGTCACACCATCCAGCTTTTTGCTCGTGTACTGGTCCTTGACGTTGCCATAGATGTAGACCTGGTCCAGTTGGGCCTGGGCAAGAAGCACCCACCCGAACAGCACGCAGATCAGCCCTGTTCGAAGGGCTGTCAAAGGCCGTGTTGGCCTGCGGGAATGTGAGGTGATCGGCATGCGGGGAACGGACAGTTCCGGGCTGCTTTGAAGCCCCCCAAAATACGACAACTTTGGAGCGGGCGCTTTTTGACCCCTCCCAACACCCTGATATTCACCATGCTGAGTCCCTGGGAATCCGCCACATTCCATGCCCGCCCTCACCTGGTGGTGGTGGGAGCCGGCATCGTAGGGCTCTTTACCGCGCTGCATTACAAACGGAAGAACCCCGGCCATGTAGTACTGGTGTTGGAAGAGGGCCCCTTCCCGCAGGGAGCCAGTGTGAAGAACGCGGGCTTTGCCTGCTTCGGGAGCCCCAGTGAACTGCTGGCGGACATGGTGGCCGAAGGCGAGGCGGCCGCCCTTGCCCGCGTGGCCGAGCGCTGGCACGGGCTCCACGAGTTGCGCGCGGAACTGGGGGATCAGGCGATCGGCTATGAGCCCACCGGCGGGCATGAACTCTTCCATGTGAACGACCCACTGTACACTCGCGTGGCTGAAGGGTTCGGTCCGTTGAACGAGTTGCTGCGGCCGCTTACGGGTGGAGATACCTACACCTGGGAAAATGAGTTGCCCACCCGGTTGGGCATGGCCCCCGGCTTGCGTTGCGCACGCACTGTCCATGAAGGCGCGCTGAACAGTGGTCACCTGATCCGTATGCTGCTGGCCAAGGTTATTTCCGAAGGTGTTCTGGTGCGCACCAGCGCACGGGTCGTCAACCTTGCTGAAGAAGCCGATGTGGTGGACATCCGTCTTCAGGATGGCAGCTGTGTGAAATGCGGGAAGGTGGTGGTCGCCACCAATGGCCGGGCAAGTGACCTATTGCCAGAACTGGACATCCGGCCAGCACGCGGGCAGGTGCTCCTAACCACCCCCATCCCCGGCCTGGCGCTGCGTGGCACCTTCCACATGCACGAAGGCTTCTACTACTTCCGCGACCACCAGGGGGGGGTGCTGCTGGGTGGTGGCCGCCATTTGGACATCGCCGGAGAAACCACGGCGAGCGAGGGCCTGACCGACCTGATCCAACAGGACCTGGAGCATCTGCTGCGCGAGACCATCCTGCCCGGCCGGCCATTCACCATCACCCAACGCTGGAGCGGCACCATGGGCTTCCGCGCGAAGGGAAAGGAACCTTATGTGGGGCTGGTGAGCGAACGTGTGGGTGCGGCAGTGGGGCTTAGTGGCATGGGCGTGGCCATTGGCATACGCGTGGCCCGCCGGGCAGCGGGGCTTTGGGCGTGACCGTTGCCCGTAAGGGACCAGACCGCCCTTTATCCGCTCATCGATGGCCGCCCTCAGCCGAGATATTCCGCGAGGGCGCCCTGGATACGCCCATTGATGTCCTCCGTGGCAGCGGGTTGGAAGATGCTGCCGGTGATGCGCTCGTACAGCTCCACGTAGCGGTCGGTGACGCTTTGCACGAAGGCGTCGTCCATGGGGGGCACCTGCTGGCCTTCCTTACCCATGAAACCGCCGGCAATGAGCCACTCGCGCACGAACTCCTTGCTGAGCTGCTTCTGGCGCTCGCCTTTCTCCTGCCGTTCGGCATAGCCTTCCGCGTAGAAATAGCGTGAACTGTCAGGCGTGTGCACCTCGTCGATCAGCAGCAACGCCCCTTCCGGTGTACGGCCGAACTCGTATTTGGTGTCCACGAGAAGCAGGCCGCGTTCCGCGGCGATCCGTGAGCCTTCCGCGAACAGCGCCAGTGCATGGCGGCTCATGGTGGTCCACTCCTCTTCTGTGCATAGGCCACGCTTGAGGATCTCCTCCGGGGTGATGTCCTCATCGTGCCCCACATCAGCCTTGGTACTTGGGGTGATGATGGGCGTGGGGAAGCGATCGTTCTCGCGCATGCCATCCTGCAGTGGGGCGCCACACAGGGTCCGTACACCGGTTTGATAGGTGCGCCAGGCATGTCCTGCCAGATAACCGCGGACCACCATCTCCACCTTCACCGTGGAACAGGCGCGGCCGATGACCACGTTGGGGTCGGGCGAAGCCTCGGCCCAATTGGGGGCCACATGCCGGGTGGCTTGGAGCATGTGCCAGCTGAGCTGGCTGAGCACCTGGCCCTTGTGTGGTATGCCACGCGGAAGCACTACATCGAAGGCGCTGATGCGGTCGCTGGCCACCAGCATGATACGGCCGTCCGCCAACGTGTACACGTCACGCACCTTGCCGCGGTACACGTTGGTTATGAGTGGATGCGTGAGGTCGGAACGCAGCAGCGTGCCGGGGAGCGTGGTGGTCATGGCTTCTTCGTTTCGCGGTTCTGCTGCTCCAGCTCCTTGAAGGCGCCGAGCACGCGGCTCACGAGCTCGTGGCGCACAATGTCCTTCTCATCCAATTCCACCACGGCAATGCCCGGTACACCCCGCAGCATGCCAATGGTGGGCACCAGGCCGCTGGGCTGCCGGTCGGGAAGGTCCACCTGGGTGACATCGCCGGTGATGACGAACGTGGCGTTGCGCCCCATCCGGGTGAGGAACATCTTGAGTTGAGGCAGGGTGGCGTTCTGGGCCTCGTCCAGGATCACAAAGGCATGATCGAGCGTGCGGCCGCGCATGAAGGCCAGCGGTGCGATCTGGATGACAGCCTCCTCCAACAACTGAGCAAGGCGGGAAGCGGGGATCATATCGCGCAACGCGTCATACAACGGCTGCAGGTAGGGATCAAGCTTGTCCTTCAGATCGCCGGGCAGGAAACCGAGGTTCTCACCGGCCTCCACCGCGGGACGCGTAAGGATGATCCGGCGTACCTGTCGCTCCTTGAGGGCCTTCACAGCGAGGGCCACGGCCGTGTAGGTCTTTCCAGTTCCGGCCGGACCCACGGCAAACACCATGTCGTGAGCGGCCACGGCCTCCACCAGACGCTGCTGACCTGCGGTTCGGGCCTTCACACGGATGCCGGCGTTGCCGTGCACCAGCACGTCAGGCTCCTCCCCTCCCCCTGCTTCCGCACCCTCGCCCATGATGTCGTCCAGCACCTTGCGGGGCAGGTCATTGTAGGTGGCCACGTGCTGCACGAGCTGCTCGAAGCGCTCGCTGAAGCGGTTCACGTCATCCTCGGTGCCGATCACCTTCAGGGTGTCGCCGCGCGCGATAAGGCTGAGCTTGGGGAACAGCGTACGGATATGGCGGAGGTGCTGATCGTTGGCGCCGAAGACCTCCATGGGGTCCGCGCCGGTGACCTGTATGGTGCGTTCGCTCAAGGCTTGCCGTAGGATGATGCGGGACGGGTGCTTACGCCCGCTAATTTTGACCGGCGCGAAGGTAGCTCGCCCATACGCTTTCACTTCCCCGATCATGTCCCAGCCGCTCGTGACCCTCACCACTGATATGGGTGTGCGGGACCATTATGTGGCCAGCGTCAAGGGTGCGCTCTTCACGGCGATCCCCGGCGTTACCGTGGTGGATATCAGCCATGCCATCGCCCCTTTCGATACTGCGCAGGCCGCCTTCGTGTTGCGCAACGCGTATCCCGATTTCCCGCGCGGCACCATCCACCTGATCGGTGTGAACCCCGAAGCTGGCGGCCAGGAACCGCACGTGGTGGTGCGGCATGATGGCCATCTGTTCGTGGGCGCCGACAATGGGATCTTCACGCTGCTCTTCGATGGACAGCCGCATGAAGCCTTTGAGCTTACCATGAAGATCGGGGACGACCACGCCTCCTTCCCCCTGAAGCACGTGTTCGTGAAGGCTGCGGCCCACCTGGCACGCGGTGGGACCCCGGAGACCATTGGGCGCAAGCTCCAACGTGTGAACGAACTGCGCCACTTCGTACCGAAGGTGGAACGCGATGGCATCATCGGCAGTGTGATCCATGTGGACAGCTACGGCAACCTGGTCACCAACATCACCCGACGTCTTTTCGAGGAGGTGGTGCGCGGCCGCCCATTCCGCATCCGCTTCGGGCGTGGCGCGAACGACATCCGGCAGATCAGCCGCAATTATGGCGACGAAGCTCCTGGTGAGCGCGTGGCGCTCTTCGGTTCCGGTGGCATGCTGGAGATCGCCATCAACAAAGGCACACCGGGCACCGGTGGAGGTGCGGCTTCACTTTTCGGCATGAAGGTGGGGGATACCGTGCGTGCGGACCTCGAAGACCTCAACCCGGCGGCACCGCGCGTTACAGGCCAGTTGCGCACCGCATGATCACCCGCATTGTGAAGATGACCTTCCGGCCGGATGCCGTGCCGCGCTTCCTGGAACTTTTCGAAGGCTGGCGTCACCGCATCATCGCATTCCCCGGGTGCCATCATTTGGAGCTTCTTCAAGACGTGCGCGACCCCCGTATCCTGATGACCTACAGCGTATGGAACAACGCGGCCGCTCTGGAGGCCTACCGCAACTCCGAGGTGTTCGCTTCCGTATGGCCTGTGGTGAAGGTCCTGTTCGATGCCCCGGCCGAGGCTTGGAGCCTGCAGGAACTGCACTGCATGGACGCCCCCAACGACCAATCCCCATGAACCGCCTGCTCCTCCCCTTCCTACTGGCTGTCAGCTCTTTCACTGCTCAAGGCCAAGGTTCAGCGCAGGAACACCTGGCCGCAGCCCGCTCAGCCTATGATGCCGGCCGGTACACCGATGCGCTTTCCCTCGCCGATAGCGCCATAGCGCATGATCAGGCACTGGCTGCGGCCTACAAACTGCGCGGCGACGTGCACCAGCGCAACAAGGAGATGGAAAGGGCCATGGCGGACTATGGGCAGGCCGAAAGGCTGGACCCTGTCGACGCCCGGCTCTACGTGAGCCGCAGTGCCGCGCGCATCACCGGGGGCAACCTGAAAGGTGCGCAAAAGGACCTGGACCGTGCGTTGAGCCTTACGCCCAACGATCCGGACATCTATTACAACCGCGCCTGTGTATTCTACCTGATGGGCGATAACAAGTCCGCATTGAAGGATACCGAACGCGCGTTGAAACTGGACAAGGGCCATGCGGAGGCGCTGTTCCTGAGCGGAACCGTAAAGGGCGAGGAATACCGTGAGAAGGAAGGCCTTGCGGAGATCGAAGAAGCCCTGCGCTTGAAGCCCGACCTGCCCGGTGGACAGATGAGCGCAGCCGTCCTGCTGTATGAACTGAAGGCCTTCGAGGAGGCCATTGTGAAGTTCACTGAGATCATTGACACCGACAGCACCCTGCGGGCTGAGGCGCATTACTACCGCGGTGACTGCAGGTATAACCTGGACCAGAAGGAACAGGCCTGTTCCGATTGGAGACAAGCCTCAGCATTGGGTGACCGTGAGGCCACCTTCATCGTGAAGAACTATTGCGAAACGGACCGCAAGAGCATTCCCAAGAAGCCCGTGCGCAAGCGCCGCACTACGGTGGTCTCCTTCTAGACGCCAGCCTCCTGGCCGTGTGAACAAAGGGCGAAAGCTGGCCACCCACCGCGCGTCCGGTCCGATTTACTTTGCGCCTCAACACGGTATGCGCGCGCTCATCTTCAAGGAGGTCCGGGGATTTCTCGGTTCGCTCATCGGCCTCATCGTCGTGGCGGTGTTCCTGCTGCTTACAAGCCTGTTCCTGTGGGTGTTCCCGGACAACCTGCTGGACTTGGGCTATGCCGATCCCGCCCCCTTTTTCCAGATCGCACCATGGGTCTTCCTCTTCCTGGTGCCGGCCGTCACCATGCGCAGCTTCAGTGAGGAGCGCCGCACCGGCACCTTGGAACTGTTGCTCACCAAACCCTTGACGGAGCTGCAGGTTGTGCTGGCGAAATATGCCGCCGCAGTGGTGCTTGTCGTGGCCGCCCTGGCCCCCACGCTTTTCTACATTTTCAGCCTTGGCGAACTGGCCGTTCCGCGCGGCAACCTGGACATGGGCGGCATCATCGGATCATACCTCGGCCTGCTGCTATTGGGCGCTTGTTTCGGGGCCATCGGCGTGTTCGCCAGTTCGCTCACCAGCAGCCAGGTGGTCGCCTTCCTCATCGCTGTCTTCGCCTGCTTCTTCCTCTTCATGGGCTTCGGGCTCATCGCCAGCTTCGATGCCTTCGGCGCACTGGAAGGCCCCATTCAAGCCATCGGCATTCAATCCCATTACCTCTCCATCAGCCGGGGTGTGGTGGACCTGCGAGACATCCTCTACTTCCTGGGCGTGATCACCATCTTTCTTCTGCTGACACGGGCCAGCGTGCAGAGCAGGAAGTGGTGAGAACTGGAAAATGTGGAAAAGCGAGAATGAGGAAATGTGGCGACCTGACCAAATGAGCAGTGGAGTTGAGCAGGCCAGTTGAATGGATAGCACCGTGAAAAGCACACGCTACCGCGACCTGATCGAGCTGGGCATCGGCATCGGCATCGTGCTGCTGGTGCTGTTCATCGGTGGCTTTGCGCGGCTGCGATTGGACCTGACCAGCGAGCAGCGCTATACCCTGAAGCCCGCCACGAAGGACCTGGCCGGGGGCCTGCAGGACGTGGTGTTCGTAAAGGTGTACCTGCACGGCGAACTGCCCGCCGACCTCCAAAGACTGAACCAGGCCGTGCGCGACCTGCTGGACGAGCTGCGGGTGCATGCACCGGACAACATCCAGTACGAGTTCAGCGACCCCAACGCTCAACCGGATGAGAAGACCCGGCGCGAAGTGTATGCCCGGCTGGAGCAGGAAGGGCTGCATTACAGCAGCATCCGTATGCGCGACAAGGGCAGCTTCACAGAGCGTATCGTGTTCCCCGGTGCCATGGTCACCTACCGTGGCCGCTCCGTGCCCTTGCAGTTGCTGAAGACCTGGATGCGCGCACCGGACGCGGAGATGGTGAACCGCTCCATCAACAACCTGGAGTACGAGCTGGCCAACGCCATCCGCCAGGCCACTGCGGAACGCAAGCGCCGTGTCGCCTTTGTGGAAGGGCACGGCGAGCTGGATGATTGGTACGTGAAGGACATCACCAAGGTGCTGAGCGAGCAGTACGATGTTTCGCGTGTACGGATCGATGAGCAGTTGAACAGCCTCAGCGACATGCCCGAGGGCATGGCCGCCCGCATCAACAAATTCGATGCGCTCATCATCGCCAAACCGGATTCGGCCATCCCCAAGCGCGACCAGTACATCATCGACCAGTTCATCATGAACGGTGGCCGCGTGCTATGGCTGCTGGATGCCATGAACGCGCACCTGGACAGCCTGCGGAAGAACCAGTTCAGCATCGCCACCCCGCTGGAGACCGACCTGGACGACATGCTCTTCGGCTACGGCATCCGCGTGAACAAGGACATCCTGATCGACAAGAACTGCGCACCGATAGAGATCTTCACCACGCCTTACGGCAACCAGCGCAAGTTGGAACGTTTTCCCTGGTACTACGAGCCGGTAGTGGTGCCCCGCTCGGGCCATCCCATCGTGCACTCCATCGATCCGGTGCACCTGCGCTTCTCCAGCACCATCGACACCATTGGCACCGATAGCGTGCGCAAGACCGTGTTACTGACCAGTTCACCCTACTCACGGGCGTTGCGCAATCCGGTGCGTGTAAGTCTTGGCATCGTGGAAACGGACATGGGCCTGGAACGCAGCACCACGCCCGACCTGCCGGTGGCCGTGCTGCTGGAGGGGC
This sequence comes from Flavobacteriales bacterium, assembly GCA_016788635.1. Classification (GTDB taxonomy): domain Bacteria; phylum Bacteroidota; class Bacteroidia; order Flavobacteriales_F; family PHOS-HE28; genus PHOS-HE28. The sequence continues at coordinate 27,785 of JAEUSU010000004.1, read as the reverse complement.
GCTTCCGCTCGGCCTTCGCAGACCTGCTTCTGGTGCGGCCGGACACGCTCCGCCAGTGGGGCTACCGCGAGTGGAGCACGCCCACCGCCCAGCTCTTCATCAGTGACGGGGATGTGATCGCCAACCGGGTGGACCGCGAGAAAGGCATGTTCTACATGCTGGGTTACGACCGCATGGCCAAGACGAAGATCTACGGCAACCGGGAGCTCATCCTCAACGCGATGAACTACCTGCTGGACGATCAGGGCTTGATCAGTATCCGTGCACGGGAGATCACTTTGCGCCTTCTGGATCCGTCGCGCATCGCCAAAGACCGCCCCTTCTGGCAACTGATGAATGTGGCCGGACCGGTGCTTCTCGTCATCCTGGCAGTGACCTCCGTGGCCGGGCTGCGCAGGCGCCGTTGGGCGCGTGCGGCTTGAGGTGCGCCGTTCCTCGTGCCACTTCACCGCCCCCTTCCTTTGCCGGTTAGCTTTGGCGCCCCATGAACCGCCGGCTTGTACTCCTGCTCCTGCTCCTCTTGCTGGGCGCCTTTGCCTTCTGGCTTTGGAAACGGGATACCGGCAGCACCATTGCCGGGCCATTGAGCGATTTCGCTGTGGCGGACACCAGCCGCGTGACGCGCATTTTCATCGCGGAGCCAAACGGTCGAAGCGTGGACCTGCGCCGCACCCCGCAAGGCTGGACCGTGAACGAGGCCCACCCGGCCGTGCAGCACGGGGTGGACCTGCTGCTGAAGGCATTCTTGCGGGCCGAGGTGCGCAGCCCTGTACCCCGTGCCGCACGCGAGAACGTGCTGCGCACCATGGCGGCCACCATTCGCACGGTGGAGATCTACACCGGTGGCAGCAAGCCGGAGAAGATCTGGTATGTGGGGCACGCCACACCCGACCATTTTGGCACCTATGTGCTGCTGGAGAAACCCGGCAAGGGGCGCAGCTCCGAACCTTACGTGCTGGCGGTGAGTGGCTTCAGCGGCTTTCTCACGCCACGCTTCCACGCCGTGCTGGACGACTGGCGGGAGAAGGTCCTGTTCCGCTACCCCGACTTGTCCCATGTGGCGCAACTCACCGTTCACCATCCTGTTGAGCCCCAGGGCAATTTCACCGCCCATTACAATGGTGGATCGGACATTCACCTGACCGATGGTGCCGGACGAGAGGTGCCTTTGGACACCCTGGCCATGAAGGACCTGTTGCTGAGCGTCCGCGACCTGCACTTTGAGCGCTTCGAACGCAGCCTGACCCGCGCCCAGCGCGATTCCGTTCAGGCCACCCCACCCTGGCATCTGGTCATGGTGACCACCCGTGATGGCCGAACGCAACAAGTGCCCTTCTGGAAGAAGCTTCCCGAGCGGGATGAAAAGGACATGGAGTTCCGGCCGGTAACAGTGGACGTGAACCGGATCCTGGCCCGCATCGATGACACCACGCTGGTGGTGGTGCAGCGCCAGCTTAGCGACCGGCTCACCCTGCGCCTGAAGGACCTTCAGCGGTAGGCCGAATGGTGGATAAACGGCCGTCCCTGTTGAAAAATCGGCCCTTCCACCGCAGCCCCCCCGGCTATCTTTGAGCACTGAACGACAGGGCATTTTCTGCCCTTCCACACCCATCCCGCGTAACCCCCGACACCCCGCCATCCCATGGAAACGGTGCAGACCAAGGAAAAGACCTCGACCATGAAGTTCATCGTCTCCAGCACCACCTTGCTGAAGCAATTGCAGGTGCTGCAAGGCGTATTGGCCAGCAGCAACACGCTGCCCATCCTCGACAACTTCCTGTTCGAGATCGCCGGCAAGGAACTGACCGTGACGGCCAGTGACCTGGAGACCACGGTGACCGTTACCCTGGCCGTGGAGGCCAAGGACAAGGGCAGCGTGGCCATCCCCGCCCGCCTGTTGCTGGACACGTTGAAGGCCTTCCCCGAGCAGCCGCTCACCTTCAGCATCGATGGCAAGCACCACGGGGTGGAGATCAGCAGCGACCAGGGCAAATACAAGATGACCGGCTTCAACGGTAACGAGTTCCCAAAAAGCCCCGCCATTGAAGGTGCCAGCACCCTGGCCCTGCCCGCCGGCACATTGGCCACCGCCATCAACAAAACGCTTTTCGCCACCGGCAACGACGACCTGCGTCCGGTGATGAGCGGCATCTACTTCGAACTGAACACGGACAACGTGCGCTTTGTGGCCACCGATGCCCACAAACTGGTGCGGTACATGCGCACGGATGTGACGGCGGAAAAGGGGGCCGCCTTCATTGTGCCCAAGAAGCCGCTGAACCTGCTGAAAGGTGTGCTGGCCGGTACGAACAGCGAAGTGACCGTGGCCTTCAACGAGAACAACGCCTCCTTCACCTTCGATACCACTGTGGTGGTGTGCCGGCTGATCGATGGCAAGTACCCGAACTACGAGGCGGTCATCCCCAAGCAGAACCCCAACAAGCTCACCATTGACCGCATGCAGCTGCTGAGCAGCATCCGGCGTGTGAGCATCTTCGCCAACAAGACCACGCATCAGGTGCGCCTGCACATCAACGGCAGCCAACTCTCCATCAGCGCCGAGGACCTGGACTTCGCCAATGAGGCCAAGGAAGCGCTGGCGTGCAGCTATGAAGGTGAGGAGATGACCATCGGGTTCAACTCCCGCTTCCTGTTGGACATGCTGAACAACATCACCAGCGAGCATGTGCGCCTGGAGATGAGCGCACCGAACCGTGCAGGCATCCTGTTGCCGGGCGATGCGGGTGAGCATGGCGAGGACATCCTGATGCTGGTGATGCCGGTGATGCTCAATAACTGACCGCCCACATGATCCGTCTGCGCAGCGCCCTGCTTCTGCTGCTGCCCGTTCTGCTCATGGCCAACAAGTGCCGTGAAGCTGCGGGTGGTACGGCCAACGCTTCCCTGCTGGATACAAAATGGTTCATCCAGACCTTGAACGGCAAGGCCTTTGAACTGCCGGAAGGTGTGGAGCGTCCCTGGCTGCAGTTGGCCGGTGAACAAGTGAGCGGTTTCAATGGCTGCAACCAGGTGATGGGCGCATTCAAGCTGGATGCGAAGGACGGCCGGATCGGTTTCCCTGACCTGGCCAGCACCCGCAAGTATTGCGAGCCCACCGCCGATCTGGAGAAGGGCCTAATGAGCGCCCTCGGCAAGGTGGATAGCTACGAGATGAAGGACGGCACGCTCCGTTTGCTCAGTAGTGGCAAGGAGTTGTTGACCCTGAAGCAGTAGTCACTTCGCGGCTCCCCTGACGTTCGCACCAGGGCGAGCACGGCTCAGGGCCACCTGCTCATTGGTGAGCCCCTGATCCGTCGAATCAAAAGATCGGACCGCCTACGTGATGTCCAGATCGATGATTGGCCGCGGGCTGCATTTGGGCATTAAATACACCCCATGTTCGGCAGCCGAACTGACGATCGTTCAGGTCCGGTCTTCCTGATGCCACGTGGTATCCGTAGCCTCCGGATCATAATAAGGGGGAGCATGCTGAACACTGCTGTCTTCAACGGTTGTCTCGTCCCCTGGATCATCGTTCTCCAGGACCCCGGCAGCTATTCCGGCACCCACCACCGCTTCTTCAAGGGGCGGGGGTGGCAGATGGGCCGGACTGATGTGGCGGTACCACCAGGCCAGGCCGGCACCGGTCAATCCACCCCACAGATGGCTTTCCCAACTGATGCGTGGCAAGGTGGGCAGCAGGCCCCACAACAGCCCACCGTAGAGGAAGACCACCAACAGGGAAATGGCCATGAGCGCCCGCTGCCGACGGAACACACCGCTGAAGAACAGAAAGAACGCGAGACCATACACCACCCCGCTGGCACCGATGTGGCGGTCCGGGCGTGCGGTAAGCCAGACGGCCACGCCACTGACCACCCAGGTGATCCACGCCACCCGGCCAGCCACACGCGGGTAGAAGTACACCAGGCACCATCCCAGCACCAACAGGCTCAAGCTGTTGTTCAACAGGTGCTCCAGATCGGCGTGGAAGAATGGCTGCAGGAGGATGCCGGGCAGTCCTGCCATGGTGCGGGGGATATTGCCCCAGGTGTTCAACTGCCAGGAATAGACCGCGTCCAGCACATGTACGCTCCATAGCAGAGCCACGGCCAGGAGGGGCAGCAAGGCGGCATTCACCATCCGGGCACGCTCATTGCTGAGCAGGTGCGCTTCCATGAGGTCTCCTGTTGCTCAATTCCCAAGCCATCCAAACGCGCATGCCAGGTTGTCTACCTTGCAGGCAGCAGATCCGCTCCCATCCATGCGCACGTTGGCCTTGTTCACGTCGCTCCTTTTGCACAGCGCCATCACCCTGAAGGCTCAAGGACAGCAGGACCTGCCCTATGGGCGCAACCTGTTGCAGGACCCGGGTGCGGAGCTTTCGTTCACCGTGGAGAATGACCCCTGGTGGTTCGCTCCAGAACATGAGGGTCAACCCTATGGGCTCAAACGGGTGCCTTATGGTGGCACGGACAGCGTGTTCAGCGCCAGTTGGGGCACTGCGCACGGGCACGGTGCCCACTATTTCGAGTACAATTCGGCGGTAGCGCGCCCCATACTCAGCCGCGCCCAGGTCGTGGATATCTCCCAATTCGCCGACAGCATCGACAAAGGCCGTGTGGTCTTGCGCATGGGTGTGCAGATGGCCTCGGTGAACAGCCGCGACTACCACGGCCGCATGGTCGCGTACTACCTGAATGAGAAGGACGAGGAGATCGGTGTGCTTCGCACGCAGGACATCAAGCGCATGCACGTGATGGACAAGGCATGGCGTTACTTCCCCGCTACGGGTGCCAGTGATGTCCCCAAAGGAGCGCGGCGTCTGGTGGTGATGTTGGAACTCTGGAACGATGCACCCGACATGCCGGGTGTGCTCGCCTTGGATGACCTATACGTGAAGCTTGCCCCCTTCCAATGAAACAGTTCCTACCCATCCCCTTTGGGATCTTGCTGGCTGTGATCGCGTGCTCCTCTGATACGACCGAGCAGCAGGACCTGGGCCTGAAACCACCCAGTGAACTGGCCTTGCTGATGCGCGACATGACCACCTATGCGGATAGCACCCGAAGCCTGCTCATGCGTGGTGGTGCCCCCCTTCCCTTTCCCAAAGATCACGCCCGCATGCACACCGCCACCGCCACGGATGACCATTTGGACCGGGCCACCTTCACCGCCTTTGCGGATAATTACCTCGCGCAGTTGAAAGTCTTCAACGAGGCCGCGCCTGAGGACAGGAAACGCACTTTCAATGCAGTGATCAACGCATGCGCGTCCTGCCACAACAATGTGTGTCCAGGGCCCATGGTGCGCATCAAGAAACTGTACGTTCCGCTCTGATCGAAGGTCAGAACGGCGCATCGCGATCGGCCGAACGGGCGAAGCGCGCATGGAAGCCGAGGCCGAACGTGAGGTGCTGGAGCGGCCCCTGAGGCGAGTTGTCCGAGAACCGCGGATACGTCTCCAAGCCGAAGACCGAAGGACTGATGGTGGTATTGTCCGACAGATAGCCCAGGATGAAACCGAAGCCCAGGTTGTCCGATGCCAGCACGTAGTATCCGGCGTTCAAGGACCACTGAAAGGCTTTGATCCGTTCATCCGGACAGGTCTCGCAGGACCAGTTGAAGCTGGAACTGCCAAAGCGTGCGGAGAGTTCATAGAAGGTGCGCGCACTGGTGTGGCGCTCATACTGCACCTTGCCGAACAGGGTGTATCGCTCCATGCTGCCGGAGCGGATCTTCGGGACCAGCACCTGATCCTTGAATTGCGACCAAGTGCCGCTGAAGCCCACGCCCACCCCCAGGCCTTTGTATAGGGGAGCCTGCACCACGGCCTCACCACCGGCAATGGGCATCACGATCTCCTTATAAATACCGGGTTCGAGGATCACCGGGATCACCAGAGTACCCTTCAGGGATGGCTTTATGCGGGGCTCGCGCTGCGCGGTCACCGCCGCACATGAAAGCACGACCAGTGCGGTCAAAAGGGAGCGTTGCGCGTTCATGCCTGCTGAAGACGGAAGGAACGCTCGGTGCGTTGCGTGGAGGTCGACATTTCCAATCGGTAAGTCCCGTCCTTGTGCTGGTCCAAAGGCAGCTCCAACCAATGATCACCGGAGCCCACCGGAACCTGCGGCCATTCGCGCACGGCGGCATGCCCCTCACCCAGCAAACGCAACCGCACGGTCTCTTCTGGGGCGCGTACCCGCACATGCACGCGCAAGCGGGCGGGATGATAGGCCACCTCCAGTGTGATCAACTCGGCATGGCGGGCCACCGGCACATCACGCAGGCGCACCTGCTGCCGGTAGCGGCTGTAGAGCATATAGAGAAAGATGAGCGACAGGCTCACCAGCAACATATTGCGAACGAAGATCGGATCCACGCTCATGGCTCACAATACGATCACTCCGTCGATACCGCTGACGTGGTCGTAGCGGTCCACCACATCCGTGGCATTCATCATCACCTCCTTCACGGTCAGGCTCAGGTATTTGCCGCCCTGGGAGTAGCGCCGGGTCTTCTCGCTCTCCTCAGGAAAAAGCGCGAGGATGCGGTCCAGCCGCTCCTGTGTGGGCTCGAAGATGAACTTGAACATGTACACGCTGGGCCATTGGTGCACCTGGTCCAGGCGTTCACGCAGGCGCTGTTTGGTCTCTTCGTTCAACATGTACCTTGGCAAAGGTAGCCGGTAAGCGAACCGGCCTGCCGAAGGAAAAAGCACGGCCCATTGAACCTTGCACCGGGCCGCGTGTACTACAACGCGCATCTGAGATCATTCCATGCACCCGCGCCTTCTGTTCATCCTCCTGCCGGCCCTGTTCGGTATTGCCCGGCTTGCCGCACAGAACACCGCACCGGCCGCCACCGCGCCGCAACAACAAGCGGCCGTTCCGGAACCCATCCAGGGGGCTTGGTACACCGCGGGCGCTGGACAGTCCATGCGAACGGAACGGGAGTACCTGGACGTCGGCATGACGGTGCAGGGCAATTGGAACGCGCTGCGGCAGACCCGCAACGAAATGCTCGCCACCCGCAGCGGCCAGCTGCTTCCCGAAGACCGCGAACAGCTCCGCCTGCGCGCGGATGACCTGGCCCGCATGGCCCCCAACAGCTTTGAGGCGCACATGGCCCGCTATTATGCGGAGTTCCCCGCTACAGCTGCCATGGAAGCTTTGAGTGCCGCATATCAGGTGGCTCCAGACCGTACTGAACTGGCGGGCCCCATGCTGGGTGCAGCGCTCCGCAATGGCGACAAGGCCGGAGTGGATCAATGGGCCACACGCTTGGCAGCACCGGGAATGGTGACCAACCCCCTACTCGACTATGCCACTGACCTGTTGGCCAGCGTGGACCGCAACGCGGTGATCTTCACCAATGGAGACCTGGACACCTACCCTGCGCTGGTGCGTGTGCATGCCGGGCGCGTAAGGCCGGACGTGCTCATCATCGACCGCCGATCGCTGAATGACGCGGCATACCGCCAACGCTGCTGGAAGGATGCCGGTGCAAAGGGGCAGGCACCCGCGGATGACCCCCGGTTCGCCTCACAATTGGCAGTGGCCACGGACCGGCCGGTATACCTGGCCGCCAGCATGGAGCGCGGTTGGCTGGACGCGCTATCCCCTCAGTTGTACTGCACTGGACTGGCCTTTCGTGTGGGCCCCGCTCCTGCGGACCATATGCGCGCCCTTGAACAGCGCTGGAAGGCACTCCACAAGACCACGGAGGCAGGGCCACTAAGCCGCAACTACCTGATGCCTGGCAGCCTCCTGCTTCAGCACTACCGTGCGGCGGGTGATGAAGGACGCACAGCTGCCATGGAGCATGAGCTACGGCAGCTCGCCAAACGCATCGGCGCGTTGGACCGACTATACCAAGCCGGGGTCCTCACCCACTGAACCCATGGCGCTCTTTCGCAAGCCCCTGGCGGACCTCAGCGATGAACGGCTCATGGAGCTGGTGGTCCGTGGTGAGGAACAGGCGTTCACCGTGCTCTTCGACCGCTGGAAGAACCGGGCTCTGGCTTACTTCCACCGCATGCTCTGGCAGGACCGTGAACTGGCCCGCGACCAGGTGCAGGAACTCTTCCTGAAGCTGGCCCGCGACCCGCGCTGTTACGACCCCTCGCGCCCCTTCTCCACCTGGCTTTACAGCGTGGCGAACAACATGTGCAAGAACGCCTACCGGCACGAGGAGGTGAAGCGCAAGGCGCGGCCGCATCTCCAGGCCACCGAACACAGCATCCCTGCCACCGAAGGTGATGGTGTGGACCGCGAGCGCTTCCGCGACCGCCTGCGCGAGGAGCTGGACCACCTGGACCCCGACCAGCGCGCCACCTTCGTGATGCGCTACCACGAGGACATGCCGATCAAGGAGATCGCGCAGGCCTTTGGCATTTCCGAGGGCACGGTGAAAAGCCGCCTCTTCTACACCTTGAAAAAACTGGCCGAACGCATGAAGGAGTTCGACCCCCGACTGATGCAGCACCATGGAACGACGCGAGACATACGACCCTGAGGACATTGAATCGCTATTGAGCGAACGGGCCTTCGACGAGCTGCTGGATGAGGAGCGCGCCTTCGTGCTCCGCCACCTGAGCGGAAGGGAGGAATACGAGGCCATGCGTGCCCTGTTGTTGCAGGTGCGCCAGGACGAGCGTCCGGAGGCAGGGCTTGAACTGGATGAAGCCGTGAAGGAACAGGTGCTGGCCGCCTACCGCGCACAACGCCGACCGCAGTGGGGCTTCTCGCTGAACAGTGTGCTGGCCGCGTTCTGGCCAAGGAATGCCACTGACCTGTGGCGCCCTGCCCTGGCCCTGGCCGCAATGGTGGCGGTGGTGTTGCTCTCAGTAACGCTCTGGCAACGCCTGAGCCCGCATGAAACTCAGTTCGCAGAGCTTCGCGAAGTGGAGAAGCAGGACTCCCTTCCTGTTCCTGCAGCGGTTGAGGATATGGCGAAGGTCCCAAGCGGTGCGGAAGAACAAATGGAACTGGCCGCGGTCGCCAAGGGTGCAACGGCATCCTCCCCCGAGATGCTCGCGGAGGTGAACGATGCGCCGCTCGAGGTGCATGAAGAACCTGCGAGGCCCACTGCCTTGGCCAAAGCGGAAGCCGATCATTCCGTGAAGACCGACAGCACCTACTTGGCGGATGTAGCGAGCACAGAAGATGTGCAGGTGGAAAGGTCCCTGATGTTCTCAGAAAGCGAAGTGACGCGTACGGTGCAGACCAAGGAGCTGGTAAGCAACATGTCCGTCACCAACATTTCGGCTGTGGAGGCCAGGAAGGCGTCCGCATCGAAGAAGCGGAGCGCGGATGTGGACAGGAGCGCTAAGGCCCAAAGCCTGGCAGAAACCCCCCAGTTGATGGGCTTGCTGGCGGCTGCCTGGTAAGACTTACTGGTTCTGGAAGGTCTGCGTGATGGCCAGGTGACGCGCGTGCACCGTAAGGGTGAGTTCACCCTTGGGCATCGTCCCCTTGTCCAGGCGGCGCACCAAGGTGCCGGTATACGCCTTGCCCGCCTCACGGTACCACAGGCGGCCTTCCTTGTCGCGCACCTCGATCACCACCTTGCCAATGCGGCGTTCATTCTCGATCGTCAGGTTCACGAAGGCCGAGGTACGGGTACACTCCACTTGCATTCGCAGCTGATCATCCCCTCCACCAGCCACCGCGCCCGGTGCGTTGGATATGGTCAATGCCAGAGCGAACAGGAGGCCGGCAATGCGCGACATGGCACAAAGATATGGGGAAACGAATGGAACAACCTGGACCTCAGTCCCATTCCATCATGTAGGGTGCGTCGGCGAGCTGGGTCCGGCCTTCTTTGGTAAGTGCATAGTCGAAGCCCTTGTACACGCTGTATGCACCATGCGCACCATCCTTCCGCAAGGCCAGGAAGCCCACTTGATGGCCTTTCAAACCAGGGTGTTTATGCAGTATGCGCCGGACCGCACGCTCGCAGGCCTCCTCGGGCTCCACTCCATTGCGCATCATCTCCACCACGGCATGGCTGCCAGACGTGCGGATCACCAACTCACCCGTACCGGTGGCACATGCGGCACCCACGTCGCCATCCACGAAAAGGCCCGCGCCAATGATGGGTGAGTCGCCCACCCGACCGTGCACCTTGTAGGCCAGCCCGCTGGTGGTGCAGCTGCCGGCGAGCTTCCCATTGGCATCCATGGCCACCATGCCGATGGTATCATGGTTCTCGATGTTCACCAACGGTTTGTAGTCCGAGGTCTTCAGCCACTCCTTCCATGCCTTACGCACTTCGGGAATATCCACCTTGCGCTTGGTGAAGCCGTTGGCCAGTGCCCATTGTTCAGCTCCATTGCCGACCAGCATTACGTGGGGCGTGCGGTCCATGATGGCGCGCGCCACTTTGATCGGGTGCTCGAACTCGCGCAGGAAGGCCACCGCACCTGCCCGGCCATCGTGGTCCTGGATGCAGGCATCGAGCGTGGTGAAACCATCGCGGTCCGGGCGCCCACCAAGGCCTACGCTCCGGTTTGTAAGGTCGCTCTCCACCACGGCCACGCCTTCCTCCACTGCATCCAACACTGATCCCTTGGCGTTCAGCACTTCCACGGCGCGGTCATTGGCGGGGAGGCCATGGCGCCAGGTGCTCAGGATGATGGGGGTTCCTGAGGGACCCGTCGTGAGAGAGGCGAGGTCCGCAGCCTGTAGGGGTTCCATCCACGTGGCCAGGCCACCGGCCAGGCTCATCTTCAAGAAAGAACGACGGTGTTGCATGCGTCCAAGCTACCCAAAAAGCAGACCGCCCGCCCCGGTGCACCGGAGCGGGCGGTCCAGGAATGGACGAATGGTCAGTGGGCCACCACCAGGCGGTGGGTCACACGGTTGCCACCCTGCTCCACGGTCACTGTGTAGGCACCGTTGGCCAGCACGCGCGCATCATAGGTGAAGGTGCGCATGTACACATCGCTCCAACGGTTGCTTTCCACCACGTTGCCACGGATGTCGCGGATCACCACTACGGCCTCCCCGCGCACGCTACCGAAGCTCACCGTGATGTTGTCACTGGCAGGGTTCGGGTACACTTTCACGCCACCCAGCTCATCGGGATGCTCGAAGAGGCTGGAGATCACGTTGCCATCCACCGTCAGGTCCACATCATCCACCAGGATGTTGCTCACCGTGGCGGCATCCTCCTGGGTGCCTTCGATCTTGATGGTGTGGTTGGCCCCGTTGGCGAAAGAGTTGATATCCAGCGCGACCTGGGTATAGGCGGTGTAGGTGCTGGCGTCGTTCAGGTCGATGGTCTCCAGGACGGTACCATCGATGCTGACCTCGATCCGGTCGGTGAGGTTGGTGCCGGCCAGCGCGATCTTCACATACATGCGCAGCTGGGCCGTTGTGCCGGAGGGGATGAAGATGCTCTGCTCCACCGAACCCACCTCGGGCATGACAGAGCCACTGCCGGCACCACCGAACCAGGCGTACCAACTGCCGGTGCGCGGCACACAAGGCCCGCCACAGGTACCGCAACCGGCGGCGTTGCACAGCGGGGTGCCGAAATTGGACGAAGCCTCCGTCCATGGTCCAGTACCGGGACCGGCCTCGAAACTTCCATCGAGCACTTGTGCGGAAAGCGGCAGGCTCAGGACCGCTGCGACGAGAAGAGTAATGTGCTTCATGCGTTCATGGGTTTGAGGCCAAACTAACCTGCTTCCGCCGAAAATCCCAACCGATCTCTCACTATCCTTGCTCACGATCGATCGTTCGATCCATCGCTCGCATGACCTCTGCTCCCATCCGCTCCCTGGTAATGCTCATTGCCCTGTTCTTCCTCTGGGGCTTCATCACCGTGCTGAATGATGTGCTGGTGCCACACTGGAAGCAGCTCTTTGAGCTGAGCTACACCGAAAGCCTGCTCGTGCAGTTCTGCTTCTTTGGCGCCTATTTCATCGGGTCGCTCCTCTACTCTATCATCTCCATCCGGACAGGCGACCCCATCCGGCGCATCGGCTACAAGCGGGGCATGGTGTACGGGCTTCTGCTATCCGCCGCCGGCTGCGCATTGTTCGCTCCCGCCTCCCTATTGCACAGTTACCCTGCGCACCTGGGCGCCTTGTTCGTGCTGGGCCTTGGGTTCACCTTGCTGCAGATCGCAGCGAACCCCTTCATGGCGATCATCGGCCCACCGGAAGGCGCCAGCAGCCGGTTGAACCTGGCACAGGCCTTCAACTCCTTGGGCACCACGCTGGCCCCACTGATCGGTGGAGCGCTCATTTTCAGCACCGCCACACCAGAGGCCGCTGTGCGAGCCCCTTACCTGGTTCTGGCCGGGATCCTGGCCGGTATCGCTTTGCTCGTGCGGTTCACACACTTGCCCACACCACACGCGGAGGACATCCGGTCCGACCGCAACGTGCTGCGTCATCCCCCCCTCCGGCGGGGCATGGCGGCCATCTTTTGCTACGTGGGCGCCGAGGTCGCCATTGGCAGCCTCTTCATCAACTTCGTGGGACTGCCATCGGTGCTCGGCCTTCCGGAGGAGACCGCCAAGCATTTCCTGAGCCTGTACTGGGGAGGTGCCATGACAGGACGCTTCCTCGGCGCGATCGCGCTCTCAGGGCAACTGCCACTACCCCGCCGCATCACCTTGATGCTGGCTGTTTCCGCAGCGATGTTCACCCTCCTGTACAGCTTGAACCAGACCGGTGGCATTGTACTGGATGACATGCTGCCCCTGATCGGCATCATGCTGTTGAACATGGCGGCCTTTCTGCTGGCTGGACCACGTCCGGCCCGGGCGCTCGGGCTCTTCAGCCTCGTAGCCATCACCCTGCTCGCTGTGGTCATCGTACGTAATGGCCCCCTGGCCATGTGGGCGCTCATCGCCATCGGCTTGTTCAACTCCATCATGTGGAGCAACATCTTCACCTTGGCTATTGATGGATTGGGCGACCGCACGGCGCAGGGTTCAAGCCTGTTGGTGATGATGATCCTGGGCGGCGCTCTCGTGCCTCCCGTTCAAGGATGGGTGATCGAGCGGCTTTCACCGTTGACCAGTCCTTCCATCGCGTTCCACTCCAGCTTCGTGGTGCCGCTGCTATGCTACTTGTACCTGGCCTGGTATGGCTTCCGCGGTGCCCGGTCAAAAGCAGCTTGACCATGATCCTCGGTATCGACATCGGTGGCACCACCACAAAACTCGGTCTGGTCCAGAACGGCCAGGTGATCGCGCGTTCACGCCTGAGCACCACGGGCCATGCCGACGACCGCGCGTTCGCGGATGCCCTGGCGCACGAAGCGATCGAACTGGCCACGTCCGCTGGCCAGCAGATCACCGCCATCGGCATCGGCGCACCGAACGCCAACCAGCTCACGGGGATCATCGAAATGGCGCCGAACCTGCCGTGGAAGCACGACGTGCCCATGGCGCGCATGATGGCGGACCGCCTGCACGTGCCCGCCGTGCTCGGCAATGATGCCAATGCGGCCGCGCTTGGCGAATGGCGATTCGGTGCCGGCCACGGCATTGACGACCTGCTGGTGGTGACCCTGGGAACCGGCGTGGGCAGCGGCTTCATCGTGAATGGCAGGCTGGTGCTGGGCAGCGCAGGCAATGCGGGCGAACTGGGACACATGATCCTGGTACCGGGCGGGCGCGCCTGCACGTGCGGCAGGAAAGGATGCCTGGAGGCGTACGTGAGCATTCGCGGCATGCTCGCCACCTATGCGGAAGCGGCGAGCGACAGCACCCAGGCCACCGGTGCACCAGCGGATGTGAAGACCATTGCCGATCGTGCGAATGAAGGCGATAAGGCTGCCGTGGAGTGTTTCCGTCGCACCACGGAATGGCTGGCCATCGGCCTGGCGAACGCCGTATGCGCCACAGGCCCCCGGCGCATCGTGCTCTTCGGCGGCATCGCGCGCAATGGCGAACTGCTGATGGCCCCGCTGCGCGAGCGCTTCCATGCCACCCTGCTCAACATCTACCAGGGGCGTGTGGACCTGACCGTATCCGCCTTACCGGATGATGACGCGGCATTGCTTGGGGCGGCGGCATTGGGTACGCTGGGGTGAAAGCCGTGATCCAGCCAACTATATTGTCACGCGTAGGCGCGGGGAACGCGGAGAAACCCAGTGCAAGGATGGAGCTCAATCGGATCACAGGGATCATCATCGAGGAGAGCATAGAGATCCATCGTGATCTCGGGCCAGGACTTCTTGAATCGGTCTATGAAGCGGTTCTTGCACGCCGCTTGGGCAAGCGCGGTCTTCAAGTGCGAAGGCAGGTTCCGGTCCCACTCGTCTACGATGGCGAGACCTATGAAGAAGCGTTCAGAATTGACCTGCTCGTGGAGGAGCGCATCGTGGTAGAGTTGAAATCCGTTGCACTCATGCCGCCTGTCGCATTCAAAAGACTAAGACGTACCTCAGCCTCATGGATCTTGAAGTTGGCTTGCTCATTAACTTCGGTGAACATGTACTCAAGGATGGGCTGCATCGGATCGTGAACAAGTATCAAGGGCCTCGACCCACTGATCCCGATCAAAATTGAACCGCAATAGCATGACCGCGATGCGCATGGCAAGTCCTCCGCGTTCCCCGCGCCTCCGCGTGACCTTCGCATTCACGCTCCTCACACTCCTCTCCCACTCCCAAGCACCCAACGCTGCGCGCGAGCTCGTCAACCCCTTCATCGGCACCGGCGGCCACGGCCACACCTTCCCAGGCGCCTGCGTGCCCAACGGCATGGTGCAGCTCAGCCCGGACACGCGGCCGGATGGCTACATGGATTGGGATGGTTGCGGCGGCTACCACTACAGCGACAGTGTGATCTACGGCTTCAGCCACACGCACCTGAGCGGAACAGGCGTGGCGGACCTGTGCGATGTGCTGTTGATGCCGATGAGCGGTTCGTACTCGTTCGACCCGAAGGAGTACCGCTCCCATTTCGATCATGCGAGCGAGTCCGCCAACGCCGGCTACTACCGCGTGCTGTTGGACGATGAACGGACCACGGCCGAGCTGACCGCGACAGCGCGCACCGGGGTGCATCGTTACACCATGCCACAGGATAAGGAACAGTACCTGGTGATCGACCTTGCGCATCGGGACAAGTTGATGACATCGCGCATCCGCATGGAGGGGCTGGAGATCGTCGGCGAACGCCGAAGCGCGTCGTGGGCCCGTGACCAACGACTGTTCTTTTGCATGCGGATCGGACGTCCCAGCGGTCCGGTAGGAATCGGGGTCATTTACAACGCCGACAGCACCAAGGCCGCGATCGCGGTCAAGCGCGAGGACACGGGACCGATCATCGTCAAGGTCGGCATCTCATCCGTGAGCATCGAAGGTGCCCGCAAGAACCTGGAAGCCGAGGTGCCGCATTGGGACTTCGACAAGGTGCGCGCCGAAGCCGAATCCGCCTGGAACGCCAAGCTCAATAAGGTCCAGGTGCAGGGGGGAACGAAGGAGCAGCAGCGCATCTTCTACACCGCGCTTTACCACACCTACGTGGCACCGTACATCTTCAACGATGCGGATGGCATGTACCGCGGCATGGATGGTCAGGTGCACCAGGCCAACCACAACGTGTACACGGTCTTCAGTCTGTGGGACACCTTCCGCGCACTGCACCCGCTGATGACCATCCTGGAGCCCGACATGACCAGCGATTGGATCAAGACCTTTCTGCTGCACTACCAGCAGGGCGGCAGGTTGCCCGTGTGGGAGCTCTGGGGCAACGAGACCGACTGCATGATCGGCTACCACAGCGCCAGCGTGATCGCCGATGCGTACCTGAAGGGCATCCGTGGCTTCGATGCCGACCTCGCATTGAAGGCCATGGTGGCCGGTGCGGACCAGGACCACTTCGGGCTGGAAGCCTACAAGCGGCGCGGCTTCATCAGCAGCGAGGACGAGCCCGAGAGCGTGAGCAGGACCCTGGAGTACGCCTACGACGACGCCTGCATCGCCTACATGGCCTCGCGGATGAGCAGGCAGGATACCGCCGAGGCCTTCTTCCGCCGTGCGGAGAACTGGGCGAACCTCTTCGACCCCGCCACGGGTTTCTTCCGCGCGCGCCGGAACGGAGGCTTCATCGAGCCCTTCGATCCGTACGAGGTGAACTTCCACTTCACCGAAGCGAACGCGTGGCAGTACAGCCTCTTCGTGCCGCAGAACATCGAACGGCTCATGGCCCTGCATGGCGGCAAACGCGGCCTCGAGAAACACCTCGATTCCCTGTTCAGCGCGCGTACCGAGACCACCGGTCGCGACCAGTCTGACATCACGGGCCTCATTGGCCAGTACGCGCACGGCAACGAGCCCAGTCACCATATGGCCTACCTGTACAACCACGTGAGACGGCCGGACAAGACGCGGGCGCTGGTGAAACGCATCCTGGACGAGCAGTACCATGATGCGCCGGATGGCCTGAGCGGGAACGAGGATTGCGGCCAGATGAGCGCGTGGTACGTGCTGAGCGCATTGGGCATCTATCCCATCTCGCCGGGCATCAACGACCGGTATGAGCTGGGTTATGCGCTCTTCGACAAAGCCACGGTGAGGCTGCCCGATGGAAAGACGTGGACGAGCACCGTGGACCTTGCCGGCAAGCTTGGGCCGGTGGTTCCGAAGGACACCACCTTCATGAAGGGCGGCATACCGGACCATGTCCTGCACAGCCTGTTGAAACAGGGCGGCGAACTGGTCTTCAATGCGCAACGTGTGCCCCATCGCACCTATACGCCGCGCTTCATGAGCGTGCTGGACGCCGCCTATGTGCCTGAAAACACCGGCCGCCCAGGCGCACCGCTCCTCTCGGCTGCCGCGAACACCTTCTCTGACCAGTTGGTGGTGACCGTTTCAGGCCGCGGTACCTGCGCAGTGACCGATGCGGGCGGTACGCGGAACTGTCCGATGAACGCGCCGTTCACCATCACCGCCACGTCGAACGTGGACGTGACATGGAGCGATCATTTCGCACCGGTCACCGCCCGGTTTGCCCGGTTCGACGGCAGCCGCACCGTGACTTTGGAGAGCACCTATGCCAGCCAATATGCTGCCGGTGGCGTTCAGGCTTTGGTGGACGGCCTGCGCGGCGGAAAGGATTTCCGCACCGGCGAATGGCAGGGCTACCAGGGCCAGGATGTACTGGCCACGGTAGACCTGGGCGGTGTGAAGCAGGTGAAGCGCATCGGCCTGAGCGTGTTGCAGGACCAGCGTTCATGGATCTGGTTCCCGTCCGAGGTCACCTTTGCGTGGAGCATGAACGGACAGCAATGGAGCAGCCGCACCGTGGTGAGCAACGCGGACCGGCAGGCGGATGGCGGACTCACCGCCGAGATGTGGACCGAGTTGATCAACAAGAAGGCCCGCTACATCAAGATCATGGCGAAGAATGCCGGGCCCTGCCCGGACTGGCACCCTGGAAAAGGCGGCGCCACGTGGATCTTCCTGGACGAGGTCCTGATCGAGACCGAAGGACCGCCGACGATCAGGTGAGCATGCCGCCGCACACGTGCAGCGTTTGCCCGGTGATGTAGGCGCTGAGGTCGCTGCCGAGGAAGACGCATGCATTGGCCACGTCGGTGGGCGTACCGCCGCGCTTCAAGGGGATGCCCTCGCGCCATTGTTCCACCACCTTCTGGTCCAGCGCGCCGGTCATCTCAGTCTCAATGAAACCCGGTGCGATGGCGTTGCTGCGGATGTTGCGGCTGCCGAGCTCCAGCGCCACGCTCTTGGTGAAGCCGAGGATGCCGGCTTTGCTGGCGGCGTAGTTGGCCTGGCCCGCGTTGCCCTTCACCCCCACCACACTGCTCATGTTGATGATGCTGCCACTGCGCTGCTTCAGCATGGTGCGCAGCACGGCCTTGGTCATGTTGAAGACGCTCTTCAAGTTGGTGGCGATCACGGCGTCCCAATCCGCCTCGCTCATGCGCATGAGCAACTGATCCTTGGTGATGCCCGCGTTGTTCACCAGCACGTCGATGCCGCCCCAGGCCCCCACCATCTGGTCCACTGCGGCCTGCGCACTGTTGAAGTCACCGGCGTCGCTCTGTATGGCCAGCACCTTGCGGCCATATTTCGCCGCCAACTCTCCGGCCAGCGCGTTCGCCTTTTCCGGGCTGCTCACAAAGGTGAAGGCCACGTTGGCGCCCTCCTCGAGAAAGCGCTCCACGATGCCGCGGCCGATGCCGCGCGAACCGCCCGTTACCAGGGCTGACTTGTCCTGAAGTAGTGCCATGTGGGCGAAGATAGAAGCCTCTAGAATGTGGATGACCACCAACCCCATCAAGTGAACTTTCACTGCATGATCGACCCGGCGTTGATCCTTTTTCGCGCCATGCGGAACGCGAACGCCATGCCTGCACTGGCCAGAAGGATGGGGAATGTGCCCATGACGAACACCCAGAACATGGGCTTGCCGATGTAATCGAGAACAGCTTCCGTGAAGCTGCCCTCACCTGGCCAGCCCTCCTCTATGAAGGCCACGAGGCTGAAGGCAAGGGTGGTGGCCGCCACACTAATGATGCCGGTACAAAAGCTGGTGAGCAAGGCGTTCCAACCGTGCAAAAGCACCTTCGGCCCAGCCCATGCGCCGCAACGATGTGCAAGCCATGGGCCCATCACCACACAGATCAGCGTTTGGGCGGGTGAGTCCCCGATCATATCCGCCAGCCCCTGGGAACCGGTCAGACCAACGATGATCCAGAACGCACAGAACAGCCCGAAGAGCATGGCGTTGCACGCATAACGCGCCCCCAGCTGCCGGGCCTTCATCAGGACTTCCGGCCGCTGCTCCATACGATCGATCGCTGACCCGGATCAGCCCAGCACCTCCTTCACCTTGGCGCCGATGGTGGCGGGGCTGTCCACCACGTGGATGCCGCATTCGCGCATCACCTTCTTCTTGGCGGCCGCGCTTTCATCGGCACCGGAAACGATGGCGCCTGCATGGCCCATGGTGCGGCCCACGGGCGCGGTCTCACCGGCGATGAAGCCGATGACGGGTTTCTTGCAGTTGGCCTTGATCCATCGGGCGGCCTCGATCTCCAGCGCACCGCCGATCTCACCGATCATCACGATGGCCTTCGTCTCGGGGTCGTTGGCGAAGAGCTGAACGGCCTCCAGTGTGGTGGTGCCGATGATGGGATCGCCGCCGATGCCGATGGCCGTGGTGATCCCCAGGCCTGCCTTCACCACCTGGTCGGCGGCCTCATAGGTTAGTGTTCCTGACTTGCTCACGATGCCCACGGTCCCCTTCTTGAAGACGAAACCGGGCATGATGCCCACCTTGCATTCATCGGCCGTGATCACGCCGGGACAATTGGGCCCGATGAGGCGACAGTCCTTGCCGCGCAGGTATTCGCGCGCCTGCACCATGTCCTTCACGGGAATGCCCTCGGTGATGCACACGACCACCTGGATGCCCGCCTCGGCGGCCTCCATGATCGCATCTGCCGCGAAAGCGGGTGGAACGAAGATGATGCTGACGTCCGCACCGGTGGCCTTCACCGCCTCGCTCACGGTCTCGAAAACGGGCCTGTCCAGATGCTTCTGCCCCCCCTTGCCGGGTGTGACGCCCCCGACCACGTTGGTGCCGTACTCGATCATCTGCGTGGCGTGGAAGGTGCCTTCGCTGCCGGTGAATCCCTGTACGATGACCTTTGAATTCTTACTGACGAGCACGCTCATGGATGGATGGGGGTCGGTTGTTCGGGCGCCAAAAGTAAGGGCCCGTGCGGAACGGCTTCAGGCCCGTGCACGCACGGCATTGTGATAGGCGCGCACGAAAGCCAGCGCACCGCCCATGAGCAGGGCTCCCATCACATAAGGCCCTGTAAAATGCCAGCCATAGAGCAGCCCCCCCATGGATGGTCCCACCACGCGCGCAAGCGACATGAAGCTCTGGTTCATGCCCAGCACCTGGCCCTGCTCCTTCTCAGTGGCACTGCGGCTCAGCAATGAGGTGAGGCTGGGCATGAGGCAGCCGTTGGCCACGGCCAGCATGGCAATGGGAATAAATGCCAGGGGCACGAACCATGCATGAGGCACAAAGGGTATGACGAACAGCGCAAAGGCCATGATGATGCAGCCGTAAACCATGAGCCTTTCCTCGCCGAAGGTTCGGGCCAGCCAGCCCACCATGGTGCCCTGCACGATGGCTGAGGCCAGGCCGATGGCGGCGAACATGTAGCCGATGCGTGCCTCGCTCAATCCATAGTGTTCACCCCATAGCAGCGCAACGGTCACCTGCATCATGCTGAACGCCACGATGTAGATGAAGCTGGTGAGGAAGAGGTCGCGCAGCTTCTCGTTCCGCAGGGCCTGTATGGTCTGCGTAACAGGCTTCATCTCCACCTTGCGTGTGCCGTCCTTCTCACGCAACGATTCGGGCAGGAAGAGCAGGATCAGGACCAGGTTCAGCAGGCTCAGGCCCATGGCGCTGTAACCCACCGCGTCCATGCCGAAGTGCTCCTTGATGAGCCCGCCCGCCGGTGGCCCGAAGATGAAGCCGAGGCCAAAGGCCGCTCCGATGAGGCCCAGCGTCTTTGCCCGGCGTTCCACAGGGGTGATGTCGGTGATGTAAGCCTGCGAAGCAGCGATGTTGGCCGAGCCGATGCCGGCGAGCATGCGTGCGGCGAAGAGCAACGCAAGGCTGTGCGCATGGGCGAGCAAGAGAAAAGCGGCCGCCGTGATGAAGACCGTTCCCGCGATCACCGGCCGCCTCCCGTATCGGTCGCTCAGGGCGCCCCAGAACGGTGAAAAGGCGAAGTTCATGAGCGCGTACACCGCCATGACCAAGCCCACCTGAAGGGAGGAAGCACCCAGCTCAACGGCATAGGTGGGCAAAATGGGGATCACCAGACCGAAACCCAGCAGGTCGATGAAGACCGTGAGGAAGAGAATGGCCAGGCGCGAGGACACAGGAGAAGGAATGAGGAAATGTGGCACCCGCCGGATGTGCTACGGTGCGATGGCGGCGAAGGTAGATGGCGGGACGCGCGTGGAGGTTACTCCTGCGCCACGAAGGGGCGCGACACAGAGGTGCCGTGGCGCACATAGGGGCGGATGATCAGGCGGATGGTGTTCTTCCAACTGAGGTACTTCCACGCCCAGTTCACCAGCACCATGATGCGATTGCGGAAGCTGACGAGCTTGGCCACATGCACCACCATCCACAGGAACCAGGCCACCACCCCGCCGTAGCTGCGGCCTCCCATGTCCACCACGGCGTGGCCACGTCCGATCACCGCCATGCTGCCCTTGTCCACATAACCGAACGGTAGCGGCTGCAGGCCTTTGTTCCGGCGCAACATGTTCCCCACCAGGTGCCTCCCCTGCTGAATGGCCACGGTGGCCACCTGCGGATGTCCCTTCGGCCAGGCGGGATCGGCTTCCATCAAGGCGATGTCGCCAATGGCGTGGATGCCGGGAAAGCCAGCCACGCCATTGTGTACATCCACGCGATACCGGTTGGCCCGCTCATTCACCGCGTCCTCAAGGCCGGGTATCAACGCGCCCTTCACGCCGGCGGCCCAGATCACCGTGTTGGTGTCCAGTGAGCTCCCGTCATCCAGGGTGATGTGGTCCTCATCGCCGCCCAGCACCCGCACCCCGAGCCGCACCTCCACGCCCAAAAGGTCCAGGTACTTCAACGCATTGGCCGAGGCGGTCTCCGAGAAGCTCTTCAACACCCGGTCATTGCTGTCGATGAGCACGATGCGCATCAGCTCGCTGTTCATCTCGCGATACTCCCGCTTCAACACCGTGCGCCTGATCTCGGCCAGTGCCCCGGCCAGCTCCACGCCGGTGGGTCCGGCGCCCACGATCACGAAATTCAGGCAGCGCCGCAGGTCGTGCTCATCGCGCAGCACCATGGCGCGTTCGAACTCCTGCAGGAAATCACTGCGGATGTCCAAGGCCTGGCTGATGCTCTTCAGCTGCATGGCCACTTCAGCCAGCTGCTGATTGCCGAAGAAGTTGGTGGTGCTGCCCTGGGCCAGGATGAGGACGTCGTAGTCGAAATCCCCGACATTGGTCTCCACACACTTCCGGTCCGGCAGGATGCGTCGCACCTCGGCCATGCGGAAGGCCACGTTGGGCATGGGCCCCACCGTGCGGCGGAAAGGATGCGCGATGCTGTCCGCACTGAGGCTGGCCGTGGCCACCTGGTAGAGCAGCGGTTGAAAACAGTGGTGGTTCTGCTTGTCCAGCAGGATCACCTTGAAGGGTTTGCCCGCCAGTCTTTGCACCACTTCCAGCCCGGCGAAGCCACCGCCCACCACCACCACCGTGGGGTAGGGCAACTCTTCGAACGCGCGGCGGGTGGCAGTGGTCATGGTGGTGCGGTTGGGTGGTGCGAAGATCCGCCAAATTTGACCCGCCATGGAGGACCGCGACACCATCTGCGCCATCAGCACGCCCCCCGGCATGGGTGCGGTGGCCTTGGTACGCCTCAGCGGTCCTCAGGCAGTGGCCATCACCCGTGGCATCGCGCCCGGCCTGCCCCACCACCCGGCAGCCCGGCGCGCCTTCCGCGTGGACCTGCACGATGCGGATGGCCCGCTGGATGAGGCCTTGTGCACCTGCTTCTCTGAGCCGCGCAGCTATACCGGCGAAGATGTGGTGGAGCTGGCCGTGCATGGATCGCCGCACATCCAGCAACGCGTGCTGGAGGCGCTCGTCACCTGCGGGGCACGGCTGGCCCGGCCGGGCGAGTTCACCCTGCGGGCCTTCCTCAACAAGAAGCTGGACCTGGCACAGGCCGAGGCCGTGGCTGACCTGATCGCCAGCCGCACGGCCGCCGCGCACAAACTGGCCTTGTCGCAACTGCGCGGCGGGTACAGCGTGCGCATCGAGGAACTGCGCCAGAAGCTCATCGACCTGAGCGCGCTCATTGAGCTTGAACTCGATTTCGGCGAGGAGGACGTGCGCTTCGCGGAACGACCCGAGCTGCTGGCCCTCCTGGATGAGCTCTCCACCATATGCGACACGCTCATCGCCAGTTTCCGCTATGGCAATGCCGTGCGTGTGGGCGTGCCCGTGGCCATCGTGGGGGCGCCCAACAGCGGGAAGAGCACCCTGCTGAACGCGTTGCTGGGCGAGGAGCGAGCCATTGTGAGCGAGATCCCCGGCACCACGCGTGACACCGTGGAGGAAACGCTCGTGCTGGATGGCATCACCTTCCGCTTCATCGATACGGCAGGCCTGCGTGAAACGGAGGATGCGATCGAGCAACTGGGCATTGAACGCAGCTACCGCAAGGCGGCCGAGGCGGAGGTCGTGCTGTTGCTTGGCGATGCCACCACCATGACACCGGACGAACTGAAGGACGAGGCCCAGCGCTTACGGCTGAAGGTGGGCGCGGAGCCCATCCCCGTGCTGAACAAGACGGACCTCGCCCGGGCTTCACACCCTGGAATGCTCGCCATTTCCGCCCGCACCGGTACGGGGCTGGATGCGTTGCGCGAGCGGCTGGTCGCGCAGGTGAAACAGACGGAGCCGGGCGACATCGTGGTGACGAACGTCCGGCACGTGGAAGCTTTGCGCCACGCCCATGATGCGCTGCGTGCCGCCCGTGTCGGCATCCTGGGTGAACACGGGGGAGAGTTGATCGCGGCCGATCTGCGCCGCGCGCAGCATCACCTGGGCGAGATCACCGGCCGCATCACACCGGACGACCTGCTCGGCAGCATTTTTGGCAGGTTCTGCATCGGGAAGTGATCATGCCCGGACCTGCCCG
Source organism: Flavobacteriales bacterium (assembly GCA_016788635.1). Taxonomy (GTDB): domain Bacteria; phylum Bacteroidota; class Bacteroidia; order Flavobacteriales_F; family PHOS-HE28; genus PHOS-HE28. Next base: position 4,053 of record JAEUSU010000004.1, on the reverse strand, counting down.
CCAACAGATGTGACACCGCAGTTAGTAACTACTTTGTTACTAACATCGTTGTTACATTTGCCAGGCACCCCGTATGCCGCTGGAATGAACGAAGAACAGTCCCCCTTTCTCATCGGCACGCTTGTATCAGGCGAGCATTTCGTGGACCGCGAATGGCCGCGCGACAAGCTCCGCTCGAACTTCCGCTCCGGCATCAACACCGTGATCATCAGCCCGCGCCGCTGGGGCAAGTCCTCGCTCATCAAGCAGGTGGCCGTGGACATGGCCCGTGAGCGCAACGTGCGTTTCGCGTTCGTGGACCTCTTTCACGTTCGCACGGAGCAGGACTTCCTGGAGCGCACCACCGAGGCCGTGGTGAAGGCGCTGGGCAGGACCATGGAACAGCGGCTCGCGGACGTGAAGGAATTCGTGCGCGGTGTGGTGCCGCAGGTCTCCTTCGGTATGGACCCCCGAAGCGAGTTCAGCCTGAAGCTCGATCTGCCGGACGGACGAAAGAGCATCACCTCCCTGCTGGACCTGCCGGAACGCATGGCCACCGCGAAGGGGGTGCGACTGGTGCTCTGCATCGATGAGTTCCAGAACATCGCCCAACTGCCCGATCCCACCGGGTTCCAGAAGATGCTTCGCGCATCCTGGCAGCACCAGCGTGCCGTGTGCCACGTGATCTACGGCAGCAAACGGCACATGATGATGGACCTGTTCAACAAGCAGAGCATGCCCTTCTACCGCTTCGGCGACATCATGTTCCTGGACAAGATCAAACGCGAGGATTGGATACCCTTCATCCAGTCGCGCTTCGCCAGCGTACGAAAGACGATCAACGCGGAGACCTGCGACCACCTTGTCGCGCGCATGCAGGACCACAGTTACCACGTGCAAATGCTGGGGCATGCGGCCTGGCTGCGCACCAAGGGGCGTACCTGCACACGCGCCATCGTGGACACCGCCCTGCAGGACCTGCTGAACCAGCACGACGCGCTGTATCATCGGCTGGTGGATGACATCACCACCCCGCAGCTCAACTACCTGCGCGCATTTCTCAACGGTGTGGAACAATTCACCTCGAAGGAGACCCTGCGCCGCTACGATCTCGGCTCCAGTGCGAACGTGCGCCGCGTGACCCAGGCCCTGGAGAACAAGGAGATCCTCGACCTGGTCGGTGAGGAGACCGAATGGATCGATCCGCTGTTCAAGATCTGGCTGGAGGAGCGTTTCTGGGGGGGGCGACTGCGCATGGTATGAGCATCCCGGTCCTTTCCGCCTTCTACTTTGGCAGCGTGGAGCACTACCGCCTGCTGGCCCGTTCCCCGAAGGTCATCATCGACATCGGCGAGCACTACGAACGCCAGAGCTATCGCACCCGCACACGAGTGGTGGGGCCCAACGGCGTGCAGGACCTCAACGTGCAGATCGCCCGTGACCACGGGAACAAGATCCCGATGCGCACCATTGGCCTCAGCTACATCGAGACCTGGCCGCAACAACACCTGCACGCCATTCGCAGCGCGTATGGGAAGACGCCCTGGTTCATCCATTACATCGACGAGATCGAAGCGGTGGTATTGAAGAAGTACGAGCGGCTCGTGGACCTTGACATGGCGACGCTGCGGCTGGGGATGAAGTGGGTGGGGTTGACGACGAAGGTGGAGGTAAGCGAAACCTATGTGGAACTGAGTGGCGAGTATCAAGTACCGAGTAGCGAGTACCGAGTGGCGAGTGAGGGCGTCACTCGCCACTCGCCACTCGCTACTCGTCATGTGGACCTCCGCACCACCTTCCATCAGAAAAAGCCGCTGCCTCCAGAAGTCACGCCCTCGCCCCCCTACCCCCAGGTCTTCGCCGACCGGCATGGCTTCCAACCGCGCATGAGCGTGATCGACCTCGTGTGCAATTGCGGACCGGATGCCGCGCGCATCATCCGTTCTTGACGAAGATCAAGCGGTTCCTGATCAGCCCCGCATGACCTTCGCGCCGTGCCCACCGACCTCATCATCCCCGCTTGGGTGGACCGCAAGGAGTATCCCTTCGCTCCCCACACCTTCCACCACTCGAATGGCCGCATTCACTACGTGGACGAAGGACATGGCCCGGTGCTGCTCTTCGTGCACGGCACACCTGACTGGAGCTTCGGCTTCCGGCACCTGATCAAGGCCTTCTCCTCCACCCACCGCTGCGTGGCTGTGGACCATCTCGCTTTCGGCCTTAGCGACAAGCCCTCGAAGGCCGATTACACCGTTGCCGCACACGCCCGGCGCCTGCAGGACCTCATTGATCATCTCGGCTTGAAGGACCTCACCTTGGTGGTGACCGACTTCGGTGGCGGCATCGGTCTGCAGCACGCGCTGACCCATCCGGAGAACGTGCGACGCATCGTGCTCTACAACACCTGGCTCTGGGACCTGATGCCCGACAAGCGTTTCAGGAGACCCACCGCCATCATGAAGTCCCGGCTCGGGCGCTTCCTCTACCTGCGGATGGGATTCAGCGTGAACGTGATGATGCCCAACGGGTATGGCGACAGGAAGAAACTGGGCAAGGCCACCCATGCGCACTACCGGCGCGCCCTGCCGGATGCAGCCTCACGCGCGGCCACCTTCGCCTGCGTGCAGGAGATCAAGAACGCCGGTCCCTACTGGCAGGCACAATGGGAACGTGTGGTTCGCTTGCGTTCCATCCCCACCCTGCTCTGCTGGGGCATGAAGGACCGCTTCTTCCCGCCCGACCTGTTGGATCGTTGGAAGCAGGCCTTGCCGCAGGCCATGGTGCGGACCTTTCCGGAGGCCGGGCATTTTGTACATGAAGAGGCAGGCGATGCATTGATCAAGGAGATGCAAGAGTTCCTATCATAGTCCCGATCCATTGACCTTCCTGCCCGATCTTCGCACATCAGCCGTCAGCGAGGTCAGGACATCATCTGATCATCCACCTACGCTGAAGCTTCGGCGGAAGCATCTGATCCTCTGATCCCCATGGACCTCGAATTCAACAAGAACGAAGACTTCAACAAGCTCGCCATCAGCGAGCTGAACAAGCGCCTGCGCACCATCCACCTCGGCGGCGGCGAGAAGAAGATCGCCAAACACAAGGAGCAAGGCAAGATGACCGCCCGCGAGCGCATCGACGCCTTGCTCGACAAGGGCGCGCCGCGGATCGAGATCGGCGCCTTCGCGGCCGATGGCATGTACAAGGAACACGGCGGTGCGCCCTGCGCCGGTGTGGTGGTCGTGATCGGCTACGTGAGCAAGCGCCAGTGCATCGTGGTGGCCAACGACGCCACCGTGAAGGCCGGCGCCTGGTTCCCCATGACGGGCAAGAAGAACCTGCGCGCGCAGGAGATCGCCATCGAGAACCGCCTGCCCATCATCTACCTGGTGGACAGCGCCGGCGTGTACCTGCCCATGCAGGACGAGATCTTCCCCGACAAGGAGCACTTCGGACGGATCTTCCGCAACAATGCCGTGATGAGCTCCATGGGCATCACGCAGATCGCCGCCGTCATGGGCAGCTGCGTGGCGGGCGGCGCCTACCTGCCCATCATGAGCGATGAGGCCCTCATCGTGGAGAAGACCGGCAGCATCTTCCTCGCGGGCAGCTACCTGGTAAAAGCCGCCATCGGCGAGGACATCGACAACGAGACGCTCGGTGGCGCCACCACGCACAGCGAGATCAGCGGGGTGACCGACTACAAGTGCAAGGACGATGCGGACTGCCTGAAGAAGATCCGCGCCATCGTGGACAAGCTGGGCAAGCCGAAGGACGCGGGCTTCAGTCGCGAGAAGCCAGCGCTGCCCAAGGCCGACCCGAAGGAGATCTACGGCCTCATCCCAACCGACCGCGCCAAGCCCTATGACATGCGCGAGGTGATCGCGCGGTTGGTTGACGACAGCGAGTACACCGAATACAAGGAAGGCTTCGGCCAGAGCATCATCACCGCCTACGCCCGCATCGACGGCTGGGCCGTGGGCATCGTGGCCAACCAGCGCAAGGTGGTGAAGAGCAAGAAAGGCGAGATGCAGTTCGGCGGCGTCATCTACAGCGACAGCGCCGACAAAG
>JAEUSU010000012.1 GCA_016788635.1 Flavobacteriales bacterium | reverse complement strand
GGCCATCGCGCAGTTGGGTTTCAGCTCAGCAGAGGGGGTCCGCAACCCGAACCTGCTGGAGAAATCGGCTGAAGCCTTGGCCGATGCGTTCAACGCGAACGGCGAGACAGATAGCGCGTTTGTTTACGCGAAGCTCTGCATCAACTATCGTGACAGCGTGATCGCCACGCAGAACCGCAGTCAGCTGAAGACCCAGCTTTTCGCGCAGCAGCTCAAGGATATGGAGGTTGCCAAGCAGCGCACAGAAGCCGCAGCCGCCCGCTCCCGGAACATCCAGTTCGGTATCATCGCCCTCATCGTCATCACGCTCGGCATTTTCCTGCTCGTGTTCAGCCGCACAGCCATTGTAGGTGCGAGGGCCATCAAGAACCTCTCGCTCATCGCGCTGCTGCTCTTCTTCGAGTTCATCAACCTGTTGCTGCATCCGTTCCTTGATAGGATCACCAACCACTCGCCGATTTTGATGCTGATGTGCATGGCCGCCATCGCCGGGCTGCTGATCCCGCTGCACCACCGCATGGAGAAGTTGATCACCAACATGCTCGTATCGAAGAACAATCGCGTACGCTTGGAGGCGGCGAGAAGGACGATCGAGGAGTTGGAGGCACGCCCCGTAACCGATCCAAGGAAGTAGCGCATGAGAACCACGATGAAAGGAACGAGGCAGCTGGGGGTTGGGCTGGGGATCGCGATGCTTGCATGCTTGTCATTGACGTGCCACGCCCAATTCGGCATCGCCCAACTGGACACGCTCAACTTGCGGTATGACAAGTCGCAGCCCATCGCCATCCGCCTCGAAGCAGCGAAGGACCACGCGATCGCTTGTTTGTATGCCGGGCGCGCTGAGGAATTGCGGAACACGGCGTTGTACATGCTGGATCTGGTGCCCGAAGCGAAGGAGGACTCGCTACTGGGCCAGACCTACCTGATGGTGAGCTATTCGTGCAAGGAGCGGGACCCCGGCAAGAGCCTGGAGTACATGCACAAGGGGTTGGAGCATGCGGAACGGAGCGGGGTGCCGGACCTGGTCGGCTGGGTGGAGAAGGAGATAGGCGTCGTGTACAAGCAGATGGGGCAGCTACGAGAAGCGATCGCCTGGCTGAAACGCGCTGAGATGCATGTGAAAGGCAGCGTCGAGATGAACCGTACGGCCTGCCACTTGAGCGAGGCCTATGGCGAGTTGGGGATGGCCGACTCCGCCATGCACTACGCCCAGCGTTCCAATGGGATCAATTCGGTGGCGAGCGACCCGTACGGCTATGCCCGCTCGCAGCTGGTGCTCGGCAAAGCCTACGCGGCCAAGGGCGAAACGAACATGGCCGAGCTCTTCTTCCAGAAGGCCATCGCCGTATGCGATTCATTCAATGTCGTCCGCGTGATGCCCGCTGCCCTGGTGGGGTTCGCGCGCGTGCGGCTTTCCGCGAAGGACGCGAACGCCGCGATCGATATGGGCAAGCGCGCATTAGCCGTTGCTGAACAGACGGAAAACCTGCCTGGATCTATCGACGCCACGGAACTCTTGCAAGAAGCCTATCACGCCGCAGACAAGACGGATAGCGCCTACCTCATCCTGAAGTTGCACGCCACGTTGCAAGACAGCCTGTTGAACGCCGAAGCGGTGAGCAAGGTGGAGAATATGCGCTTCGGCCAGCAATTGAAGGAGAAGGAAGAGGAACAGGCGCGCATCGAAGCGCAGCACGAGCGCTCCCGCAACATCCAGTTCGGCATCATCGCGCTCATCGTCATCACGCTCGGCATCTTCCTGCTCGTGTTCAGCCGCACAGCCATTGTCGGTGCGAAGGCGATCAAGAACCTCTCGCTCATCGCGCTGCTGCTCTTCTTCGAGTTCATCAACCTGCTGCTACATCCATTCCTCGATCGAATCACCAATCACTCCCCGATCCTGATGCTCTTGTGCATGGCGGCCATCGCCGGTTTGCTCATCCCGCTGCACCACCGCATGGAGAAGCTCATCACCAACATGCTCGTATCGAAGAACAACCGCGTCCGCTTGGAAGCGGCAAGGCGGACGATCGAGGAGTTGGAGGGGAGTCGCGGTGAAACCAAGGCAAGCTGACCGACATGCACGCAAGGACACGTCAACAACGAACCGTCTCCATGGTTTTCAGGCTACTCGTTCTTTTCATCGGCCTCGGTATGATCGGCCAGCTTCACGCCCAGCCACTCGATACGCTGTACGCCAGGCTGCGCGGCCTGCCGATCGATTCACTGGAAGCACGCGAGCGGGCGGCGACCGACCCTCGGGCGCAGATGGCCGCCATCAGCAGGCTCACCGGCCTGTACGCTTTTGTCGGTCGCACGGAAGACTGCATGAAGGCGGCGATGCGGGGACTTGAGTTGGCGGAAACGACCAAGAACGACACGCTGCTCGCCCCGGCCAACTTCGGCATCGGTGTGGCATTCACCAGGCTCAGTGATGTGAACGGGGCGCTGCGGCACTTCAACATCGCCTTCGAGGGCTACCAGCAGATCGGGGACAGCATGCGCATGAGCCTGACGTGCAAGGAGACCGCGATCGTGTACCAGCAGGTCGGGGATATCGATGGCACCTTGCGCTACATGCGGAAGGCACAGGCCTATGGCTTGGGTCAAGGGTTCTACGGGCGTTCGATGTCCATCCTGGCGAGGTGCCACATGGATCGCGGCGACCTGGACTCCGCGCTGTATTATGCCCGCCTGGCCGATGTCGTGAAGGTGCCTGGCACGGATCCCTATGGCTACGCCGCCTACAAGCTCACCATGGCTGCTGTGCATGCCGCACGTGGCGAGAACGACGTGGCCGAGCCCTACTACAAGCGGGCCTTGGCGGTGGCGGATTCAGCCGGAACGCTGGATGCGCTCGTCAATGGTTCGGCCGGGTACGCGAAGCTGCTCATCGACCAGGGGCGTGCTGGGGAGGCGCTTGCCTGGGCGCGCAAGGGATTCGCAGCCACTGACGAAGTGCGGCAGCCATCCCTCATGATCCGGTCCACCAAAGCCTTGTCCGATGCGTTCGCGGCGAATGGCATGACCGATAGCGCGCTGGTGTACTCGAAGCTCGCCCACGCGTGGCGCGACTCGCTCACGGCCTTGCAGAACAGGAGCCAACTGCAGAACCAGTTGTTCACGCAGGAACTGAAGGACCGCGAGGAGGCGAAGGCGAGGGAGGAGGCCAGGGAGGAGCGCTCCCGCAACATCCAGTTCGGCATCATCGCCCTCATCGTGATCACGCTGGGCATCTTCCTGCTCATCTTCAGCAGGACCGCCGTGGTCGGCGCAAAGGCGATCAAGAACCTCTCGCTCATCGCGCTGCTGCTCTTCTTTGAGTTCATCAATCTGCTGGTGCATCCGTTCCTGGGGGAACTCACGCACCACTCGCCGTTGCTGTTGCTACTGTGCATGGCGGCGATCGCAGGGCTGCTGATCCCGCTTCATCACCGCATGGAGAAGCTCATCACCAACATGCTGGTGAGTAAGAACAATCGGGTGCGATTGGAGGCGGCGAGGAGGACGATAGAGGAACTGGAAGGTGCGGGGAAGAGCGATTAAGAGCCCTTGCGCTTGGCTGGCCTTCCACCGGTCAGCGACTTCTTGGCGCTCAGCGCCGTCACCACCTTCTTCCCCGTACGCGCCTCCAGCTCCAAGCGTGCCACCTTGGCCACGTTCCCACCTTGACGTGCCACTTCCTTGTTCTCGTCGAAAGTCTCCGGCTCGGTGGCTTGCGAGATGTCCTTCGCCGATGCCTCTGCGAGCATGTTGAGGATCAGCTCCGTATTGGTCATGTTGTCGCGGAGGTTCTCCTTCTTCAGGCCTTTCAGCACTCTGTACTCCTTGGTACTGTTCCCGCTCCAGGCCTTGGTGATGATGTCGGTGAGCGTGGCGAAGTGCATGCCCTCCTTCATGCCGCGTTTCCTCCATTCATCGGTGAGTTCTTTGTGGATCTCGATGCTCTTCAGCCGCTGGTTGATCCAATTCTCGGGGTAGCCCAGACGCAGGTATTGCTCCAGCGCACGGTCGATGGTGAGCTCTGGGTCCGCCATTTCGTCCAGGCGCTCGGAGGCCACTTGCGCCAGCCACAATTTGAAGGGTTCGGCCTTGGGCGAGGGGATGGATTGGATCAGCCGGAAGAGCTGCTCGGTGTCGGCCACGTCGGTGAGGCGCAGCTTGCCATCGTCGGCAGGCAATTTCAACTGTCCGATTTTATCGGACAGTTGGCTGCCCTCGCGTAGCAGCTTGGTCTTCAGATCGTTCCAGTACTTCCGGGGGCGCTCGTTGCCAGTGAGGGCCGCGATCACATCGATGATGGAGAAGAACCACTTCTCCTGCTCACCATCCCACACGGTGCGCACCTGCTTCTCTTCGAAGATCTTGACGGCGTTCTTGTCGGTCATGGCAACGGCAAGATATGCGTAGGGCTGTCCAGACGTAGAGGACAATCGCAACGTTGGACGAAAGGCCAGATTCGCCTAGCCCCAGATCGCTTCCCACAGCCCCTCGATGATCCCTGGCTCGATCATGGAGATGTACACGATCACCAGGGTCAACGCCATCAGTGTAAGCAAGGCGACCGCATAAGGCTGCCACGTGGTCCTTCGTATGCGCGCAGCGACGAGCAAGGCGATGATGAGTGCGAGTTCAACCGTTGTGCTCACTTCCGGCGCTATGGCGCGTCCCAGCGTCGGGTTGATGAAGGGCACCGCGGTGAGCATCATGTAGCGCGAATGGTAGGCCGTGTTCCGGCGGTACGCGATGGCCAGTGCATAGAACACGAGGAAGGCCCCGCCATCGAAGAACGATGCGCCCAGCAGAGCGGGCTCCTTGTGCCGCAACTGGCCGTAGTTGGTCACCAGCCCGAAGCCGATGATGATGAGGGGAACGAGGAGGTAGGCGAAACGCCCGATGCGCTTGTGCTGCGCGATGCGACCCTTCACCGCGAGCCAGGCTTGCGATACCAGCATCGCCAGCCACGCCGCGATCGTGAGCAGATGGAAGTGCACTTCCCAGCCCACGCCCGGGAAGCGCGGAAAGTGCTGCCAATAGCTTGTGCGGAAGCCGAAGTAGCTCAGCGGCACCAGCACGATCACCAGCAGCGCGATGCCGCGGTAGGTCTTCGCCAAGGGACTCGATCGGTCCATGCGTTGTTCGCCACAGTTAGAAGCAGGCGAAGCGCAAGGCTAGTTGGCTCAGGCCAGCGCGATCTTGGAGGAATGCGACAAAACGAAGGCGCTCGGCGGCCGGCCCATATGTTTCTGGAATGCGTTGGCCATGTGCGCGTGGTCGTAGTAACCGCAGTCCCAGGCGATCTCCAATAGGCTGCGCTCCCCGCCTTCACGTTGCACCACACCGAACGCATGGTTGAAGCGGGTGAGGTCGATGAATTCCTTCGGTGTGATGCCCATCTGCTGCTTGAACTGGCGCTCCAATTGCCGGGCGGTGGTGCAATTTTCGCGCATCAGGTCATCCATCCGTATCCGGCCTTCGCGCTGTTCGATACGCTCCACGACTTCCATCAGTGAGAAGCGCGGTGGCTTCAAGCGCTCCAGGTAGAATCGATCAACGTAGGCTGTCGGTTGCCGCAACATCATGTGAGGATCCGGGAAGAGTGACTGGTCGAAGGGCTGCACCTCATCGGCCATGCGATGCATCGGATCATAGTGGTGGAAGAAGGAGAAACCGCCCGGCTTGAAGGTGATCCCGAACAACAGGCTCTCGCCCAGAAGCAGCTGCGTGTCGCCACGGGTTTGCGCACCCACGATCAAGGCTTCCTGCTCGCTCCACCGCGTACCGAAACGTGAGCTGTTGATGCCATCGCCCAGGTTCAGCACCAAGCTCACCCCGCCGTCGGGTAGAAGCTCGATCGGCTCTTGGCACTCCTGTCGGCCCGTGATGAGCCAATACTGCCTTATGAAAGGGCGCAGGTCTGGGTCGGGTGCGTAGGATCGAAAGGTCACAAGGCGAAAGTAGTATGCCCCGGCGCGCCGATCAGCACTCGATCACTGCATGATAAAATTGATCACCAACATGCTGGTGGACAAGACAAGCCGAGCTATGCCGAAGGCATGGACCGCAGGGCGTGAAGCGACCGATGGGTGAAGTTCCGCCCAGCGGGGAACAACCGGGTGGAGTTGTATGCTTCGTGGAGAACGAACGAGGAGTTGGAAGGGGAGGGGATGAGTGACGGGTCAGACCGTTAGGCTGCCTCGGGCGAAGCATTATGTACATGGTGTTAAGGCCCCATACGATCCGGGAGAACATGCCATGAGTTCTCGACAAGTGGAGCAACGATCAAGGAAAGACCGTGTCGAATATCCGCTCCATGGCCGGACGTGTCTGGGTGGCCTCATCGATCGATCCATAGTTACCGTTCACGCCCCAGGCGATGCTTGTTCCTTCCGCGGGGAAGTAGGTCATGCACGCGTAGTAACCTATCGCATCACCACTATGGAACCAGGCCTCTCCCCAAGGGGTCTCCATTCGGAATAGGCCGAGCCCATACTGGATCGGGAAGAAGCTGTCATCCACCTCACTGGGCGCCCGCCAGGTGGTCATTTCGGCCAGTGATGCGGCGCTGATCACTTCTGCATTGGTCAATGCGCGAAGGAATCGTCCGAGGTCTTTGGGGTTGCCGATCAAGCCGCCATCGGCAGTGAAATAGTCCCAGCCGCTGTAGTAGGTGCTTTCGATCACGTTCAGGTTGCTGTACAGGTCGACGTAGCCCCGCACAATGCCATCCGGTACGTTGTCCTCAGCGGCGAACCGTATGGATGTCAGGCCCAAAGGGGTGAACAGCTTTTCCTCGAATACCTTGTAGAATGGCATGCCTTCGATATGTTCGATCAACATGCCGAGTAGGATATAAGGTGTGTTCGAGTATCTCACATCGCTTCCTGGAGCAAAATCAGCCGGTCTGTCGTACGCGTAGGCGAGCAGATCCTCCGGTCGCCACACCCGGATCAGGTCATTCAGGGAAGCGGTTTGGAATTGTGCGCTCGCGATATAGTTGCGAATACCGCTGCTATGCTGAAGGCATTGCCGGATGGTCGCTTGGTCCGCGTTCTCCAAGCGCTCGATCGGTTCGCCGCTCAAATAGTCGGCGATCCTGTCATCCAAGTCGAGCTTGCCCTCCTCCTGTAGCAGTAGGATCGTGGCGGCGGTGAACGTCTTGACCGTGCTTCCCAGACGCGAGATGTTGCACGGTTTCATGGGCACCTGGTTAAAGAGGTCGGCCATGCCTGCAGCTCCGCTCCACTCACCATTCACAGGGTCGTTCACACTCATCAGAACACCGGGTGCACCGTCATGTGTAATGGCCTGCAGCAGGTCCATGAAGTTCGTATGTGCGGGGTGGTCCGCACTGCTGTCGGCCGCCGTGAAGGTGCAGGCATAAAACCCCGGGTCGAGGGTCTCGCCTTTCTCGCAAGCGGAGAGGGCGCACAGGAACAGGCAGAGTATGAAACCTTGGCGCATCATTGTGTGGCGGTGTTCCTGCGGATGCTGAACCGTACGCCAACATGCAGGCTGATGTGTGACATGAGCTCGATGAAACCCGGAGAGTAGGGATATTCCAGCCAGCTTTGGTAGCGAATGAAGAACTGGCTGCTGTGGCGATCGGGTCTGAGGTAGTAGCCTGTCTCAAGCGAGAGTGAAGGCATAATGCGACCGTTGCCCCGGTCCCGTTCCTGTTGGTAGATGCCGTTCTGCAGAATGAACTCCGGTTTGGTGGCATACGTGCGCAAGTAGCCCAGCCCCAACATGCCGGCGAAGCTTATCCCGATCGTTGTCCGGGTCTCATAGCCCAGGTCAGCGCCGATATAGAAGCCCTGCGCAAGGTGGTTGTGAAAGAAATATCCCAGGTGCGCACCTGTGAACGCGCGGCCTCGAGGTCTTTCGTTCAGGTCTAACTCGGCGGCGACCTGAATGCCTGGGTGAACGGGTGTGGTAAAGAATCGGGTATAGGGGATGGCTGTACTTTGATTGAAGAGTGAAATGCTCAGTCGCAAGCTGTCCTGAGCTTTGCTGAAAGCGGAGGTGCATGCCAGTGATACGACAAGAAGAGAACGTATATGAGATGATGCCGCGTTATTCATGGTGTCAAAAAGTTGTATCCGTACTGCCATTCAAAGGCCACGAGCTATGACCCCACCCCCACCACGCTCTCCATCGCCTCCTTCGCTTCATGCACGTTCTTCACGTCCTGTACGCTCACACGCAGCGTCCCCGCCTTCTCATACACCTTGAACCGCCTTGGTTGTGCTTGCACTGCGCGGAGCACCGCGTTGAACGAATCGCTCTCGAAGAAGCCGTGCTTCTGATCGGCAATGAAGGTGCCGATGAGCGTGCCTTTCTTCAACACCATCTTCTCCAGGCCCATGCGTTGGCCGAGCCAGCGCAGGCGGATGCCTTCCATCAGCTCGTTCACCTGGTTCGGGATCGGCCCGAAACGATCCGTGACTTCCGCCGTGAACTTCTGTAGTTCCGCTTCGTCCTTAATGTCGTCGAGCTTGCGGTAGAGCGCAAGGCGTTCGGCGGTCTCGCTCACGTAGCTGTTGGGGATCAGCATGGTGAGGTCGGTCTCGATGATGCAGTCGTCGCTCTGGTCGCGGCGTGAACCGCGGGCGAGCGAGTGGCTGCCTTCCTGCGCGTCGTCGAAAAGGTCCTTGAAGTGCTGGTCCTTCAGTTCGCGCACGGCTTCCTCCAGGATCTTGTGGTAAGTCTCGAAGCCGATGTCGTTGATGAAGCCGCTCTGTTCCGCGCCGAGCAGGTCGCCTGCGCCGCGGATGTCGAGGTCCTTCATGGCGATGTGGATGCCGCTGCCCAGGTCGCTGAACTGCTCAATGGCTTGCAGGCGCTTGCGCGACAGGTCGGGCAGCAGGTGCGGGCTGGGCGCGAGCAAGTAGCAGTAGGCTTTCTTGTTGCTGCGTCCCACGCGACCGCGCAGCTGGTGCAGATCACTGAGGCCGAAGTTCTGCGCCTCATTCACGATGATCGTGTTCGCGTTCGGGATGTCGAGACCGTTCTCCACGATGGTGGTGCAGACGAGCACATCGGTATTGCCCTCGATGAAGTCGAGCATCACTTCCTCGAGTTTGTGGCCTTCCAACTGGCCGTGGCCCACGCCCACGCGCGCGCCGGGCACCAGCTTGCGGATCATGTCAGCGATGAATTCGATGTTCTTCACCTTGTCGTGGATGAAGTACACCTGGCCGCCACGGCTGAGCTCGTACTCGATGGCGCCGCGGATGGTCACCTCATCGTACGGCTGCAGCATGGTGCTCACCGGATAGCGGTTCGGCGGCGGCGTGCTGATGATGCTGAGGTCGCGCGCGCCCATGAGGCTGAATTGCAGGGTGCGCGGGATCGGCGTCGCAGTGAGCGTGAGGGTGTCCACCGTAGCGCGCAGGGTCTTCAGTTTGTCCTTCACGTTCACGCCGAACTTCTGCTCCTCGTCGATGATCAGCAGGCCGAGGTCCTTGTACACCACGTCCTTGCTCACCAGCCGGTGCGTGCCGATGAGGATGTCGATCTTCCCTTCTTTGAGGTCCTTGAGGATCTGTGTCTGCTGCGCGCTGCTGCGGAAGCGATTGATGTAGTCCACGCGCACGGGCAGTCCTTTCATGCGGGCCGAGAAGCTCTTCCAGTGCTGCAAGGCAAGGATGGTCGTGGGCACCAGCACCGCAGCTTGCTTGCCATCGCACACCGCTTTGAACGCAGCGCGTATCGCCACTTCCGTCTTGCCGAAACCGACATCGCCGCAGACCAGTCGATCCATCGGCACGCCTTTCTCCATGTCGCGTTTCACGTCCTGCGTGGCCTTCAGCTGGTCGGGCGTATCCTCGTAGATGAAGCTGGCCTCGAGTTCGTGCTGCAGGTAATTGTCCGGCTGGAAAGCGAAGCCCGGCTTGCTCTTGCGCTGCGCATAGAGCTTGATCAGGTCGAAGGCCAGCGCCTTCACCTTCGCCTTTGTTTTCTCCTTCAGGTTCTTCCATGCGGGGCTGCCGAGCTTGCTCACGTTCGGCGCCGCGCCCCCTTCCTCTCCGCTGTACTTGCTCACGCGGTGCAGGCTATGGATGCCCACGTACAGAATGTCGTTGTCGCGGTACTTCAGGCGGATCGCTTCCTGCATGCTGCCACCGGCGTCGATCGTTTCCAATCCGCTGAACACGCCCACGCCGTGATCGATGTGCACCACGAGGTCGCCGGGCTTCAGTTGGGTCAGCTCCTTCAGCGTGAGGGCCTGCGCGTTCCTGCGGAAACCTTCCTTCAGCCGGTAGCGGTGGTAGCGCTCGAAGATCTGGTGGTCGGTGTAGAGCGCCAGCTTCAGTTCAGGGTCGATGAAGCCCTCATGCAGGTCGAGCACCAGCGGCGTGAAGGCCACCTCGTGCTCCATATCGTGGAAGATGGTGTAGAGGCGTTCGCTCTGCTTCGCGCTGTTGCAGGCAATGAGGTTGGTGTAGCCGGCGTTCTGCTTGTTGTGCAGGTCGCCGCTGAGCACCTTGAACTCCTTGGCGAAGGTGGGTTGTGGGCGCTGCTGAAAGTCCACCACCTGAGCATGCTTGTCCGGCGTCGCGTTCCCGTCGCGTCGTTGCAGCTCGCCCCGGTCTTGACCCGGGGTCGCGGTTGCTGCATTCTCTGTGCCTCTGTGGTGAACTGAGCTGGCCCAGAACACCTTCTTGAACCCCAAAGTCCCCTTGATCAGCTGCGTGTCGGTGGCGAGCAGTTCATCCGGGGGTGGGTGTTGCTCTTTTTCTGGCAGTCGCTCGTAAGCCTCAGCGAGGAGCTTCAGTTGCTTCGTAGCCGCATCGCCGATGGCCTGCAGGTCGCGCAACCAGATCGTGGCGTTCTCCGGCAGTTGTGCGAAGAAGTTCTGCTGCCGGGCGGCGTCCTCATCCTGCAGGTCAGGCACGATCACCGCTTCGGCCAGACGCTCCACGGTCAACTGGTCCTGCGGGTCAAAGCGGCGAACGCTCTCCACGGTATCTCCGAAGAGCTCGATGCGGTAGGGCTTGTCGCTACCGTAGCTGAACACGTCCACAATGCCGCCGCGGATGCTGAACTGCCCCGGCTCGTAAACGAACTCTACGCGGTTGAAGCCGGTCTCATGCAGCCATTCCTCCAGGGTGTCGATGGGCAGTTCCTCGCTGCGCTTGATGGTGAGCGTGTTCTTCACCATGGTCTCCTGGCCCACCACCAATGGCACCAGCGCCTCCGGATAGGTCACGATGATGAGGTGTTCCGGCTTTTTCATCAGTACCTCCAATACCTCGGTCCGGCTCACACGCTCCCCGTCGTGGTGGCCATCCGGATCGTATGGTGAGCGTGATGGCGCGGGGTAGAAGAGCATGTCCTCATCCTTCCTGGTGTTGCGCGCCTCGTTGTCCTTTGCAAGCAGGGCTTCCAGGTCGTTGATGAAGTAGGCCGCTTCCTCCTTGTCGATAAGGACGAAGACATGCACACCTTTCAAGAGGTGGATGACCGCCGATGCGATGAGCGCCTGGGATGAACCGATGGCACCGGTGATCTGAACGCGAGCGGCATGCTCCTGCAGGCCTGCGGCGATGCGGGCCACGCGAGCGTCATTGCGGTAAAGGGAGAGGATGTCCTCCAGCTTGAGGATCGTGGGGCGGGTCAGTTCCATGGACGCAGAAAAGCCCGAAGCCCGGTACCCTCCAACAGGAGGGCATCGGGTCGGGGCGGCAAATCTACGGGTGGCCGGGCGTGGTACCTGCCCACTTCACCACCCGGTCCATGTGCGGTTCTTTCCGGTTCATGCCGTTCGATCCTTCCGGGGCGACAGGGCTGATGTCCATTTGCCATAGATATCAACGGCCATGCACACCGCGCCCCGCACCGCATCGATACCTGCCCCACCGGCTCCCTTTCTCCAGGTCACCCATTCGCGTGGGGATAGGGAATGTACGAAAGGCACACAGGCCGGGGAGGACCGTGAAATGGAAAGCCGGCGATACGGTCCTTACAGCCGGTCCCCATCGTGCCGGATCGGGCCGCTCCCGGCCAGCACGGCCAGGCGGGGTTCCACGAAGTACATCTTCAATGGCCCCTTGTTCTTGGCCTCCACTTCACCGCGGTAGGTGCACTGGAAATGATCGCCCACCAGCAGATGGGTGGTGGCGGAGACATTGACATGGCCGGGAAGGCAGTTCTCCTGCATGCGCGCGGCGATGTTCACCGTATCGCCCCAGATGTCATAGGCGTACTTGTGGATGCCCACCACGCCGGCCACCACATCACCGCTGTGCAGCCCGATGCGGATGTCGAAGCCGCGTGCGCCAGGGGCGGCATTGCGGGCCTGGATGAAGTCGCGCATCTCCAAGGCCAGACGCACGGCCACCAACGCATGGTCCGTGTTGGGTGAGGGAAGCCCTGAGACCGCGAGATAGGCGTCGCCCACGGTCTTGATCTTCTCCACCTGGTGCGCGGCCAGCATGTGGTCGAAGGCGGTGAAACAGGCATTGAGCTCATCCACCAGATGTTGGGGTGAGAGGCGCTCGCTGTGCCTGGTGAAGTCCTTGAAGTCGGCAAAGAGCACGGTGACGTTCTGGTGTGCACGCGCGGCCACACGGCCCTTGCGATGCAACTCCTCGATCACGGTGGCGGGGAGGATGTTCATCAACAGGTCATCGGCCGCCTTTTTCGCGCGCTGCAGTTCGCGGGTGCGCTCGGCCACCTCGCGCTCCAGCTGCAGGTTGCGGTCGCGCAGGGCCTCGCGCATCATGTACTCGCCATCGTGCAGCCGGTAGTCGGGCGTGGAGCCGTGCACATGGGCTACCAGCCAGCGGCCATGGATGCGCTTGATCACGGTGGTGAGGCGGATCTCGTCCACCACGCAGCGGTCCGCCTCGGTCTTCTTCCATACGGACTCGCACTCCACCCAGGCCACGTCCCCGTGCAGGCGCAGGTCCAGGCGGGGCATCTCGATCACGAAGGGCCTGGGGAATTGCTCCACGCCCTTCTCATTCATGGCGCGGTATTGTGCGAGGCCGGTCGCCTTTTCATGCGGGCCTGTGCCGATGAAGGTGACATCCGGCGCACAAACAGCAAAACGGCGGTCCAGGTCGCGTTCGGCGTAGGCCTGCCAGAACGTGGTGTGCACGTCCAGCACGTCACGGGTGTCCTGATCGGCGGCTGCCATGGGTGGTTCGCGGCGGGAAAGGGTGCCGATGAAATTACGGCGGGAAAGGATCTGTTCGGGTACCCCAGCGGTGTGCAAGTTCCGGCCCTTGCCGACAGGATCGTTGAGGATCTTCCGGAAAAGGAGCGGGCAGCCCGTAGCCAGATCACGGAACTGGGGTGAAGGCGGGCTTGTCCGCTTGCGGGCCTATCGTGGTCAGCCCACTAATGGTCTCAGCGCTTGGGCGACCTGCTCGCCCAGCCATTTCCGGGCCTCCTGGTCGCAGGTGAAGATCTCTGCCGCGAAGGGCGTGGGAAAATATGCCTTGTTAAGCCTTAGTAAAACTTCCGCGATCGAAGAGCGCGCCACGACGGCGAAGCCCACCAGGTTGTCCGTTGCTTGGTTCACTTTCAAATGGTCCATGCCCACAATGGCCAAGTCAAGCTCGGTTTCAGCTGGGACGATCAGCATCAGACCGACCGATCGATCGCCCTGCATGCGCTTGCGCGCGCCGATCACCTCGGCGATAGCAGCTGCATCGAGCATGATGCCCGGGGTGAAATCGATCTTGATCTCGTTCGGACCGAGCCAGGATAGGGTGGCCCAGCGCGTCTGTACGGGTTCGGACATGGGAGCGTAGAATGGAGGAAGGCGCGAATATCGCGAAGTCTATGTCATCGGGCCATGGCCTTCACACCGGACACATGCGACGAAACGGCGCGCCATCGTCCATCAGTCTTCACGAACACATTGCTCGACCAGTAGGTGTGCGTTACGGAATCGGACAACATGTGGCCTATTCCGGAGACGATCGCCGTTCCGTTCGGCCAGGTCGCAAGTCGCTTGATCTCATATCGGAATGAGTCCACGCGCCAGGTATTCGACTTGACCCACGCGATCTCGTCAGCTTTGCGGAACACGTTGCCCTCGGCATCGATCATCTCGAAATCCTCATGCAGGATGTTGTCCAGAAGCACCGTGTCCTGTGTGCGGTAAGCCTGTGGCCACTGAACCTCCTTCAGGTGGCGGAGGCTGCGTTCATCATCAGCAGTGATCAATGAAATGGCCGGAGGCGTGGAGCGCTCACATGCGCAAATGCACAAGGCTGAGGTGAACAGGACGAAGGTGCGCATACGCATCAGCTCCTCATCGCCTCTTCCACCATGACTTTGCTTCCGATGTACAGCGGGCAGCGCTGGTGCAGTTCCGTGGGCTTCAGGTCAAGGATGCGGGTGTTGCCATCGGTGGCCAGTCCCCCCGCCTGTTCCACCAGGAAGGCGAGCGGATTGGCTTCATAAAGGAGCCGCAGCTTTCCTTTCGGAGCTTTCTGTGTGCCGGGGTAGAGGTAGATGCCACCCTTGAGCAGGTTGCGGTGGAAGTCAGCGACCAAACTGCCGATGTAGCGCGCGCTCAGCTTCCTCTTTTTGCATGCATCGATGTAGTTCCGCACGCCGTCGCTGAACTCGAACCAGTTGCCCTCGTTGATCGAATAGATCTTGCCATCCTCCGGGGTCTTCATATCCGGATGGCTCAGGCAGAAGGTGCCAATGCTGGGGTCGAGCGTGAAGCCGTTCACGCCGTGCCCCGTGCTGTACACGAGCATGGTGCTGCTGCCGTAAACGATGTAGCCTGCCGCCACCTGTGCGCTGCCCGGTTGCAGGAAGTCCTCCAGGGTGGCCTTTGGGCCGGTGCTGATGCGCTTGTAGATGCTGAAGATGGTGCCAATGCTCACGTTCACATCAATGTTGCTGCTGCCATCGAGCGGGTCCATGGTCACCACGTACTTGCCGCCGTTGTCGAAGTGCACCAGCTCGTCGTTCTCCTCGCTGGCCACCGCGCACACCGCACCCTGCGTGCGCATCATGCGGATGAAGAGGTTGTTGGCGTACACATCCAGCTTCTGCTGCTGCTCACCCTGCACGTTCTCGTTCCCTGCGGCGCCCAGGATGTCCGCCATCAAGCCGGCCTTGTTGGCCTCGCGGCTCACGATCTTGGCCGCCAGGCGGAAGGCGGTGAGCAGGGAGCTGAGGTCGCCGGTGGAGCCGGGGAAGTCGGCCTGGCGTTCAACGATGAACTCGGAGAGGGTCTTGATGTCGGACATGGTGATCGGTCGTTCGGCTGATGTACTCAACTGCTCCATTCATTGGCAAAGATGGGGTACGCCTTTCTTTGTGCCCATGGAAGCGATCATCAGGCGGGCGGAAGCCCGCGATGTGCCGCGCATGCTGGAGCTGGTGCGTGAGCTGGCGCTGTTCGAGCGGGCTCCGGACGAGGTGACGGTGACCGAGGAGCATATGCGTGATGCGGGCTTCGGCCCAGATCCCGTGTGGGTGGGCTGGGTGGCGGAGGTGGATGGTATGATCCAAGGCATGGCGGTCTGTTATGAGCGCTACTCCACATGGAAGGGCAGGCGCCTCTATCTCGAGGACATCATCGTCACGGAGCACGCGCGCGGACAGAACATTGGGGAGAAGCTCTTCAAGGAATGCGTGCGCCACGCCGTGAAGAATGGCCATAGCGGAATGCTCTGGCAGGTGCTTGATTGGAACACCGGCGCCATCCGGTTCTATGACCGGTTCGGAGCGAAATATTCCGGTGAATGGCTCAACGGGTCGCTCGAGGCGGACCAGTTGGCCATGATCGCGAAAGGCTGAGACCTGCGCCCACCAAGGCTTTCCGAAGAAAGTGATCCGCGGGCTTGGAAAATTGGAACGTGTGCCCATTACATTTGCGCCCACGTTCTTTCAACGACAGCACTTATCCAGAAAGGTGGAGGGTCCAGGCCCTGTGAAACCTTGGCAACCGGTCAGTCTCGCGGCTGACATCGGTGCCAACTCCTGCCCCGGCATGACCGGGGAGAGATAAGACGATCAAAGACCTGACGGTCCCTATCGGCTTATCCTGCAGGGGCCGTTCGCATTTTGCGGCGGCCCTGGCGGAGGCTTTTCTGGTGTGGTGGTGTCGATCAACGACCGGCAACCCAACACCAACAACCAGAAGAGCCATGCGAAACGAGACCAGCATCCTGCACGCCCTGCCACACGACCCGCTCACCGGTGCCGTGTCCGTGCCCATCTACCAAACAAGCACCTTCGAACAGGAGGCACCCGGTGTGAACCGGGGATTCGACTACAGCCGCACCAACAACCCGACCCGTCAGGCGTTCGAGCATCTGCTCGCCGAATTGGAAGGGGGAACGCATGGTATCGCCTTCAGCAGTGGACTGGCCGCTGTGGATGCCGTGCTAAAACTGTTGAGCGCGGGCGACGAGATCGTGGCGGTGGATGACATCTATGGCGGCACGTACCGCGCCCTGCACACCATCTACGACAGGTTGGGCATTTCGGTAAGGCATGTGGACACCAGCTCGCCAGGTTTGGTGCTGGAGGCCATGACGCCGCGCACCAGGCTGGTGTGGCTTGAGACGCCGACGAACCCCACGCTCAAGATCAGCGACATCCGGGCCATTGCATCCATCGCAAAAGCAGAAGGCGCGTTGTTGCTGGTGGACAACACCTTCTGTTCCCCGGTGGCGCAGCAGCCACTTGCATTGGGCGCCGATATCGTGCTGCACAGCATCACAAAGTACATCGCCGGGCACAGTGACGTGATCGGTGGTGGTGTCGTGGTGAAGGATGCGGAACTGGCGCAGCGGATCAAGTACATCCAGAACGCCACCGGTGCGGTGCTCGGGCCACAGGACAGTTGGCTGGCCATTCGTGGGGCACAGACCCTGCACTTGCGCTACGAACGCATCAGCCGCAGCGCGCAGGAGGTGGCGAGGTACCTCGTGGGGCATCCCGATGTGGGCGGGGTGAACTACCCCGGCTTGCGCACACACCCCGGGCATCTGGTGGCCAAGGCCCAGTTGAGCAGGCAGCAACGTGAGGTCATGGCAGCCGGAGGTGATGGTGCCTTCGGGGGCGTGATCAGCTTCTGGTTGAAGGACGACCGGGAGGAAGCAGCGGTGGAGTTCGTGGATCACACCAAGTTGATCACGCTGGCGGAAAGTCTGGGCGGTGTGAAGAGCCTTGTCTGTGTGCCATGCCGCATGACGCATGCGTCGGTCCCCCGCGAGGTGCGCAGGGCCGCTGGGATACGCGACAGCCTGGTGCGCTTGAGCATCGGGTTGGAACACCCGGAGGACTTGATCGGCGACCTGGAGGGGGCCTTCGCTGCGCTGCGCGGTGAGACCATTCGTTCAACCGTGATCTCCTGAGCCATGCACCGCACGCCATTGACACTCGGGGCCTTCGGGCTCGGCTGCGTGGGCCAGGGCTTCCTGCAGCTCCTGGACGCACGCGGGGGCACCGCTGCACATGTGAAGCACGTGTGTGTGAAGGACAGGCAACGTGAGCGACATACGTTCCAAGCGAACCTGACCTACCATGCCCTGGACATCCTGACCGATGATGAGGTGCAGGCGATCGTGGAGCTCACCAACGACCCTGCACTGGCGCTGGACGTGATCTGCCATGCGTTGAGGTCCGGCCGCAACGCCATCACCGCCAGCAAACAGGTGGTGGCATCGCACCTGGCCGAGCTGATCGCACTCCAACGCAGCACCGGCCGCGCGCTCCTGTACGAAGCTTCCTGCGCGGCCAGCATTCCCGTGCTGCACACACTGGAAACACATTTCAGCGGGGAACGGATACTGGCGGTCGAGGGGATCCTGAACGGCACCACCAACTACATCCTTACCCAGCTGGAAAAGGGGCTTTCACCGGCTGCGGCGCTACAGAAGGCACAGGAACTGGGTTTTGCGGAGCGCGATCCCGCATCCGATCTCCGTGGTGACGACGCCCGCTACAAACTGACCATCCTGCTGGCGCACGCCTTCGGTACGGTCGTGAAGCCGCATGCGATCTTCCGCCACGGAATTGAAGGCCTGAGCGAGCTGGACCTGGCGTTCGGGCGGGAGCGAGGCTGGGTCCTGCGTTCAGTGGCCACGGCCCATGTTGCGGAGAATGGCATTTCGGCGTTCGTGCTGCCCCGCTTCGTACCCTTGGATGACCCCTTCGCGGGTGTGCGGGATGAGTACAATGCGGTGCGGATCCAAGGGGCATATTCAGGGACGCACTTTCTGCAAGGCAAGGGCGCGGGCAGCCTGCCCACCGGGCTAGCCGTGCTGGGCGATGTGCAACGGCTGGTGCAAGGTGGTGGGTATGGCTATGCGAAGGTGAACGATGAATCACCAAGGCTCGCGGTCGATCCGGCGCCCATCGGTATATATGCCCGCATCCCATTGACACACCAGCATGAACTGGCCCGCTTCAGTTCGATCCGGTCGGTCGATCGGACCGGTGGTGACCTTCAGGTGGTGGGTTCGATCGCGCTGCGCACACTGCATGAAATGCTCGGTGAGGGTCGTGAGGGTTTCCAAGTGATCGGCCTTCCGCATCTTCGCACCACGAACGACAACGGGGGGGCATGAAAGTCTTCAAATTCGGGGGGGCCAGCGTGAAGGACGCGGCAGGTGTGCGCAATGTGGCGCGGGTGCTCAGGCATTTTCAGGGTGAGGAAATCCTGATCGTGGTGAGCGCCATGGGTAAAACGACCAATGCGCTCGAACGCGTGGTGTGGGACTGGCGCGAAGGGAAGCACGTGGGTGATCAGGTGGAAGCCTTGCGGCGGCAGCACCTGGCGGTATTGGGTGAAGTGGTGCCAGGATTTGAGGAGGCGGAAGCCTGGCTCCAGGAGTATTTCGATGAGCTCGGTGAGCTGCTGAGCGGCACGCCCACGGACAACCCCGATCAGGACTACGACCAGATCGTGAGTTACGGGGAGCTGTGGAGCACACAGGTGGTGAGCGCCTACCTGAGCGAGGCGCTCGGTGCGTGCTCCTGGATGGATGCGCGTGACCTGGTGCGCACCGATGCGTTGTACCGTGCGGCCCGGGTGGATTGGGAGACCAGTGCGGAGCTGGTGAAGGAGCAGTTCAGCAGTGGCGAAGGGCAGGAGCCCGTGAGCTATCCGGTGGTCACGCAGGGCTTCATGGGTGCCACGGAAGAGGGCCTTACCACCACACTTGGCCGCGAGGGCTCGGACTTCAGCGCGGCTATTTTCGCCTATCTGCTGGACGCCGGGAGTGTCACCATCTGGAAGGATGTCCCAGGCATGTTCAACGCGGACCCGAACCGCTTCCCGGACACGAAGCTGCTCAGCCACATCAGTTATCGCGAGGCGATCGAGCTCAGCTACTTCGGCGCCAGCGTGATCCATCCACGCACCCTGCAACCACTGCAACACAAGCACATCCCGCTCTATGTACGTTCGTTCGTGGACCTGGATGCTCCTGGAAGCACGATCGACGACCGCAGCGAGAACGACTCGCTGATCCCCTCCTTCATCGTGAAGCCCGGGCAGGTGCTCATCAGCATCACCCCGCGCGACCTGTCCTTCATTGTGGAGGAGAACCTGGCGCACATCTTCGAGGTGTTCGCGCGCCACCGGGTGCGGATAGACCTGATGCAGAACACCGCACTGGCCTTCAGCGTGAGCGTGGACAATGGCCCGCACGTGAAGCCGCTGATCATGGAGTTGCGCGGTGCGTACGAGGTGCGTTACAACAAGGATGTGGAGCTGGTGACCGTGCGCCACTATGATGAGCCCACCCTGCACAAGCTCACGCAGGGGCGTGAACTGCTGATCGAACAGCGCAGCCGCAATACCGCGCGATTCGTGTTGAAGTGATCAGTCACGCGCATCCAGCAACTCCAACACCCGCTCCGGGTGGTCGCTGATGATGCCGTCCACGCCGAGGCCCACCATGCGCTGCATGTCCGCAAGGTCGTTCACCGTCCACACCACGAGGCTGATGTCGAGCTCGCGAAGGCGCCTGGCCGTGCGCGCATCCACCAGCGGGAACCAGGGGCTGTACACTTGCGGGGTGAAGGAGAGCCGCGCGAGGTTCTTCTCCAGACCATCCTCGTTCTCCACCAGCAGGGCCAGCAAAAGGTTGGGGTCCTGGACATGCGCGGCCTCCAGAATGGCCGGGTCGAAGGATTGTAAGAGGCAGCGCTCGGAGATGCCCAGCGCATCGATCTCGTTGAGCACCGTGCGCGTCATTTCCCCCGGCTGGGGCTGGTAGACCCCGTACCATTCTGGCCGGCTCTTGATCTCGATGTTGTAGCTCACCGGGGAAAGGCCGTTCATGAGGATGTGTTCTTCCACGGCTTCCACCACCTCCCGCAGGGTGGGCTTGTGATGGCGCTGCAGGTGCTGCTCCGGGAAATCGGGGTGTGGCCGCGATCCGCAATCGAAGGCTTGAGCCTCAGCCAATGACATGCGGTATATGTTCAGTGCGCGTCCCTGCTCCTGTGTGAGGCTATCACCGGCCGGGGTGAGGCAGATGCGTGCGCTCATCCACGGCTCATGGCTCACGAGCACCTGGCCATCGCCGGTGAGCACCACATCCAGTTCCAGCCAATCGCAACCGAGTTCAGCCGCGTGAAGGAAGGCGGGAACGGTGTTCTCCGGCATCGATCCGCGGCAGCCGCGGTGGCCATGCACTTCGGGTCTCACAGGAGGCAAAGGTTGGCAGGCGCTGGCGAACAGCACCACGAAGGCAAGGTAGCGCAGCTCATGCACGGGTGCCGGGGAATGCCGTTAGGATCTTTTCAGCCAGCACCCCGGCCATGCGGATGCGCCCCTCGAAAGTGACGCCTGCGATGTGTGGTGTGAGCAGCACGCGGTCATGGGCCAGCAGGCGTTGTTGTGTGGTGGGTTCCAGCGTGGGGTCCAGCCCGGACAGGTCCGCGCGTTCGAACTCCAGCACGTCCAGCCCGGCGGCGATCACGCGCCCGTGATCGATGGCATCGAGCAATGCAGCGGTGTGCACCACGGGGCCGCGCGAGGTGTTCAGGAACCAGATGGGACGGCCCAGCCGCAGGAAGAAGTCGCGGTCCGCAAAGTGGTGTGTTTCGGCCGTCAGCGGCAGGTGCAGGCTGATGACATCGCTCTCCCGTAGCACGCGTTCCAGATCGCACTCCTGCACACCGGCGCGCTCGAAACCACTGCGGTACTTGTCATGGGCCAGCACGCGCACCCCGAAGCCGCGCAGCTTGTCGGCAAAGGCACTGCCCATGTTTCCATAGCCGATGATGCCCACGGTCCTGCCGCGCAGGTCGGTGCCGCGGTTCTCTTCGCGCAGCCAGAGCCCCTGGTGCACCTGGGCGTTGGTCCGTACCAGGGCCTTCATCAGCGCCAGCACCAACATCACGCAGGTCTCGCCCACGCCATCGCGGTTCCCTTCCGGGGAATTGAGTACCTGAATGCCGCGGCGAAGACAATATCCTGTATCGATGTTCTCCAGACCGGATCCCACGCGTCCCACGAAGCGCAGGTTGGCCAGGTGGTCCATCAGTGTGGCATCCACCGTACGGCTGCGCACCACCAGGCCCTCGGCACCGGCCAATGTGGTGGCAAGGCGATCAATGTCCACATCATGATGCATGGTGCAGACATGGCCGGCAGCGGTGAGCCGCTCGGCCAGCAGGGGATGCGCCGTGTCGAGAAAGGCGATGTTCACAGGAGGATGCCCGCCATGAAGAAGGAGGCGATGGAGAAATAGATGAGCAGACCGGTGACATCCACCACCGTGGCCACGAAGGGGGCCGAGGAGACCGCAGGGTCGCGACCCAGCCGTTTCAGCACCAATGGGAAAAGCGATCCGATGAGGTTGCCCCAGAGCACCACGCCCACCAGGGAGAGCCCCACGGCCAGTCCCACCTGAAGCCACTGGTCGCCGTAAATGTCCACAAAGTGGCTCCAGACTGCCACGCGCAGGAAGCCGATGATGCCGAGCACCAGGCCCAGGGTAAGCCCCACGGTGGCCTCGCGTCGGAAGACCTTCCACCACTCGCGCATGTTCACATCGCCCAGGGCCAGGGCGCGGATGATGAGGGTGGATGCTTGCGAGCCAGTGTTGCCACCGGATGAAATAATGAGCGGGACGAACAGCGCAAGCACCACGGCCTTCGCGATCTGGTCCTCGAAGAAGCTCATGGCGGTGGCCGTGAAGCTTTCGCCGATGAAGAGGATGATGAGCCAGCCCACGCGCTTCTTCACGATCTCCAGCCAGGAACTGCTCATGTAGGAATCCTCCAAGGCTTCCATACCGGCCATCTTCTGCACGTCCTCGGTCTCCTCCTCGCGGATCACGTCCACCACATCGTCAATGGTGATGCGCCCGAGCAGGCGCCCGCGCCCGTCGATCACCGGCAGCACCACCAGGTCGTACTTCTCCATGAGCTTGGCGGCCACCTCGGCATCCTCATCGGCCCGGATGCTGATGAAGTCCGGCTCATACACCTCCTTGACGGGCTTGAACAGCGAGGTGGTCAGCAGTTTTTTCAAGGGCACCAGGCCCATCAGCCGCTCGTGCTGATCGATGACGTAGATGACGTAGACGTTGTCGATCTCGTCGGCATGCGCGCGCAGCTGTTTCACACAATCGCGCATGCTGCCGTCCACGTTCACCTTCACCAGTTCCTTGGCCATGAGGCCACCGGCGCTGTGCTCGTCATAGGTGAGCAGCTCGGTGATCTCCTCGCGCTGCCCGGCATCCTCGATGTTGGCGAGCACCTCCTCCTGAACTTCCTCCGGCAGGTCGGCGATCACGTCCGCCGCATCGTCGGAATCGAGCTGGTCGATCACCTCCTCGGCGATCTCCTTGCCGGTGAACGTGTTGAGGATCTCCTCACGGCGGTCCTCGGGCAGTTGCAGCAGTGCTTCTGCAGCGAGCTCGGGATCGAGCGCATCATAGAGGCTGCTGGCCTCGGTCGGGCGCAATTGGTCCAGTACCTCCGCTATATCGGCCGGGTGCAGGTCCTTGAGGTCCTCCACGATGGCCTCCAGCCGGCCGTTCTCCAGCCCTTCGCGGATGCGGTCCAGCAAGGGTTTGGTGACGTCGAAGGCCATGGCGCAGTTTCCCGCCTGGGGCGGGCCGCGCGAATTTAGGCCACCGGCCCCGGCCGCACCGCCTGCGCAATGACTATGAAGTCCTGAACGGACAAGGCCTCTGCACGCAGCCTGGCATAGGGTGCGGGAACGGCATCCAGGCCGGGAAAGCCCTTCAGTGCGTTATGCAGCGTTTTGCGGCGCTGGTTAAAGGCGGCCTTCACCACGCGGCGGAAGGTATCCTCATCGCACGGCAGCTTATCGGTGGAATTGCGCAGCATGCGGATGACGCTGCTGCGCACCTTGGGCGGAGGGATGAAGGATCCGGGTTCCACGTGGAAGAGGCGGTCCACCGTGTACCAGGCCTGTGTGAGCACGCTGGTCACACCATAGGTGCGGCTGCCCGGGGGAGCGGCCAGCCGGTCCGCCACTTCCTTCTGGAACATGCCCACCACCTCGGTGCAATGGTCGCGGTGCGCCAGCACATGAAAGACGATCTCCGTGCTGATGTTGTACGGGAAATTGCCCACCAGTGCGAAGGGTTCGCCGTCGGTCAGGGAGCTCAGATCCAGTTTCAGCAGGTCACCTTCAACCAGCCGCAGCATGGGCCAGGTGTGCCGGAGGTGTGCGGCCGCTTCGGCATCCAGTTCCACGCAGGTGAGCGCAAGGCCCGGCTGTTCCAAGAGGTGTTTCGTGAGCGCTCCGGTGCCCGGCCCCACCTCAATGACGTGGCGGTAGCCGCCGTGGCGGGTCAGCGCCTCCACGATGCGGCGCGCGATGGGGTCCTCCTTCAGGAAGTGCTGGCCGAAATGCTTCTTGGGGCGGACGTGGCTCATGCCGGTGCCACGGCTTCCAGCAGGGTGCGGAACGCGGAAATGCGGTCACCGAACTGGCGGGCGGTGGCCGCCTGCAGGCGTGGGGCATGATCCGCGCGATAGCGTTCGTAGGTGTCGCGGTCCGCGCAGAGGTATTGCACAGCATAGGTCACCTCGTGGGGATCCTCGCTGAGCACGCGGTAGAAGCGGTGCTCCAGGAAGAGGCCCGTGGCCATCACCTCAGGGATGTGGGTGGAGCGCATCCATTCCACCCAGGCTTCCCGCGCATCGGGATCCACGCTCACGGTGACGTTGTACAGGATCATGGCTTGTTCTGGAAGAGGAACTTCTCCTCCGGCGTGAGTTCCCGGTCCAGGTCGCCGCGGAGGAAGCGGAAGCGTTCGCGTGCCTCGGGAACGAAGATGCTGCCGCTCTGCTCGAAGAGCAGCTTCTCGAAATAGCCGCGTGCCTTCTCCTTATCGTTCAGCTTGTCCTGGTACAAGCGTCCCAGATCGTACAGTGCGTTGTCCACGAGGATGTCATTCGGGTAGAGTTCGATCACCTTCTCCAAGTAGGTGGCGGCCTCAGCGTAGCGGTGGCGCGAATAGGCGATGCGGTAGCGCTGGTAGAGCACATCATCGCCCAGGCTGTGCATGGGATACGCACGGTACAGGCTGTCCAGCAGCCGGAGCGCACCGTCGTATTCATGTTGAAGGGTGAGCAATTGCGCCTGGCCGAAAAGGCCGAGGGGTACGCTGTTGCTATCTGCGCCGAGGTTGTCGGTGATGAGCAGCGAAAGCTCCATGGCATCGTTGGCGATGAGCTTGCTGGTGGAAGCCTTCAGGACATCCAGTTGCGCCTTGGACCAGAGCAGGTCGCCGGCGTAGAAGGAGACCTTGGCGTTGCGCAGGCGCGCCTCATGGCCAAGCACATCGTGCTTCATGTCCAGGTCCACCTGTGAATAGAGCAGTGAGGCTTCCCAGACGTCACCAGCAAGGATGTACACATCTCCGAGGTCCAGCTTGATGGCGTTCTTCAAGCGGTTGTCCAGTCCGGGCAGGTCGATCGCCTCCTGCAGCAGATCGATGGCACCATCGGCATCGTTGAGGTAGTAGGCCCGGAGGGCGGCCCAGTCGCGCAACAGTCCCACCATGTCCCTGGAGCGGCCGAGGTCGTTCCAGGCGGTGTGGTAGCGCTGGTCCAGGTCCAACAGGGCCTCGCGGGGTGGCTCGGGTGTGTTGGCGAGTTCGGTGAAGCGGGCCTTCAGCAGGCCCATGCGCGCCTGCAGCAGGTTGGGTGAGAGGCCCAGCCCCACCACGTACTCATAGCACTTGGTGGCGGTGCCAGGGTCGTTGTTGGCCAGCGCGATGGTGGCCAGTTCCATCAAACGCTGTCCGCCTTCACCCATGCGTTTGTCCAGGGCTTTGCTCTGCACGAGGGCACCGGTGAGGTCCTTTTGCTGGATGTACATCCAGATGAGCAGTTCCTGAAAGATGATCTTGTCCGGGGTGCGCTGGATACGGCGCAGGAGTTCCAGACGCAGGGTCTCACTGCGTTCGTCCTTCACGCTGAAGTCGATGCTGCGCGCAAGGCCGTTCTGCACGGCCTGGATATAGCTCTCGTTGGTCTCCAACAGGTCCATATAGGCGCGCACCATACCGGGAACATCCCCTTTGGCGGCGCGCAGGTTGGCGATCTCATACTGGAAGTTGGTGCCGTCGCGCATGAGCTTCTGCCCGCGCTCGTAGGTCTCCAGGGCCAGGTCCAGTTCGTTGTGGCGGGTGAAGGCGTTGGCTGTCTGCCGCACACGGGCCTGATCGCCGGTGAGGCTTTTCAGGGCCTTGTCGTATTGCTGTTGCGCCTTGGCGGGTTCGTTCATCAGCTTGTACAAGCTGCCCAGGTCAATGGGGTAGCGCGGGTCATCGCCGCGGCGCATCTGGTCCTTCACCAGCTTTTCCGCCTCATCATAGCGCAGCAGAGGCACATAGCACTTGTACAACTGCTCGTAGTAGTAGGCACTGGGCTGTTTCTTATACAGCTTTTCATAGTAGAGCGCGGCCCGTTCGAAATCACCCTGCTGGAAGTATTGTGCGGCGAGCTGCTCGTCCATGGGCGGCTGGGCCTGCGCCAGGGTGGGCAGGAGCCATAGGAGGAGCAGTGCGTAGCGCATGGAGTTCAAGGTTCTGGCGGCACGTGATAGTTGTCCCATTCACGACGTGCGGTCGCGGCACTGGTCACCAGTACGTCCACACCGTTGGACAATTGCCGTACCGCAAGCCGTTCCTGTTCCATATAGGTCTGTTCAGGGACCTCGGGGAGCAGGCCTTTGGCGGCGTCGTGCCGGAGCGCACCGAGCTGGTCCCGCGTGTATGCCAGTTCCTTGCGGATCTTCTCGGTGTTCTTCATCACGCGGCCCAGGGATCGGTCCATGGCGCGGTGGTAGTTGCCCATGTGCACCAGCACCTCGCGGTCCAGGGTGGTATCCGCCAGTTGGGCTTCGATCGTGGGTGTTTCAGCGCGGTGCATGGAGTCCATCCTGCGGTACGCGGTCAGGTCGATCGCGTTCACCAGCAGGGTGAGGCTGTCCGTGACAGTGATCAGGGAATCGATCGTGGCCAGCCGGCCGGCATCGGCTGGACGCCCGCAGGCGGCAAGCAGGGTAACCACGACGGGCACCGATGTGGCGAAGAGCTTCATGAGCGGATCATTTCAAATCCGGTATACGGACGCAGGGCCACCGGTACACGGATTCCTTCCGGTGTCTGGTTGTTCTCCAGCAACGCGGCCACAATGCGGGCAAGCGCAAGTGCGCTGCCATTCAGCGTGTGGGCGAGGCGGGGCTTCTTGTCCTCGGCGCGGTAGCGCAGCTTCAGGCGGTTGCTTTGGTAGGTGGTGAAGGTGCTGATGGAACTCACCTCCAGCCAACGCTTCTGTGCTCCGGCATATACCTCCATGTCATAGGTCATGGCACTGCTGAAGCCCATGTCGCCGCCGCAGAGCAGCAACTGGCGGAAAGGCAATTCCAGGGCCCGGAGCAGGCCTTTCACGTGTTCCACCATCTCCTCGAGAGCGGCCGGGCTGCGGTCCGGGTGTTCAATGCGCACGATCTCCACCTTGTCGAACTGGTGCACACGGTTCAGGCCGCGCACATCCTTGCCGTAGCTGCCTGCCTCGCGGCGGAAGCAGGGCGTGTAACCCACCATCTTGATCGGCAACTGGTCCTGTTCCAGGATCATGTCGCGGTACAGGTTGGTGATGGGCACTTCTGCCGTGGGGATCAGGAACAGGCGCTTGCCCTCCTCCTCGAACGTGTACATCTGGCCTTCCTTGTCCGGCAGCTGGCCCGTGCCAAAGGCGGAATCCTCGTTCACCAGGTGGGGTGGGATGATCTCGCGGTAGCCCGCCTCGATGGCACGGTCCAGAAAGAAGCTGATGAGCGCCCGCTGGAGCTTGGCCCCGGCACCGCTGTACACGGGGAATCCTGCCCCCGTGAGCTTCACGCCCAGGTCCATGTGGAGCAGGCCATAGGCCTCGCCGAGCTCCCAGTGGGGTTTGGCATCGGCAGGCAATTCGGGCAGGGCGCCTTCCTGTGTCACCACAGTATTGTCATCGGCACTGCGGCCATTGGGGACTACGGGCAGCGGTGCGTTGGGGATGGTGCAGAGGTGCTCGTGTAGGCCTTGGTCAGCGGCGTCCATGCGATCACGCAACTGCTGGATGGTGGCCTTGAGATCGCTGGTGCGGGCACGGGCAGCCTCCGCTTCTTCCTTCCTGCCGGCCTTCATGAGCTCGCCAATGGAGCGGCTCAGGTTGTTCAGCTCGGCCTGCTGACCATCCAGGTCGTTCTGGGAGGAGCGGCGCTCTTCGTCCAAAGCCAGGGCCTTGTCCACCAAGGACTTGGCATCGATATTCCGTTTGCTCAGGCG
Organism: Flavobacteriales bacterium; assembly: GCA_016788635.1. Classification (GTDB taxonomy): domain Bacteria; phylum Bacteroidota; class Bacteroidia; order Flavobacteriales_F; family PHOS-HE28; genus PHOS-HE28. The sequence goes on along the minus strand of JAEUSU010000012.1, from coordinate 52,787 downwards.
TTGTTCGGCGTCGGCCCGTTCAGCACGCAGGTAAGGCAGTTCCAGCATTGGTTGGGGAAAGTGGAGCGCGAAGTTAGCCGAACGGCATGGGGCGCTGGTGGGAAAGAAAAGACCCCGCCACAGGGGGCGGGGTCTGTCCGGGAAGGGATAGGGGATCTGGTCAGTTCTTGCTCTCAGTAGGGATCACACTCACGTAGCTCTTGTCGTCGCGCTTGCGCTTGAACTCCACGGTGCCGTCCACGAGGGCGTAGAGCGTGTGGTCCACGCCGATGCCCACGTTCTTGCCGGGGAAATGCTTGGTACCGCGCTGGCGCACGAGGATGTTGCCGGCAACGGCCTTGCTGCCGCCGTAGATCTTCACGCCCAGTCGTTTGCTGTGCGATTCGCGGCCGTTCTGTGTGGAGCCTTCACCTTTCTTGTGTGCCATGGCTGCTGGGGGTTGTTGCGCAGGGCCAGGCCCGTTGCGCTGGGGATCGTGTTCAGGTTATTTTTTGGTGCCGCCTTTCTTGGGCGCGGCTTTCTTGGCAGGGGCCTTCTTGGCAGCAGCCTTTTTCGGGGCGGCTTCCTTCTTGGGGGCGGCTTTCTTCACGGCCGCTTTTTTCGGGGCAGCCTCGGCGGCTTCCGCCTTCGGCTTGGGTGCACGCTTGGTGATGGGGGCGGGGGCCTTCTCGCCCTTGCCCAGGATCGCCAGCACCTGCAGTTCGGTGAGGTATTGGCGGTGGCCGTTGAGCTTCTTGTAGCCCTTGCGGCGCTTCTTATGGAAGACCAGGACCTTGTCGCCCTTGCTGTGGGCCATCACCTGCGCGGCCACGCGGGCGCCATCTACCGTGGGGGTGCCCACGCTCACCGTGCCGCCGTTGCTCACGAGCAGCACGCGGTCCAGTTCCACCACCTTGCCTTCCTCGGCTTCCAGGCGGTGCACTTTCAGCTTCTGGTCTTTCGTCACCTTGAACTGCTGACCGGCGATCTCAACAATGGCGTACATGGTTCTTCCGCGAAAAATGGGCTGCAAATGTAGGGGATCATGCGGATCCCACAAACAGGTTGAAGTTGCGCTGAGCGAGTGACGAGTACTGAGTAGCGAGTGGCGAGTACCGAGTACTGAGAGCCGAGTGCCGAGTACTTAGTGGGCTAGCGTAGGAGATGGGGTGTGCTAAGGTTGATCCAAAGGCCAAGCAGGGCGATTCCTCCCGGGAGTTTGCGCCAACCGGTGGATTTGTTCTTGATGTAGGTCTTGAGCAGCCTGCCAACCTCGTCTTGAAGCGCCAGCATGTGGTTTAGATGCTCTTTGGGGAAATAGCCACGGCGTTGGGCGAGCAGGAGCATGGAGCAGACCTCGTTACATGAGCCTTTGGCGATCCATAAGTACCTGAGCTGGTGGGCGTTGGTAGGCATTTCAAAGCCCTCGGCGATATTGTTGCAAATGGACAGTCCGGCCCGGAATAGTTGATCCTTAAAGCCCCAGTTCCGGTTCTCTGCCAAGGCAATGTCGATAGCCTCGTTCAGGTCCATGGCCTTCTTCCAAGCTTGGGACTCTGTAAAATCCTTCATGGTGGGTAAGGGGGTTTGAGTGTCGGGCAGCGACTGTTGAGTGATGAGTAGCGAGTGATGAGTAGCGAGTGACGAGTAGCGAGTGACGAGTGGCGAGTGGCGAGTAGCGAGTGGCGAGTGACGAGTAGCGAGTGACGAGTGACGAGTGACGAGTGACGAGTGACGAGTGACGAGTGACGAGTAGAGCGGGTTGAGTAGCGAGAGGAATGACAAGGTACTGGTGGGGTGAAAACGAGATCGCGAGTGACGGTGGCCTTACTCGCCACTCGGCACTCGCGACTCAATTTCCGGCTCCCTCTATAGCTTGAATGCTTTCTTCACCGCGTCCAGCGCGTTCAATTCCTCCCACGGGAAGAGCTTCACCTTCAGGGTCTTCTGCCGACCGGCGTTGTCGAAATGCTTGGTGACCACTTCGCTCTTGCGGCCCATGTGGCCGTACGCGGCGGTTTCACTGTAGATCGGGGTCCGGAGCTTGAAACGCTTCTCGATGAAATAAGGGCGCATATCGAACTCGGGCAGCTTGGCGATGGTCATCGCGATTGCACCGTCGTTCATGTCCACCTTGCTCGTGCCGTAGGTGTTCACATAGAAGCCCACTGGTTCGGCAACGCCGATTGCATAGGCTACCTGCACCAGCACTTCATCGCAAACGCCAGCGGCTACCAGGTGCTTGGCCACGTGGCGCGCTGCGTAGGCCGCGCTGCGATCCACCTTGCTCGGGTCCTTTCCGCTGAAGGCGCCGCCGCCGTGCGCGCCTTTGCCGCCGTAGGTGTCCACGATGATCTTGCGGCCAGTGAGTCCGGTATCGCCGTGCGGACCGCCGATCACGAACTTGCCGGTGGGGTTGATGTGGTACTTGATGTCCTTGCCGAAGAGGGCCTGGACGCGCTTGGGCAGTTGCTTCAGCACGCGCGGCACCAGGATGTTGATCATGTCATCCTTGATCTTCGCGAGCATCTTGGCGTCCTTGTCGAAATCGTCGTGCTGGGTGCTCACAACGATGGCGTCGATGCGCTTGGGCGTATGGTCATCGTTGTACTCGATGGTCACCTGGCTCTTGGCATCGGGGCGCAGGTAAGGCATCTTCGAGTTCTTCTCACGGCGGATGGCGGCCAGTTCGCGGAGCAGCATGTGGCTCAGCTCCAGCGCTAGCGGCATATAGGTGTCCGTGTCGCGGCAGGCGTAGCCGAACATCATGCCCTGGTCGCCGGCGCCTTGCTCTTCGGGATTCTTGCGCTCCACTCCCTGATTGATGTCGGGGCTCTGTTCGTGGATGGCGCTGAGCACTCCGCAGCTGTGCGCCTCGAACATGTATTCGCTCTTGGTGTAGCCGATGCGCTCGATCACCTCGCGCGCGATCTGCTGCACATCGAGGTAGGCCTTGCTCTTCACTTCACCGGCGAGCACCACCTGGCCCGTGGTCACCAAGGTCTCGCAGGCCACTTTGCTGCTGGGGTCGAAGGCGAGGAAGTGGTCGATGAGGGCATCGCTGATCTGATCGGCGACCTTATCGGGGTGGCCTTCGCTGACGGATTCGGAAGTGAAGAGGTATGGCATCGGTGCGCTCTGTTTTGCGGGGCGCAAAGGAAGCGTTTGCCCACACGTTCTGCAACGCGCGAGGTGCCACCCAGCTTAACACTTTTTCACTCCGGGCCACCTTCAGCTGCACGCGCGCTCCGGATAGCTTCGTGGCCCGCCCTACAGGGGGAAGGTGTGTGTAATCCGTGCATCTTCGCCCCGGCGTTCAGGCCGCACCATGGACATCCGCATTGAAGGGCTCACCAAGACCTACGGCGCACAGCGCGCCGTGGACGCCATCAGCTTCGAGGTGCGGCCGGGAGAGGTGCTGGGCTTTCTGGGGCCGAACGGGGCCGGCAAGACCACCACGATGAAGATGGTGTGCGGGCTGATCGCACCCGACGCCGGGCGCATCGTCGTGGGTGGGCATGATGTGCTTGCCGACCCGGGCGCCGTGCGCAAACGCATGGGTTACCTGCCCGAGAGCAATCCGCTCTATGAGGATATGCCGGTGCTGGACTTCCTGCGCTTTGTGGCGCGGTTGCAAGGGGTGCCCGAGGAGAAGATCACCGAACGCATCGGCGAAATGGTGCGGGCCTGCGGATTGGATGCCGAAAAGCACAAGAAGATCGGCCAGCTGAGCAAGGGCTACCGCCAGCGTGTGGGCCTGGCGCAGGCCATGGTGCACGACCCCGAAGTATTGATCCTGGACGAGCCCACCACCGGCCTTGACCCGAACCAGATCGTGGAGATCCGCGCGCTGATCAAGGAACTGGGCCGCGCCAAGACGGTGATCTTCAGCACGCACATCCTGCCCGAGGTGGAAGCCGTGTGCGACCGCATCCTCATCATCGACAGGGGCCGCATCGTGGCCGATGGCGACCCCGCCAGTTTGCGCCGCCAGGCCCAGGGCCGCGAGGTGGTGCGTGCGTGCGTTGAAGGGGGCGCGACCGAAGCCGTGCTTGCCGCCATTGCCGCGCTGCCCGGGGTGGAGCAAGTGGTGCCTGCAGGTGCGGAACTGTACGACATCACCTGCGCCAGTACCGGCCGGGACGTGGCCCGTGCACTATTCGCGCTTTGCGCCCACTGGGGCTGGCCCATCACCGAGCTGCGCCCATTGGAGACGCGTCTGGAGGACATCTTCCGCAACCTTACGCTGAACTGATCCGGCCATGCGCACCACCTGGCTCATCGCCCGCAAGGAGCTCGCCGCCTTCTTCGATTCGCTCATCGCCTACATCCTGCTTACGGTATTCCTCGGCCTCAGCGGTTTCTTCACCTGGTGGTACGGCGATGATGTGTTCCTGCGCGGCCAGGCCGACCTCACCGCCTTCTTCAACATCGCCTACTGGACGCTCTTCTTTTTCATACCCGCCCTCACCATGCGCACGCTGGCCGAGGAGCGCAAGAGCGGCACGCTCGATCTGCTGCTCACCAAGGCCGTCACGGACTGGCAGGTGGTCTCCGGCAAGTTCCTGGCCTGCCTCACGCTCATCGCCGTGGCATTGGCGTGTTCGCTTCCGTGGTACGCCAGCGTGGCCTGGCTGGGCGAGATGGACCATGGCGCGGTGTGGTGCGGCTACCTCGCGCTCCTGCTCATGAGCGGTGCGTACGTGGCCATCGGCGTGTACGCCAGCAGCCTCACCAACAACCAGATCGTGGCCTTCCTCACCGCGCTGGTCATCGGCCTCTTCTTCCACCTGCTCTTCCAAACGGCCGCAGGCACCTTCACGGGTGTGGTGGGCACGGTACTGGAGCAGCTGGGCATGGGCGTGCATTTCGACAGCATGAGCCGCGGTGTGGTGGACAGCCGCGACCTCTTGTACTTCTTCAGCCTGATGGTGCTCGCGCTCACCCTGGCGGAAATGAACCTGTCCAAGCGCCTGGTGCGCAACGCCTGAAGCCATGCGTACGCGACGCGATCTCATCCGCTACACGCTGCTGCTGGTGCTGGCATTGGTGCTGGTGAACCTGGTGGGCTCCGCCTTCAAGTTCCGGTGGGACCTCACCAGCGACAAGCGCTACACGCTGAGCCCCGCCACGCTGGAGCTGCTGGAGACCCTGAACGAAGCGGTGACCATCACGGCCTATTTCAGCAAGGACCTGCCGCCGGACCTGGAGCTGACCCGCCAGGACTTCCACGACCTGCTGGTGGAGTATGCGGACCGCTCGGACGGCAACGTGGTCTTTGAGTTCATCGATCCCGGTGCGGATGAAAAACTTGAGGAGGAAGCGGTGAAGGCCGGCATCCGCCCCATGCTGGTGAACGTGCGCGAGAAGGACAAGCAGCAGCAGATGAAGGCGTACATGGGCGCGCTGGTGAAGATGGGCGAGCAGGTGGCGCCCATCGCCGTGATCCAGCCTCGCAGCGCCTATGAATGGACACTCTCATCGGCCATCAAGCAGGTGAGCGTGGTGAACAAGCCCACCATCGGGTTGGTGCAGGGGCACGGTGAGCCCGCCATGGGCGCCCTACCGCAGGCGCTGCAAGGCTTGAACGTGTTGTACAACGTGGAGCACTTCACCTTCTGGGACACGTTGCCCGTGCATGACCGCTGGGAGGCTTTGGTCTTCATCGACCCCGTGGACAGCATACCCCCCAGCCATCTCTATTGGTTGGATGACTTCCTGGCCCGTGGACGCAGCGTGGTGATCGCCTACAGCGCCATCCGCAGCGACCTGCAGCAACTGCCCATGGCCGAGGCGCGCAACACCGACCTGGTGCAGTGGCTCGCGCGCAAGGGCTTGCAGGTCCGGCCGGAAGTGGTGATCGATGCGCAATGCGGCCAGGTGAACGTGTTGCAGCAACGCGGCTATTTCACCATGCAGACGGCCATACCATTCCCTTACTTCCCGCTGGTATCGCGTGATGGGTTCACGGAGCATCCGGTGGCCGGTGGCTTGGAGGCGGTGCTCTTCCAGTTCAGCAGCCCCATGGAATACACCGGCGACACCATGCAGGTGAAATACTCACCCGTGCTGCGCACCTCGGCGAAGAGCGCGCGGCTCCGCACCCCGGCCTTCATCGATCTGCAGCGCGCGCAACCCTGGACCGATGCGGATTTCCCCGATGGCCCACAGGTGATCGGTGCGGCGTTGGAGGGCCCGCTGGTGCCCGGCGGACGCCCGGCACGGCTGGTGGTGTTCACCAACGGCAGCTTCCCGGTGAACGGCCAGGGCCAGCAACTGCAGCAGGTGAACCCGGACAATGTGAACCTGTTGGTGAACGCCGTGGATTGGATCGCGGACCGCACGGGCCTGATCGACCTGCGCGGCAAGGGTGTGAACTACAGGCCGATCCGTGAACTGGGCGATGCCGAACGCACCAGTTTGAAATGGTTGAACCTGCTGCTGCCCATCGGCCTGGCCTTGGGCTACGGGCTGTTACGCGCGCAATGGCGCAGGCGTCAACGGAAGCAACGCATGAAACCCGGTCATGTTCAATAGGATTGGCATTCGTGCACTGGTGGTGGTGGTGGCGGTGCTCCTCCTCCTCTTCCTGCTGGCGCATTTCTTCAGCCTGCGTTCGAGCGAGCGCTCCTTCCGCAGCATCGTGTATGAAGTGGATACCGCCACGGTGATCACCCTGCGACTTGAGCCGCGCAACACGCGCCACCGTGAAGTGGTGTTGCAACGTGCGCCCGATGGTTGGAAGGTGAGCTACGACAACGGCACTTTCCTGGCGGACACCGCTCAAATGCACCGCATGCTGGCGTCCTTCCGGCAGCTGCGCAGCAAACGGTATGTGGGCCAGCTGAGCCAGGTGGACGAGCGGTATGATCTGGTGGATACGCTGGAGAACCGCATCACCATCACCACAGTGGATGGGACGAATACGCTGCTTCACCTGGGCCGGAGCACCTATGCCCCCGGCGATATCGGTGCGTGGACCTATGTGAACCGCGATGGAGAACGTGAGGTGTATGCCGTGGAAGGCCTGCTGAGCAATCTGGTGGACCAGGCTCCTCCGGAATGGCGTCCGCATCATCTGGTGATGGGTGATCCCGCCAACTGGCGCTCGGTCACCTTCATTTATCCGCAGGATTCAGGCTATGTGTTCGAGCGCACCCCCGAAGGCTGGACAATGAACGGATCACAGGTGGACACCACACGTGTATCCCGGTTCATGCTGAGCCTTTCCCGGAGCCGGGCCCAACAATTCGCGGATGACCGGAGCGTGGAGGGCCTCGTGCCACTCTACCAGGTGAAGGTGGATGACCGTACGCGCCCGGAACCCATACTGGTACGCGCTTATCCGGCAGGTGACACCTTCCTGATCACCAGCACGGCGAACCCTGGCGTGCTCATGGCCTTCGATCCACGGCAGGAGTTCCCCCGCCTGTTCAGGCCCAGGGGCTTCTGGTTCTAGAGGTGGCATTCTGCCCGCGATCACCGACCTTCGGGTCGCATGGCATCGGCTCGCGATCGGCTTTTCGGTTCTGTTGGACTCTCCTTGGGTCATGTGGTGGTGGACCGGGATACCCTGCTGCCCAGAGCACTGGTGCAACTACCTATGCTGCGGCCATCGGAGGAAGGTAGCTCCACAGGTCCACGGCTCTCGTGGGGTCAGGGCCCATCGGCCTGCCAGGTGTTCCTGCGCATCACACGGCCCACGCGCAAGCTCTTTCGCTACGGCCCGCGCTTCTCGCGTGAAGCCCATGCCATGAACATCATCCTTGCACGGGAGGGGCTCGCGCTGCTTCCGTCCGCCTTGCATCCGCTGGAGCTCCCGTCCAGCGCTGCCGTTCAATGGGCGGAGCAGGGTTCCACACTGGCGCATTTGCGCGATGCGCTGTTCGACAGGGGACAAGCCGGCATGGTGTACAGTTCATCCGCCCGATTGTTCCTGCCTTTTCAGGGTGATGAGGAGTTCGGACGGCTGCACGCCGCTGTTCGTCTGATGCTGCCCTTGGTGCCTGCATTGGCTGCGGCATCCCCGTTCGCGGAGGGGCGCCGTACGGGCTTTCTGGATTCGCGCCTGGAAGGGTGCCTTCACTTGGGAGACCGTCATCCGGACCTCATCGGCAACTTCATTCCCGAAGCCGTCTTTGACCAGGCGGATTACGATCGTGAGGTGCTTCAACCCATCGGCCGGGTGCTGGGACCTCTGGATCCCGAAGGTGCCGTTGATTACGATCAAATGAACCTGCGGGCGGCAGTGGCCCATTTCGAGCATGACGTGCTGGAATTGCGACTTGTGGACCGCCAGGAATGTGCCTCGGCGGACGTGGCCGTGGCCGAACTGTTGATCGCCGTGGTGAAAGCCCTGGTCCAAGGCCGTTGGGTGAGTAATTACCTGCAGCGTGTATGGCAGGCGAACGATCTGCTTCCCCTGCTCCTACAGACCATGAAGGATGGTCCGCGTGCTGTATTCGCCAACAAGGAGTATCTGCTCATGTTCGGAGTGCTCCGCGAGCCACGACTGACCGCGCAACGCTTGTGGGAACACCTTTATGCCGAAGTGGGTGGGCAGATATCCGACGAGTCGCGCCCTTGGGTGGAGCGGATATTGCGCGAAGGCCCCCTGGCCAGCCGCATGCTGAAGCACGTGGGTGCCAGGGTGGACGAGGCCAGGCTCCGCACCCTCTGCGGGCGATTGATGGCTTGCGCGGAGAAGGATGAGCCCTTCATTTGAAGGCGATCGGTCGATGGGGAGGCGCCATCTGCCGCAAGGTCGGGCAGTTTCGGCGATAGCTGCGAACGTGGGGACGGGATCGCCGTTCCGGTACCTGGACCGACCCCCTTCCACATGCGCCATTCCTTGTTCATCCTGCTCAGTACGCTGCGCACTTTCCATGCGCTGGCGCAAAGCATGCCCCAACCGGTGCATCATTGGCCGTTGGATGAAACGACAGACACCCTTGCTGCGGACATCTCGGGTGGTGAGCACGGCACCCTGCAGGGTGGGGCCGCGTGGAACAGCGCGGGCCGTTTCGGCGGAGCGGTGCAGTTCAACGGCGCGGATGGTCGTGTGGTAGCGGGGCCGTGCGATCTGACCACCGGACCAGGTGGGATCTCATTGAGCTTGTGGATGAAGGCTGGATTGATGGCCGGAAGCGAACAGGTGCTCCTTGCGAAGAGCGATGGTCCGGGCACTTCAGGCATCATCTGGTCCCTGAGCCAGGTGAATTCCACCGCGATCCGGTTCCGGGTGCGTGCCGGTGGCAACCTCACCGAGCTCACCACACCGGGCAGCAGCTTGTTCTCCGGTTCGTGGTACCACGTATGCGGCACGTACAATGGAAGCGAGATGCGGATATACCTGAACGGTGCGCTCATGGCCTTCACCAGCGCATCGGGCACCGTTCCTTATGCGCCATCCGCACCGGCCTGCATGGGTGCGCGTGCTGATGGTGCAGCCTGGTTCATGGGGGCGTTGGATGATGTGCGCATATACGACCATGGCCTGACCGAGATGGATGTGATCGGGCTGGTGCTCGGCAATGTGAGCGTGGGATCGGAGAGGCCCGTGGACATGCACGTGGACCAGGCCGGTGCGCTCGTATTGCCGCCCGGGGATTGGAGCCATGTGATCGTTACCGACGTGCAGGGCCGCATGGTGCATGATGGCCACATGCAGTCCACCCGCTCAACACTTCACCTGCCCTGGCAAATGCCCGGGCTCTATGTCGTGGTGCTCACCGGCCCAACGCAGCGCACATGTGGCCGCGTTATGCGCCTGTGACCATCCTCCTCAACGCATCACCACGAAGCGCCGATCAAGGCGCGCGCCGCCCTGCATCACATGGAGCATGTAGGTGCCGGGTGGCAGCGCGGACACATCGAGCTGTTCACGCAGCATGCCACCACCCATCGCCACCACACGCTCTTGAAGCGTACGCCCAGTGGCGTCGCTGATGCGCAATGTGACCGGACCTGATCCCGGTGGCAGGGCCACCAGCTCGAGCAGCGCGCTCGTGGGCACAGGCTGCAGGGTGGCGGCCCAATCCGCATGTTCCATCATGCCGATGTTGCCTGCATTGGCGTAAAGCTCGATGTCGTCGATGGCCGCCTCCACCAGGCTGCCACCGTTCAAGTTCTGTCCGGGGCGGATGCTGTCCGAGGCCACGAACTTGATCCACACGGTGTTGTTCGGTGTCACATGGTCCTCCACGCGGAAGGCGAAGCGCCGCCAGCTGCGATCGCTGGTCTTTGTGTTCTCCACGGGCACCCAACTGCTGCCGTTGTTGCTTATGCTCACCTGCCACCAATCGGCGTTCGGGTTGGCACCAGTGGGGGGATTGTTGGTGTACCAGCGGTGGTAGACGATGGTCGGGTTCACCAGGCTGCTCATGTCGATGGGGCCACCGAGCAGGGTGGTGTGCCCTCCATCCACATCATTCACACCCGGCCCGTCGCCGGAGTTCGCGTTGCCCGTGATGAAGCACAGTTCGCCACCCGGTGTGAAGGGAGCGCCGGTCTGCACTATGGAGCCATCACTGGAGAAGGAGGCGACCGGGATCTCCAGGGACCAGATCCCCGTTGTGGCATTGTCGCCGGGTATGCCCGTCTGCCAGTTGCCCAGGTTGTTCACGTTGTCGCAATCCTCCATGCGGTCCAGTGCCATGCCCACCAGGATGAAGTAGGGGATGTTCGGGTCGGGCAGCGCCGCACCGCTGGGCACCACGCCGTTGATGTTGCCGTACAGGTCCATCACACCGAGGTAATAGGCCACCACGGTGCCCGCAGGTTGAGCGGGGATCACACCCTGGTAGATGTTGCCCGTGGTGTTGGTCATGGCCACCTGGTCCCATGTGGCACCATTGTTCACGCGGTACTTCAGCACCACGGCATCCACATACACCATGAAGGGGAGCGTCAGGTTCAACGTGGCGTTGATGGTGATGCCTGCCGCCGCCGGCGTGGATGCGATGGGCGTATGGATCAGCTCGGCATTGCTGATCAACGTGATGCCGTGGATGGCGAAGCCCTGCACGATGGCGTTCCCGTTCGGTGTGCCATTCGTGATGTCGCCATCATTGTCATCCGCCTGTAGAACGTCCAGCAGCACATCGCGGTAGGCGACACCTTCGTTGCCATCGAATGTGTTCGCCTGCAAGCCGGGATAGGCCTCGGCGAAGAGCGTCATGGTGTTCGTCATATTGCCGCCCAGCAATAGGTGAGTGTCCCACCATGCCCCTGCGATGATCTCACCATCCGCATGCACCTGGCCCACCAGGTGGATGGGGTAGATCTTCGGGTCCTGGTCGTAACGGCGTATGGTATTGTCCGGGTTGCTCAATGAGCTTCCCTCGGCCATCAGCGGGTCCTCATTGATGCTTATGGCCCATACATCGGCGTACCCCTCGTTCATGGCCCCATTGGTGAAGGCCGAACCGAGGTTCTGGTAGAACTTGTCGTTGATGCCATGACCGTATTCGTGGTACACCACATCACCCACCTGCGCATAGCTCTGGCAGTCGCCGCCCTGCGCATAGAAGTTGATCGAGGCACCATCGTAGAACGCGTTGCAGCTGCCGGAAACGTCCACGTTCGTGGGTAGCACGATGTCCATGCCGGTGAAACTGGGCAGGAAGACCTTGTGGTGGTCGTGGATCACGTTCACATGGAAGTAGGCGCTGCGCTCGCGGATATTGGCGTGCGGGTCGAAGCTCACAGCGTTGGCCCCATCGTTGAGCGTGGTGGTGAAGGTGGGGGTCACGCCGCCGGTACGCACACGGCTCCAGCGCCCTTCCAGCTCGAACGTGGCGCTGACCGGTCCGGTGATGCCGCTGTCGTAGTATCCTGCACCGTCAGCGAACAAGGAAGTGGCGCCCACGGTCACCTTCAGGTTCGCCATTGGGCCGACCACGGCGGGGATGAAGGGATGCTGTTCATACACTGTTCCTGTGATCTCCGCTTCGGCACCAGCCGGCGGTGGATTCTCCTCCACCACACGGTCCTGGCGGTACCATATGCGGCCGGTGTGCGCGTCCACCAGGCAGAGGTGGTGCCCGGGCCTTGCACCATCCTGGGTATGCACCATCACCCGGTATACCAGGCGCGCGTCCACCCGGCGTCCGTCCGGGATGGGCAGGATCGAAAGGTCGTTCTCCACCTCAACGCTCAGTATCGAGGAGAGCCCACTCCCGGCAATGTCACCAGCCTGTGCGGGGGCAAGGGTGGGTGAGAGGTCGACGGTGGCGTCCTTCAGCAATTCCAACCCGAAGGCGATCACACGGTGTTGCTGGTCGAGCTTCACCATCACATGGCTGAAGACCACATCCAGCCCTTGGTGCCGTTGCTTGAAGTGCACGTAGGTGTGCTTGGTGGCGGGCGCCACAGCCTGTAGTTCAAGTTCCTCCAGCGGTAAGGCCAAGCCGCTCAATTGGCCGGAGAGGAAGTTCATGGCGCGTTGCGCCGCGTTCGCCCCTGCGGTAGTGATCGGCTTGCCATAGGCCCGGTGCGGCAGCCCTGTGGCTTCGTTGAATTCCACGTACCAGGTGCCATGTGCGGCCACGAACTGCTGCCATGCCGCAGTGTGCCGTAGCTCTCGTTGCACGGTCTCGTCCGGCAGCCGTTGGGCGTCTGTCACGAAGCGGATGTTGGTGCCCGGTCTGTTCGCATGTTGACCGAAGAGGAACGGTGTGCACAACAGTGCGAGCAGCAGAAGGAACAAGGGGCGGAGGAACATGAACGATCGGGGTTGGGAGCACCAAGTTCGGCATCGGCGAGGTGATTTCCCATCCTGTCCTTCCAAAAAGGCGCCAGACTTGGCTGAAGATCGCCCTCCCAAAGGCGTCAGGCCAATTCCACTTTCAACCCATCATAGGCCATGGCCACATGCGGCGGAAGGGTGGTGTTTACCTCGTCATGCCGCCCCATCTGGTGGCTGATATGGGTGAAGAAAGCCCGCTTGGGCCGCAGCTCCTCCACCAAGGATAAGGCCTCGCTGAGGGTGAGGTGGGAGATGTGCGGCTTTTGGCGAAGCGCGCTCAGCACGAGCACGTCCAGGCCGAGGAGCTTCGCCTTCTCTTCGGGAGCGATCGACTTCACATCGGTCAGATAGGCGAGCCCACCGACGCGGAAACCCAGCACGGGCATCATGTGGTGGGTCACATGCACCGGGATGATCTCCAGGCCCAACACGTGAAAGGGGGCATCCGGAATGGCATGCAGCTCCAGTTCGGGGACACCGGGGTAGCGCTCGCCGGGTTTGGCGAAGGCGTAGTGGAACACATGACGGACCGCCTCCAGGGTGCGGGCACTGCCGTGGATATCCATGGGCCGCTTCAACAGGAAGTTGAACGAGCGCAGTTCATCGATGCCGGCGATGTGGTCCATGTGCTCGTGGGTGAGCAGCACCGCGTCCAACGTGCGAACCTGCTCGCGCAGCAGCTGCTGGCGCAGGTCCGGTCCGGCATCGACCAGGAGTGTCCGCCCATGCACCTCCAGGAGCACTGCCGACCGCAAGCGGCGGTCACGCGGATCACTGCTGGTGCACACCGCGCAGGTGCAGCCGATCATGGGCACCCCACTGCTGGTGCCGGTGCCGAGGAAGGTGAGGCGCATGGCGTTGCGAAGATGGCGGTACGGGATCGATCCATCACCACACCTGCGTCGGTCGCTCCGACCATCCTGTTCCCGTGCGCATCTTTGGTGCCGCCACCGGTGCCATGAAAGTCCACACCGACCTCGCCTCGTTCAAGGAAGTGAAAAAGGCCGTGCTCACCACAGGCACCTTCGATGGGGTGCATCGCGGGCACCGGGTGATCCTGGACCGCCTCAACGAGGTGGCCCGCCGCACAGGGGGCGAGAGCGTGCTCTTCACCTTCCACCCGCACCCGCGCATGGTGCTTTTCCCGCAGGATAATGACCTGAAGCTGCTGAGCACGCAGAAGGAGAAGATCGGCCTGTTGGAAGCCGCCGGCATCGACCACCTGCTGGTGATCCCCTTCAGCCGCACCTTCAGCCGCATGAAGGCGCTGGAGTACGTGCGGGATGTGCTGGTGGGCGCCCTGAACGTGCATGCCGTGGTGATCGGCTACGATCATCGCTTCGGTCGCAACCGCGAAGGGGACATCCACCTTTTGCGCCAGCTGGGCGAAGCCTATGACTTCACCGTGGAGGAGATCCCCGCTGAGGAGATCGAACACGTGAAGGTGAGCAGCACGAAGATCCGCCACGCGCTTTCCGAAGGGGATGTACAATTGGCCAACAGCCTGCTGGGATATCCCTACCAACTTACCGGTGTGGTGGTGAAAGGCGATGGCCGGGGGCATGGCCTGGGCTTCCCCACGGCCAATATCCGCCTGGTGGACCCGTTGAAGCTGGTGCCTGGCGATGGCGTGTACGCAGTGCGTGCGGTATTGCGGGATGGTGGCCACCAGGGAATGATGAACATCGGCACACGGCCCACGGTGAGCGGCAATGATGGTGAGGGCACCATCGAGGTGAATCTATTCGACTTTGATCGGGATGTCTACGGTGAGCTCGTCACCGTGGAGGTGCTGCACCGGCTGCGTGCGGAGCAGCGTTTTGATGATGTGGAGGCCCTGAAGCAACAACTGGCGCGTGACCGGCGTCAGGCCATGGAACTGCTGGCATGAGCCGATCCCATCTGTTCTCCATCCTCGCACTGCTGTGCACTGCGCAAGTAAGCGCCCAGTTGCTGCCTCAGGCCGCGTTGGACACGGTGCGCACCGTTCGCTCAATGGAGCGCGCCATGAAGGACCCGGCCAACGTGTACAAGCTTGACCTCTCCGGGAAGAAATTGCGGGAACTACCTCCACAGGTGCGCGACCTGCCGAATCTGAACGTTCTGGAGCTGGGCAGCAACCGGCTGAAGGAACTGCCCGCCTGGCTGGCCGAGTTGCCGCACTTGCAGGTGCTGAAGGCCCCGCGCAACCGTTTTTCCGTGTTCCCCGAGGTGGTCTGTAGCTTGAAACACCTGAAACGCCTGGACATGAGCCGCAACCGGCTCAGCGTGCTGCCCGCTTGCATCGGCGACCTCACCGAACTGTTCGCACTGGACCTGTGGAGCAATGACCTCGGCGAGTTCCCAGAGAGCATGTCGAAGTTGGAGGCGCTTCGCTTCATGGACCTGCGCGCCATCCAGTATGAGCAGCATGAGATGGACCGCATCCAGGGATTGGTGCCGCGCGCCAAGATCTACTTCAGTGCGCCCTGTAATTGCGGCATCCAGTGAGGGTTTCTCCAAGGCCGTCCGCCAACCGAGGGTGAGCGCATGATGTGGCAGGGCATTGAGGCGGTCGCTGCGTTGGGCAACCTCACCTATACGGTGCTCATGCTCTATGAGCGGCGCGTGGGCTGGCTTTTTGGCATCGTGGCATCGGCACTTGGCGTGGCGCTGTTCCTTCATCAGCAGGTGTTTGCGCAGGTGGCCCTCAACGCATTCTATGTGGGTATGGGCGTTTACGGTTGGTGGTCCTGGGGTCGCAACGGTGGCGTGCAACTACCGATCACGCGCAGGCCATGGCCCTTTCATACCGCCTTGCTGCTCGGTGGTACGCTGCTCACCGGTTTGCTGGCGTGGGCGCTGTTGAAATTGCCCGATGCACAACACACCACTCTGGATGGTTTCGCCACCTCCTTCAGCCTGCTCGCCACCTGGATGCTGGCGCGGAAGATCTTGGAGAATTGGGCCTATTGGATCCTGGCCGATCTGGTGGCCATCCTGCTCTACGTGCTGCTGGGCATGTGGTGGTACGTGGGCCTCTATGCGGTCTATGTGGTGCTCTCTGCTTCCGCGCTGGTGCGCTGGCACCGCGAGTGGAAGGCGGCTCAGGGTTGACCTGCTGCGGGAAGATCGCCGTGCATGCGCTTCAATGGCCGCTCGTAGAAAGTCGTCACGATCAGCAGCATGAGCAGCAGGTACATGCTGTCATCCAGTGGAACGGTGTTCAGCCGTATGCCGAGGTTCTCCGCGTTGTTGTACCACACGATCGGCTCGGGCAGCAGCCAGCCGGTGAGGATGCCGTTGACCAGGAAGAAAGGGATGAGGCTGACCGCATAGCCCACATAGAAGCGGCCGAGCCAGGGCGTGCGCTTCCACACATGCCAGAGAAGGAAGGCGGCGGTGAGCAGAAAGGTGACGGAGGTGTAGAGCCGGTCGAGGTGGATCAGCCCCACGGTCAGCAGCACGGCGATGAGCCCCATGCTGAAAGGCCGTGCCACACCGCCCAGCACGTCGCGCTTCACGAAGTAGCGCATCACTTCATAGAGGAAGAGGCACGCATAGGGTATCAGCAGGAAGAAAAGCCACTCCTCGATCGGCAGGCCGAAGAAACCGATGCCCACGAGGTAGCGCGGGTTGAAACCCCATACACCCTGTGCCGTGAACCACACATCCCAAGGGATGAACAACATGGACATCACCAGAATGCCCGTGAACAGTCCGGGCCACTTCTTCCAGAAGGAGATGCGTGGATCGAAGCTGCGGAGCAGCGGAAAGGCCAGGCTGAAGAGGTCGAGGCCCAGGTAATAGTAGCGCTCCATTGATCGTGTGCGGATCCTGTGTAAAGGAACGAACCGGCATATTGGTTCGCCGGGAACGGAAAGTCCCGGTCGGATGGATCCATCCGACCGGGACCTCAGCAGGGAACCCAGTGCTCAGGGCTTGACGAACCGCCCTGTGGCCGCGACCCCCTCACCCTGCACCTGCACATGGTACAGGCCGGGAGCCAGCGCCGACACATCCAACGTCACACGATCGTTCGTCACCAAAGCGTCGGCGATGGCCACACGTCCCTGCATGTCCACCACGCGGATGCGGCCGCCACGCAGAGCTGTGGCGTCCACGTGCACTACTTCCGTGGCCGGTGTGGGCCAAAGCGTGAGGGCCGTGCGCACGGGGCCTTCGTTCATGCCAGAGGCCAGGTCCATGTAGGCCACATGCTTCGCGGGTTGAAAGGCAGAGGTGCTGAATTCACCCCCGATGATGAGCTTGTCATCCCAGATGAGCATGGCGTTCACAGGCGCATCCAGTATGGCAAGTGGTGTCACCTGGTCCGCCGTACCCATGAATTTGGCGGCGTGCCTGCCGTATGTCCCCATCATCCAGTCCATGAAGAAGTTGCCGCCGAAGTACACCTCGTCATTGTAGTGCGCCAGGCACCGGACCTCCGTGGGCCCTGCACCGGGTGTCAAATAGCTGGGATGGTTCGGCATCAAATGCTCCCAGGTGTTCGTCGTAGCATCCAGCCGTGCCAGTCCGAACGCAGGCACGATGTTGTTGTAGAAAGATCCGCCGGCGTAGAGCATGCCGTTCATGTTCATCAGGTCATACACGGTGGCGTCCAGCCCATCCATGTACTGTACCCAGGTGGTGGCGGTGCTGTCCAGTACGGCCACATGTTGCACGTCCGTGTTCGGCGTGCCGAAGCTGTGTCCGCCGGTGAAGGCGCCGCCGATCACCAGCAGGCCGTTGTGCCGCTCCATGGCCAGGATGGGGCCGTTCATGGCATTGCCCACGTCGTTCCAATAGCTGCCGTCCCACGCACGCACTTGGTGGAAGGTGCCGGAGAAGCCGCTGCTCTCGCCGGCCGCATGCAGCTGGCCATTGATCACCTGCAGGTCATGCGTCATGGGTGACATGCCCGCGAACACGTTCTGGTAGGTCCAGGTGCTGGCGTTCCAAACGGCAAGGTCCATGCTGCCGCTTTGGAACTGCCCGCCGAGGTAGAGCAGGCCGTTGTGCTCCAGCGCGCAGCGCACCTCGCCGTTCACACCGCCGCCCAATGCGTTGTAGTTGGTGCCGTTCCATGTGGCCACGTGTTGCGCACTGGTCGAGGGGCCAGCGGTGGTGAACTCACCTGCCACCACCAGCTGCCCACCGGCCAAGCGCGCCAGGGTGTGCACGGTGGTGTCCGTTCCGCCACCCAGGTCGTAGAAGTTGGTGGGAGGTGCATAGGCGGGCTGGATCCAGGCCAATTCATCCGCTGTGAAGCCATGCGCCGTGGCCCAGTCCGCCACCGATCCCGCGTACTGTTCATCGCGGAGGATCTCCGACACATAGGCCAGGTTGATGCCCGATGCGATGCATTCGGCCAGTTCGCGGTCGCCACTTTCGATCATGAGTTGCCCCACTGCGCAGGCCGTGTACTGCGGATCGATGAAGACGGGGTTGCGGTAGGGGAGCACGTGGTTCTGTGGGAACAAGCCACGTTCCGCATAACGCCCCAGGTCGTCCAGCAGCTGGTGGCGCGCAGCGGCTTGCGTCGCGCTGAGGCCTTCCGGCGTGTGGGCCAGCAGATGTGTGCGCACCAAGCGCAGGTGTGTGGCGATGCGGTCCGCTTCGTTCGTGAAGTATGTCATGCGTTCGCCACTCTCAGGAGCAGGGTTCATATGGCGCCACTCCTTGTTCACCTCCACCAGGTGGGCGAAGAGCGGGGCGGGGGCCTGGGGGGCCAGTTGTGCAGTGCACAACAGGGGCAGCGTCAAAGGAAGCAGAAGGAGCTTGCGTAAGTTCATGGCAGGGTGTTTTGGTCCGTTCTTAGCGAATAGATGGAAGCCGGCCGAACTTCGCTGCCTCGCCGGTGACGACCGGTTCAACGGGATGCGAAAGATCGCCATTGTAGGACCTGAAAGCAGCGGCAAGACCACCCTGGCCCAGGCGTTGGCAGCGCACTACGGTGCGCCCTGGGTGCCCGACCCCTCGCGCACGTGGCTGGAGCAGCACGGACCGACCTACACCGAAGCGGATCTCGTGCGCATCGCCCGCTACCATGTGGAGTTGGAGCAGGAGGCCCTGCGTGTGGCGCGTGGCGCACGGTTCCTCTTCATTGATACCGACCTGCTGAACTACCGCATCTGGAGCCAGGTGAAATACGGCCGTGTGGATCCGGAGATCGATCGCATCGTGCGTGAGGTGCACTATGACCTGCGGCTGCTCTGCCGGCCGGACATCCCTTGGGAGCCCGACCCCTTGCGCGAGAACCCGCAAGATCGGGAGCGGTTGTTCATGATATGGTCAGGGGAGTTGCGCACATGCGGACATCCTTTTGTGACCTTGCAAGGAGATCACGGAGCAAGGATGGATGCAGCCGTGGACTCGATCAACGGCAGGTGAAGGTCCATTCCGGGCAGGTCATGGCATCCGGTCCGTTCCAGCGGGTATTTTTGAACCACCATGTCACCCACCAAGCTGGACCTGGGGCCTTTGCGCCGTTCGCTCACCGCTCTACGCAAGGTGGTGCGGATGAATCTTGATGATGATGTGGTGCGTGATGCGGCGGTGAAGCGTTTCGAGTTCACCTATGAAATGGCTTGGAAGATGATGCGGAGGCACCTGCAATGGGCCGGGCGCCAGGACGTGGAGAGCCTCCCCCGCCGCGAACTCTTCCGGTTGGCGGCGCGGGCTTCGCTGATCGGAGACCCCTTGAAATGGTTCGCCTACCACGAAGCACGCAACCTTACCAGCCATACCTACGAGGAGGCGAACGCGCGGAAGGTCACGACCTTGCTTAAGGTGTTCGTGAAGGACACAGCGGAGCTCTTGCGCAACTTGAAGGAGTACCATGCTTGACCTTAACCCAGACCATCAGGAAATGGTGCGCAAGGTCCTGGCATCCGTTGCCCCGGGTGTGAAAGCTTGGGCGTTCGGATCGCGTGTCAATGGCACCGCCAAGCGATTCAGCGACCTTGATCTGGCATTGTATGCAGGTTCCGCGATCGATCTGCGTACGATGGCTGAATTGCGCAACGCGTTCGAGGAGAGTGACCTGCCCATCTCCGTCGACCTGTTGGACCTTGCCTCAACCAGCCCGGCGTTCCGCAAGCTGATCGAGAAGGAGTGCGTGGAATTATGACGAATAGGTTCTTGTTCGCAACGGAGGTTTAGCGTTGCGACTGATGATCGGGAATGCCATGCGCTCCTGTGAACCACCATCTGATTACCTTCGTCCCGTCTTGCAACGGGGTGCCCCGCCATGTGGTGGGTGCTGAGATCATACCCGCTGAACCTGCGCAGGTAATGCTGCGAAGGGAAACGGCCACCGCGCGTGGCACCTCCGGGCAGACACACACATCCGGAGGAACCCATGAGGAAGTACATCTTGCTTTTTGCGCTTTCGATCGTCAGCGCATCCTTGTTCGCACAAGTCCAGCTCAGCGGCCGTGTTACTGGCGAGGGCGATGCGCCCTTGGACGCCGTGGCGCTTGTGGTGGGCGATGACCAGCGCTTCGGCACCACCACCGATGCGCAGGGCCGCTACCAGCTGACCGGTCTGCGTGCGGGCATCGTGCGCCTGCGCCTGCGGTACGTGGGCTACGAGGCGGTGGACACCCTGCTGCTGCTCATCGATGGTGCGAACACCTGCGACATCCGCATGCGGCCCACCGTCGTGTACATGAGCGAGGCGGAGGTCACGGCCCTGCGCGCCGGCGAACGCGCGCCATTCGCCCAGAGCCGTGTGACGCAGGATGACATCCGGCGCATGAACACCGGCGTGGACATCCCCGTGCTGCTGGAACTGCAGCCCAGCATGGTCACCACCACGGATGCGGGCACCGGCATCGGCTACACCGGCATGCGCATCCGCGGCAGCGACGCCACACGGATCAACGTCACGCTTAATGGCGTGCCCGTGAACGACGCGGAGAGCCAGGCCGTGTTCTGGGTGAACATGCCCGACCTGGCCAGCGGATTGGAGGATGTGGAGGTGCAACGCGGAGTGGGTTCAAGTACGAACGGCCCGGGCGCCTTTGGTGCCAGCGTGAACATGCGCACCACCTCCGTACAACGCGAGGCCTTTGGTGAACTGGCACTATCGGGCGGTTCCTTCAACACCCTGCGCGCCACCGCGCGCTTCGGCACCGGGTTGATCCAAGAGCGCTTCAGCCTCGATGGTCGCCTCAGCTCCATCACCAGCGACGGCTTCATCGACCGCGCCACGGCGGACATGAAGAGCTGGTACCTGCAGGGTGCCTGGATGGGCGCGCAACGCTCCCTTCGCCTCATCGCCATGAGCGGCCACCAGGTGACCTACCAGGCTTGGGAAGGCGTGCCGCGCGAGGTGCTGGACACCAACCGCACCTTCAACCCTTACACCTACGACAACCAGGTGGACGACTACCGGCAGACCCACTACCAGTTGTTGTTCGACCAGCGCGTGGGCGCGAACGGCGCATTGAACATCACCTTGTTCCGCGTGGATGGCGCGGGCTATTTCGAACAGTTCAGGGAGCAGGATGAGCTGGCGCGATACGGCATCGGCCCCATCTTCATCGGCGACACCACGCTCACCGAAGGGGATGTGATCCGCCGCCGCTGGCTGGACAACACCCTGCTGGGCACGAACCTGTTCTATGAACACCGGATGGGGGCGCACCGCCTGGTGGTGGGCGGGAGCTACAGCGAGTACCGCGGCGACCACTTCGGCGAGGTGATCTGGGCGCAGTGGGCTGGTGATAGCGAGATCCGCCAGCGCTACTACACCAACGATGCGGTGAAGCGCGATGGCAACGCCTTCGCCAAGCTCACCTACGCCGCAGCCGAGCGCCTGCGCCTTTTCGGCGATGTGCAGCTGCGTTCCGTGGCGCACGATTTCCTGGGGTACAACAATGCGCTGGAGAACGTGACACAGGACGCCGCCTGGACCTTCTTCAACCCGAAGGCGGGTGCGGAGTGGCTCTTGACCGGCACCGGCCGCGTTTACGCCAGCGTGGCCATGGCGCACCGGGAGCCCAACCGCAGCGACCTGGTGGAAAGCACCCCGCAAAGCCGCCCCAAGCCCGAGCGCATGATCGATTATGAACTGGGCTACACGCAGCGTGGCGCGCGCTTTTCCGGCGGCGTGAACGTCTACTACATGGACTACACCGATCAGCTCGTGCTTACGGGTGCGCTCAATGACGTGGGCTATGCCCTGCGCACCAACGTGCCGAACAGCCACCGCACAGGGGTGGAGCTTACCTGGGCCGCGCGCGCCACCAAACGCATCACATGGAAGGGCAACCTCACCCTCAGCCGCAACATCATCGAGAACTTCAGCGAGACCTTGTATGATGAGGTCTCCTATGCGCCGGTCACGATCGACCACGGCACCACGGAGATCGCGTTCTCGCCATCCGTGATCGCAGGCAGTGAACTGGTGGTGCGCCTGTGGGATGATGCTTCACATGGTCATGCGGACCTTTCGCTGCTCTCCAAGTATGTTGGCCGGCAATTCCTGGACAACACCGCGAGCCCAGACCGAGCATTGGACCCCTTCTTCGTGAACGACCTGCGCTTGAACGTCGCGCTTTCCGGGCTGAAGGGCGTGAAGCGCATCGACCTGAACCTCACCGTGCGCAACCTCTTCAGCGAACTTTACGAGAACAACGGCTGGGTGTACAGCACCATCAGTGACGGTCGGCGCAATGACTACGTGAGCCTTTTCCCCCAGGCACCGGTGCATGTGTTCGGCGGGGTCACACTGAATTTCTGACCGGGCCGATCGTCAACCAAAGTTCTATTGCCCGGGCGTGCGGGCTGGGCTACGTTTGGCCTTCCAACTCCGAACCATGAGGCAGCTCATCACCCTTTTTCTGTTCGCTCCTGTCCTGGCTTTGGCCCAATCCGCCTATGATGCACGCATCGATGCCTACCGGGGGCATGCATTCCCTTGTGATGGCTTTGTCACCCCGGTGCTGCGCATCCAGAACATGGGCAGCATCACCATGGCCACCTGTGTGGTGGAGACCTGGAAGAACGGCGTGATGAACAACTCATTCAATTGGATCCTGGCCGTGCCAGCGGCCTCGGGTGAGTTCCGCCAACCAGCTTTCCCGTCCGTTCCCGTAGCCCCCGGTGATGAGCTGGAGTTCCGCATCATCAGCGTGAACGGGCAGCCTGATGAAGGAGCCACAGGCAACATACTTACGAAGGAGGTGGCCGCTTCACCCCTCGCTGCGACCGGTTTCCACGTACTGGTGGAGATCATGACGGATGACAACCCCGGCGAGATCACATGGATCATCCGCCGGGTGGACGGCACGATCGCGGCGCAAGGCGGGCCCTATGCCGATGCCAACGCATTGCAGTCGGTGCAGGTGGCCCTGGTCGCTGGCGCGTGCCATCAGTTCGAGCTCTATGACAGTGGCGGGGACGGCATCTCCGCCGGATCGCGCGGCCCGGGTTATGCACGGGTGAAGAATTTGGGCGCCACGTTGGTGGATATTCCAGGCAATTCGTTCACGGACCGTGCCGATGGGGGCATGAAGACCGGATCGGATCCCTGCACGCTCACCGGCCTCACCACCACCGCATCGCCAGAGGTCTCCTGCGGTGTCACGGACATCCTGCTGAACGGCTCTCGCCATCTGTATGCGGACGAAGTGCCCGGGGCCACCAAGTACCAGTTCAGGTTCACCAATGCACCGGGCCAGCCCACCTATGCACGCAACATTGCCGTGGCCACGAACGCCTTGCAGATGGTGCGATGGGCCACCCAGCCCTTGAAGCGGGGTCGCACCTACAATGTGCAGGTGCGCGCCAGTCTGGATGGGGGGGTCACGTGGTGCCCCTTTGGTGAAAGCTGCACTGTGAAGATCGCCACGCACCCCTGGCCCGGCTTCAGGGACCTGGAGCAGGAGCTTGAACAGGAACCCGCCCTGGTGTTGTTCCCCGTGCCATCGCCGGATGGAACGTTCAGCATCCGGTTCACGGGCATGGCAGGGACCGGGGAGGCCGTCGTGTTGGAAGTGTATGATCCGATGGGCCGGCTGGCTTTTTCGCGGAGCCTGGTCATGGATGGGTTGAACACCACTGCCATCAACCCTGATCAGGTGCTGCCACCCGGCGTCTACCTCGTTCGTGCGCAGCTGGGCGATGAGATCCTCACGCAGCGGCTCCTCGTGCAATAGGTCATCACGCCCGTTCCACAAAGTACATCTCCATCTCCCCCTTGCCCTTGGCCTGCACTTTTCCGCGGTGGGTGAAGCTGAAGTCGGAAGTTTTTCGATTTGCGTTGTTCGTTGCCTGGGCTTCGACGGGCTCAGCCTGACCGGCAACGGACAACTGTTCCACCACCTGGTAGGTGGCCTCGCTGATGTTGACCTTTCCCACCTCGCCACTGCTCTCCATCCGGCTCGCGGTGTTCACCGAATCACCCCAGATATCATACTGGAACTTCTTCACGCCTACGATGCCCGCGACCACCGGCCCGGTGTGGATGCCGATGCGGACCTCGAAGTAGGGGCGGCCTGCCGCCGACTTCCGCGCTTTGCCATCGGCGATGAAGTCGCGCATCTCCAGCGCGGCGTTTATCACGTCAACGGTGTGTGTGGTGTTCGGTGTCGGCAATCCACCCGCGGCCATGTACGCATCGCCGATGGTCTTGATCTTCTCGATGCCGTGCTTCTCGCAGATGCGGTCGAACGCGCTGAAGCACTCGTTGAGGTCGCGCACGAGTTGCTGCGGGCTCACCCGCTCGCTGAGCGCCGTGAAGCCCTTGAAATCCGTGAAGAGCACCGTGACCTGTTCGAAGTACCGCGCCTCAGCCTCGCCCTTGTCCTTCAATTCCTCCGCCACGGCGGCGGGAAGGATGTTGAGCAGCAGCCCCTCGCTGCGGTCCTTCTCCTTCTGGATGGCGGCCCGTGAGCGGCGAACGAAACGCAGCCGGTTCCACAGGCCGATGGACAACGCGAAGACACCCAGGCCCGCGTAGAGGAAGAGGTTGCGGCGCTCCTTCTCCCGTGCGATGTGTTCCTGTGCCAGCATCTGCTGTTCGTGGAGCTTGCGCACATTGTCCAGGCTGTCCGCGAGCATGCGTTCCTGGTAGGCGCGTGTCACTTCCAGCCGGGTCACCTCTTTGCTGTTGTTCAGCTTCAGCAGCGAGTCGTTCACGCTCATGTAGGCGGATTGCGTCGTGTAGGCGTTGCGGAAGTCGCCCGTGAGCTCGTATGCGCGGTGCAGGCATTGCAGGCATTCCACACGTTGCTGCAACAGGTTGTTGGCCTCGGCCAGTTTTTCCCCTTCACGGCAGGCACCGACGGCCTCTCTGCCGCGCTGCAGTTCAATGAGCAGGTTGCCGCGGTTCACGTGCGTGCGGATCAGCGGGCGTGTGGCACCGATCGAAGAGAGGATGCGCTGCGCGGAATCGAGGCTTGCGAACGCATTTTCAGCCCGCCCAAGCTGCCCGTACGCCCGCCCCAGGTTGTTGAAAGCCATGCCCTGCTCCAGTTTGCGCCCGATGCTCCGGTAGAGTTCCAGGCCGCGCAGGAAGAGTTGCGCAGCGGTGTCCGGCTGCCCGAGGTTCAGGTAGGCACTGCCCACATTCAGCGCGGCTTGCGCCCGGCCGCGGTCGCTGTTCAGCTCCTCTGCAAGGGCCGCGCTGCGTTGGTAAAGCTCCAGGGCCTCGCGATGGTTGTTCAGCTCGGTCTGGATGGTGCCCATGTTGTTGTAGGTGCCCGCCAATCCTTCCTTGTTGTCCAGTTCGGAATCGATCCGCTGGCTCTTCTGCAATTGGGTGAGCGCCATGGGCAGATCGCCCAGGCTTCGGTACACATTGCTGAGGTTGCTGTAGGTGTTCGCCTCGCGTTTGGGGTCCTTCATGGCCTTGGCCAGCGCCAGGCAGGCGTGCAGGTGTGTGAGCGCGGCGGAATAGTCGCCCTTCATGCTGCTGCCCACGGCCAGGGTGGTGCTGGCCTCGAACTGTGCGGGCTGCGACTCGGTGCGGCGGGCCAGGTCCAGTTGTTTGCGCGCCAGCGCCATGCCGCTGTCCGGTCGCTCAAAGACCGCCTTCCAGGCGAGCACCTGCATGGCCTTCAGCCGGGCGCTGTCGGGCTGTGCGGCATCGTTCCATACGCGCCAGAGCGAGTCGGACTGGGCACCGGCCTGCAAGGCCATGCCCAGGAGAAGACAGGTGAACGCGTGCCGCATGGAAGCCGCGTGAAGATAGCGGGGCACGCGAAGCCACTTCGTGGTGGATGATGTAAACTCGGGCGCCGTTCACCAAGCACAGTTCCCTCCATGTCCGATCAGCTGCGTTACACCTTCCGGCGCATTACGCATTGCAACATGTGTGGCACACCGGTGGAAGAGAACCGGGTGCTGGGCCGTCGGCTGAACCGCCCGCACGGCAGGCACCCCCGCCGGGTGATCGGCATTGCCACCACCGTGGTGCGGTGCCGCAGCTGCGGATTGGTGTACACCGACCCGCAACCCGTCCCCTTTGATATCCAGGACCACTACGGTGTTCCACCAGAGAGTTATTGGAAGGAGGACTACTTCCAGATGCCAGAAGGCTATTTCGGGGGGGAGGTACGGCGTGCACGGGCCTTGTTGGGCGACCGGCCCGGCCTGCGTGCGCTGGATGTGGGTGCGGGCATCGGCAAGGCCATGATCGCCTTGGAACTGGGCGGCTTTGAAACGCATGGGTTCGAACCGTCCAAGCCCTTTCACGAACGCGCCATCACACGCATGGGCATCCGGCCTGAGCGGCTGAAGCAGGCCATGATCGAGGAGGTGGAGTATGAGCCCGCGAGTTTTGACTTCGTGACCTTCGGTGTGGTGCTGGAGCACGTGTACGACCCTTCGGCCGCCATCGTGAAAGCGATGGGCTGGCTGCGGAAAGGGGGAGTGATGCACATCGAGGTGCCTTCATCGCGCTGGCTCATCAACCGCTTCGCGAACCTGTACTACCGCCTGCGCGGAACGGACCTGGTGGCGAACACCAGCCCCATGCACGAGCCTTACCACCTGTACGAGTTCGACCTGGAGAGCTTCCGCCGGCATGCGGCCAGGCATGGCTACAGCATCGCCTTCCACGAGCAGTACGTGTGCAAGACCTTCCTGCCATCGGTATTCGACGCCATTCTGAAGCCCGTGATGCGCCTCACCGGCACCGGGATGCAGCTGTGCGTGTGGCTGCGGAAGGAGTGAACGTTCAGTTCCCGTGCACCGCTTCGCTAAGGACGAAAATGCGCTCGGGGTCCTCCTCGAAGGCGGTGCCCACGACCAGTACATCCGCACCAGCGGCACATAGCGCTTGCGCCTGTTCGGCGCTCCGGATGCCGCCGCCCACGATGATGGGCGCTTCCACCGTGGCACGCACGGCCGCCACCATTTCGGGAGACACGGTGCGCAGCGCACCGCTCCCGGTGTCCAGGTAAATGGTGCGCAGCCCCAGGAGCGTGCCGGCCAAGGCGGTGGCCGCAGCGATGCCCGGCTTGTCATGCGGAATGGGCAGGCTCTGGCTCACATAGTGCGCGGTGGTGCTCCGGCCACCATCCACCAGCAGGTAGCCTGTGGGAATGGCTTCAATGCCCAAGGCCTTGACCGTGGGCGCGGCCGTGACGTGGTGGCCAATGAGCAGTTCCGGGTTGCGGCCGCTGATGAGCGAGAGGAAGAGGACGGCATCAGCATGCGCGCTGAGCTGGGCGGGGCTGCCGGGGAAGAGCACCACCGGGCGGTCGCTCCAGCGTTTCACCTGCGCCACGCAACGGTCAAAGGCGGTGGATGTCAGCAGGCTGCCCCCCACGAAGATCAGATCGGCCTTGGCCATGCAGGCGTTCTGCACCGTACGCTCCAAGGCGGCCTCATCCTGCCCAAAGTCGGGGTCGATGAGCACAGCGAGCAACTTGCGCCCCGAACCCTTAGCCGCTTCCAGTTGTTCCTGTACCCGGACCATGTGTGCGAACTTAGTGGTTCGAAAGGTTGAGCGTTGAAGGTTGATGAAGGTTGGGGGCTTGTCCTCGATAAATCATCTTCTCCTATCCCAACCAACCCCCAACCCCAACCAACGCCACATCAACCCCCAACCCCGTACAACCCTCAACCCCGTACATTTGCGGCCCCTATGAACACCACGATGGCACAGACCCAGGAAAAGCTCCAGTACAAGGTGAAGGACATGAACCTCGCCGATTGGGGCCGCAAGGAGATCGAACTGGCCGAGGCGGAGATGCCCGGCCTGATGGCGCTTCGCGAGAAGTACGGAAAGGAGAAGCCACTGAAAGGCGCCCGCATCGCCGGCTGCCTGCACATGACGATCCAGACCGCTGTCCTCATTGAGACGCTGAAGGAACTGGGTGCCGAAGTGACCTGGAGCAGCTGCAACATCTTCAGCACGCAGGACCACGCCGCCGCCGCCATTGCTGCTGCGGGCATTCCGGTGTACGCGTGGAAGGGCATGAACAACGAGGAGTTCGACTGGTGCATCGAGCAGACGCTCTTCGCCTTCGCGGGTGGCCAGCCACTGAATATGATCCTGGACGATGGGGGCGACCTCACCAACATGGTCTTCGACAAGTTTCCTGAACTGGTGAAAGGCATCAAGGGGCTGAGCGAGGAGACCACCACGGGCGTGCTTCGCCTGTTGGACCGCGAGAAGAACGGCACGCTCGTGATGCCTGCGATCAATGTGAACGACAGTGTCACCAAGAGCAAGTTCGACAACAAGTACGGCTGCAAGGAAAGCGCCGTGGACGCCATCCGCCGTGCCACCGACATCATGATGGCCGGCAAGGTGGCCGTGGTGTGCGGTTACGGCGACGTGGGTAAGGGCACTGCCGCCAGCCTGCGCGGCGCCGGTGCACGCGTGGTGGTCACCGAGATCGACCCCATCTGCGCGCTGCAGGCCGCGATGGACGGTTATGAAGTGAAGAAGCTCAGCACCGTGATCGGCCGCGTGGACATCGTGATCACCGCCACGGGCAACTACAACATCGTGCGCGAGGAGCACTTCCGCAAACTGAAGGACAAGGCCATTGTGTGCAACATCGGCCACTTCGACAACGAGATCGACATGGCCTGGTTGAACAAGGCGTACGGGCACACCAAAGTGGAGATCAAGCCGCAGGTGGACAAATACACCGTGGACGGTAAGGATATCCTGGTGCTGGCCGAAGGCCGCCTGGTGAACCTGGGCTGCGCCACGGGCCACCCCAGCTTTGTGATGAGCAACAGCTTCACCAACCAGACGCTGGCGCAGATCGAACTGTGGAAGAACCACGCGAACTACGAGAACAAGGTGTATGTGCTGCCCAAGCACCTGGATGAGCTGGTGGCCAGCCTGCACCTGGAGAAGATCGGCGTGGAGCTGGAGCAGCTCAGCGATGAACAGGCGAAGTACATCGGCGTGCCCAAGAGCGGGCCGTTCAAGAGCGACGCGTACCGTTATTGAAAAGCCGGTTGAGGGTTGTCCGGCTGAAGGCCGGGATGACAAGTTGAAGGTTGAGGTAGGAGGTTGAAGGTTGGCCTCAACCCTCAACCCACGTCAACTTCCAACCCCCAATCTCCACGGATCGACTCAATTCCAGATCCGCAGGATGGTGCCGTTGAAGCTGGTGTTGTAGCGGATCAGGCCGATCTGCGCAGGGCCCTGGGTCACCGTACCGTCCAACAACAGGAATTTGCTCCCGCAGCAGGTGGTGTCCTGCGCGATCACCTGGCTGTCATCCACATGCACACGGCAGGAGTTCTGGGTCTGGAAGGTGCACAGGCGGTCCAACGCCACGAACTCGTCGGTGGTCTTGCGGTACACAATGATGCCGCTGGACCCACCGGTGAGGTAAACCCATCCTCCGGGTACTTGGATGTCCGCATAGGATGGGTTGTTCACGTTGATGGAGAAGTCCACGGGCGTGATGGGCACCGTAGGGTTCTGCTCCTTCCTGCAGGCGGAATGGGCCAGTACCAGCCCCATGCAAGCGACCATAAGGCCTGCCCAACGCTTGAACAATGGATCCGCCATGCGGGGCAAAGCTACAGCGGCCGAAGGCGGTGGCGCGCCATATTTGCCCCATGAGACCTGCCGTACTGGTAATGCTGGCCCTGTCCACCCTGCCCATCCGAATCGTGGCACAGGAGGGTGGCCGTACGCAGAAGCAGCAGGAGAAGATCCTGGCCAAACAGGAGAAGCAGAAGAAGAAGGACGCACAGGCGGCTGAGAAGGAGATGAAGGCCCGCCATTCCAAGATCCAGGACAAGCAGACGCGCAAGCGCTTGAAGCGGCAGAACAAGCGCGCCGATCGCCATGGTTCCAACACGCACCGCGACCCCTTTTTCCGCAGGTTGTTCATGCGGAAGCACTGATCCGGTCCCTTTGGACAGGTAAATGATGCCCTAACTATGGTGCATGACGGATGGTGTGATGAACCGTGTTGCGGATATCTTGCCCCCAAGTGATCGGAAAATGATCCGTGGAACAACCAGATCGGCCGGGTGCGAAACAGCCACAATGCGCTGGAATGGCCGTCCAGCGCGGGTTTCAGCGAATTTTGCAGGTCCGGTTAATTTATATCTTTACCGCCCCCCGTTGTCCCCAGAACATCCACGCAAATCCCGACCGTTGATGGTGAGAAGGTTTATCCCCCTCGTTGCCCTCGTTCTGTTCGCCCCTTTCGCCGCACTTGCCCAGATCGGCACGGGTAGTCTTCGAGGGAAGGTCACGGACAAGAAGGACGGATCTCCGCTGCCCTTCGTGAACATTGTGGTGGAGAACAGAGGCACCCTGGTCGGTGGGGGTACCACCGACTTCGATGGCAAATACGACATCAAGCCGATCGACCCGGGCACCTACGACGTGATGGTGTCCTACGTGGGTTACCAACCGGTGAAACAGACCGGTGTGGTGATCAACAGCAACAAGATCACCTTCCTGGACTTTTCCCTGCAGGCCGGTGTTGAGCTCAAGGAGTTCGAGGTGATCAAGTACGAGGTTCCGTTGATCAACAAGGACGGTGGATCCAGCGGCGGCATCGTTACGCGTGAGGACATCGTGCGCATGCCGCAGCGTTCGGCTACGGGCATCGCGGCCATGGTGGGCGGCACCAGCGATGCCGGCACCGGCGGTGGCATCAGCATACGCGGGGCGCGATCGGACAATACCTATTACTACATCGACGGTGTGAAAGTGCCGGCAGGTGCGGGCACAGGCCTGCCCAAGAGCGCCATCGAAGAGGTTCAGGTGATCACCGGTGGTCTTCCGGCCAACTATGGTGACGTGACCGGTGGGGTGATCAACATCACCACCCGTGGCCCCAGCCGCGCCTTCTTCGGCGGGGTGGACTACCTCACCTCGGGTTACCGCTTTGGCAACGACGTGACCGATATCTATGGCTTGGACAAGTTCGCCTTCAACCAGCTCGAGGCGAGCCTCAGCGGCCCCATCTTCTTCCAGAAGGACAGTGTGGGCAACAAGACCAGGCCTTTGCTGGGCTTCTTCCTTTCAGGCCAGTACACCAACGTGGTGGATGGCGCTCCTTTCTACCACGGTGATACCCGTGTGAACCGCGACAAGCGAGCAGAGCTCCAGGCCAACCCCCTGCGTGTGGTGAATGTGGGTGGTGAACCTTCCGTGTTCTACAACACCGACTTCCTGCGCGAGTCTGACTTTGAGACCACCAAGGCGCGCTCCGGTGCGGCGCAGCAGACCGTATTGGGTTCGGGTAAGATCGATATCTCCGTTGGCCCAACGATGAACTTCACGGTGGGCGGATCACTGGACCTGGGCAGTTTCCAGAACTACAACTACCGCAACTCCCTGTTGAACTCGGTGAACAATCCCCAACAGAAGGACCTTACCTGGCGTGCGTTCGCCAAGTTCACCCAGCGGTTCAACACCCAGGAGACGCAAGGTGACAAGCGGGCGACCGTGCGTAACGCCTTCTACACCCTGCAATTCGACTACTCCCAGTATCGCCGCAAGGTGGAGAGCCAGGACCTGGGCGATGATGTATGGCGCTATGGCCACATTGGCGGCATGAATACCTACCGGATGAACAACTATACGTTGGACTTCGCCCGGCAGGCCTTCATCCACGATGGTTTCCGCGATACGCTCGTGACCTTCAACCCGGGCACGGCCAATCCGGACCTCGCAGCTTTGAACAGCCAGTTCTTCACCCTTTTCGACCAACCACCCACCAATATCTTCAACCCCGACCAGGCTGGACCTTATTCCAACTTTCAGGAGATCCAGGCCCGTAACGGCCTGCTGAATGGCCAGGCCCCGCGCGATGTATACAGCTTGTGGAACAACATTGGCCAGATCAACAACCAGTTCCTGGACCGCCGCACGGAGCAATTCCGCATCATGGCCTCCGGCGCGGCGGATGTGGGACAGCATGCGGTGTCGGTGGGCATTGAGTATGAACAGCTCACCACCCGGCAGTACAACCTTGGCCCGGTGGGTTTATGGACGCGGGCCAGGCAGCTGGCCAACTTCCACCTGCGTGAACTGGACCGGAGTGATTCCACGGTCAATTACTTCTTCGGCACCCTGCCCTTCATCACGTACGATCGCCTTGTTGGTGATGACCAGCCCTTCTTCGACCGCAGCCTGCGTACCGCGTTGGGACTGGACGTGCGCGGCACGGACTTCATTGACGTGGACGCGTTGGACCCCTCCACCTTCAGTCTGGACATGTTCAGCGCCGAGGAACTGCTGAACGATGGGAACAATCTCGCGGACTTCTACGGCTTCGACCACGTGGGCAATCGCATCAGTGGGCGTACCACCTTCGAGGACTTTTTCGACGAGCGCGACGCGAACGGGAATTTCACCCGCGTGCAGCGGCCCTACTCACCGCAGTACATGGCCGGCTTCGTCATGGACAAGTTCGCTTTCGACGACATCATCTTCAATGTAGGTGTGCGGGTGGACCGCTGGGACGCCAACCAGAAGGTGCTGGAGGACAAGTACCTGTTCCGCCCCGCCTTCTCGGCGGGTGATGCCGTACCCAGCAGTTCCGTGCAAGCCGCATTGGACAATCGTCCGGGTAACATCGGCAACGACTATGTGGTGTATGTGAATGATGCCGCCGACCCTACCGCTGTGGTGGGTTACCGGAACGGCGACACCTGGTACAACGCGGATGGTCAGGTGTTGACCGACCCCACCGTGCTTCGGCAGGCGGACGGTATACAGCCTTACCTGGTGAATTACGGCACCGACCCCGATGGCAGCCTGCGCGGCAGCAAGATGCGCAAGGAGGCTTTTGTGGATTACAAGCCCGTGGTGAACGTGATGCCCCGTATCGCCTTCTCCTTCCCCATCTCGGATGAGGCCGTGTTCTTCGCCCACTACGATGTGCTCACACAGCGTCCTTCTTCGGCTGCGCGCCTGGACATGATCAATTATGCGTACATCGAAACAGTGGCGGGTACGGAATTGTTGACCAACCCTGACCTGCGCCCGACCAAGACCATCGATTACGAGTTGGGATTCCAGCAGGTGCTCACCAAGAGCTCTTCCCTGAAGATCGCCGCCTTCTACCGTGAACTGCGCGACATGATCCAGGCTTTCCGCGTGGTGGAAGCCTGGCCGGTGACCTACCGCACTTACACGAACATCGACTTCGGTACGGTGAAGGGGTTCACGCTGAGCTATGACCTGCGCCGCACGGGCAACATCTGGATGCGGGCCAACTACACCCTGCAGTTCGCCGATGGTACCGGTAGCGGCATTAACACGGGCATCAACCTGATCAACAGCGGCCAGCCCAACCTGCGCAACATCTCACCGCTGGATTTCGATCAGCGCCACCGCATCCAGACCACCTTCGACTTCCGCTATGGAGCGGGCAGCGACTACAACGGCCCGATGTGGTTCGGCTCACGCGTGTTCGAGCGCATGGGGGTGAACCTGGTCGCCATTCTCGGCAGCGGAACACCGTACAGCGCCAGCGGCCGTGTGATCAACGAGGGGGCCGGCGTGGGCAACCACACCCTGCTGGGAAGCCTCAATGGATCGCGCCTGCCCTGGCAATTCACCACGGAGATGCAGATCGACCGCGACATCCCCTTGACGCTGGGCCAGAAGGACGGCGACAAGGGCAAGGCCGCCAACCTGAACATCTACCTCCTGATCACCAACCTGTTCAATACACAGAACATCACGGGTGTTTGGCGTGCCACTGGTTCGCCAACGGATGACGGCTATCTGGCCTCACCGGACTTCATCAACGACATCAACACGAAGGTGGACCCCCAGAGCTACCGTGACCTGTACGCTCAGAAAGTGTTCAACCCCTTCAATTTCGGCGCGCCCCGCACCATCCGGATCGGTGCACGCTTCGACTTCTGAACGAACTGAGGACCATGCCGATGCAACGCAAGACCATGCCCGCTACCAGAACGCTCGCCGTCCTTTCCATGCTGCTGTTCCTCGCCGGACAGGTGGCTGCCCGCGAATATGAGGGGGACAAGAGCGCCGGAAAGCCCAGTGCCAAGGGGGCCAAGGCCTCCGGCTGTTCGCCCAGTACCACGGTAACCCAGCTTTGGGTGAACAACGTGCGCTGCCTGATCGAAACCGGGGGTAATATGTGGCAGAACCGGTCCGCCGGCCGGGCGGCATACGAGGTGCCCGCCACTTCGGCCTTCGATGGCCCCAAATGCTTGTTCGCTGGAGCCCTTTGGATGGGTGGTTTATCCCCCGACAACCAGTTGAAACTGGCTGCCGTACGCTTCCGTCAGGTGGGTAACGACTTCTGGCCGGGACCGCTCACGGTGAATGGTGACGCATCGATCACACCGGAACTCTGCGCGGCCTTTGATCGCGTATGGAGGGCTGGTAAGCGGGATGCCCTTCGCCACCAGGCCTACTTCCTCTGCCTGGAATCACCTGATTGTGATGTGGCATCCAGTTTCCCCGAAGGTTATCAGATCCCCCAGTACTTCTTTGACTGGCCGGCCGAATCCAACAACCCGGACCTGGATGTGTACCTGGCCCCCTTTGTGGATTGGGATGGCGATGGCGCATATGACCCCACCCAAGGGGACATGCCTGACTATGACCTGGACGGTGATGCGGATGATTGCAAGAACAAGTTCCGCACAGACCCGGTCCCGCTTTTTGGCGACAGCACCATTTGGTGGGTGTTCAATGACAAGGGCAACGCACACACCGAAAGTGGTGGCCAGCCGATCGGTATGGAGATCCGTGCGCAAGCCTTCGCCTTCGCCACCAACGATGAGGTGAACAACATGTCCTTCTACAACTATGTGCTCATCAACCAGGGTACGCAGACGCTGTTGAACACCTACTTCGGGCAATGGGTGGACGCCGACCTGGGCAACCCCAACGATGACTACGTGGGTTGCGATGTGCAGCGCGGTCTGGGCTATTGCTACAATGGGGACAACAATGACGAGACCACCTCCAGTGGCCCTGGCTACGGTGTACAGCCCCCGGCCGTGGGGGTGGACTTCTTTGAAGGTCCCTTCAAGGATTATGATGGCATCGACAATCCGTTGACCCTGAACTACGACTCGGCCATCACCTTCGCGGGCATCCCTTACAAGGGCATCGGCATCGGCTACGGCGACGGCGTGGTGGATAACGAGCGCTTCGGCATGCGGGCATTCCTCTACCACAACAACGATGGCACGGTGACCGGCGATCCCTCCATCGCCATCCAGTATTACAACTACCTGCGTGCGATCTGGAAGGACAACTCGCCGATGTTGTTCGGTGGGAACGGGCACTTCCCCACGGATGATCCCAACCAGGACCTTCCATCCTTCTACATGTTCCCAGGTGATTCAGATCCTGTCGGTTGGGGTACTGGTGGTATTCCGCAGGCAATATGGACGGAAGAAACGGCGGGCAATCAACCTGCTGACCGACGTTTTATCCAGAGCGCGGGTCCATTCACCCTGGAGCCAGGAGCCTACAACAACATCACCGTGGGTGTGGTGTTCGCGCGCGCAAGCGGTGGCGGGCCGTTCGAAAGCGTGGAGCGTGTGCGCCGTGCGGATGATAAAGCCCAGGCGCTGTTCGATAATTGCTTCAAGATCCTGAACGGCCCGGACGCGCCGAACCTCACCATCCAGGAACTCGACCAGGAGTTGATCCTGTTCATCACCAACCCGGTGGGCAGCAACAACTTCAATGAGAGCTACGAAGAGCTTGACCCCACGATCCCTGAGGATGCGTCGGACCGCTTCTACCGTTTCCAGGGGTATGAGATCTACCAGTTGCGTGACGCGACGGTGACCGTAACGGACATCCGCGATGCGAATGGCAACCTCGACCCCAACGTGGCCCGCTTGGTGGCACAATGCGACATCAAGGATGGTGTGGGGTTGTTGTACAACTTCATCTACAATGAACAGATGGGCGTTCCCGTGCCCACGCTCATGGTGGTGGGTCAGGACAAGGGCGTGGTGCACTCCATCCGCATCACCGAGGACAAGTTCAGCAACACCGGCAATCCCAAGCTGGTGAACTTCAAGTCCTACTATTTCCTTGCACTGGCCTACGGCTACAATAACTGGGAGAATTACAATGCGAACGACCTCACTGGTCAGGCATTCCCCTACAAATCGGGCCGCAAATCAGCGTCAGGTTCCATCCGGAGTGTGCTGGGCATTCCCCACAAGCCGGACCCCACGAACGGCGGCACCACGCTCAATGCGAGCTTTGGCGACCAGTTCGAATTGACCAGGCAGGAGGGCAACGGCAATGGCGGCCTGAAGCTCGATCTGACGCAGGCCTCGGTGGACGCGATCCTCAACAGCCCCACGGGCCGGCAGGATGTGATCACCTATAAGACAGGCTTCGGTCCGGTGGACATCAAGGTGGTGGATCCGCTTAATGTGCCGGCCGCGGACTTCGAGTTGTGGTTCCAGGATACCACGCTGGTTCCCACTTGGGACCCGCTCACCTATACCCGGTTCAACGATGCGTTCTGGATGCTGGTGAAAGTGGATGGCGATCCCACACCGGACGACACCGTACGAGCGGACCGGATCATCTCCATCCGCAACGAGCAGCTCATCACCAGCATCATCAACAACTGGGGGATCTCTGTGACGATCGAACAGACAAAGTATACGGGCGACTTCACTGAGCCACTGGAGGCTACGATCACGTATGCCGACCCATCCAAGGCTTGGTATGCAGGGATCCCGGACCAGGAAACGCAAACCCCCTTCAACTGGATCCGGTCAGGTACTGCCACGGAAGGGGGCCTGGGCTTCCCGGATTTCGCCGGCAAGGATGACGAAGAGCTCTACGAGGCCATCCTCGGTGGGACCTGGGCCCCGTGGCCATTGATGGGGGATACGATCTTCCAACCGTGTGCGACGAGCGTGATCAACACGCGCAACCTGGCCCGCATCAACCAGACCACCAGCGCCCTTGTGGTGTTCACTCCGGACAAGAGCAAGTGGACGCGCTGCGCGGTGCTCGAGGCCACCGAGCTGCCCTCCATGAGCGAAGGTGGCAGCACGGCCAAGCTCTTCCCGCGCCCCTTCCCCAGCAGGGATAAGAACGGGTTGAAGGCGGGCGATAGCGGGTACAATGATGCTGAGGGCACCCTCAATGGTGCGCAACCAACGGGCATGAGCTGGTTCCCCGGTTACGCCATCGAGTTGGAGACCGGCGAGCGCTTGAACATGGCCTTCAGCGAGGACAGCTTCTGGGGTGGCACACGGGGCCGCGACATGATCTGGAACCCCACCGATCAAGTGGTCTCCAATCTGGGTCAGGCGCTGTTCGCGGGATCACATTGGATCTATGTGTTCAGGAACGAACGCCGCACCACGGCAACGGACAACCGCATGCCGCAGTACGAGCCCGGTCAACCCGGCCAGTACCTGATCGACAACCTGACCAGTTCGGCTGGGCGCACGCGGGTGTTCCGCGCCGTGAATTGGGTGGGCAGCGCAGCGCTGATGCCCGGGATGGAGCTGTTGCCAATCGAACAAGGCCTGATCCCGACGGAGATGCGCGTCGTGTTGAGCGTGAACAAGCCCTACTACACGTACGTGAATCCTTATGCGGGTTACCAACCGGAGATCAACCCGGCGCGCAACCAGGGCAAGAACCTCTACACGTTCAGCACGCGTGCGCAGGCCACACAGTTCAACCAGCTGGCCGTGGCGGAGTCCGCTTGCGACCTCATCGGGGTGGTCCCGAACCCGTACTACGCGTTCAGTGGTTATGAGACCAGCCGCCTCGACAACCGGGTGAAGTTCGTGAACCTGCCGCAGGTCTGCACGATCAGCATTTTCAATGTGAGTGGAACGCTGGTGCGGCAGTTCAGCAAGGACAACAGCCTCACCTTCCTGGATTGGGACCTGAGGAACCAGACGAATGTGCCGATAGCCGGTGGTGTGTACATCTGCCACATTGAAGTGCCTGGTGTGTGTGAACGTGTGGTGAAGTGGTTCGGTGTACTGCGCCCCGTGGACCTGCAGAACTTCTAAGCGCAACGAAAGGTGATGACAACGATGAAGCACATGATGCAACGCGGGTCCCTGGCGGCCGTTCTATCGGGTCTCCTGGTGGTTTCGGCACAAGCCGGCAATCCGGACCGCGCCGGTTCTGCGGGCGCCACCCAGTTGCTGATCAACCCCTGGGCGCGCAGTTCGGGATGGGGATTGGCCAACACCGCCTCGCTGAAAGGGGTGGAAAGCATGTTCGGCAACGTGGCCGGGCTGGCGCATACCCGGAAGACCGAGGTGCTTTTCACCAATACGCGCTGGCTCGAGGGCAGTGGGGTCACGATCAACTCAGGCGGTATCGGGCAACGGTTGGGAGAAAGCGGCGTGCTCGGTGTGAGCGCCACGGTAATGGGTTTCGGCGATATCCAGCAGCAGAGCGTGGACAAACCTGAAGGTGGCTTTGGCACCTTCAGTCCCACCATGTCCAACATCGGGCTGGCCTACGCCAAGGAGTTCTCCAACAGCATCTATGCCGGCTTGCTGGTGCGCGTGGTATCCGAAGCCATTGCCAACGTCCGTGCGCAGGGCATCTGCTTCGATGCCGGCATTCACTACGTGACCGGCCCGAACGACAATGCCCATTTCGGCATCGCCCTCAAGAACGTCGGTCCCCCCATGCAGTTCAGTGGGGATGGCCTTTCCGTGCAGGGGCTCATCGTTTCGGGCAGCGACCAGCTCACCTTGGAGCAGCGGAGCGAGCGATTCGAACTGCCCTCCATGCTGAATATCGGTGGTGCATACGACTTCACCTTCACCGAACACCACAAGCTCACCGCGGCGGCCAATTTCGCCTCGAACTCCTTCACCCACGATCAGTTCAATCTGGGTGTGGAGTACGGGTTCCGCCGAATGCTCTATTTGCGCGCCGGTTTCCTGTGGGAGAAGAACATCACCTCTGCTGCGGATCGCTCCACCGTGTTCACGGGTCCTTCCGCGGGCCTGAGCGTGGACCTGCCTTTTGGGGCGGACAAGCTCTCGGCGATCGCCTTCGACTACGGCTACCGCGCCACCAATCCGTTCAACGGTGTGCACATGATCGGCGTGCGCATCACGCTCTGAACGACATACTATCTTTGGCGTGAGGGCCCTGCACAGGGGTCCTCACGCATTTATCCCCCCAGCGGCCATGAGCAAGACCGCCTACTACACCGAGGAAGGGCTGAAGAAGCTCCAGGCCGAGCTTCACCAGCTGAAGACCGTGGAGCGCAAACGCATAAGCCAGCAGATCGCCGAGGCACGCGACAAGGGCGACCTGAGCGAGAACGCGGAGTACGATGCGGCCAAGGATGCCCAGGGTTTGTTGGAGGCCCGCATTGCCAAAATGGAGGACCTGCTGGCGAACGCCAGGGTGGTGGATGCCAGCCAGATGGACACCGATCGGGTGTACATCCACACCAAGGTGGTGGTGCGCCACACGGAGAATGGCTCCCAGCGGGAGTTCACGTTGGTGGCCGAGAGCGAGGCGGACATTCGCACGGGCAAGATCAGTGTGGGTTCACCCATTGGCAAGGGGCTGCTGGGAAAGGCCCGGGGCGAAGTGGCGGATATCGTGACCCCCGCCGGGACAATGCGTTTCGAGATCGTCGAGATCAGCCGGTAAGATGGCCTCCATCTTCACGCGTATCATCCGGGGCGAGATCCCCTGCCACAAGGTGGGTGAGGATGATCGTTTCCTCGCCTTCCTGGACATCAGCCCCTTGCGCGAAGGCCACACCCTGGTGGTGCCCAAGGTGGAAGTGGACCGGTTCTTTGACCTGCCTGCCGATGTGTTGGCCGGTATCATGCCTTTCGCCCAGGAAGTGGCCACGCGTATTCGTCGCGCCATGCCTTGCGACCGCGTGGGGGTGGCGGTGATCGGGTTGGAAGTACCACACGCCCATGTGCACCTCATCCCCATTGATCGGATGAGCGACATGGACTTCACCCGCGACAAGTTGCGCCTGACCCAGGAGGAGCTGGCCGCCATTGCGGAGCGTATCCGCAAGGCGTAGCGAACAACTATTTCACGCGATCGGGGTTGTTGCGGATGAACGCGCCCCAGCCCCCGGACCCTGACGACCGGGTGGTGAGGCCCCGGCCGGTGGCCGCGAAATGATGGCAAACGGCCACGGCCACGGCGTCCGTGGCATCCGTACTGGCCGGTAGCTCTCCCAAGCCAAGGATGGACAGCAGCATAGCCGCCACCTGTTCCTTGCTGGCGTTGCCGTTGCCCGTGATGCTTTGCTTCACGCGCTTGGGCGCATACTCCACCACCGCCAGTTCACGCTGTAGTGCGGCCGCGATCGCCACCCCCTGTGCACGACCCAGCTTCAGCATGCTCTGCACGTTCTTCCCGAAGAACTGCGCCTCGATCGCCAGTTCGTCCGGGTGGTGCATGGCAATGATGCGCATGGTCTCATTGAAGATGGCCCGCAGCTTCAAGGTGTGGTCGTCGGATGGCGTGAACCGGATGGCTCCCGCATCGAGCAAACGCGCCCGCCCTTCCTCCACCAGCAGCACACCGTAGCCCATCACGGTGGTACCGGGATCGATGCCCAGGATGATGCGCTCCCGGGGAGCCCGGCTACTTTTGATCGGTCCGTTATTCTTCATCCCTCAAACACTGGTGCAACGCTCCCTGCTCTTTCTGCTGCGCTGGTGCGTGTTCGCTTTGGCGTGTGGCTACGTGTACAGGCAGTGGCACGCGTACGAAAGTACAGCGGACGCAACGTTCCCATCGTTCGTGTCCATGGGGCCTTGGTACCTGTTGCCTCCGCTCGTAGGCATTGCCGTCAACTGGGGGCTGGAGACCTTGAAATGGCGGTTGATGATGCGGGATGTGCAGCATTTCTCCTTTCGCAGGGCTTTTGCTGCGGTGCTGGCGGGATGCGGCATCAGTCTCATCACACCCAACCGCACGGGGGAGTTCATTGGCCGCGTACTCTTCGTGGCGCCCGAGAAGCGCATTGAGGCCTCTGTGCTTTCCGTGTTGGCCAGCCTCTCACAACTGGTGGTCACGCTGGCATGTGGTGCATTGGCGGGCCTGGTGTGGTGGTGGTCCGGTTGGCCGGCACTTTTCGCCGCGCAATGGAGCATGGGGGTGGCGCTGCTGCTCGCCACGTGCATCAGCGTGGTGGTCTGGTTGGTCCTTTCCCATCCTGGCTGGCTGCGCGCGCGACTACTGACCATCAGGCCGCTGCAACACTGGCGCGATCATCTCGATGCGCTCAACCGGCTGCCTTTGCTGCGCGTGGTGGCGGTGCAGGCATTGAGCTTGTTGCGCTACCTGGTGTTCGTGGCCCAGTTCGCCTGTCTTTTACATGGCTTCGGTGCGGGTCTTTCCACCGGTGTGTTGACGGTAGCACTTCCGGTGATCTACCTGCTGGCTACACTGGTGCCCACGGTGATGTTCACTGAACTGGGTGTGCGCGCTGGCACGAGCGTGCTGGTGCTGGGTTCACTGGGTGCGGATGAGCGCGCCGTGACGCTCGCCGCTTCCCTGCTTTGGACCATGAACGTGTTGTTGCCGGCGGTGGCCGGCAGTGTGGTGCTTCTGCTAGCCCGCATTCGCATGTCCCGATCCCCCGCGTGATGCTGCTGGCTGCGCTCGCTGCGGTTTGTTTGGTGCTGACGCTTGCGCATGGCACGGGGGTGTCGCGATGGGAGACGCTCTTCACCTCGATCAGCGGCCAACGGAGCATGCGGACCAGCGAAGGCCCGGGGATCACGGTGCTCATTCCGGCGCGCAACGAGGCGGACCGCATCACCGGCACCTTGCTGGACCTGCGCGCCCAGTCCCTCGCTCACCGGCATTTTCAGGTGATCGTGGTCGATGACCACAGTACGGATGGAACGGTGCAGTTGGTGAAGCACATGATGCCGGACTGGCCGGAACTGGGACTGTTGAGGCTGGACCATGCACAGGGCAAGAAGGCGGCCATAACGGCCGGTGTGGAAGCCGCTCATTTCGATCATCTGTTGGTGAGCGACGCCGATGTGCGCAGCGGACCGGACCGGCTGTCCGCCTTGCGGGCGCATTGGTCTGCCTCGGATGCCGATCTGTTGCTTATGCCCGTGCAGACGATGAGCATGGGCGGCTTGGTGGGTGCAGTGCAGGAGGAGGAACAGGTGGCATTGCTTGCAGCCGCTGCCGCTTCCGCAGCAGAGGGCAGGCCGCTGCTCGCCAACGGGGCCAACATGGCCTTCACACGTGAAGCGTTCCGCCGGGTGGACGGTTATTCAGGCGATCGCTGGGCTTCTGGTGACGATATTTTCCTTCTTGCGCGTATGCAGCGGTCCGGTTTGCGCATCCACTACCTGCTCGA
Organism: Flavobacteriales bacterium; assembly: GCA_016788635.1. Taxonomy (GTDB): domain Bacteria; phylum Bacteroidota; class Bacteroidia; order Flavobacteriales_F; family PHOS-HE28; genus PHOS-HE28. The sequence goes on along the minus strand of JAEUSU010000012.1, from coordinate 10,298 downwards.
GCGGGATGCAGTGGTGACGACGGATGCCATGCGGACCTGGGGGAAGTTCCTCTCACAGAGGATCCGCTGGGCGGGCAAGATGCGTGCGGTGGGTGGTACATGGAAGCAGCTACCCTTGCTGATGCTGCCTTTGCTCCTGCTCGCGACCACAACGGCCGTGATCGCCTCCTGGAACAAGGGTGCAGATGGGCTCCTGGCGGCGGGTCTGATGGCGCTGGCCTGGACCATCTGGGCCATGCCGATCATCCGCCTTTCCCGCGCCGCGTGGTCCTTCATTCACGGAGAATCCCATGTTCATTCCGCACCGCGTATTCTGGCTGCCGCGTTGGCCTTCGGTGTCTATGCTCCGCTCATCGCGCTGCTGGCGCTGTTCATGCGGCCCCAGTGGAAGGGACGCCGGTTGTGATCTTGGAATACCGCGTCAGAACGGCAGATCGTCCTCGCCCCCGATGGCGGGCATGTCCGCTGCCGTGGGTGGTGGCGGGGCCTGCTGACTTCCGCCACTGGGCGAAGCCGCACCCATGCGCTCGATCCGTTCGCCCTTCAGGCTCAGGAAGTACTTCGTCACCCCGTCGCGTCCGGTCCATTCACGGCCGTTCACGTAGGCCATCACCGTGACCTGCTCCCCGGGAGCGAACCCGTCCAAAAGGCCGGTCTTGTCCTGTGTGAACTCAACGGGTATCTGCTGCGGGTACTGCCCCGTGCCTTCAGTAACGACCAGTTCGCGCTTGCGGAACTTCTCAGAGATGTCCTGCGTCTTGCCGACCAGTTTGATGGTGCCGTTGATGGTGACTTGTGCCATGGTGTAGTGCCCGGTTGGGGACGATGTTGGTTAGCGTGCGTTGAAGGCGAGCAGGGTCATCCACGCCTCATCGGTGCGCCCGTGCGCAATGAGCTCCTTCGCGCGCCGGTGCAACTCGGCCTCCAACGCGCGTGGCTTATCCTGCAAGGAAATGAAGAGATCGCTCAATTCGGTGAGCTTGTATTCGTTCACGCGGGTCTCGTCCGGTGGGGCCTCGGCACCGGCCAGTTGGGCCAGTTCGCTGCCCGTGAGGACATGGCTGCCCCGTATTTCGGCCGGCAGCCGGTCGAAGCCCATGCCCACCTGTTTCATGGGTTGGGGCAGTTCGAAGAGGGCCTCCCCGTGGGCGCGGCAATACCAGCTGCCGCCCATGCGGGCCACCAGGTCGATCTTGCGCTGGTCAATGGTGCCGCGCTCGTTCAGCACGCCTTCGTCCACGTGCATTACGAGCACACGGCAGATCACCAGGTTGCCGGCGGCTCCTTCGCTGCCCGTCTCGATCACCTGTTCCACCACGCACTCCAACTGCACAGGGCTCTCCTTCACGCGGAACGGGCGCACCCGGGTGCCGGGCAGCATGGTCAGGCCGGCCTTCTCGAACTCGTTCACCCCCGAGGGGTACTCTGTGCTGGCGAGCGAGACCTGATGCACCAGGTCGTAGGTGACCACATTGATCACCACCTCGGGAACCGCTTTCACATTGTGGTACGTATCCTTGGTGGTATTGTCCCGCCCGCGTCGTGCCGGGCTGAAGATGAGGATGGGCGGATTGCTGCCGAAACAGTTGAAGAAGCTGAAGGGGGAGAGGTTCGGTCGGCCATCCGCATCCACTGTGCTGGCCAGGGCGATGGGGCGAGGGCCCACGGCACCCAGCAAGAGGCCATGGCGTTCCGGGATGCTCAGGTGGTCGAGGGCGAAGGACTTCACGGACCGGTATGGGGAAAGGGCGCGCAAATTAGCCAACCCCCCGGATCGGTTACCTTCGCAGCCCTTTCCTGAGAGGAGTTCACGGACGTGGCGGAATTGGTAGACGCGCCAGACTTAGGATCTGGTACCGCAAGGTGTGGGGGTTCGAGTCCCCCCGTCCGTACAGCGTCCGCCTTCGCGGACCTGGCTCGATCCCTCTCCCTCGGCTAAGGATGCGATCAACTTGAATTCGATAGCAATTGGAAGCGCAAACTCCGTTCCCCCCACACCATGCAGATCGAACGTGAACAGACTGGAACACTGACCGCGAAGCTGAAACTGGTCCTGCACCCCGAGGATTACAACCCCGGCGTGGAGCAGGCGCTGAAGGAGCAGCGCCGCACCACCGCCTGGCCCGGTTTCCGGCCTGGCCACGTGCCCATGAGCATCGTGAGGAAGCGCGTGGGCAAGGCCGTGCTGGTGAATGAGGTGGAGCGTATCGTGGGGCGCAGCCTGCAGGAGTATATCGATCAGAACCGGTTGCGGGTGCTGGGCCAGCCCCTTCCACAACTGGATCTGGCGGAAACGAACAACTGGGATGAACCAGGAGAATTCCGGTTCGCCTACGAAATGGGCCTGGCCCCCGACCTGGACGTGGAGCTGGGCAAGGGCCTCGATGTAGCCTACCCCGTGATGAACGTGGATGATGGCCTGGTGGACCGTGAAGTGGCCGATCTGCAGCGCCGGTTCGGCACACTGGAGGAAGTGGCCGCCAGCGAGGAGAAGGACATGTTGTTGGGGGACATGATCGAACTGAACGCGGACGGCAGCATCCGCGAGGGCGGCATCTTCCAGCGTGCCACCATCACCCTGGAGTTCCTGAAGGACGAGGCCACGCGCAAGGCGCTCACCGGACGTGCCGCGGGCGATGAAGTGAAGGTGGACCCGCACATGGTGAGCGACGGACATGAGGACCTTGCCCGCATGCTCAATGTGGACCACGAGCGTGTGCATCACCTGCACGGCGAAATGCTCTTCCGCATCGCCGAGATCAAACGCTTGCGGCCGTTGGACCTGGGCCAGCCCCTCTTCGATCGGGTTTTCGGCGCCGGGGAAGTAGCCGATGAGGCGGCGTTCCGCGAACGCGTACGCCAGCGGCTGGAAGGCATGTTCGGCCGGGATAGCGACCGGATCTTCCGGCGGATCGTCATCTCCAAGCTGCTGGAGAAGAACAAGGTGGAACTACCGGACACCTTCCTGAAAAGGTGGATCCGTGAGACCAGTGAGAACCCCCTCACCCCCGAACAGGTGGAGGAGGGCTATGCGGGATATGCCACCGGACTGCGCCGCCAACTGGTGGAGGACCGTGTGGTGGAGCAGTATGGACTTGAGGCGAAGGCCGAGGAGCTGCAGGCCTTCGCTTGGCGCTATGTGGCCGACCAGTTCGCGCAATACGGCATGGCACCGGATGAATCACGCGTGCAGGAGATCGCCGGCCGCATGCTGGGCGATCGCGACCAGGTGCGCCGCATGCGCGACAGCATCGTGGAGCAGAAGCTCATCACCCATTTCAAGACCCTGCTCACACCGAAGGAGCATCGGATCGGGTACGAGGAGTTCGTAAACTTGGCCCGCACGGCCTGACCCGATCTGTCAGGAGGCGATCCAACCAAACCACGCATTTGATGTTCCCCAACGACGAGTTCAAGAAGTACGCGGTGAAGCACCGCGGCATCAGCAGCCTCACCCTGCACGACTACACCCGCGCGTCAATGACGCCCTACATCATCGAGGAGCGCCAATTGAACGTAGCCCAGATGGACGTATTCAGCCGATTGATGATGGACCGCATCATATTCCTCGGCACTGCCATCAACGACCAGGTGGCCAACATCATCCAGGCCCAGTTGCTGTTCCTGGAAAGTGTGGATGCCAAAAAGGACATCCAGATCTACCTGAACTCACCCGGCGGTGGGGTGTATGCCGGTCTGGGCATCTACGACACCATGCAGTACATCAACCCTGACGTGGCCACCATTTGCACCGGTATGGCCGCCAGCATGGGTGCGGTGCTGCTATGTGCCGGCACCAAGGGTAAGCGCAGCGCCTTGAAGCATGCCCGCGTGATGATCCACCAGCCCATGAGCGGCACGGAAGGCCAGGCCAGCGACATGGAGATCGCCGTGCGCGAGGTGGTGAAGCTCAAGAAGGAGCTTTATGAGATCATCAGTCAGCACAGCAGCCAGCCCATTGACCGGGTGGAGAAGGACGGTGATCGCGACTACTGGATGATCGCGGAAGAGGCCAAGGCCTATGGCATGATCGACGAGTTGTTGGTCCGCAATCCGAAGTAAGTCCCTCACGTTCAAGACCTGCGCCCCGGCAGGGTGGACCATCCACCGGCCGGGGCGCTATCTTTGGCCCTCGTCCGTTCCCGGCCCTTCGCCGGCGGGGCGCCCTACGCATGGAGAAGAAGGAGATCAAGTGTTCGTTCTGCGGCCGCGACAAGCAGGACACCAATGTGCTGATCGCCGGCATCACCGGGCACATCTGCGATAGTTGCATCGCCCAGGCCCAGAACATCATCCAGGAAGAGCTCAGCCAGCGCTCTCGCAGCGAGATCGAGGGCAACATCATCCTGCAACGCCCGGCGGATATCAAGCGCTTCCTTGATGACTATGTTATTGGGCAGGACGAGGCCAAGAAGGTGCTCAGCGTGGCGGTTTATAACCATTACAAACGCCTGTTGCAGAAGCCGGTGGCCTCTCCGGACGATGTGGAGATCGAGAAAAGCAACATCATCCTCATCGGGGAGACCGGAACGGGCAAGACCCTGCTCGCTCGCACCATTGCCAGGTTGTTGAACGTACCCTTCTGCATCGCGGATGCCACCGTGCTCACCGAGGCCGGTTATGTGGGCGAGGATGTGGAGAGCATCCTGAGCCGCCTGCTCCAGGCCGCTGACTACGACGTGAGCAAGGCCGAGCGTGGCATCGTATTCATTGACGAGATCGACAAGATCAGCCGCAAGGGAGACACCCCCAGCATAACCCGCGACGTGAGTGGAGAGGGTGTGCAACAAGCCCTGCTGAAACTTCTAGAGGGCAGCACCGTGAGCGTGCCCCCACAGGGCGGACGCAAGCACCCGGAGCAGAAGCTGATCCAGGTGGATACGCGCAACATCCTTTTCGTTTGTGGCGGTGCCTTCGATGGCATCCAGAAGATCATCGCACGCAGGGTGAAGAGCAGCGCCGTGGGATATGCGGCGAGCAAGGAATCGGTCCGCATCAACGACGACCACCTGATCCAGTATGTGTCGCCGCAGGATCTCCGCAGCTATGGGCTCATTCCGGAGCTCATCGGCCGCTTCCCGGTGCTCACCTACCTGGACCCACTTGACCGGGACACCTTGCGCCGAATCCTGACGGAGCCCAAGAACGCCCTTATCAAACAGTACGTGCGGCTTTTTGACATGGACAAGGTGAAGCTCAGCTTTGACAAGAAGGTGCTGGACTTCATCGTGGAGAAGGCGGTGGAATACCGCTTGGGTGCCCGCGGGTTGCGTTCCATTTGCGAGGCCATCATGACCGATGCCATGTACGAGATGCCCGGCTCTGGTGAACGCCCTGCGGAGTTGCGTGTCACCCTCAGTTATGCCCGTGAGAAATTCGATCGGTCGCGCATGAGCCAGTTGAAAGTGGCTTGAGCCTGACCTGCAAGTTCCCCCTAACCCTTTCCATATCCGATGAAGACTTTCAGCGCATTGATGCTCGGGCCTCTGCTGCCCCTTTTCTTGAACGCTCAGGACCTTCCCAAACCCAGCCCGCCGGGTAAAGTGGAGCAACAGGTGGGCCTGACCCAAGTGGTCATTGAATACAACCGGCCGAGCGCAAAGGGCCGTAAAGTGTTCGGTGATCTGGTTCCCTATGGTGAGCTCTGGCGCACGGGTGCCAACCTCAACTCGATGATCTCCTTTGATACGGATGTGCGCATAAATGGAGTGGAAGTGAAAGCGGGCAAGTACTCTCTGTTCACCGAACCGAATGAATCCGCCTGGCGCATCTACCTCAATCGGCGAACGGACCTGTGGGGAACCGATGAGTTCAAGCAGGAAGAGGTGGTGCTCACTACAAAAGCGCCTGTTCAAACGAACATGGAGCGGGTGGAGACGCTGACGATCACGATCCGCGATGTGGTGAAGGACCGTGCCATAGTCCGTATCGCTTGGGAGAATGTGAACGTGGAATTCGAGATCGAGGCCGATTGCACGGAAAAGGCACTGGCCAATATCGAGGTCGCCATGAAGGATCCCAAGGCGGACTATCGGACCTATCACAATAGCGCCCGATTCTGTCTGGACCGCAGTGTGAAGCTGGACCAGGCGCTGAAATGGGCGCAGAAGAGCGTGCAGATGGAGGAAAAGTATTGGAATGTGCATACCCTGGCGCTGGTGATGGCTGCCAATGGCAAGATGGACGAGGCCATCGCAATGGCGCAGCGAAGCATGGACCTGGCCCAACAGGCGGGCGACCAGGGCTATGTGAAGATGAACAAGATGAAGATGGTCGAATGGCGTGAAGGCCGTTAAGACCGCTCCACATCGCCTTTCAGGACCCCGGACTTGTCCGGGGTCTTTTTTTCATGGCCTTGCTGTGGATGGCTCGAGCCTTCGCAGCGTTTGAAGAAGCAGGGCAACCACCACCACGATCGCCGGGGCGATCAGGTTGTACCACAGGAAGGCGACCTGGATCTCCGAGAAGTGGATGTACAAGATGATCGCCTGCGCCACCAGCGCCGCGATGAACACCGCCGAGCCGCCCACGCGCTTCAGGAAGAAGGCCACCAGGAAGATGCCCAGGATGGTGCCGTAGAACAGCGAGCCGATGATGTTCACGGCCTGGATGAGGTTCTCGAAGAGCGAGAACAGCGCCGCGAAGGCCAGCGCCAGCAGCCCGAAGAGCACCGTGGCCCACTTGGTGGCGCGCACCTGCTCGCCATCCGTGCGCTCCTTCTTCACCACGTCCACCACGCTGGTGGTGGCCAGCGCGCTCAGCTCGGCGCTGGTGCTGCTCATGCCCGCGCTGAAGATCATGGCCAGCAGCAGCCCGATGATCCCGATGGGCATGTGGTCCATGATGAAGGTGATGAAGATGTAGTCCTTGTCGTTGGTCTCGGCGGTTGGGAGATCGGCCTTTAGCTTGGTGCTGTATGCTTCGCGGAGTACCTGGTCTTGTTCCAGTGCCGTTGTTAGTGGTCTGCTGTCTGCCGATAAACCGACGCGGCGAGCGTGGACCCATTCTTTTGCGGCGCGGGTCACTGCTTTGGCATTGGTCGCGTGTTTGTCTTCCAGCCGGGGGGCAAATGGCGCGGCGTTCGCTTCAGCCTTTATTGCCGCCATGTTGGCACTGTTCCAATGCACGGGCGTCGCATTGAAAAGGTAGAACACGAACACCAACACACCGATCAGCAGGATGAAGAACTGCATGGGGATCTTCAGCAGCGCGTTCATCCACAGCCCGCGCTGGGCCTGCTGTACGTTCTGCCCACTGAGGTAGCGCTGCACCTGGCTTTGGTCGGTGCCGAAGTAGGCCAACTGCAGGAAGAAGCCGCCGATGATGCCGCTCCACAACGTGTACTTGTTCGAGGGGTCGAAGCTCGTGTCGATCACATCCGTCTTGCCCAAGGCGCTGGCCAGTTGCAGGCTCTCCACGAAGCCGATGTGCTCGCGCAGGTACCACACCACCAGCCCAAAGGCCACGAAGAGCCCGCCGAAGATCACGGCCATCTGCTGCTTGTGCGTAACGCCCACGGCCTTGGCGCCGCCGGTGGTGGTATACAGGATCACCAATGAACCGATGAACACACAGGTCCAGCTGAGCGGCCAGTGCAGCACCTTGCTGAGGATGATGCTTGGCGCGTAGATGGTGATCCCCGCCGCCAGCCCGCGCTGGATGAGGAAGAGTCCCGCCGTGAGCAGCCGCGTGCGCGCATCGAAGCGCTTGCCGATGAACTCGTAGGCCGTGTAGACCTTCCATTTGTAGTAGAGCGGTATGAACACGCGGTTTATCACCAGCATGGCCAGCGGCAGCCCGAAGTAGAACTGCACGAAGCCCAGGCCTTCGAGGTAGCCCTGTCCCGGCGTGCTGAGGAAGGTGATCGCGCTGGCTTGCGTGGCCATCACGCTGAGCCCCACCGCCCACCAGCGTTCATCGCCACCACCGCGCAGGTAGCTGTCGCTGGTCGCGTCCTTCCGCGTTTTCCACACGCCATAGCCCACGATGAAGCCAAGGGTGCCGAGGAGAATGGTCCAATCAAGGGCGTGCATCCCGGTCCTGGGCTAGGTCGTTGATCAATGCACCTGTAGCGTCGACCCAGTGGGTCGACGGTACGGATGCCTACCTGGAACGTGGCTGCCAGCGTGCATGGCCTAACGCGCGGTGCGCGGCGAGATCAGATTCGCGAACAGCCTGTACGCTCCCGGCACGCCCGCTGGCAATTGCCGGAAGAAGCTGATCCCTGTGTAGATGAAGCGTCCCTTTCCATGGTCGGCCACGATCAGTGCGCCGTTCAACGGTTCCTCGCCCGGATCGTTCCACGCGATCAGGGGCGTGTAGTTGGTGCCAAAGTCGGTGGCGAAGTAGAGCCCGCGTTCCTGCACCCAGCCTTCGAAGTCGGCGGCGGTGATGGTGTTCGGCATGTTCAATAGCGGGTGCTTGGGATCGAGGAAGGTGGGCGGCGCCTCTTCCACCGTGACACGCCCGCGACCGATGGTGAAGGGATGCGGTCCCAGCGTGGCGGGATCGATCTGGAAATCGCTGGCGCCGGAGAAGAAGCGCGGCGTGGTGTTGTACTGCACGATGAGCGTGCCGCCTTCCTCCACGTATTGCAGTAGGAACGGGTGCAACTCCTTCATGCCCTTGGTGGTGTTGTAGGCGCGGATGCCGGTGACGATGGCGTCGTACTTCTTCAGTTCCTCCAAGCTGATCTGTCGTGGTGAGCCCGTCGAACCACGACTTTCCAGATCAATGAACTCCACCGCCACACCCAGTTGCTCCATGGCCTGCGGCACATCATCACCCGCGCCCTTCACGTAGCCCACGCGTTTGGCGGTGGTCTTCACATCCAGCGGCACCAGCTTCACCTCGGCGGGCGTGTAGTACACCTGCGGCATGATGTGCGGGTAGTCGATCTCGTGAAGCGTGCGGTCGGCGGTTCCCTTGGGCCCAACGAAAGCGAACTTCAGCGCACCCGGTATTGCCTCCGCAGTAGCATCCACGCGCACGGAGAAGCTGTTCTTCTCGCCGCGCTTGTTGATGGTGACGCCCATGCTCAAGGTAGAGGAGGTGCTTCCCGCCATGAGCCAGCCGGGCGGTGCCGTTACCGTGAGCTCGCCGCGCAGGGTGTCCGTTAACGCCTCCACCTCTACGCTCACCAACTGAGGACCGCCCCTTGCAATGAGCACATCGGTCTTCGGGATCACCGAGGCCACAGGCGTGACGTACACCGGGCGGATGCGTTCGCCGGCCACGCGGTCGACCCATTTGTACAGAACTGGAAGCGTGTACGGAACCTCTTCTCCTACGATGCTCAGCTCAAAATCGAGGTCAAGGGCATTCTTCAATCTAGCGAGCCCTATCAACGAAGAAGACTCAACGAGATTCAAGTTGCCCCTTCTTTCCTTCAGCCAGTAAGGCATGTCTACAGAGTTCGGCGGAGGAAGGATCCAGTCAGCCACTACTGCTTTCCCATCCCATGGTAAGTAAGAGAATGAAGTCCGGCCAAACGTCACGGGGATTGGTCCCGTCAATCCTTGAGTGTTTCTCAGAATTCCGGTCGCGTCATACTTGAGAGTGTCCTCTTCGCACAGATAGAATGATGATGTTGTGAGATCGAGTGCAATACCGTTGATTGATGCGTACATGTATCCCAGTTGGTCGTAAGTGCGTTTTACCCAAGGATCGTTCACCTCACCACGAAGCAATTGCCTTAGGTCGCGAATGGCCTTACCACTTTTCTCCGGGTTTGAGGTTGAGTAGCTATCACACAGTGAAGTGATTGATTTGCCGATTCTTGTCCCATTCGGAATCCGCCCCCAGGTCATATCGATCCCCTCAAAAATGTCCTCTGTCTTCGGTCGGTCGCCCTTGATCAGCTTGAGGTACTCCAACGATTCCCCACGTGTTTCCGCCGCGCCAAAGCCCTGGCTCTTGTGCATGCTGCGGCTGCGCCCGGCGATCTCCGTGTAGCTCAGGCCCAGCAGCGGGTCGTAGCCGCCCACGTCCACGCTGAACCAGTCGGGGTCGTTCTTCGCGATCTCGGCCAGGTCCTTCTTCCACCAGGTGCTGCCGTTGAAGAAAAGGCGGCGCGGCTGCCACACCTCGAGGCCCTGTTTCAGATGCTCAGGGAAGGCCTTGGGATCACCGGCCAGGTCGAAGGCTTCCTCGGCGAGGATGGCGCTGGCCTCGTGGTGGCCGTGGCCCGCGCTGCGGTCGGGCGCGAAGCGGGTGATGATCACATCGGGCCGGAACATCCGGATCACGCGCACCACATCGCTCAGCACTTCCTGCTTGCCCCATTTCTCAAAGCTCTC
>JAEUSU010000021.1 GCA_016788635.1 Flavobacteriales bacterium | reverse complement strand
CGATACAAGCCGCCACCAGCGCGGCTTTCAGGAGAGTGGGCGTATTCATGGGGTCAAGGAAATGGATTTCGGGAAGGGTGACTGAATGTCGAATCTACATGCTGAAGGAACCCCATCTCAACTCTTGTTGAGATCTTCATGCGGAAGGTGAACGCAAATTAGCAGCCTCCAATGGCTATGGTGCTGTGCATCAGGAGATGCGTGGTCCATACGCGAACAAAGCGTACCCCATACACTCACTCCCCTTCCCTCCATGCCATCACCGCCCCCACCGCGCCCATGGCGGGCGCCACGCAGAGGCCCACGAAGGGAATGAGCAGCGTGAGGTTGAACAGGGCGCCGATGGTGACGACCTGCCTGGCGCGCGCGTTCACCGCACCGATGCGGCGGGTGAAGCGTGTCTCGCGCCGTTCGGCCACATAGTCGAACATGTTGAAGCCGTAGAAGTAGGACGAGACCACGAAGAGGCCTGCGGCGGTGAAGGGTGCGAGCGGCGGGAAAAGCAGCGTGAGGATCCAGGCCGCGAGGGACACACCCACTTCCAACACGCCGCACAGCAATGCGATGGTGGCTCCACGCAGGGTATCGCCCACGAAACGTGCCCACCGGAACGGCGTGGACCTGCCCGTGAGCCGCGTCTCAGCCCGCTCGCTGACGTAGGCGAGCACGGGTGACATCAACACCAACACCACGTACTTCGCCACGAGCAGGAAGAGCCAGAGCATGGCCACCTTCAGCACCACCAGCAGCAGCACGCGGCCGGTACCATGCAGTATGCCATGGGCATCACGCCAGAACGCGTCCCAACCATCCGCGCTTCCGGTGGCGGCGGGCAGCTCCCAGCGCGCGGCGGCCCATTGTGCCAGCCAGTCGGCCAACTCCCAGGCCCAGGCGGTGGAGCCCACCAAGAACGCCAGCCCGATCAGCGGTGGCACCAGGAAGGCCCAGCCCAGCCCGTTCGCCAGAATGAAGCCGAAGGCGGAGAAGTAGGAGCGGGCGGCGGAGCGCATGTGGGAAAGAGAATGTGAAAATGGGGAAATGTGGCATCCAGAGGGATCGGAACGGATCATCCGCGAGTTGGCGAGTGGCGAGTGGGCAAGCGGCGAGTGCATCCTGCCTGCGGCGGCCCACTGCCGATCGCCACTGCCAACTTCCCGATGCACCCCGCACGAGCCCGTATGCCACATTCCCGCCATTCGAACCTCTCACCCTCCTCTCCTTCCGCCGGGCTACCTTCGCGCCTTCTCCGATGCCCCACGATCCGCTCCTCTCCATCTCCCCCATCGACGGGCGCTATGCCGGCGCCACGCGGCCCCTCACCCACTGGTTCAGCGAGCTGGGCCTGATCCGCCAGCGGCTGCTGGTGGAGCTCGACTACTTCCAGTTCCTCTGCGCCATCCCGCTGCCCGAGCTGCTGGGCACCCCCACGGAGAAGCTGGCCGCGCTGCGCTCCCGCATCGAGGCACTGACGATCGAGGACGCCCGCGCCATCAAGGAGATCGAACGCACCACCAACCACGATGTGAAGGCCGTGGAGTATTGGCTGAAGGAACGCCTGCGCGAACTGGGCTTCGGCGAACGGGCGGAGTTCGTGCACTTCGGGCTCACCAGCCAGGACGTGAACAACACCGCGCTGCCGCTGCTCATCAAGGACTTCACGCAGACCAGCTACCTGCCTGCGGTGGGGACGCTGCGCGATGCACTGAACGGCCTGGCGCTGGAATGGGCGCAGGTGCCCATGCTGGCGCGCACCCACGGCCAACCGGCATCCCCCACGCGTTTGGGCAAGGAGTTCAAGGTCTTCGTGGAGCGGCTTGACCAGCAGATCAAGGCGCTGCGCGAGGTGCCCTTCACCTGCAAGTTCGGCGGGGCCACGGGCAACTTCAACGCGCACCACGCGGCCTACCCCGAACTGGATTGGGTGCCCCTGGCCGACAAGTTCTGTGCCGACACGCTGGGCCTGAAGCGCCAGCAGTTCACCACACAGATCGAGCATTACGATCAGCTGGCCGCGCTCTTCGATGCCCTGCGCCGCATCAACACCATCCTCACGGACCTTTGCCGCGATGTGTGGCAGTACGTGGCCATGGACTACTTCCGCCAGCGCACCAAGGCCGGCGAGGTGGGCAGCAGTGCCATGCCGCACAAGGTGAACCCCATCGACTTCGAGAACGCCGAGGGCAACCTGGGCCTCGCCAACGCGCTCTTCACCCACCTCAGCGAGAAGCTGCCCATCAGCCGCCTGCAACGCGACCTCACCGACAGCACCGTGACGCGCAACATCGGCGCGCCCATGGCGCACACGTGGATCGCGCTGCAGTCCATCCAGAAAGGCCTGGGCAAGTTGCTGCTGAACGAAGCGGCCATCAGCCGCGACCTGGAGAACCAGTGGGCCGTGGTGGCCGAAGGCATCCAGACCATCCTGCGCCGCGCGGGCTACCCGCAGCCCTATGAACGACTCAAGGACCTCACGCGTGGCAGGGAACGCATCACGCAGGCGGACATCACCGCCTTCATCGACGGGTTGGATGTGAGCGATGCGGTGAAACAGGAGTTGCGCCGCCTGAGCCCGCACAGCTACACGGGCATCGACCTCATGGGCCGCGTGATGCCTTGAACCGCGCGTCGGGTATCCCTACCTTCCATGGCATGTTCGCGCGCCTCCTCCGCCGCCTGCTCATAGCCGCGCTGCTCGCGGGCCTGCTCTTCACCGGGCTGGTGATCTACTGCGACCAGCGGGTGTCGCGCACGGCTGCGCCCTATGTGTTCGACCGCGTGGAGGACGTGCCGCACCACCACGTGGGGCTGGTGCTCGGCACCACGCACCGCGCGCGTGGCGGCCGGCCCAACCTCTACTTCACGCACCGCATGGAGGCGGCCACCGCGCTGCTTGCCGGCGGTGGCGTGGACTTCCTGCTGCTGAGCGGCGACAACCGCACGCAGCAGTACAACGAGCCCATGGCCATGCGCAAGGCCTTGCTGGCGGCGGGCGTGGACAGTTCACGCATCGTGCTGGACCATGCCGGTCTGCGCACCTTCGACTCGGTGGTGCGCGCGCGCGAGGTCTTCGGCCAGGAGGGCTTCGTGGTCATCAGCCAGCGCTTCCACAATGAACGCGCGGTGTACATCGCGCGTTACCTGGGCATCGATGCCGTGGGCTTCAATGCGGCCGACGTGGACCGCTTGTACAGCCTGCGCACCCTGCTGCGCGAGAAGATGGCCCGCGTGAAGCTCTTCCTGGACCTGTGGACGGGCGTGCAGCCCCGCTTCCTCGGCGATCCCGTGCCGATCCCCACCACGGTCGACAGCGCGATCGTGCGCTAGATCCCGAACTCCACCTGGAACAGGGTGGTCCACGCGTTGCCGCCCGCGTCGAGGTCCATCCTCCGCTCCAGCCAACGGTAGCCCACGTAGAGCTGCAATTTGATGCGGTGACCGTTCAGGTATTTGGTGCTGCCAAGCAGGAATTCTTCGATGCGGTCGATGGTGGTGCCCATGGCCTCCGCATCGGTATCCAGCAGTGAGTAGCGCAGCGCGAACTCATACTTGCTGGGGAAGATCTTGCTGACCTGCGTACTGAGCGCGCGCCCCACGTTCACTGCGCGGGTCTGCCCTTCGGCGTTTGCGGTGATGGGCGTTTCACTCGTGCGGTCGAAGAACTCACCCAGCATCGCCCAGCCCTTGTACTTGAACATCATGTCGGCGATGAAGGTGTTGATGTCGCGCGGGCTGTAAAGCTCCGCGCCCAGCTGGCCGCCCGTGCGTGTGGCGCGGTCGTTATGGCTGTAAGTGGCTGCCACGCTCAGCTTGGGCAGCGGCTCGAACTCCAGATCGCCCTCGCTGTAGTCGCCCTGCTTGGTGAACACCCCGAGCGGCAGCCATTCCACACGGCCCGTGTAGGCCATGCCGGTGGTGCCCGGCAGTGCACCACGTCCATCACCGGTGGTGAAGGCGCCTTTCACCTGCACTTGTTGTGTGGCCATCGGGATGGTCCAATAGGCGAAGGCCCCGAAGTCGCGGTCCAGTGTGTACGCCGCGTTGGCGATGGACCGGTCGGCGAACTGCAGGTTGCCGGATGAGATGACGCGCTGGCGGTTGCCCGGCAATTTGCTCTGCCCAAAACCGATGTAGACCTGCCTATTGAAATGGTAGTAGACCATGGCATCGCGCACGGGCTGTGCCACGGTGCCGCTCTCCAGGTCCAGGTCGTTGCGCGAGAAGTTCAGCTGGATGTAGTAGCGCAGGTCGCGGTTCAGCACGAAGCCGTCCAGGCGCAGGCGCAGGCGGCGCACGCGGGCGTCCACGATGTCCGCGCTGAGGTCCTCACCGCTCACGGTGGTGAAGCCGAGCCGGTTCTGCATGCGGAAGCGCAGGTTCAGCAGGAAGAGCGAGTCCTTGCTGATGCTGATGCCATCCTTCACCTCGATCAGGGCCTGCTCATCGGTCTCCTGCTGTTGCGCCCGTATGAAGGGGGCCGAAAGGAAGGCCATGAACAGCAGGGTTGCACGGCCGGTGCGGGTGAACATGGGGGCGAATGTAGAGGGATGATCTTCAGAGGAAGTCGAGGTCGCCAAAGGCGAGATCGAAGCGCTGCCGCGCCAGGGCATGGGTGTGTGCCGCGTCCCTGCCCTTCACCAGCAGATTGAAGCCGCTGGAGCGCAGCAGGCGTGGATGCGCAGGGTTGAGCGCATCCTTCCATGCTGCCTGCACGAGCAACAGGGCGCCCACGGTGCCTTCCCTCCAGGCCAGCCGACGCAGGGCGGCGAGCAATTGCGGCCGCATGGCCGGTCGTTCGGGCACCAGGTCCAGCACGAGCAGCACGGGCAGCCCTGCCTTGCGGGCCTTGCGCACGAACACCCAACCCCGGTCAGGCAGGCGCAGGCACAACAGATCATCCGCCACGGCAGGGGCATATCGCCAACGCCGGTGTCCGGCATCCGCGTCCATGCACCACACATCCGGCACGCTGCTTCGCGCGGGTGCATCAGCGGCATCGATGGGTCCGGCTTGCAACGCACCCGGCCATGCAGGAAGCAAGGCGAGCCGGGGTGACGGTAGGCGCAGGTAGCCGAAGCGTTCGAGGAAGATGGGCGTGCTGGCCGCGTTGGTCACGGTGAGGAAGAAGCCCGCACCGCGTGACCACGCAGCCTCCTCCGAAGCGCGGTACAACCTGCCGAAGATGCCCTGGCCGCGCACCGCTGCGTCCGTGAGCACCTTCTGCGGCATGGCCACCAGCGCGCGTTCCGCATCGCGCGTGAAGGTGTGGTCGTTCGTGGTGGCCATGCCCACGATGCGGCCTTCCTGCTCCCCCACGATCACGGACGCACTGCCGGACGGGTTGCCGAAGTACCAATGCGCCAGATAGGCCGGTGCGCAACGCGCCTGCCCTTGTGCGCGCATGAACGCGGACAAGGCCTCCACATCCTGCACGCGCGCTTCGCGTATGTGCAGCTCGCTCATCGGCCCATCAGGTCGGCGTAGGTGATCAACTCTTCCTGCGTGAAGATCCGCTCCCCCTTCAGGGCCTGGTACTCCGCTGCGCAGCGCTTCAGGAAGGGGGTCTTGCGGTCCAGCTCATCGCTGTACAGCGACAGGAGATCCTCGCCCAGGATGTAGGGATGCACCATCAGCTCGGTGACCTGCGCACCACCGGTGCGCTGCACCAGCCTGCGGAAGGTGGCCGCGTCGTAGGGTCCCGCACCGGGTAGGTCGTGGATGCTCACGAGCCGATGGTTGGAAGCGCCCAACCAACGGCTGCGGATGCGCTGTGCGAAGAACAGGTTGGCCAGCTGGCGCACGACACGCAGGGGTCGGGCCAGGTCCGAAGTGAGGGTGCGCAAGGGCGGGTGCACGATGCGGATCGGCAGGCCCGCACCCGTGAGCACCGCCACGGCGGCCTCGAAAACAGGCGGCAGCATGAGCACGTGCTGGTGGCTGTCCACATGCGTAAGCCGCACGCCCATTTCCGCCGCGCGTGCGAACTGCGCCTCCAGCTCGCGACGGATGTCCACGAGCTCCACATGGCCCCGGAAGGCGGCCTTCGCCAGCGCGGAACGGTCCATGAAGCGGCCCTCCTCATCCGTCAAGGTGGAAACGCCCGAGAGCGCGCGCCCTTCAGTGATGCAGAAGTGCAGCCCCACGGCCAGGCCGGGATGGTCGCGCAGGCGGTCCACCGCATCCCGTGTGCCCGGCATGTTCACCATGAGCGTGGCCGAACTGAGGTTGCCCGCGCGGAAAACCTCGAAGATGGCCGTGTTCACGGAGGTGCACAGACCCAGGTCGTCGGCATTGACGATGATCCTACGGGGCATGTGCTCAGCGGGCGGGTTGCTGCAGGCGTTGGAACACGATGAGGTCGGTGCGGGGAATGTCCCCCAGGCCCAGTGCACGCATGAGGGTGACCAGCTGGCCGCGATGGAAGCTGGAGTGGTTGAAGCAATGCATGAGCATCTGCCAGGCCGGTTGTTGGAAGCGGTTGCCCTTCAGGTCGGCGTACGCGCGCTCCTCCATCAGCGCGGTCCCGTTCAGCGAACGTACATGATCGCGCATGCGTGACACGTGCTTCATGAAGGTGAGCAGGTCCATGTTCGCCTCGGCCGGCCAGTGCACGGCGGCACTTGTGAGGCGCGCCAGCCAGGCCGCCTCGGCATCGCGAATATGCATGAGCGTGGCGCGGAGGGAGGGAAAACTGCTGGCCACAGGCGCATCCAACACGGCTTCCGGCTCGCCTGCCAGGCGTTCATGAAAGCGTGAATTGGCCCAGTGATCATAGGCGGAATACTCTTCGATCAGTGCTTCAAGCTTCATGCGCGCGTGGATAACTGTGTTAAAAATACCGTTCATGCCGCGATCGGCAAGGGATGGCGGACGGGATAGGTTCGCAACGAGAACCAACACACGCTGCATGATCGGTACGCTGTTCGGCAAAAAGAGGATCACGGAGGAGAAAGTGGCGCACGCCTTCGTCAACGCGATGCTCGACCTGGCCGCCGACGGCTTCGCCACCATGGCCGAGGAGTTGAACGAGGCACCGGAGTTCGGTACGCGTCCGGTGGTGGACACCCAGGACACGCTGCCCTTCGGGCTCATCCTCCTCGCGGGCAACCTCATGGAGGCGCCCTGTCACCTGGAAAGCGGGCAGGACAGGCGTTTCGCCGCGCACTCCATCTCCATTTACAGCGAGGCCATCGGCATGCGGTGCTCGGACCTGGAACAGGAGGTGCAGCGCCAGCAGGCCTTGATGCGCCACCTCAACCATCCAAGCAAGAACACGGTGTACGCCATGAGCAAATTGCTCTTCCACGCGTACGACCTGTTCCGCTTCCAGGAGCCGTACTTCCGCGACCAGCGCGCGCCGAACCCGATCCTGCTCAAGCGGATCAACGGGATGATGGCGTACTTCCTGTGGGATTGGACGGCGCTGAAGGAGGAGTACCGCATCACGCACTGACCGGCTCCACCTGGCCGACCAGGCCGGCGATGTGCGCGCCAATGGCCAATGAGGCCGTGGCCGCCGGCGAGGGGGCGTTGAGCACGTGGATATGTGCACCGCGCCGCTCGATCCGGAAATCGTCTACCATGGCGCCATCCGTGCCCAGCAACATGGCCCGCACACCACTTCGCCCCGGCTCGATGTCCTCCATGGTCAATGAGGGGATGAGGCGCTGCAGGGTGCGCAGGAAGAGCTGCTTGCTGAAGGCCCGGCGGTATTCGTTGATGCCGTAGCCCATGTTCTTCAGGAAGAGCTTCCAGGTGCCGCCATAGGTGAGCGCGTCCACGCTGTCCTTCAGGTCGAAGTCGGTCCTGCCGTAGCCCTCGCGCTTGAAGGTGAACACGGCGTTGGGCCCGCACTCGATGCTGCCGTCGGTCATGCGCGTGAAGTGCACACCCAGAAAGGGGAAGCGCGGGTCGGGCACCGGATAGATCAGGTGCTTCACCTTGTGCCTGCCCTGCGCGGTAAGCTCATAGTAATCACCACGGAAACCCACGATGCGCTCCGGGAAGCGCACGCCATCGGCCTTGGCCAGGCGGTCGCTGTGCAGGCCCGCACAAAAAATGGTGCGGCGCGCGGTGTAGGTGCCCTTGTTGGTGCGCACCGTGCTGCGTACACCGTCCTCCTGGATGCCGGTGAAGGCCTCGCCGACATGCACACGGCTCATGGGCTGGATGCCGAGGGCGATGGCGGCCATCTTCTCGGTGGCACCCCGGAAATCGATGATGCCGGTGCAGCCCACGCGCACACCCGCTATGCCTTCGCAGAAGGGCTCGATCTCGCGGATCTCGGCGGCGTTCACCCGCTGCATGTCCTCGATGCCATTGGCCACACCGGTGTTGTAGATCTTCTCCAGCCGGGGCAGCTCCTCCTTGTCGGTGGCCACGATGAGCTTGCCGCACACCTCATGCTTCACGCCATGCGCGCGTGCGAAGGCCACCAGTTCATGGCGCCCTTCCACACAGTTGCGCGCCTTGTAGCTGCCGGGCTTGTAATAGATGCCGCTGTGAATGACGCCGCTGTTGCGGCCGGTCTGGTGGTCGGCCAGGGCCTGCTCCTTCTCCAGCAGCAGGATGCGCAGCCCGGGCTGCCGGCGCTGCAACTGGTAGAGCGTGGCGGCACCCACGATGCCTCCGCCCACAATGATGATGTCGAAGCTGTTCGGGTCCTTCATGCGGCTTGCGCTGACGGCCGCGAAAGTACGGTTCAGGCGGTGGCGGCTTCCGGCAGTTCCTCACGCGGCACGCGCAGCAGCAACACGAAGCCCACCACGAAGATGGACCCGATGCCGATGATCGTGTCCCGCAGGTCGCCCGTCACGTGGTAGACCAGTCCGTAGAGGAAGGTGCCGAGCACGGTACCGAGGTAGTAGCTCACGTCATAGAAGCTGAAGAAGGACGCGTGGTCCTTCGTCACCGGAAGGAACTTGGAATAGGTGCTGCGGGCCAATGCCTGGCAACCGCCCATCACCAGCCCCACCAGCGCCGCCAGTCCATGGAACTGATGGTCCCAGCGGATGAAGTAGGCCGTGAGGCAGACCGCGAGCCAAACGACCAGCCCCATGAGCAGGGCGCGCAGGTTGCCGAAGCGTGCGCTGAGCCGCACGAAGAGCATCGCGCCCAGGATGGCCACCAACTGGATGATGAGCACGCTGAGGATGAGGCTGCCATCGGCGATGGGGCTGCCGTCCGCCTGCTTGATCTCCTGTTTGGCGTAGTTCACCGCGAGGTACATCACGGTCTGGATGCCCATGTTGAACACGAAGAAGGCGGCCAGGTAGCGGGTGAGGCGGCGCATGCCCATGAGCTGGCGCCACACCTTGCGCAGTTCCTGGTAGCCTTTCCAGATCACGCTGTTACCGGCGCTTGCGGCAGGGCGTGCGTTGGGCAGCTGGCGGAAGGGGATCTGCGCCCAGCCCGCCCACCACAGCGCCACGGTGACGAAGGTGAGCCGCGCGGGCAGCCCCTGCCGGTCCGGTATGCCGAACCAGGAAGGCTCCATCACCATCAACAGGTTCACGATGAGCAGCAGCACGCTGCCGATGTAGCCCATGGTGTAGCCGCGCGCACTGATGCGGTCGTGGTCCTTCGGTTCGGCGATCTCCGGCAGGTAGGCATCGTAAAACACCAGACTCCCCGAGAAGCCCGCGCAGGCCAGCATCACCAGCAGCAGACCGGGCCACAGCAGGTCCAGTGAAAAGAAAGCGAGGCCGAGGCAGCTGGCCGAGCCCAGGTAGCAGAAGAACTTGAGGTAGTTGAGCTTGTTGTTGCGGTGGTCCGCGATGCCCGAAAGCAGGGGCACGATGAGGGCCACCAGCAGGAAACCGGCCGAGAGCGCGTAAGAGTAGAGCGAAGCCGCCGGGATGCCATGGCGTTCCAGTACGCGGTCCACCCCATCGGTTTGCGTGATGGCCACATAGAACACCGGGAAGACGGCGCTGGTGATGGTGAGCGAGTAGGCCGAATTGGCCCAATCGTACATCGTCCATGCCCGGATCACCCGGGGATCGCCCTTCGGCATGGGGGCAAGGTAACCGCCGAAAAGCGAAGGCCCCCCGGACTGACGGGAGGCCTTCGTGTGTTCAGTTGGTCCGGTTCACCGCTCGATCTCCACCTCCACGCGGCGGTTCTTGCTCATGCCGATCTCGGTCTCGGCGGGGTCGGCCGGGCTGTCCGCCTTCTGGTCGGCCACGGTGATGCGCAGGGCATCGATCCCCGCTTCGGTGAAGGCGGTCTTCACCGCCTCGGCACGTTCCATGCCCAGGGTGCCCAGGTCCGGACGCATGCGCACGCGATCGGCCTCCGCGGCATCCACGTGGCCCACCAGGCGGATCTTGATGGCGGGGTTCGCCTTCATGACCTCGATGAGCTCGTTGAGCAGCGGGTCCATGATGCCGTCGATCTTGGTGGAGAAGCGCTTGAAGTAGATGGTGCTCTCATCGAGCTGCTGCTCGGGCTTCAGGGCCTTGTTCACCGTGGTCTTGCGGCTGTAGAGGAACTCGCTCTCCTTCTTGCCGATCTGCTCGCAGGTGCATTCGGTGAGCAGCTTGATGGGATGGACCGACACGTCGTCGATGTAGAAGTAGGCGCTGTTGAGCTGCGGACGGGACTCCCCCTTGGGCCGCTTGACCTTGCTGGTGGTGGTCTTCTCGTTGGCGGAGAAGTTGCCGATGATGATGTACTGCTCATCGCCCGTGGCCTCGAACACGCCGCACACGCCCTGCCAGCTGTCCAGGTCATCGTAGATCTTGTCACGCAGCACGGGGATCTGTGCGCCATAGGTCAGGTTGGCCTCGTCGTCCTTCTTCACCAGCATCTTGCTCATGTACACGCCCAGTCCGTCGGCGCCGTACTTGCTCAGGTCCGCCAGGCTCACATAGAAGCGCACGCAGTAGCGCTGGCCCTTCTTCAGGGGCTTGCGCAACTTGGTCTGCAGGTAGCTGCGGGGCTCCTTGTTCATGTAGCTCCACCACCGGATGCCGGCGTAATTGCTGCCGGTGAGCGCGCTCTGTTCGCCCATGTTGTTCTTGGGGGCGGAGACCGGACCGGCCGGGATCTGGTCGCTGAACAGTTCGGCGTTGACGGCATTGGGGCTCTTCCAGCCCTTGGCCAGGGCAATGCCACCGAGCTTCTTCAGTTTACCCTCGACCTCCTCGAAGCTGCCGTTCACCACGAGGTTCACACTGTCTGGGATCTGCTGCGCCGCAAGGAGCATGGGCAGCATGAAAAAGGTGGTCAAAATGGAGCGAAAAGCGGTCATGTGTTCCGGTGTTTTTCCGTGCAGGTGGGCCAAGATAGCGAGGTGGACCGTGCCGCACGGTCCGGGCAGGGTTCAGTTCCGCAGGAAGGCGTAGCCCACGGAGAACTGCAGCATGTTCTGGTAGGTCTTCGACAGGTCGGTGTTCTCCTCCAGGGTGGTGAACCCGCGCCAGTAGCGAAGTCCGATGTCCAGGCCGTTGTCCGCCCGGTAGCCCAAGCCCACCACACCCGCCACCTCGGTGGTGTTCAGGCCATCGGTGGAATTGGTCGTCTCATCCAACGAGGTGGTCACGGTCTGGCCACCGGTGGTCACGCTGGTGGTGCCGGACACCACCACCTTGTTGTTCATCAGGAAGCCCAAGGCGGGGCCAGCCAGCAGGCTCACTTTGTCGGATAGGCGGAAGCCCAGCATCACGGGCAGTTCCAGGTAGCTCAAGGTGCCCTTGGACTCATAGTCCAGCACGGTGGTGATGCCCAGGACCTCCAGGCTGCTGTACACCTTCTCGGTGCCCGTGCGGGTGCTGTACAAGAGCTCCGGGCGCAGGAAGATCTTGTCCGACAACCCGAATTGCGCGAAGGCCCCTACATGGAAGCCGAGACCATCCATCGCCTCCGGCTCACTGGAACCGGCCGGTGCCTTGTCGCCAAGCGCGGTGCTTTGGAAGTGATAGTTCAGGCCGGCCTTGCCGCCGAGGTCCAATTGGGCCTGTGCGGTGATGGACATGCCGAGCAAGGTGAGAAGGGGGAGCACTTTGTTCATGGGTCAGTTGGTCATTGAGTGGATCGACCGGCAGGCAAGCCGCATGCCAAGGCGGTAGCGACCCCGGGCTGTGCGCGCCACATTGAACGGGAACCAGGGAAGGAACGCGACACGCCGAACCTCTGTCACTTCCCTCCTTTGCCGAGGTTCAGCATATAGGTCAACCCGGCCTCCACCGTGCGCCAATGCGTGGTGCGGTCATAGGTCCGGTCCGTGGTCCAGATCTGCTGGCTGCGGATCGCGTTGGGCTGGTGCAGGTACCGCACCGAGACACCCAGCTTCCGCAAAGGCCAGAGGTCCAGTTGCGCGAGCCATTCCACTGGCCCCGCCGTGACCGGAGCGGAATGGTTGGTGCCCCATGGGTTGCTCGTCTGGTCCAGCACCCCGAACAGCTGCATACCTGCCGACAGGGAAACCCAACGGACCGGCCTGTACTCCACGGCCAGGGGTATGCCCAGGAATGCCATCCGGGTGAACTGATCATACGGTGTGTAACCCGATTGTTGGGAGTTGATCGGCGTTCTGTAGTCGAAGGTGAGCGAACCGAACTCACGCGAGAATACCCGCACGCCGACCCGCAGGGCTGCGCGCCGGGAGAGTTCCTGGCGGAGCACAACCCCGCCGAAGTAGGCATCTCCCTCGGCCCAATAGGTGTCGAGGTACCGGTATTCATCACCAGTGGCAGTGAACCAGGATCCGCCCATCCCCACCTCGAAGAGCAACTGCGTACCCATGCGGGTGCTGTCCTGGGCCTGACCGGCCACCGCCATTGCCAGGCAACCGAAGAATGCGGGCCAATGGCCGACGCGTGACATGATCAGGCGACTTGCTGCGCCCGGATGATGTTCAGCGCGCCACCGGCCTTGAACCACTCGATCTGCTGCGCATTGTAGGTGTGGTTGCACACGATGCTGTCGCTGCCACCACCCTTGTGCTTGAACACGAGCGTGAGCGGCTTGCCCGGCGCGAAGCCCGTGAGGTCCGTGAAGTCGATGCGGTCGTCCTCCTGGATCTTGTCGTAATCGGCCTCGTTGCTGAAGGTGAGGGCCAGCATGCCCTGCTTCTTCAGGTTGGTCTCGTGGATGCGCGCGAAGCTCTTCACCAATACGGCTGCAACGCCCAGATGGCGCGGCTGCATGGCGGCATGCTCGCGGCTGCTGCCCTCGCCGTAGTTCTGATCGCCCACGATGATGCTCGCCATTCCGGCTCCTTTGTAGGCGCGTTGCGTGGCGGGCACCGGACCGTATTCGCCGGTCAGCTGGCTCTTCACCTTATCCGCTTCGCCATTGAAGGCGTTCGTTGCGCCGATGAGCGTGTTGTTGCTGATGTTATCCAAGTGACCGCGGTAGCGGAGCCAGCTGCCGGCCATGCTGATGTGGTCGGTGGTGCACTTGCCCTTGGCCTTGATCAGCAACACCGCATCGCTGATGTTCTTGCCGTTCCAAGCGGGGAAGGGCTCCAGCAGCTGCAGGCGCTGGCTGTCGGGCTTCACCACCACGTTCACGGTGCTGCCATCGGCGGCAGGGGCTTGATAACCCGCATCCTCCACGGCGAAGCCCTTCGGAGGCAGTTCGAAACCGGTGGGCTCGGCCAGCTTCACCTGCTCACCCTTGTCGTTGGTGAGGGTGTCGCGCATGGGGTCGAAGGTGAGCTTGCCGCTGATGGCGATGGCCGCCACCATCTCGGGCGAGGCCACGAAGGCGTGCGTGTTGGGGTTGCCGTCGGCGCGCTTGGCGAAGTTGCGGTTGAACGAGTGGACGATGGAGTTCTTCTCCTGCTTGTCGGCCCCTTCCCGCGCCCATTGACCGATGCACGGTCCGCAGGCGTTGGTGAAGATGGTGGCGCCGCTCTTCTCAAAGGTCTCGATGAAGCCGTCGCGCTCGATGGTGTAGCGCACCTGCTCCGAGCCGGGGTTGATGCCCAGATGCGACTTCGGCTTCACGCCCTTGCTCACGGCGTCGGCTACGATGCTGGCGGCGCGGCTGATGTCCTCGTAGCTGCTGTTGGTGCAGGAACCGATCAGCGCCCATTCGATGTCCGTGGGCCAATCGTTCTTGGCGGCCTTCTCCTTCATCTCGCTCACCGGCGTGGCCAGGTCGGGGGTGAA
>JAEUSU010000003.1 GCA_016788635.1 Flavobacteriales bacterium | reverse complement strand
GCGCCCTTGGTCGGAGCACGATCCAGGAAGAGCGGCTTGGTGGCGAAAGGCGCTTCAGCCTCATAGCCTTGGGCTGTGAGGCGATCCAATGAGACGCCGCGCTCATTCAGGGCGCGCACGATGCCCTCGGCGCGCGTTCGGGCCGATTTCATGACGGTCTCGGGCTGTGCGCCCATCACATCGGTCGCGGTGGCGCCAATCTCGACCTTAAGCGTTGGATAAGCAATCATGATCGCCGCGAGGTTGTCGATCTGTGCAGCGCTGCGAGCCACGTCCACGCCGCCCTGGTCGTGGTAAGCCACTTCGTTCAGGCCGATCCAACTCGTTTTGTCAGCAGGGATGGCGCGCATGATGAAGGTCATCAGGTCATTCTCCATGCCTGTGGCGGTTCCGGTGATCCGCGTGCCGGTGGTGAGCGTGTGCGTGAAGTCGGTGCTGCGAGGTAACGTTGGCTCAACGCGGCTAACCGAGTACTGGACCTTCCTGTCCGAACCTTCGGAGCTGGTCATATCCGCTGCGTTTTGCCCGGCCTCTGACGCATCGTGAGCGTCATGGGAGGCATGCCCGCCTTCATTGATGTGCGGCGCGATGATCAGCGCCACGATGCTCGTGAGCTTGATGAGGATGTTCATGCTCGGGCCGCTGGTGTCCTTGAAGGGGTCGCCTACGGTGTCTCCGGTCACGGCGGCCTGGTGCGGCGGCGAAGGCTTGTCGGCCTTGTGCTTGTAGTACATCGTGCCGTCGATGTCCACGCCCTTCTCGAAGCTCTTCTTGGCATTGTCCCAAGCGCCACCGGCGTTGTTCTGGAACATGCCCATGAGCACGCCGCTCACGGTGATGCCTGCGAGGAGGCCGCCCAGCGCCTCGGGGCCTGCGAGGAAACCCACGAGCACCGGAGCCAGCAAGGCAAGCGCGCCCGGCGCGATCATCTCACGGATGGAGGCCTGGGTGCTGATGGCCACGCACTTCTCGTACTCCGGCTTGCCCTTGCCTTCCATGATTCCGGGGATCTCGCGGAACTGGCGTCGAACCTCCTTCACCATGTCCATGGCGGCCTTGCCCACCGCGCTGATGGCCAGGCTGCTGAAGAAGAAGGGGATCATGCCGCCCACGAAGAGCATGGCCAGCACATCGGCCTTGTAGATGTCGATGCCGCTGATGCCAGACATGCCCACATAGGCGGCGAAGAGAGCCAGGGCGGTGAGCGCTGCAGACGCGATTGCGAAGCCCTTGCCCGTTGCTGCGGTGGTGTTCCCTACGGCATCGAGGTTGTCGGTGCGCTCACGCACTTCCTTGGGCAGGCCGCTCATCTCGGCGATGCCGCCCGCGTTATCGGCGATGGGGCCGAAGGCATCGATGGCGAGCTGCATGGCCGTGGTGGCCATCATGCCTGCCGCGGCGATCGCCACGCCGTACATGCCAGCGAGCGCGAACGAGCCCCAGATGCCCGCTGCGAGCAGCAGGATGGGGAGCACAGTGCTCTCCATGCCCATGGCCAGGCCGCCGATCACATTGGTGCCATGGCCCGTGCCGCTCTTGCGCACGATGCTGAGCACCGGGCGGCGGCCCATGCTGGTGTAGTATTCGGTGACCATGCTCATCAGCGTGCCCACCACGAGGCCGAGCATGATGGCCCAGAACACGTTCATGCTGGTGATCGTCGTGGAAGCGCCACCGCGAACGAACTGCATCGTCTCCGGCAGCATCCACTGCACGAGCGGGTAGCTCACGATGGCCACCAGGATCATCGCGCCCCAGTTGCCCTTGTTCAAGGCGGCCATCACGCTGTCACTGTCCTTGCTGATGCGGACGAAGAAGGTGCCGATGATGCTGAAGAGGACGCCGAGGCCCGCGATCACCATGGGGAGCAGGATCGGGGCCATGCCTTCGAAGTTGTCGGCGCTCACCACCTCACGGCCGAGGACCATGGTGGCCAGCATCGTGGCCACATAGCTGCCGAAAAGGTCGGCGCCCATGCCGGCCACGTCGCCCACGTTATCGCCCACGTTGTCGGCGATGGTCGCGGGGTTGCGGGCGTCATCTTCAGGGATGCCGGCTTCCACCTTGCCCACGAGGTCAGCGCCCACATCCGCGGCCTTCGTGTAAATGCCGCCGCCCACGCGGGCGAAGAGCGCGATGCTCTCCGCGCCGAGCGAGAAGCCAGCGAGCACCTCGAGGCACTGCATCATCGCGTCATTCCATTCCGGAGTGCCGGCCGGGATGTCGCCCACGTACATGCCAAGGAACAGGATGAAGAGCGTGCTCAGCCCCACCACGGCAAGACCTGCCACGCCCAGGCCCATCACGGTGCCGCCGTTGAAGCTCACTTGAAGGCCTTTCGCAAGGCTGGTTCGGGCGGCTTGGGTGGTGCGAACGTTGGCCTTGGTGGCGATGCTCATGCCGATCCAGCCGGCGAAAGCGCTGAAGAATGCTCCGATGAGGAAGGCGATCGCGATCACCCAATCGGTATGCGCGGCTACGGCCTCCAGTTCAGCGCTCCAAGCGAGCAGGCCGGCAGCGATGGCTGCGAAGACGCCCAGCACTTTCCATTCGGCCTTGAGGAATGCGCTGGCGCCACGGGCGATGTAGCCCGCGAGCTCTTTCATGTTGGCGTCGCCAGCGTCCTGCTTGTTCACCCACATGGCCTTGGCCACCATCACCAGCAGGCCCACCACTCCCATCAAGGGGATGGTGTACATCAATTCAATTCCCATGGTCTCTTCAGTTGTCGTTATGTCGTTGTCGTTCAGTGCCTTCCGACAGGTTTCGGAATCGGCGGGCGCGAATGTAGCCAATGGCCTGTTTCAGAGGGGCATGCACGGAACTGTTGCCAACAGGAGTCGGTGCAGGAGGGATGCCCATGAATCCGCGGATGGCCCCTCAGCGCTCCTCCATCATGGCCGGGCGCTGCGTGAGCTCATGGTAACACAGCACGTCTTCGGCGAAGCAATGGATCACCATGCTTTTCCGGCTGGCGTCGGGGGTGGTCATCTTCTTGCCGCCGTGCAGCAGGTTGGCGTGCCAGATGAGCACATCGCCGGGCTGCGCATGGAACTCTTGGGCGGGGAAGCCGCCAGTCCGGATCGCTTGATCGATGGCCCCCTCGTAACGCGCGTAGGCATCATCGCCGATCTCGAAACGGTTGCCGCCGTGGTCGTAGCTATCGTTGAGCAGATAAGGGAGACGGTGGCTTCCGGGGTGGTAGATGAGGCAGCCGTTCTCGGAGGTGATGGGCTCCAGCGCGATCCACGCGGCGATCATGTACCCGAGCGGATAGGTGGTCATGTGGATGCTGTCGCTATGGGCGTGCTGCTCGCTGCCGGTGAGGAAATTGATGCTCTGGAACACGCGCACCTTCCTTCCGAGCAGGAAGTCCATCACATCGAGGATACGGCGGTCATGCACGGCCTTGCGCAGCAGGTCGCTATGGTGGAAGGCGAACATGATCTTCCTGCCCGTGAAATTGAAGTCCACGACGTTGTCCCTTATCAAGCGGTCCACCTCGCTGTTCATCGCGGCCACTTCATCCGGGGTGAAGAGCCCGCGCAGCACGACGTAGCCATCGACTGGCCAGCGCAGGAGAGCTTGCTGCACCGAAGCTTCGAAGCGCTTCAGGCCTTCTGATTCCATCAACCGCCGCTGGGCATCCGGGACATCGAGCCAGGGTGATTCGGCAGGCCCTTTGGGCATATGCGCGCTGCTGATGGGAAGCAGCACATTGCGCTTCACGCCGTACTTGCTGTACATGCGCCGCGCGTGCTCCAGTTTCCTCCGGTTGAAGAAGTTGAGCAGCACGTAGCTGGCCTTCAGCTTGCGAAGCTTGCCGTAGTACCGATCCAGGATCTTGCGCACGGAGGGCAAGGTAGAGCGGGCGCTATCGACCCTGCGCTGCAGGACCTCATTCCAGAACGACCGGCAGGTCCTTCGGATGCTTCACCTCGTAGCTGAAGCTGAGCTTCCTGATGGCCTTGGGTTCGATGCGCTGGCTCCAAGTGAGCAGTCCTTTCTGATCGTCCACGATGGCGCCGCCGGATTCGATGAGCTTCACTTCGATCTCGCTTTGGGGGCTCAGCGGGTATTGATCGCGCACCTCGAGGTCGATCGCTGTGCCTTTGGTGTTTCGCACGGTGAGGTCCCATCCGATGGTGACCGTCCGCTTGCCGCCCACGACGGCCTTCTGGTTCGTGGTCTTGCGCTTCACGCGCTCCACCACCACGCCTTTATCACGGCCCAAGCTGATGTCGAGCGTATCCTTGGGTTGATCGAGTTGCAGGAAGCTCTGCCCCACGAAGGTCCCTTCGAAGAACACGTTGGCTTCACCAGGGAGCAGGCTCAGGTCTTCCCAGCCCGTGGTGCGCGCGTAGAGGAAGGCGTCCTTGTCGAGTTTAGGCGTCGCGTAATGCTTGTAGGTGGCGGCGATGTTCTGGGACTGGACGCCCACCGTATGCGGCTTGCCATCCGCAGGTATGGTGAAGGGCGTGGCGATGCTGTATTCCACGGTGGTGGTTCGCGGCGTGATGGCGCTGGCCCAGGCATATGTGGCGGGCTGCTCCTGTTTGTCGTCCAGGTCCGAGCGGCTGGCCGGCGCGGGGGCTGAACCGAAGAATCCCACGGCGTTGCGGGTGCGGGAGGATCGGATGGAGATCTCTTCGAGCCTTAGGGGCTGATGCACGTACAACGTCCATGGATTCATGGTGGGCATCACTCCGCTCAAGGTGGGATTTCCACTGCTCAGGCTCAGGTCCACCTTGTCCCAGTCCTCTCCGGTGCTGTTGCTCACCTGGGCTTTCATCATCAGTTCGATGGGCTGGCCAATTCCCTTGGCGCGCAGATCGTATGCTGGCACCCAGCCCGCACTGCTCGCGAAGTAGGTGATGATGAAGCTCGCGTTCACATCCGCCTCACTGCTGATCTCCACCACCACTTCGCTGGTGGGCCGTGGCGCCTGGGCCTGCATGCTGGCCAGCTGCTGCCGGAGCTTCTCGGCCTCTTGATGGATGGCTTGCTTCTTCTCCTCCTGTATCAGCCAGCCCACTTTCATCGCTTTCATGCGCTCCCGCACGTAGTCATTCACGGCCTGCAGCTGAGCGGCCGTCAATCCGTTCTGCTGGCCGCCCACGGCGCTGTTCTTCAGCAGAAGCTGCTCTTCATTCAGCCAAACCTGCTGTACGCCGTTCTCGATGCTGTAATCGTGCTCGAGCTTCTTGATCCGTGCCTGCAGTTCCTCCATCTCCTTCTTCTTCGGGCTCTCCGTGAGGTAATTGACGCGGTGGTTCACGCTGAGGATGCTATAGCCGCCCTTGCCCGTGACCTGAATGCTCTGCGGGTCCAGCCCTTCTGCGAGGCCGGTGAAAACGATCGCGCTCGTTCCCGCGCTGATCGTGCTGCTGGCTGTCCGCGACACTTGAGCGCCGCTGAGGAAGACCTTCACTTCGGAGATCCTGCTATTCACGGGCTTCTCACCTTCGGCAGCGAGAAGTTCGATGGTCACGAACGAGCAGAAGAGGATGGAAGCGATGCGCATGGCGTGGGATTAGGTGCCTGTGTGCCAAAGGCAGGGACGAAGGTACCGGCGTTGATTCGCCCACCCGTACACCGCTCCGAACCGGAAGTTCAGCGCGGGATCGGAGAATTGCCACGAGGGTCAGTCATCCGCTATCGGGCAGTCCACGGTCACCGATGTGCCTTTCGCGATGGCGGATTCCCAATGCACGACTGCGCCGATCGATGCTGCCCGGCCCTCCACGCTCTCCAGACCGATGCCCGCGTGCGCTTTCACAGGGTCGAATCCGATCCCATCATCCGCGACGATCAGCCTCATCCGTCCCAGTGATCGCTCCAGGCAGATGACAAGGTTCTTTGGTTGTGCGTGCTTGAGGGCATTGCTGATCAGTTCTTGGGCGATCCGGTACAATGACATCTCCACTCCACTGTCCAATCGCTGGTCCATGCCGCTCTGCTTCAGTTCAACATCGAGCTTGCCAGCGACCCGCATCGATGCGCAGAGGTCTTCCATGGCCTTGGAGAGCCCGAATCGCGAGAGGTCGGACCCGAGCATGTCGTGCGATAGGCGACGCACCTCCGAAGCGGTCTTATCGAGCAGTCCGATCGCATCGCTAGCCCGCGCGCGCGGCCCTGGCTCGTTCCGTTCCAGTCTCGTCTCAAGCGCGTCCACTTGGAGTTTGAGCGTGCTCAGCATGCTGCCAATATGGTCGTGGAGCTCCCGCGCCACGCGTTTGCGTTCCTTCTCCTGGCCATTCAGCATGGCATGAAGCGCCTTGTTCTCGCTCTCGTGCAGCAACTGGTCCACCTCTTTGCGATGCAGCTCACGTTCCTTCGCGGCAAGCAACGTTCGTGCTCGAAGGCCGCGCCAAAGCAGCAGCGCGAGTATCACGAGTGCTGCAGCGGCCGTCATGGACAGGTTGCGCTGCAGCCGTTTGCGTCTGTCCTCGGCCGCTGCCAGATCAAGTGCCTGCTTCTGTGCCGCGATCTCCTGCTCCTTCCGCTCCGTCTCGAAACTGATCTCCGCCAGCGCTAGCCGCTCGTTGTACCGGGCCTGTTGCAAGGAGTCATCCAGCTGATCGACGATCCGCGCCTCGTGCAGCGCTCGGTCCTTCTCGCCGACGGCCTCGTACCATCGCCAGAGCGCTTCCCGAGCCAGCACCTGCATGCTGACATCGCCAGCAGCTATCATTCCCTCAATTGCCTCGTTCATCGCTACGATGGCTTCCTTGCGTCTCCCGAGGCCCCACAACGCGCTGGCGAGGAACTGTCGCGTATCCGCTGCGGTCCGTCTATCGCCAAGAGAATCACTCATGGCGATGGATTCAGAGAAGAGCCGCAGCGCCTGCTCGCCTTCTCCGAGCGTCGAACGGATGTAGGCGATCTGCCCAAGGAGCATGGCTCGCAACGAAGCGCGCTCAGGCTGAATGGTCGAGAGCAGGCCTTCGAAAAGTTGCAGGGCCAGCGGCACGCGGTCAAGATGGGAGGCCACAGCGCCCAGGTTATTCAGCGCGGTCTCGGCCAGGCGGTCGTATCCGCCATCGGAGGCGATGCGCATGGCCGATTCGTAGTCCTTCCAGGCCTCCTCATAGCGTTGCTGGTAGTATCGCAGGTTGCCCATGTTCAGGCGCACCATGCCTTGTCCTCGAGCGTGGTTCGATCGTTCGGCAAGGCGCTGCGCCGATTGAAGCGCATCGAGGGCTTCCTCGTGCCGGTTCTCGTCCAGCAGCAATTCAGCGCGCATCACCAGCAGTTCCACGCGTTCGTGCGGGAGGCTCACGCTATCAGCGACCTCAAGCCCGGCGATGATCTCGTCCATGCCCCCTCGATGGTCACCCAAATGCTTGCGTATGCCAGCTCTGAACCTGCGCATCACCGCGTGCACGGAAGGCTCCATGGACGAAGCCATCCGATGGAGGCTGTCCAATCGTTCAGCGCATGCAGAAAGTCGGTCGCTCCGGAAGTCCGCTATCGCGCGCGCCAAAGTCGCGAGCTGATGATCGCCTGGCTCGCGATGCCGGTCGAGTTCGCTGGCCAGTGCACGCAGCCCCTCGCTGTCCGCTTTATCGTTCAGCTGCGATAGCCGGGCGTATGCGGCAGAGTCGAGGTAATGAATCGCGGAGCCCGCGAGGCAATCCGAGAGATTGATCAGCAGGAAGGCGCACCAGAACCCACGCATGAGCAGGCACCGGAAGGTCGCTTCAACGCGTTGCGGATTCTCGCAATGGCGGACCGGTCTGTATTCGCTCACTGGTCAAGGGCAGATTCCCTGAACGCGGATCATGATCCTTGGGCGGCCATCCTCGGAGATTTCGACATCGCATGTGATCGAATTCCCATCGGCCGGGATGCCGGTGTCCACGGTGTCGGGTCCTGGGTCGCTCTGGTTTGGATCAATGCGATAGAGCACCTCGGCTGCGTACGTGTTTCCGCCAAGGTCCCTAACCGTGAAATCGGAAAGCACGGCATCGCTTGGCCGTGTAATGATCAGCAGGTGGGTATTCGACCCGCACACGCGCTTGCAATCGTAGTTCGACATGACCTGTAGTGATTGGTTATCTCCCATTGAACCGTCAAGCATTCCCCGAATGACGAAGCCGGAGGATGACAGTTCAGGATTCGAGTATACGCAGTTGGCGCGTATGTTCACTGGCGCTGCGTGGAGAATGGAGGTCGGGCAGAACAAGCAAAAGGGCCGCCTCCGATAGGAGACGGCCCTTCCGCTTGCCTGAGAATCCTGGTCAACGCTGGATCACCAGGCGCTCGTTGTAGGTGGCGCCGCCGGCGGTGACGCTCACCATGTAGAGGCCATTGCTGAGGGCTCCGTTCAGCTCCAAGTCGGTGTTCACGAAGCCGTCCTGCACCGCGATGCTGCGGCTGGTCACGCGCACACCCTGGGCGTCGTAGATGTCCACGCTCACGGTCTCAACACCCGCCTCCACGCTGCTCAGGCTCAGACGCACCTGGTCGCCGCGGTTCGGGTTCGGGTACATGGCCATGCGGGCCTCAGCAGCCGTGCCGCTGGTGCCTTCCTGCGCCATGCCGAAGCTGCACGTGGTGGTGAGCAGGCACACGTCGCCGTATGGGTCGCTGGAGGTGCACCAAGTGCTGCCGCCATCGAAGCTCACGCGCACGTCCACGTCGTAGGTCTTGCCGCAGGTGAGGCCGTTGGTGTTCACCCAGTACTGGCCCACCGCGCTCGTCTTCACGATCGTGACGAACTCAGCCGGGATGCGGAACCGGAACTGGTAGCGGTTCGCATTCTGCCAGGCGCACGTATTGGTCATCCGCTTCACCGGACGCGCATGCACGTATTCGTTGGTCCCTATGGCGCGCATCTGACCACAGCTCAGGTATTGATTGCCCGGGATGTCCATGAGCTTGGTGCGGGGGCATTGCGCCTCAGTGCTGTTCACCACCATGCGGCACACGGGACCCCAAGTGTTGTACACGCCGTTCACGCGGCCGCGCACTTTTACGTTGTAGAAGCCGCCTTCGGCGAGCTGGTTGCCCGTCCACGCATTGAGCTTGAAGTGGCAGGCACGCGTGGCGCTGGCCGATAGGCCGTTGGCCGTGTTGTGGCTCTGGAAGCGTTTGAAGCTGTATCCGCCATTCGGCTTGAACCACCACATCTGGTAGCCGCTGTTGGCATCGTTCACGCCGTACTCGGCGCTCACCGCGGCGTTGTCATTGGCTACCATGTATTCACCGCCGCAAGGGGTCACCTTCCAATCGCGCTTGTCGCAGCTGGTGAAGATCAGGCGGTCGGTGCCCACCGGCAGGCAGAAGCCTTCGTTGCCGTCGATCACGCTGGTGGTGCCGCTGGTGAAACCGCCTTCGCCGAAGGTGCCGTACAGGTTATCGATGAGGCGCGCGCTGCTGTTGATCTTCAGCATGTAGCCGCCGTTCACGATGCCGTCGCCGCCGCCGTCGGTCACCACCAGATAGTAGCAGCCGTCGGGCAGGCAGGTGGCCTCGCTTCCGTTGCCGATGATGGGGCCACCGCCGGTCTGCACCAGGATATCCGTGACTTGCTCATAGAGGAACCAGTCCAGATCATCAGCTCCATCGGCTTGGTACACGAAGTCCAGGTCGGTGGTGCAGGTCACCCCGGCGCAACCGCAGGCCGGGCTGGCGCCGAGCACATCGAGCACCGTGTTGCTGTCTCCATCGTCACAGGGATCGCCGGGATTGCCGTTGGTCACGGTCGGGCAGATGTCGCATGCATCGCCCAGCGGGTCTGAGTCGCTATTGGTCTGCAAGGGGTTCGCGTCGGCAATGCAGTTGTCGCAAACGTCGCCGTATCCATCGCCGTCCCCGTCGTCCTGACCGGGGTTGGCGGTGCTCGCGCAGTTGTCGCAGGCGTCGCCCACGCCGTCGCCATCACCATCCGTCTGGCTTGCATTCGCGGTGCTCACGCAGTTGTCGCAGGCATCGCCCACTCCGTCGCCGTCGGCATCGGCTTGCGATGCGTTCGCCAGAGCCGGGCAGTTGTCGCAGGCATCGCTGTATCCATCACCATCACCGTCCGCACCAACGGTCACGGTCATGGAACTCGAGGAGGCCATGCAGGGGGCGTTAGAAATGGTCCATTGGAATGTGTAGGTGCCAACAGCGGTCATGCCCGTTATCGCAGAGGTAGGCGACGAAGGCGTTGTGATCGATGCAGCGACCGGCCCACCGGTCTGCGACCATCCGCCGGTTCCCACCGAAGGCACGTTGCCTGCCATGGTGGCGCTGCCAGCCGGGATGCAGATATTCTGGTTGGGGCCTGCGTTCGAGGTGGTCGGTGCAGGAATGCCGGTCACCGTCGGCGTGGTCGCGGCCCCAGTGCATCCCCCCGCATTGGTGGCGAGCATGGTGAAGGTCCGTGTGCTCGGCACCGGTGCGCCAGTCGGGTTCTGCAAGCCGCTGGAATAGCCAGATGGCGCGGAACTCCAAGCCCAGCTGGAGATCGCGGAGGTTCCCGTGATGACCACGTTGTCCAGAGCCCAGTACCAGTCCCAAGTGGCCTGATAATAGAAACGGAGCTGCACGCGATTGAACCCGACGTAGGCATTTAGGTTCACGGTGGACAACGCGAAGGAGCTCGCCCCACCGGCGGTCGCAGTGTACGTATTGGCGGTAGCCCATGTGGCCCCATCATCGGTGCTGATCTGCACGCGGGCATTATCGCCGGCATCCCCGATGTCCCGATAATAGTGATAGAAGCTCAGCGAGAGCGTGGAGTAACCGATGGTGCTGAACTTCGGCGAGAACAGATACGTCTCCGTTGTTCCGGAGCCTTGCGCATCGCTGTTGCTCATCACGAACGTGGATGCATCATTGCTGCTGTACGTCACTGACGAATACACGTAGGGGCTCGTGCGCAGTGTCCAGATCGCATTCGCCGGCGTGCCGCCCGTTGAATTGTTCAGCACGGTCCATCCAGCACCACCGCTATTGAAGTTCTCGCTGAGCACCGTGCTTGTGGTGTTGACGGAGGAAGTGAGATCCACAGTGGAGCTCTCGCAAACCGTGTAAGCGGATGCAGCTGCGGAGACCGCCGTGGGCTGCGGCTTCACACCGACCATGGCGGTCGCCGTCGCGGTGAAGGGGCAGCCTGTGAGCGTGCCGGTCACCGTGTAAATCGTTGTAGCCGATGGCGATGCCGTTACCGAGCTGCCGGAGACTCCACTCAGCCCAGCAGCCGGCGACCAGGAATAGGTAGTGGCACCCGAAGCCGTCAGGCCCGTGCTGGCTCCCGGGCAAATAGCGCTGTTCGCAGGCGTTACGGCGACAGCAGGTGCGCAGGGTGTCCAGGCGTAGATCTGCCCGTTGACGAAGCTCTTTGCGGGTGCTGCGCTGGTGAAGCGGCAGACGCTGCTGTTCACCGTGCCGTTCAGGCTGGTGCTCCAGTTCTCCGCTCCGCTGCCAACCAAGCGGTTGTTCACCTGCGTTGCGAATGTGTTGTTCGGTCCGCGCAAGCCCACCTCGGGCTGCTGCGTAACACCTGCGGCCTGGCTGGTGACGACGGAGTAGATCACCCGGATCGCATTGGTCGTGGTGTTCAAGCGGATCTGGAAGCTGAATCGCTCCGCGGAATTGGCGCCACCGAGATAACGTCGCACGTTGCGCCATTGCACCACGTATTCCGCGCCTTCGGCGTAGTGGCGCACATCGCTATTCGCGATCAATGCGCCAGGAGGGCTCCACAGGTCCTGGCCGAAACCAGCGACCGCGCCGGCATACGCGGCTGCGCTGCTGAGCGGGGTGTAGTTCGTGCCGCTGGGCGCGCTCCCGAACGTGATGTAGCCGTTGTTCGAGACGTAGATCTGGGTGTACGCGGTGCCGTTGAAATTGAACGACGGAATGGTGATGGCACCCGATACGTTGTCATCGAAAGTCCCGAACAAGCCGTTGTTCCAAAGCACGGTGCCCGTGCTCGTGTTCAACGTGAAGGTGCCGCTGGTCTGGCTATGCGTGTAGGCTGTGGCCACTTGGGCGTTGGCGGCCGTTGTGGCGGACAGGATCAGTGCCGCGAGCGCAGCGACCCTGCTCAGGTGTATGGAAGTTCTCATCGCTTTGCGTTTTGGTTCAGGTTGAAGGGTGTCAGTGGTGTATCACGAGGCGCTCCTCGAAGCGCTCTGCGCCTGCGGTGATGGTGATCAAGTACATGCCGCTCGCCAATCCGCTCAGCTCCATTTCGCCGTTGGCCTGGCCATCGCTCGCGGCGAAGCGCCTTGATGCGGCGCGCTTGCCGTAGGCATCGAATACCTCAACATCGATGACCCCTGAATCAACCAGCAAGTTCGTGAGGCGCACATGGAGCTGATCGCCGCGGTTCGGGTTCGGAAAGACCAATAGCCTGGTCTCTTGCATGGAATCACCTGGCGCAGGCTCCTGCGCCATGCCGAAGCTGCATGTTGTGGTGAGCAGGCAAACGTCGCCGTATGGATCGCCCGCGTGGCACCATGTGGCGCCATTGTCGAAGCTTGCGCGCACGTCCACATCGTATGTGGCTCCACACGCGAGACCGTTCGTATTCACCCAATACTGCCCGGTGGCGCTGGTCTTCACGATGGTGATGCCCTCAGCTGGGATGCGGAAGCGGAACTGGTACTTGTTCGCGTTCACCCAGACGCATTCAGCGGTCATGCGCTTCACCGGTCGTGCGTGCACCAGCACGTTGGTGCCGATGGACCGCGTCTGGCCGCAGCTCAAGTACTGGTTGCCGGGGATGTCCATGAGCTTGGTGCGTGGGCACTGCGCTGCGGCATCATCGAGCATGAAGCGGCAGGCTGGGCCCCATTGGAGGTAGGTCCCGTTCAGTCGGCCGCGCACCTTCACGTTGTAGAGCTGGCCTTGCTGAAGCTGGTTGCCGCTCCACGAATTCAGCCGGAAGTGGCACGCCCGTGTCGCGCTATGCGGTAGACCGTTATGGGTGCTGTGACTCTGATAGCGCTTGAAGCTGTATCCGCCGTTCGGATTGAACCACCACATCTGGTAGCCGCTGAGCGCATCGCTCACGCCGTACTGCGCGGTCACCGCCGCGTTGTCATTCGCAACGATGTACTCGCCGCCGCAGGGGCTCGTCTTCCAATCCAGCTTATCGCAGCTCGTGTAGATGAGGCGGTCATCGCCCAGTGGCAGGCAGAATCCTTCGCCATTCGCGATCTGACTGACATATCCGGTGGTGAAGTTGTTGCGGTTGTCGATGATGCGGCGTCCTCCGAGTTCGCGCAGGATGTATCCCCCGGGTCCGGCGATGCCGTCGCCCGCGTCATCCGAGACGACGAGGTAATAGCAGCCGGTGGGCAGGCAGGTGTTCTCTCCATAACCCTGGCTCGGGGGCAGGAAGCCGCCGCCGCTTTGCACCAAGGTGTTCGTGCCTTGCTGATGCAGCGACCAGAGCACCTCGCTCATGCCATCGCTCTGGAATTCCAGGTTGAGTTGTTCGCTGCATGCCACGGTCTGGCAACTGCATGCGACCACCTGCCCGAGCGTGTAGCCAGGACCGGGGTTGGCATCACAGACGTCGCCATCCTGCAGCCCCGGCAGGAAGGGACAAGGGTCAACGCAGTCCGGAGCAGCGTCGCCATCAGTATCCGTGTCCGCGATGCCGCAACCGCAAACGCCAGGCGATTGCTTGTTGGGGTCCGCAGGGCAGAGGTCCGAGCTGTTGCTCACGTAGCCGTTCGGGGTAGCGCAGGTGAAGCCGGCCTGGCTGTCGTTCGCATCACCGAAGCCATCGCCATCTGCATCAGCGTAGTAGATGGCAGGGACATCGGCCACGCCGCAACCGCATGCTCCCGGGCTTTGCTTGTTGGGGTCGGTGGGGCATCCGTCGGTATCATTGGTCACAGTGCCTGGCGGCACGTTGCATGTGAAGCCTGGAATCGCCGCGCCGGCTCCGAATCCGTCCCCATCACTGTCTGCATAGTATGTCGCAGGCACATCGGCCACGCCGCATCCGCATGCGCCGGGCGCCGTTTTGTTGGGATCATTCGGGCAGCCATCATTCGCATTGCACGTGCCATCGCCGTCGGTGTCCTGGAAGGTGCCCGTGCAGGCGCACGATGCATTCCAGATATCGTTGATCGTGCACGCGTTTCCATCGTTGCACGAGGTGCCGGGCATGGCCGTTCCTCCCAGCACGCCCAGGCAATCGATCGGCTGGAAGTTCAAGCGCACGTGCCTGATCGCGCCGACATCCACGCCTGCGTTATCGCAGACCTTCAGGATCCACGAGCCGTTCGGGTTGCCGGAATTGAAACTGCTCAAGGGCTGCTCTGGAGCATAGTTGCCCGTGACATTGGCAGTGGTGGCTGGAATGGTGGTGAGCGCGGCCCCGCCGGTTACCAGCCTGAAGTACGCGCTTGGGCAACTGCTGTTGTTTCCGTAGTTATCACCGCTTCCGCCGCGGTAGCTGATCAGTTGCACCTCCTGGCCGCCGGGGCTGATGAGGCTGATGCTCAGATCCGCACGGTACGTGTGGGTGATGATCAGCTCCACGCTGCTCAGGCCAACGTTCGAGCCCAGGGCATTCGGCTGCCCGGTGATCGCGATGGCCGCTTGTGTGAAAGTGCTGGTGCCGCAGCCGTTGTCGGTGATGGCCAGGTTGTTCCCGCAGCTGCCGTTCACCACCGTTGTCGGCGTGTTCGTTGTGGTGAACAGGATTCCAGCGCTGTTCGGGCTGAAGCTGCCGGCACCGCAATCCCGGCGCACGAAGTAGCGGTACTGCGTGTTCGCGCTCAGGCCGCCGATGACCGTTGGCGATGCTGCGGTCGTGATCACCGTGCCATTGGGCCCTGGGGTGGCGCCGTTGCCCGGCGTGGTGAAGGTGGCCGCTGGGCCGTACTCCACGATATAGTTACCGGCTGGCCCGGAGTAGTTCGCTCCAGCCTGGTTGTTCGTGATGCCGGTGGCGGCTTGGGCAGTTGGCAGCGGGCAGGTGAGCAGCTGCCACTCCAACGTGAATGTGCCGGCAGCAGTGCCGAATCCATCCTGGATCCACCACACGCGCTGGGTCGTTCCGGTGTTGTTGATCCATTCCACCCAGCCCACTTCGCCATTATCGTCGTTCACGCAGGCGATCACGGTCGTGCCAGGGCAGGTTCCGCCATAGCGCACGTAGTGCTGTGAATTGTAATTGTTCACCTGCTGCCGGATCCGGAGCTGCTGGCCGACGGGCACGTCGATGAAGTAGATGGCGTCGGGCGCCGTGTTCGCGGTGGCTGTGCCGCACGCGAACGTGAAGTCATGCACACGGCCCACGGTAGTGCCGGGAAGCGGGCTTGTCTGCGTGGCCAGGTTCAACGCGTTCACGCAGTTCTCCGCGCTGGGACAGCCGGGTGCGTTCGTGAAATTCCCGAAGTTGCGGTCGCAGGCGGCATCGGTGCCATGCAGCAGCCGCACGTTCACCTGATCACCGATCGCGAAGGGCCCGATGGTCTGGATGTCGAAGTCCATGAGGCCGGGGATGTCGATGGGCGTTCCTCCGTTCACCGTGTACCGCAAGGTGGTGGTGGCGGCATCTCCCGTATAGAGCACCTCGACATCAATGGTGAAGTTGTAGGCCGCGCAATTGGTGTTCACGGCGACCCCGGCGTCGGGGTCCGCGCATCCCGCTGTGCATTCGGCCTCGAAGACCCAACTGCTCTGTTGTCCCGTTGCGCAGCTGTTGCTCGCATCGCTGTCGATCTCGAGGAACAGCTCCGGGCCGGAGGAACTGCCCGTCACTTGCGGCACGCCCAAGTTGGCGAAGCTCCCGGTGAGCGAGGTGATGGGCATGCCGTTCGAGTCGCTTCCGCTGTATGCGCGGATCACATCATTGGCGTGCATGGAACCGCTGATGAAGCTGAGCGTGATGGTCTCGAACGGATTGCTGGCGATGAAATGGAAGGTGCGCGTATCGTTGTTGCGGTAGCAATGGGAGAGGGTGGTGGCGCTGCCGCAGGTGATGGTGATCGGGCAGTTGGAGTACAGGGTGGCCTGGACGCTTCCGCAGTTGCTCACATTATTGGTCAGCGTGCAAGCCACCTCTGCGGTCGCAGCGAACGGCCCGATGGTCGTGGTGCCGATGGGCAGGTTGTTGAGCGTGAAGGGCGTTCCGTTCACCGTGTAGGACAGGTTGGCCGAGGTGCCGCCGCCATGGCTCGTCACATTGACCTGCACGCTGAACTGGTTGCTCGCGCATGCATCCACCGCTGTGAACGTCGCGGTAGGCGGCGTGCACAGGTTCACACGCACATAGCGCACCGCACCGACATCGGCTCCAACCGCATCGCAGGCGCGCAGCGTCCAGTTGCCATTCGGGTTCTGGCCGTTATGGAACAGATCAAGTGATTGATCAGGTTGCCAGGTGCCCACATTGGTGCTTGCACCGACCACGCCGGTGAGCGCCGTGCCGCCTTGCTGGAAAGTGAACAAGCCGCCGGGGCAGGCTGCCGCATTGCCGAATTGGGTTCCGCTGCCACCGCGCGCGGTGTTGATGAGGGCCACCTCCGTGTTGTCAGGCGAGCGGAGGTAGAATCGAAGATCGCTGCCCCAGGTGTGGCTGGCGATGAGGTCCACGCTGCGCACGAACACATTCTGCCCAAGAGCTGTGCCCGTGCTGCTCACGCATACCGGGACGCTTGTGTAGGTGTTGGTTCCGCAGCCATTGTCAGCGATGGGGTATGCGGCTGCGGCATGGCAGGTCTGCCCGCCATCGATGTAGTTGAAGTTGCCCAGATTCAGGCTGCAGGCCGCATTGCCATTGTGAACCAAGGTCACCGAGCGCGACGTTCCGAATGCGATGGGACCAATGCTGTAGGTACCCGTGCCAACGTTTGAGTGCACGTTGGTTCCCGTCGGAGATTGAATGGTGACGTTCGGCGCATCGCCTGTGCTGGTCACGGTTACCGTGATGGAGTAGGTGCTGGTAGCGCAATTCGCGGTAACGCTTGCCGTGGCTGTTGGTGCCGTGCAAGCCACCGCCCACGTGTAGGTCTGGCCATTGGTGAAGCCTTTGGCCGGAGCGGCGCTCGTGAATCTGCAAGTGCTGCTGTTCGCGGTGCCGGCCAGGCTGCTGCTCCAATTCTCCGCGCCTGTGGTCACCCGGCGGTTGTTCACGTTGGTCGCGAACGCGTTGTTCGGACCGCGCAAGCCGACCTCCGGTTGCTGCGTGATTCCGGCATCCTGGCTCGTGATTCCTGAATACACCACATTGATCGCGCTCGTCGCGCTGTTCAGCCGGATCTGGAAGCTGAATCGCTCTGCCGAATTGGCGCCACCGAGGTATCGACGGACATTCCGCCATTGCACGACGAATTCACTCCCCTGCGTGAAGTAGCGGACGTCTGAATTCGCGGTGAGCGCCCCCGGCGCGCTGCGGATGTCCTGACCGAAGGCTGCGATGGCTCCCGCGTAGGTCGCGGTGCTGCTCAACGGCGTGTAATTGGTCGTGGATGGAGCCGTGCCGAACGTGATGAAGCCGTTGGAGGAGATGTAGACCTGCGTGTAGGTGGATCCGTTGAAGTTGAACGCCGGTATGGTGATGGCACCCGATACGTTGTCATCGAAGGTCCCGAATAAGCCGTTGTTCCAGAGCACGGTGCCGCTGCTGGTATTCAATGCGAATGAGCCCGACGTCTGACTGAACGCGTAGGCTGTGGCCACCTGACCATTCGCCCCAGAGATGGCAACAAGAAGTGAAACGAGAAGTGCCATGGACCGGGCTTGCCTTAGGGCACGGCTCACGGTGAGAACGAGGGTAGAGTGCTGCATGGGAGGTTCGTCTTGGTATCGGCCAAGTGCGTTCTCCTGGTCAGGCTGGTCGCCTAGGGCTTGCAGTCCCTCGGGCTACAGAAATCAGCGTTAATGGCTGAATTCAGTCATTTGAGCGGAGCAATACTAGGGTTGGTCGATGACGAATGTCAAGTCTTGAAATCGATGAGATATCAACATCTGCCCACGAACAGGCGTGGAATACGGATGAATGAACAGAGCGCGGTTCCGGAATTCTCGATCGGATGATTGTCCGGATCCGGCCAACGCGTGGCTAATGAGTACCGAGAACGAAAAGAGCCCCCAAGCCAAACACTTGGAGGCCCTGTTTCAGTGCGCGTCGACTATTCCAGCACCTCCAGCTTATCGTATTTCACCCCCACACGCAGTTCGTTGCGAACCACCAAGCGGCCGTTCTGCGGACGCAGGAAGTAAAGGGCGTCCACCTCGCTTACCGGCTCTGGCGCGGCCGTGATGGCCATGAAGCCAAGGTCGCGGGCCATGGTGAGC
The DNA here is from genome assembly GCA_016788635.1 of Flavobacteriales bacterium. Classification (GTDB taxonomy): domain Bacteria; phylum Bacteroidota; class Bacteroidia; order Flavobacteriales_F; family PHOS-HE28; genus PHOS-HE28. The sequence continues at coordinate 75,718 of JAEUSU010000003.1, read as the reverse complement.
ACGGCCTTCCGGTTCACCGCATCAAGGCTATGCACCTCATCCAGGAAGAAGGGCACCCGTGAAAGCGGTGTGCGGTCCGTCGGATCCTCCTTCAGCATGCTGCGAAGCACCAGCAGGTTGAAGAGCACCTTGATGGTGATGGCCGTGCCATGGCTCTCAACCTGCAGGTTATCGTAGTGATGCACGCGACCGCCTTTGATCGCCACGCTGAAACGCAGGGTGAACAGATCGCCGTAATTCAGCGTGATACGTTCGCTCAAGCGATTCCGGAAGCTGGCGTACGCGGCATCCAGCTTCTTGCTATCGTCGAACAGGCCGGTGTGATCGGTCTCGGCGAGTTCCCGTAGCGGTTCAACGAGGTCGCTCTGGTCCATCACTTCCATGCGCAAGCTCTCGAGGTTGCTCACGCTCACGGTGCCGAAGCGGCGGTTGAGCTGCTCGGCGGCTTGCTTGATGTCATGAAGACCATTGAGCACGTTGGCGAAGCTGGCGCGGAGGAGGTGGAGGTAGTTGTCCCAATCCTTGCGAAGCACTTCCTCGAAGGTGGGAAGGCCATCCAGCTGCTCGCGCATCAAGCGCACGGTATCGGCTTCGGTGGCGCCTATGATGTCACCCTTGAGGACGTTCTCAATCTTGCTGCGCAGTCCGTCCATCTCCCGGCTCAGGTCCTTGTGCTCAACAGTGAGCTTGAGGTAGAGCGCGATGGCGTCTTCAGCATCGTTCGGCACGCTGATCGGCTCCAGCGGCCTGGCTTCGGAATCGGGCGGGGGCATGCACTGTTCCAGCAAGCGCAGCAGTCGATTGAAGCGCTCATCCTCTTTGTTGAGGGCATTGCGCTGCTCATAGAGCTTCACGCTCAGCTCATCCAGCTTCTGGCGCGACTCCGCGCGCTGGGCCTCGGCTCCGGTCTTCTCCTTGTTCAGGTCCAAGAGGCGTTTCCTCAGCTTGGGCTCATCCTTGCGCTCCTCCTGCAAGCGCTCCCATCGGCCCAGTCCGTCGGCGATGCGATCAACGTCCTGTTGCGCCGCGTCACGCTCCGCCACCAGCTTGTCGCGGTTCTCGATGGCAGCCATGAGCTCTTTAAGCCGGTCGTGCTCATGCTTGTAATCAGCCAGCGCCTTCTTCAGGGCCTTCACGTCCACGAGCTCCTTCCAGGAGTGGCTATTGTCCGGCAGCGGAAGGCTCAGCAATTCATCGCTGTATCGGCCGTCCTTGATGTTCGCGGCGAGCTCCTTCAGCAGAGCCTCCACTTGCTTCTTCTTCTTCAGCTCGATGCCGCCTTTCTCCACAGGCATCTTGAGCAGCTCGATATTGAAGAGGCGCGCCACATCCATCAGCGACCGCTCATCGATGGAAGCGCGCAGCGTGGTGATGAGGGCGTGGTCAAAGCCAGCGATGGCCTTCTCTGTGCTCACCATTCGGGCCTTGGCCTCTGTGAGGGCTCGTTCGGTCCGGGCTCGATCGGCGCTCTGCGCGTTGCCCAGGCTTCGATTCAGCGAAGCGAGCCTCTCCTTCGCATTGGCCAGGGCTTCGCGCTCCAGCGGCTCACTGAACTCATCGAGGCCCTTGCCCAGATGCGCGAGTCGCGCGATGTCGCCATCGACGCGGCCTTTCATGCCAGCGAGCTCGGCGATCCGGTCATCGAGGCTTTGCAGCCCTGCCACCATGCCCTCCCGCTCGCGCTCGAGCAATTCGGTCTTCGCCACGATGGCCTCTTTCACATGCTTGTTATGGTCGTGCGCCTTGCGCCGTTTCTCCATCAAGTCGCCGTGCACCACCGCCAGACGTCCTTCCAGTTCAGTTCGCAGCGTGCTGCGTTCGATGTAGAGGCGCAGGCGGTCCTGCTCGCTCTTCAGGGTGTTGAGCTTCAAGCGACGGTCACGGATGCGCTCGAACTCCTCCGTCATGAGCCTGTTCGCCTCCAGCGCGGGCTTGCCGGGAGGAATGCCAGCGAGCATGAGGAGGCTGCGCTTCATCTCGTGCTGATCGATGCTGCGCAGGCTGAGCAGGTTCTTCAGCACCTCCTTGAAGTGCCCGTAGCGCTCGTTCTCGGTGAGTTGCACGATGCCCAACCCGTTGCTCTCGCCTTTGGTGGCCACCAAAAGCGCTTCGCGATGAAGCTGGGGCTCCTTCAATTCGCGGTACTGCTTGCCGGCGAGCCTGGAGAGCACGTGCTTCGGCTCGGCCACTCGGCCGTTCTCGCTGAGGTAGTCGGCCACATCGTAGCCGCCATTGTAGGTGAACCGAACGGGATCACCAGCGCTCGCACGGCTCACGCCGCGCCAACCGAGCACATAGGTGCCGGTGGGCCCTTCGCATTCGAAGAGCAGGTAACTGTAATGGTCGGGGAAGTAGTACTCGCGCGTGGCCTCCATGTCATGATCACCGAAGACCATCTGGTTGCGGTGATCGAGGTAGAGGAACTGCAGCGTGTTGATGAGCGTGGTCTTGCCCGCGTTGTTGGGGCCCACGAGCTGCAATGATGCGCCCAGCTCGATCTCGGCGTAGTCGTAGCTGCCGGATCGGATGGCGATGAGTTTCGATGGTCCTAGTTGCATGATCTCTGGGTTAGCCGCAGAAGCGCAGAGGCGCCGGGAATGCTAGGGGTGAATGTTTCCGATGTTCATGCCGCTCGGCATCTCGATGCCTTCGCAGCCGCAATCAATTCAGTTCGGGGTTGATCTCCTCGCCATCCTTCAGCGCGCTCCGGTGCTCGTGCTCCGCCACCTGGCTGATCTCCTGGCAATGATCGAATACGCGGTGGAAGGGGCGGAGGAAGCGGAACGTCTCATCCGGGAAGACCTCCACCCAGCCGAGGCGCGCCATGCTCTTCACGAGCTTGCGCAGAGAAGCCTCATCGTCGATGCCGACCGCCTTCATATGCGCTTTGAAACGGTCGCTCGTCAGATGCGGAAGACCTGCCAGGCTGAATCGTTCCGTGAGCAAGTACTCCTCGACCGGCCTGCCTTCGTTCGCCGTGGCCTCGATGAGGATGAAGCAGAACACCGCGATGGGCGGGAGGGATGCGGGCGGTGGTGTGGATTCGGCGGTCTCCGTCCGGAAATAGAAGAAGTCGCGCGGGTGACGCACCAGATCGAGGCCGAGCGGCCTGAAATAGTCGGCATAAGCATCGTAGCGCTCCGTAAGGGGCGCATGCAAATTGCCCTGCTCGTGCGTGATGTACGCTCCCTGGCGGAGCTTGTCGAAGATGTCCTTGACGTACGGAAGCTCGTTCATGGCTTGCGGATGCTGAAGGTGACGGCCTCCAGCACGCCATCACGCGTGCGGTAGGCCTTGGGCTTGCTGCTCTTGAATGTGACGTCGAGCGCTGGATCGAAGAGGATCTTGCTCAATCCCAGAAGCGCATCGGCCGTTCCCTTGTCCGGGTAGCTGCTCACCATCCATTCCGTCAGGTCCTTCACCGGCAGATCGGAGCGGAGTGCGTCGGGAAGCGCGTTCAACCAGAGCAGTCGGACGTAGTCAGCCGGTGTCTCCTGGCTCTCCTGCATGCGGAGCGCAGGCGGCGGCTGGGGCGGATGCGCGGCCACATGATGGATCGTGCGGCGCAGCACGATGTCCGTAGGCGGGCACTCGATGGGCGCGCGACCTGCTTGCGGAACATAATGGGCCACCCAGTCATCCAGCTTCATGTGGCGCAAACGGCTGAGCGCGAGCGTGGCGCCATGAGCGATGGCACTGCTGCGACGCAGCACATCGTACAAGGGCTGCAGCTCCTTCCGGCTCTCGTTCAACGTGTGGATGGCGCGCCGACGAAGGGCGCGGAGCTGCCGTTCGTTGCGCAGAACGGCGGAGAGCTCCACGAAGACGCCGCTCTCACGCGCTGCGCGCAAGGCGCCATCCAATTCATTGAGGGTCTCCACAAGCGGTCCGTCCACGCGCACGATCTCAACGAGCGGCTTGACGTACTGGTCCATGAGGCGCACGATCCTCTGGTAGCGCTCCCGCACGCTCACACTGCCGCGATCGGCCTTGTAACGCGCCACTTCGGCCAGAACGGCGCGGTGGGTCGCATCGAGATCCTCCTGCATCCGCCGAAGGGTGTGGTCCACTTCGGTGGCCGCCAGGCCTACGCTGAGCGCATCCAGGGCCTGTGTGCCGCTCACGATGCGCTTGCGCGCGCTTTCGAGCGCTGCGGTATAGCCTTGGATGATCTCCGGGCTCGTGGGCAGGGCATCGTCGTGCAGGAAGTTGAGCAATTGCAAGAGCGGCTGCGCCAGCACGTAGTGAGCGCTGCCCTCTTCCAAAGGAGAGAGGATCTGCAGCTCAAGGAGGCGCTCCCAGGTGGTCTCGGGAAGCTCGGTCGCTGCATCGCCGTGGGTGCGTATGAGCTGACGAACCTGAGCTTCGCTCACGTCGCCGGGGCGAGTGGCCAGGGCGTGCAGCAGGGGCACGTGGCTGGCGCAGAAGTCGAAGAAGCGTTTCGGCGCTATGGGCATCGGGTGCTTGCTAAAAGGTCCGCCCAATGCTGGAACGGACCTCTTTACGGCGGGTGAAAGTAGCTGGAGGCCCTGTCGCTCTAGGACTTGAATTATCGACAGGTGTTAGTAACCCTTCGCCCAGCCAGCAACGAGCCCCGGCTTCCGCCAGGGCTCGCGCATTGAAGAGATGCGTTGGACGTGACTTACATCATATCCATGCCGCCGCCCATTCCACCATGACTGTGCGCCGGTGCTTTCTCTTCCTTCTCTTCGCTGATGACGCACTCGGTGGTGAGGAGCATGCTGGCGATGCTGGCCGCGTTCTCCAAAGCCACGCGGGTCACCTTGGTGGGGTCGATGACGCCTGCGCCGAGCAGGTTCTCGTACTCTTCGGTGCGGGCATTGAAGCCATAATCGGCCTTGCCCTCGCGCACCTTCTGCACGATGATGCTTCCTTCGAGGCCCGCGTTCGCCACGATCTGGCGCAGAGGCTCTTCGATGGCGCGCCGCACGATGCCGATGCCGGTGGTCTCGTCGTTGTTGGCGCCTTCCATCTTCTCCAGCGCCTTCTGCGCGCGGATGTAGGCCACACCGCCTCCGGGCACGATGCCTTCTTCAACAGCCGCACGGGTCGCATGCAGCGCGTCGTCCACGCGGTCCTTTTTCTCCTTCATCTCCACTTCGGTGGCGGCACCGATGTAGAGCACTGCCACGCCACCGGCGAGCTTCGCCAGGCGCTCTTGCAGCTTCTCCTTGTCGTAGTCGCTGGTCGTGGTCTCGATCTGCGCCTTGATCTGGTTCACTCGGCCGGTGATGTCGGCCTTCTTGCCGGCACCATTCACGATGGTCGTGTTGTCCTTGTCGATGCTGATCTTCTCGGCCTTGCCCAGCATGCTCAGGTCGGCGTTCTCCAGCTTGAAGCCGCGCTCCTCGCTGATCACCGTTCCGCCCGTGAGGATGGCGATGTCCTCGAGCATGGCCTTGCGGCGGTCGCCGAAGCCCGGAGCCTTCACGGCGGCCACTTTCAGGGCGCCGCGAATCTTGTTCACCACGAGCGTGGCGAGCGCTTCACCGTCCACGTCCTCGCTGATGATCAGCAGGGGCTTGCCGGTCTGGGCGGCTTTCTCCAGCACGGGGAGCAGCTCCTTCATCGTGCTGATCTTCTTGTCGTAGATCAGGATGTAGGCGTTCTCCAGGTCGGCCTCCATCTTCTCGGGGTTGGTCACGAAGTAGGGGCTGAGGTAGCCGCGGTCGAACTGCATGCCCTCCACCACTTCAACCGTGGTCTCGGTGCCTTTCGCCTCCTCCACGGTGATCACACCCTCCTTCTTCACCTTGGCCATGGCCTCGGCGATCAGGCTGCCGATGGTCTCATCGTTGTTGGCGCTGATGCTGGCCACCTGCTTGATCTTGGCGTTGTCCTCGCCCACGGTCTTGCTCATCTTCTTGAGCTCGTCCACCACGGCCGCCACGGCCTTGTCGATGCCGCGCTTCAGGTCCATGGGGTTGGCACCAGCGGCCACGTTCTTCAGGCCCGAGGTCACGATGGCCTGGGCGAGCACGGTGGCGGTGGTGGTGCCGTCACCCGCCTGGTCGGCGGTCTTGCTGGCCACCTCCTTCAGCATCTGGGCGCCCATGTTCTCCACGGCGTCCTTCAGCTCGATCTCCTTCGCCACGGTCACCCCGTCCTTGGTCACTTGGGGGGCACCGAATTTCTTGTCGATGATCACGTTGCGGCCCTTGGGACCGAGGGTCACCTTCACGGCGTTCGCCAGGTGATCAACGCCACGCTTGAGGCGGTCGCGGGCGTCCACTTCGAATTGGATGTTCTTGGCTGCCATTGCAGTTCTTGGGTTTTAGGGGAATGAAAATGGGCGGATCATGATACGCCCGTACTTAGTTCAGGATGGCGTAGATGTCACTCTCGCGCATGATGAGGTAATCCTTGCCGTCGAGGCTGAGCTCGGTGCCGCTGTACTTGCCGTACAGGATCTCGTCTCCGGCCTTCACGCTCAGGGGCGTCACTTTGCCGTCATCGGCGATGCGGCCGCTGCCCACGGCGATGATCTTGCCGCGCTGGGGCTTCTCCTTGGCGGTGTCGGGGATGATGATGCCACCCTTGGTGGTCTCTTCAGCGGCGGCGGCTTCAACAAGCACGCGGTCCGCCAACGGCTTCACTTGGGACATGGAAGTGAATTGGGTTTGAACGGTTAGGTTGGGAAAATTCCGGTCGCACAGTGGTCAAGCCTTGTGCCAGCGGCGTTTTACAGCTCCTCTTTCTGCCACCCTTGCAGCGGAAAGGAAAAGCTGACGATCGGTAAGTGAAGGAATGTCAGTTGCGGAATGGCCGATCACTGCGCAGGGGCCTCAGCACCCTCATCCGTCATGCCAGACGCGTCGGTGGCACCGGGCGCCTCCACGGGGGCCACGGACTCAATGGCATCATCAAATACCTCTTCCTCCGGGCGGGACTGGATGCCGGCGGAGAACAGGCAGAGCACCATCAGTGCGCCGGCCAGGGTCCAGGTGCCTTTTTCCAGAAAGTCCGCCGTGCGCTGCACACCGCCGATCTGCTGGGCACCAGTGAAACCAGCCGCCAGACCGCCTCCCTTGGGGTTCTGGGCGAGCACGAAAAGCCCGAGCAGGGCGCAGATGATGAGGATGACGATGGAGATGGCGACCATGGGATGCGTGCCGGATGCGGCGTTGACGTGGACTACTTGGCTGTGCGGGACCGCAATTCCTGAATGCGGGCCGCGAAGTAAGCGCTTTTCGCCGGCACTTTCAACGCCAGCTTCTCATACGCGGCAATGGCCTTGGCCAGGTTCCCCTGTTGCTCATAGATGCGGGCCAGCGTCTCGGTGACTAGTTCGGCGTGCTCCTCCAAGCTGCGTTTGCCCGCCTGTTGGGGCGAGAAGAATTCCGCCTTCGGACGGGGCTCGGGCGTTTGCTGGTGGATGAAGCGGTCAATAATGGTCCGCGCGTCCGTGGGGCTGGCTGCCGGTCCAGTGGCGGATGGGGGGGCTGCAGGTGCCGCCATTGCCTTGGCCATGGGCTCTGAAGGTGGAGGCAATGGCGGCGTTGCCGGTTCGCTGAGCCAATCGGTAAAACGGCGTTTGGCAACATGCGCAGGAGACAGCCGGTCAACTGGATCCTCCGATGCGGCCACCTGCAGAACCGGCGGTTCCTCCCGAGGTGGAGGTGTGGTTTCCGGAGCCGGATGCTCCCAGGTCAGGGCGTACCCGCTGACCAGTGCCGACTCGATGATTTGTTGTTCCAACAGGCGCTCCGCAATATCGAAGTTGGGTTCGTCCGGCGGTATTCCGATCGTTGGGGCAGGTTGATCGCCCATTTCCTCCTGGCGGTCATCCTCGTGCTCCACCACGGCGGTCAAGGACGCAGGGGAGAATGGCAAGGGCCCGATGGTGGAGGATGGTCCGGGAGTGGAAGCATCGGGTTCCGGGACGGGTGGTTCCCCATGTAGGTTGGATGGGGAGGGGAGAGCCGTGATCTCAGCAGGCGCCGGTGGTGGCTGTTCTTCAAGGGGCGCAGTGGCCCTGGAAACCAAAGCGGGATGCACCCGGTCGAACAGCAGGGCACGGGAAGGGAGGTGCGCTGCGGCGGTGCGCACGGTGTCATCCATCAATACATCTCCGGAGGCATGTTCTGCCATTGCCCGCAGCAGGTGGGCCGCACTGAACCAGGGGGATCGCTCGGTCAATGCCTGCAGCCCGTCCACATCACTTCGGGCGGCTTCGGCCGGGGTGTTCAGCAGGTGGGCCAGGCGTTCGCGGTCCATGGGGTGGGGTGCGTCAAAGGTGCATGATCCGATCCCGCTTGCTACCAGCGGCCCAGGGTGCGGTCGAAGATGTCCTGTGCGAGCTGGCGTCCGATCTCCTTCACCAGCGTCTCCTCCACGGTCACCAGGTCCTGGCCGCTGTCGTAGTCGGCGAAGCGGGTGATGGTGAACTCGGAGTCCTTGCCCTTTTCCAGCGTATCGGTGTAGCGGATGGAGAGGGTGATGGTCAATCGGTTCAATGCGGCGGTCTCGTTGGCTTGAATGGCCACGGGCTGCACGTCGAAGCCGGTGATCTGGCCTTCATACCGCACATCGGCACCATCAGCCACAAGCTTCAGGGGCGATTGGGCCAGGATCAGGTCGCGTACGGTCTCGGTAACCGTCTGCGCAGCCGTGGGGGTGGCCTGTGGCGCGCGGGGTTCCAGGTAGTCCACACTGAAGGTGCGTGCATTGCCCACATCCGCCCCGGTGAAGGAGACGTTCATACGGCAGGATGCGAGGAGGGAAAGAAGCAGGCAGCAGGCCAGGGGCACCTGCCAGCTGCGCAAGGCCTGGTGCCAGCTTCCAACCTCCAGGCTGCGCGAGGCAGGCCGGCCCTCAACCTTCGACCATTCCCTCATATCGCGTACTCCTTGATCTTGCGATACAGGGTGCGTTCACTGATGCCCAGCTCGTTGGCGGCGTTCTTCCTCCTGCCACGGTGCTTCGCCAGGGCTTTGCGGATCAGCTCCTTCTCCTTTTCCTCCAGGCTCAGGGATTCCTCCACTTCGCTGTGCTCCACATCCTCATCCGCGCTCACGCCGGCTGGCAGGATGCTCACCGTGCCTTGGGGTGGGGTGGAAGGAGGTGGAATGAACACGTCATCTCGATAGAGCGGTGGAACGACCCCAGGGGACGGTTGACCACCGGTGAAGGCTTTCACCTGCTCCTTCAGGGCGTTCAGGTCGCTCTTCATGTCGAAGAGGAACTTGAAGATGAGCTCGCGTTCGTTGATGCCATCCACCCCGCCACCGCCGTTGGCGCCCAAGGGAGCAAGGGCTGTTGATTCGTCAGGCAGGTATTGCCGCAGTGTTTTGGCGTCCACCTCACGGGTCTGTTCGATCACGCTCATCTGCTCCACGATGTTGCGCAACTGGCGCACGTTGCCCGGCCATCGGTAGGCCGAAAGCAAATGCAGGGCATCATCCCGCAGAACGAGCGGCGGAGCCTTGTATTTTGAGGCGGTCTCCTGGGCGAAGTAGCGGAACAGCAGATGAATGTCCTCCTTGCGCTCGCGCAGCGCGGGCACGTGAATGGGCACGGTATTCAGGCGGTAGTAAAGGTCCTCCCGGAAGGTGCCGCGCTGAACGGCCTGCAGCATCTGCACGTTGGTGGCGGCCACCACGCGCACGTTCGTCTTCTGGGCCTTGCTGCTGCCCACACGGATGAACTCACCGGTCTCCAGCACGCGCAGCAGGCGCACTTGCGTGGTCAGCGGCAGTTCGCCCACCTCATCCAGGAAGATGGTACCCTTGTCCGCCACCTCGAAATAGCCCTTGCGCGCCTCGTGCGCACCGGTGAAGGAGCCCTTCTCATGGCCGAACAATTCACTGTCGATGGTGCCTTCCGGAATGGCTCCGCAGTTCACGGCGATGTAGGGGCCATGCTTGCGCGCACTGAAACCGTGGATGATCTGCGGCATCACCTCTTTTCCGCTGCCGCTTTCGCCTGTAATGAGCACGGTGAGGTCCGTGGGAGCCACCTGAGCGGCGATCTCAATGGCACGGTCCAGCAGGGGGGATGCCCCGATGATGCCGAACCGTTGTTTGATGGGCTGGACGTTCATGCGCCAACGGGTTCAGGTGCTGGTTCGCGACGGTGCACGATGGCGAGGGGTTCGGCTTTCAGGGAGCCGCTGGTGGCACCGCTTACGGTCACGCGGACGAGGTCACCTGGGCGCAGGTCATGCCCATCGGGCATGGTGCGCGGCACGATCACCGCTGCGTTCTGCGAGTTCCGTCCGAAAAGATGCTCAGCGCTGCGCCGGCTCACCCCTTCGATCAACACCTCCTGTTCCCGGCCCACGTAGCGCTGCATGCGCGCCAGCGACTGCTTGTTCTGCACGTCGATCACTTCCTGGAGCCTGCGGCCCTTCACGTCATCCGGCACATCATCCGGGTATTTGCGCGCCGCCAGGGTCTTCGGCCGTTCGCTGTATTTGAACATGTAGGCCATGTCGTAGCCCACTTCTTCCATCAGGCTCAGGGTCTGTTGGTGGTCCTCTTCGGTCTCGCCGCAAAAGCCGGTGATGATGTCCGTGCTGATGGCCGCCTGGGGAAGGATGCGGCGTATGGCCGCGATCCGGTCCAGATACCACGCACGGGTATATCCCCGGTTCATGCGTTCAAGCACCGCACTGCTGCCGCTTTGCACCGGCAGGTGGATGTAGTCGCAGATGTTCGGATGGCGCGCCATCACCTCCAGCACCTTGTCGGTCATGTCCTTGGGGTGGCTGGTGCTGTAGCGCACGCGCAGCAATGGGCTCACGCGGGCCACCTGGTCCAGCAGGTCGGCAAAGTCGGTCACCGGCTGGTCGGGGTCCTTCACATCACCCCGGCTGTCCACGTTCCACCGGTAACTGTCCACGTTCTGCCCCAGCAGGGTCACCTCCCGGTAGCCTTGTTCCACCAGGTTGCGGCACTCCTCCACAATGGTGCGTGGGTCGCGGCTGCGCTCACGGCCCCGGGTGAAGGGCACCACGCAGAACGCGCACATGTTGTCGCATCCCCGCATGATGGTGACAAAGGCGGTGATGCCATTGCTGCCCAGGCGCACAGGTTCCAGTTCCCCGTAGGTCTCCTCGCGGCTCAACAGCACGTTCACGGCTTTCTGGCCGCTGCCCACCTCTTCCAGCAAGCCGGGTAGGCTGCGGTAGGCGTCGGGGCCCACCACCAGGTCCACCACCTGCTTCTTCTCCAAGAGCTCCTCCCGCATGCGCTCGGCCATGCAGCCCAGCACGCCCAGTTTCAGGTCGCGGTTCTTGCGCTTCAGGTGCTGCAGGCCGTCGATCCGGTTCAGCACGGTCTGTTCGGCCTTGTCGCGGATACTGCAGGTGTTCAGCAGCACCAGATCGGCATTCTCCGGCCGGTCCACAGGGGTGTAGCCCTGCTTGGCCAGTATGCCCGCCACGACCTCGCTGTCGCTCACGTTCATCTGGCAGCCGTAGCTCTCGATGTAGACCTTCTTATCCATCATGGCCGAAAGGATGGCAAAGGTACCCAACCCAGCCGGGCTGACAAGCTGTCACACTCCCTCCCAGCCTAACGCTTGCCGATGAATTCCAAGCTGACGGAGTTGATGCAATACCGAAGCCCCGTCGGCTTAGGTCCATCATCGAACACGTGCCCCAGGTGTGCGCCGCAGCGGCCACAGGTGGTCTCCGTACGGACCATGCCGAAGCTGCGGTCCTCGTGGTACAGGATGGCGTCCTTGCGGGCGGTTTGGAAGAAGCTGGGCCAGCCACAGCTGCTGGAGAATTTGCTGTCCGCTTGGAAAAGCACGTTGCCACATACGGCACAGGCATATGTGCCGATGCCCTCGAAATCCCAATACTTGCCCGTGAACGCGCGTTCAGTGCCCTTCTCAAAGGCGATGTGGTAGAGCTCCTGCGGGAGCAGCTTTCTCCATTCGCTCAGGGGTACACTGAGCTTGGCCGTGTCCGTGTGGGAGTAGTGCGGATTTCCGCTGTGATCGTATTGGCTCATTTCGTTGGGGCGCATGTTCGTATGCGGTGATTGTCCATTGCTGCTGCCACAGGCGGCCAGAAGCACCAGCATGGTGGTCAGCAAAAAGGGGAACTGATCCATGATGGTCTGGGATGGTGGCATGGAACGCATGGCAAAGGTGTTACGCTGAACCAACGATGCCGCCATTCGGTTCGGGTTATGGACATGTGAAAATTTCCTTCCCCTAAAGGGGAAGACGGACCCTCCGCATCGGGAAGGACGGCATTGACGGATCCAGTCCCTTTTATTTGCCGCCCTGAAATAGATCGGGATCATGGCCAAAAAGAAGGAAGGAAGCGGCGATCTGGTGATCGTGGAGTCGCCTGCCAAGGCGAAGACGATCGAGAAATACCTGGGGACAGGGTTCACCGTGCTCAGCAGCTATGGCCATGTGCGCGACCTGCCCGAACGCGACCTGAGCGTGGACGTGGAGAACGGCTTCGAGCCTACCTACATCATTCCCGACGACAAGAAGGGACGCCTGGCGGAGCTGAAGAAAGCCAGCGACAAAGCCGCCATGGTGTGGTTGGCGACTGACGAAGACCGCGAAGGGGAGGCCATCAGCTGGCACCTGAAGGAAGCGCTGAAGCTCAGTGATGACAAGGTGAAGCGCATCACCTTCAATGAGATCACCAAACAGGCCGTGACAGAGGCCATGGAGCACCCGCGCGGCATCGACATCCATCTGGTGGACGCCCAGCAGGCCCGCCGCGTGTTGGACCGATTGGTGGGCTACGAGCTCAGCCCAGTGCTATGGCGCAAGGTGAAGCCCAGCCTCAGCGCAGGCCGCGTGCAAAGTGTGGCCGTTCGCCTGATCGTGGAGCGGGAGCGGGAGATCCTGGGCTTCGACAGCAAGAGCGCGTTCAAGGTCACCGCCGTGCTTTCCACGGAGAAGGGCGCCACCGTGAAGGCCGAATTGCCTGCACGCTTCGCTACGGAAGCTGAAGCCATGGTCTTTTTGCAAGGCTGCATCGGTGCGGGCTACACCGTGAACGCCGTTGAGAAAAAGCCCGGCAAGCGCACACCCGCCGCGCCCTTCACCACCAGCACGTTGCAGCAGGAGGCCAGCCGCAAGCTCGGCTACGGCGTGGACCGCACCATGCGCATTGCACAAGGGCTCTACGAGCAAGGGCACATCACCTACATGCGTACCGATTCGGTGAACCTGAGCGAACAGGCCATAGCCGCTGCGGCCGTGCAGATCGGTGCGCAATATGGCGAGCGCTACAGCAAGAGCCGCCGCTTCACCAGCAAGAGCAAGGGCGCGCAAGAGGCGCACGAGGCCATCCGCCCCACCGACATGGCCGTGCGCAATGCCGGAAGCGACACCGATGCCGAGCGCCTCTACGACCTCATCTGGAAGCGCACCCTCGCCAGCCAGATGGCCGATGCCGAACTGGAGAAGACCGTGGTGGATATCGCGATCAGCACACGCCCCTCGGATCAATTGCGCGCCCAAGGCGAGGTGATCCTCTTCGACGGCTTCCTGAAAGTGTACATGGAAGGCCGCGACGATGAAGGCGATGAAGAGCAGGAAGGCCTGTTGCCCGAGATGCGCCAGGGCGAAGCGTTAAAGCTGCGCGAGATGACCGCCACGCAACGCTTCGATCGCGCCGCGCCGCGCTACACCGAAGCCAGCCTGGTGAAGAAACTGGAAGAGCTCGGCATCGGACGACCGAGCACCTACGCGCCCACCATCAGCACCGTGCAGAAGCGCGGCTACGTGGTGAAGGAGAGCCGCGAGGGCACGCCGCGCGCCTACCGCATCCTCACGCTGGCCGAGGGCACCATCGCTGAGAAGACCGCCACGGAGAACGCAGGCGCCGAGAAGCAGAAACTCTTCCCATCGGACATTGGCATGGTGGTGAACGACTTCCTCGTGGAGCACTTCCCCAGCATCGTGGACCTCAACTTCACCGCCAAGGTGGAGGAGGAGTTCGACGTGATCGCCGAGGGCAAGGAGAATTGGCGCGAGATGATCGCCCGCTTCTACAAACCCTTCCATGCCACACTGGGCACCGTGAAGGACACCGCCGAGCGAGCCACCGGAGCGCGCGTGCTGGGCCAGGACCCCGTGAGCGGCAAGGACGTGGTGGCACGCATCGGGCGCTTCGGCCCCATGATACAGATCGGGGATGTGGGTGATGAGGAGAAACCCCGCTTCGCAAGCCTGCGCAAGGACCAGAGCATCCAGACCATCACCTACGAGGAGGCCATGAACCTCTTCAAGCTGCCGCGCACCCTCGGCGAGCGTGATGGCGAGGTGTGCTCCGTGGGGATCGGTCGTTTTGGCCCCTATGTGCGCCTGGGCAGTACCTACGCCAGCCTGACGCCGGAGGATGATCCCTTGGAGATCACGCTTCAGCGCGCCATCGAACTCATCGATCTAAAGAAAGTCGCCACCGCCACGCGCGACCTGGGTGAGTACAAAGGCGAGATGCTCGTGGTGGGCCGCGGCCGTTTCGGACCGTTCGTGCGATACCAAAAGACGTACGCCAATATTCCGAAAGGAGAGGACCCGGCGGCGGTGACCTTGGAGCGGGGGGTCGAGCTCATCGAAGCCAAGTTGGCCGGCGTGCGGCAGAATGTGCTGAAGGAATTCGACGGTTCGCCCATCCAAGTGCTCAAGGGCCGCTATGGTCCTTACGTGACCGATGGAAAGAAGAATGCGAATGTGCCGAAGGGAACAGAACCAGAAGCGTTGACCCTGGAGCAGGCCACCCAACTGCTCGGCGCCGCACCCGAGAAAAAGGGGGCCAAGAGGAAAGCCGCTGCGAAACGTGCCCCAGCCAAGAAGAAGGCCGCTGCGCGGAAGTAGGCCAACGATCGGCTGTCAGCATCCCGGAACGGGGATCGTGCGAACGGTGGTCTGGCAGGTGCAATTTCGTGCCATGGCCCCTAATGGCCACTTGCCCGACCCGTGGACCTTGGTCTCTACTTCCGCCCCAGTGAACTATTTGCTGACCAGCAACCTGATTGGAGCCTGCAGGCGATCGGTGCCCATGTGCGTTTCCATGACAAGCGCGGACTGCCGGACCTCGATGGCGTGCAGATCGCGGTGTTGGGTGTTTGTGACGACCCTGGCCATGCACGGTCCCGTGGTGTTGTGAAGGCACCGGATGCCATCCGTCACCAGTTCTACCATTTGTTCGTTCCACCTGGCCGGTTCCAGCTGGCCGACCTGGGGGACCTCCATCCCGGTCATACCCCTGAGGATACGCGGCATGCCCTGAGCGAGACCATCGCTGAACTGATCCGTCGCAACATCGTACCCATCGTATTGGGTGGGGGGCAGGGCCACACCTTCAGTCAGTACCTGGCCTACGAGCGCCTGGAGCGCACCGTGAACCTGGTCGCCATCGATGCGCGCTTCGATCTCGGTGAGCCCGGCCAAGGCTTGGCGGACACCTCGTATTTGAGCCATATCGTGATGCGGCAACCCAACTACCTGTTCAATTTCAGCAACCTGGGTTTCCAGACCTACTTGGTGGACCAGCCCGGCATTGAGCTGATGGACAGGCTGTTCTTCGATGTGCATCGCCTTGGAGAGCTCCGGGCCAATATCGCAGATGCCGAGCCGGTGCTGCGCAATGGCGATGCCCTCAGTGTGGACCTTTCAGCTGTGCGGCGCAGTGACGCTCCCGGTGTGGCCAGGCCCGGACCGAACGGGTTCCATGGCGAGGAGGTTTGCCAATTGATGCGCTATGCCGGGGTGAGTGAGAAGATCACATCCGTGGGCATGTTTGAAATGGACCCCACCCGCGATGTGGATGAAGTGACCGCACAGCTGGCGGCGCAAATGCTTTGGTGCTTCCTGGATGGATACCGTTCGCGCACGAATGACCTGCCGTGGCTGGATCGCAAGCGCTTTACGCGGTTCCGTGTGGCCATCAAGGGGCATGAGCAGGAATTGGTCTTCTACAAGAGCCAGGTCAGTGAGCGGTGGTGGATGGACATTCCCTACCGTGCCGAACAGGAGGCGCGCTTTGAGCGCCATCACCTTGTGCCATGCAGCTATGGGGATTACCAGGCGGCCTGCCGCGAAGAAGTGCCGGACCGCTGGTGGCGCACCTTTCAGAAGCTGTCATGAACGGTTGGTCCCCGAGATCCCCAGTCTGGTCGGATCGGGGTAATGATCGGCCGAAACCTTTTTTGCTATTTTGGCGGCGGGATGGACCACTCTCCCATGGGGGGTGGTGTCCCTTAACGGGCACAACGCACAGAGAAAACGCATGAGGGGGCTCATTACCGCGACCTTGGGGATCGTGCTTTTCAGCACGGCTTCCGCACAGCAGGATCCGCAGTTCACGCAGTACATGTTCGACCGGTTGTCGATCAACTCGGGCGTGGCCGGTACCAATGGCAACATTTGCGCCACGGCCATCCTGCGCCAGCAGTGGTCGGGTTTCGAGGGTGCCCCGAAGACCGCTTTGCTGAATTTCCATGCCCCGCTTACGAAGATCAGCAGCGGTATCGGCCTGACCTTTACCTCTGATGAACTCGGTCAGCAGAAGAATACCATAGCACGCCTTCATTATTCCTTCCATCGGAAGGTCGGCGTGGGCACCTTGGGGATCGGCTTGTATGCGGGCATGTCCGGCCGTTCGTTGGGAAACAAGTGGGTCTCGGTGGATCCCGTTGGCGACGATAATTCCATTCCGGACAACGGCTCAAGCCAGTCCGGGTTCGACATGGGGGCCGGCTTGTACTATGTCTCCCCCACTTTCTATGCGGGCTTCAGCGTTACGCAGTTGCCAGAGACCGAGCTGAAGGATGTGAGCATCAAGAACGCACGCCACTACTACCTGCTGGCCGGGTACGATTGGGCCATCGGAGGGGATAAGAAGTATGTGTTGCAGCCAAGTACCTTGATCAAGAGCGATGGGACTTCCACCCAGTTGGACCTCACGGCCAATTTCCTGTATAACAACATGGTCTGGTTGGGCGTTTCCTTCCGTACCGAGGATGCCATCGCTCCCATGATCGGTTACCAGTACAGCCAGCCGAACGGCAAGGGGATGCTTCGCTTGGGCTACAGCTACGACGTGACCACCTCGGAACTCAGCAATTACAGCAGTGGCAGCCACGAACTGATGCTGAACTACTGCTTCAAGATCGAGAAGAAACCCGACCTGCAGATCTACCGGAACGTCAGGTTCTTGTAGGTCCTTTACGATACTGGAGATCAACGTTCACGAAACCCGAATACCTGTAAACCCGTTCCATGTCCAGTCTGCGGTGTCCGCTTACCCGGGCATTTCAGACCAACCTGCAAGGATCGAACGGTAACACTGGAGGAACCATGGAACGCAAACCCATCCTGTATCTCGGCGCCATCGGCTTGCTGGCGAGCTGTGGCGGCGGCGGTCAAGGGCAGCTCATTGGCGTGCAAGGGCGGCCGGACTGGTATCAAGTCGATCCCTATGGGATGAACTACATCCCCATGGGGAGTTATGTCATGGGTCCTAGCGACCAGGACGCGCCCTATGCCTTGACGACCCGTTCCAAGACCGTGTCCGTCCAGGCATTCTACATCGACCAGACCGAGATCACGAACAACGAATACCGGCAGTTCGTGCAGTATGTCATCGATTCCACGGCCAAACGGATATTGGGCGAGGAGGATATCGGCGATCATGTGTTCACCGAGGATGAGTATGGTGAGGAGATCGACCCCCCGGTGATCAATTGGAAGACCCGTATCGATTGGTATGCAGAGGAGGAACAGGAAGCGCTGGCCGACATGTTCCTGAGCGAGAGCGAGCGCTTCTATCGCCGCAAGGAGATCGACACGCGAAAGTTGATGTTCGAATACTACTGGATCGACCTTAAGGAGGCGGCCAGGAAGTCCGGTAAGGACCTCGATCTGAGCTATACCAACGTCAAAGGGCAGAACAATGCCATCCGTGGGCACGGCGATCGCAGCAAGTTCATCATCAAGGAGGTGATCAATGTGTATCCTGATACCCTGGCCTGGGTGCATGACTTCACATACTCGTTCAATGAGCCGATGACCGAGAACTACTTCTGGCACCCGGCTTACGATGACTATCCCGTGGTGGGGCTGACGTGGGTGCAGGCAACAGCTTTCAACGTTTGGCGCACCCAGCTCATGAACAGTTGGTTGATGCAGAACGAGCAGGCCTTTGTGAACCGGTTCCGCCTGCCCAGCGAGGCGGAATGGGAGTACGCCGCACGTGGTGGTCTGCCCCTCTCCCCATATCCCTGGGGTGGCCCTTACATCCGGAATCGCCAAGGTTGCTTCCTGGGTAACTTCAAGCCCCTCAATGGCAACTACACGGATGATGGCGGCTTCCACACCGTTCCGGTGGACAGCTATTCACCCAACGACTACGGCCTGTACAACATGGCTGGTAACGTGGCAGAATGGACCAATACCGCCTTCGATGAGAGCGTGTACCAGTTCAGCCACGACTTGAACCCTGAGTACAGCTATGATGCGCTGCAGAACGATCCACCTTCGCTCAAGCGCAAGGTGGTGCGTGGAGGTTCCTGGAAGGATGTGGGTTATTACCTGCAGACAGGCACCCGCACCTATGAGTTCCAGGACACGGCAAAATGTTTCATCGGCTTCCGCAGCGTGATGACCTTCCTGGGCCGCGGCAAAGCCGTGAACGCTGAGGACCTTTAGGCTCGGTATGAGAGTATTTCAAACAAGGAACATCGCCCGTCACTGACCTGATCGGGCACGCTCAACCCCCCATTTTCCACAACCCCTCTAAAACGTAAGGACCAAGATGAAACCTGGCAGCAAGAAGTGGAAGAATTTCATGGCCAAGCTGTACGGATTGGGCGCGGCCATCGTGATCGTCGGCGCACTTTTCAAGATCCAGCACTGGCCGTTCGCCGGATTTTTCCTCGTGGTGGGTTTGAGTACCGAGGCCATCATCTTCTTCTTTTCGGCGTTCGAACCGCCCCATGAGGAACCGGATTGGAGCCTCGTTTACCCTGAGCTTGCGACGGGTGAGCGTGCAGAAGGCGACGAATTCCGCAAAGAGGACCAGCGCAGTGTGACGGAGCAGTTGGACGACATGCTTGAGGCCGCCAAGATCGAGCCCGACCTCATTCAAAGCTTGGGTGAGGGCATGCGTTCGCTCAGCGATCAGGCGAAGCAGATGACCCAGATCACAGGTGCTGCTGCGGCCACCAATGAGTACTCGAGCAGCTTGAAGGAGGCGTCCCAGAAAGTGAGCGTATTGAGCGATACCTATGCCAAGGCGAGCGAGAGCCTGGTCGGTCTCACTCAGAATGTGGACGCTGGCCGCAGCGCCGGTGAAAGCCTCAGTCGCATGAGCCAGAACCTCAGCGCACTGAACGAGATGTACGAGATGCAGTTGCGCAGCAGCCGCGAGAAGCTGGAAGCCGCCAACCAGATGTTCGAAGGCATCGGCGAATTGATGGCGAACCTGCGCAACTCAGTGGACGACACGAAGCGCTACAAGGAGAACATCGCAGTACTGAGCGAGAACCTGCAGAAACTCAACACGGTTTATGGCAACATGCTCGCTGCCATGACCGTTCGTTGATCAGAAGCATGGTGATAGTGAGGATCGGACCAACGAACCTGATAAGATCGACCGACCATGGCAGGTGGTAATCTGTCCCCGAGACAGAAGATGATCAATATGATGTACTTGGTGCTTACGGCGCTATTGGCGCTGAACGTATCCAAGGAGATCCTGGACGCCTTCGTGACCGTTAACAACGGCTTGGAGACCACGAAGTTGACGTTGAAGGAGAAGATGGACGCGACCTACAAGACCTTCAGTCAGTATGCCAGTGAGAACGCGGCGAAGTATGGCGATGCCTTTGCCAGCGCACAGCAGATCCAGAATTCGGCCAATGCGCTTGTCGTCTACATCGACTCCATCAAGGTGAAGGTGATCAGTGGCACGGAGAAGATCCCTGTGGAGACAGTGATCGGCAAGGATGATCAGGGGCGCGACACGATCATGAACCTCATGCTGGTGAACAAGAAGGACGCGTATGATGATGTGACCAACCTGATGGTCGGCTCTGAGCCGGCCAAGCCCAAGGAGGGGCCCTTTACGGCGGCAGACCTTCGTCAACGCTTGGAGGCTTTCCGTGAGCAGATCAAGGCAGTGGTGGGTGACAAGAACCCGACTTTGGTGGCGAACGTGGACCGGATGTTCAACTATCCCCGTGCGAAGGAAGGTGGAGAGACCGGAGTGACGACCTCGTGGGAGTCCATCAATTTCTACCACGTGCCTCTCGCCGCCGTTGTCACCATTCTCAGCAAGCTGCAGGGTGATGTGCGCAATGCGGAGAACGAGGTGGTGAACTGGATGCTGGGCTCGGTTGAGCAGAAGACCTTCAAGTTCAACACGCTCACCGCCATCGTGAAGCCCCAAAGCAGCTATGTGACCGTGGGTAGCACCTACAAGGCAGATATATTCCTGGGGGCTTATGACAACCAGAATGCCCCAGAGGTCTACATCTGCGGCCCGGGTGCCAAAGTGGACACGAGTTCCGGGATCCCGAAGATCGTCGGGGAGTCCATCAAACTGCCAATGGAAGGGGCCATGGCCAAGCTTGAACAAGGTGCCAGCGGTGCCGGTCTAAAGACGGTCTCAGGGATCATCAAGTTCAAGCCAGTGGGTGGCGAAGAGCAGATCCAGGCCTTTGAGACCACCTATGAGGTGGCCGCACCGAACCTGGTGGTGAGCCCGACCAAGATGAACGTGTTCTACAGGGGTGTTGACAATCCGGTGGATGTCAGTGTGGCGGGTTACAGCGCCAAGGACATCGTTCCCAACATGAGCAATGGTACCATCAGCAAGGACTCCCAGGGATATATCGTGCGTCCGGGCTCGGATAACAAGGCCATGATCAGCGTTACGGTCTCCAACCCGGACGGCTCCAAGAAATCGCTGCCAGGAGTGGAGTTCCGCGTGAAGAACGTGCCCAATCCGACGCCCTATTTCGCCGGTAAGAGCGTGAACGATGAGAACATCAAGAAGGCCGAGTTGGAAGCTGCGCAATACGTCATTGCGAAGATGGAGAACTTCGAATTCGACCTGAAGTTCGAGGTGGTGGAGGTGAAGGTGACCATGATCGTCAGCGGTACACCGATCGAAAAGACCGTGAAGAGCGGCAAGCTCTCCGATGAGATGAAGGAGATGTTGAAGAAGGCCAAGCCCGGTCAGAAGATCTACATCGAAGGCATCAAGGCCAAGGGTCCGGATGATACCATCCGCAACCTGGGAGCCCTCACTTTCAAGGTGGTCTGATAACCTGCGTAAATCACTCTCGCCATGAGGACCTGCAAGAACCTGATCTCCATAGCCATGCTGGCCCTGACCGGTTTGCTGGCCTCGGCGACCGTTTCCGCACAGAACGTGTTGGACGGCGCCTACATCAAGGAGAACACGAAGACCCAGCGGGTCATTCCCTATCCACACATCCGCGAAGCCGATGTGATGTGGGCCCGGCGCGTGTGGCGCACGATCGACCTGCGTGAGAAGATCAACCATACGCTCTACTATCCGGTGGAGCCCATCAACGATCGAAAGAGCTTGTTCGATGTGATCAAGCAGGCGCTGTTGGTCGAAGGAAGCATCACGGCCTATGACGTGGGTCCGATCGCGCAGGACGATGAGTTCCGCAAAGCGCTGCTTCCCAGTCAGCTCAAGGAGATCTTCGTGCGCAAGGATACCGTGTCTGTTGAAGACCAGGACGGGAACATGGTCCAACAGGTGGTGGAGAACACGCTGACCTCACGGGATATCAAGCAGTACCGACTGAAGGAGGACTGGATCTTCGACAAGCAGCGCAGTAAAATGGACATCCGCATCATCGGCATAGCCCCCATGAAGGAGGTGCGCGGCGATGACGGTGAGATCCGCGGCTACACTCCGCTGTTCTGGCTGTATTATCCGGAGCTGCGGTATGTGCTGGCCAACTGGGACGTATTCAACCGGGAGAATGACGCCGAGCGTCGCTCCTTCGAGAATGTGTTCTGGACCCGCCAGTTCAACAGCTACATCACCAAGTGGAGCAACGTGTACGACCGGCAGGTCGTGGACTACAAGCAGGGCATTGATGCACTACTTGAGGGTGAGGAGATCAAGCAGGCCTTGTTCGAGTTCGAGCACGACCTCTGGAACTTCTGATATACGGTTTGAGCACCAGAGCGAAGCCCCGGCCCCCGGGGCTTCGCTATTTTCGCGCCCCGTTCAGGGTAGATACCCTGGGAACTCCACCGTACCGCGTCCATGATCACCGTCACCGACCTCTACCTTCATTTCGGCCAGCGGGCGCTGTTCGACAAGTTCAACTTCTTCATTGGCAGTGATGACCGGATCGGGCTTGTAGGGCGCAACGGGGCGGGTAAGAGCACCTTGCTGAAGGCGCTGGCAGGGCTTCAGGCGGTGGATGGCGGGCACATCGGCAAGCCACGGGAGCTCACCATCGGATACCTGCCGCAGGAAATGGCCCACAACCTGGAACTCACCCCGTGGCAGGTGGCGGAATTGGCGTTCGCTGAGGCTCGCACGTTGAATGCGAGCATAGACCGGATCACCGCGGACCTGGAGCGCTGCACGAGCGACGAGGAGGCCATGGAACTGGCCACATTGCTGGCGCATGCCCATGAGCGTCTTAACGCGATCGGGGCGGCGGATCATGACATGCAGGTGGAGCGTATGCTGGTGGGTCTGGGCTTCGTGGGCGAGGATATGCACAGGGTCATGAGGGAGCTGAGCGGCGGTTGGCGCATGCGGGCGGAGTTGGCGCGGATCCTGCTGATGCAGCCCGACCTGCTGCTGTTGGATGAACCCACGAACCACCTCGACCTGCCCGCCATCCAATGGCTCGAGGACCTGCTGCGGACCTATCCCGCCGCCATTGTCCTGATCTCACACGACAAAGCCTTTCTGGATCGCCTCACGACCCGCACCATAGAGGTGAGCAACGGCAAGCTCATTGATCGCAAGGTCTCTTGGAGCAAGTATGTGGAGCTGCGCAAAGTGGAGCGCGAGCAGCAGATGGCGGCTGCCAAAGACCAGCAGAAGTACATCGAGAAGACCCAGGAGCTGATCAGCAAGTACCGGGCGAAGGCCAGTAAGGCAGCGTTCGCCCAGAGTTTGATCACCAAGCTGGAGAACCTGGACCGCATAGAGGTGGAGGATGAGGACCTACGCAAATTGCTGGTGAAGTTCCCCCCGGCACCCGCCAGCGGCAAGCTGGTCTGTGAGGTCCGTGGGGTGAGCAAAGCCTATGGTCAGAAGCGCATCTTCCAGAATGCCGAGCTCACCATTGCCAAGGGTGAGCATCTGGCGTTGGTGGGGGCCAACGGAACAGGCAAATCCACCCTGGTGCGCATGATCATGGGAGAGGAACCCTTTGAGGGGGAGGTCCGGCTTGGGCACAACGTGATCATTGGGTACTACGCCCAGGACATGCCCGAGCGCATGGAGCCCAGGCGCACCGTGCTGGAGACCGCTGAGGATGCCGCCAGCGAGGAGAACAGGCCACGGGTCCGGGCCATGCTCGGTGCATTTCTGTTCAGCGGCGAGGATGTGGACAAGAAGGTGAAAGTGCTTAGTGGGGGCGAGCGGGCCCGTTTGGCGCTGTGCTGCATGCTGTTGAAGCCGCTCAACTTCCTGATCCTGGACGAACCCACCCACCACCTGGACATCCAGAGCAAGGATGTGTTAAAGGAAGCGCTGAAGAGCTATGACGGCACCTTTCTGCTGGTAAGCCACGACCGTGATTTCCTGCATGGGCTCACCAGCCGGCTGCTCGAGCTTGACCACTTCCGGATCCGCGACCAGCATATGGACATCCTGGAGCTGATCGAGCGTCGAAAAGCACTCCAAGGAGCCGACATCGGCAAGTCGTCCGCGCGCGTGAAGGAGGATAAGGCCGCCCGTACCAACGATCAGCGTGACCGTCGCGATCGGGACAAGGAGCGCAGACGGCTTCAAGGCCAGGTGGAGAAGGCCGAGAAGCGCCTGGCCGACCTGGAGCGGGAGGAGAAGGACCTGCAGCAGCAGGTCATGAAAGGGGGGCAGCCGGCGGAACAGGTCCAAAAGGGCTATGAGCGACTGGGGCAGCTTGCCCAGCAGATCGCCGAGAGCATGGAGGAGTGGGAACGCCTCAGCGCCGAATTGGACGCCTTGGTGGCCGCGGGTGAGTGAACGGGTGGCCACACAGGGGGTGATCGTTGGAGGAAGGGGTAGGTCGGTTATATTTGCGCCCCCAATGGGTTAGCGACCATTTGGTTTGAAATAGCACACAGTGCGGGGTGGAGCAGATGGTAGCTCGTCGGGCTCATAACCCGAAGGTCGTAGGTTCGAGTCCTGCCCCCGCTACCAGGAAGAGCCCGGTGAAGACCGGGCTTTTTCTTTCCAGTGACCGGCCATGGCGCATCGCGCAGGATATGTGAACATCATCGGGCCGCCCAACGCGGGAAAGAGCACCCTCTTGAACGCTTTGCTGGGCGAGAAGCTCGTGATCACCAATCCCAAAGCACAGACCACCCGGCACCGCATCCTGGGGATACTGAACGGGGATGACCACCAGATCGTCTTCTCCGACACGCCTGGAGTGATCGAGCCCCGATACGAGATGCAGAGGCGCATGATGCGCGCCGTGAACGAGGCTTTCCGCGATGCGGATGTCCTGTTGATCATGAGTGATCCCGAGCATGGCCCGGACCAGCTTACTGGGCTTGTGGAGAAGGCAGGGCGAATGCAGGTCCCCGTGGCGGTGCTCGTGAACAAGGTTGATCTCGTTGGTCAGGACCGCATGGAACAGGCGCTGGTGAGCTGGCAGGCCGCGCTGCCTCAAGCGAAGGTTGTTCCCCTGTCCGCCTTGCATGGTTTCCATGTTCCGGAACTCAGGGATTGGTTGGTCCGGCAGCTGCCTGAACATCCGCCCTATTTCCCCAAGGACCAGCTCAGCGATAGGCACCTGCGTTTCTTCGTGGCCGAGATCATCCGGGACAAGATCCTGGAGCATTTCTCGGATGAGATCCCCTACTCATCCGAAGTGGTGGTCACCAGCTTTCAGGAAGAGCCGGAGATCGTCCGGATCGAAGCGGACATCGTGGTGATGCGGGAAGGGCAGAAGGCCATCCTCATCGGGCATGAAGGGCGTGCCTTGCGCAGGCTGGGCACCGCAGCACGAAAAGCCATTGAGGACTTTCTGGGGATGAAGGTCTTCCTTCGATTCCACATCAAGGTGGATGAAGGCTGGCGGGAGGATGCAGACAAACTGGGACAGTACGGATATTAGTGAGCCATGGGTAACATCGTCGCCATTGTGGGACGCCCGAACGTGGGCAAGAGCACCTTGTTCAACCGGCTGGTGGAAAGGCGCGAGGCCATTGTGGACCCTACGGCGGGCACCACGCGTGACCGGCACTACGGGCACGCTGAATGGAGCGGCCTCCCGTTCAGTGTGATCGACACCGGAGGGTATGTCAGTGGCAGTGAGGACGTGTTCGAATCGGAGATCAGGCGTCAGGCCGAGCTCGCATTGGAGGAGTCGGATGCCATCCTCTTCCTGGTGGATGCGCAGGATGGGGTGAACCCGCTGGACGATGCGGTGGCGTCCTTGCTGCGGCGCACGGGCAAACCGGTGCTGCTTGTGGCCAACAAGGTGGATACCGGGGGTATGATCCCCGATGCGGCCGAGTTCTATGCCTTTGGACTGGGTGAGGTATACGCCATCAGCGCACAGAGCGGTGCGGGTACGGGGGAGTTGTTGGACGCGCTCGTGAAAGGCTTCACGAAGGCGCCGGACCCGCTGGAGGAGGGTGTGCCCAAGATCGCCATTGTGGGCAAGCCCAATGTGGGCAAGTCGTCCCTGGTGAACGCACTGTTGGGGCGCGAGCAGAGCATCGTCACACCCATTGCAGGCACCACGCGTGATGTGGTGCATTCGCGCTACAAAGTATTCGGCTTTGATGCCATTTTGCTCGATACTGCCGGTATCCGTCGCCGCTCCAAGGTGCATGAGGACATCGAGTTCTTCAGTGTGCTTCGTTCCGTGCGGGTGATCGAGGAAAGCGATGTATGCCTGCTGCTGGTGGATGCCACGGAGGGCATGCAGCAACAGGACCTGCACATCTTTTCGCTGATCGTGAAGAATGGCAAGGGAGTGGTGATCGTGGTGAACAAATGGGACCTGGTGGAGAAGGGCACGAACACGGCGCGGGACTATGAGGAAGAGCTCAAGAAGCGCCTCGCCCCGTTCACTGATGTGCCCGTCATTTTCACCAGCGTATTGGAAAAGCAGCGCATTCACCGGGTGATGGAGAAGGTGCTGGAGGTGTACACCAACCGGGCTCAACGCATACCCACAAGCAAGTTGAATGATGTCATGCTGCCAGAGGCCGAAAGGCAGCCACCGCCCATCCTGAAGGGCAAGACGAACAGCATCAAGTATGTGATGCAATTGCCCGGTGTGGTGCCCTCCTTCGCATTCTTCACCAGCCACCCCCAGTACGTGAAGGACAGTTATGCGCGGTTCCTGGAGAACAAGCTGCGGGAGAAGTTTACCTTCACAGGGGTTCCGCTCCGGATATTCTTCCGAAAGAAGTAGCCATGAACAACCGTGCCGTCATCACCTTTTTGTGTGTGGCGGTCACGACTGTCTCGATGGCCCAGATGCCTCAACCCTTCAAGGGGCGGGTGGGCGACCCGGGTCCTCTGCGGTGGGATCCGTTGTGGAGATCCGTGGCAGATACGGTCACCATCGTATTGTCGGATACCCTCTCCATCCGTTTCCGGGGTGAGAAGCCTTCCAACTGCAATGTGTTCTTCGAGCGGCATATGGTGGTGCGATATGGCAATGAGGCGGATGTGGCCCGTTACGCACATGTGGTGATCCCCGAGAGCCTGGACCCACCGTACGACCGGCGTGGCAAGGCGTGGGGCGCTTGGACAGGTTTTGAAGGTGGTGACTGGTCGGATGTACGGTTGGACTTTCTGCATGTGCGGAAGGTGTGGCCGGACGGCATGTGGCAGGATGTGCCCTGGATCGCCAGGCAACGCAGCGATACGGTGCGCTCCCTGCGCGCTACTGACCGGATCGACCGCCAGCGCTTCGAATTGCAGAACGTGGATCCGGGAGATGTGGTGGAGTTCCATTACAAGTACATGGTGCCTTATGACATGAGCTGGCCTCATTCGCTGGGATGGCGGCAGCACGAGTGGGCCGGCAACTGGCAGCGCCTAACCAGCTGGCGGGTGTTCTTCCATCGGGACATACCGGTGCTGCAGCAGTTCGTGGAGGTCATTTATCGCCGCCATCAAGGTCTGCTTCTCACCGGTGCGAAGCCTTCAGCAGTGGAGGAGGATGGGGTGGACGTTCGCCAGGTGTTCGTGAATTACGATCTGCCTGGCTGCATGGATGAGGTGAACGCGCGGCCCGCATCCGAGCTTCCGCACCTCATCCTGAGCCTGGACCTGTTCGATTCGCGCAACTTCATGCGCGACCGCCTCAGCAACCAGCCGTTGCCCACGCCCTACTGGGCCAACGTGATCAGGTGGCGCGAGCGGCGTGCGGATTGGTGGCGCCGTGTTGCGAAGAAGTCGATGCCCGACCGGCAGAACCAGCTGCTCAAAGAGTTCGTCCATCATCATTCAGCAGGCATCCCAGCCAACCAGCCCTTGGCACGTTTGGCCGCCCTTCAAGAGGTGATCGCCAACGCGTTCACGGTGCGATCCAGCGACCTGTGGTTCGCTGATCTGGACCAATCCCTCGACCGCATGGGGGAGCAGCTGGCCAAAGGCGAGCTGAAGGAACACAGCCTCTATGATCTTTATGCCAAGCTTCTGGCCGAGCTGGACCTGGGCTACCTGACGATCTACCCACTGGATAAGCGCCTGGGCCGGTTATCACCCTCCTACCTGACCCCGCTTTGGGAATCGTTGTTCGGCTTTGTGGTCCTTGGTCATGAGGGGGACCTTATTGTCATGCCTCCCGGACTGGAGAGCTCCTACCTGCCTGGTGAACTGCCCTTCTACTGGCAACAGGCCACCGCATTGAAATGTGAGATCAATGCCATGTACAGTCTGGTCGTGCCCAGCCCCACATTGGTGACCCTTCCTGACCTGGGCCAGGTTGACTTGCGCCGTACTGAGCTGCATGTGCGGGTGGATCCACTTTTGGGGGCGGCCACGGCGCACGCCCGCGTTTACCACAGCGGCCAGTTCAGCACCCTGTGCCGCAATGCTTACTTACGGAGCAGGAGTGACCCAACAATAGAACGGTCGTATGGCCACCGTCTGTTTGATGCCGGGCAGGTGCGCTTACAGAACCTTGTGGCCGACCCACCTGCCGCCTGGCCCCCCTATGGCCAGGTGGTGAACATGGACCTCGACCTGACCCCAGGGTTGATGAGGTCGGATGACACGCTCTGGATCCTGGACCTGTCGCGGATCCTGATCCACGCGCTGCCCGATGGTTTCCATGCACCCACCCGCGACCTGCCCTTTCACTGGGATTTCGCACAGGATGACCGAATCACCATTGTGCTGGACGTGCCCAAGGAGCTTGAGCCGGTTGTTGTTGGACCCGTGGACTGGGAATGGAGGTGTGCCTCGGCCCTGTACAGGTTCCGCACCGAGAAGCATCCGGATGGGACCTTCCGGCTCACTTCGCAGTTGATCATACACGATGATGCGGAGCCCGTTTCTGGTCGCTACCAGTTGGCGGAACTGCTCGCGGCGGCCAGCAAGATCGAGGCCCTGAAGGTCCATTTCCGAATGGTACCCCCGCGCGTCGACGGCCGCTGAGCCTCAGGCTTCATGAACGAACGGCAGGTGCGGTCCAATGAGCGGTCCCCTTCCCCATGTGGTCACCACCTACATTCGTACGCGATGTTCCGGTCCGGCTTCTGGCGCTGTATGGTCATTCTCCTGCTCCTCGGCGGGTTCGGGTATGCGCAAATGGGCTACCTCGCTCATTTCGAGGCCAAGCGGAAGCTCATCCAACGCGGCATCAAGGACCGCATCCGCAAGGGTGTGCCCAAGGATGAATTGACCCACTTCATCATGCCTGCGGCTGAATGGAAAGCCCTGAACTGGGTGAAGCCCGAGCGGGAGTTCAAGTTGCCCAATGGCAACATGTACGATGTGGTGGAGGTCCTGCAGGGAACGGACACGGTGGATGCCTGGTGCATTCATGACAAGGCGGAGACCGTGCTGTTCGCCGGTTTGAAGGACCACATCAGCAGGAACATGGAAGGCCCATCCTCCAAAGGCGGCTCCCGTGTGCTGGCCATGAAACTCGTTCACGGGATCGATATGCCACCGGGTGGCATTCACCTGGGAATGAACTTTCGGCCAGCTGCTGCACAAGCCTTGCACGTCAACCACCCCTTGCGCTCGGGTTTCCTCCGACGCTGGTCGCCTCCGCCCGAACCCATCTGGAGCTGAGCTCCGGCTCGCAACCGGTCCGTCCATGGGGGTGGGACCGGTGCTCATGACCTGCACCAATGGGTCGCGGCTCGTGAGGGAGCATCCCCATTCAACACTTTCATTCTCCAGAACATGATCAGGATCCTATGCTGGTCCATGCTGTTCGTATGCCTGGCCGTGGCTACCCGAGCCCAGCAGGTGACCGTAGTGGACCGGGCCACACAACGTCCTTTGGAGGCGGCCACCCTGTTCGTGGCTGCCAGCGGTGCTTCCGCCATCACCGACGTGCGCGGCCATGCCGATGTAAGTGCCTTGGTGAGCGCTGATTCCATTCGCTTCCAGATGGTCGGTTACACGACCAGGGTGCTCAGCTATGCCCAGGTGCAGGCCGCCAACTTCTTGGTGGCTCTTGCGCCCAGGCCATTTGCCCTGGGTGAGTTCGTGGTGAGCGCCAGCCGGTGGGAGCAGGAGCTTCGGCGTATCCCGGACCAGGTCACCGTCATCACCCCACGCGATGTGGCGTTCAACAATCCCGGTACGGCTGCGGACATGCTGCAGCAGACCGGGGAGGTGTTCATGCAGAAGAGCCAGCTGGGCGGGGGCAGCCCCATGATCCGCGGCTTCGCCGCCAACCGGGTGCTCATTGTGGTGGACGGGGTGCGCATGAACAATGCGATCTATCGGTCCGGCAACCTGCAGAACGTCATCAGTGTGGATGCCAACGCCATCGAGCGGGCCGAAGTGCTGCACGGCCCGGGTGCCATGACATACGGCAGCGATGCGATAGGTGGTGTGATGGACTTCCACCTCCTGCGTCCACGATTCAGCCCGGACAGCAGCTTGTTGCTTCGGGGGGGGGCCATGGCGCGCTATGCCTCGGCAGCGAATGAAGTTGCAGGCAACGTCAATTTCGGACTTGGCGGGCGGAAGGTGGCCTTCGTGGGCAATGCATCATTCACCCGTTTCGGCGACCTGCGCACCGGCAGCAATGGCCCCGCGGATTTCCAGCGGCCGTGGTATGTGGAGACCATCAACGGACTGGACTCCATGGTGATGAACGATGATCCAAACCTTCAGGTGGGCAGCGCCTATGACAACATCAACCTGTTCGGCAAGCTCGCCCTCCGTCCGGTGGATGCATTGGAACTCGGCTTGAACGTGTACTACAGCACCACCAGTGATGTGCCGCGCTATGATCGCCTGATCGAGCTGCGCCCCAATGGCCAGCCCCGTTCGGCGGAGTGGTATTACGGGCCACAGCAATGGCTGATGACCAGTTTAACGGCCCGGCACACCGCGAAGAAGGGGCCCTGGAGCACGGCGCGTCTCGCAGTAGCCTACCAGGACTACACCGAGAGCCGAAACGACCGCAACTTCCGCAATGTCAGCAAACGTTCACAGACCGAAGTGGTGAACGGCATCTGGCTGAACCTGGACCTGGAGAAGGAGTTGGGCGCACGGACACAGGTGCTGTATGGCGCCGAGTATGTGACCAATGAAGTGGGGTCGAAGGGTGTGCGTCTCAACCAGACCACCGGTGCGGAAACCATCATCAACTCCCGCTATCCGGATGGCTCCACCTGGAGCACGGGTTCGGTGTACATCGGGGCCATGCACGACGCTACTGAGCGGCTCACCGTTTCGGCGGGTGCCCGCTTCAACTGGGCGTCGTTGGCGTGCACCTTCGACACCACCCTGTTCCCTTATCCTGCTACGAGCACGGATCTGAACAACAGCGCGCTCACGGGGAATCTGGGACTGGCCTACCGGCCCGGAATGGATTGGAAGCTGTCCCTGGACCTGAGCACGGGTTTCCGTGCGCCGAACATCGACGACATAGGCAAGGTGTTCGACAGCGAGCCTGGTTCGGTGATCGTACCCAACCCGGACCTGCAGCCGGAGTATGCCTATTCCGCCGATGTGGGCATGGAGAAGGTCATCAATGGCAATGTGCGGCTGATGGGGCATTTCTACCATGTGCTGCTGGACAATGCCATGGTGCGCCGGCCCTTCACATTGAACGGGCAGGATAGCATCGTGTACGATGGTGAACCCAGCCGTGTGGATGCCATTCAGAACGCTGCGCAGGCCACGGTGCTGGGCTTCATGGTGGGGGCCGATGCGCGGATCACGCAAGAACTGAGCTTCAACCTGCGCTACAACTGGCAGGATGGGGTGGAGCAGGACGATGCCAACACGAAGGACGTGCCCCTGCGGCATGCCCCGCCGGCATTCGGTCAGGCAGGCCTGGCTTGGGAACGGAACAAGTTCCGCGCGCAGGTCTTCAGCCAGTTCAGCGCGGGTTTCACCTTCGATCAGCTGCCGCCGAGCGAGCAGGCCAAGACGCCCATCTATGCCAAGGACGATCAGGGACGGCCCTTTTCACCTTCCTGGTACACCTTGAACCTGAGGCTGGGCTACCAGTTGAACAAGGCCCTGCAGATCACCGGTGGAGTGGAGAACATCACGGACCAGCGCTACCGGCCATACTCCTCGGGCATATCAGCGCCGGGGCGCAATTTCATGGTCGCCTTGCGAGCGATGTTCTGACCGGTCTTGCGAAAGTGCGATGCGGCCCGGGTGCATAGGCACCCGGGCTGTCGCTTTCACGGGTCCATCGATGCATGGCGGTTCTTCGGCGATGAATATGATGTGTGATCACCAAGACGAATAGCTTGGTGTCGCCGAACCCAGATGGCCATGATCCGCACAGTTCTTCCTGCTTTCACTATGCAACTCGTAACCATGGCTTTGCAGGCCCAGATCACGGTGGATCCCATGTCCATCATGGACTTCTGCCCGGGCGCCACCTTCACGATCGGCTTCACGGCCACAGGCACCTTCAATGCGGGTAATGTGTTCACCGCTGAATTGTCGGATGCCACGGGTTCGTTCGTTGCGCCCACGGTGATCGGTGCAAGTGCTGCGACCACATCCGGCAACGTCAACTGCACGATACCTGCAGCTGCGATCGCATCATCCACCTACCTGCTCCGCGTCTCCAGTTCGGACCTGCCACTTACCGGTGTTCCGTACGGCGCCACGCTCACCATCCATCCGTTGCCTTTCGCAGGAACGAATGGTTCCGTGACGCTTTGTTCATCGGCCAATTCTGTGGATGTGCCTGTGTACCTCGGTGGTACGCCTGATCCGGGTGGAGTGGTCACAGTACTCATGGGTGCGGGTGTGGTGATGGGTACGATATACGCTGGTGCTTTCAATGGCGACCAAGTGGTCTACACAGTCACTGATGCGAACGGCTGCTCCGCCTCAGCCACCTTGTTCATCGGGGTGAACATGGCGCCGAACGCCGGCGTGAACACGAACATCAATGTGTGTTCCTCATCCACGGCCTTCTCCATGTTCGCACAACTGGGTGGATCTCCAGATGCAGGCGGGTTGTGGACATCACCCGGTGGATCGCCACACCCGAACAGCTTCAACCCTGTGGTGGACCCGGCTGGCTGCTACGTCTACATCGTACCGGGTGTGGCTCCATGCATGAACGCTTCCTCCGTGTTGTGCATCACGGCCACCCCAGCGCCCAATGCCGGCACCAATACCACGCTGAGCTGGTGCCAGGGCGACGGCCCTTTCACCATGCTCACACAATTGAACGGCGGTCCTCAAGCTGGTGGAAGTTGGACCGATCCCTTCAGCGATCCGCATAGCAGCACCTTCACACCGGGTGTGGATCCGAACGGTTTGTACACCTACACCATTCCGGCGAGCGGTGGCTGCCCGGGTGTTTCGGCCACCTTGGATGTCACGGTCATCACCACATGCTTGACCACCACGCCGGTGGGGAACCTGCCCACGTATTGAGAGCCGCTCACACCTTCGCCAGCGCCTGCTCCAGGTCGGAGATGAGGGTGTCCGGGTCCTCCAGCCCTACATAGAGCCGTACCAAGGTGAAGGGTAGGTCGGTGTAGTAGCCGCTGGGGCCCTGTAATGCGCAAACCGGCCACTGCAGGCTCTCATATCCGCCCCAGCTCACGGCGATCAGGAAGGTCTTGAGCGCATCGCAGAAGCGCTCCACGGCGGCTACATCGGGTGCGTCCAGTTCAATGGTCATCAACCCAGCCACGCGCTTCATCTGTCGCTTCGTCAGGGCATGTTGCGGGTGACTTTCCAAGCCCGGCCAATGCACGCGCTTCACCTTGGGGTGCGCTTCGAGGAAGCGGGCCACTTTCTCCGCATTGTCCGCACTGCGTTCCATGCGCAGGGGCAAGGTGCGCAGGCCGCGCATCAACAGCCAGGCATCGTGGGGTGAAGGTGCCGCGCCGAGGGTCATGAACTCCTTCATCATCACCTGCCGGATGTGTGCATGGCTGCCGGCCAGCACACCGGCCACCACGTCGCTGTGACCGTTGAGGTATTTGGTGGCGCTGTGGGCCACCAGGTCGCAGCCCAATGCGATGGGTTGTTGGAAGAGCGGACTGTTGTAGCTGTTGTCGCAGAGCGTGATGATGCCGTGCTCCTTTGCAATAGTGCATACAGCAGCGATGTCCTGCAGCTCGAAGGTGAGCGAGTTGGGGCTCTCCAGGATGAAGAAGGTGGTGTTGGGGCGGACCGCCTTTCGGTAGTTCTCCGCATCCATGCCATCCACGAAGGTGTGTTCCACACCGAAGCGGGGCAGCAGTTCCACCAGCAACTTCTTCGTCCAACTGTAGGGTTTCTGTACGCATACGATGTGGTCGCCGGCTTTGGTGAAGCTCATCACCGCCGCCGCGATGGCCGCACTGCCGCTGCTGAAGACCAGGGCATCCTCCGCACCTTCCAGCGCGGCGATCTTCTTGCGCAGCATGGCCACGGTGGGATTGAAGCCCCGCGTGTACAACGGCCGGTCATACTCGTGCTGCACCACGGCACGCATGGCCGCCACGGTGGGGTAGGTGAAGTTGCCGCTCTGCACGATGGGCGGCACCACGGCATCGAAGCCACGCTCGCGGTCTTCGCCGAGGTGGGTGAGGATATGGGAGAGGTCGTCGATCATGGCGAGGTTCACCGCAGAGGCGCGGAGAGCGCAAAGGAACGCAGAGCGAATGCCTGTAGCGAATCGCTTAAGGCATCCTCACCCAGAACACGAACCCGTTCTTGCGATACAATTCCTTGAAGGTGCCCAGTGCCTCCACTTCCTGTACGGCGGTGATCTTGCAACTGAGGTACACCGGCCGGTCGATGGGGCCGTGGAAGAGCAGCTCCTGTGCCGGTCGTGGCTCGGTGATGCGGCCGTAGAACTCCGGCACGTAGCTCTTGTAGTTCTTCGTGAGCAGCCAGCAGCGCTCACTGGCTTTGCCCTGGAAGAACTCCACTGCGGCGCGTTGCGAATAGGCCTCGATGCGGTTGATGAAGAAGAAGAGCGTGCTGGAGACGAAAAACGCACCGCCGAGGAAGACCGCGAGTACCGCTTCGCGATAACGCCCGCGGCCATGCAGGATATGACCGGTGAGCAGACTGGCCAGCAACACCACTCCGGAAATGGCCTCCAGGCCCGTCCAGTGCACCTCGGCGTCCAGGTTCGCCAGGGCGAAGGGGTCCTGCGCGAAGAGCGGCTTCAACTGTTCGCTATTCATAGCTGCGAAGGGCAACACAATGACGGCCAAAGCGATCACCGTTCCCAAGCCGCCCAGCAGAAAGCGGCTCCAGCCGAAGCCTTCGCGCTTCATCCACACATGCTCCAGTTGGATGGCGGCCATGTAGGTGAGCGGGAAGTAGCAGAGGCTGCTGTAGTGCACGATCTTGGTCTTCACGATGCTGAAGAGCACGAGCACCACAGCGAACAGGATCACCATCCAGCGGCGGTGATCATTGGCGCGTTCATCCCGTGCACGCGTGGGCTTCAGGAATTCCTGCAGGGCGAAGACCGAGGCGGGGAAGCAGCCCAGCAACAGCACCACCACGTGGTAACCGATGAATCCGCCGTGGCCCGCATCCTCGGTGGTGAGCATGGCCACCTGGCGCCAGAAGAAGGCCACCATGAACTCGGGACCGTTGCGCACCAGGTCCACCGCGCCCCAGGTGCCAATGACCAGCAGTGTGGCCAGCGTGATGATGCCGATGCGCCGCCAGCGCAGAAAGGGGCGGAAGCGGTTCAGCACGAAGTACACGCCCAGCACGAGGCCGGGAATGAGCACACCCACGGGCCCCTTGGTGAGCACGGCCAAGCCCAGGAAGAAGCCGGCCAGCCAGGCCAGCCGGTCCGTGCGCGCATTCAGCACCCCTGCGGCGCGTGTGGGATCGCGTTGCACCAGGGTGATGATGGCGTGGAGCCCCAGGAAGATGAAGAGATTGAACCAGGGGTCGATGATGCCGCTGCGGAAGTAGAGGTGGGGCAGGATGGACCCCAGATAGGCCAACGCCCACAACAGGCCGAAGGCCCGGCTGCGCACCTGCATGCCGATGCGCATCAGCAGCCACAGCGTGAGGATGCCGCACAAGGCGTTGGGCAGCCGGGCGGCGAACTCGCCCACACCGAAGACAGTCATTGCCGCGGCCTGCATCCACATGAAGAGGGGCGGCTTCTCGTGGAAGGGCTCCAGCCCGATGCGCGGCCGCAGCCAGTCGCCCGTCACGAGCATCTCCCGGGCGATCTCCGCGAAGTTGATCTCGTCCCAATCGAACAGGTGCACCGCCCCCAGCCCCGGCAGGAAGAGCAGGGCCGCCGTGGCCAGAAGGACCCACTGCAGGTGCTTGGTGTTCATCGGTCCAAGGGTGCGAAGTTGTTTGCCAGTCACGAACAACCATTTGGTGGTCACGCTGAGCCTGCCTGGGGCATGCAGGCCCGTCGAAGCGTGACCTGGAACCAACAATTACCGCCTTTCCCCCAACAACCTCCACCCGGCCACCCCCACACGGGCCAGGAAATACCGCAGGCTCACCCCCAGCACCCCGAACCCATAGGTCATGCTGCGGCTGAAGTTGATGCTGCTGGCCTCGTCGAAGTATTTGGTGGGGCAGGTGATCTCGGCGATCTCGAAGCGCTGCCAGAAGATCTGCGCGATCATCTGGTTGTCGAACACGAAATCGTCCGAGCACTGGTGGTAGGGGCAGGCATCCAGCACCTTGCGGTGGAAGGCGCGGTAGCCCGTGTGGTACTCGCTGAGCTTCTCGCCCATCAGCAGGTTCTGCGTGAGGGTGAGTACCCGGTTGGCCACGTACTTGTACAGGGGCATGCCGCCCTTCAGCGCGCCCTTGCCCAGGATGCGCGAGCCGAAGACCACGGGGTACACGCCGTTGCCGATCAGTGCGATCATGCTCGTGAGCAGCTTCGGGGTATATTGGTAGTCCGGGTGCAGCATCACCACAATGTCCGCGCCCAGTTCCTTCGCCTTGTCGTAACAGGTCTTCTGGTTGCCGCCGTAGCCCTTGTTCACGTCGTGCACCACCACGTGCCGGATGCCGAGGTTCCGCGCCACCTCAACCGTATTGTCCGGGCTCTTGTCGTCCACCAGCACCACCTCATCCACCAGGTCGAAGGGGATCTCGCGGTAGGTCTGCTCCAGCGTAAGGGCCGCGCGGTAGGCGGGCAGGACGATGATGACCTTCTGGCCTTGGTACATGTTACCACGTTTTGCATGCAGGTGCCGCATGCTGTTGCTGCAATGATAGCAAGCACCATGTGACTTGGCTGGTCCAATGGGATATCATCCGGCAACGAACCGTTCGTCCAGGTCGCACAATGTCATTACCTTCAAACCCGTTCGGTTGGCCTCATCATTCAACTCCTTGACCCATGTCCACCGCGAATCTGCCCATTGATGTCTTGCGTTTCGTTCATGTTCGCGCACCGCGTCGGCCGGTGGTCGAGTGGAGACCTCGCCGCGAGGTGGGTTTTGCAGCGCATGGGGGGGGGGGGGATTTGTACCAGGAGCTAAGGTCAATTGGTCATGGCGCCGGATCGCGCGCGGCCAAGGTGAGTGCTTGCTCGAGTTGGAAGGCTTCACATACGGACCACATCCCCGGCATCGCCACTCTGTACGGTGACATTGTGAAGGGCTTTGATGAGATCGACGACTACCTGCGATCAAAGGTGAAGAACGCTGTTCAGTCTGAACTGCTGGCGGCCTGTTCCAGTGCATTGGGCATGGCTGTGGACGCGTACGTGGGTGATGCCGCTTATGGGCCCCTCAAGATGCGGGTGTGGGACAACCTCTTCATGCAGACCGTCCTTGTGGATGACCCGGCTTTGCGCACGGAGCTTGCCCGCACCCTGCGCGTCATGCACCTGCTGGAGCGGCTTGTGGCGAACGACACGGCCTTGAACACCGGGGTGGGTATTTGGGAGGCCTATTGTGCCACGGTCATCCTGCCGGAGAACCTTTTTCCGCTGGAGGACATCGTGAACGAGGCGGCGGAGCCAGAGACTCCTGTACCTGTGGAGGACCCCGTCGTGGTGGCCGCCCGCACGGAGTTGGCACGGTACCGGACCGCCTACGCCGAGGTCCAACGCTTCTATGGGGTACAGATGTATGAGGAGCGCATGCTCCGGCACGAGGAATACCTTGGCGATCACGAAGGGGCAAGTCCATTGGATGCGAAGGTGGAGCACCCGCCACTGGTGTTGAAGGCCAGCGAGGCGGATAAGCTCAGTGCACCCACCAAGTCGGTGCTCAATGACCTGAAGGTGGGCGGGAGCCTGGAGCATGTTTACATGCCGTACTTGCACGAGCGGTTCCAGAGCGAGATCCGCCGGTTGGGCCTGCTGGCCAACCCCAAGGGAAGAACGGAAGTGGTGGTGCGCGTGGGCGGCAGCTTGTTGCGGGTGGGTAATGAATGCGCCATCATCAGCCAGGCATCCCCGTGCGACCCATACACCGGCACATCGTTGCCCAGTGGGCATGGCCATGTGCGGCCCTTGGGCGTGGCGGACCTGAAAGTGGTGCGCAGCCAACTCCTGAAATATGAACTGGGAGAAGTGGCACACGTGGAAAATGTGCTCAAGGGCGAAGTGAAGAAGCGCACCTTCCGCAATTTGGACCGCACCTAGACCAGTATCTTGAACGAGCAGGAGAGCACCCGGCAGGTGGATCGTGAGACGCAGACCACCGAGCGGTTCGAACTGCAGCATGAGACCGGGAACATCGTGCAACAGGATGCTTCGCAGCAGGCGGGCGTGACCCTTTCCGGCCGGTATGGCGTGGTGCAGGGCAGCGCCTATGCGGCTTCGGCCACGTCCACCAGCAGTGTCCAGTCCGCTCAGCAGGCCACCGCCTACGGCAAGGAGGTGATGGAGCGCGCACTGGAAAGGATCATCGAGCGCACCCGTGCACAGCGTACCGTAACCACCATCGTGGAGCATGAGGACACCGCAGAGCATACGCTCGCCAATTCAGAAAGCCCGGCGGACCACATCGTGGGCGTCTATCGCTGGCTGGACAAGCTCTACTTCAACAAGGTGGTGAACTATGGCAAGCGGCTCATGTTCGAGTTCGTGGTGCCCGAACCGGCCGCCTTCCATGTCTATTCCCGGACCGTGAAGGCGGATGGAAGCGAAAAGCACCAGGACCCACCGGACTTTGACCTGAAGAGTTACGAGGACATCACACTGGCCGACTATGATGTGCTGGCAGTGAGGTATGGCGCGTTGGACGTGAAGGCGCCACCGGAGCCCTTGCGTGTGGCCGCTGAAGTGAAGGCGGATGCCCCGGCCGAGGATCCCTGGCGTACCTGGGTCACCAAGATCATCATCCCGGATGGCTACCAGGCTGATCAAGCCCGCGTTTCGGTGCTCATGAGCGCGGGCAGCGGCCACTACGTGACCATGTACGTGGGTGGGCGCTACTGGCATGGCGTCACCAGCGCGGCCAGTGACCTGCTGCCATTGGATCAGCATACTGGCGAGGTGCCCGTGGTGGCCCGCATGAAAAGCACGCACCACACCATCAGCGTGGAAGTGCTCTGCTCACCCACCACCACCACCATCGAGAACTGGAAGATCGAGACCTTCGCCGCACTGAAGGCCGCCCACCAGCGCCTGGTGGACGACTACAACCGCTGGCTGAACCAGCAGCAAGTGGGCGTGCTAATCAGTGGCAACAACACATTGCTCAACCGCAAGACCGAGCAACTGGAGCTGAAGAAACACTGCATCGAGCTGCTCACCGGCCAGCGCTTCGAGGCATTCGACGCCCTGCAGCCCAACGTGCCCACCTTCGGCTACCCGGAGTTCCGCTTCAACGACGCGCAGGCAGAGGGGCGCTACATCCAGTTCTTCGAGCAGGCCTTCGAGTGGGAGAACATGACCTACCTCTTCTACCCCTATTTCTGGGGCCGCAAGCGGGAGTGGCTGAACATCCTGAAGCGCGACGACAGCGACCCGCTCTTCATGAAGTTCCTGCAGGCCGGCGCGGCGCGCGTGCTGGTGCCCGTGCGCCCGGCCTACGACGAGGCCATGCTCCACTACTTGAGCAGCGGCGGCGAGATCTGGCTCGGCGAGGACGTGCCCGCGCCGAACGACCCGCTCTACGTGAGCATCATCGACGAGTTGAAAGAAGCCGACGGCAGCTTCCCCGACACCGATCCGCAGGCCGAACACTGGATCAGCAAGGTGCCCACCAATCTGGTGTACCTCACCCACGGCGGCTCGCCGGCTGACCTGCCGGACTACAGCGCGGATCTGTTGCCAACGCCGTAAGGACCAATGGCACCTCGCAAGATCTCCTTACAGGGGGACAATGTCCAATACCTATGCTTCGAAGGTGGTGTCGGCCGTGGGATCATCTATGTGAAAGTGATAGAGGCGTTGGAGGTGCTCATCGCTGATCAAGGTCCTTTTGGTCAGCCTCATTCGTATGTGAGGGCGCCCCTTTTTCCGATCAATACCGCACCTCTCGGCACTCGGCGATTCCGTGGTATCAGCGGATCCTCAGCGGGCGCGATAACAGCCTTCATGCTATCCATGGGGATGAGATCGGACGAGATCGAAGCGAAGCTCCAGGAAGGAGCGTTGCAGTTGATCTACCCCGGTCGTCAGGAGAAATGGGCGGAAGTCGAGCATTTCTTCGGCGAACCAAACGAGAGCGCCATCCGCACGGTTGATGCAAGGCTTGGAAAGGAAGAGTATAGGCCGGATAGCTTCAGTAATCAACCTGAACTACTGAAAGCTTGGAAAGAGCGGTCGCGCGGTATCATCGCGGGGGCGTTACAGGAGCGATTAGGCTTCGAGCGCAAGCTCTATGAACTTTCGGATGGAGACAAGCTCCGGGAGCGCTTGTTCCTGATCGGTCAGTTCCAGCGATTCAGAGAAGGGGCGTACCGCGCTCCTGGTCCCTATGCCATCGATGTGGATGGTGTACCGGCCAAAGCGCTCTTCCATGATCATGATAACGCGTTAATCTATTTGCACGGCCTGCTTTTCAATCGAGGATTGTTCTCAGGCTTGGAGGTCCGTGACTTTTTCCTGCGGTTGATCACAGATCGACTCAAGCCGGTCCACGTGGCGCTCAATGGGCACCGTGCGATATTCGACCCGTTCATGCCCTTCAAGGACTTCTTCAATCTGACCGGCGTTGACCTCGTTGTAACGGCCACCAATATCTCGAACCATCTGCCACTGTACTTCTCCGTTTGGCACACGCCGGATTTCCCCGTGATCGAAGCGGTTGCCATGTCCATGAACTTCCCGCTGGTATTCCGGCCGGTTTACGTGAATATGCCAGTGAGAGGCAATGACAAGGTACAAGCGGACCGCTATCGCGGCCTATACGTGGATGGGGGCATGCTGAACAACTACCCGATCCGTGCATTTGATACGATTGAACAGAAGGACATGCTTTGGGACAATGTGACCCCATTGCTGTTCCGAAATGAGCCGATCCAGGGTGCTTACCTTGCCGTGGAACGAGTGCCGGGCACTGAAGGCAATGAGAAGTTCCTTGGATTCAGACTGTTCGATCTTCTAGCCAACGGTGATCCAACGATGGTCGTTCCACCCGCGAAGGGTCCGACAAGAGAAGATGTCTTCCCAAACGCGACGACTGATCGAAAGTGCGATGAGGCTCGCTTCTGGATGCTACCGAAGTACATGGATGACCTGATCTCCACTTTTCTCTTTTCGAGCGGTGAAGGGCAGATTCGTTTCAAGAACGACATCGAACGCACAGTCTATATCGATTCAACGGGTTGGGATGCGTGGGATTTCTCACATCCCAATATTGACGACGAGAATCTTCTGATCCTTACGAGTGATGAACAGGCAAATATCCCAAGTGATCATCGGTCTAGACTAGTTGAGCGGCTATCAAGGCGCAGTGAGATCAAGCATAGGCTACTGAATGATGCCTTAGAGCGGGTGAAATACTGGATCCAGAGATGAACCTGAGGTTCTTCTTGATCATTGCCACTGCTGGTGTCATGCTCGTTGAGGGGTGTGATACAGAGAGAGTTTGGAAGCCATCAGTTCAACTGGAACTGCCGCGGCTCATTGTGCCGTGGGATACCCTGAATGTACGTGCATTCGAGGACTCGACCTGGAGCCGAAGGGTCCAGTTATCGCCAAGGGAACATGGAATTATTCTCATAAATCAGATCGGTCCTTTGAAGAATGACCAGCGACCTCTGTATTCCTATCTCCATGGTCAAGCTTCAGCGTCTGATCATAGACCTTGTTTATTCTATCTCCGTAGTGCTGGGGTGAGCTTCCTGAACTGCCTCGTGACCTACGCCTATGCGGATACATTCCGATATCCTTCAACTCACTATGATACGGACGGAGGCGTCCTGCATCAGGATCTGACCTTTGTTCCAGCCACGATCACACTGAAGTACTACAACCGGGATACAATACTGGACAACCGTTTTCCGGAATGGCGCAAGACCTGCGAAATGAACAGGGATACGATGCGATGGATCTTTGAGAATTGGTGGCAACGGTTGCAGCAGCTCACCGGGGATGAACAACCGTTCATTTGGTATAGGCGCTATGACATTCCAAGCTTTGGATCGCCGTCATACGCGAACATGATAGGGGAGTGGCACTTCAGTTCCAGCGATCAATGCATCGAAGCACAGTTGGCGTGTTTGCCGTCGATGTCTTCACGTTTTTATCGACGTGAGACGGAGTACGGTGGAGTATGGGTTTGGGATCCAGCGACCGAGTCGTACAAGGTCGATACCACGGTCAGGCATGATGATAGTCTATTCATGGCCAAATACGGCCGTCACAAGGACACGGGCGACGAGATCATATATGACTATGATTGGGAGGATCTTGCCATTTATGTCAAGATAAC
The DNA here is from genome assembly GCA_016788635.1 of Flavobacteriales bacterium. Taxonomy (GTDB): domain Bacteria; phylum Bacteroidota; class Bacteroidia; order Flavobacteriales_F; family PHOS-HE28; genus PHOS-HE28. The sequence continues at coordinate 33,070 of JAEUSU010000003.1, read as the reverse complement.
CATTGGCCGTCTTCAACTGGCAGGTTGGCATGTTACAAGGAGCGCCCCGAACTTCAACTGTCGCTCTACGGTGGCCTTACCGGATTGGTTGAGCCAATAGTATTAGCCGCCAACGTGCGCGGGTCTTTTCGCGGAACATCAATTGGAATTGGTTCATGAGCCTGATCGATGAGAGACTGACGATAGAACTGGAGACCACAGGTCTAGACCTGCTTGATCTCTCAGGGCCGATCCTGGATGAGGAACGGGGAGCACATGCGCGTGCCGTGACCAAGCGGATCAAGTGGGACGCGGCCTTCAGCAAAACGATGGACCGTCTGTACATGACACCATGAACAAGATGCGAATGACCTTGATGTATGCCGCCGTATCAATACTGATCTTGTCATGTGCCGGACGAGTCCCCCGCTGCATGATTATGCAGTCTGAGCCTGGGGAACTTGATACCGTCATGGCATGGGGTGAACATATCGCTTGGGTGCTGCCATCGATTGGGAGATGGGAGCACGACACTGTTAATTCAATACGTGCGGTCAATGTGGACTCGAGGATCGGGATCTCCGTATATGACATTAGCGTCAGCAGTCGCACGACCGATGAACGCACCGGATATCAGCAGAATCGGGTCCAGTACGACAAGTGGTGGCCCAAGGGTGTTGACTATTTTGGTGATACGGTTGTTTACCTGGGGAATGTCTGTTCGTCCATTGGTGGTAGGTATGGGGTCTTCTTGAAATACCGTGACGACGAGAATTGTTGGAAGTTTGGAGGAAGAGGTTTTCATTTCGAAGCGTACCAGGAGGCACCGGAGAAGCACATGCTCATCACGGGACATGGTTGTTACCAAAGCAAGACGCATCTGGGGAAATGCAAGAGGGAATTCTTGGAATTCCTTTCTTCGTTCCAATGGATCTCCGCGTTCGACCACAACGAGCTGCTCAGCCCCTATTGAACTTGGAACATCGAACTTTAGAGGGCACCTCTAATAACCTTTTGATAGGCTGACGGCATGAGATCTTGATGTAGGCTTCCCTGAAGTTCGGCCATTGATCACTGGAGGTGAAGCGATCCTTGACCCCGAACCCCTTACCGCCGCTCGGCCAGGCTCACGATATACACCCCCGCCAGCACCACGGCGATCATCCCGAATTGAACGGACGTGACCACTTCGCCGTCCAACAGGCCCCAGCCGATGGCCACGACGGGCATGAGGTAGGTGACGGTGGATGCGCGTAATGCGGTGGTGCGTTGCAGCAGCATGTTCCACAGCACCAACGCCAGGGCCGAACTGAGGGTGGCCAGCAGGGCCACATAACCCAGAGCCTTCCATCCTTCAGGGTGCGCCTGCAAAGTGGCCGGTAGTCCGGTGGCGAAGCAGAGACCGATGCTCACCGGCCCCACCCAGGTGAGGGCGAGTGCAGCAGTGGCCGTCGGCGGCAATGCATAGAGGTGGCGTTTCACGATGTTGCCACTGAGGCCGTAGCACACCGTGCCCACCACGGGTAGCAACGCCATCCAATGCCAGCTGCCGGTGTTGGAACTGCCGGTGGCCACCAGGCCCACGGCCCCCACAAGCCCCAGCAGGATGCCGGCCACATGGATGCCGCGCACCCGGGTTTGGAAGAGCAGCACACCAGCCACCAGCGTCATGAGCGGGGTGAGGCTGTTGAGCATGCCGCTGAGCGAACTGCTGATGCGCGTTTGCGCCAAGGCGAACAGGAAGGCCGGAATGCCGTTGCCCAGCAGGCCCGTGCCCATGAGCGGCAGCCAGTGCCTGGGCAGCAGGCCGGCATGCCGGAAGAGCAGGGGCGAGAGCGCCAGCCAGGCAATGGCCAGCCGGGCCGCGGCCATCTGGAAGGGATCCAGCACGGGACGGCCCTCGTGGTAGAGCCCCCGCTTCATCAGGATGAAGGAGCTGCCCCAGATCAGGGCCAGCACCCCCAGGAGCAGCCAGGTGGTGAGGGACGAACGGTTTTGGTGCATGGGGGGCACTTGCGGCCGCGAAGTTGGACCATGTACACGATCTACCTTTGTACCCGTTGTAACTCCATGGGTGGCTCGCGCGTCCCATGAACGGAAAACCTGGATCGCCATGAAGAACCTTCTGCTCCTTTCGGTGGTGCTGTCGCTGCTGGCCTGCAGCGGCCCATCCGGTGATGCCGTGAACACGGTGGCCGGCGAGATCGTTCGCACCGTGAAGGAAGTGCCGGCAGCGGCAACAGGTGGTTTCGCCACGGCGGACATCACCATTGATGGCATGTCGTGCATGATGAGCTGCGGCTCGTCCATCCGCAAGGCACTGGCCGGCATCCCTGGTGTGCAGAGCGCGGAGATCGACTTCAACGAGGAGGAAGGCAACGACCACGCCCGTGTGGTGTATGATGAAAAGGTGGTGACCGACGCCCAGCTGATCGAAGCGGTGCGTGCGGTGCGCAACGGTGCCTACAAGGTGACCGCCGTGGAGGTGGGCCACCCGGTACAGGGCGGTTCCACGCAGGATGGTGATGCCGGTGCGGAAGCGGAGAGCAAGGGCGTGAACGCGTCCATCCCCGGGATCATCCTTCCGGGTCTCTTCGAGCTGCTGACCCGCTTGGTGCGCATCTAAGGCGCTCATTTCATTTCCCGTTCCAACCCCGGGCGAACTGTTCGTCCCGGAAGCGCGTTGCGCCTTCAGGTACTTTCGCGCGCCATGACATCCGTGGAGCAAGCCCCCCGGCCGGTGCGTAGCTGGTTGTTGGCAGGCATGGCATTGATCGCCTGCATGGTGGTCATCGGCGGCATCACCCGCCTCACCGGCAGCGGCCTCAGCATCACGGAATGGAAGCCCATCATGGGCGCCCTGCCTCCGATGGATGAGCTGGAATGGAACGAGGCCTTCAAGAAGTACCAGGCCATTCCGGAGTACAGGCTGAAGAACCACCACATGGACCTGGCGGGCTTCAAGCAGATCTTTTTCTGGGAGTACCTGCACCGCAATTGGGGCCGGTTGATGGGTCTGGTCTTCATCGTCCCCTTCCTGGTCTTCCTGCGAAGGGGCTGGTTGAAGGGCTGGTTGCTGCGCCGCACCCTGCTGATCCTGGTCGGGGGCGGACTGGTGGGGGCCTTGGGCTGGTTCATGGTGGCCAGCGGGCTGGCGGACCGGCCCGATGTGAGCCACTACCGGCTGGCCATCCACTTGTGCGCAGCGTTCACCGTGTATCTGCTGGTGTGGTGGACCGTGCTGGACCTGGACCACGGCCGCCGCGCGTTCGTTGCGTTTGGGCAGGGTGCAGGCCCCGTTTACCTGGCTCTGGCCCTAGTGGTGTTGCAGGTGATCTGGGGTGCTTTCACTGCCGGTATGGATGCCGGTCGCATCTACAACACCTGGCCCCTGATGAACGGCGAATGGATGCCGGATAACGTGCTGGCCCACGGTTCACTTTGGACCGACCTGACCGACCATCGGGATGGTGTGCAGTTCGTGCATCGCTGCCTGGCCTGGTTGGTGGCCGGGGTGGTGGTGGCACTGGGGTGGCGCCGAATGAAGGATGCAGAGCCAGAAGGACGATGGGCACGGTCCATGTTGGCTTTGGTACTGCTGCAATTCACTCTTGGGGTGATGACGCTGCTTTGGCAGGTTCCTTTGTGGCTGGGTGTGGCGCATCAACTGGGTGCCCTGGCCTTGCTTACCTCAGTGGTGGCCCTGTTGCATTGCTCAGAACGACCTGTGTATAAGGCTTGATGGGGGCCTAACCTTGCCGCGCACCCCCGCGTATCTTTGGCCTTCAAGCCTGGGAACCACAGGCCAATTGCATGCGCATGAGCAGAACGCTGTTGACCGGCCTGTTCCCAAGGGCGGCACGATCGTGGAGGATGAACAGGGGGGCTGGCCGGTACGGGATGCTCCTGCTGGTCCTGGCCGTAATTGGCATGGCGGGCTGCGTTTCCAAGAAGGACGTGAACTACCTGCATGATCCGGCGCTCAGCAACACGGCCAAGCTGTTTGAGAACCAGAAGTTCGAGTACCGCATACAGGTCAATGATGTCCTGTCCATCCGGGTGATCGGCCTTAATGAGGAGGAATCACGATTTTTCAATGTGATCCAATCCCAAGGCGGGAATGGATTCAACGATGTGGACCTGTACGTGAATGGCTTCTCTGTTGACAAGGTCGGACAGGTGGCCCTGCCGAACGTGGGCCGGGTGAAGGTGCAGGGCCTTACCGTGGGCGAAGCGCAGGAGGTGGTGCAGCGGAAGATCAGCGAACAGTTCGCCTACGCGACCGTGATCCTCAAACTTGTGAGCTACCGGATCAGCGTGCTGGGTGACGTGAGCCGTCCGGGGTATTACACAGTGTACAACAACCAGATCAATCTGCTGGAGGCGCTCGCGCTTGCCGGCGGTCCGAATGAGTATGCCAACAAGGAGAAGATCACCCTGATGCGCCCGAGCGATCGCGGTACACAGGCCGTGCTGGTGAACCTGAACCAGCTGGACGTGTTGAGTTCGGAGTACTACTTTCTGCTGCCCAATGATGTGGTTTACGTGCCCACCCTGCGGGCCCGCTCCGGCAGGCTGAACCTGGAGCTGTTGTCGATCTTCATCACCAGTATCAGTGCGGCGGTCCTGCTGCTCACCTTCGCCAGATCCCTGAACAACTGATGAGTGAACTTACTGGCAAGGGGGACCTGATCGATCTGGGAGCCATTGTTCGCCGGATATGGAAGCATTGGTGGTGGTTCGGCATCTCGGTGTTGCTGGCCATGGCTGTGGGCTATGGTTACATCAAGACATCGCCAAAGAAGTACTTGGTGGAAGCATCGCTGCTGATGGCTGACCGTGCCAAGAGCCCTTTCAGTTCCGGGCAGGAAGAGTTCATCCGAGGCACATCCTATCTGAGCACCAATGCCGCGCTCGAGGATGACATTGCCATCCTGATGTCTAAAGCCAACGTGAAGCGCACGTTGAAGCGATTGGATTTCGGAGTAAGCTACTACCAGACCCGGCACTTTCTCACCCAGGAGGTTTACGACTATCCGCATTTTTTCGTGAAGCTCGACAGCGCCAGTCTTCAGATGATCGATGTGCCCATCCATGTGAAAGTGGATAGGTCGGCTGGAACTTACAGGGTGAAAGTGAAAGGCAAGAACGTCCGACTGTACAACTTGAGGAACCAGGACGTGGTGGAGGAGTATCTCCCCCGGGTGGAGATCGATCGGATGGTGCCCATCGGAGAGCCTTTCGCCGAGGAGAACTTGAGCTTCACCCTGGAACTGCCCGAGGACCGGACCTTCCCCGATGATCGGGATGACAAGTTCGTTATTCACAGCCTGGACGGCCAGGTGAACACCTGGCGCAAGTACGTGAAGGCTGAACCCATGGGCAAGGAGAGCCACATTGTGAGCCTGGTGAGCATGGGTGAGGTGCGCAGCAAGCAAGCGAAGTTCCTCAACAAGCTGATGGAGACGTACATCGAAGGGGAGCTGTACAAGCGGCATCAGAAGGGGATCAAGACGATCAACTTCATAGACGATCAGTTGGGGAATGTGAAGGATACCCTTTCACAGGCTGAGGAAGCCATGAAACAGGCCCAGACCACTACGGGAGTAATGGGAAGCACGGCGGCCCGGTCTGAAGCATTGTTCGAGGACAGGTCGCGCCTGTTGGATGAGCAGTCGCGTATCCAATCCAAGATCCAGTACTTCTCTTACATACTGGATTACATGCGCGGCCCGGACGACCAGTCCACCCCCATGGCGCCTTCTGCTTCGAACATCGATGCGCCCGTGCTGAACAACTTGATCATGGATTACATCGGGGCGATGAACCAGCGCGCCCAGATGAATTTGAGCACGAAGAAGTCAACTCCCGTACTGGTCGCGCTCGAACGAAGCATCCAGACCAGCAAGCAGGCCATCATCGAGACCGCACAGGGTTTGCTTCAGCAGTCCCGTTTGGACCTGAACCAGGTGAATTCGCGGCTCGGCAGCATCAATGCGATGTTCGCACAGCTGCCGGAGAACACCAGAAAGCTCGGGATCGCGCAGCGACGCTTCGACCTGAGCAGCGAGCTGTACAACTACCTGATGGAGAAGCGTGCCGAAGCCGGTATCGCGATCGCGAGCGACCAACTGGAGAAGTACGTGGTGGATGAAGCGCGAATGGTTGGAACCAAACACGTGGCGCCCGACGCCAAGATGGTAGGTATTCTCTGCCTCCTTGCTGGCCTGCTTTTGCCGCTCTTGCTGCTGGTGGCACGTGATGCTTTGAATGACAAGGTCCAGGACATCGATGAAGTGAAGCGGCTGACCCAGATACCGGTCCTGGGCCAGGTACCGTCCAGCCGCCGCCGCCGCATCACCAGCGAAGACCAGAAGTCATTACTGGCCGAAAGCTTCCGTACGACCCGGATCAACCTCAAATACATGGACCCAGCCGCCCCCAAGCAGGTGGTGGGCATGACCAGCAGCGTAAGCGGGGAGGGAAAGACCTTTTGCGCAGTGAACCTGGCCACCATCATGGCCTTGAGCGGCAAACGCACCCTGCTCCTGGAGGCCGATCTCCGCCAACCAAGGGCTTCAGCGATGCTTGAACTTGCGGGAGGTCCCGGTCTTTCCACCTTCCTGATGGGGCGCGCCGATGTTCCATCCATCATCGTGCACACGGAGATCCCCGATCTGGATGTCATCCCTTCGGGCCCGTTGCCGCCCAATCCGCTGGAGCTCATGGAGAGCCCCAGGTTCGAGCAGCTGCTGGTGGACCTGCGGAGCAGGTACGATCAGGTCATCGTCGATTCGTCACCTCTTGGTCTGGTGAGCGAGTACATGCTTGCCTTGCGCCATGTAGATGTCACCTTGTTCGTCGTCCGATTGCATCACACCCGGCGTGTTCATTTGCGCAAGCTGAACGAACTGCATCGTGCGGGCAAGCTCGGTGCGGTGGAACTGCTGGTGAACTACGTGCCCCTGACCGAGGACTACGGTGGTTACCTCGAGCCTCGTACGAAGTAGGTGATAATGATGGCGCGCGCCCAGGGTGTCCGACTCTATCTGCGGAATACATCATGGATGTTCTTGGAAAAGGTCGTGCGCCTGGTCACGGTATTGGCCACCGGTGTGTTCGTGACGCGCTACCTGGGTGCCGAGCAGCTGGGTGAATTGAACTATGCCGCGGCTTTCGTGGGGCTGTTCCTGGCGCTGACAAGCATGGGGCTGGATGAGATCCTTGTGCGTGATCTGGTCCGGCATCCGGAGCGCCGGGATGAGCTGCTGGGGAGCGGTGCGGTGCTGAAGCTGGGGGGCGCGGTGCTGCTGGTCGTTCTTGCGACCGTGATAGCCTGGTTGAAGGGGATGCCTTCCAGCACGGCCGCCATGGTCGTGATCATCGCGTTGGCCGAACTGCTCAAACCCTGCGTGATCATAGAGTACTGGTTCACATCGCAGGTTCAGGCTTCCCGGACATCGCGTGTGTTGATCTTCCAGGCGTTCATTGCGAATGGGTTCAAGCTCCTGCTCGTTGCACTGAACGCACCGCTCTACTTGTTCGCGTGGACCTATTTGGTGGAGATGGTGATCCTGACGATCGGATTCACCTGGTTGTACCACAGGTCCGGGTCGTCGGTACGCGATTGGAGGTATTCACGCGGGACCATCCGGTACCTCATCCAGCAATCTTGGCCACTGCTGATCTTTGGTTTCGCATTGCTCATACAGGCACGTATCGACCAGGTGATGCTGGGTGATCTGCTGGGACGTTCCATGGGCCGGGCTGCCGCGAACGTGGAGGTCGGGCAGTATTCACTTGCATTGAAGATGGTCGAGAGCCTCGGTTTCCTGCCGGTGGTCGTTCAACGATCGCTCGCCCCGGCCATCACGCGCGCGCACGTGACCGACAAGACCCTGTACCACGACCGGATGCTCAACTTGTACCGGTTGATGTTCCTGATGTTCCTGGGAACAGCCATCCCGCTCTACATCCTGGCCGAACCCCTCATGGTGTTCCTATACGGGGCGGAGTTCCAGTGGGCGGGCACCCTTCTCGGCCTGTTCGCCCTGCGCTTGTTCTTTACGAACATGGGCGTGGCCAAGACGAGTTTCATCACGAACGAGGGCCTCTTCCGATACTCTCTGGTGACCGCCGTGCTCGGTGCGACCGTTAACATCTCGCTCAATGCTTTCTTGATCCCGCGCCATGGTGCGCTGGGGGCGGTCGCGGCCAGCGTCATCTCCTTTACGATGAGCATCTTCGTGGTTGACCTGTTCTTTTCCCGCGCACGGTCGAACTTCAGGTCCATGGTCATGGGCATCCTCACGTTCTGGAGGTTACACCGGTTCAATTGATCATGACAGCCGATCCGCATCTGGTCCCCTTTCACCCCGACCAAATGGCGTCGGACTGTCCACGTTGTGCCCGTCCTGCATGTGAATGGCTGGGCTCTGTATGGCCGGGCATCCATATCATGGGCAGGTACTTGTGCACCCACTGCGGTCTGGATTTCCTCAAGGATCTGCCCGTTGGGTTTGCGGTGGACCACCCCATGGCCATCGATCGGGTCACCGGAGAGCTTTTCAATCCGACCCATGGTGAGTATTGGATACATGGTCCGCTCGTTGAGGGGTTCCGGTCACCCTCGGACAGGCCGTTCAAGATCGAACGCATCGTGCACCGCAGCTGCAGCGAGGTGGTCGTGCTGAACACCCTTGATTTTCTTTATGGACACGTACTTCTAAAGCTATTCAACGCGCAGTACTATCTGGACCATCATCCTGATAAGGGTCTCATCCTGATCCTGCCCCGGATGTACGCCTGGCTTGTGCCTCGTGGCGTGGCGGAGGTTTGGCTGGTGGATATCCGGCTCGGTGAGGCCCACGCATGGTCCACATGCATTGATGCCTTCGTACAGGATAGCTTACGCCAATATGATCGTGTGTACCTGGGCAAGGGGTATGCACATCCGGAGTTCTTGGGTGTGGATATCGAGCGCTTCACGGGCATCACTCCATTCAACACGGAGCGCTTCGACAGCCTGCCGCGACAGGTCACATTCGTTACCAGGGTAGATCGGCTATGGTTCAGGCACCCCATGGTGAAGCTTGCCTGGAGAGTGTTGAACAAGCTTGGGCTTAAACGGCTGGTGGGTCCATGGTTCGTGGCCGATCAGGACCGCATGATGCGCTCGGTCATGAAGATTTTACGAAAGGCATATCCGGATATTCGATTTACCATCACAGGCCTCGGCGATGCCGATCCGGCCCTGGGAAGCGCTGACTTGCGCACCCGCCGCATGACTGATGATGTGGAGCGCGAATGGTGCAAGGCCTATTCGCAAAGTCAGGTGGTGTTGGGTGTGCATGGGAGCAACATGATCCTTCCCACGGCGTTCGCGGCCGGCTGCCTTGAGATCCTGCCCTATGACCGATACGGGAACATCGTACAGGACATCAGCGTACGCTATAATGATCGTATGCAATTGTTCCTCTATCGGTTTGTGGATGAGTTCGCCTCGCCCCGGCAGGTGGCAAGGCATCTCATTTCCATGTTCAAGCACCACGCATTGTACCGAAGGGATAATATGGAGAACATCTTTCCCCGCCTATGAGTCAGACCAAGCATGCAGGGTCCTTCAATACCCCTGTCCTTCTGATCGCTTTCAACCGTTACGGACCAGCCCGCAAGGTGTTGGAGGCCATCCGTGCGGTGAGGCCGCCGCGTTTGTATTTCGCCTGTGACGGTCCGCGCAATGCAATGGAGAACGAAGCCTGCGAGAAGGTGCGTAGTTTGGTGCGATCTGTGGATTGGCCGTGTGAGGTGTTCACGCGGTACAGCCCGGTGAACCTTGGAGTGCGACATGGCGAGGCCCAGGCGATGTCCTGGTTCTTCGAGCATGAAGAGGAAGGGATCGTGCTGGAGGATGATACCTTGCCCGTGCCGGGCTTCTTCTGGTTCTGTCAGGAAATGCTCGAACGGTACCGCTCCGATGAGCGTATTTGGTGCATCATGGGCAACAACCTCATGCCCGAATGGCGGTCGCGGGACAAGTCATCATACTGGTTCAGCGCGCATGGTTATGGGGCATATTGGGGATGGGCCGGTTGGCGCAGGGTCTGGCGGCATTATGATGTGGATATGCGCGACTGGCCGGCGATCCGCAAGGAAGGGTTGCTTGATGGTCATTTTCTGAGCAGGGGTGAACGGGCCGAAGCGCTCAAGTTGTTCGACTACACCTACCTGGGGCGCATCCGTTCCTGGGACTATCAGTTCGACCTGGCCCGCATCCTGAACCATGGGATCACGGTACTGCCATCCAACAACCTGGTCCTGAACATCGGGTTCGGACCTGACGGCACGCACACGATCAACGAGAACGACCCTCGTAACAAGCGTGATGCAAAGGACCTCGACTTTCCCTTGGTCCATCCGAAGTACATCCTGCCGGAGGGAACACGTGACCGCGCTTATTTCGAACGCTACATCAGGCCTTCTCTTTGGCGCAGGATGAAGTATGTGGTGAAGCGCATGGTGGATCCCGCCCTAAGCCGGGACCTGGAAAAGGCAGGGCGTAGTTGAGCGTCGAACGTATTGCAATCGATCTACGGAGCCGTGGTCATCAGCAAGCGAAGGTTGGTAAACGGATTGTTCATGGCTTCACTGCCCCTGTTCGGTGTGGGCACGTGGCTATGCTTTCGTGAGAACTACTCCTTCGGGATCATGGTCGCCAGTTCAGGTTATATGGCGATATTGTTGGTGTACGCGCTGGACGTGCTGTACGGACGTGAGGACCGGTTCATGGTCGACCATCGTTACCTCGTGGGTATGGCCTATATCGTTTCGCTCGTGGGGTGCTATTGGTATGCCCTGCGTCTTGGTTTTCCCGGTCTGAACGTGCTCAATGTCTCGAGCATGTCGATCATGTTCCTGGTGCCGTTCAATGCGGCGATCGTGGTGCGTCTCTACAACCAGGATCATGAGGACTTCGACTATGCTGGATTGATGATATGGGGTTTGAGTATTCTGCTCGTCACCAATTTCATCGGCTATGCTGCAGGCTTCCGGAACCTGGTTCACGGCTTTGAGGGTCGCATCAACCTGCCCTTCATGCGCGGCATTTACGATGCCGCGCATTTGATGAGCATATTGAACCTGATGCTCCTGTTCAAGATCCGCGATGCGCGAGGACGCCCCGCCTTACGTGCTGTCCTCGTCGCGTTCTTCCTCGTGAACTTCGCCATTATGCTGAATATCAACAGCAGGCTCTCGCTGTTGATCTTTCTCTCGTTGCTCATATTGTTCGCGACCCGGACCATCCGGTTCGTGCGGGGCCTTTTCACCATTTCGCTTTTCACCATGCCGTTGATGATGAGCTTTTCACTGCTCATTTATAGGGTGCTTTCCCAACCAGTTTTCGTTGCCCTCATCGAGCGCGTGGACGAAGAGGACGTGACCACCTTTAACGGCCGCACTTATATATGGAACGCCGTGGCGGATTGGGCCATGGATGACCGCCGGGGATTTTTGTTCGGCAATGGCTACCATGGTCAGTATCAGTTACGCATGCTGGAGTTCCTGGCCGAGCTGTGGGATGAACCGTATTCCTACAACTTTCACCTGCATAGTACCTTTCTTGAGATACTCATGGACCAAGGCATCGTGGGTCTGCTGTTGTACTATGCGATCATGTGGTATGGCTTCGTTTACTATCGCGAACAGTATTTGATGAGGACGAAGGAGGCCCCCCTGTTCGCGGCCATGGTATATCTTCTGTTCATCTGGCAGATCGACATCTTTTGCTTTGGTGTCGATATTGGCAACCCTATTCTTTTTTCCTTGGTCGCTGCCAGCATGGTGGCGAGCAGGACGGCCACGGCAAGGGCTTGATGCCCGGTGACTGCGGCTGGTGGCAAGCCCCACGTGCGATGACCATCGTGTGCTGCCCACGCACGTTCTACTGGCGCGACCCTCGATCAATGGACTGGTTACGCGGCGGCCTAATCCACGATCGAGATGCGCGACATCAGCGCTGCCCCATCAGCGCGATCGAAGCGCAATAGATAAATGCCAGCGGGCAGTCCATCGGGTAGGCGGAAATGACCTTCATTAGATATCGGCATGCGCTCCGCGATCAACCTTCCGTTCGGATCGATGAGGTCCATATGCCGCGGGTCGTCAACCTGCTGGAGATCGACCTTGACCATTGAACCTGCTGGGGCAGGATTCGGATGGACCAGCAACTCCTGCAAGCTGGTGGCCTGCCACTCCATGCTGCCGGTGCTCAGTCCGCAAAGCACGTCGTCCACCTTAAGGAGAACCACTGATCGGAATGCAGGCACCTGTATGGTATTGGAATGGAGCACTTGGTTAAGGTCGCTCCAACAGCCCGTCAGGTTGAAGTCCATGGGTAGGTCAGTGTCGTTGATGAGGATCAACTGATGGTCCTCTGGGTCCGCCGGTGCAACGGCCACGCGCTGCAGGCTGACATTATCCAACCAATAGGTCGGCTCGCTGTGGTGATGAACGAATTGAAGGATGGCCTGGTCGCTGAGCCCGCTCTGGAAAATGTGCTCCTGATCTCGCCGGGAAGGGCCGAATGGAAATGATCGCTCGTGGATCACGGCGTTACCGGTCATTTGCGTCATGCCTTTCGTTCCGGCGCGCAATTCGCCATGCACATTTGCTTGTGTGCTGAAGCGCATCCGGTACCAGTTCCCCGATACAATGGGCGCAGGGGTGTTGTTCCTGAGGAACATCTCGGGATATTGAGAGGCGTTCGGCAGATGCGACCGCAGGGCCCCATTATCCAGGTAGGTGAGGCTGTGGGTCACCTGACCGTTCGTTGGCCAGGCACCCCAGTCGTTCACATTGCTGTTGAAGGTCCCGTTTGCGACCAACTCACCTGAGAGGACCTCGGTGACCTGCATTTCCTGTAATGAAAGATCACCGGTGGTGGAGCTGAGGTCCTCTCCCCGTTCGGCCTGCCAGCGTGCGAGCGTGAATTTCCGCACCTCACCGGTGTTCGTATTGTGAATGCGGATGAGAAGCGGCTCATATGGATTGTGGTACTTGTTCGCGGTATAGGTCCCGAAATCCACCAGGGAGGCGGAGTGGACGTTGTATTGCAGCATGCATGCCTGCCCAGCGCTCAGACTGTACAAAGTGTTCCCTTCGTACACATCATTGTAGTTTGGCACATAGTAGGGCGGAACGGCACCCGGCCCGTTGTAGTTGGACAGGTCTGAAAGGCTCAGCTGGACAGCGTTGTTGTATAGCACGTTGTGTTTCACCTGTATACCGGAACTGACCATGGTATGGTCCACGTGTATGCCGCTACCACGACATGCCGTAACGGTGTTGTATTGCACAAGTGTGTTGGTGACCTGCGTATTACCGAAATAGATGCCATGTGCGATCGGATAATGCCCGGGCGCAGTAGGCGCGGTGCCATTGATGTTGCCATACGAGCTGCGGATAACGTTGTCCCGGATGATCAGGCCGTTCGCGTTGTCGAACGCGATACCCCCACCATCATTCAACAACAGCACGGCCTGGTCGATGACATTGCGTTCAACAAGCGCATCGTTGTTCACCTCGATACCGGAATATCCTATGCGCAGTAGGCGGTTCTGGCGTATCACGTTGCCTGTTCCTGTGGCACGGATACCAAAATGGCTCCAATTCCCATCGCCCGACCCGGGTACCAAGCCTACATCAGTTAGGGTGTTGGACTCGAAAACCGAGCTATTATCGATGAGCATCGCACCCTGGCCATAGATCTCGTTGAACACATTCGACACGTAGCTGTTCGACGTGCCAAAACTGCGGATGCCATACAACGTCTGCCGCATGTCACAGGATTGGATCCTGCAGTTCGATGCGCCGTCGATCTTGATACCTGCGTAGGTCTGATGACGGAAAGCCAGGTCCTGGACCCTCACGTGCTGCTGGGACCACGCGATGACCGCACCATGTTGTGCGGTAGCGGCTTCCACGAGGAGCGTATTGGGGTCCGAGCCATCCGGGGTCCACAAATACAATTGGCCAGCGACCACATCGTGGTACCATTCGCCTGGGCTGTCCAATTCGCTGAGCTTGTTGCACAGGTAGTAGCTCCAGGCATGCGGGCCGGGGTTATGGGTGATCCCACTGTGGTTCAACATCCCTGCCGTATGTGCCGTCACGGTGGGTGTTTCAAAGCACCAGCCGGAGGAGCGGATGACTACGCGCGCACCGTTCCAGTAACCTGCCGGCTGACCAAGTCCGGGGTCGTTGATGGAACCGGTGCTACCGGAGGCCATGTTCAGCCAGCCACTATTCGGGTAACGTGCCAAGGTCATACGCTCTCCGGCAACGTATACATGCGCCACCGGTTGGGGAACACTGGCCACCCAGATGGAGCCTTGATAGGGCGACCAGTTGCCTACGGCGATACTGCCGCTGATGACCGGAGTTGTTCCGGTGCCATACGCACCGAAGACCAAGGGCTGGGCGGAGGTGCCCGATTTGCTCATGGTTAACGTGCCCCGCCAAATCCCCCCCCGTTGAAACAGCACTTGATCACCTGGCTGAAGCCCGGACATAGCGGTCTGTACCCGACCAAGCGTCTGCCATGCCTGGCTTTGCGTAGTACCGCTGTGGGCATCGTTGCCAGCAGGAGATACGTAGTAGGTGGCAGCTTGTCCCTGGGCAACTAAGATGCTGAATAACAGCTTAATACAAGTTCTCATCTGGCTGAGTTGGCACCCGCTTACAGCCCTTGGGGGGCGCTTGGAACCTTGGGTTTCAACTGGCTGAGCGTGGTCCTGGTTGGAGACCTTCGACAGACGCCGTGAACCAACCCCTGTAGCCGCTTTTCGGAACGACGACCCATCCACCCCGGACTGTTCACCCACCGGCAGACATTCCCGTCAACCACCTTGACCAACCCGGTACTTTTCGGGCCGTATGGCGGAAAAGGCATTGGTCAAGCGCGTGCTGGTGGTGGGTCAGACACCGCCACCGCACGGGGGGCAGGCCATCATGATCGAACGGCTGCTGAAAGGGAGTTTCACCCAAATGGAGCTCTTCCATGTGCGTATGGCCTTCAGTGAGGACATGGAAAGCGTGGGCAAGGCTGGTTTGCGCAAAGTGTGGGTGCTCATACGCACCATCCTGGCCGTTTGGGTTGGCCGGTTCCGGTTCCGCACGACCATCCTATACTATCCACCAGCGGGCCCGAACCGGGTGCCGGTGTTGCGCGACCTGGCGCTACTTGGTGCCACCCGCTTCCTCTTCCGCCATACGGTCTTCCATTTTCATGCAGGGGGTGTTTCCACTTACCGGGAGCAGTTTGGTGGCTGGTTGCGCCCCCTGTTCGATCTGGCCTATGGACGCCCGGACCTGACCATTCGAACGGCCCCTCAGAATCCTGATGATGGTGCGGCTTTGGGCACCCGGCGCGATGTGGTGGTCCCGAACGGCATGGAGGACAAACGAGGCAGTGTGGAGGAGCATAGTGCAGGTCCCGGTGAGCCACTCGTTCTCCTGTTCACAGGGGTATTGGTCAGGAGCAAAGGCATCCGGGTGCTCATTGAGGCGTTCATTAACCTGTGCCAACAAGGTGCGCAGTTGAACTTGCGTGTGATGGGGCGGTGGGCGGATGCGACCCTGCGTGCCGAGTGCGAAACGCTACTCGGCGAAGCGGGGCTGTTGGACCGTGTGGTCTTCCTGGGCGTGTTGGATGGACTTGAGAAGGAGCGTGAATTCGCGCAATGCGACATTTTCTGCTTCCCATCCTACTTCGAGGCGGAGAGCTTTGGGCTTGTTCTCGTGGAGGCCATGCAGTATGCCAAGCCGGTCGTAAGCACTCGCTGGAGGGGCATTCCATCCGTTGTGCAGGATGGTGTGAGCGGTTATTTGGTGGAAGTGCGCGACAGTGGAGCGCTTGCCGAGCGCATTAGTCGCTTGGTGAAAGATCCTTTGGCACGTCATCAGATGGGGTCTGCTGGTCGGCGCATATTCGAGGAGCGTTTCACGTTGAAGGCCTTTCATCGGGCCATGGAAGAAGCCATCGCCGCATTATGAGCAGCATCACTCTTTCCAATGCCCGCATCCTGGTAACTGGTGGATCAGGTTTCATCGGTACGAACCTGCTCGAACTGCTCTCTGCCACGGGTGCCACGTTGTTGAACGCGGACTGGAACCCATCCCTGGACCCAGGACAACAAGTTCCCTGGCGCGAGGTGGATCTGATGGATGGGTCGGGCATCCATGCGGTACTCCAGGAGTTCCAGCCCACTCACATCGTGCACCTTGCCGCCCGCACGGACACGGACGAGAAAAAAGACCTTGACGCGTACATCCAGAATCACGAGGGCACGCGTCGGTTGCTGCGAGCTGCACGCGCGTGCCCCAGCCTGCAACGCATCATTGTCACAAGCACCCAATTCGTTTGCGAGGCCGGCTATCAGCCCGCCAACGATATGGATTTCAAGCCCTTCACCGTTTATGGCGAGTCGAAGAGGCTCACCGAGTTAGCTACCCGTGAAGCCAGCCTGAACTGTGCATGGACCATTATCCGGCCCACCACCATTTGGGGCCCGTGGTCGTTGCGCTACCGCGATGTGATGCTGAAGGTGATGCGCAAGGGTCTCTATTTCCATCCCTCGGGCCGGAAAGTCATTCGGTCTTACGGCTATGTGGGCAATGTGTGCTGGCAGATCCAAAGGATGTTGGAGGCCCCTGTGGAATTGGTGAACGGTCGGGTCTTCTATGTGGGAGATCCACCACTTGACCTGCGTACCTGGGTGGATGCCGTATCGATGGAACTGACCGGTCGTCCTTCGCGGGTGGTGCCGGATCTCCTGGTGCGTACCCTGGCTTTGGGCGGTGATGCTTTGAAAGCAGTTGGCCTGCCTTTTCCGATCACCTCCGGCAGGTATCGTAGTATGACGCAGGACTACATCACCCCGATGGATAAGACCAGTGAGGCGCTCGGTCAGGCCCCTTTCGACCTGCGGTCGGGTGTGCGGGAGTTCATCCGTTGGTATCGGGAGGATAGCTTACGGGCACGACCACTTGCCAAAAGGATCGTCCTTATTGACCGGAGCGTTTCATGACCGTGATCGCCAGAACGGAACGGCTGGGCATGCGACTATCCTTGGGGACGTTCCGGGACCATATTGCTGCTTTTGTGGAATGGGGGGCCGCCCACCACTCCAGTTATGTGTGCTGCGTGAACGCCCACATGACCGTGGAGGCCCACCAACGACATGAGTTCATGGAGGTCGTATGTAATGCCGATGCAGCTACACCTGATGGCATGCCTGTGCTGCGCTACATGCAACGCACCGGCCATCCCGAACAGGAGCGCGTGGCTGGGAACGACATCCTACCGGCTTTGTTGGAAGAGTCGGCGGCCCGTGGACTATCGGTTTACCTGTATGGTGGACGCCAGGAGGTGTTGGATGCCATGGTTGCCCGGATAAGGAGGGATCTGCCAGCACTGCGCGTGGCGGGCACCCTTTCACCACCCTTTCGTCCGCTTACAACGATCGAGTTGGCGGAGCATGCCCAAGCGATCAATAGGTCCGGAGCGCACGTGGTGATGGTTTCCTTGGGCTGTCCCAAACAGGAACGATGGATGGCCGCCATGAAGGGACAGGTTCACGCAGTTATGCTGGGCTTGGGTGGAGCGTTCCTCCTGTATGCTGGCATGGACACCCGGGCCCCGAAGTGGATGCGTGATCTCTCCTTGGAATGGTGCTACAGGCTGTGGCTCGAACCACGACGACTGTGGAAGCGTTACCTGGTCACCAACTCACACTTTGTGTTCCTTGCCATCAAGCACTACTACAACGACAGACGGGGCACCTAGTGGCGGGCGATCTTCTGGTTGTACGCTCCGTATGCAGCCAAGGGGATGCCACAAGCATTCAAACAAGTCTCAGAACGACAGTAGATTATGTCTATCAAGTGCCTACAGTGTGCTAGACCGATATTGGGTTAATGTCGACGAATGGCTAATTTTTGACGACAAAGCTTGACGGTGGGGGTGGACTTCCCTAGTTTTGGCCTCCCTTCAGGGGCGAATGAACGGAAACGCGCAGCAGAACATGGAGCGATCACTACCCGCCAAGCGCCTCTCCCTGCTTCAGAGTATTTTCGCTGAACGGGACATGAGCACCAGCCAACGCAATGGCGATAGGACCACTACCCGGACGCGGCGCAATACGCTGCACACGATGCAGTCAGGTTTCAACCGCGTGCTCACATTAGATCCACTAACTACCGTAAAGGACCTGGTCATCGTGGGTGATGGCCCGGCAGCGGAAGAGATCTTTCAGTATTGCCAGGACCAGACCGTTAGAGGCTATCGCTTTCGAGGGGTGTTCACGGATGAACAGATCGAAGGCAGTTTGGCCCCATTCCGCATGGGTGATGTGGAGTCTGCCAAGGTCTTTGCCCTGCAGAACCGGATCGACATCGTCTACTGTGCACTTCCGGGAACGCAGCGGGACCTGATCACGGACCTGATGGACTTCTGCGAACGGAACACGATCCGGTTCCGGGTGATCCCGAGCCGTGAGAGCTTCATTCCGGTGGTGAACACCTCGGACTTGGAGTTCATGGGTTCGGTGCCCGTAAGCAAGCTCCGAAAGGAGCCACTTGACCGGCCGTTGAACCGGGCGCTGAAGCGTGCTTTCGATATCGTTTTCTCCCTGGGGGTCATCCTTTTCGTATTCACTTGGTTGTTCCCCATCCTGGCCCTATTGGTGAAGCTTTCCAGCCGTGGGCCTGTCTTTTTCAAACAGATGCGCTTGGGCAAGGATAACCGGGAGTTCGTGTGCTGGAAATTCCGCAGCATGCGCATGAACGTTGAGGCCGACTCTAAACAGGCGACCAAGAACGACCCGCGCATTACCCGGGTCGGTGGGTTCCTGCGGAAGACGAATCTCGATGAGATGCCCCAATTCCTGAATGTGCTCATGGGGCATATGTCGGTGGTGGGCCCCCGTCCACACCCCCTGAAGCTCAACGACCAGTTCCGGGATATCGTGGACAAGTACATGGTGCGTCATTTCATACGTCCTGGCATTACTGGCTGGGCCCAGGTGAATGGCTTCCGGGGCGAAACCGACACCCCGGACAAGATGGAGAAGCGGGTCCAACTCGATATCTGGTACCTGGAGAACTGGTCCTTTCTGATGGACCTGAAGATCGTGCTGAGGACGGCTTCCAGCATGTTCGGCCGCCAGGAGAACGCCTATTGAAGGGGGCTTGGTCGTTCCAGTAAAGACTGTATATTTGCCGTCCTTTTCAACAAGGCCATGGCCAATCACAAGTCCGCCCTGAAGCGTGTCCGTCAGACCGAGACGCGCAACGAACGCAACCGTTATCAGCACAAGACCACGCGTAACGCCTTGCGGAAGCTGCGCGGCACTGCGGATAAGACAGAGGCGGTGAAATTGCTGCCTGAAGTGAACGCCATGCTCGACAAGCTGGCCAAGCGGCACATCATCCACAAGAACAAGGCTTCCAACCTGAAGTCCTCGCTCGCTCAACACGTCAATAAGTTGAAGTGAGCGCGGATCTCTGAAACCACCGAACTTGCAGGTCCCCCATGCGGGGACCTGTTCATTTACCGCCATGACTGATCGGACCCAGGAAGCCACGCAATTCATACGGCTGAAGGACCGCAAAGAGGATGAGCGGCCGAGGGAGCGCCTATTGATGAATGGCCCTCGTTCGTTGAGTGATTCCGAGCTCCTGGCCATCCTGATCAGCAGCGGAACCAAGGGACGAAGCGCATTGGACGTCGCGCGCGACCTCCTCCAACGCGCTCACAATGACCTGGCCGCACTGGGGCGTCTCGGGGTACGTGACCTGATGACCACCAAGGGGTTGGGTGAGGCCAGGGCGGTGACTATAGCTGCTGCCTTGGAGTTGGGCCGGCGTCGTCGGGAGGCGGGTGCAGGCCGCCAGCGAGATCTGGTGGCCACAAGCTTGGATGCCTTTGAGAATCTGGCCGGAACGCTTGAGGACCTGACCGTGGAAGAGTTCTGGTTGCTACTGCTGGATCGTGGGAACCGGCTGCTCGCACGTGTGCGCATCAGCGAAGGTGGCTTCCACGGCACGGTAGCCGACCCGAAACGCATCTTCAAGGAGGCCTTGGACCACAAGGCCTCTTCGTTGATCCTGGCCCACAACCACCCATCCGGGCAGTTGCGCCCGAGCGAAGAGGATATTCGCCTGACCCGCAAACTGGTGGAAGCCGGCCGCTTCCTGGATATCGTGGTGCAGGACCACCTTATCGTGGCCGCTGGCGGATATTTCAGTTTTGCGGACCAAGGCATGCTTGGGAGCACATGAAAAAGGTCGAACTGCTGTTGGTGGTCGGTGCCCGGCCACAGATCATCAAATCTGCAGCGCTCATGCGGCCATGGAGGCAGGGGCGCTGGCAGGACCTGCACCTTTCCCTGCTGCATACCGGCCAGCATTATGACCATGGCATGTCCGGAGGTTTCTTTGAAGAGTTGGATATCCCCCGGCCGGATGTGGACCTGGAAGTCGGTTCGGCAGGCCATGGTGAGCAGACCGCCCGGATGATCGAAGGCATTGAGCGGAGGCTGGTGTCGCGTCGACCGGATGCGGTGGTGGTCTTCGGCGATACGAACAGTACCCTGGCCGCCGCTTTGGCCGCTGTTAAGCTCCATGTTCCAGTGGCCCATGTGGAAGCAGGCCTGCGTTCCCACGACAAACGCATGCCCGAAGAGATCAACCGGCTGCTCACCGACCATTGCTCAACCTGGCTCTTCTGCCCGACCATGGCAGCCGTGCGGGAGTTGCGGCGGGAAGGCATGAACGCACCGGTCAATGGAGCCGTGGATGCCGGCCAGGCCGCAGTGATCTTGTCTGGTGACGTAATGTTCGACAATAGCCTGTATTTCGGTGAGTTGGCTGCGCAGAGAAGCGCCATTCTAACCGAACTGGGCCTGTCACCAGGGGGCTATATGCTGGCTACGGTGCATAGGGACCACAATACGGATGATCCCAAGCGATTGAGCACCATCATCCACGCCCTGGTCGATGCCGGTGATCGGCACGGGTTGCCGGTGGTGATGCCCCTCCATCCAAGGACGCGTAAACAACTGAGCTTGGTGCCCGATGAACTTGTGAAGCGAGCCATATCCTCACCCATGCTGCGCCTGATCGATCCAGTGGGTTTTCTGGATATGGTCCAGTTGGAGCGTTCGTGCCGGCTGGTCATTACCGATTCAGGGGGGGTGCAAAAGGAGGCCTACTTTTATCGCAAGCCCTGCGTAGTGCTCCGTCCCACCACGGAATGGGTTGAATTGGTCGACCATGGACAGGCTCGGCTGGCCGATGCTGACCCAGTGCGGATCGCGGAAGCGGTGAGGTGGGGAATGCAAGGCGGTCTTCCGGTGGCTGAAGACCTCTATGGTGATGGATCGGCAGGGGTGCATATCCTGATCAGGCTTTTCCAAGACCTTCGCTGAACCCTTGGGGGCAGTGGGATCGTTACTATTGTCGTGCGACCCCAGGTCCCATGGAGGATGTCCTTTTCCATATCGAGCGCCCTACACCTAGAGCCCGCTTTATCATTGGCCATGTATTGGGCACCATGCTCGGGTGGAAGGCGAGGGAGGAGCCTGACCTGAAGGCTTGCCAGCGTTCGGGAAGACCGTTCCTGATCTATGGGCATGCCGCCGCGGAAGGCGGGTTCCGTATTCATCCGCAAGGCCTGCTGAGCGGTCGTGGTATGGATGGGCTTGCCGCAGGCCCAGGCCAGGTCGGTGGTGCTCCGCCTATGCCCTATCCTACGCCGCGTAAAGACCCCTTGTTCGACCCCTTTGCTGCTGCCTTTTGGATGTTGACCCGGATGGAGGAACGGGACATGCCCAAGGACGACCATGGTCGTTCCCTCACAGCTGAGATGCATGCCGCCCGCCATGGCTTCCTGGATCATCCCGTGGTGGATGAATGGGTGCTTGACCTCGCAGCGGATTGGAAGCAACAGGACAAGCGCGTGCCTGACCCGCGAAGGGCATATACGCAGGTAGTGACCCTGGACCTGGACAATGGATATAAGTACCGAGGCAGGGAATGGTGGCGGAGCCTGGGTTCTGCGGTTCGCGATCTATTCCAAGGGCGCTTGTTCGAGCTATGGGACAGGGCATTGGTCCTATCAGGACTGCGGATCGACCCTTATGCCGTTGAGGGTTTCCTCCAACAGCTGTGCATGGAACGATCTTGCGCATGCATGGTATCCGTGCTCGCTGCTCCTCGTGGACGTCATGATCATGCCGTGGATGTTGCCTCTCCGGCGATGCGTGCGCGGGTGAAGGCCATGGCCGCTTGGGCCCGCATCGCTGTGCATCCCTCATATCGTTCCAGCGAGGTGCCGGGAATGATCGAGGGCGAAAAGCAGCTGTTGGAGCAGGTTTTGGGCAGTGCGGTAACCTGTTCGCGCCAGCATTTTCTTCGGTTCCAGGCACCCACCACCTTTCGTGAATTGATCCGCTTGGGCATACGGGAGGAGCATAGCATGGGGTTCCATGATGCGGTGGGTTTCCGTGCTGGCACATGCACCCCATTCCCATTCTTCGATGTGGAGCATGATGAGGTAACACCCCTCATGATCCACCCTTTCGCCATCATGGACAGTGCCCTGCGCTACCGCATGTCCTTGCAGCCTGAGGATGCCATCCGCCGGGCCAATGCCTTGGTGGATGCCGTGAAACGTGTTCAGGGCACCTTTATCAGTGTGTGGCACGAACGCTTCCTGAGCGATCATGGTACTGAACGCGGTTGGAGGCGTGTTGCCGAGGAGGTGATCCGTCACGCACGGTCATGATCCGGTGCCTCACCCACCAGGAGATCGACAAGCGCTGGTACGATGCGCTGATCGCCCGTTGCCCCAATGCCGTCTGGTACGCCCGAAGTGCGGTGCTTGACGTGGCATCACCCGGTTGGCAGTTGCTCGTCGATGACACAGCGGAGGCTGTCATGCCATTGACAAGAAGAAGGCGATGGGGTATGGAGTACCTCTACCAACCTTACGGCCTCCAGTATCTGGGGGTCTTCGCCACACGCACAATTGATGATGCCCTCTGTTCGGCCTTTCTCCAGGCCATTCCCGCATCGTACAACCTGGTGGACATCTGCATGGGCCCCGGCACCTTTTCCATATCTCGTTCATATATCGCGCCCCGAGTGAACCTGTGCATGCCTTTGCCCAAGGACGCTGCATCTCACAGGGCGGGATACGCGAAAGGGCATATAAGGAACCTGCGCACGAGCATTCCCACTGATGTGAAGTGGAGCCAAGAGCTCGTGCCGGAAGAATTCCTGATCCTGTTCCAGCGGACCACGGCACGCCGCCACGGGGGGCTGCGTGAGCGCGATGCGTCTGTGCTGGGCTCACTGCTCAAGCTGGCTGCCGAGGAGGGCACGCTGCGTTGGATGGCGTTCCGCCGGCAGGACCAACTGCTGGCAGCAATGGCCTTTGTGCACTGGGGTGGGAGGCACATTCTGTTCAAAACCGCGGTATCCGAAGAAGCGCAGACCTTCCGTGCGGGATTCCATTTGGTGGATGGCTACCTGGCTGCACACGCAGGAGCCCATGAGCTCTTCGACCTTGCAGGCTCGGTTGATCCTGCGGTCGCGCGCTTCTACAAGGGCTTCGGTGCGTCGGAAGTGCCGTACTTTCGTGTGCTTATCAACCGCCTGCCCTGGCCGCTGCGTTGGTTGAAATGATGCCCTGCCATGGTGGTTGAACTCACACGCAACAATTCAGTCCTGAACCGCTTCGTGGCGGAATTGCGGGACCAGCACATCCAGAAGGACCCTCTCCGCTTCCGGCGCAACCTGGAACGTGTGGGCGAGGTGATGGCCTACGAACTGAGCCGGACGCTGGATTACCGGGAACAGGAGACCGTTACCCCCCTGGGTGTCACCACCACCCAGGTACCGGCCCAGCTGCCCGTGCTGGCCACCATCCTGCGGGCTGGCCTGCCGCTCCACCAAGGGCTTTTGAACTACTTCGATGGTGCCGAATGTGCGTTCATCAGCGCCTACCGGAAGCATCGCAAAGGGGAGGATGGCTTTGACATCGAGGTGGAGTACCTGAGCAGCCCTTCACTTGAGGACCGTGTGCTGGTGATCAGTGACCCCATGCTGGCCACCGGGCGAAGCATGGTGATGGTGCAGCGTGCCCTTCAGCGCCTGGGTAAACCAAAGGCGCTTCATATCGTTTCAGTCATAGCCAGCAGCGAAGGCATCGCCTACCTCAAAAGCCATGTGCCGCCGGATACGCGGATATGGGTGGGCGCCGTTGATGAGGAGATGACAGCTCAAGCGTACATCGTGCCCGGCTTGGGTGACGCAGGCGATCTCGCTTTTGGTGTGAAGTTGTAGTGCATGATAGATCCACTGGAGATACTCGCCATCATCGGCACCAGCATGGTGAAGTTCGCCGTTTCACCGCTGGTCTCCTATGGACTGGGTTATTCGTTCCTGGAAACCCTTATCGTCACCAGCATAGGTGGATGCCTGGGGGTGTTGGTCTTTCATCGGTCGGCTTCATGGTTCATGCAACGTGCGAGGCTGCGCCGCTTGCACCAGCAGATCGCCATGGAGCATGGCGCGTTGCCCAGGAAACACCGCACCTTCACCCGCTCCCGCCGTTTCATCGTGCGGATAAAGACCAATCAGGGCTTGCAGGGCCTGGCTTTGCTTACGCCTGTCGTGCTTTCCATTCCGCTCGGTTCCATTATTGCCGCCAAGTATTTTCCCAATGACCGTCGCACATTGCCCGTGCTGCTTTCCTCAGTGGTGATCTGGTCGGCGGTGTTGTCCAGTGTTTGGACCTTCGCGCGGTGAAGGCATATCGCCACCTCTTCTTCGACCTGGACCACACGCTGTGGGACTTCCGCACGAACTCGCGGGAGACATTGACCGAATTGCACACAGAACTGGACTTGGCGGACGCTGGCGTTCCGGATGCCGAAGGGTTCGTGGACGCGTATGAAGAAGTGAACAGCGACCTTTGGCGTTCCTATGAATCAGGGAGATTGGACAAAGCGACCATGCGTGTGTTGCGCTTCCGGACCACGCTGGGCCTGTTCGGCGTGCGTGACGACAAACTTGCGCGCTCGCTATCGGCAGAGTACCTCGAACGCTGTCCGCGGCGTACGGCACTGATGCCCGGTGCGCGCGAATTGCTGGAGCTCGTTCGCGATCGCCACCGGCTCCATGTCATCACCAACGGGTTCGAGCAAACCCAGCGCACGAAGCTGGAAAGTGCCGATGTGGCCCACTATTTCGATGTGGTGCTGACCTCGGAGCGGGCTGGAGCCGCCAAACCCTCGGCAGTGATCTTTGGTCGGGCACTCGGTCTTGCGGGTGCCAGAGTAGAGGATGCGCTCATGGTGGGTGATGATCCACGCACCGACATGGCCGGTGGGCGTGCATGTGGAATGGACCAGGCCCATTATCATCCTGCCCATGATCCCGATCCGCTGGCCACTTACCGCATCGCTCATCTCAGCGAGCTCGGTGGTCTACTGCTGGGCATCCGGTGAGAAGCCGTATGCATACATCGCTTTGCGGCCGTTGATGTGACTATACTTCAGGAAGTGCAGCGAATCCGGTCCGTGCATGCGTCCGTCATACTCGATCAGGCCGCGCATGGCCTTGGTGCTGAAGTGCAGGCTGTCATCGCACCGTTCCACCGGCACATTGTAAAGCCCGATGACAGGGTTCGGCTCCAGGCCCTGCTTCGCGATCATCTTACGCAGGAAATCCCCGTTCGTGCTGTCAGGGCCGTTGATGACGGTGACGTTCCCCTGCGGAAAGAAGCGCAACAGGTAGAAGATGTTCCCCTCCCGGCTGATGTACACCCCATCGAAACGCAGACCTGAATCCGACAAGGGGCCGGTTTCAGGTCCCCTTTCGCTCACAACAGGCGCAGTGGGTTCCGCAGGTTGCTGCGGGGTGCTCTCATCATTCATACAGCCCAGCAAAATCAGGGCTGGAAGGAGCAGGGCTAAAATGCGATGCTGGTGTTGCATGGTCATGGCAACTTGGCGATGATGGTCTGCGTGCCCGCAACGTGCTGTCCAAGCCTCACCTGGACTTGTGCGTTCAATGGCAGGAACAGGTCGACGCGTGAACCGAACTTGATGAAACCGAACTCCCCACCCTGTGCAGCGGCCTGGCCGGTATGGGCATAGGTGCAGATGCGCCGGGCAAGTGCACCGGCGATCTGGCGGAAGAGCACCTCCGATCCATCCGAGCGCTTCACCACTATGGTGCTGCGCTCGTTCTCCGTGCTGCTTTTCGGGTGCCAGGCCACCAAGTACAGGCCCGGGTGGTACTTCGCATAGGAAACGGAGCCACTCACGGGATACCAGTTGGCATGCACGTTAAGCGGGCTCATGAAGATGGAGACCTGAAGACGCTTGTCCTTGAAGTACTCCGTTTCCTGAACCTCCTCAATGACCACCACCTTGCCATCGGCAGGCGCGGTCACCAGATCGGCACCGGTGATGGGTGCACGCTTGGGCAGGCGGAAGAACCAGAGTACCACAAGCCAGACGGCCACAAAGGGCAGAACGGCCAGCAAGACCCATATACCCGGCAGCCAGCGCCAGGCGGCATATCCGGCAAGGCAAGCCAAAGCGGTGACCAGCAATATGGTATTGGTGCCTTCGCGGTGCAGGGTCATCCGGTCGGTAGTGAGCGGCCAAAGATACCCGGCGGACGTCAGCGTATCATGGCAGGACTTTCAGCAGCGCCCAAGCCGTGGGTGCGGCCAGCAGCAAACCATCGAAGCGGTCCAGGATGCCGCCGTGGCCAGGCAGGACATGGCCGCTATCCTTCACCCCGGCGGCGCGCTTCATCGCGCTTTCAAGCAGATCGCCCAATGTGCCTGCCAGTGCCACGCCCAAACCTGTGATGATCCAGGTTGAGCTGCTGCGTTCCGGCCCGAGAACGGGCCCCAACCATGCTGCCACACCGCATACGAGCGCCACTCCGCCGACCAGGCCTTCAATGGTCTTTCCTGGAGAGACTTTGGGCAGCAGTTTGTGCCGGCCCAATGCACGGCCCACGAGGTAGGCGCCGGTGTCGTTCGTCCAGAGCATGAGCAGGAACAGCGTGTAGGTGCCGAAGCTCATGTGCACCAGATGTGCAAGTAGAGCGAAGGGGGCTGCCACATAAAGCGGCGCTGCGATCCATTCCATCCATTGCGGACCTGTCTGAATATACCCCGCACGCAGGGCCAATGTTATCAGCAGCAGGAGGAGGATCAGTGGTGTCAGGACAAGCCCGGCCAACCACACCGTGCCGATCAATGGAGCAAGGCCCAGCGCCGCGTACAACACCGTGGAAAGCGCGAGTGTCCCTCCAGCCAACGGGCCGGTGCCCTGCGGATGAAGGAGGCGCTGCAGTTCCAAGGTTCCCAGCACCACGGCTGGCAGGTACAACAACCACGTGGTCAGTTCACCTGCGCGGCCGGCCAGCAAAGCCAGGGCCACGTAGGCAGCGCCGGTCAGCGCACGGGTGATCAACTCCTTCATGGTGCGTAGGAACGGTCGATCAGGTGCTTGGCCAGCAGCAACTGCTCGCGGTCCACCAATACGTCCACATTGCCGAGCAATGGATAGGCGCTGGATCCCTTGTCCACCAGTACCACGGCAATGCCTTCGGCCTCAAGCGCCCCTTTGATCATTTCGGCCCGCGCCCGGTCGGTGGTGGTGTGCACGACGATCCAAGGCGGCATGGCCGAGGGTTTCAGGATGCGGTGGTGGCCGGTGGAAGTTGTTCGGGAATGGACTTGTCAGGAGCGGCTCCGCCATGTCCATTGAGGGCAATGGGTGCCTCCTTGTCAAAAGGGCGCTGGCCGAAGATCTTCTCGAGGTCCTCCTTGAAGATCACCTCCTTTTCCAGCAACTTGTTGGCGAGGGCCGTCAGCTTGTCCTGATGATCGGAGAGGATGCGCTTGGCACGCACGTATTGCCCTTCCACGATCTGGCTCACCTCCTCGTCGATGGTCTGTGCGGTCTTCTCACTGTACGGCTTGCCAAAGGTGTACTCGCTCTGGCCGGTGCTGTCATAGTAGCTGATGTTGCCCAGGCGTGCGTTCAAGCCGTACATGGTCACCATGGCATAAGCCTGCTTGGTCACCTTCTCCAGGTCACTGAGCGCGCCAGTGCTCACCTTGCCGTAGATCACATCCTCAGCCGCACGTCCTCCAAGCGCGGCGCAGATCTCATCCAGCATCTGTTCGGCGGTGGTCAGGTGCCGCTCGTCGGGCAGGTACCATGCGGCGCCCAGCGATCGGCCCCGTGGCACGATGGTGACCTTCACCAAGGGTGAGGCATGTTCCACCAGCCAGCTTACCGTGGCGTGTCCGGCTTCGTGGTAGGCGATGGCGCGCTTCTCCTCGGTGGTGATGATCTTGTTCTTTTTCTCCAGCCCGCCGATCACACGGTCCACCGCATCCAGGAAATCCTGCTTGTCCACCTGCTGTTTCTTCTTGCGGGCCGCTATGAGCGCTGCCTCGTTGCAGATGTTGGCCAGGTCGGCCCCACTGAAACCGGGTGTCTGCTTTGCAAGGAATTCCACTTCCACGGTGGTATCCAGCTTCAGAGGCTTCAGGTGCACACGCAGGATCTCCACCCGTTCGTTCAAGTCGGGCATGTCCACAAAGATCTGCCGGTCGAAACGGCCGGGACGGAGCAGCGCACGGTCCAGCACATCAGCCCGGTTGGTGGCACCCAGGATGATGACCCCGCTGTTGGTGCCAAAGCCATCCATTTCCGTGAGCAGCTGGTTCAAGGTGTTCTCGCGCTCGTCATTGGCACCCATGCTCACGCTGCGACCGCGTGCGCGTCCAATGGCATCGATCTCGTCAATGAAGATGATCGCCGGGGCCTTCTCCTTGGCCTGCTTGAAGAGGTCGCGCACCCGGCTTGCACCCACGCCCACGAACATTTCCACGAAGTCCGACCCGCTCAGGCTGAAGAAGGGTACGTTCGCCTCGCCCGCCACCGCCTTGGCCAGCAGGGTCTTACCTGTGCCAGGAGGACCTACGAGCAGCGCGCCCTTCGGGATCTTGGCCCCCAGGTCGGTGTAGCGCTTTGGGTTCTTCAGGAAATCCACGATCTCCTGAAGTTCTTCCTTGGCTTCAGCCAAACCTGCCACATCGTTGAAGGTGACATTGGTGGTCTTGCTGCCCTCGAAGACCTGTGCGCGGCTCTTGCCGATGTTGAAGATCTGGCCCCCGGGCCCACTGCCCCCACCGATCCGGCGCATGACAAAGAGCCAGACCGCCACCATGATGCCCAGGAAGAGCACCCATTGCAGGATGTCACGCCCCCAGTTGTCCTGCCTGCGGTATACATACTGGACCCCATGTGCCTTGCTGGCCGCTTTCAACTCCTCCAGGAAGGCATCCTTCGGGCCGGTCATGAAGAAATAATGAGGACCCGCTGTGTTCGGTCCGTTCATCATGCCACCCCGAATGCGCTCCTTGTGGGGCGAATTGGTGAGGCGGTCCTTTTTGATGTAGACCTGTGCCAGTTCCTCGTTCAATACGACCACCTTCTCCACGTCACCAGCATCCACGAATGCCTGGAATTCCGAAGGATTGATCTCCTCCATGCCCCCCCGCATCTGAAAAAGATTGATGGAGAGGATGATGACCACGATGATGCCGTAGATCCAATAGAAATTGAATGACCTACCGGGCCGTTCACGGCCGGGCTTGCCTTGCGGGTTCTTGTCGTTGGGATTATCCACGTAGGATGCGTTCAGCTTGTTCGTTCAGGCGACATTGTCATAAGTGCGGCGGATGGCATCGGCCCAGAGATCCTCGATCCCATAGAACAGCCGTTTGTCGCGGTGGAACACATGCACCACCACGTTCACATAATCCAACAGCACCCATTCGGACTTGGTCATGCCCTCCACGTGCCAGGGTTTCTCGTTGGCCAGTTCAAACACCACTTTCTCCACGCTGTTCGCAATGGCTTCCACCTGGCGGTCGCTGTCGCCATGGCAGATCACGAAGTGCTCACACACGCTGTTGGGGATGGAGCGTAGGTCCAGGACCACGATGTCCCTGCCTTTGACCTCTTGGATGCCCTTTACCACGGCCTCCACCAGCTTGTCGGGGCCCTGAATGCCCCGGGACTTCTTCATCCGCCTTAATTTAGGAAGCTCCAAAGGTACGGTAGGGAAAGGCCCCTGCATTCCACGGTCCACCATGCGCACACATTCCATCGGCCAGCAGATCATCGAACTGACCTCGGTTCCCAGTACGAACAAGTATGCGGCCGATCAGCTCGCCCTGTCGAAGCTGCCTCACGGGGCTGTCATCCTGGCCCATGAGCAAACGGACGGTCGCGGCCAGCGGGGGCGGTCCTGGCTGGCCACTCCCGGGCTGGACCTCGCCATCAGCGTGATCTTGCTACCGCAGCGTCTGCGGGCCACGGACCAGTTCGCGCTGGTGCGCATTTCGGCCCTTGCCGTGCGCGAGACCGTTGCGGCCGTATTGGCAGAGGCGCATGCCCCCCGGCGCAATGAGGTGCATGTGAAATGGCCGAATGACGTGCTGATCGACCGGCAGAAGGTGGCCGGTATCCTGGTGAAGAACGAGGTCGTGGGTGGGCTCATCACCTCGGTCATCCTGGGCATTGGCATGAACGTGAACGGCACCATTCCCGCGTTGGATATTTCGGCCACCAGCTTGTTGCGCGAGACCGGTGATGTGGTGGACCGCCAAGCCCTATTGGAGCGGCTTTGCCTGGCGGTGGAACGGCGCTGGGACCGTTGGGAGGCGGAAGCAGTTGATGGGAAGGAGGAGTATAGGGACCACCTCTGGGGCCGGGGGCGGTGGATGGACATGGAGCTGGACGGTGCACCTGTGAGCGGCCGCCCCTTGGATGTGGATGAGGATGGCCGGCTGCTGGTGGAGTGGCCGGATGGCCAGGTGGGTGCCTATGGGTTGGAGCGCCTCCGCTTTGCACCCCGGTAAGAAGGGATGGCGACCGTTTGGAGCATTGGGGGAAAGCCCTACATTTGCCGCCCCGCCGATAGGACCGGCGGAACCATAAGACGAATCGGCCATGAAACGTACCTACCAGCCCAGCCGCCGCAAGCGTTCCAACAAGCACGGCTTCCGTGCCCGCATGAAGTCCGCCGCAGGCCGTTCCGTGCTCTCCAGCCGCCGCGCCCAGGGCCGCAAGAAGCTCACCGTGAGCGACGAGAAGCACAAGTAGGACTTCCCGTAATGCAGCATTCGAGAGGGGGCTTCGGCCCCCTTTTTCCTTTTCAGCCCATCCGGGCCCCCAACATCGGTCCCAAGGCAGGGGTCAACAGCACATGACCGGCTTCCAGTTCATCCACGGTCACCAGCTCGGGGGCATGCCGCTGCAGGGCCTTCGCCAGTTGGGTGGGGATAACCCGGTCGAACCGACCGAACACCAAGTGCAACGGGATCTGGTGCTGCCTTGCGTTCGCCGCCACGCGCGCCAGGTGGGGCTCGATGAGGCGGTAGCTCAGCCACACATCGTGCACCAGCTGACGTTTCGCCCGGCTGTCCGTCTGACCTTTCAGGAAGCGGTGCATGCGGTCGTTCAGCAACCGGGCGGCATGCAGCAGGTCCATCAAGGCATGCACCCGCCCGGGGTGGTCCACGAAACGACGGTAGGCCCAGCGACCCGGGGCTGAGGCCGCCAGGCCCCTGTACCAGGGACGGGCCTTCAGACCGTCCGGCGCCACCAGGAAGGCGCGTTCCACCCGCGCCGGTACCTGCTCCATCAGACTCAGTGCGATGCGGCCACCGAGGCTGTAGCCCAGCAGGGTCACTCTCGGGGCCTTCAGATCATCCGCGAAGGCACTGAAGAAAGCGGCCAGCTCCTGCGGCGTGAAAGGGGCTTCCGCACGTTGCGGATAGGCCGGGCTGTGGCCGTGGAAGTGAAGGTCGAAGGCGTAAAGTGTGCATCGGGCTCCCAAGGCCTTTTCCAGTACATGGAAGTCCTCGCCGGTGCGCCCGAAGCCATGGAAGGCCAGCACCGGTAGGGGCCCATGGCCGTAAGTACGGTAGGCAAGGGTGGGGCCGTGGGTGAAATGGGAGGGCACTGGATCAGGTGATCGAACGCCCCGACAAGGTCGGAAGATGGTGGTAGCTGGCCATCACGAACGGAGTTGTTGCCCGGTTAGGAGCCCTCATTTGCTGATCATCTGAACGGTATCTTCTCCACGATCCCCCCACATTTTCCACATTTCCACCTGCCCTCATACCCCCTGCCGGTACCTTCGCGCCCCGAGTCCGCCAAAGTTCCGGTCGCAAGCGCCAAGGATATTGCGACGGCGAGACCCGGGAACGTAGGCGGGCCGGTTACACACCGGACATGCCCAAAGACCCCAGCATCAAGTCCGTCCTGCTCATCGGCAGCGGACCCATCGTCATCGGCCAGGCCTGCGAATTCGACTATTCAGGTTCCCAAGCTTCCCGCTCGCTCCGCAACGAAGGCATCGAGGTCACGCTGATCAACAGCAACCCGGCCACCATCATGACCGACCCGGTCACGGCCGACAACGTGTACCTGAAGCCCCTCACGCCCGAGAGCATCGAGGAGATCCTCAAGAAGCACAGGATCGACGCCGTGCTGCCCACCATGGGCGGACAGACCGCGCTCAACCTCGCCATAGAATGCGAGAAGCTCGGCATCTGGCAGCAGTACGGTGTGCGCATGATCGGCGTGGACACCAAGGCCATCGACATCACCGAGAACCGCGAGCAGTTCCGCCTGTTGATGGAGCGCATCGGCGTGCCCATGGCGCCCAGCAAGACCGTCACCAGCTTCCTCGAGGGCAAGAAGGTGGCGCAGGAGTTCGGCTTCCCGCTGGTGATCCGCGCCAGCTACACCCTGGGCGGCGCCGGCGCCAGCTTCGTGAAGGACCCCGCCGAGTTCGACAAGCTGCTCAAGCACGGCCTGCAGATCAGCCCCATCCACGAGGTGATGATCGACAAGGCCCTGCTCGGCTGGAAGGAGTACGAGCTGGAGCTGCTGCGCGACAAGGACGACAA
>JAEUSU010000005.1 GCA_016788635.1 Flavobacteriales bacterium | reverse complement strand
AGGTGAACGCTCCGGTGTTCGGGTTGGGGTAGGCCTGCACGTGCAGCGCGGGCTCGCCCTGGCCGCCGCCTACCGAAAGCCCCAGCGTATCGCACGGGCTGCCAGCCAGCGGCCCCAGGTGGTAGTTGGGGTGGTTGGGTAAGGAGTTCATGAAATACCTCGGCAATGCCACTCCATGCTGCTCCACGTTGCAGGCAATACCTGCGGAATTTGGATCGTGGATCACGTGCAGGTGGAGGGTGCCGTTACCAGTACCTATATAGATCTTTCCATCCGGTGCAAGCTGGGCAATGTCGAACAGCGTGGCGAATGGCGGGCTTGGAGAATAGAAGCCGTCCCAATGGGCGATATGAACCATGCTCGCTTCGATGTTCGTCGCTTCAGTGTCGTATTGGTATACATCTTCAACGGATGATACATAGAGGTAACGGCTGTTCGGTGAGAAGGCCACGCCTCCCATGCTGTTGGCATCGTCGATCAGGATATGCACCGGGTTGGAAAACAGGCCTATACAACGATCGAAAGCGAAGATCTCCAAGTCTTCCCCTTCGCCCCAGTAATACGCGAACTTGTTCCCATCGGGGGAGAAGCACACTTGCCCGATATCCGCGTAGCGCGTTACACCGATTGCTTGCTGCACCGGGCCGGATATGCCATATGGAGTGACCAGCAGCCGGTGGAAGATGTTCGTCGGCTGCTTATGGCAGAAGACCCACCAATCCCGACCGTTGGCATGGCGCACGGCCGTGATCTTGCCCACGTTCAGCGTGTCCGCGATCAATACCTCGTTCTTGTTCACCACGCCGCCCAGGCCGCCGTTCAAGCTCATGTCAATAGTGGTTAAGTATAGATATTGGGCGAACTGCCCGAGCTGGTCATCCAAGGTGCCGTGGAATAGGTAGTACATACCGGGAGCGTCGGGTTTGGGCAGGATCAACACCGATTGCGGGAGATACAGACCCTCCGGGTATAGCGAGGTGTAGTTGCTTGGGTTCAGACCGGTCCCGTTCAGCAGTGTATCACCGGTGGCCTTGGCGATGTATGCCCCATTGGTGCTGAAGAGCAAGTTTCCGTTGTCATCGGCGATGTTCGCGTTCGTTCGCTTGTAATCCATCGTGCGTACTACCGTGGAGATGACCAAACTCCCGGAGAGAAATTCCAGATCGACACCGCCCCAAGGCGGTGGCGATTCGTCCTCGAAGCCGCCCAGCCAGAGGTTGTTCAAACCTTGCTGAGCCAATGCGTGCCGGGCCAGGATAGGCAGCAAGTAAATCACCGCAAACGACCACCGAAGGGAGCACCTCATGTCCGTATAGGTTTGGCTCAGCGGACGATGGTGAGCTTGCCGTCACCCAAAAGGCCATCGCCGGACAACACCTTGAAGTGGTAGAGGCCGGAAGCGATGCTGGCCGTGCTGAAAGCATGGCGCACCACGCCCTTTGGAACAAGCACTCGTAGCACCTCGGAACCCACCGTATTGTACATCGTGAGGTATGCGGGTCTGACGCTCTCCTGCGCCAGCAGCAGATTGGCTTCATCGCTTACGGGGTTGGGAACTACGCGCACTGCATTGGTCTGTTGTTCCACTAGGCTTTTCACGACGATTCCATGGGGCAGGCACAGTAGCGCATCGTCAAAGTCCTGCGTATCATCGATCAGCCAGTAGAGTGATCGTGCTTTGAAGACGGCGTTCCCGCCGAGCATGGGGCACTGGTTCGCAATGGTGAACAGATCATCAGCTTGGGTACTGGTGAAGTCATCGACATCCTTGCCGATGGTGGCCAGGTAGATCTCGTTCACCGTCTTCTCGTTCGCTTCGATCATCTCACTCGTCGCGATCCCTGCGTTGGCTGCCTTCACCCCATCGGCGGTGAGCACTTTGGAAGCACTGGCGACCTGCAAGGCCGTGGTGTTCCACTCGTTCAGGTCGCGGATGCTCTGGCTGTAGCCGCTGATGCTTGCAAGGATCGCCTGGCGTTGTGCAGTAGTGAGCGTACTGTCGCCCAATTGCTCCAGCCCGTCCTTCACCAGCACAATGAGGCTCTCGATCTGCTCGCGGTTCGCCTGCAACTGTGCGATCACCGTGCTGTCAAGGTCGTATAGGGCAAGTTGATCGTCGTTGATCGCCTTAAAGGCCGCCGTCGTGCTGCCCTGTAGATCATTGTAGAAGTCTTCCAAGGTAGGAATGCTGTCCAGCAATTCCGGAGTGTCATCCAGCTTCTTGTACAAATCGCCCACAAGGATCCATTGGGTCTCTTCCGTGTAAGGATAGTTCTCCAAGCTGTCGCTGGCGATCTGCTCGTCCAGGCTACGGATGCGCTCCTGCTCGCGCTCTTCACCGAACTGGTTGCAATAGTCCATGCCGTGATGATCGGCGCAGTCGTAGTTTGGATCGCTTGTCGGTTGGAACCATCCGGAAGGAGACCAAGAGGGCGGCTGCGTATTGCCTCCCCCTATCATGGCCGCGTTGTACAGGAACGGGTTGGCAAGAGCATTGAATGTATTCTCATACCACGCCCCCCATACTGGCACGGCGGCCGCCGTATCCCAGAGATTCCCCTTCGCCGCCTGCACGTCTATGATCGCCGTGGCATCCAGGTGTAGCGGCCACTTATGGCTGTGGAAGAAGTTCCCGCGCACATCGGTGCCGTAGGCCACGCCGTTGAAGAGGATGCCGTTGGCGGTTTTGTCCATCTCGTTGCAGCTGATCAGCGGCTGGCTGCCCATCATGTTGCGGATGGCGCTCTGCCCATCCACCGGAAAGCTGG
Source organism: Flavobacteriales bacterium (assembly GCA_016788635.1). Lineage (GTDB taxonomy): Bacteria > Bacteroidota > Bacteroidia > Flavobacteriales_F > PHOS-HE28 > PHOS-HE28. The sequence continues at coordinate 211,640 of JAEUSU010000005.1, read as the reverse complement.
TGGTGCTGGCGCCCGTCACCGTGTTGCAACTCACTTCGGTGCGCCTGCAGCCGGTCAGCTGGATGCCGGAGAAGTTTAGCGCGTTGTCCGCCATGATCACTTCATTCTCCGCCACCAGCCACCGGTCCGCGGCCGTTAAGGAGATGCCGGAGCGCGAGGCGGCCAGGGGCAGGAAATGGATGGTGTTGTTCAGGATGCGCGAAGCTGGGTTGGCGTAGTTGCCCTCGGATACGAAGATGGCGGTGAAGGCCTTGCAGCCCGTGCATGGCGAATCCCCGAAGGTGACATCATTGTACTGCACCAGCAGCCCACCCGCCCCATCGTTCGCCCGCAGGTCTATGCCGTTGAACTTTGTATGCACCTTGTTGTAGAGGATGTCCACACTGCGGTAGCCGCTGCGGTCAATGCGGTATGCGGTGCCCATCTCCACCATGTGGTTGTCCGTAGTGTAGACGTTCATATACTCGGTGTAGATGCCCCAGCGGCAATCCCAGAAGCTGGGGCTGGCGTTCATGCCAAAGCCCTGCTGTTGCAAGGTACTCCAACTCGAGCTGCCATTGGCGTAGATGCCTGCGCCGTTCCAATGGCTCGGGTATGCTGCATCCGGCTGGATGTTCAGCATCTGGCAGCCGCTCACGTTCAGGTCGCTGCGGTGGGCCACCATGCCGTTGCTGAGGCTGTGGATGATGTTGTTGCCACCGGTAAAGTCGAATGTGGTGTTGTACACTTCCACCGCCGCGAAACCCCTGGCACCGACCGCCGTGGTCTGGCCGGGATAGGGCTGCGGCATGGGGCCCGCGCTGTAGAAGGTGCTGTTGCTCACCCAGCAGGCCACGTTGTTGTAGGTGCCGCCCACATCCGGGATGCCGATGCCCACGCGGTTGTTGTGGAACTGGGTGCCATCCACCCAGACCACCGAGCCGTCCAGCGCAGCAATGGCGCTTTCGGCATCGTCCATGAACGCGTCCCATATGCGCACAGTGGACCCATTTTCGGCCGTGATGCTCTTCCACATGATGCCGTTGCAGGCGGCGAAGGAACTGTTGTCGATGTCCAGCGTCCTGCCGTTCTGCACGATGATCTCCGCGCCTGCGTCCATGTATACCTGGGCATTGTAGAAGGACACATCGACGTCCACGAAGAACCGGCCCTGGATGTTCACCGTGCCGTTGAAGACAGTGCCCACCACGCTGGCCAGGGCGCTGTCGGGGATCACCCGGTTGGAATAGCAGCTGGCATCGCTGAAGCAGTGCTGCACCAGCACATTGTTGGTGGTATCGCAGAAGTCCCAATGGACCACGGTGTCCTGAAGAAAAAAGAACGGCTTGCAGGCGGGGAACACGGTGGTGGGGATCGTATTGACGGTGTACCCCGAGCAATAGGGCGCGCAGGCCGAGAAGTCGACCTCGTACAGGTCGCCTGGAACACCCCCGCGCACGTTGGCGGGAATGGAGAAGGTCGTCAAGCTGTCCACGAGGGTATGCTCGCCGGAGAAGACCTCGGTGAGCGACCCGCAACCGTTGCGCCCCGTATTGATGAACTCGCAATCGAGCACGCGCACATAGCGGTCATCCTGCTGGGTGCATGTCAGGCAGGGCCCGGACACGGCGCACGTGTCACACTCGGGACAATAGGGAAAACCAGCGTAGGCGGTGTCCCGGCCGTAGAAGCGCACCACTGCCCGGCAGTTGGTGTAAAAGCCACATTGATCGAAGGTGACCCGCGAGCTGTGCGCCTTCGTGAACCGGAACATATGCGGTCCCGCCACGCAAGCGACCGTCGTATCATGGAGCCCGTATATGGTCCAGGAGATGTACGACCACTGGGCGTCCTCCTCGTGGAAATTGGTATGGCGGAACACCAGGTCGAAGGCCGGGTCACGGACAATGTTCTCCGGCTGCTCGAAGAACCTGCCCACGTTGCCATACACCTCGCAGCTGTCGAATACCATTTGCCGGGCCCCCGGCCAGATGGCCAAGCCCTCCAGGCCCGCTTTCACCACACAACGGGTGAAGCGGAAATCCTGTTGGCCATAGCATGCGGCCCAGGCGGAAACAATGCCGTGCGAACGGTTGTGCAGGAAGCGGCAGTCGGCGAAGGCCCCATGGCGCACACGCATTGGCCCCCCGCCCCCTTCAATGTCCAGGCCCGACCTGGGTTGACTCGTCATTCTGCCGGCGCCGTTGTAGTTGAGGTCGCAGTCCAGGACGTCCAAACCGGACATCGCGGTCCATGAAATGCCCTGGCGGCCGTTCCAATTGAAGCTGCTGTTCAGGACCCGGTTATTGAAAAGGACCGTACGGTTGTTGGGGCCCAGCAGGGAGTCGGCCGGGTCGATACCCACGTTCAAGCCAGGGTACATGGCGGTGAAGAGGTTGGTGGAGTCGGAATTGCCCCAGAGCAGCAGACCATCCCTGCCGAAATGATGTGCATCCACGTGGTCGATCACACAGTTGCTTGACTCGAAGAGCTCGATGCCGTCGTAGTCCGTTTGAATGCCGTCCCGGGATGACTTTCCACCCAGGATCGCCCCATCGATGTTCCCGTTCAATTCCACGTCGCGCACGGTGATGGAGTCGCAGTGGTGGAAGGAGAACATGACGCCCACGTTGGCGTGCAACAATCCAGGCAGATGAAGCGTGTCCGTGCATGTTTTGCAGGCATCCACCCCTGCCGCACTGAACACCTCATCCGTGCCCGGGGTACGAAGGAAGGTGCCGTAGTACAAGCAGTCCCGGTATCGGACGGTGGTGTTCGCACCCCCCTGCACCGTGAATTGCGCACAGTCATGCAGCGCGAAACCGGGCTGGATGGCCACGAGGGCCGGACAACTGATCGCCACTCCTCCGCTCGGGTAATTGAAGGCGGTCCAGTCCGGTCCAGGCAACGGATCGCCGGCCCAGTGGAGTTCCTGCCTGCCCACGATATACTCGCCATCCTCCAGGATCAAAGTACCATAGCCACCACGGGCCTGGAAGAACGCGGCGGCCTTCAGCAACGCCAGCTGGTCGTTGATCAGATCGTTTGGATGGCCGGACCCCAGCGTGTCGAATTCGTAGAGATACTTGGTGACCATTGTCTGGGCGAACGATGGAAGCATGGAGCCAAAGAGGACCTAAGAGAACATGAAGATCCTCAGGTCGCACAATGAGGTTCGGTCCGGAATGCGGTTGGGCAATGGCCCGCTCTCTATTGGTTCGCGACCGGGTGGTATACCCCGACCTTGAGCCTTGGCCCCAAGTGAATCAATGCAAATGCTCAGGGCCTCCAGCCCGGCAAGACGGTCGTACATGGGATCAAAAGCAGCCTTCATGATCAATGGCATCCGGTGTTCGTGATCCGTCGCCTCAGGCCAACCGCAGTACAGAGATAAGGCGGGCGGTACGCACTTCCAAGGGTTTTGTGGAAGGTCGGGTGCACAATGGAACAGGCATGCCGGACCACTTGTGGCGCACAAGTCGATCTGTTGCGGGCGAGCGCGAACGGCTCTTGATCCGCCATAGTCCTTTCAGCGGTGTATGATGCGCACCCGATCCATCCCGGCGATGCCGGTGTCGTCCTCAGCGTTGAACGATGATCCGCCGCGCGGAGCTTCGGCCATCGGCCGTAACGCGCAAGTGGTAGGGACCATCCGCAAAGCGCGACAGGTCCAGCTCGAGCGGGCCTGCATAGGTCACCTCAGCGGCATGCACCACGGCCCCATCCGCACGAATGAGCTGGATCCCCAGGCGACGGCCATGCAGCCCATCGCCACGCAGCAGCACGCGATCGGCGGCGGGGTTCGGTGCCAGGTGGACGTCGATCGGCTCCTGCTCCATGAAGCCGCCCATGCACATTTCCACTGAGGCGCGCACATTGTCGATCATCCAGCCATCGCGGACGTTGGGGTTGGCGCCCGCCTGGAACGCGAAGCGCACACGCAACGCTTCCTCCCACGTACGTGTGCCGGGATCCCAGAACACCCCAATGCAGGGGGAGTAGGCCGTGATGCTCTCCCAGCCGCCCGAAAGGCCGGTGAACACATAACCTGAATCGGTCCAGGGGGGCTGGCCCACCTCATACCATTCATCGAACGATTGGCCGAAACGGTGCCAGCCCGTGCCCCCCAGGCCGTCAAAGAACTCCAGCCAGCCGGCGGTGTTGCCATCCATGTCGCGCCATTGCTCCCAGGAGATCCTTCGTCCGAGGTAGTTGAAGTCGGTCGCCACCAGCGTGAACTCCGCATAACAGGTGGTGTTCTCCGGGTGCGGCAGGAGCGTATCGGTCACCAGCGCGTTCCCGGGCGAGAAGGCCGAGGTGAACACCGGCTTGTCCGGCATGCCCACCTGCCAGCACCCGGCCGGGTAGATGCTATCGAGCACCAGGTCATCGTCCGGTGCGTCGAAGTACATGCGCAGGGTGTCGCCCGGTGTCTGCGCGGCAACGATGGTCAGGAAGAGGGCGGCGAGCGGGGTAAAGATCCTTCTCATGGGCCGGGGTTTACTGTGAAGACGCTGGCGCTCCTTGGATCGCTGTCTAGAGGGCTCGCTTCTTTCGAAAGAAGGCCTTCATCAGGTCGGCGCATTCGGGTTCCAGAATACCACCGGTGACCTGCGACTTGGGATGCAACAGCCGCGGACCAAAGCGACGGTAGCCGGCCTTCTCGTCGAAGGCGCCGAAGACGATGCGGCCCACGTGCGCCCAATGCAAGGCGCCGGCACACATCACGCAGGGCTCCACGGTCACGTAGAGCGTGCATTCCTCCAAGTACTTGCCGCCCAGGTTGGTGGCAGCCGCCGTGATGGCCTGCATCTCGGCATGCGCGGTGACATCATTCAGCCTTTCGGTGAGGTTGTGGCCGCGGCCCACGATGCGGTCCCGGCACACCACCACCGCACCGATGGGCACCTCGTCCGCCGCGAAGGCCGACTCGGCCTCACGCAGGGCGTGCCGCATCCAATGTTCGTCGTCCGGCGGGGTCATCATTCCAGCACCAGCTTGCTGCGTTGCAAGGGCACACCACGGGCATCGCGCAGCTCCATCACATATAGTCCGCGCGGCAGCCGGTCCACCGGGATCACGTTGTCGCCTGGCGCAATGCGCTGCGCCCACACCGATCGGCCCTGCAGATCGAACAAGCTGACCTCTCCGGTGCTCAAATGCGTACGCAGCATCACTTGACCTGTAGCAGGGTTCGGCCAGAAGCTCGCCGCATCGGTCACCGCCATCTCATCCAAGCCGATGGGGAAGCTGTAGTCACAGTCCAGGTAGTGCGTGGCGTGCGAAGCGGTGTCGATCACCATCAACGTATCCGAGGCGAAACCGAAGGTCCACGCGAAGTAGAAGAGCATCATCTCATCCGTGGTGGCCTCGCCCAGGGTGACCCATTGCGGCGGGTTGTTCGGGTTGTTGGGATTGCCGGCCGTGTTATCGTATGTGGCATAGCCGTGCAGCACGGAACCCGCAGGCAGAAATACCGGACGCCGGAACTCGTAGAGGCCCTGCCACTTGAAATCCCAGTGCGGGATGTGGACCAGGTGAATGGTATCCGCTGCGGGTGTCACCGCGAAAGACCTCATGCTGGTGCACACCAGATGGGCATGTGGTGCGATGGCCGTGATGGTGGCCGGGATGGGTACCGTGTATTGGTTATGGAAGGTCTTCACCTGGTTGGGGGGGATCGCAAGCGGGCCATTGGTGAGCGTGGCGTAGTGCTCCAGCACCGGGTCCAGGGCCAGGTTGCGCAGGAAGGATGACGCCGAGAGCTGCAAGTTCAGCCTGGTGCTGTCCAGCTGGAACTCGCTTCCTGCGGGATAATGCACCTGCATCACCAGATCGGCATCGGCGAGCAATTTGATGCCCATGCCGGCCGGTGTGAAGTAGGGCTGCGCACCCGGCACCCAGAAGCCCACCAGCTTGGCACTGTTCACGCCCACGCCCCCGAAAGAAGTGTATCCCGGCTGCGGATCGGCCGCGTCCAATGCCGACGCCTGCCCGCTGGTGTCCTGGAACACGAGCACGTGGTGCACGATCTCCGTATTGCCGGGTATCACCTCCATGCCGGTGATGAAGCGGTCCACCACGTTGCCGCTGGGCATCACGAAACAACGGTAGATGTCGGTACTGCTGGCGGGCAGCACATACTCCGGCATGCGCACGCTGATGTCCGGTGCGGTGATGACGACCTCGGTGGTGTAGGCCGGCGGTACCGGTGCGTTACCCGGATCGCCCTGTGGTGCGCCGGCATCCACCCATGCGGCGATGAGGTCGATCTCCTGCTGCGTGAGCAGGCGTTCGTGGGCGAGCGCGTTGTAGGCATGGTCCGGCGGCCAGGGCGGCATCACCCGTTGCTGCGTGGCGGCACGCATCGCGAACCGCGCGGCAAAGGCATCGGTGTAGTCCACCAGGCTGAAGTGGCCCGCACCGCCGGGGTGGTGGCAGGTGGTGCAATGGCTGTACACCACGCACGCCACATCGTCGGCCCAGGTGGGCGACGGGGTTTGTGCGTGTAATGCGCTTGCGGCCAGCAGGGCCTGCATGGTGGTCAACCGGGGATATGAGCGGTGCATGGTCTTGGGTTCAGGCCAGGGCGTTCTGCTCCTTCACGATCCGCTCCTGCACCACGCCTTCCACGCCGGGTTTGATGTCCTTGATGTTGAGCTGCAGGCGGTGCACACCGTTCCACTCGTTGTCTTCCACATGGAAGAGCAGGCTGAAGGGTTGACCGGCCTTGACCACGTCAAGCAGGTGCCCCTGGCGGAAGGCGATGGCATCGAAGAGCTCGCGGGGACGCTGCGGGTCGCACAGGGTGACCTTCAGGTGGTCCTCGCCCACGATGCGGACCATGGCGTTGCCATCGCGGTCCTTGGCGGCCACCGCACCACGCACCAGGAAGACCGGCCGCATGTTGCCGGGACCGAAGGGTCCCATGTGCGACACGATGTTGAGCAGCCGCATGTTCACATCGGCCAGGGAGACCTCGATGTCCACGTCCTCTTCGGGCGTGCGCAAGGCCTCAGGCAGCGTGGCGCGCACCACCTGCTCGAAGCGCTCACGGAATGCCTCCACGTTCGCTGTGTCCATGGTGAGGCCCGCCGCATAGGTGTGCCCGCCATATTGCTCCAGGAGATCGCTGCAGGCACTGATGGCCTCGTACACATCAAAGCCCTTCACCGAACGCGCCGACCCGCTCACCTTGCCGTTGCTTTCCGTGAGCACCACGGTGGGGCGGTAGTGCCGCTCGATGAGGCGCGAGGCCACGATGCCGATCACGCCCTTGTGCCAGTTGCGATCGAAGACCACCGTGCTCCACGCATCGTGCAGGAAGGTGTCCGTGGTGAAGCGCTCGAGGGCCTGCCGGGTGATGTCCTTGTCCAGCTCCTGGCGGTCGCTGTTGTTCTTGTCGATCCGCAGGCCCACGTTGTTGGCCTCGGCCGCGTCGCGTGCCAGCAGCATCTCCACCGCCTGTTTACCGTGCTCGATGCGCCCTGCGGCATTGATCCGCGGGCCGATGACAAAGACCATGTCATTCACGGAAACGGGCTTGCGCTTGCGCAGTTCACCCCCGTTCTGCAATGCGCTCAGCTCCATCATGGCCTTCACCCCGGGGCGCGGCTGCTCCTGTATGCGGCGCAGGCCGGCCTCCATCAATACGCGGTTCTCACCGGTCACCGGCACGATGTCACAGGCGGTGCTGATGGCCACGAGGTCGAGCAGTGGTTCCAGCTCACTGAACGGGATGTTGTTGCGCTGCGCGAAGCCCTGCATGAGCTTGAAGCCGATGCCGCAACCACTGAGCACCTTGCAGGGGTAGTCGCAGTCCTCACGCAGCGGGTCCAGCACGGCTACTGCGGCGGGCAGCGTCTCGCTCGGCCGGTGATGGTCGCAGATGATCATGTCGATGCCGCGCTCGGCCGCATAGTCCACTTTGTCGTGCGCCTTGATGCCGCAGTCCAGCGCGATGATCAGGCCTACGCCCTCCTGCTCCGCATGATCGATGCCCTGAAAGGAAATTCCGTATCCCTCGCTGTAGCGATCAGGGATGTAGAAGCTGAGCTCGCTGGCATCACGGATCCAGCGGCGCAGGAAGGAATAGACGAGGGTGACCGCCGTGGTGCCGTCGACGTCGTAATCGCCGTACACCATGATGCGCTCCCCTTCGCCCAGCGCGCGCTCGATACGTTCCACCGCCTCGCGCATGCCGGCCATCAGGAAGGGGTCATGCAGGTGCTGCAGCGAGGGGCGGAAAAAGGATGAAGCCTCAGCGTGTGTGCGCATGCCCCGCTGGGCCAGCATCCAGGCCACCGGAGCAGGGCACTTCTCGCTCTTCAACAACTCCTCCACCACCGCCGCATCGGGTGCCGGTTTCAGCGTCCACCGCTTCGTCCTCGTCTCGCTCATGTGCGCAAGATAGCGCCGCTATTCCCGCTGCCTTGTGAACAACCGGTGCCGGTGCGGGGCTCGCGCGCTTGACGGACAGCGGGAATTTCGCGGCCATGTTCCGGTCGTCCCTACTGGTCCTCATGATGCACCTCACCGCCCTGCTGCACGGCCAGGTGGTGAACATCGAAGGGCGCCGCTTCGACGACAACGACACCTCGGCGTGGAAGGGCTTCCTGGGCTTCAAGTTCAACGCGGGTGAGAACACGCAGCGCTTCTACGACCTGGGTTTGAACATCGGCGTGCGGCACCTGTGGCGGCACAAGCACCGGCTCTTCCTGTTCACGGACTACACCGTGAGCCGCGTGGAGGACAACGCCTTCCAGAACCGCGGCTTCCAGCATCTGCGCTACAACTACGCGTACGACAAACGCTGGACCGGCGAGGCCTTTGTGCAGACCCTGTACAACAAGCCGCTGCTGCTCGACCTCCGCTTCACCATGGGTGCAGGCCCCCGCCTGCGGGTCGTGGACAGCGAACACTACCGCATGTACATCGCCTCACTGCTGATGTACGAGCATGAACTGACCACGCCCGGCGAGATCCTCAACGATGGCCGGTCCAGCTCCTATGTCTCCGGCTTCCTCCGTTTCACGGAGATGGCCGAACTGGGCGCCGCGGTCTACTACCAACCCAGGCTCTTCGATGCCAGCGATCACCGCATCGCCATCGAGAGCCGGCTGGTGATGCGCTTCACCCGGCGCTACCAGTTCGAGATGCGCTTGAACCTCTTGAAGGACACCGCACAGCCCGAGGGCGCTCCCGCCATCAGCTACAAGTGGGAGAACGCCTTCACCGTTGTGCTCTGAGCAAATGGCTCAGCGCTGCACCTGCACCGTGCGGGTCACCGGACGGCTGCCACCGAGCAGGACGAGGCGGTACATGCCGTTGCCATGCGCGGCCAGGTCCAGGTTCACCTGCGTGGCATGTGCGGGCACCACCAGCTCCTGCACGGTGCGGCCCGTGGCATCCACCACGCGCAACACGGCGGCCTGCTCCAAGCCGCTCACCGGCAGGGTGAGCAGGCCCGTGGTGGGCACCGGGTAGGGCTGGCCGAGAAGCGATGCGAACGCGACATCCAGTTCATCCACGCCCACGATGCCATAGAACCAGTCGTGGCTGAGCTTGATGGTCTGCAGGGCCGTGGCGGCATCCGTGAACTGCTCGGGACCCACGCCCATGTAAACCAGCTTGTAGTTGCTGGTCTGCACACGCAGGCCGCCCTTCTTGTTCACGTTGTTGTAGGTGAAGATGGCCTCGGCGGGCGCGATGGGCGTGATCTCCTCGGGATAGTTGTTCCCGTTGAACACATTGTTGATGGCACTGGTGGGCAGCGCACCGAACACGAGGTCGGCATCCACGAAGTTCACCTGGCTGTTGGCGGTGGTGCCATCGGCCACATAGGTGGCCTTCATATAATTGGTGTAGAAGGCCTGCGTGACGGGCGTGCCATACGCATTGGCATCACCGCTCTGGTCCCAGCCGATGTCCTGACCATTGATCATCAGGTTGCCACCGCCATCGAGGAAGGGAACGAGCACGGCCACCAGGTCATCCGTGATGGACGGGAAGGTCCAGCTGATGTTCGCATAGATGTTGTTCACGTCCGTGAGCGCACTGGCCTGCCCGAAGGCGATGAGCTCCTTGCGCGAGGTGGCGGCGAACGCGTTGTTGCCCGCGAGCGTGAGGCCATCCATGTAGATCGGCTGCCAGGGCTCGGCCTGCGGGTTGGTCATCACCAGGTCGGTGACACCGCTGATGACGGCATACTTGCGCACGAGCACGGGGGCCATGGGCTCGCTGGTGCTGGCCACGGTGAGCGTGTAGTGCGCAATGGCGGCTTCAGGCCCCGCCGTGATGTGCACATCGATCACCTCTGAAGCACCATCGGCCAGGGTGAGCGTGGTGCTGGTCGGGTAGGCCGTGCCACCCACCACGAACTCAGCGCTCCATCCTGCGGGAGCGTCCGTACTGGTCAGCGTAACGGTGTAATCCTCCGAGGCCCCGAGCATATTGGTGAGCGTGGTGGTGGAGACCGATTGGGCGCCGTTGGAACCCGCCAGGAAGGTCTCCGTGGTCCCGGTCAGCATGCCGATCAAGAGTGTGGTGCCTCCATCCGCAGGCACTTCGCGCACCTGGTACACTTCGCTCTGGTACTCGCTGGCAAAGGCCACCACCTCACAGTTGGCGATGTTCCATGCAGCGGGCACGTTGAAGGTATAGGTACGCACCACGGTCGTACCGGCCGTGGTGGTGGTCACCACATCGCCCCAGGTGCTGGTGACGTAACCACGCAGCACGTGCGTATGGTCGTAGTTGGGGTTGTTGCCATTGGTGTAGTCGGTCTGCCAGCCGATGAGGTGGTCCTCCTTGATGAGCACGCTGATGTAGTCATCACCCCCAGGGCTGCTGGCGGTGTAGTAAAGTTCCACGGTCACGGTAAGGTCGCGCGACACGGCGTCAAAGCTGCTCATCACGCCCACGTTCACCGGAGAGGACAGACCCAGCACTTCGTTCACCGCACCCTCCCACAGGCCACGGCCCAGATCATCCTGGCCGTTGAAGAGGCGGCGGTTGATGACACCTGCGGGGTATCCGCCAATGGTGAAGTGGGCATCAATGGCTGTTCCCTCGGTGGTGCGGAAGTCCGGCTGCCCGGCGCTGGGCACGGCAAAACCACCGGCATGCACGCCCACCACCACCACTTCATCGGGGTGCTGTGCCTCAATGCCTGCGGCCACGGCATGGCCCTGCGGGCACCAGCCACAGTTCACGCCGGTGAAATCCTCCAACAATGCGGTGCGTTGCTGGGGGGCTGTGCTTACCAGCGATTGTGCGGAGAGAAGGAACGGAAGGAAGAGGACAGGGGTAAGAAGTGCACGCATGGGTCCGGGGGTTGAGAATGAGCCGGGAAGTTAGCCGGGCATGCCTGAAACGCCTGTCAGAAGCCCGTCCACGATGGGAAAGCTGATCAGCGCTTCTGTGGCTGCGTGGCCCGCGAAGGGGGCGGCGCACCACCCGGCGGTGCGGGCTTCGCCTTCTCACCATCCACATACTCGATGGTCTTCACCACGCGGCCATCGGTGCCGTACATGGTCATGGTGCCGTGCAACTTCCCCTTGCGGTAGTTCATCTGCTGCACCACGCGGCCGCGCTGATCGTACACGGTGCAGGGGCCGTCCGGGTCGCCATCGGCCAGGCGTTGCTCGCGCATCTTCACCCCGGCATCATCATAGTAGGTCCAATCACCGTGCGGCCGGCCCTTGCGGTACTGGCCCTCACTGATGGGCAGCCCACGCGTGTTCCACATCTTCCACAGCCCACCCTTCTCCCCTTCCACGAAGCTGCCCTGCTCCTTCAACTGCTCGTTCTCATACCAGAGCTTCCATACGCCGGTCTTGCGGTCGTCCTTCCACCAGCCCTCGTACTCCTGTTTGCCATCGGGGTACCAGCCGCGCCACTGCCCGCTGATGCGCCCGGCGGTGAAGTGTCCGATGTCCTTTTGTTTGCCGTTCTCCCACCAGCTCATCCACTGGCCTTCCTCCTTGCCGTTCACGTAGGGACCTTCCTGCAACTTGGTGCCGTCCTCGTACCAGGTGGTCCACAGCCCCTCCTTGCGGCCCTTCACATAGCTGCCGTGCTTCCAAAGCTGTTCGTTGCTGTAGTACCACTTCCACTCGCCTTCCTCAAGGTCATCCGCAAAGCTGCCGTGGTAGCTGAGCTTGCCGTTGGGGAAGTAGAACTTCCATTCGCCCTGGCGCTTGCCGCTGCGGAAGGAACCTTCCATGTCCTTGGTGCCTGATGGGGTGAGCCACACCCACAAGCTGTCCTTCTCCCCTTCGCGGTGGAAGCCGGTGACGTTCACCTGTCCGGCCGGGTAGTGGAAGGTGTAGGCGCCATGCTGCTTGCCGTTCACGTAGTGCGTGACCTTCTCCACCTTGCCGCTGGAATGCCAGGTGGTCCACTCCCCCTGCATCACGCCGCCCCCATAGCTGCCGCGTGCGCGCGGATTGCCGGCGGGCCAGAAGGTTTCGCTCTGCCCCTTCTTCACGCCCATGGCGTACTGGCTGCGCTCCTGCACGGCTCCGCTCGCGTGGTAGAGCAGCAACAGGCCTTCACCGTTCTTGAGCGTGTGCGTGCCTTCTCGGTCCCATGCCTCCAGCACCAGCACGATGCCCTTGTCCCATTGCTCCACCAGCCAGGGTTTGCCTTCGGTGGTGAAGTATTCCCACCTGCCCTGCTTCACGCCCCTGGCAAATTGCCCACGCTCCATCACCTGCCCGTTGGGGTGGTAGCTGGTGGTGAGGCTGTCCTGCACCCCGCGTTTGAACCACCCGTCATGTTGCACCTTGCCACTGGAGTAATACTGCACCACATGGCCGTCACGCTGCCCGGCCTTCAACTCGGCCACTTCGGTAAGGCGGCCCTGCGGGTCCCAATACTTCCACTCGCCCCACTCCAGCCCGTTCACGTATAGGCCTTCGCTCCGCTTGATGGTCTTCAGGCTGTCCCAATGGTCCACATAGGGCTGCACGCCTTGGGCGTTAAGGAACTGCGTGAGGCAGGCCAGACAGATGCTGAGGAAGGACCGGAGCGGCATGCGGCGAATGTAGCGGGGCGGGCAAAGGCCCCTGAACCGGGAAACGCACAATGATCCACCTTCGCCTGTGGGTGAACACCTGCACAGGAGAACAAGGATGGCGTGGCGCTGTTCCATCCGGGGGCGCCCCCTCCTCTACTTTCGTACCTCATGTTCCGCCGCCGTCGCTTGTGGGTGCTCGCCTCCCTGGCCGTCCTGGTCCTCTTGTTCGCCGGGTGGAAGGAGGTGACCACGCCCGTGAAAGGACCGCATAGTCTATTGGAACTTGCCGTATTGCGCAGCGGTGGGCCGGATGATCTGGTGGTACTTCGGAGCCGCTATTTCACCACCGCAGGCCGCTGTGCCGGCTGCCACGGGCACGATCCGCAGGGCGTGGCCAGCGTGGATGCCATGGGGCGCGATGTGAACGTGGCGGACGACTGGCGCAGCACCATGATGGCCAACAGCGCACGCGACCCTTTTTTCAGGGCCAAACTGGACCACGAGGTATTGGTGAACCCCGGCCATCAGCAGGCCATTGAGAGCACCTGCCTCAGCTGCCATGCCCCGCTGGGCATGCACGAGCAGCGCATGGCGGACTGGCCACCCTTCACCGCCGCCATGCTGGACACCAGCACCATCGGGCTGGACGGCGTAAGCTGCCTGGCGTGCCACATGCAGAACCCGGACAGTGCGGGCACGCTCTTCACCGGGCAGCTGCGCTTCGACAGTGCGCATGTGTACGGGCCGTACGCGGATGACCAGATCGTGCCGGGCGTGATGCAGTTCTTCGTGGGCTTCACCCCGGGCTTCGGCCAGCACCTGGTGGACTCGCGGAATTGCGCCGGCTGCCACACGCTCATCACCAGCACCCTCGACCTGTCCGGCAACCCCACGGGCGATCAATTCGTGGAGCAGGCCACCTACCACGAGTGGCTCAACAGCGTCTACCCCGCGCAGGATAAACAATGCAACACGTGCCACCTGCCCCGCATCGATGACCCCATCATCCTGGCGGCCGAATACATCTTCCTGGCGCCGCAAACGCCCTTCGGGCTGCATCACCTGGCGGGGGGCAATGTCTTCATGCTGGAAATGCTCAAGGCGCACCGCCAGCAACTCGGCATCCCCGCCACCGAAGCGCAGTTCGACAGCACCATTGCACGCACCCTGCGCATGTTGCAGCAAAGCAGTGTGCAACTGGACTTACAGGTGGCGGCACGCGATGCGGACACCGCCTTCATCCACGTGGATCTCACCAACCTCACCGGCCACAAATTCCCCAGCGGCTACCCCAGCCGCCGCGCCATCGTGCAGGTGGTGGTGACCATGCCCACGGGCGATACGCTCTTCGCCAGCGGGTTGATGGACCCCACGTATGAAGTGGTGGGGCACGACACACCCTACGAGCCACACCACGATGTGATCACGCAGCCCGGCCAGGTGCAGCTGTATGAGATGGTGATGGGTGACGTGAACGGCGATGTGACCACCGTGCTGGAGCGTGCGAAGACCCCACTAAAGGACAACCGGCTGGTGCCGCTGGGCTTCAGCAGCGGACACCCCGTGTACGACACCACCCTGGTGGCCGGGGTGCCCGCGAGCGATACCGACTTCAACCGCGATGCCTTCGGTGTGGAAGGGAACGGTGGCGACCGCGTGCGCTACCATGTCGCACTGAACGGCTACACGGGTCCCATCCACATCGCTGCGCGCGTGCTCTTCCAGCCCGTGCCCCCGGGATGGAACCAGGAGATGTTCGCCTACTCCTCTGCGCGCATCGATAGCTTCCGAACCATGTATGAGAACGCGGACGCCAGCCCCACGTTGGTGGCAGAGGCGCTGGTCACGGATGACCGCACGGGTATGGCGGAACAGGGACGCGACAACGTGACCATCTGGCCCAACCCAAGTTCAGATGGGGTGGTGAATGTGAGCGGCGCTCCTATGGAGTTGCTGAATGTGTACGATGTTTCGGGCAAGGCTGTGCGTGTGCAGGTCCAGCGACAAGTGCGTGGTCTTCGCATTCAATTGCCACCCCGAACACCCGGAACATATTTGTTGCACTTGCGGGTGGCCGGCAGGGACATTGTTGAACGCTTGACGGTGACGCAGTAGGTGATCATGGCATCACCCTAACGAACAGGCCACCCACCGATCATCGCTCCGTGCAACTTTCATTGTAAACAAAGGCCGGGATCCCTCCCGGCCTTTGCGTACCTGATCATAATGGACCTCAGCCTTCCAGCGTGCGCTTCACCTCCACGATCTCGAAGGCCTCGACATGGTCGCCGACCTTGATGTCGTTGAAGTTTTTGATGGAGAGACCGCACTCGTAGCCGTGGGTCACCTCCTTCACATCGTCCTTGAACCGCTTGAGGGCATCGATCTCGCCGGTGTACACCACGATGCCGTCGCGGACCAGACGCACGCGGCTGTTGCGCGTGATCTTGCCATCCAGCACGTAGCAGCCGGCCACCATGCCCACCTTGCTGATCTTGAAGGTCTCGCGCACCTCCACGGTGCCCACGATCTTCTCCTCTTCCTTCGGCGCCAGCATGCCTTCCATGGCCTGCTTGATCTCCTCGATGGCGTCGTAGATGATGGAGTAGAGGCGGATCTCGATCTCCTCGGTCTCGGCCAGCTTGCGGGCGCCCACCGTGGGGCGCACCTGGAAGCCGACGATGACGGCGTTGGAGGCGCTGGCCAGCAGCACGTCGCTCTCCACGATGGGGCCCACGGCCTTGTGGATGACGCTGACCTTGATGCGCTCGGTGCTGAGCTTGAGCAGGGAGTCGGTGAGGGCCTCCACGGAACCGTCCACGTCGCCCTTCACAATGATGTTGAGCTCCTTGAAGTCGCCAATGGCCAGGCGACGACCGATCTCGTCCAGGGTGATGTGCTTGCGGGTGCGCATGCCCTGCTCGCGCTGCAACTGCTGGCGGCGGTTGGCGATGGTGCGGGCTTCGCGCTCGTCCTCGAACACATGGAAGTGGTCGCCCGCATTGGGGGCGCCGTCCAGGCCCAGGATGCTCACCGGCACGGACGGGCCGGCCTCGGCCACGGCCAGGCCGCGTTCGTTGAACATGTTGCGCACGCGGCCGCTGAACTGGCCCGCGAGGAGCACGTCGCCCTTGTGCAGGGTGCCGCCCTCCACCAGCAAGGTGGTCACATAGCCGCGCCCCTGCTCCAGGGTGCTCTCGATCACCACACCACTGGCACGCTTGCCGGGGTCGGCCTTCAGGTCCAGCATGTCGCTCTCCAGCAACACCTTCTCCAGGAGCTGGTCCACACCGGTGCCCTGCTTGGCGCTGATCTCCTGCGTCTGGAACTTGCCGCCCCATTCCTCCACCAGGATATTCATCTGGCTGAGCTGCTCGCGGATCTTGTCCGCGTTGGCCTGCGGCTTGTCGATCTTGTTGAAGGCGAAAACCATGGGCACGCCGGCGGCCTGCGCGTGGTTGATGGCCTCGCGCGTCTGCGGCATCACGCTGTCGTCCGCCGCGATCACGATGATGGCGATGTCCGTGACCTGCGCACCGCGTGCACGCATGGCCGTGAAGGCCTCGTGGCCCGGGGTGTCCAGGAAGGTGATCTTCTTTCCGTTCTCCAGTTCCACGCTGTACGCGCCGATGTGCTGGGTGATGCCACCCGCTTCGCCGGCGATCACATTGGCCTTGCGGATGTGGTCGAGCAATGAGGTCTTGCCATGGTCCACGTGGCCCATGACGGTGACGATGGGCGGACGCGCCGTGACGCGCTTGGGGTCCTCGGGTTCCTCGGGGATGTTCTCCTGCACCTCGGCGCCGACGAACTCCACCTTGAAACCATACTCGTCAGCGATCACGGACAGCGTTTCGGCATCGAGGCGCTGATTGATGCTCACCATCATGCCCAGGCTGAAGCAGGCCTTGATGATGTCCGTGACAGGCACGTCCATCATGCTGGCCAGTTCGCTGGCGGTGACGAATTCGGTGACCTTGAGGGTCTTGCCGGCGAGGTCGCGGGCGGCCTGTTCCTCCTCGAAGCGCTGGAAGCGCTGGTCGCGCTTTTCGCGGCGCATCTTGGCGCCCCGGCTCTTGCCTCCACCGGTCAGGCGGGCGAGGGTCTCGCTCACCTTCTTCTTCACGGCGTTCTCATCCAGCTCGCCGGGCTTGCCACCACGGGCGGCGGCTTCGCGCTGTTCACGCTCCACGGCACGGTCAATGTTCACCGGGCCGGGCTTGACGATGCGTTTGCGCTTGCCGCGCGAGGCGTCGTCGGCTGAGGGCCGTTCGGCGGGCTTGCGTTCGCGTGGGGTGGGCAGCTCGATCTTGCCCAGGGTCTTGGGACCGGTGAGTTTCTCGGCCCGTGCGCGGATCACCTCCGGCTCGGCGGGAACAACAGGTGCGGGTGGCGCGACGGGCACTTCCGGTGCGCTGGGCGCCACAGGCGCCGGCGCGGGTGCCTCTGCTTCGGGCTCCACGGCCTTGGCGGCCTTCTTCGTGGTCTTCTTCGGCGCGTCCAGGTCGATCTTGCCCAGGGTCTTCGGACCGGCGGCTTTCTCCACCTTGGCCTTGATCACCTCGGGTGCGACCGCCACCGGTGTGGGCACCTCCACCGGCGGGGCAGGCTCCACCACGGGAGCAACAGGCGCGGGCGGGGGGGCGGTGGTGGTGCGGGCGGCCTCCTTCGGCGGTGTCACCAGCGATACGGTGCTGCGCTCCTGGCGGGCCTGGATGGCCTGCTTGCTCTTCTCCTTGATCTCCTTGTCGGTGCCGAACTCGGCCATGAGCAGGTCATAGAGCTCCGACCCGATCTTGGTGTTCGGGTTGCTCTCCACCTTGTGGCCCTTTTTCTCCAGGAACTCCACCACGGTGTGCACACCGAGGTTGAATTCCCGCGCCACCTTGCTCAGGCGTACGGCTTTGTCCGTCGTTTCGCTCATGCGCTGTTCTGTTCGTCCTCTGCCCCTGCCGGGTGATCAACCTTCCAATTCGCTCTTCAGGATGCGCAGCACCTCGGCCACGGTCTCCTCCTCCAGATCGGTACGCTTCACGAGCTCCTCGGCTGAAATATCCAGCACGGAGCGCGCGGTGTCGCACCCGACATTCTTCAATTCATCGATGATCCACTGATCGATCTCATCCGCGAACTCGTCGAGGCTCACGTCATCGGTCACCTCATCACTGTCCCTGTACACATCGATGTCGAAACCCGTGAGCCGGCCGGCAAGCTTGATGTTGTGGCCGCCCTTGCCGATGGCCAGCGCCACCTGGTCGGGCTTCATGTACACCTCGGCGCGCTTGTGCTCATTGTCCAGCTTGATCTCGCCGATCTTGGCCGGGCTGAGGGCGCGCTGGATGAGGAGCTGGTCGTTGCTGGTGTAGTTGATCACATCGATGTTCTCGTTGCGCAGTTCACGAACGATGCCGTGGATGCGGCTGCCCTTCATACCCACGCAGGCGCCCACCGGATCGATGCGGTCATCATAGCTCTCCACGGCCACCTTGGCGCGCTCACCCGGCTCCCGTACGATGCGCTTGATGGTGATGAGGCCGTCGGCCACCTCGGGCACCTCCTGCTCGAAGAGCTTCTCGAGGAACTCCGGTGCCGTGCGGCTCAGGATCACCACGGGGGTGTTGTTGCGCATCTCCACTTTCCACACCACGGCGCGCACGGTGTCGCCCTTTTTGAAGAAGTCGCTCTTGATCTGCTGGTCCTTGGGAAGGATCAGCTCGTTGCTCTCGTCGTCGAGCACAAGGGTCTCGCGCTTCCACACCTGGTACACTTCGCCGGTGATGATCTCGCCCACACGCTCCTTGTACTTGTTGTACAGGTGATCCTTCTCCAGTTCCATGATCCGGCTCTGGAGATTCTGCTTCAGGGCCAGGATGTTGCGCCGGCCGAAGTCGAAGATCTTCACCTCCTGGCTCACTTCCTCACCCACCTCGAAGTCGGGCTCGATATGTTTCGCCTCGCTCAGGGAGATCTGGCGTCCTTCATCCTCCACCATGCCGTCCTCGACGATCTCACGATTGAGCCAGATCTCCAGGTCGCCTTTGTCGGGGTTGATGATGATGTCGAAGTTGGCCTCCTCGCCATACTTCTTCTTCACCACGCCACGGAACACATCCTCCAGGATGCCCATCATGGTCACCCGGTCGATGTTCTTGAGGTCCTTGAATTCGCTGAAGGATTCGATGAGGTTCACGGTGCTCATGGCACGATCAATTGAACGAGATGGTTGATTGAGTGGACTTGATGTCGGCGAAGGGTAGGGAAGTGGCCTCCGCATCCATCTGCGGGGCACGGCCCTTGGTCTTGGCGGGGTGTTGCACGCGCAGCCGGATGCCTTGCTCGTCCGCTCCTTCGAGCAGGCCGGAAAGGCGGCGTCCATCGCGCAGCAGCACTTCCACCACCCTGCCGGTGTGCTTCTGGTACTGGCGCATCACTTTGAAGGGGCGGCCCATGCCCGGGCTGCCCACCTGCAGCTCCACATCCTCGCCCAGCGCATCGATGCGGTCGCGCAGGCCGCGGTTGATGAGGGCCAGGTCGTTGAGCTTGATGGCCTGGTCATTATCGACCTCGATGATGACCACATTACCGGGCCGCACCTCCACATCCACCAGGAAATGAGGTGTGCCTTCGAGCTGTTGCTCAACCAGTTGACGTATGGTGGCGGGGTCGATCACAGGGCCTTACCGATCGGGGAACAAAAAAGAGGGGCGGGCCCCTCTTCCACTTTCTTCCCGTCTTAGTCGGCGCAAAGATAGCCTTGCCCCGCGATCGGCCAAACAAGGTCCCGGCCGGAAGTAACAAGGCCCCCGACACTGCGGGGGCCCTGTTACCTGTCGCTGCCAGCCTTCAGCAGCCGCGTGAAGGACATGTGCTCATCGGTACCCGTTGATGTATGCGTTGGCGATGATCTCGCTTTCGCGGACCAGCCCCTGCACGATCTCACGAATGAGGTCGTTGAGCTGCTGGTCGTTGTACTTGTGCAGGTCGTTGTACACGTGCGTCTTCCGTTTGCTGCTTTTGATGAAGGCTATCTTGTCCTTCTTCGTCATGGGCCCCTTCTACGAGGGTGGGGGTGAAAGGATCCATGGCCCGCACAAATTCCATTGAACTCCTTGATCGACGGGGCCAGGAACACGACAGGGGCCCCGAAGGACCCCCGCCGTGCTTTCACCAAAACCCGGTATCCCATTCCAGCCGGCCCCAGGGTGCCGGCCATGCGTTCATCTGGTCATGCGGCCAGGCCTCCCTGGGGTCGCAACGAATGCATTTCCCGCAGGGTGCGCATGTACCGTTCCACATCTCCTTTCAGCATCAGGCGCATGGCCCGCCGCTTCAGTCTCAGGTAGCGCTTCACTTGGTCCAACATGGCCATCCGTTTTAATGGTTGATCTCTCGGTCTTTGAGCATCCAACGACCGTGCCAAAGGGTTCATTACGCGTTCAGCTCTTTATTTTCGCGGTGCCCTGAACGGCCCGATCATGCACCGAGGAACACGCGCCATCATTGGGCTGGCTGGAGGCAGCGGCTCGGGCAAGACAAGCCTGATGCACGCCGTAATGCAGCGCTTCCCGGTGGGCTTCGCAGGCCGCGTGTCGCAGGATGACTACTACCATCCTCTGGAACAACAGGTCCGCGACAGGAACGGGCGGCCCAACTTCGATCTGCCCACCGCCCTGGACCTGGACCAGCTGGCCACCGACCTGGGGCAATTGCGCAAGGGCGAGGTGGTGCGCCGACGTGAGTACACCTTCAACCACCGCGACCGGGAGGCTGGTTGGGTGGAGCTCCGTCCAGCGCCTGTGCTGTTCGTGGAGGGCCTCTTTGTGCTGCACCACGAAGGCATACGCGCCCACCTGGACCTCACGGTCTATATCGATGTGGACCCCGCGTTGCAATTGCAGCGCCGCCTGTCGCGGGACCTACAGGAACGGGGTTACTCCCATACCCAGATCATCTATCAGTGGGAGCAGCACGTGCTGCCCGCCTACCGTACCTGGCTCCTGCCGCACCGGGACTCTTGCGATGTGCTCCTGGACAACCAGGAACCCCTGCCGCAGGCGGCCGACCGTTTGTACCGGCAGCTGACGCCCCTGCTGGATCTTCAAGCAGTATAGAGCTGCCTATCCCGGATGTAGGCCTGCACAGATACCGGAACCCTGTCACCTACTCCCTGCCCATTCGCCAGAAGGTCCCTGATCTCAGTGGCGGACACATCCATGAGCGGCGCTTCAGTGAACACCAGGTTCGTGTGGGCGCGAATGGCCGGATCAACGCTGGTAATGCCCGCTCCACCGGGGCGCGGATAGACCAGTACACGGTGGTGGGCAAGGATCTCAAGCGGCCCCTTCCACCGGCTGAATCCCAGCAGGTTGTCGCCGCCCATAAGCAAGGCGAAGGAATGGTCCGGATACAGCGTGCGCAAGCAGGCCAGGGTATCCACGGTATAGCTGGGACGTGGCAGTGCGAATTCCAAGTCGCTGGCCTTCAATCCCCTACGCCCAAGAATGGCCAATTGCACCATGTGCAAGCGATCCTCCTCGGGACTTAGTGGATGACCCAGTTTGAACGGGTTCTGTGGGGTGACCATGAACCAGACCTCGTCCAAACCCATGTGGTCACGCATCCATTCGGCCACCTGCAGGTGCCCGCGGTGGGGCGGATCGAAGGTCCCGAAGAGGCAGCCGACCTTCATCGGGCGAGGAATTTCCGGACCACGGCCTCTGCTTCGGCGCATACCCGGACACGGTCGTCGTTCAGCAATACATGGTCGAAGTGGGGCTCATGGGCCAGTTCCAAGGAAGCCTTGTTGATGCGTTGCCGCAGACTTTCGGGTGTTTCAGTGCCCCTGGCGTGCAGGCGCTCGGCCAGCACTTCCAAGGAAGGGGGCCGCACAAATAGAGCCAGCGCCTGGCCCTGAAAGATCTGCTTCAGGTTGCGCCCGCCCAGCACATCCACATCGAAAACGGCATGGTGGCCCCGTCCCCAGATGTGCTCCAAATGTGACCGCAAGGTGCCGTAGTACTTGCCCGGGTAGACCTCCTCCCATTCCACGAACTCTCCTGCATCGATCCGCAGCCGGAACTCGTCCGGGGTAATGAAGAGGTAGTCCTTTCCGTGGACCTCCTGCGGCCGCGCAGGGCGGCTGGTGGCGGACACGCTGAACTCCAGCCCCAGACCGGCGTTGAGCAGATGTCGTGTGATGGTGGTCTTTCCCGCCCCGCTGGGTGCCGAAAGGATGATGCTCTTGCCGGTACGGGTGGTCATCGCGCGATCACAGCACGTTCAGCAACTGCTCCTTCACCTTCTCCAACTCATCCTTCATCTGCACCACCACGCGCTGGATGGCGGCATCGTTGGCCTTGCTCCCCAGGGTGTTGATCTCGCGGCCCATCTCCTGTGCGATGAAACCGAGCTTGCGACCGGAAGCGCCCCCACTGGTCAGGGTCTCCATGAAATAGCCGAGGTGGGCCTGCAGCCGCACCTGTTCCTCGGTGAAGTCCAGCTTCTCCAGATAAAAGACGAGTTCCTGTTCAAAGCGGTCGGGGTCCACTTGCTGCGCGAGCTCATCCAGCCGGGCACGCAGCCGCTCGCGCGTGCGTTGGATGCGGCCCGGGCCCAGGGTGGCGGCCTCTGCGAGCAGGTTGCCGATGGCTTTCACCCGCGCGGCCAGGTCGTCCTGCAACTTGCGCCCTTCGGTGGCACGAAAGGTGGCGAAGGCCGCGCAAGCCTGCTCCACCAGCGCGTTCACCTGTTCCCATTCCGCCTCGCTCACAGTGGACTCGGCCTCTGCCGTGACGTCGGGCAGGCGCAGCACCAGGCTGAGAAGATCGGTGGAGGTGCCGGGCGCCACATCCTCGGCAAGGCTCTTGATCTCGTGGTAGTATGCCTTCACCCGCTCGCGATCGAAACGCATGGTACGCGCGGGGCCTTCCTGCGCGAATCCCACATACATGTCGGCCTTGCCGCGCTGAACGCGGTCGCTGAGGCGCTGGCGCAACTCGGCCTCCTTGTCGCGGTAGGCCATGGGAAGCCGCACGTTCAGGTCCAGCTGCTTGCTGTTGAGCGAACGCAGCTCCACGGTCACCTTGCGATCGTTCACCTGGCCTTCGGCGCGGCCGAAGCCGGTCATGGAGAGGAGCATATGCTTCGGAAAGCGCCAAAGGTAGGGGGCTGCGCTTACCGGGCACGTGCATCGGCCCGCGCCACCAGCCGCACACCAATGAAGATGGCCAGGGCACCCACCAGCGTAGCGATGCCCCACTCCGGCATGGGCAGCGGTGCCCACCCCAGTGGTGGGCCCCAGCGCGCGCTCACGGTGGTGGCGGCGATGGCCAGCAGCGGTTGCAGGTAGATGTAGATGCCCACCACGCTGGGGTTCACCACGCCCAAGGCCCATGTGTTGAGGTGGTACGCGACGAAGGTGACCATGACCACCACGAAGAGCAGCCCGCCCCATTGCCCCGGACGGATCATCTCCGGCCGCATGGCCGCCACCTCTCCCACACCGAATGGCAGCACCAGCACTGCACCGCCCAGAAAACTCCAGGCCATGACGGTGACCGCCGAATAACGCTGCATGAGCGGCTTCACCAGCACCAGGTAGATGCCGTAGGAGATGGCATTGACCAGAATGAACAGATCGCCCAGCATGCTGGCACCACCGGTATTACGGGCGCCAACGCCCAGGATCAACACCAAGGCGCCACCCGCGCCACACAGCACACCGAACAACTTTCCACGGTCGATGCGTTCGCCGATGAGCACCCCTGAAAGGACGAGCACCAGAATGGGTGTGGCCACCATGAGTATGCTGGCGTGCATGGGCGAGGTGCGCAGCAGGCCATGAAAGAACATGAGCTGGTTGAGCGCCACCCCGAAAACGGCACAGAGAAGAAGCCGTGGCAGGTCGGCGAGCAGCACACGCTCCGGGCGAAATGCACGGAACGCCCAGAACAGTGCGCCAGCGCCCAATACGCGCAGCAGGATGAAACCCGAAGGCCCCACCACGTGCGGCATGAGCCCTTTGGCGATCGGGTAATTGACGCCGTAGATAAGGTTGACCGCGAAGAGCGCGAGGTGTGCACGCAGGGTGCGGTCCATGGAACGGAAGTGTCGGATACCTTTAGCCGGTCCCCCCGGAAGCCGTGCCCAGTGGTGCGGCCGGAGGCGAAGGTAGATGGCTGAGGAAGCACCCGTTGTGCAACAGGAGAAGGAATTCCGGCGGACCATGCGGCTGCGGCGCATCCTGCTGCCGGTGCTGCTTGGACTGGTGGCGGCCGTATGGCTGCTGTACCGCGACCTGGGCCGTGAGCGTTATGAGGAAGCCCCACACGGCAACGGCGACCACACCTGGGTGGATGCCAACCACAACCACCTGCCTGACCTGGGCGACCCCGCCGAGTTCAAACCCGTGGAGCCGGGTACCGGCCACTACCGCCGCATCACCGCACGAGAGGCCCTGGGCTCCATCGACTGGACCTGGCACAGCACGGTCTGGTTCATCCTGGCCTTGATCGCCACCGTGCTGCGCGACGTGGGCTACATGATCCGCATCCGCCTGCTCACCGACAAACAACTCAGCTGGCGCAGCAGCTTCAATTCCATCATGCTCTGGGAGTTCGCCTCGGCCCTCACCCCTTCGGTGGTGGGTGGCTCAGGCATCGCCGTTTTCATACTTGACCGTGAGGGCATTCCACTGGGACGCAGCACGGCCGTGGTGCTGGTGACGGCCATGCTGGACGAGATCTTCTACCTTGTGGCGGTCCCGCTGCTCTTCCTTTTCGTGGGCATGGACAACCTCTTTCCAGCGCAACTGGACCTGGCCTTCTGGGGCCTGCCCATCAAGACCATCTTCTGGGTCGGTTACCTCTTCATCGCCGCCATGACGGCGACGGTCTTCTATGCGATCTTCTTCCGCCCGCGTGCTTTCAAGTTCCTGCTGCTGCACATCTTCCGCCTGCGCTTTCTGCGCCGATGGCGGCCTGCCGTGGTGAAGGTGGGCGATGATATCGTCACCGCATCCACTGAGATGCGCGGCCGCGACCGGACCTTCTGGAGCAAGGCCTTCATCACTACCAGCCTCTCGTGGGGCTCGCGCTTCCTGGTGATCAACTTCCTCGCGGCGGCCCTCTTCAGCGTGAGCGACCATCTGCTGCTGTACACCCGCCAGTTGATCATGTGGGTGATCCTGCTCATCAGTCCCACGCCCGGCAGCAGTGGTGTGGCGGAACTCGCCTTTGCGGGCTTCTTCCGCGATCTGCTCCCCACGGCGGGCTTCATCGGTGCGGTGGCCATCCTCTGGCGCATCCTCACGTATTATCTCTACCTCTTCGTGGGCGCCATCACGCTGCCACGCTGGCTGCGCCGCACGGCACGCCACTAAGGCCTCTTCCGGCGCCCCCTACCTTCGGCTCCGCATGTTCAACAGCCTGCGCCAACGGTTCGATCAGTGGCTCATCCAGGCCGCGCTCAAGCGCATGGGTCCGCGTCAACGGCGGTTGATGGGCCTGGCCGGTAGTGAGGTGGAATGCCCCTGCTGCGGCGGCCGCTTCCTCTGTTACCTGCCATTCGGCGTGGCACACCGCCGCCGTGCCCATGCGCAATGCCCGCAGTGCGCATCACTCGAACGGCACCGCCTGATGTGGCTCTTCCTGCAGCGCCACACGACGTTGATGAAGGAACCGCTGAAGCTCCTGCACGTGTCCCCCGAGCAGTTCTACTTCGACCGGTTGAGCGCACATCCGTTGGTGGACTATACCGCAGGCGACAAGTTCGAGCCGGGCTACGAATACCCCAAGGGCACCATCGACCTGGACCTCACACGCATCGGCTTCCCCGCGCACACCTTCGATGCGGTGATCTGCAGCCACGTGCTGGAACACATCCCCGATGATCGCCTGGCGATGCGCGAACTGCACCGTGTGTTGAAACCAGGTGGCTGGGCCATCATCCAGGTCCCGCTCGACAAGTCGATGGCGCACACCGACGAGGACGTGACCATGACCGACCCGAAGGAACGCGAGCGCCGCTTCGGCCAGCACGACCATTTCCGGCTGTATGGCCGCGACCTGAAGGACAGGTTGGAGGAGAGCGCCTTCCGTGTGGAAGTGGTGCCCTTCAGCGCTTCCTATACCGCACAGGAGCGGTTCCGGTACGGCCTGCCCGGCGATGAGGACATTTACTTCTGCACCGCATGACGAAGCGGAAGAAACCCACGAAGAAGGAACTGCTGCAACTCGAGCGCGGTGCCCTGCGCGAGGAACAGAAGGCACAGGGCGCATTGGATGGCCGCTTTCGTGAGCGCAAGATGGAGAGCCGCAAGCGCTACGCACGCAAGCCGAAACATCCGAAGAAGGACGGTTGAGCGATCAGCCCCCGGCGTACACGTTGAAACGATCGCCGCGCAGGAAGCCGATCAGTGTGAGCCCGCTTTCGCCGGCCAGCTTCACGGCAAGTGATGAGGGTGCGCCAACCGCGGCCATCAACGGGATGCCCGCCACCACGCACTTCTGCACCAGCTCGAACCCGGCGCGACCGCTCACCAGGAGTTGGCAAGCGGCAAGTGGCAGAGCGGCAAGTTGAGCGGCGCCGATCACTTTGTCCACGGCGTTGTGGCGGCCGATGTCCTCGCGCAGCAACAACAAGTTACCTGACCGGTCAAATAGCGCTGCGGCATGGATGCCGCCGGTATGCTTGAACACGGTCTGCGCCTCGCGCATGCGATCAGGCAGGGCGGTGATCACCACCGGATCGATGGCACCCCACGGAATGATCGGTCGCCGGCATGTGGCATGCACGGCCTCGATGCTGCTCTTGCCGCACACCCCGCAGCTGCTGGTGGTGTAGAAGTTCCGCTGCCACTTCATGGGGTCCAACGCCACGCCGGGGTGCAGTTCGGCGCGCACTACATTGCCCCGCTCCTCTTCCTTCACGTTGTTACACTGCTCCACGCGCACCACCTGCGTTGACTCTGTGATCAATCCTTCGGTGAAGAGGAAGCCCAACGCCAGTTCCTCGTCGTTGCCCGGGGTGCGCATCGTCACGCTCAGTCGCATCTCCTTCCGGTCATCCAGCGGGCCGTGGCCCAGGCGGATCTCCAGCGGCTCCTCGGTGACTAGGATGTCATCGGTGGCCATGTACCTGCCACCCTCCACCCGGTGGATCGCGATCGGTGCGACCGGTGCTCGCATGCCGAAAGGTACCGTACTAACCCGTCCGTCTCCAGCAGTTCACCAGATGGTCGTCCACCATGCCCACGGCCTGCATGAAGGCGTAGACGATGGTGGTGCCCACAAAGCTGAAGCCCGCCTTCTTCAGGTCCTTGCTCAGCGCATCGCTCACCGGCGTGCTGGCCGGTATCTGCTTCATCTCCTTCCAGCGGTTCACGATGGGCTGGTGGTCCACGTGCTTCCAGATGAAGTCGTTGAAGGAGCCATGGCCGCCTTCCATGATCCGCATGTAGGCCTGCGCGTTCTTGATGGCGCTCTCCACCTTGGCGCGGTTGCGGATGATCCCGGGATCCCGCAGCAGCCTTTCGATGTCCTTCTTTCCGTAGTGGGCGATCTTCTCCGCGTTCCAATGGTCGAAGGCCTTGCGATAACCTTCGGTGCGGATGAGGATCGTGTGCCAGCTGAGCCCGGCCTGGGCGCCATCCAAGATCAGCTTCGCGAAGAGGGCCTTGTCATCATGCTCCGGCACGCCCCACACGGTATCGTGGTAATGCATGTAGGTGGCGTCCTTCAGGCACCAGGGGCAGCGGACCCTATCCTTCCCTATCATGACATAACTCCTGTCAAGCTGATGCGCTCAAGGTAACTTGCGGACGTGTCCACACCGCTCACCGACCGCCACTCCCGCATCCACCGCAGCCTGCGCATCAGCATCGTGGACAAGTGCGACCTGCGCTGCACCTATTGCATGCCGGAGGACCAGCACTTCCTGCGGCGAGAGGAGCTGATGACGCGCGAGGAGATCGCGACGATCGCCCAACTGTTCGTGGAGCGGTACGGCATCACCAAGATCCGCCTCACCGGAGGCGAACCGCTGGTGCGACCGGATGCCGTGGACATCGTGCGCGACCTGGCGGCGCTTCCCGTGAAGCTCGGCCTCACCACCAACGCGCTCACGCTCCACAAACACCTGGATGGTTTGATCGATGCGGGTTTGAAGAGCATCAACATCAGCCTGGACACCTTCGATGCGGAACGTTTCAAACGCATCACCCGGCGCGACGGCTTCGATACCGTCTGGAACAACATCCAGCAAGCGCTGACCAGAGGACTGCGTGTGAAAGTGAACATGGTGGTGATGCGCGGCGTGAACGACGATGAGCTGCTGCGATTCGTGGAGCTGACACGCGATCATCCGGTGCACGTGCGCTTCATCGAGTTCATGCCCTTCGCAGGCAACCACTGGGGAAGGGAGCGCGTGTACACCTATGCCGAAATGCTCGGGCACATCGGTTCGGTCCATTCGTTCGAGAAGCTGAACGACGACCCGCACAGCACCGCCAAGTCCTACCGCGTTACGGAACACCTTCGCGGAGACCGCTTCGGCGTTCAACGCTGGCCTGGCACCTTCGCAGCGATCAGCACCGTTACCGAGCCGTTCTGCGGTGATTGTGACCGCCTGCGCATCACAGCGGAAGGAAGGATGCGCAACTGCCTCTTCGCACGCGAAGAGACCGACCTGCTCTCAGCTCTTCGCCGTGGCGAGGACATCTCCCCGTTGATCGAAGCCAATGTGCTGGCGAAACATGCCATGCTCGGGGGCCTTCCACCCTTCAAGCCGGAGAAGCAGGAGGAAGTGCTGCACGACCTGAGCGCAAGGCCGATGGTGAGCATTGGGGGGTGAAGCAACCACAGAGGCGCAGAGACACATGATCGGGGGTTCAAGTAGCGCCTTGTGGCCACTTGGATCTTAGTGCTCTCATTCGGACCCGGTACCTGAGCGTTCGCTCCTGCACTTGCACCATATCGCCTAACCGCTGAGCGGTATACAATGACCGTGATCTGGCCTGTCATTCCCTTGCATTCGATGGTGCACAGGATAGTTTGGGCATGCAAGTGCATCCAATGGCTGATCAACACCACCCTCGACCACACAGGCCAGGCTTTTTCGCACCGAGGGTCTTCTCGATCCTGTGCTGCCTTCCTGTGCTCTGCACAGCACTGCTCTGCGCACAGCCAGACACCTCGCTGGTGCGCAAATGGGTGACCTACCTCGGTGGCCTTGGGAATGAGAGCATCCTGGCGATGACCGTGGACCCCGCTGGCCACACCTACGTCACCGGGCGTACGACCGGTCAGTGGGTGATCGAGACCGCCGGCGCCATCCATCAGGATACTGCGGCTGGTGGCCAGACCGATGCGTTCCTGGCGAAATTCACATCCTATGGTGCATTGGTCTGGGCCACCTACTTCGGTGGTCCGCACATGGACGAAGGCACTGCACTGGCGTTGGACGGCATCAATCGCATTTACCTGATCGGCAACACACTTTCAGACACGCTCATCGCCACACCGAATGCCGCACAACCCTCGAGGGCGGGTGGCATCGATGTCTTCATTGCGCTATTCGATGCGAACGGTGCCTTGGTCAGCGCTACCTATATGGGCGGGTCAGAGGATGATCTGGCGAAGGACGCCACCGTACACCGCAACGAGCGGCTGTTCATCTGTGGCACATCGACGTCCCTGGAATTCGTGAGCAGCACGCCACCCATACTACCATCGGCAGGCGGCAGTGATGGTTTCGTGGCGACCTTGGGACTTCAACTCACTCCGATCGGGTACACATTCTTAGGCGGCACTGGCTCCGACACGTTGGTCGCTTTGGCCAGCTTGGACAGTCTGCACCTGGCCTTGCTCGGCAACACCGACAGTGCCTCGGGCATCGCCACGGCAGGTGCATTCCAACCCGATCCGGCCGGAGGTATGGACGCGTTCATTCTGCGCATGGACACTGCGCTCATGATCGTATCCGGCACTTACTTCGGCGGTGCAGAGGACGACTTCGGGCGCGACCTGGTGTGCGACAGCGGTCGCGTGGTGATCTGCGGCACCACCTGGTCCGACACGCTGCATACAGATACGACCAGCTTCTCAGCGGTGCGCGCTGGTGGTAGCGATGCCTTCCTGGCCGTGCTGAACGACAGCCTGCAGTTGCAATGGGCCACCTTCCACGGCGACACGCTGGATGACCACGCCCATGCGGTAGCGCTCGACATCCGCGGGGCGATCTACCTGGCGGGATCCACCGCATCAACCGATTCCATCGCCACCACCGACGGCATGCCGCAGACCATGCTGCTTGGGCCATGGGATGCGTACGTAGTGAAGTTCGACAGCGCCAACACCAAGGCATGGGGGACCTATCTCGGAGGATCGGCTGAGGACCATGCGCTGTGTCTGCATGTCATCGGAGAAACGGTGGTGATGCTGGCCGGATGGACGAACTCACCGGGAGCCCTGGCCTATATGGGCCACCAGATGGAATTTGGGAATGGGGATACGGATGCCTGGCTTGCACGTTTGATCCTGAAGAAATGCACCCCGTGCTCCAACATCATTGGTAGTGGTGGTAGTGGCGGTGGTGGTGGTGGTGGTGGTAGTGGTGGTGGTGGAAGTGGTGGGGGCGGACCGACCGATCAGCTCCAGGTATGTGAAGGAGAGTCGGTCACCTTGTCCGTGCTCGGCGGTGCGCTTGGTATCGACGCAGCGTGGGTCTGGTACGCCGATGTCTGCGGCGACTCAGCCAACCACATCGGCTCAGGGGAAACACTCACCCTGGCACCCGCGAGCAGTTTTCTAGCGTGCGTGCGGGCCGAGAGCGTGCATGACACAACAACATGTACTTGCATTCCGATCGTGGTCGTGCCGATGCCCCTCGTCAACATCCTGTCCCAGGACACCATCTGCACAGGCAGCGAGATCTTGGTGGTGGCTTCGGGCGCCACGGACATCGTGTGGATGGTGAACGGCATCCCAATATCCACTTCTCCATCGGCCAGCCATGTCCCCGACAGTGCCGGTACGTTCATGCTGAGCGGACTGGCCGATAATAGCGCTGGGTGCACCACGCAAGCCACGGCCATAGTGACCGTACTGGCTTCACCCACGCCCGTATGGAGCATCCAGCATCCCACCTGTTACGAAGGTTCCAATGGGAGCATCCTTCTCGAAGGCTCCACCGATGCCGGACTGTCCATCGTGTGGAGCGGCATGAGCTCCTCAGACACACTTCTCACAGGGCTATACCAGGGAACCTATTTCGCGTACATCACGTCAGGGAACGGCTGTACCATGCTTGACTCCGTTCAATTGCTGGCACCGCCCGCACCAGGACTGCTCCTGCAGGTGGATCACGCGCTTTGCGGTGGTGCCAGCGGATCCGCCAACTGCATTGCAGCATCAGGGACCCTCTTCGACTGGGGCACAGGATATGGCACACAGTCCTTTGCGACGGGGCTCAGCCCAGGCTACCATTCTCTTTCAGTACTGTATGGGGCTGGTTGCACCTACGACACGGTCTTTTACGTGCCGTCGTTCGGTGCGATCACCGCGTGGACCTCACCCGATACCCTCATCACCACCGATGGGTCGGTGCTGCTCTACGCGGGCGCGATCCCCTATCTCGGCGGTAACACTTTCAATTGGCAGCCCGACGCATACGTCGCCTACCCCGATGCACAATCGTCCACCGCCCAGGTGGAGACCACCACCCTGTTCACGGTGATCGCCACTTCGCCCTTTGGCTGCGTGGACACCGCATATGTCCTGGTCATCCATGACCCCATGACACCCTGTGGCACCTTCTTCCTGCCGAACGTGTTCAGCCCGAACGGCGATGGGCTCAATGATGGATTCAGGGCGCTCGGGGGATGCTTCACCGCATTCCACATGAACATATACGACCGCTGGGGTCTGCTCATGTTCACCACCGACGATCCGGATGTGCACTGGGACGGCACACATCGTGGGCAGGTCGTACCCGCCGGCACCTACATGGTCTCCGTGTCGGCTGAACGCCGCACAGGTGAACGCATCGACCATGCCGGTGCCATCACCTTGTTGCGATGAAGGGCCCAAGCTGTGTGGCGTTGCTCATTGTGCTCAACTGTGCGCTCCATGCACAGGACCCCGATCCCTTCTTCACCACATTGGCACCAGAGATGCTCGACCCTTCCCGCGCTGGTCCATTGCCGGGTGTTACTGCCACACTGATCTCGCGCGAGCAATGGATGCAATTGCCCGGTTCCTTTCGCACGGACGTGTTGTCGGCCACCATGGGGACAGGTGTACGGGATGACCGACATGGGCATTGGGGAGGCGGCCTGATCATGCGCCACGACAGAAGCGGAGATCTGGGTTGGCAAGGGCTTCGAGCTTCACTGGCGACCGCATACCATCTGCGCACAAGCAGGAACGGGACATTGTCCTTCGGAATGTCACCCGCTTTGGAACGCACTCAATCGGACCCACGCAATGGGCGCTGGGCAAGCCAGTACGACGGCACCGGGTACGACCCATCACTGCCATCCGGCGAACGATACACCAATGCACCTTCGTCCACCATCGCAATGGATGCCGGGATATCCTACATGCTTGTCGCAAAGGACAAGCGCTACGGTGCTGAACTATATCCAAGACTGGTCGCCGGCCTATCCGGCACACGGCTCGCGGTCGCTCATCTAAGCGGAGCCGGAAATGGAATTCCCTCAGCGCCTCCACGATACACTGCACACGTGGCCCTCACACTACCCACGCATGCGCAACTGTTCGATCGTGTGTACTTCGAGAGCGTTGCGCACACCATGGGGCCGCACACCACGGCCCGCACGAGCTTGGGTGTGGGTCATGCCACGTACCAGGCAAAGCGGCTCAGCGAGCAGGACCAGCCGCTGGGCTATCGCATGGACATCGGCTGGCGCTGGATGGATGCGTTCTTCGTGCGGGGCCACATCACCTGGGGTCCATTGGACCTTGGCTTGTCCTATGGCTGGTCCCTTCCTTCATCGGACCAACAAGTTGCCGGCCCGCGCAGTGTGGAACTGTGCCTTCGGGCAAGGTTGTGAATCATGTGCAACAGACCGTAGGTTCCGAGGATGATCTGTGCGGCAGCATTGATGCCGATAGCGCTCGCCTCAAAGTCCGCCAACCATGCCATCGCGCGCTTGGCGTCATTGCCGTGACCTTAAAGCCCATGCCTGAGCGCCTGTTCCTACACCTCAACCACATCGCACGAAGGGGATGCGGTATCCAGGTCAACCGGGTCACATCCCGTGCCTGAACGCATGCTCCTGCACTTTCACCACATGCAACACGAATGGGAACAGCGCGTCCATCGTCTCTTGTGCGCCGCGTGTGGAACCGGGGAGCGTGATCACCAGCGTACGTCCGATCATGCCCGCGATGCCGCGGCTCATCATGGCCCAGGGCATGCGCTCCTGGCCGTAGCTGCGCGCGGCCTCCATGATGCCAGGCACTTCGCGGTCCAGGATGGGAGCGATGGCCTCCGGTGTGCGATCACGGGGTGAGAGGCCCGTGCCGCCGGTGGTGAGGATGAGGTCCATGCCTTCGCCGGCCCACGCCTTCACTTGGCCAGTTATGGCCTCTGGTTCATCGGGCACCACCGTGGTATCTCCGCATTCAACCCCCAACCTCTTCAACCGCTCAACGATCTCAACCCCTGCCTTGTCCTCCTTCCTCCCTGCGCTCACGGAATCACTGATCACCAAGACTGCAGCGCGTACAGGCATGTCGAAGCGGTCCTTCCAATCGCTCTTGCCGCCCTTCTTCTCCAACAGCTTGATGCCTGAGATCACCACACCCTTGTCGATGGGCTTGAGCATGTCGTAGATGGTGAGGGCGGCCACGCTGGCGCCATGCATGGCCTCCACCTCCACCCCGGTGCGGTAGATGGTACGCACCCGCATGGTGATGATGATCTCCAGCTCCCCCACCGAGAAGGTGCATTCCGCATGCTCAATGGGCAACGGGTGGCAGTCGGGGATCAGCTCGTGCGTCTTCTTCACGCCGAACAAGGCGGCTACACGCGCGCTCTCCAGCACATCGCCCTTTGGCACGCGTTTCTCCCTTACGGCGGCGATGGTGGCCGGGTCGCTGACGGTCACCAGTGCGTTGGCCGTGGCCTCGCGGAGCGTGGTGGGTTTGTGAGTGATGTCGATCATGGCTTATCACTCCGGGCTGTCATCCCGGCGAAGGCCGGGACCGGAGTCGCGAAGATCATTGCTCTTCCACTGGTGGGTATCGTCATCAATGATCTCCTTCCCGAAGATCGGCAGTTCGGCCTTGATGCGGTCCACCACCCAGGCCACCGCTTCGCGCGCGGACTGGCGGTGCGGTGCGCTGGCGAAGACCATGAAGCAGAGCTCGCCCGCCTTGATGGTGCCCAGGCTGTGATGCACATGCAGGCAGGTCATGGCAGGCCACTTTGCGAAGGCTTCCTCGCGAATGCTGGTCATGCGCTCGAGGGCCATGTCACGGTAGGCGGTGTATTCAATGGTTTGAACGCGACTCCGGGTCAAGCCCGGAGTGGCATCGGCGCGGACCTGGCCCAGGAAGATCTCGTGCGCGCCGATGTCCGTACGTGTGGCGTGCTTGGCGATGCTCGTCGCGATGAAGGCCGGATCGACCGGCCCTTCCACGAAGATGTCCTTCACCTTGTGCTGCTTCACATCGCTCATCCTCCTGCGAATGGGGGCAGCACGGCGATCTCCTCGCTGCCGGTCAAGGGCATGTCCTCGTGAACAATGCGTCGGTCCACTGCAATGGCCATGCTGAACTTGTCGAGGTCAGGGATGCGGTCGGCAAGTGCACGGCGGAGTTGATGCACGCTGGAGGCATCCACCTTGACCCGGTCCGCACCGGCCATTTCCGCGATCATGCCGAACAGCAGCACCTCCATCGCCTCAAAGATCGCCCGGCCGATTGATGTTCCGGAACAGGTCCGCAGGCCAGCCATCGCTGCCGGGTACGACCTCCAAATAGCTCGTGCGCACCTGACCAAGCGCATCGCTCATCTTCAGCACATCCAATTCCACACAGCGCCGGAAGGCGGGTTGTGCGTTGCGGTGATAGGCGGCGGCCAGGGGCTCGATGAGCCCATCATGCCGTGGCACCACGGCCTCGGTGGCCTTACCCAACTGCCCTTTCAGCATCTCGAACAGCCGGTCGTTCAGTCCCGGCAGGTCGCAGGCGATCACCAGCAGGCGGTCGTTGCTGGCGTAACGCATGGCCGTGGCCAGGCCGCCCAATGGCCCTTTGCCCGGCCATTCATCGGCGATCACGAAGGGACCCACATGACCGTACTTCTCCGGTTCACCGATCACGAGCACTTCCCGCACATGGGGGTCCAACTTGTCCAGCGCGCGATCCAGCAATGAACGTCCCTCCCATTCGACCAGTGCCTTGTCACGGCCCATGCGCGAGCTTCTACCACCCGCGAGCACCACGCCGGTCCAGCCTGATCGGTTCATCGCTCATGCAAATGGATCACCTCCACCTCATCGCCACTTTCCACCTGGCGCATGGTGTGGGGAAAATAAGCCAGCGCGTCCGCTTCTGTGAGGGAGCCCAGGAGATGCGAGCCTTCGTCCTTCAGCAACTCGATCTTACCACCACGCACACGGGCCGCACGGAATTCGGCACGCCCCCCCTTCAGTGACAGACCATGCGCCATGGGCAGGTGGTCCCTTCCATGATCCCGATCCCGCATGCCCTGCATGGCCCTGATGTAGGGTAGCACATACACATGCCAGGCCACGAGAACGGCGCGCGGGTTCCCGGGCAGGGCGAACACCGGCACATGCCCCACCGTGGCGAACAACATGGGCTTGCCTGGTTTTTGTAGCACGCCGTGGAAATGGATCTCCGCACCCAGGTCCTCCAATACACTCCGCAAGAGATCATGTTCGCCAACAGAAACCCCGCCCGTGGTGATCACCAGGTGGCAATCCAATGAGGCTCGGAAGATGGTGGCCTTGATCTCCGATGGCAGATCCGCAACCGTGTACACGTGATCTTCCTGGGGCCATCCCGCCGCTCGCGCCGCAGCCGAAAGCATCACCTCGTTGCTGCTGAAAATGCGGCCCGGACCAGCGGAGCTCCCGTCGGCGAACTCGCCACCCGTGCGGATGATGCCCACGACCGGTGCCATGGCCACTGGGACCGCATCCACCCCATCAGCAGCCAACAGACCGATGGCGGCCATGTCCAGGCGCGTTCCACCACGCAGGAGCAGATCACCCCTGGCATGGCCTTCGGCCCGCCTGCGGATGTTCGCACCGGCCGCCGGGGGTTCACCTTCGATCGACAGTGCTGCATCATGCACCGTGCAGCGTTCCTGCATCACCACCGCATGGCTCGCTTCCGGCACCTGCGCACCGGTGAAGATCCGCACCGCCTCACCAGCGTCCAGCGGACGGCCGAACGTATCACCCGCTGGAAGCGAGCCCACCACCTGCCACGGACCCGTGCCATCCCCTACCGCGAACCCATCCACGGCGCTCATGTCGAACAACGGGAACGCATGTCGTGC
The DNA here is from genome assembly GCA_016788635.1 of Flavobacteriales bacterium. Taxonomy (GTDB): domain Bacteria; phylum Bacteroidota; class Bacteroidia; order Flavobacteriales_F; family PHOS-HE28; genus PHOS-HE28. Next base: position 175,084 of record JAEUSU010000005.1, on the reverse strand, counting down.
GAACACATCCCCGGCGAGCACCCGGCCATGACATTCCTCCAAGGGCAGCTGCTCATCGGGCATCGTCCATTGCTCGCCCATGACGATGGTGCGGGCTTCTTCAACTGTGATCATGACCGGGGTGCATCAAAGCTCCGCCACACGCCTGCGTTCAGGTCGCACAATTCGATCCGGCCGTTCACCACGGGCTGCGCGTTCAGCACGGCTCGCGCCAGCTGGTACATCCGTTCACCCACCACCTCGATCAGGTCCAAAGGCACGCGCCGCATATCGCAGCCGTCCTGCTCCGGGCCCACGGTCCCTCTGTACAGGTCCGTTCGGCGCAGCGAAGCACCCGCCCCTGCCGCATGCAGCAGCAACACCTGACCCTGACGTTCATGCACCGCACCGGAGACGAGCGGGATGTGCAGCGTCGCGCACTCCTCATCGATGATGCGCTTCGCATGCAGGTCGTCCGTGCAGTCGATCACCAGTTGATGACCGCGCAACAGGTCCGCTGCGTTCCCAGCGTCCAGGAAGCGCACTTCCGCATGGATATCCAATGCAGGGCCCACCAGCAGTGCCCAGCCTCGCGCGGTGGTGGCCTTCGGGTAGCCCACGTCCATGGCGGCGTACAATTGCTGACGGTCGAGGTTGTTCTCCTCGACGTTGTCGCCATCGACCAGGGTGATGCCGGCCAGCGGCAGGCGGGCAAGACGAGGCAATACTTCACAGCCCAGGGCACCCAGGCCCACCATGGCCACACGTGCTTCACGGATGGAGATCGCCATGCCGCCAAGGTAGTGGCGGCACCAGAAGTACGACCAGCCGGCCTTACTCCTGCGCGTAGGTCACGTCCAGGTCGGCCACCACTTCGCGTTGCTGGCCGCTGGTCTCGCTGAACAGCGTTACGGTCACGCGTGCACAGAGGCGCCGCGCCGCAGGATCATGCGAAAGGATCGTGAGGATGCCGGGGTGATCGTTGCGCGGGGTGAAATTCTGCCCACCGCCCATCCACAACACGGCATTGTCGGCCTCATTAATGGGGTGGTCGCCATAGGCGATGCTGTCCACCTGCACCGTAATGGCAGCACCGGTCAGCCCCACCCCCGTAAGGATCGCGGCCTGGTCATCGGAAACGATGGCCGTGACGCTGGCGTTGGCGCACCAACTATCACCATCCACCACGGCGCTGATGCGGTTGCCCTCCTGGCCACAGCTGTTGCTCATGGGGTTGAAGTCATCCAGTTCCTTGGGGTGACAGGCCGCAATCAGCAAGGTGGTGAGCAGGATGAAGGCCGGGCTGGTGAGAGGCGAATAACGTTCCATGGCGGTTGTTCTCGGACCGCTTGAACGGGCCGGACCCGGAAAGGTTGAGGCCGGAAACAGAAGGGTCCCGGTGCTGATGCACCGGGACCCTTGTCAGGAACGAATGAAAGCGGCTTAGCGCACCATCACCCGGTGGGCGGTCTGTCCGTTCTCCGTGCGGGTACGCAGCAGGTACTCACCGGGGGCCAGGTGGCCCAGGTCCAGGGTGAACTGACCGGCCGCACTTTGGCGTGCATCACCTGAGCGCACCATCACCACACGGCCGGTGATGTCCACGATGGTCACATCCACCAACGCGGAGGAGGTGGCCACGTTGAGCACATCCGTGGTGGGGTTGGGCCACACGGAAACCCCGTCCTGCTGGTCGGCCTCCACTACGCCCACAGCCACATCCACCACCACTTCGGTGCGGGGGCTGCTGCAATGGAAACTGGGCTCCTCCACCTCCCAGTCGTAGAAGTAGTAGTAGAAGTTGAGCGCATTGGCGCCCGTGGCATTGCTCTGCGTGATGGTGCCCAAGGTGCCAAGCGTGTAGGGGTAGGCCGGGTTGCTGCCCGTGCCATCGCGCCACAACTGCGGGTTGCTGGAGGTGACACGCAAGCCATATGGACCACCGACAGCCACATCGAAGTCCAGCTGCACGCGGCTCTCGCCATCGGGCACATTGAACGTGCCGGAGGCCACAGTAGCCCCGGAGCCCATCTGCACCACGGCGATGCTGCGCGCACCGGCACCGTTGGCGTACACCTTCACACTGCGGAGCACCATCGGCTCGTACACTTCGAAGACCAGGTAGTTCGTATTGTTGTTGTGGTACTGCCCGTTGCTCGTGCTGTTATCCACTTTTCCACCGAAATACTCGGTGCCACCGTACTGCAGCACATCCTCGCACCAGAAGCTGGTGGTCGTGTTCACAAAGGGCGTGGTCCAGGCATTGCCGTAACCGACCGGTGTGCCGCCGGAAGCCTGGTCGTACCATACGATGCTGTCGCCCGTGGCCGTCAGGTCGGCCGTGCCCGGGCCGGGGAGGAACTCACCCGGGGCGGTGGGTGCGGCCGGGCTGGCCAGCACTGTGAAGCTTACCGGTGCACTGGTGGTGAGGCCGCAGACGCCCGAGGTGGCCACCGTATAGGGGCCGTCATCCGTGGCCAGGATGCTCTGCGTGGTCTCTCCGGTGTTCCAGAGGTAGCCCGAGGCAGCGCTGGCGTTCAGCACCACGGAGCCCCCTTCGCAGAAGGTCGTCTCCCCCGTGAAGGAGATCGTCGGGGTCTCATCGGGATCCTGGGTGATGATCAATGTGGCGTTGTCCACGCAGCCCGTGCCATCATCGATGGTCACCGTGTAGGCGCCACCGGCGGTCACGTTGATGCTCTGGGTGGTGGCGCCGGTGCTCCAAGTGTATTGGTAACCCGCGTTCGCCGTCAGCGTGATCGGTGCTCCACCGGTGCAGTAGATCTGGCCGCCGCTGGAGAGCACCTGCGCATCCGGGGCGATGCAGTTGCCTTCGATCACCGTGATGCTCTGGTCGCCATCCAGGTCGTAATACCATTCCACCAGACCGCTCGGCCAGCGGATCATGAGCGAGTCCACCTCGGTGAACTGCCCCAAGCCGTAATGCTGCGTGAAGGAGTTCACAATGCCGTAGCTCTCACCGGAACGCACCTCGCGGATCTGAACGCCCCAGGGGCCGTAGATCTGGGTGCGGGCACCAATGGCGTTGTGGTTGCTCGTGGTACCCACCAGGTTCACATTGAACCAGTGGTTGCCGTTGGGCGTGTTCAACCACAGGCGGTCGGGGAAGCTGTAGTCCGGGGTCACATAGGAGTTCTGGTCGCCGTAGCCCGCAAAGACATCCTCGAACCCATCGTTGTTCAGGTCGCCGATGGCGAAGGTGTGCATGGGCTTGGTGGACGGGAACACATTGGGCATCGGCGTGAAGGTGCCGTCGCCGTTGCCCTTGAAGTACTTGTCCGTGTTCACGCCGCCGGCGGTTATGAGGTCCAGGTAGCCGTCGTTGTCGAAGTCGCGGAAGATGCTCTGCAGGAAGAATCCATTGTAGAGCAGGCCGCTGCCGGCGGTGATCTCCGTGAAGTGGCCGGTGCCATCGTTCTGCAGCAGCATGATGGTGTTGTCGTGGTTGGTCACCACCAGGTCCATGTCGCCGTCGTTGTCAATGTCGCCGAAGTCGCAGGACCAGCTCTGGTATTGGATGCGCACCCCGTAGGTGTCGGCCATTTCCGTGTAGTTGTTGCTGCCGTCGTTCACGTACAGCACGTTGATCCGGCGCGGATCGTTCTGGTTGGTCACCCCCTGGCGGCACTTGGCGATGTAGAGGTCCAGATCGCCGTCATTGTCGAAGTCCGTCCACGTGCTGCCATAGTTCCCGCTCATGTCGCTGGAAGGCGTGGTGGTGAAGTCGATGTAATTGTTGTAGCCCAGGGTGCCGGAACCGTTGTTCAGATAGATGCGGCTCGGGCCGTCGTCGTGGCAGCCGAAGCCATCCACGTGGCCATCGTTGTTCACGTCGGCCATGTTGGCGCATTGCATGAACTGCTGGCTGTTCGGGATCACCACCAGGTTGAACACACCGGGTGCGGAGATCTGCATGTGGCGCACGTTGTCGTAGCTGCCACCACTGAAGATGTCCTTGTGCCCGTCGTGGTCGGTATCGCCAATGGCCCAGCCCCATTGTGAGCTGTTGCTGATGCGGCCATAGTCGAAACGGGTGAAGGAACCGTCGGCGTTCTGGTACTCGACGTACACGTGCCGGCTGCTGTCCAGGCGGCAGATGTCATCCAGGCCATCGCCGTTCATGTCCACCACGGCCGCGCAACCACCGCTGTAGCTGAACTGCGGCAGGAGCGAGGACATGTTGTTGAAGGTCGGCTGCGCCCAGGCCGTGGAGAGGGCCAGACAAAAGACGACCACTAAGGAGAAAAGACCTTTCATGGGTTGGGGGTTGGAAGATTGGGGTTGGGGTCAGCTTGCAGGAGCGACCAAATTAGCTGGGGCCGAGGTCGGTTCAAACTAATCCTGTGCGGAGGCGCGGGATCCTGAGGGAGGCACTCCCTGGCCCGCCTCGTCCGCCACCTGGCTTTGCCTCCGGATGCTCTCGGTGTGTATGGCGTTCATCACGGCCTCCACAAAGGCCGGGCTCAGGCCCAGGTGGCGGGCCAGTTGAAGCTGCCGGCGCATGATGGCCTCCCAGCGTTCGGGCTGCAGGATGGCCACATTGTGGGCGTGCTTGTACTCGCCGATGCGCTCGGCAATGGCCATGCGGCTGCCCAGCTTCTGGGCAAGTTCCTCGTCCAGCTGGTCGATCAGGTCGCGCAGCTCCTGCAGCGGGGCGTGCAGCACCCCGGGGGGGGCAGCTCTCCTGAAGTTCAGCCCTTCCAGAAGGACGGCCAGGCCGGCGGGGTCCACCTGCTGGTCCGCGTCGCTCAAGGCTTGATCCGGCCGGATGTGGGTCTCCACCATCAGCCCGCTGAAGTTCAGGTCCAGGGCCTGTTGGGCCACCTCGCCCAAACGTTCACGCCCCCCGGCGATGTGGCTGGGGTCGCAGAGCAGCTCCAAGTCCGGGAAGGTTCCCTTCAGGCGGATGGGGAATTCCCACATGGGGCTGTTCCGGTAGGGTGTGCGCTCGAACCAATGGAAGCCGCGGTGAATGGCTGCCAGGCGCGTGAGTCCCGCGTGGGCCAGGCGTTCCAGTGCCCCGATCCAGAGCTGCAGGTCGGGGTTGATGGGGTTCTTCACCAGCACAGGCACGTCCACCCCCCGCAGCGCATCCGCGATCTCCTGCACAGCGAAGGGGCTGGGGGTGGTGCGCGCCCCGATCCATAACAGGTCGATGCCCGCCTTCAAGCTGGCGTCCACATGCTCGGCGTTGGCCACTTCGGTGGCCAGGAGCAGCCCGGTCTCCGCCTTCACCTCCTGTAGCCATCGCAGGGCTTCGGCACCATTGCCCTCAAAAGTTCCCGGTCGGGTGCGGGGTTTCCACACGCCGGCCCGGAACACCTTCACTTGGGGAGCCCTGGTGCGGATGGCACGGGCGGTGGCCAGCACCTGGTCCGCGCTTTCCGCACTGCATGGCCCGGCCACCAGCAGGGGGCGGTCCACGCCAAGGCCCCAGGCGCTCAGCGGAAGAAAGGTGGTGGTGGCGGGCATTTGGGAAGTGGAACAAATGTACTTGGCCCATGGTTCCCGAACGACCGGCCACGCTGAGCCTGCCTGCGGCAGGCAGGCTCAGCGTGGCGCGTCTATGAACCGTCCCTTACCTCCCCCCCTCGAGCGCCACCTCAAAATCCACCACGCACTGGCGATTGTGCTCCAGGTCGTCCTGGTCGCCAATACAGGTAAAGAGGGCCTCGAAGGCGGGGTATTGTGCCCGGTAACGGCCGCTGGCGCTGCGGCCATCCCCTTCCTTGAACACCGCCGGCACGATGGGACCGTCCAGGTCGCGGCTCAGGTAGCTCCTGTGGCCTTGGGTGGCATGGGCCACCTCGGTGCCGTCGTGCACCATGCGCAGGTGTGCGAAACCGTTCTCGAAGTAGCACATGGCCCCCTCCTTCATCAGCCGCACGGGCACGTGGCCTTCACTGCTGAAGCGAAAGAGCACACCCTTGTAGGTGAAGCCCCAGAGGTCCTTGCAGGGCAGGCGGCGCTCCACACCATCCTTTCGCACCACCAGCACGTAGCGGCCCATGGCGATCACCACGTCCACGTATTGTCCCAGGTCCTCGCCGGTGTTCGCGCGGTATTCCGCCGCGTTGTGGTGCAAGGTCACCTGTGCGCACAGCAGGGTGCCGATGAGGCACGAGAGCAGTGAGGCGGAAGTGCGCATGGCGCGATGTGCAGCGAAAGGTATCCGCGCAGGGGACGCCTTCGTGCCGGCGGATCATTCATCTTTTCCACCGACCACCACCACGAACTCGCCGCGCGGTTCGTGGGTGGTGAAATGGGCCAGCAACTCGCCGAGGGTGCCGCGCCGCGTCTCTTCGTGCAACTTGCTCAGCTCGCGGCTTGCGCTGGCCGGGCGATCCGCACCAAGCGTTTCGATCAGTTCGCCCAGCAGGCGTACCATGCGGTGAGGGCTCTCGTAGATCACCATCGTCCGCGCCTCGTCCTTCAGGGCTTCAATGCGCGTGCGCCGCCCCTTCTTCTGCGGAAGGAAACCTTCATACACGAAACGTTCGCAAGGCAGGCCGCTCACCACCAATGCGGGCACGAAGGCCGTGGGGCCGGGCAGGCACTCCACGGGTATGCCTGCGGCGATCGCCGCGCGCACGAGCAGGAAACCCGGATCGCTGATGCCCGGCGTGCCCGCATCGCTCACCAGGGCCAGGCGTTGGCCATCGCACAAGCGTTGCACCAGGCCGCTCACCATGCGGTGCTCGTTGTTGGTGTGGAAGCTGATCAACGGCTTGCTCACGCCCAGGTGCTGCAGCAGGCGGCCGCTCACGCGCGTGTCCTCGGCCACCACGGCATCCACCTCGCGCAGCATGCGCACCGCGCGCAGCGTGATGTCCTCCAGGTTGCCGATGGGCGTAGGGATGAGGATCAGGCTCCCGTTGCTCACTTCAACGTGGTGATGAACTCCACCAGCGTGGCGTGCAGCGCGGGGAAGGCGGTGAGGGGGAGCGTTTCACGGCGGTCGTCCACATCGTGGTAGGCCTTGATGCCGCCCATGGTGTAGAGGAAGAGGGCGGGCACACCGCGCTGCGCGAAGGGGCAATGATCGCTGTTGCAGGCGGGGCCGCGTGACTTCACGGTGGCCAGTCGCGGCGTGCGCGCGTTGATGGCCACCAGCTGGTCGAAGGCCTTCTGCTGCGCGGTGGCGTTCACGACGGTGATGCCCTCATCGCCGGTGCCGAAGATGTCCAGGTTGATCAGCAGCTTCACCCCGGCCCAGTCGATGGCGCGGTTCACCACGCACCAGCTGCTGCCTTCCAAGCCGGCCTCTTCCCCCGCGAAGGCGATGAAGAGGATATTGCGTTTGCCGGGGTTCTTCACGTAGTGGCGCGCAAGGCAGAGCAGCATGGCCGTGCCGCTGGCGTTGTCGTTGGCGCCGGGGAAGAGCGCGGGGCCCATGCGTCCCAGATGGTCGTAGTGCGCGGTAACGACGATCCACTCCTTCGTCTTCTTCTTCGCCGGGGCCACGCCGAGGATGTTGCGCTGCTCCTGCTTGCGCAGCAACTGGTTGTTCACACGCAGCACCACCGTGCGTGCGCTGTCCGGCCAGGCCTCGGGCACCACTTCGATCAAGGGGAAGCGGCGTGCCTCCTGTGCCACGCCCCAGGTGAGCTTGCCCGCCGCGCGCTTCAGCACCGGTGCCTGGTACAGCAGCTCCTTCTCCCACGCAGCGTACATGGCCAGCGAGTCCTTGTTCGTGGTGGGTGGGAATTCGAGCAGCACAGCCAGCCCGTTCACCACGCCCATGGTCATGGCCTTGCGTTGCGGCGTGGACAGGTCGGCCGGGGTGATGCGCGCCGCCGTGAAGGTGCCGTTGGCGGAGCCGGAAGCGGGATCGAGCAGGAAGTCCACACCGGGGCGCAAGGCACGGCCGTCGATGCGCACCGTGGCGCTGTCCGGAAAGGTGTTCACATCAAAGCGGAACGGCTCGGCGTAGCCCTTGGGTGGCGGCTTCAACCCGATGCGCTGGAACTCGGCCAGCAGGTAGTCGCCCGCGCGGCGGCAACCCTCATTCACGTAGCCACGCCCATCGAAGTGTGGCGAGGCCAGCGTGTCCACGTAGGCGCGGCCCAGCGAAAGCACCTCGCTCTGTGCGGAAGCGCTTCCGCAGAGCAGGGCAGCCACAATGAACGCGCTCGTCCTCATGCCTTGAACCGTCGTTCCACCAGTTCCATGAAGGTGGTCAGGGCCTCCTCCTCGGGTGCCTTCTTCAGCTTGGTGACCACTTCGGTGTGGATGAAGGCGCGTGCCTCCTCCACCCCACCGCTGGTGTTGATGCGTTTGATGGCGGTTTCATAGGCGCTTGCATCGCGGCCGAAGAGCTCGTTGATGAACCAGAATTTCTGGCTGATGGCGATGGCCTTGCCGAGGTCGGCGATGGGGGCTTGTTCGAGGCGGGAGGCGACGGTGGCAGGTTGGGCCACCTTCGCGGGAGCTTCACCTGTCGAAGGGCTTTGGGGTCGCACTTCGACGGGCTCAGTGTGACTTGGTCGGGTCGCCTTCGCTGGAGTTTCAGCCGTCGAAGAGCTTGGGGGGCGCACTTCGGCCCCTCGGCTCCGCTCGGGGCCGGCCGGCTCCGTGTGACTTGGTGCAGTGGGCTCCGATTCCTGAATGGCGTCGATGAGGCTGATCTGGCGCGGTTTGGTGTCCAGGCGGATGGGCTGGGGCTCGGCGGCCACGATGGCCGAAGCGCCTTCGCCACCCTGCATCTGGCGCAGCAATGCCTGGTGCCGCAACACCACCAAGCGTTCGTAGAGCTGGCGGCTGTCCTCGGTGAGGGCTTCCAGGCCGTCCACGCGCAAGCGGCCATTGTCCAGGTCGCCGAGCCGCTGATCGATGGCGCGCAGCAACTCGCGCATGGTGAGGTAGGCAGGGGTGTCGCTCATCAGGTTCGCAGCGCCGGTGCGCCGGTACGAATTTGCCTATTTTCGTGCCGCTTCACAACGGGCCGGGAAAGCCCGTCCACCAAGCCTTTCCGCAGGATGTTCCTCGAGCGCACGGCACGCCGGTCGCCCCGCAAGGGCTGGATCGAGGTGATCTGTGGCAGCATGTTCAGCGGCAAGACCGAAGAGCTGATCCGCCGCCTGCGCCGCGCCGAGTTCGCGCGGCAGCGCGTGGAGATCTTCAAGCCCGCCGTGGACAAGCGCTACGACGAGGCGCGCGTGGTGAGCCACGACGCCACCAGCATCCGCAGCACGCCCGTGGAGGCCAGCGGCAACCTGCTGCTGCTGGCGGCCGAGGTGGAGGTGGTGGGCCTCGACGAGGCCCAGTTCTTCGATGCCGGCCTGCCTGCGGTGTGCGAACAGCTGGCACGGCAGGGCGCCCGCGTGATCATCGCCGGGCTCGACATGGATTTCCAGGGGCGCCCCTTCGGCCCCATGCCGCAGCTGATGGCCATGGCTGAATACGTCACCAAGGTGCACGCCATCTGCATGCGCTGCGGCGACCTGGCCGCCTTCAGCCATCGCACCCACCACAGCCGTGAGCTGGTGCTGCTGGGCGAGACCGGCCAGTACGAACCCTTGTGCCGCACCTGTTTCCTGCAGGCCCAGGAGGCTGAACCCGCCACCGGCACCCCGTGATGCGCCCGCACGGACACCCGCTGCTTGCACTGGCCGAGGCCGCCGGTGGTCATTTGGTGCAGGGCGATGGCAGCTTGCACGTGGAGCACCTCGTGCTCGACTCGCGCAAGCCCCTGCCTGCGGAAGGGGCGCTCTTCTTCGCCATCCGCAGCGCACGGCACGATGGACACCAGCACCTGCGCGACCTCTACACACGCGGTGTGCGCGCCTTCGTGGTGCAGGACCCCGCCCCACTGCTCGGCACCGATGCCCAGGTGGTGGTGGTGCAAGACTCGGTGGACGCGCTGCAACGCATGGCGGCCTGGCACCGCGCACACTTCCATACGCCCGTGGTGGGCATCACCGGCAGCAACGGCAAGACCGTGGTGAAGGAATGGCTGTACCAGATCCTGCGTGAAACCACGCACATGGTGCGCAGCCCCGGCAGCTGGAACAGCCAGGTGGGCGTGCCGCTGAGCGTGTGGAACATGGATGCCACGCATGCGCTCGGCGTGTTCGAGGCGGGCATCAGCCGGCCGGGCGAGATGGAACGCCTGCGCACCATCATCCTCCCCACGTTGGGCATCTTCACCAACATCGGACCGGCGCACGCGGAGAACTTCAGCGATGACCATGCGAAAGCCCGCGAGAAGCTGTTGCTCTTCACCAGCTGCGAGGCGCTGGTGTACTGCCGCGACCATGCCGCCGTGCACGCCGCCGTGCAGGAGGCCCACCTGGCGCAACGCGTGAAGTTGTGCGACTGGTCGCGCGAGGGATCGGCGTGGCTGCACGTGACCCGCGAGGACCACGACCGCGACGGCGCCCAACTGACCGTATTGCACGACCACCGCGAGAGCGTGTTCCGGGTACCCTTCGCGGATGCCGCTTCCGTGGAGAACGCCCTGCATGGCATCGCCCTGCTGCTGCACCTGGGGCACGATCCGGAGTGGATCGCCGGGCGCCTGCTGCACTTGGGGCCCGTGGCCATGCGGCTGGAGATGGTGGACGGCGTGCACGGCAGCACCCTGATCAACGATGCGTACAGCAACGACACCGCCTCGCTCGCCATCGCGCTGGACCACCTGAACGCCATAGCCGGTGAACGTCCGCGCGTGGTGGTGCTTTCGGACATCCTGGAGAGCGGCGAGGAGGCCGCGCAACTGTATGGCCGCGTGGGCCGGCTGCTGAAGCGCGCCCGCGTGGACCGCTTGATCGGCATCGGCCCGCAGCTCGCGGCACATGCCTCATCATTGCCGCCAGGCAGCTTTCATTCCTCTGCGGAAGCCATGCTCGCGGAGGTGGATGCGGAAAGCTTGCGCGAGGCCGCCGTGCTGGTGAAGGGCGCGCGCACCTTCGGTCTGGAACGTGTAGTGGCGCAGTGGCAGGAGAAGGTGCATGGCACCGTGCTGGAGATCGACCTGGAGGCCGTGCGCCACAACCTGGACCATTACCGCGCGCAGGTCCGCCCCGGCGTGCAGTTGATGGCCATGGTGAAGGCGTTCGGGTATGGTGGTGGTGCCGTGGAGCTCGCGCGCCTCTTCGCGCACCACCGCGTGCACTACCTGGGCGTGGCCTATGCGGATGAAGGGGTGGCGCTGCGCCAGGCCGGCATCCGCCTGCCGGTGATGGTGATGAACCCCGAGCCCGTGCCGTGGAGCACCCTGCAGCGTTTCAACCTGGAGCCCGTGGTGTACAACGAACGCTCGCTGCGCGAGGCCATGGCCCACACCCGCGACCATGCCGAAGCCCCGCCCGTGCACCTGAAGATCGACACCGGCATGCACCGCCTGGGCTTCACCCCGGATGAAGTGCCCCATCTGGTGAACACGCTCCGTGATGCACACCACCTGCGCGCGGCCAGCATTTTCAGTCACCTGGCCGCCAGTGAAGCCCCCGAGCATGATGCCTTCACCCGGGAACAGATCGTGCAGTTCAGCGCAGCGGCCGAAGCCCTTTGCGCGGTGCTGCCGGAGCGCCCGCTGTTGCACCTGGCCAACTCGGCGGCGGTGAAGCGCTTCCCCGAGGCGCAGTTCAACATGGTGCGGCTGGGCATTGGCCTGCATGGCATTGGGGCCGACGCCACCGAGACCGCCCTGCTGCGTCCCGCCGCCACGCTGCGCTCCCCCATCGCGCAGCTGCGCACGGTGCAGCCTGGAGAAAGTGTGAGTTACGGGCGCCGCCACCGCGTGGCCACCCCGCAGCGTATTGCCACGCTGCCGATCGGTTACGCGGATGGGCTTCCACGAAAACTGGGCAACGGCCACGGACGCATGTGGGTGCAGGGGCAGGCGGCGCCTTTCGTGGGCAGCATCTGCATGGACATGTGCATGATCGACGTCACCGGCATCAACTGCCGCGAAGGGGACGATGCCGTGCTCTTCGACCCTGCGCATCCGGTGACCGAAGTGGCGCACGACCTGGGCACCATCGCCTACGAGGTACTCACGGCCATCAGCCCACGGGTGAAGCGGGTGCATGTGCACCATTGAAGCGGGATCGGCTTTCCAAGGCAGCCCTCTGATCGGTCGATCGCCGGACCCTGGACTGACGATCGGCGAAGGGGTCGTCCGCTACTTTAGCGATCCCCGAAACCGACCCCATGAAGAACCTGCTACTCGCCATCTGCCTGCTCGCCGGACTGACCGCCGCCGCGCAGGACCATAGCTACATCCCCGGTGACCTGCTCGTGATGCTGCGGCCCGGCGCCGACGTGCATGAAGTGGTGAAGGACCTGGACCGCCTGGACGGCCAGCCCACCGCGTTGCACTTGGCCGAGGAGGTGTCCGCACCCATGCGCACCTGGCTGCTCCGCTTCGATCACACCCGTTTCAGCCAGGACATGCTCTTGCGCGTGTTGTGGTCGCACCCCGGCGTGATGCTCGCGCAGAACAACCACATCGTGTCCGAGCGCACCGTTCCGAACGATCCGCAGTTCAACCAGCAGTGGCACCATGTGAACCCGAACGATGCGGACATCGACAGCGAGCTCGCGTGGGACATCACCACGGGTGGGGTTACGGCGGCAGGCGACACCATCGTGGTGTGTATCATCGAGAACAGCGACCTGCCCCACCCCGATCTGGTGGACAATGCCTGGTTCAACTGGGGCGAGGTCCCCAGCAACGGCATTGATGATGATGGCAACGGTTATGTGGACGACTTCCAGGGCTGGAACCCCGGCGGCAACAACGACAACGTGTATGGCGGCAGCCACGGCACACAGGTGGCCGGCATGATCGGCGCGAAGGGCAACAACAGCCTGGGCGTGGTGGGCGCCAACTGGAACGTGAAGATGATGGTGGTGACACGCCAGGGCATTTCGGAATCCGCCGTGATCGCCAGCTACACCTACCCGCTGGTGATGCGCAAGCTGTACAACCAGACCGCCGGTGGCAAAGGCGCCTTCGTGGTGGCCACCAACGCCAGCTGGGGCATCGACAACGCCAACCCGGCGAACTACCCGCTTTGGTGTGCCGTGTATGATTCACTCGGCGCGCACGGCGTACTGAACTGCGGTGCCACGGCCAACAACAACGTGAACGTGGACGTGGTGGGCGACATGCCCACCGCCTGCGCGAGCGACTTCATGGTCAGCGTGACGGCCACGAACAACAACGATGTGCGCACCTTCAGCGGCTACGGCGCCACCACCATTGATGTGGGCGCGCCCGGTGAGAACGTGCGCACCACCAGCATCGGCGGTGGATACGGAAGCACCAGCGGCACCTCCTTCGCCAGTCCGCTCACCGCCGGTGTGATCGCCCTGCTCTATTCCGCACCCTGCGGTTTCCTCGGCCAGCTCGCACAGGATGACCCCACCGCTGCGGCCTTGTACATCCGCGGAAAACTATTCGATGGCGTGGACCAGGTGGGCAACCTGCCCGGCAACACCGTCACCGGTGGGCGCATCAATGCGAACAACAGCCTGCAGCTGATCATGGCCGAGTGCGGCGGATGCATCGTGCCGCTGAGCCCTTCGGTGAGCGCAGTGGCCTCGGATGAGGCGCTGTACTCCTGGAACTCCACCGGCGGCCCCTTCAACGTGCGCTACCGTCCGGTGGGCTCCGGCACCTGGACCGACGTGCCCGGCATCACCGGCACCAGCTACCTGGCCACGGGCCTCACCCCCTGCGTGGACTATGAGTTCCAGGTGGAAGCCCTGTGCGACACCACCAGCAGCGGCTTCACCAACAGCACGCTGCTGATCGTGCCGCCGGTGGTGGCACCCACCATCGCACTGGCCGGGCCGGAGGTGTTCTGCGCAGGTGAAAGCGTGACCTTGACCTCTTCCGCACTCTTTGACAATGTGTGGAGCACCGGAGAGACCACGCAGAGCATCACCGTGGATGACTCGGGTGACTACTCCGTGCAACTGGTCGGCCCTTGCGGCAGCGCCACCTCTGCGGATGTCACCATCACCGTGCTTCCCGTGACCGACCCCGTCACCAGCAACGTGAACCTCGGCTCGCCCGGTGTGGCTACACTTACCGCCACGGGTGACAGCATCCTGTGGTACGATTCGTCCAGTGGAGGCACACCCGTGGGATCCGGCAACAGCTGGGACACCCCCTTCCTGAGCGCCACCACGAGCTACTGGTGCTCCAACACCACCGTTTATGGTGGCACCACGGCGTACGGAGGTAAAGTGGACAACAGCCCCGCTGCCGGTGCCTACCACACCAATGGCACCAACTACCAGATCTTCACCGCCAACGAGCCCTTCTACATCCGCTCGGTGAAGGTGTACGCGAGCGGCGCGGGGAGCCGCCCCATCGCACTGGTCACCTATCCCGGAGGCACGGTGGTGGCACAGGGCAGCTTCACTATCCCGGATGGCGAAAGCCGTGTGCAGCTGGACTTCCTGGTGCCCGGCCCCGGCACCTACGGCCTGCGCATCGTCAGCGGCAACCCGCAGTTGTGGCGCGATGGCATCGGCAGCAATCCCGCCTATCCCTTCCCGCTGGGCACCTTCGGCACCATGACCAGCAGCACCGCCGGTGCGCCCAACGCCACCAACTACTACTACTTCTTCTATGACTGGGAGGTGCAGGAACCGACCATCGCCTGCGAGAGCGATCGCGTGGAAGTGGTGGTGGATGTGGTCGTGGGTATGCAGCACCTCGCCCACGGCACGGTGCAGGTGTACCCCGTGCCCGCCGACCATGAAGTGGTCTTCGACCTGGGCGCGCTGCCTGCCACCGCGCAGCTCACCCTGGAGCTCAGCGATGCCACCGGCCGGATGGTCCGTTCGCTTGTGGTGCAGCCCGCCTTGGTGCGGATGAACACGCAGCAACTGGCGGAAGGCGCCTATTCCTTCCGCGTGCTGGGCGATGGCACCGAAATGCACCGCGGACGCCTGGTGGTCCAGCATTGATCCCAAGCCCTTGGTTGGAAGGCCTCACCCCATCCTTTGGGTGAGGCCTTCTAACTTGTCGCCGTATGACCGGTGTATCGGCGGTGATCATCACGCGCAATGAGGAGCGCCACATCACGCGCTGCGTGGAGGGTGTGAAGACCCTGGTGCAGGAGGTGATCGTGGTGGACTCCGGCAGCACGGACCGCACCTGCGCGCTGGCCACCGAGGCCGGTGCGCGTGTGGTGCACCGCGACTGGACCAACTATGCGGACCAGAAGAACTTCGCCAACGGCCTGGCCACACAGCCCTACATCCTGTCCGTTGATGCGGACGAGGTGCCCTCGCCGGCACTGGCTGCCACCATGCGTGAAGCCATCGCGCATGGCCTGCACGGCGCCTATTCCGTAAGCCGCCTCACCAACTACGCCGGCCACTGGGTGCGCCACGGCGGCTGGTATCCGGATGTGAAGGTGCGGCTCTTCCCCAGGGAACACGCCCGGTGGGAAGGGGCGCACGTACATGAAGAGTTAAAGCTCGGTCCCGGCCTGCCCATCACCCGGCTCCAAGGGGATCTCCTGCACTACTCCTACCCTTCCGTGGCCGACCACCTGGAGCGCATTGAACGCTACAGCGAGCTGCACGCACGGAAGATGTTTGAGGAGGGCAGGCACGCCGGACCGGTGAAACTGCATCTATCACCCGTGTGGAAGTTCATCGACAGCTACCTGCTGCACCTCGGCTTCCTGGACGGCGCTGCGGGCTGGCACATCGCCCGCCTCAGTGCGCGGGCCGTGCGGTTGAAGTACCAGAAACTCGATCGTCTGCACCGTGCGCGTACCTGAGCACATCGTCCTGAGCCGCACGGACAGCATCGGCGACGTGATGCTCACCCTTCCCATGGCCGGTGTGCTTAAGCAGCGCTTTCCCGGTGTGCGCATCAGCTTCATCGGCCGCCGCTACACGCGTCCCGTGCTCGCCTGTTGCGCGCATGTGGACGAGGTGCTCACGCTCGAGGAATTGCAGGCCGGTGATCCCGTGGCGCAGCTTCGCGCATGGCACGCCGATGTGCTGATCCATGTCTTCCCCCGGCGCGAGGTGGCCTCCTGGGCGCGGCAGGCGCGGATCCCCCTGCGCATCGGCACCAGTCACCGCTGGTGGCATTGGATCACCTGCACCCACCGCGTGGCCTTCAGCAGGCGCCGGAGCGAATTGCACGAAGCACAGCTCAACCTGAAATTGCTGGCACCGCTGGGCTTCACCGGCACACCAAGTCTGGCTGAACTGGCAGGCTCCAGCGGCTTCCACGCACCTGCACCCGACGCCACCGTGCAAGCCTTGCTTCAGTCCGGCAAGCGGCACGTGCTGCTGCATCCGCTCTCGCAGGGCAGCGCCGTGGAATGGGGCCTGGAACGCTTCGCCACGCTCATCCAAATGCTCGATCCATCGCGTTACCAGGCCATCATCACGGGCACACAGGCCGAGGCGGAACGTTACCGCAAGGTGCTTCCGGTGCATGTTCCCCACGTGACCGATGCGGGCGGAACACTCACGCTCGAGCAGCTCATCGCGCTCATCGGCGCGGGCGATGCGCTGGTGGCCGCCAGCACCGGACCGCTGCACATCGCGGCGGCTTGTGGCATCCGCGCCGTCGGGCTGTACGCGCCGAAGCGGCCCATCCATCCCGGCCGTTGGGCGCCCATCGGTACGGATGTGCACGCGCTGGTGAACGATCCGGCGTGCGCCCGCTGTGCCGCAGGTCAGGACTGCGACTGCATCACGCGCATCGCCCCGGAACGTGTGCTGGCCCTGCTCGGCTGACCAGTCACTCCTCCTTCCCTTTTAATACACGGAAGGGTGCGGCAAGGGCAGTATCCACTTGAGCCGGCGCACCCATCTTCTGCGCGCGCTCCTCCGCCTTCTCTATGCGCTCCTTGGTGAGCGGGTGGCTGCTGAGGAAGGATACCGCTTCCGGAAGGTCACCAGCCTCTTCCTCCAGCAACTCCAGCAGCCACACCATGCCCTGCGGGTCCACGCCGTTCGCGTGCATGCGCTGCTGGCCCACGGCGTCGGCCTCGGTCTCCAGCGCGCGCGAGTAGCCCAGGTTGCGGATGTTGTCGGCATGCTGCGCCACGGTGCCCACCACGGCGCTCACGTCGCCCAGCAGCAGGCTCAGGAAGAGGTAGCTGCCCATGCCGCGCACCAACGCGCGCATGCTGTGGCGCGCCTCCACGTGCGTGGCCTCGTGCGCGAGCAAGCCCGCCAGTTGTTCCGGCCGGTCCATCTTCTCCAATATGCCCGTGAACACCACGATGTGCCCACCGGGAAGAGCGAAGGCGTTCACCTGCGGATCATCCACCACGTGGTACTTCAACTCATAGTGGTCGCTCAATCGCAACGCATCGCCGAAGGCTTGAAGCGCTGCCGTGCGCGCACTATCCACCTTCAATTCATCGGCCATGCTGGTGTACACCATCTCGCCCAGCTCACGGTCCATGTCGCGCGGCATCAGCAGGGCCAGCCTTTCTGCGCCCCAGGGAATGACCCACAGGTAGCCCGCCACAAGCAGCGCGATCACGCCCAGGAAGAAGAGGATGGGGCCTCGTCCTGCCGTGCTCACCAACCGATCATACACACCCCGGCGGCCGGTGTACTGCATACGCTGTACGAAGGCGCGGATGAACAACTCCTCGCGCACGATCACCACGCGGCGCGGATGCGCACCGAAGCTGAGCCGCAGGGCGCCCGCGCTGCGCTCCCATTGCAGGCCCTTGTCCTCCAAGGGCCAGTAGAAGCGGTCCTCTTCGCGCCCATCGGCATCCAGCACATCCACCTGCAGGGCGTCCGGCTCGCGCACCTCCACACGCGCCTCGCGCGGCCTGCTCACCAGGCCGTCGTAGTAGATCGCTTTCAC
Organism: Flavobacteriales bacterium; assembly: GCA_016788635.1. Classification (GTDB taxonomy): domain Bacteria; phylum Bacteroidota; class Bacteroidia; order Flavobacteriales_F; family PHOS-HE28; genus PHOS-HE28. The sequence goes on along the minus strand of JAEUSU010000005.1, from coordinate 157,260 downwards.
GCCGCTGCTCACAGGAAGATGCCGATGTCCATGAGGTCGCCGAGGTCGTCCGCCGTGGCATCCTTGTGCTCCGCCTCGGTCTGCGCGATGGCATCAAGGTCCGCCTCGCCCACCATTTCAATGTGGCGGAAGTTGAAACGCATATAGCGCACCTGCGCCCAGGGGATGCCGATGCCCAGCGTGAAGACCACCAGCAGCACGTTGCCCACGAGCAGCTTGAAGAAGCCTTCACCCCTTGCCGTGCCGCGGAAACGCAATGTGGGGCCGTTGGGCACGGACCAGCTGAAATGGTCCACCCAGTAATGGAACCGATCGCGGCGCCACCAGAACCAGTAGATCCCGAGGGTGAAGATGGTGAGCAGCTGCCCCTTCAGATTGAGCAGGAAGAGGTCGCCGCCATTGCCCTTGTAGGCGAAGCGCGAATCGCCGTAGCGCATGTGACCGATGGTGTAGTTGCGCACCGCGATGATGAACCACGGCAGGTAGAAACCCAGGGTAAGCAGCACGGCGAGCCCTTCGCGCAGGCAGAGCGTGTACAGGGCGGAGCGCTCGCCCCTATAGCCGAAGTGGATGCCGCGCCACGAGCTGCGCGCCAGCCTGTAGCGCAGGGTGCCGTGCACGATGAGCGGGAAGAGGATGAGGCCCGCGACAAAGACCACCAGCTGGCCCAGTTGCGGAATGGTGTGGTAGCCCAGCGCGAAGGCGCCCGCGATGATGATGCCGAAGAGCACCACGGCCTTGATGAAGCCAATGAACATTTCGCGCCCCGTGCCATGGAAATGGAAGGGATGGCCGGCCAGCTCGGTGTGCTGGTAGAGGTATTGCAGCTTGCGCGCCTTGGCCCAGGGGTAGTACAACCCGAAGGTGACCAGCGTAAGCAGCCAGTTGACGATGACCACCACGAAGAGGTCACGACCATTGCCGTGGAAAGAGAGGACCGGGCGGGGTGGGGTGAGGTGATCCATGAGCGGCGCTGGGCAAGTTAGCCGGTGCCCGGTATCTTGCTTCGCGATGCACACCCTTGACGAACACTACCTGCACGAAGCCATCGCGTTGGCGCGCGCAGGCATGCAACACGGCGAGGGCGGCCCTTTCGGTTGCGTGATCGTGAAGGACGGTGTGGTGATCGGCCGCGGCCACAATCGGGTGCTCGGTACCAAGGACCCTACGGCCCACGCCGAGGTGGTGGCCATCCGCGCGGCCTGCACGCACCTGAAGGACTTTCAACTGACCGGATGCACACTCTACGCCAGTTGCGAGCCCTGCCCCATGTGCCTGGGCGCCATCTACTGGGCGCGGCCCGCCCGCGTGGTCTTCGCCGCCACCCGCGCCGATGCCGCGCGCGCGGGCTTCGACGACAGCCTGATCTACACCGAACTGCCCCTGCCCGTGGAAGCGCGCCGCCTGCCCATGCAGCATGTGCACCTGCCCGAGGCCCAGGCCGTCTTCGCCGAATGGCTGGCCAAACCCGATAAGACCCCCTACTGACCATGGTCCCACCCGTTCTTGACGTGCGCTCGCTGCGGATCCTGCACCTGGCCCTGTGCGCGGGCTGCGCGCTCTTCCTGGCGGTGCTGCAGGTGCTGCGCTTTCAGGGCGTGTTGCCCATGGCGGCGGGCGAACTGGAGGTGCTGGGCTTCGCCGCGCCCCTGCTGCTGATGGGCGCGCCGCTGGTGATCTGGAATTTCAGCCGGATGGTGCCGCGCATCCCCACGCACGCGGCCGGCACACCCCGCACGCTGGCGCTGCGCACCGCGCTCGTGCTGCAATGGGCCGCGCTGGAGGCCATCGTGATCTTCAACGCCATGGCTTACCTGCTCACCGCCCGTTGGAGCACCTACCTGGCGGCCGTGGCCGCGTTGGCGATCCTGGTCTGGCGCGCACCCAAGGAGGCCAAGGTGGAACTCTGGCTGAACGGCATTCCGGCCTGAAGGATGTCGATCCTGGTCCCCATCATCCTGGTGCTGGCCGTGGCCTATTTCATCGAATTCGTCCGTAAGCATCGTTCGCCAGGTGTGCAGCTTTCTGCAGCCCAACGCGTCATCCTGTCCAAATACGCCATCCACTACCAGCGGCTGCCTGCCGCGGAGCAGCGCCGTGTGGAAGCGGTGGTCTCGGCCTTCCTGCACCGCAAGGAGTGGATGGGCGCGGGCATGCCCGTGGCCGAGGAGATGAAGGTGATGATCGCCGCCTGTGCCGCGCAGCTGCTCTTCCCCTTCCCGGACCTGGAGCTGGTGCACTTCCAGCGCATCATCGTGTACCCGGACACCTACCGCTCCCCGCGCAGCGGGCGCATGCACCAGGGCGAGGTGCGGCCCCAGGCCGGGGTGATCGTGATCTCGTGGGACGATTTTGTGCACGGCTACGCGCACAGCCGCGATGCCCACAACGTTGGGCTGCACGAGATGGCCCATGCGCTCTGGTTCGAGAACCTGATCCGCAACGACGAGCACGAATTCCTGGAGCCCCGCCTGCTGGCGCAGTGGAAGGCGCTGGCCACCCGCGAGGTGGCGAAGATCAAGGCCCGCGAGCCGCACTACTTCCGCGACTACGCCGGCACCAACCAGGCGGAGTTCTTCGCCGTGGCGGTGGAATACTTCTTCGAGCAGCCCCGGGTGTTCCGCGAGGCCCTGCCCGAGGTGTACCATGCGCTGGTGGGCCTGCTGCGGCAGGATCCGGCGGAGGTGGCCTAGCCACCCCATGGCCTTCAATGGACCCGAATGACGTCAATCGGGTCCATTGAAGGCCATTCTCCGAATATGAAGAACCCCGCTTTCGCGGGGTTCACTTTCCTGTTGGCCGACCAGGGCTTCCCGCAGCGCGTGCGGGATGAACTTCTCGCCCGCGTCAGGCCGGGCTCATATGAAGAACCCCGCTTTCGCGGGGTTCACTTTCCTGTTGGCCGACTAGGGCTCGAACCTAGACTCTTCTGAACCAAAATCAGACGTGTTGCCAGTTACACCATCGGCCAGTGCCGCTTCTCTTGCGAAAAGCGCGGCGAAATTAACAAGATCTCGCTTTCACCCACTTCCGCCCCCTCCATCCCTGCCCGGGGACAATGGGTATTTTCGCCGCCTATCCTTCGGAACCCACTCCAGCACATGCACTTCAAGCGCCTGAACCTCATCACCGGTTGGTCGGTGTTCCTCGTGGCCGCGTGGACCTACATCGTCACGATCGAACCCACCGCCAGCTTCTGGGACTGCGGGGAGTTCATCGCCACGGCCTACAAGCTGGAGGTGGGCCACCCCCCCGGGGCGCCCCTCTTCATGATCCTGGCCCGCGTGGCCAGCGCCTTCGTGAGCCCCGAGAACGTGCCCGTGGCCGTGAACGTGCTCAGTGCCCTGGCCAGCGCCTTCACCATCCTCTTCCTCTTCTGGAGCATCACCCACATGGCCCTGAAGCTGGCCCTGCGGGACGGCGCCGAGGCCCCCACCCCCGGCCAGGTGCTGGCCATCCTGGGCAGCGGCACGGTGGGCGCCCTCGCCTACACCTGGAGCGACAGCTTCTGGTTCAGCGCCGTGGAGGGTGAGGTATATGCGCTCTCCTCGCTCTTTACGGCCGTGGTGTTCTGGGCCATCCTGAAGTGGGAGAGTGAGGCCGACCAGCCCCACAACAAACGCTGGCTCATCCTCATCGCCTACCTCATGGGCCTGAGCATCGGCGTGCACCTGCTCAACCTGCTGTGTATTCCCGCCATCGCCATGGTGTACTACTTCAAGAAGTACACGCCTTCGCGCAAGGGCATCCTGTGGACCCTGGTGATCAGCGCGCTCATCCTTGGGGTCATCCAGGCCGTGATCATCCCGGGCGTGGTGAAGCTTGCGGGCAAGTTCGAGCTGCTCTTCGTGAACGGCTTCGGCCTGCCCTTCAACACCGGGATCCTGGTATATGCCCTCTTGCTGGTGGGCGGCATCGCCTGGGCCCTGCGGCACACGCAGCGCAGCGGCAAGGACATCCTGAACACGATCGTGCTCGGCGTCACCGTGATCCTGCTCGGCTACAGCACCTATGCGATGATCGTGATCCGCAGCACGGCCAACCCGCCCATCGACGAGAACAACCCGGAGAACGTCTTCAACCTGCTGAGCTACCTGAACCGTGAGCAGTACGGCGACCGCCCGTTGCTGATGGGCCAGTTCTGGGATTCGCCCATCAGCGCCGAGCGCGGCGATGGCAACCCCGTGTACACCGCCACCTGGGTGGTGAAGAAGAACGGCCGGCCGGTGCGCAACTTCTACGACCGCTGGAGCGCCGAACACTTCCTGCAGGCCAACCCCGGGCATGAGGTGGACCATGAATACGTGATCACCGATCCGCGCATTGGAACGGAGATCCATTACGAACCGGAGTTCACCATGCTCTTCCCGCGCATGTACAGCGCGCAGAAGTCGCACACCGACGCCTACAAGCAATGGAGCGACTTCAAGGGCAGGCCCATCCGCTATGCCGGCCGCGATGGCAAGGCCCGCACCATACATAAGCCCACCATGGGCGAGAACATGCGCTTCTTCTTCGACTACCAGGTGAACTTCATGTACTGGCGCTACTTCATGTGGAACTTCGCAGGAAGGCAGAACGACATCCAGGGGCATGGCGGCATCACAGACGGCAACTGGTTGACCGGCTTCAAGGCCATCGATGCGCAGCGCTTGGGAAACCAGGACCAGCTGCCGCCGAGCATGACCAACAACAAGGGCCACAACAAGCTGTACCTGCTACCACTGGTGCTGGGCCTGATCGGCTTCGTGTACCAGCTCTCGCGCCACCTGCGCGATTGGAGCGTGGTGCTGCTCCTCTTCTTCTTCACCGGTCTGGCCATTGTGATCTACCTGAACCAGACCCCCTACCAGCCGCGCGAGCGTGACTATGCCTATGTGGGCTCTTTCTATGCCTTCGCCATCTGGATCGGCCTTGGGGTGTACGCGCTGTACGATGCGGCACGCGGCATCTCCATCCGCGAACTGGGTTATGGCGTGGGCACCGTGCTGGGCCTGGGCGTGCTGAAACTGCTGGTGGAGAAGGTGGGCGGCGACGACCACAGCGTCTCCTTCAGCCTGCTCTACATGGGCGTGATCGGTGGGGCCGCGCTGGGCGTGATGCACGGCGTGGGCCGAGTACTGAAGGGCGATACCGCACCCGCCGCAATGGCCACCGCACTGGGCCTGCTGGTGCCGGTGGTGATGGTGCGCGCCGAATGGGATGACCACGACCGGAGCAACCGCGTGCCCGCGCGCGACCTGGCCAGCGATTACCTGAACAGCTGCGCACCCAACGCCATCCTCTTCACGAACGGGGACAACGACACCTTCCCGCTGTGGTACGCGCAGGAGGTGGAGGGCATCCGCACCGATGTGCGCGTGGTGAACCTGAGCCTGCTGAACACCGACTGGTACATCGATCAGATGCGCCGGCAGGCGTATGAGAGCGCCCCGGTGCCCTTCGCCATGGCACCTGAGAAGTACCGCCAGGGCACGCGCGACGTGGTGGCCCTCTTCCCCCCGCAGGATGAGAACGCCCCCTACCGCGACCTGAAGGCGGAGCTGGAGTTCGCCACGGACGACCGCAACATGCGCGAGATCTTCAGCTACGGGCAGAAGGATGCCTACATGCGCACCAACCGCTTCAGCGTACCGGTGGACAGGGCGCACGTGCTGGCCAACGGTACCGTGGCCTTGAAGGACAGCGCCCTGATGGCGGATGCCATGCAATGGACCGTGAACCGCCAGATGGTGTTGAAGAACCACCTGATGGTGCTGGACCTGCTGGCCAACTTCAACTGGGACCGCCCCGTGTACTTCGCGGTGACCACCGGCCCGGACAGCTACATCGGCCTGCAGAACCACTTCCAGCTCGAGGGACTCACGTATCGCGTGGTGCCCATCTTCACGCGCAACCGCAATCCGAATTTAAGCGGGCGCGTGGGCACGGACGTGATGCTGGACAACGTGATGAACAAGTTCCGCTGGGGCAACATGGACAGCGAGGGCGACATCTACCTGGACGAGAACATCCTGCGCATGACCACGAACCTGCGCCTGCAGATGGCCAACCTGGCTGATGCACTGATCGAGGAGGACCGCAAGGCAGAGGCCGTGCAGGTGCTGGACCTCGCGCTCACGCGCATGCCGGAGCGCAACGTGCCCTTCGACCGCATCATGCTGCCGATCGTGGAAGGCTACTACCGGGCGGGTGAGATGGAGAAGGCGGATAAGCTGCTGGAGCGCGTCTTCCAGGTGATGAGCGAGAACATGAACTACTACCTCAGTCTGGAGACCCGCTTCGCTGTGAAAGTGGCGGACGAGATGGCCATCACGAACGCGGTGATGGACCGTCTGGCCAGCAGCACGGCCATGTACCAGCGGCCCATCGCCGATGACATCCGCAACCGCTACGAGGAGTTGAAGGCGGCCTACGAGGAGAAGTTCACCGAGATCGAGCAGGGGCAGCGGCGCACCATACGGGCCCGCTTCTGAGCAGGACATGGCCGCCCTGAAGGCCACGGCATGGCTGCACCCACCGGGCATCCGGTGGGTGCGGCGCCTGCCTGCCAGGGAGAAGGTGCTCTACCTCACCTTCGATGATGGCCCCATCCCCGAGCTGACGCCGTGGGTGCTGGACACGCTGCGCGACCTCGGCGTGCAGGCCACCTTCTTCTGCATCGGCAGGCACATCGCACAGCACCCGGAGATCTACACGCGCATTCGCGCGGAAGGTCACGGCGTGGGCAACCACACGGAGACACACGTGAACGGCTGGCACACCAGCTGTTCGGAATATGTGCGGGACACGTTGCAATGCCAGGCGCGCACCGGCAACCGCCTCTTCCGGCCGCCTTACGGGCGTATCACCCTGCCCCAGGCCTGGGCCCTGCGGCAGCACTTCGAGCTGGTCTTCTGGGATGTGCTCACCGGCGACTTCGACAGCCGGCTTTCACCGGAACACGTGCTTCAGGACACTATCCGGCGCGCGCGATCGGGATCGATCCTGGTCTTCCACGACAACCTGCTGAGCGAGGAGCGCATGCGTTACGCCTTTCCCCGCACGGTGAAGCACTTCCTGAAGCAGGGCTACCGCTTTCCGCCGCTTCCGGGCAGCACGACGGGCATGCCGGCATCGCGCCAGGCACCCATGCCACCTTCCAGTTCGCACAGCTGAACATAGCCCTGCTCACGCAGGAATCTGGCGGCCTGGTAGCTGCGGCCACCTGCGGCACAGTACAGGTACACCGGCTTGGCACGGTCCAGCTGCTTCAGCCGTTCCCGTGCATCGCTCGCCCGGAAGTCGATCTGCACGGCCCCTTCGATGATGCCCTCGGCACACTCCTCCGGGGTGCGCACATCCACCACGATACCCGGTGCATTACGGTACTTCTCCTGGAACTCCTTCGGTTGGAGCACACACCCGGCGGACTGCTGCGCCAAGGCTTGCAGGCCACTTAGGATGACCGGCAGGAGCAGCGCATGGCGCACACTGCGATGAAAGAGGCCCGAGATCTTCATGCTCACTCGCGAATGCTGGTGATGGTATACTCGCTGCGCCGGTTCTCGGCATGCTCCTCCTCGGTGCACTGCACACCGGGCGCGCACTGGTTCAGCAGCCGTGTGGCACCGTAGCCCTTGCCGGTCAACCGTTCCTTGGGAACTCCCTTCGTGCGCAGGAAGTCCACGATGGCATCGGCGCGTTTCTGGCTCAGCTTCAACTCGGCGGCCACATCGCCGCGTGCGTCACCGTGCACGCCGATCTCCACGTTCAGGTCGCGGTTCACAAGCAGTCGTTCCGCAAGGGCCTCCAGCTCCGCCTTGGCGACGGGGTCCAACTGTACGCTGCCCTGCGCCCAACGCACATACTTCAACCGCACACCTTTGCCCACCTGCACCGGCTCGAAGGCGAGTTCGCGTGCCTGGTTCAGGTCGATCACGCCCTGGCGCATGCCTGCGGTGGTCACGGGCACGCTCATGCTGAAATAGCCCGGCTTCTCCAGCAGCACCTCATATTTCTCATTGGGCTGCAGGCGGAAGTTGAAGTCGCCGGCATCACCGGTGGTGCGCGTCTCGGTGGAAAAGCTGCTGAGGTTCACCAGGCTCACGATCATCTCCGGGATGGACCCGGGACGGTCCTTGTACCGCGCCACGCCACGCAGCCATACGCCCGCGTCGGGCACCAGGTGCAGGTCGCGCACCATGATCTGGCGCTGGTCCTCACCATCCGTGCTCAGGTACTGTTCCGCATCGAAGCGCCCCTTCATGGAAGCCTTCACACGGTACTCGCGGTCCTTCTCCACCGCGAAGGTGTACGTGCCACGGGCATCGGTCATGGCGGTGGCCACCAGGTTGCCGGCATTGTCCAGCAGGCGCACTTCCAGCTCGATCACGGGCGTCTCGTACTCATCATCGAACACGGTGCCGGTGCACATGTAGCGTTGCTCCAGGGGACGGTGCATCACAAAGGAGTAGAGGTCGTCGCGGCCATTGCGGGCGCTGGTGAAGAAGCCGGAGCGCTCCTGTGCATCAATGATGAAGGCGAAGTCGTCCTTGGAGCTGTTCACCGGTGCGCCCAGATTGATGACCACCTGATGCATGCCCTTCTGTCCTTGTGGCGAGGCGAACAGGTCAAGTCCTCCCAACCCGGGATGCCCGTTGCTGGCGAAGTAGAGCGTGCCATCGGCCCCCACGAAGGGGAAAACCTCATTGCCGGATGTGTTCACCTGCTCGCCCAGGTTCTCCGGCTCGCCCCAGTGGCCACCCATGTCGCGGCACATGTACAGGTCCGCACCACCAAAGCCGCCGGGCATGTCGCTCATGAAGTACATGCGCTTGCCATCCGGTGAAAGCGCCGCGTGGCCCACATTGCACTCGGGGTTGTTATAAAGGAAGGGCTCCACACCCTTCCACTCGATGCCGTTCCAGCGCAGGTGGTAGATCCCCAGGCGGCTGATGCCCGTGCGGCTCCGTTGCGCGCTGTTCCGCGTGAGCCACAGGTCGCGCGCGCCATTCACGGCCACCACGGCGGGCCCGTCGTGCATGGCACTGTTGGCATCGCCCTTCACGAGCTGCACGTCCTTGAGATCACCCTCACTGGTGACGTGCGCACTGTAGAGGTCCAGGAAGGACTCTCCGTTCCATGCGGAGGTGCGTTTCACGGCCACGCCATCACCCCGTGTGGAAGCAAAGAGCAGGCGGCCGTCGCCCGCCCAGGCGGGTGCCATATCCGTTCCCAAGGAGTTCACCGACACCGGTCGTACGGTGAAGCGGTCGGTATCGAGCGTGAACTTGCGGGCATACTCCGTGATGTTGCTGCGACGCACAGGGCCGTCGGGTGCGGAGAGCGCCAGGTAGCGGTCCATCCATTCCTCGGCCAGTTCATACTTGGCATTGCTGCGCAACACCTGGGCGTAGTTGTACACATCCCTCGGGTCGCGGTTCAGGTACTTCACCGCCATGGCGTACCAGCGTTCGGCCTGTTCGGTGTTGCCCACGCGCATGTAGCTCTCTGCCAGGCGCCGTGTCACATGCTCGTTCAATGCGCCCTTCTCCGTGGCGCTCACGTATTCATCGATCGCCCGGGCATAGGCCAGCTGCTTGAAGTAGCGATCACCCGCGCGCACGTGCGCATCCGGGCGACTTTGCGCACGCACCACCGATGCGGGCAGCAGCGCCAGGAAAAAAAGAAGGGCGGAGATGCGGTGCGCCATGATCAGAAGTAGCGCGGGGAAACAGCCTTGCCCTTGGCGAAACGCATGTCGTAACCGATCATGAGCTCATGCGTGCCGTTGTTGTATGCACGCATTGATGTGGTGGTGAGGTCGAACGCATACCCGAAGCGGAGCTGATCGGTGATGAGGTACTGGAACATGATCCCGAAGGAGTTGCCCAGGCGGTACATGCCACCGAACCAGAGTTTCTCACGCAGCAGAAAATTGGCGTTGATATCCGCGGAGAATGGCGCACCCTCCACCGCACGCAACAGGAAGGAGGGCTTGAATTTGACGTCGCGCCCAAGGTCGAAGACCATGCCGCCCATGAGAAAGTAATGACGCGCTTCACCATAAGAGACGATGGTGCCCGTGGTGGCGTTCAGCTCGTTGGTGAGCAATTTGGGGGCGGAAATGCCCAGGTAGTGGCGCTTGCTCCACCAATACATACCGAAGCCGAAGTTGGGCGCCCACTCGCCCTTGATGTTGGCGTTGGCGGGATCCTGTTCCACTGTGGGCAGGGATGACAGGTCGGCCTGGTAGAGCATGGCCCCACCGGAAAGGCCAAAGGCCAGGCGGCTGTTCTCACCAGTGCGGATGCGGTAGGCAAAGTCGGCGTAAAAGGCCGTCTGGCGCGAAGGGCCGATGCGGTCGTGCAGGAACAAGCCTCCCAGGGCCAGGCTCTGCTTGCGTAACGGGCTGTTCACCGCCAGGCATTGCGTGGAAGGCGCACCGTCCAATCCCACCCACTGCTCGCGCAGGGTTCCGACGAAGCTGAGCACATCGGCCTGCCCGGCATAAGCGGGATTGAAGGCCAGCGTGTTGAACATGTACTGACTGAAGAGCGGATCCTGTTGTGCAACGGTGCGCAAGGACACACCCGCCAGCAGCACGGCGGCACCGAGGAAGGGTATGGTGCGGCGGTTCATCGGATCAACTGGATGTAACCCGAGCGCACGGGGCTGCCGTTGCCCAGGTCGAGCGTGAAGAAGTAGGTGCCACCGGGCAGCAAGCCAGGCAGGCCGGCCCGATCGCTGGTGCCATCCCACCGTCGTTGCGCGTTGTCATAACCGTCGGCCACGTACACCTTGTCGCCCCAGCGGTTGAAGATCTCCAGCCGGTTCAAGGGGAAGCCTTCGATCCCCGGGATCAGCAGCAGATCATTGATGTTGTCCCCGTTGGGTGAGAAGGAGCCCGGCACGAAGACCTCGTCCTCAAAGTCGCAGGGCGACACGCCTTCCAGCACCTTTGGATCACATTCATGCTGATCGTCCACCGCAATGCTGAAGGGCTGGCTGGTGAACAGGGGTGCGCTAACGAACAGATAGGGCGCCGTTGGTGCGAGCGTTCCCGCCACACCGGTGACGCTGTACGTGGCTGGATCGCCACCCGAGATCACGAAGGACACGATGTAGGTGCGGTCTGTTTCGTTGCAGGTGGCGGTGAGGTCGCTCACGGTCACCCCCTCCACCACTTCCACCACCACTTGGGCCACATCCGCACCACAGCCCGGCACCGTGACCGTGTAGAGGAAGATGTAGGTGCCCGGTGCCATGCCTTGAACGGTCAGCACGTTGCCGTTCAATTGCCCGGTCTGCCCCACATCCGTCCAGTCACCCCCCGGTTGGGCATCGTTGCTCAAGCCGGTGCTCAGGTCCAGGGTGGCGGAAGTGTTGCACGCGAGCAGGTCGCCATCGTCGCCGGCATTCGCCGGGTTGTTCACCTGCACCAGCACCACGGAGGAAGAGTCATTACAGGGAGCCGTACCGGCAAGGGTATAGCTCCACGCGCCAGGCAGGCTTGTGCCCGGGGTGAAGAGTGAGCCGCTCGCCGTACCGTTCGGATCGGTCCAAATGCCTCCTGTCTGTGGCGTACCGCCCAGCAAGGTGAAGAGGTCCACAGGATCCGAGGTACTGCACAAGGCCACCGTGGTGCCTGCACCGGGGTCCGGGTAGGTCGTTACGGTAACCTGCACCGTGGCCAGGGCTTCGCCACAGCCCGGATCGCTCACCTGGTAGCCGTAGGAAACCGTGGTGCCTGGCGCCAACAGGCTCGGGTTCAGGATGGAGCCGGACAATGCGCCGGTGCCCACCAGGTCGATCCAGATGCCACCCGGATCGGGAGAGCCCCCAAGGGCTTGGAAAAGATCATACGCGACAAGTCCGCCGCAAATGGTGACGCTCGAATCCGATCCGGGGTTCGCGCCTGCATCCACGACCACCGTGACCGTGGTGGAATCCGCCGTGCAGGGGCCATTCGCGGCCAGCAGATAACGGAAGAGGTAGCTGCCCGGGCCCACCAGCGAGGGGTTGAACACATTTCCCGTCAATGCACCCGTGGCGCCCAGATCGATCCACGTTCCACCCGGTGTGGGCGTGCCGCTCAATCCGTTGAACAGGTTGATGGCTGAATTGGACGCACAGACATTCAGCGTGCCACCGGTACCTGTATTCGCTGCCTGAACAAGGTTCACGAACAAGGTGGCCGTGTCGTTGACGCACGGGGACGTACCGGAGAGCACGTAGTGGTAAGGCCCTGTCACGTCCACCGCCGGGTTGAAGAACGTACTGTGTGGCGCCCACGTGGCATCGAACCAGCTTCCGCCAGGAGGAGGTGAACCGCCGAGGAAGAGCCGCATATTGAACTGCGGCTGGCTGGAGCATACATCAATGGTATTGTCCCCACCCGCGTTCGGTGCCTGGAACTCGGAGACAAAAACCGACGCAACAGCGTTGGCACACGGAAGTTGTCCGGTGACGGTATACACGTACAGGCCCGTACCATCCACCACCGGGTTGTACACACCTGAATGCGGGGCCATGCCCGGGCCCACCCAGTTGCCTCCGGCCTGGGGCATTCCGCCCAAGTGGTTGATCAGCGCCACCGGTGCCTGGTTGGAGCAAATGAACAGGCTGCCATTGGAGCCCGCGTTCGGCGCCTGCGTAACACTGATGGTGACCACTGCGGAATCCGCCGCACAACTGCCTATGGCGCCCACCACGTAAGTGTAGGGACCAGGAGTTCCAGAGGAAGGGTTGAACTGGCCCGTGATCACATTGTACACCGGATCATACCACGTGCCTCCGGGATCACCGCCGATGGGTGTGCCCAGGTTCACGATGGGGCCATTGCTGCACACCTGCAGGTTGCCATCCTGGCCGGCGTTCGGGCTGAGCAGCACGGTTACCGTGACCGTGGCGGATACGCTCGCGCACCCGGCCGATGGAGGCAGGGTGTAGGTGAAGGCCCAGGTGGTGCCCGCCGGTACCGCCGTGGCATTGAAGACGCCACCGATCAATGCACCACTGGCATTGTCGTCACTCCAATTGCCGCCCGGTTGAGGTGTGCCACCCAGCAACGTGAACAGGTCGACGGCCACCTGGCTCTGGCACACCTGTGCGGAACTGCTGGTGCCCGCGTTCAGGGCGTTCGTCAAGGTGACGGTGACTTGTGCGGAGGCGTTCACGCAGGGAGGATTGCCGGTGACCGTGTAGACGAAGGCATAGGTGCCTGGGCTCAGCATGGAGGGGTTCAGGATGTTACCCGCAAGCGCACCTGTGCCGTTCACATCCTGCCAGGTGCCGCCGGGCTGGGGGGTACCACCCAGCGCATCGAACAAGTCAATGGACGATGTTCCTACACAAGCGGTGACCGCCGCGTTGGTACCTGCCTGAGGGGCGGGGATCAGGTTGACGAGCACCGTGGATGAATCCGGAAGGCACGGACTGATGGCTGGCACCACATAGGTGTACAGGCCTGAGGGATGAAGCGCGGGATTGTAATTGTTCCCATGCAGCGTACCATCGGGGCGGAACCACTGACCATTGGTCTGCGGTGTGCCACCCAGCAGGGAGACCAACGGCACGGCCGGACTGTTGGAGCAGAGTTGCACGGCCGTGTTGATGCCTGCATTGGCCGCAGTGCTTTGCAGTATGGTCAACGTAGCCGTGGAACTGCTGCACGGTGCTGCACCTGCCACGGTGTATACATACTGACCAGCTGCCGATGTGCCCGGCACGAAGGTGGGCCCCACAGGACCCACGCCGCTCAGCACCCAGCTGCCGGTCACATTCGGCGAACCCAGCAAGCCGGTCACCAAGGGAAAGGACGCCGCATCACTGCACACCGCGATGGCATTCGATGTGCCGGCATTGGGAGCCATGTTCTGGAACACGGTGACCGTGGCGCTCGCATTACCGCACGGGGGGAGTCCGCTGATCGTATAGGTGTACACACCCGGAGTGCTGCTGCCCGGAATGAAGATCCCATTGCTGCCCGTACCACCCGGGCCCGTCCATGTACCACCCCCACCAGGTGAGCCGTTCAGAACGGTGACCAACGCGAAGGGGAACTGGTTGCTGCACACCGTGATGGTGCCATTGGATCCCGCGTTCGGCGCCTGGTTCACCACCACGGTCACCACCGATTGGTCGCTCACGCACGGCGCGAGACCATTGACGGTATAGGTGTAGGCTCCCGGAACATCAATGGCGGGGTTGAATATGCCGGAATGGGGCAGGCCACCAGGACGTGTCCAAGTACCACCCACCTGCGCACCGGTAAGCGAAGCGAACAAAGGCACGCTGCCACTGCTGGAACACAGGGTAAGGTTCGCGTCAGCTCCGGCGTTCGCCGCCAGATTAACCACCACCGTTACGGTTGAGGTGACGGGAGCACAAGGCGGTGTGCCCGGACAGGCATACTGATATACACCCGGTGCGCTGCTGGCAGGAACGAAGATGCCGTTGAACGGCCCACCGCCAGGTGCGGTCCATGTGCCATTGCTGCAAGGCGCCCCACCGAGCGCATCAATGAGCGGGAAGGCGATCTGTGAACTGCACACGACGATGCTCGCGCTGGCTCCAGCGCTGGGCGCTGCGTTCACGGTGACCGTAACAGTGGCCTGCGCGCTCGTGCACGGTGCAATGCCGTTCACCGTGTACACATAGGTGCCCTGCGTGCTCACACCCGGAATGAACAGCGATCCCACAGGAACACCTCCCAAGGTCCAGCTGCCAGTGGGGTCCGGCGTTCCACCGAGCAGAGTGAAGAGGTCCACGGCCGCACCATTGCTGCACAGCTCAATGCTGGTGCTGGTGCCTGCGTTCGGGGCTTGATTCACCAACACGGTCACCGTGGCCTGGGCGCTCGCGCAAGGCGTCAGCCCGTTCACGGTGTACACATACGCACCTGCCACATCCACCCCCGGAATGAACACGCCACTATGTCCTCCTCCACCAGGTGCGATCCATGTCCCCCCGCCCAGAGGCGATCCACCAAGTGAATTAAAAAGCACTGCCGGACCACTGTTGCTGCAAAGCGTGAGCGTGCCGTTGTTCCCCGCATTGGGCGCGGGGTTCACGGTGATGGACAAGGTGGCCACCGCGTTGGTGCAGGGGAAGGTGCCTGGCACCGTGTAGGTGTAAACACCAGGTGGGCTGGCGCCCGGAACGAAGGTGGCGCTCACCGTCTGGCCGGAAGGATTGGTCCACGTTCCACCGGCTTGTGGCGAACCCAGCAGCAAGGACGTCATGTTCACCGACGGACCATTGGAACAGAATGCCACTGCGTTGGAGCCCCCTGCATTGGGAGCTTGTGCTTCGCTTACGGTGACCGTGGCACTTGCCGAGGGGCATGGAGGCGAGCCGCTCACCGTGTAGGTGTAAGTCCCGGGATTGTTCGTGGCCGGATTGTAGAAACCCGTGAACGGTCCGGGCCCGGGGCCGTTCCAGCTGCCCCCTGCCTGTGGCGATCCGGTGAGGAAATTGATCAGGTTGACAGCGGGACCATTGCTGCAGAAGGAAGCCGTGCCATTTCCGCCGGCATTGGGTGGCGCGATCACCGTGATGGTGGCTGTGGAAGAGTCCGCTACGCAGGACAGTGTGCCCGTGAGCCGGTAACGGAACAGATAGGTGCCCGCCGGCACCAGCGTGGCGTTGAAGAACTGGCCACTTAGCGCACCGGTCGCATTCAAGTCGATCCAGGTACCACCGGGCTGGGCTGATCCACCCAGACAATTGAAGAGGTTGTAGTTCGCGTTGCTTCCACAAACGTTCGCGGTGCCATCATTTCCCGCGTTCAACTGCGAAACGATGATGACATCCACATGCGCGTGATCGCCGGAGCATGGCCCGGCTCCGGGCACTTCATACCGGAAATTATAAGTGCCCGGTGGAAGGCCGGCAGGGTTGAAGAAGCTGCCGGAAAGTTGGCCCGTGCCATCCTGATCGATCCAGGTGCCGCCCAGGTCATAGGTGGGGCCCAAGGCGCTGAAGAGGTCCACCACCCCCTGGTCTGAACAGATGGTCAATTCACCATCCAGCCCCGCGAAGGGAGCCGGGTTCACGGTGACCGTGATGGTGGCCGTGGCGTTGGTGCAAGGTGGGGTGCCGGTGAGGGTGTAGGTGTATACACCCGCCGGACTGGTGCCCGGGCTGAAGGTGCCGCTCACCGGTGAACCAGCGTAGGTCCATGCGCCACCTGTCTGGGGCGAGCCACCCAGGAAATTGAACAGCTGGAAGGACGGGTTGTTACTGCACACCTGCACCGTATTGCTTGTTCCCGCATTGGGCTGCTGGAACTCGCTCACGGTCACGGATGCGGTCGCATTGGCGCATGGTGCCACGCCGGCCACTGTGTAGGTGTATACGCCACTGTTGTTCACTGCAGGATCGTATACCCCGGAATGGGACATGCCTCCCGGACGTGTCCATGTTCCACCTGCATCCGGTGTTCCGCCCAGCAAGCCGAGGAGCGCCACCGGAGCACCATTGCTGCAGATCTCCAACGCGCCGTTGGTCCCCGCGTTGGGTGCCGTGCTCACGTTCACCGTCACGAAGGCACTGTCGTTCACGCACGGTGCGATACCCGGCACCACATAGGTGTAGACACCAGGGGCGCTGACACCAGGGGTGAAGGTGCTGCTCGTGGGCAGGTTCCCCGGAGCGAGCCATGAACCGGAACCGTTGGGCGTACCGCCCAACAGGCTGTTCAGTGCAAAGGCCCCGCTGGTACTGCATACCGTGGTGCTTCCATTGCTTCCCGCGTTCGGGGCCTGGTTCTCGGTGACCAGCACCGTGGCGCTCGCATTGGGGCATGGTGCGGCACCGATGACGGTGTAGGTATAAATACCCGGCAGGTGGTTCACATTGGCCGGGTCGTAGGTGCCACCGAACGAAGTGCCACTGGGCCTTGTCCACGACCCCCCTGCCTGAGGAGAACCGCCCAGGTGGTTGATCAGTGGCGTGGGAGGATCGGTGCTGCACAGCGTGACGCTGCCGTTGGAACCGGCATTTGCAGCGTTCACCACGTTCACGGTCACGGTGGCCGATCGTGCGATGCAAGGCGCGGTGCCGGCCACGGTATAGGTGTACACACCCGGTGCGTTCGTACCCGGTATGAAGGTGCCGGAGTGGGGCGCACCACCGGGCGCGGTCCATGCACCTCCGCCTGCGGGCGAGCCGCCCAGCACCGGGAAAAGACCGAATGGTGCATCAATGCTGCACTTCGTGATGCTCGCGTTCGTGCCCGGGTTGGGCGCAAGCACCACCCCCACGGTTACGGTGGCGGTCGCAGCTGCACAAGGCGCTGTGCCGGGCACGGTGTAGGTGTATACCCCGGCCGGGTTCGTACCCGGCAGAAATGTGCCGGTATGGGCGCCACCACCCGGTTGGGTCCACGAACCACCCGCGTTCGGTGTGCCGCCCAATTGCGCCAACAGGGCGAACGACGCCGCGTCCGAACAGACGGTGATGCTGCCATTGATGCCAGCGTTCGGTGCCGTGCTCACGTTGATCGTGACCGTGGAGACCGCGGCCGGACAAGGACTGAGCCCGGGCACGTTGTAGGTATACACACCGGGTATGCTCGTTCCCGGTATGAAGGTGCCCGAATGCGGGCCACCGCCTGGTGCGGTCCACGTGCCGTTCGCATCCGGGCTTCCACCCAGCGCACCCAACAGGGATGTGCTTCCATCGGTGCTGCACAAGGCGATCGAAGAAGAGGTGCCCGCATTGGGCGGTGGCACTACACTGATGGTGAGGGTGGCCGCACCATTCGCGCATGGTGCCGTACCGGTCACGGTGTAGGTGTACACACCGGGTGCGTCCACGGCTGGGTTGAAGGTGGGCCCATGAGGGAGGCTTCCGGGGCCTGTCCAGGAGCCGCCCGCTGCCGGTGTGCCGTTCAACCGATCGATCAGGTTGAAGACCGGCTCGTTGCCACAAATAGAAATGCTGTTCGACAAGCCGGGCTCCGGTGCGAGTACCACGCTCACAGTGACCGTGCTGCTGGCATTGGCACACGGAAAAAGACCCGGTACCGTGTAGGTATACACGCCCGGGGTTGAAAGGCCCGGGGTGAAGGTGCTGCTGACCGGTGTACCACCCAAGGTCCAGGCCCCGCCCACCTGCGGGGCGCCACCCAACTGGCTGAAAAGCGGGAACGGAGCGGCATTGCTGCAGACGGTGATGCTTCCCGAGGTGCCCGCGTCCGAAGGGCTGTTAACGGTCACGGTAAGCGAAGCGGTGGAGTCCGCACAGGTGCCTGTTCCGGAAACGGTATACAGGTAAACACCTGCTGGATCCGATGCTGGATCGAAGGTGGCGCTATGAGGGGATCCGCCTGGAGCGGTCCATTGCCCTCCGGGATCGGGACTTCCACCCAGCAAGCTGGTCATGACGAACGGCGCACTGTTGGTGCACACACTTACCGCACTGTTCGTACCCGCATTGGGTCCTGTGGTCACATGGGCGCTCCAGCCGGCGGCGTTCACACTGCCATCACTTTCCCAGTGAAGGGTCAGGCACCCTGTGGGGCCGGTGGCTACAATGGTCTGCCCCAACAAGCTGGCCAACCCATCCCCCACCACAAGCACAGGGTCCGCAGTGCTGGTTCCGTCGTGGATCGTAAGGCGATCACTGGTTCCAGGAGCGATGGACCACGTGGTGAACAGCAAGGATGTAGCGGGTGTGGAACCCGGACCACCTGACGGACATAGGCTGGCTACCAGATCTTCATTGTCGCCATAGTTCCCTGTTGCACCGCCGCTATCGAAGAAGTTCCCGGAGCATGCGTTCCAGGACGCACCATTGGATATGAGCAGCGTTTGTGCGCACACACGCCCGCCCCCGAGGAGTGATGCCAGCAGCAGGATGAAGACCCGAAGAAGCCGATCGTTGAACACGGGGAGGAGCACGTTGCGCAAAACGCTGATCACCAACAGAAAAGGGCTCGCAAGTTATGAACAATGGACCCTTGGAGCCAGCTCGAGACCCTGCGTTCGCCCATCCGGTGCATGCGATCGATGGCCAAGACGGCCTGATCGACCAATGGATGCCCCGGAGGACTAAGGCGTTACACCAGGTGATCGGGGCCCGCTCCGACGGGCGAAAGTCACCGCCAGCATCACTTCATGGGTGCCATCGCTGTAGCTCCTGAGGTTGGTGGTGGTCAGGTCGTAGGAATAGCCGAACTGGAAGGCCTGTTTGAACCAGAGGCCCACCATGGCACTGAAGGCGTCGTTCGTGCGGTAGGTGCCTCCCAACCAGAGAAGTTCCCGGTAACGCAGGAGTACCGTAAGGTCCACCTTCATGGGCACGGGGTCCACATATTTCAACAGGAACTGCGGCTCCAACCGGAAGTCATCCCCCAGTTGAAAGCGGTATCCGCCCATGGCCTGCACGTGCGGCTCCAGTTCGCTCAAGCTGCGGTCCACCGCATCGAAGTAGTAGACCTTGTTCTGCAACAACTGTGGTACCGAGGCGCCCACCCACCATTGGTCGTGATAGAGAAGGAAGCCAAAAGTGGCATCGGGCACCAAGCGCCCGCGCAGCTGCGAGTCGATCAAGGGATCGTAGCCTTCATTGAAGGTGATCTTGCCCCCATCGATGACATACTGCATGGCTCCGAAGGACAAGGCCAGCGATAGTTTGATCTCCTCCGTAACACCCAGATGGTACGCATAGCTTCCCTGCATGCCGGTGCGCCGGGTGGGCCCCACATTATCGGTGTACACGAAGCCGCCCAACCCCATCTTGCTGCCCAGCGGTGTGGTCATGCTCAGGGTGAAGGTGCGCGGCGCGTCGGTGATGCCCACCCACTGGTAGCGGTGTCCGCTGCGCATCTCGAACCAGGGACGGCTGCCCGCCACCGCCGGATTGAAGAGGTAGTCGTTGAAGGGATACTGGCTGAGCTGTGGCAACTGCTGCCCCACCAGTGGCTGCGCCGCCAGCAGGGCCATCACAACAAGCAGGATATGGCGCATGGGCATGGGTTCAGCGGAGCACGGTCAACGGACCGGTATAGGGTTCGGGGAACTTCGCGTCGTTCAGGTTGATCACGTAGTAGTACGTACCGGTGGGCACCAGACCCCCCTTGTACCTGCCGTCCCACGGTTGACCGTAACCCACGCTTTGGAACAGCATCTCACCCCAGCGGTTGTACACCTCCACTTCGACATTGGGGAAGAGTTGGATGAAACTGATGATCCATTGGTCGTTCCATCCATCGCCGTTCGGCGAAAAGCCGCTGGGGATGGAGATCTCCGGTAGCACAGTGACCAGCACGGAATCCACATCCACACAGCCGTTGGAAGCGGTGACCTGTACCACGAACCAGGTGGTCACCGTAGGCGCGGCGGTCGGATTGGCCGCCGTGCCCGAGGTCAACACCGAATCCGGTGCCCACACATAACCAGCGCCAGGCGGGCCAGTTGGCGACCCTCCCAATTCCGTGGTCTGGTCCACGAAAATGGTCCGGTCGGGCCCTGCGTCCGCGATGGGTGTATCCAATATGACCACGCTCACCTGTGCCGAGTCCGTACAGGGACCATCGCTCACCACCAGCGTGTATACGTGCGAGCCCGGGCCTGGTGCCGGAATGGTCACCGTTGCGTTGGTACCCACCGTGTTGCCACCATCATCCAGCCAGGTGAACGCGCTGCCGCCGGTGCTCGCACTACCGTCCAAGGTGATGGTGCCTCCCTCACATTGGGTGATCGCCTGGCCAGCATCCGCACTGATCGGGTTCAACGCGGGCACGGTCACCTGTAGGAGCTGCTGGCAGCCGTTCGCATCGGTCACCTGCAGGTCATACACCAGCGGCAGGACCCCCACCAGGTCCTCGTCCGTGCTGGTGAACCCACCCGTGGCCGTCCATAGGAACTGGTACGGCGGCAAACCACCGCTGACCGAGATGTAGATGGCACCATCCTGCGCGGTGGAACACGTTGCCGGTACGATGGAGTCGATGGCGACCACCACAGGTGTTGGTTCGGTGACTGTGCCAGAGTATGTGACACTGCACCCGGCCGCATCGGTGATGACGGCATTCCAGGTGTTGGCGCACAACCCCGAGATCACCGGAGTGCCCTGACCGACAGCTGGGGTCGGGGTCCACGAATAGTTAAGCGCTCCCAGACCGCCGGCGGCCACCAGCGTGATGGCTCCATCGCAGGCCCCATTGCAGCTCACGTCCTGGATCGCATCCGTGAACGCGATCAAGGTGTAGGGCAGCACCTCGAAGAGCGTGTCCAATGCGCAGCCATTATCGTCGGTCACCGTTAGCGTCCAGATTCCCGCGCACATGCCGTTGACTTGTGCCACACCGCTCGCGAACACCGCACCGAGCGGGTCGGTCCAGGTGAAGTCGTACGGTGCGGCTCCTGCCGAGGGCTGTGCTTCTGCCGTGCCATCGCACGGACCGTTGCAGGACTCACCGATCACGCTCAGGCCCGTGATGATCGGTAGTCCCTCGGTAATGGTGAAGGGCACGGTGAGATCACAGCCGTTGTCATCCACCACGAGCAGGCTGTAGTCACCGGCACACAGACCGTCAAGCTCCGTCGTGTCCGCGGCGATCACGACACCAGAGGCATCCAGCCAGCTCAGTTGCAGGGGTGCCGTGCCTCCACTTACGGTGGCGGCGGCTGTTCCATCGCAATCCCCAAAGCATGCGTTGTCCGTGGTGGTCACGCTCGCGGCCAGCGGTGACGGCGCGGGAACGTCGTAGCTGAAGGTGACGGAGCAACCGGCGGCATCGGCGATCACCACGGTCCACGTACCGATGCACAAACCGCTGACGTTCGCGCTTCCATCGCCCACCGGAGGAAGAGGTGTCCAGCTGAACGTGTAGGGCAACGTGCCACCGCTCACAACGAGGTCGATCGCGCCATCGCAACCACCGGCGCATGATGCCGGCGTGATCGTGGCCGCGGCGGTTATCGGTCCGGGATCTGTCACAAGAATGGTCTCGGTGATCGCGCAACCGGTGGTGTCGGTGATGAGCACCTCCCACACACCCGCACACAGGCCGGTGGCCTGGGGCGTGCCCTGCCCTCCGGATGGCGCCGGTGTCCATGCATACGTGTAGCCGGGTGTGCCGCCCGTGGGCCCGACGGTCGCCGTGCCATCGCAATCACCGGAACAGGTCACCGGTGTGCTGCTGCTGTTCGCCACCAACGGTGGTGGTGTGGTCACGAACGCGGTGTCGATGCTGATGCAGCCCGAAGCGTTGGTGACGTAGACAAGATAGAGACCTGGACACAGGTTGCCGACCGTGGCCGCGCCGAAAGCACCCAGGTCATTGCCCGCATCATCGAACCACTCCACCGTGCACGGAGTGTCCCCACAGGTGAACGCCACGCTCACTTCACCATCACAATCGCCCGGGCAGGAAACGGCACCGTCGGTCATGGTGAGCACCTCGCCGTCGATATCTGTCACGGGCACCATGAGCGTGGCCGAACAGCCGTTCGCATCCGTCACGCTCACGAAGTAGAATCCCGCGCACAAGCTTGTGACCAGGCTATCCGTACCAATGGCTGTACCACCATCATCCGTCCACGCATAGATGTATGGTGCCGTTCCGCCTGCGGGTTGCACGGCCACGGAACCCACGCATACCTGGCATTGACTGGGTGCGTTCGTAGCGCCCAACAACAAGGGCAGAGGCTCCGCAATGGTGAAGGTGGTATCGATCGCGCAGCCGGAGGCATCCGTGATGGTCACCGCAATGCTGCCCGCGCAGAGCCCGGTCGCCTCGCTATTGCCCTGGCCATTGGGCGGCACAGGGCTCCAGGTGAAGGCGTAAGGACCCACCCCTCCAGAAGGTGCCAAAGAGATCGTGCCATTGCAATCACCGGCACAGGATGCATCCGTGACGCTCTCGTTCGGCAGTATCGGCGAAGGGCCGGTGATGAGCACGGTGACCGTGGTATCGCACCCGCCATCGTCCGTGATGGTCACCTGCCATACACCCGGACAGAGGCCCGAGACTTGTGCCGTTCCCTGGCCAAGTGGTGGCGCAGGGGACCATAGGAACTGGTAGGGTGCTGTTCCTCCGTCGGGGTTCACCGTGGCCGTACCATCGCACGCACCCGCGCAACTCTCCGGTGTGCTGCTCAGGTTGGGCAGCAGCACCTGCGCCGGCGTCACACTTGCGGTATCGATGGCGATGCATCCCGATGCGTTCGTGACCAGCACGATGTACTCACCCGGGCAGAGGTTCGTGAGCACGTTGCCGCTCTGCCCGAGGTCCGTTCCATTGATGTCGTACCACGTCACGGTGCAGGCGGGATCGCTGCATGCAAAGCTCACCTCCACGCTGCCGTTGCAGGTGTTGGAGCAGGTGGTGGTGCCATCGATCATGGTGAGCACCTCGGCATCCGTATCCGTGATGGCCACCGTGGCCTGTATGGCACAGCCATTGTCGTCGGTCACATTCACTGTGTACAAGCCTGCGCACAGGTCCGTGAGCGCCGCGGTGTTGCCCACCGTATCACCGTTCAGGTCCGTCCAGGTGATCGCATAAGGCCCCACACCTCCTGTCACCGTGGCGTCAACGGCACCATTGCACACCAGACATTGGCTGTTGGTGGCGGTCGTGCCCACCTGCAGCGCTGGCGGTTCGTTCAGCGTGAAGGATGTGGCGAAGCTGCAACCGGCCGAGTCGGTGACCGTGACATTCCAGACACCCGCACACAAGCCGCTCACATCCGGCGTACCCTGACCCACGGGTGGCGTCGGCGACCATACATAGCTGTACGATCCGCTGCCTCCGGTCGCCGTCAATGCGATCGCCCCATCGCAACTTCCGTTGCAGATGATCGGCGTAACGCTGCCGGTGGCCAACAACTCCGTTGGCTCGGTGACGTCAACGGACAAGCTGATGCTGCAGCCGGCATCATCGGTGATGGTCACACCCCAGTTGCCCGGACAGAGGCTGGTGGCGCTGCTGTTCCCCTGTCCGTTCGGCGGCACCGGCGACCAGGTGTACGTGTAGGGGGCCGCACCACCGGAAGGTGTCAGTACGATCGACCCATCGCAGGCTCCGAAGCAGGACACCATTGTGATCGCCGGCACCGCCACGATCGGCAGCGGCTCGGTAACGACCGCAGGTGCCAGTGAGATGCAGCCCGATGCGTTCGTCACCTGCACGACGTAATCACCCGCGCAGAGGTTCGTCAGGTCATTGGTGGCCACCCCCAGATCGGTGCCCACACCATCGAACCATGCGATGGTGCACGGGGGATCACCGCAGGTGAAGGCCACGTTCACGGCGCCGTCACAATCACCCGGGCAGCTCACGGCGCCGTCCGTGATGGTGAGTACTTCGCCATTCGCATCCGAGACCAGCGCAGTGCCCTGCGTGGAGCAGCCGTTCTGATCGGTCACCAAAAGATCGTACAAGCCCGCGCACAGCCCGGGGAAGACACTGTCTGGTCCGCTTACAATTCCTCCCGGGCCATCCAGGGTGAACGTGTATGGCGCCACACCACCCGTCATGGAAGCTTCAACACTGCCGTCGCAGACCAGGCACTGGCTCTGCTGAGCGGCGATCGTGAGGGCCAGTGGTGCGGGCTCGGCGATGGTGAAGACCAAGGTGGTGTCACATCCGGCACCATCGGAGATGGTCACGGTATAGTCCCCTGCGCAGAGCCCAAGCGCGCTGGCGTTGCCCTGGCCATTGGGTGGCACCGGCGACCAGATGTAGCTGTGGGGTGCGGTGCCGCCGGTCACGCTCAGCAACACACTGCCGTTGCAATCCCCGGCACACGCCACGTCGGACACCGTGGCGTTCGGCTCAATGGGTGTGGGCTCGGTAATGAGGAAGTTCACCGTCGTATCACAACCCACAGAGTCGGTCACGAGCACGCTGTAGGCGCCGGCACACAGGCCGGTCGCGTTCGGTGTGCCCTGCCCACCACCCGGTGCTGGTGTCCATAGGTAGGTGAAGGTCCCGATGCCTCCCGTGGGCGCCACACTGGCGGTACCATCACAACCACCCGCGCAGTTCGCATCGGTCTGGGTCTCGTTCGGAATGATGGGAGCGTAGGGTGCGATGTTGAAGGGCACATCCACGGAACATCCGGTGCTATCCGTAAGGGTGAGCGTGTAGGATGTGCTCGCGCACAAACCCGTGGCATTGGGCGTGCCCTGTCCACCGCCGGGCGCAGGCTGCCAGTCATAGGTGATGGTGCCCACACCTCCGCTCACGGATACACTGGCCGCGCCCGTGCAGGGACCTGCACATGTCTCGGAGGTCATCACCATGATCGGCACGAGTGGTGCTGGTTCCACAATGGTGAAGGCCATGGTGGTATCGCAGTTCGTCGCATCGGTGATGGTGACGGTGTAGCTGCCCGCACACAGGCCCGTGGCAATGGGCGAGCCCTGTCCACCACCAGGTGAAGGAGACCACAGGTATTGCACAGGAGGTACTGCCGTCAGCACGGTCACTGTGGCCTCCCCGTCGCATGCGCCTGCACATGTGGCATCCGTCACATCCAGCGCGACATCCACCGGTTGGTTGGGCAGGATCTCGAAGGTCATCAGCGTGTCGCAACCGGCCGCGTCCGTGATCAGCACGCTCCAAATGCCCGCGCACAGTTGGGTGGAAACAGGCACCCCCTGCCCTTCCGGCGGGACCGGGGACCAGGAGAAACTGAACCCACCCGCACCTCCCAGTGGGGCGAAGGATGCCGTTCCGGTGCAGGGCGCATCACAGGTCTCGTTCGTGTACGCCTCGTTCGGCACGATGGCATCGGGTGCGGTCACGTCAATGATCAGAATGGTATCACACGCCGCCTGGTCGGTGATCGTCACCGAGTAGGTGCCCGCGCACAAGCCACCCACACTGCCCGTGCCCTGACCGGTGGCCGGTGCCGGCACCCAGTTGAAGTCGTATGGCGGCACACCTCCACTCGTGGTCAATACAATGGTGCCGTCGCACAGGTCGGCGCAGGAGGCGGGTGTTACGATAGGTGTGGATTGGATACCGGATGGTGTGCTGATGATGAATGCGATGGTGGTATCGCAGCCCGCCGCATCCGTGATGGTCACCGTATGGGGCCCCGGGCATAGTCCGGTCGCATCCGGCGTGCCCTGACCCGCACCTGGCGCAGGCTGCCAATCATACAGGTAGCCCGGCGCACCACCGGTGGGGGCCACCGAAGCGGTGCCATCACACGCCCCTCCACATCCGGCGACCGTGGTGGTCAGGTTCGGCTCAATGGGTACCGGTGCCAGCAGATCGAATGTGATCAGCGTATCGCAACCGACCGCATCGGAGATCAATACGGTGTATGGACCCGCGCATAGACCGGTGGCGTTCGAGGTGCCCTGCCCCGCACCTGGGGCCGGTGTCCAGAAGAAAGTGTATCCCGGCGTGCCACCGCTCACCAGCACGTCCACTGCTCCATCGCATTGCCCTGCACAGGTGGGGCTGGTAACCGTACCGGTCACATCCAGCGGAGGTGGCGCTGTGATGGTGAGCGTCAGCGTGGTGTCGCATGCGCCTGAGGTGATGGTGACCTCGTAGGTGCCGGCACAAAGACCTGTCGCCTGCGCAGTACCCTGGCCGTTCGGTGGCACCGGCACCCATGTATAGGTAAATGCGCCCGTGCCTCCCGTTGGTGCCAGCACAATGCTTCCATCGCATGCATTGGCGCATGTTGCGTTCGTCACCACTTCGTTCGGCAGGATGGCCGGCTGCGCAGCGATGCTGAAATTGATGAGCGTATCACAACCGGCAAGATCGGTGACGAGTACGGAGTAGTTCCCCACGCACAGGCCCGTGGCGTTGGCTGTGCCCTGACCTGCGCCCGGCGCAGGTGTCCACAGGAAGGTATATGCCGGTGTGCCGCCGATCACCACCACGTTCGCCGCTCCATCACATGCACTTGGGCAGGATGCATCCGTGACCGATAATGTGGCCAGCAAGGCCGGAGGTTCGGTGATGGTGACCGGAACACTGAGCGTGCAGTTGTTCGCGTCGGTGATCAGCAGCGTGTAGGTGCCTGCACACAAACCGGTCGCGTTGGGAGTGCCCTGTCCTCCGCCCGGAGCGGGAGACCATGCATAGGTGTAACCAGGTGTGCCCCCACCCAGCACCACATCCGCCGTTCCATCACATGCACCCGCACAGGTCACGTTGGTCTGTGTGGGGGTGGCCGTGAGCGGTGGCGGCTCACTGATCAGGAAGGTGATGAGCGTATCACACCCGGCCGCATCGCTGATCAGCACGCTCCAGGTCCCGGCACAGATGTTCACCGCATTGGGCGTGCCCTGCCCGCTTGGCGGGTTCGGCGACCAGAAGAAGTTGTACCCAGGTGTGCCACCGCTCACCAGTACGCCCGCCGTGCCATCGCACAAAGCCGCACAGGTCACATCGGTGAAGGATGTGGTGATATCGAATGGCGGTGGCGCGGTGATGGTGAAGCTGACGGTGGTATCACACAGCGCGGCATCCGTGATGGTCACGGTGTAGTTTCCCGGGCACAGACCAGAGGCGGTGGGTGTGCCCTGTCCGCCTCCGGGCGCAGGCGACCACACGATCGTGTATCCTGGTGTTCCGCCTGCCGGGTTCACGGACGCCGTGCCATCACAGGAGTTCGCGCAGGTGGCGTCGGTGGCGGTCAGTTGCGGAACGATCGCCGGAGGTGAAAGGATGGTGATGCTCACCAGTGTATCGCACCCCGTGGGCACGTCCGTGATGGTCACCTGATAAAGGCCCGCACACAAGCCCGTTGCGTTGGCCGTGCCCTGGCCTCCGCCCGGTGCGGGGCTCCAACTGAAGGTGAATGGACCCGTGGGCCCTGTGGGTGCTACGGTGGCTGTTCCATCGCAGGCATCAGCACATGAGGCGTCCGTCTGTGAAGGGTTCGGAACGATGGGTGGCGGCTGGTTGATCGTGAACGCGATCGTGGTGTCGCAGCCATTGGCATCGACCAAAGTCACCTGGTAGGGACCGGGGCAAAGGCCGGTGGCGTTCGGTGTGCCCTGACCGGCGCCGGGAGCAGGGGCCCACGTCACGGTGATCGTTCCCGTGCCTCCAACGGGCGCCACCTGCGCCGTGCCATCGCACGACCCGAAGCAGGATACGTTCGTGAACGTCAGGTTCGGCTCGATGGGCTGGACGGGATAGATGAAGGTGGTGTCGCGTACGCAGCCGTTCGCGTCGGTGATCTGCAGCGTGTTCACACCCGCGCACAACTGGTTGAAGGAGGACCCAGAGCCCGCGCCATTGTTCCAGTTGTAGGTGTACGGGGTAGCGCCGCCCACGGCGAACCCGTTCAGCGTGCCATTGCACACATCGTGACAGGTCGGTGGTGTGCCTCCGAAGAAGATCACCCCGAGCAGCGCGGGGTCCGTCACCTGGATGGTGGCGGCACAACCGATGCCCTGCCCGAGATCGGTGACGATCACGATCTGGTTCCCTGCGCAGGTGTTCGTCCAGGTGGCGGTGGTGGGACCCGATATCCACTGATAGGCAAAGGGGCCCACGCCCCCTGTCACGGTCACCGTGACCACACCATCACAAGCACCGCGGCAGCTGATGCCGAAACCATTGTAGTTGCTGACCAGCTGCGCATTGATCGTGAATGGCGTTTGCCCCGGACCGGTGCCGCAGATGTTGATGCCGCGCATGCCTTCGGGTCCGCTCTCCGCCCAAGCCTCCCAGGGGGCCACCACGCCGGCCACGATCAAGGTGGCGCTGCCCGGCTCAACGAAAGAGAGCTCCTCCCCTGTGATGCCGCGTTCCAATTGCACCACGGATGATCCTGCGATCAAGCGTTTCGGCTTGCGGCCGTCCAGCCGAAATTCACCCGCACGCAAATGGTTGGAGTTGGCCATGAGCACACCTTGGCGCAGCACGATGGCACGCGTGTTCACCACGTGGACATCGCTCACGATGTCCCACTCCCCACTGCCATCGAACACCACGTCCGAGGCCACCACGGTGCCACACAGATCAAGTGCGGACGCGCCACGCCGCGCACCCAGGCGCACCGTACCTGGGAAGCTCCAGTCCACGCTTCCCTTCAGCGTCCAACTGCCGGTGATGTTCAACTCGCCCTTCCCCGGTCCGGTGATGTGCAACATACCCTTCACAGGCTGTACATGCAGGTCGCGGCACCATACGGACCCTTCGATCCGCACCGTTCCCGGACGCTCAATGCGGACATCATCGCCCTGCTTGGGCGCACCCGCGCCGCCCATGCCATCGGGTGTGGCGCTCCACATGGCCGCGTCGTTCCACCGGCCCTCACCACCCACCCAGTAACGCGTGCCCTGTGCGGCGGCGATCAAAGCCGTCAGCAGCAGCAAGGGGACCAGGGCAAGGCGTGGGGTGTGCTTCATCGCGTGGGGCCTATTCGAACACAGGGCAGCGTACGATCATCTTGGAAGGGTCCTTGGGCGGGCACGGCGTGATCGCCAGGATGAACTCGTGTGTGTTGCTGCTGTCCAGCTTGATGCGGCTGGTGGTGATATCGTAGCTGTAGCCGAGCTGGAAATACTTCAGGAAGCTCAGGCGCATCATCACGGCCACCGCATCGCTGTTGCGGTAGCTGGCGCCCACGCCGAACATGCGCTTCCATTCCATCATCACGTTCACGTCCAGCGCCATGGGCGATCCCGGTGAGATCTTCATGAGCGCAGCGGGCATCACCGTGGTGATCTTGCTGATGCGGAAGCGTTTGCCCCCGCTGAGCATGTACTGCCGCCATAAGCGGCTGTCCGTGCCAATGCGTTCGATGGGGTTGCCCAGGAGCTGGTGGATGGACATGCCCAGGAAGCTCGTCTTGTCATAGTACCAGATGCCGGGGGTGATGTTGGGCAGCACCATCACCGACACCGAGCCCGTGATCGCCGGGTCATCGAAGTCCGTCAATGTGATCTCACCCGCATCCAGCTTTTGCTGTTTGATACCGCCGAAGAAGCCGAGCGAGAGGAAGCGGTCCTTGGCCATCTGCAGGTGGTAGGCGTAGGCGAGACTGAAGGTGGTGTAGCCCAATGGTCCCGCATCATCGGCCTCCACCCATGCACCGATGCCATGTCGATTGGCCAAGTGCGGCTTGTTCTTCGGCCGGATGGTACCATGCACGGTGGCCCAGGCCGTGGTGGGCGCACCGGCGAAACCCACCCACTGCTTGCGGTAGCCCAGGTGGATGTCCAGGCAATCCTTGCTGCCCGCCACCGCCGGATTGATGGTGAAATGATCGAAGACGAACTGGGTGCGCTGCGCCACCTGCTGCGCAAAACCGCCCACACCCAGCGCACAGACCGGGAGCAGGAGCAGAGCGCGGCGCATCTTGTTCATCGGATGATGCTCACGAAGCCGGTGTAAGGTGGTGACTTGCCCTCCACTTGATTGAGTTCGATCACGTAGTAATAGGTGCCAATGGGCAGGGTGCGGCCGTTGTTCGTGCCATCCCACGGGTCGCGATACCCCGTGCTGCGGAACACAGGCTGCCCCCACCGGTCATAGATGTGCACCTCGCAGTACGGATAGTCGATGATGCCCGCGATCGCCCACGTGTCGTTCTTGCCATCGCCGTTCGGGGTGATGGCCGTGGGTGGCATCACGCGGCGGATCACCTCCACGGTCACCTGGTCGGAATACTCGCAGCCGTTCAAAACCGTGGTCACCGTGTAGGTGGTCGTTTCATTCGGCTGCGCGAAGGGGTCCGGAATAGTGTTGCCGCTGAGGCCCACTGTGGGCGACCATTGGTAGGTGGTGCCGCCCGTGGCGTTCAGCTGGGTCACCTCCCCCTGTCCGATCGTCTGATCGGGCCCCGCACTGAAATCCACGCCCACGATGTTCGCGCCCGGGCCGCTCACCTCCACGGTGAAGCCGCATTGCGCCGGCGACGTGGCACCGCCTGCGAGCGAGCCCGAGACAAGGATCCAATAGGTGGTGTTCGGGGCCAGCGCCGTGGTGGTCACCGTGAAGGGCAGACTATCCGTGCCGTTACAGGGGGAAACACCGGAGAAGCTGCCGGGCAGGCAGCTGCCATCGCCGGCGAGCACCACCACGTTCATCATGTCACCCACGCCGGGTGAATTCAGGCAGTTGATGTTGCTGAGCGCCACTTCCACCACCCCACCCACCGAGTTGGTGGTGAAGCTGTACCACAACACCGCATTGGTGTTGGGGCAGAAACCCGGGATGCCCGTTGCCCCCGTGTTGTTACCGGCCACCGGCTGCTGGGCGCACAGGTCCTGTGCAGTGGCGCAGCTGGTGTTGGAGGGTTGCGCAAAAAGCGGGGCGGCCTGTGCAGCGAACAGGAGGAACACGACCGGTGGAACGATCCGCATGGGCACAACGAGGGCTGCGCCGAAGGTAGACCCACCCCCCGGGGGGCTCCGGAATAGGGTTCCGCAGTTTCTCACACGCCCGTGTTGACGCTGATCGTCAGGGCGAAAGACCGTGACCCCACCAGGAATCGAACCTGGATCAAGAGTTTAGGAAACTCCTATTCTATCCGTTGAACTATGGGGTCGCACACGGCCCGGGCCGCGGCGCGGGCGCGAAGGTAGCGGCCGGTGCCTCGCTCAGGCAGGCTTCTTCAGCTCGAAGGTCTCCAGGAACTTGGTGGTGAACTCGCCCTTGCGGAAGTGTTCGTCCTGGAACAACTGCTGGTGGAAGGGGATGGTGGTGTGCACGCCCTCGATCACGTATTCGCTCAAGGCGCGCTCCATCTTGCTCAGGGCCTCCTCGCGCGTGGCGGCCACCACGATCAGCTTGCTGATCATGCTGTCGTAGTTGGGCGGTATGCCGTAACCCGCGTACACGTGGGTATCCACGCGCACCCCATGCCCGCCGGGCGCATGGTAGGTGGTGATGCGGCCGGGTGTGGGGCGGAAGCCGTGGAAGGGGTCCTCGGCATTGATCCGGCACTGGATGCTGTGGCGTGAAGGCTCGTAGTTCAACCCACTGATGGGTACGCCGGCGGCGATCTTGATCTGTTCACGCACCAGGTCGTAGTCGATCACCTCCTCGGTGATGGTGTGCTCCACCTGGATCCGCGTGTTCATCTCCATGAAGTAGAAGTTCCTGTCCTTGTCCACCAGGAACTCCACGGTGCCCACGCCCTCATAGTTCACGCTGGCAGCGGCCTTGATGGCGGCCTCGCCCATCTTCTTGCGCAGCGCCTTGGTCATGAAGGGCGAGGGCGTCTCCTCCACCAGCTTCTGGTGGCGGCGCTGGATGCTGCAGTCGCGCTCGCTCATGTGGCAGAAGGTACCGTACTGGTCACCGGCGATCTGGATCTCGATGTGGCGGGGCTCCAGGATGTACTTCTCCATGTACATACCGGGGTTCCCGAACGCCGCTCCGGCCTCCTGGCTCGCCTTCTCGAAGGCCTCGTCGAATTCCTCCTCCTTCCACACCAGGCGCATGCCCTTGCCCCCACCACCGGCGGTGGCTTTGAGGATCACGGGGTAGCCGATCTTCTTCGCTTCCTTCTTGGCCACGCCCAGGTCCGTCACCAACCCTTCGGTGCCGGGCACCACGGGCACACCGGCCTTGATCATGGTGGCCTTGGCCGTGGCCTTGTCGCCCATGGCCTCGATCTGTTCGGGTGTGGCGCCGATGAACTTGATGCCGTGCTCCTGGCAGATGCGGCTGAACTTGGCGTTCTCGCTCAGGAATCCGTAGCCCGGGTGGATGGCGTCGGCATTGGTGATCTCCGCAGCGGCGATGATGCGCGGGATGTTCAGGTAACTCTCCTTGCTGGGGGGCGGGCCGATGCACACGGCCTCATCGGCGAAGCGT
Source organism: Flavobacteriales bacterium (assembly GCA_016788635.1). Taxonomy (GTDB): domain Bacteria; phylum Bacteroidota; class Bacteroidia; order Flavobacteriales_F; family PHOS-HE28; genus PHOS-HE28. The sequence continues at coordinate 124,508 of JAEUSU010000005.1, read as the reverse complement.
ACGTGCAGGCTCTCACGGTCGGCTGTGCTGTACACGGCCACCGTACGGATGCCCATCTCCCGGCAGGTGCGGATCACGCGCAGGGCGATCTCGCCACGGTTCGCTATGAGGATCTTCTTGAACATGGGAGACTTCTGGTCTGGTTCACCACAGAGGCACGGAGGACACAGAGAAGGACGCGGATCCTACCACCGAGTCATTCGAGTTGAGGAGGTCGCCCGCGTGCCTTTCGGACATTCCTCTGTGCTCTCTGTGCCTCTGTGGTGATTGAGCTTAGGCGGGATCAACCAGGAACAAGGGCTGGTCGTACTCCACGGGCTTGGCATCGTCCACAAGCACCTTCACGATCTTGCCCGCAACGTCGCTCTCGATCTCGTTGAAGAGCTTCATGGCCTCGATGATGCAGATGGTCTTGCCGGGTTTCACCTCATCGCCCACGTTCACGAACACGGGTTTGCCGGGACCGGCCGATCGGTAGAACGTGCCGATCATGGGCGCCTTGATGGTGATGTACTTGGTCTCCGCCGCTGGGGCTGCTGCGGGAGCTGCTGGCGCAGGGGCTGCCGCCGGGGCCGGCGCCGCCACAGGCGCGGGGGCCGCTGCGGGCAGGGCCACGGGTTGGGCCACCACCTGCACGGGCACTTCTTTCTTGCCAGCGGGCGTTTTGATCGTGATCTTGAAATCCTTCTGCTCGATCTCCACCTCGCTCACGCCGCTCTTGGCCACGAACTTGATCAGCTCCTGGATCTGTGTGAGGTTCATCGCGTTGGGTTGATTGGGGCCGGGGTCGGCCAAGATAGGTCTTCGAATGGTTCAGGACCCGTAGGCCCACTTCACGTACACCGCGCCCCAGGTGAAGCCGCCACCAAAGGCGGAGAGCACCAGGTTGTCGCCCTTCTTCAGGCGGGGTTCCCACTCCCACAGGCACAGGGGGATGGTGCCGCTGGTGGTATTGCCGTACTTCTGGATGTTCACCATCACGCGGCTGTCATCCAGCCCCATGCGTTGGGCGGTGGCGTCGATGATGCGCTTGTTGGCCTGGTGGGGCACCAGCCAGGCCACGTCCCCGGCCTTCAATCCGTTGCGCTCCACGATCTCGGCGCTCACATCGGCCATGTTGGTCACGGCGAACTTGAACACGGCCTTGCCTTCCTGGTACACATAGTGCCGTTTACCTTCCACACTGCGCAGGCTGGCCGGCTCCAAACTGCCGCCGGCCTTCTGGTGCAGGTACTGGCATCCGCTGCCATCGGCGCGCAGGATGCTGTCCATGATGCCGAAGCCCTCGTTGTTCGGCTCCAGCAGCACCGCGCCGCAGCCATCACCGAAGATGATGCAGGTGGTGCGGTCATTGTAGTCGATGATGCTGGACATTTTGTCCCCGCCCACCACCACCACCTTGCGGTGGCGGCCGCTCTCAATGAACTGTGCGCCCGTGGTGAGGGCATACAGGAAACCACTGCACGCGGCGCCGAGGTCGAAGCCCCAGGCGTTCTTCGCACCTACGGCATCGCACACGATGTTGGCCGTGGCCGGGAACACGCGGTCCGGCGTCACGGTCGCCACGATCATCAGGTCGATCTCCTCGGGCCCGATGCCGCGTTTCTTCAGCAGGCCGTTCACCGCTTCCACGGCCATCACGCTCAGCCCTTGTCCCTTGCCGCGCAGAATGCGGCGCTCCTTGATGCCGGTGCGCTCGGTGATCCACGCATCGCTGGTCTCCACCATGCTCTCCAGCACTTGGTTGCTCAGCACAAAGTCCGGCACGTAGCCGTGCACGGCGGTGATGGCGGCGGTGGTGCGGCTGCTCATAGGAAGGCCTCGCGGATGCGGTCGTTCAGTTTGCTCTCCACCACCTCGCGGGTGAAGAGGATCATGTTGGTGATGGTGGCCTCGTTGCTGATGCCGTGCCCGATGATCACATTGCCATTGATGCCCAGGACCGGCAGGCCGCCGTAGTTCTCATAGTCGAACCGGTCGAAAAAGGGCTCGTGCACGCCGCGCACCTTCAGCAGGTCGTGGAAGGCCTCCAGTGCCTTCAGCACCACGTTGCCGGTGAAGCCATCGGTCACATACACATCGGCCTTGTCATTGAAGAGGTCTCGACCTTCCACATTGCCCACGAAGTTGTAGGCGGTGGTCTCCTTCATCAGGTCATAGGTGGCCTGGCGCAGGATGTCGCCCTTCTTGGCCTCCTCGCCGATGTTCAGCAGGCCCACCTTGGGATCGGCCTTGTGGTACACGTGTTTGGCGAAGAGCGCACCGAGCACGCCGAACTGGTGCAGCACATCGGCCTTGCAATCGGCATTGGCGCCCACGTCGAGCAATATGCCATACTCGCCGTTCTCCTTGGGCACCACACTGGGTATGCAGGGGCGGATGACGCCCGAGATCGGCTTCACGCTAAAGATGCTGCCCACCAGCATGGCGCCGGTGTTGCCCGTGCTGGCGAAGGCGTCGATGCGTCCCTCTTTCAGCAGATGGAAGCCCAGGCTGATGCTGCTCCGGGGCTTGAGGGAGAGCGCCTTGGTGGGGTTGTCCGTGAAGGTGATGTCGTCCTGGCTGGGCACCACCTCGAAGGCGGCGGCGGCCGCGCCCCGTTCTGCGAGACCCTGCTCTATCATGGCGGGGTCGCCAATGAGCACCTGCTTGACGCCCGCCGGTAAATGGGCGGCTGCGTCAACGGCGGCTTGCAGCACCACGGCCGGGCCGTGGTCGCTGCCCATGATGTCCACACCGATCCTCATGCGAGGTCCCGTGGGCGCTTGGGTTGCCACACGGCCTTACTCGGCCGCCGTGTTGGAGCTGACGAGCTTGCCGTTGTAGTACAGGTCGTCGCCCACCTGGTAGGCGCGGTGCCGCAGGTGCGCCTCGCCCGTGGTGGGGCAGGTGGTCACCGTGGGCACACCGGCTTTCTGGTGCGTGCGGCGCTTCATGGTGCGCGTCTTCGAGTGGCGTCGCTTAGGATTGGGCATGGTAGCGGGTTTTTCGATCCCCGGCAGGGCCGGGAAGGCAGGTTATTCTTCGGTGTTCTTCAGTTGGTCCAGGACGTTCCAGCGCGGGTCCGGAACGGGTTCGTGCTCCGTATTCAGGGCGCCCAGGGCACGCTCCACCTCCGGGTCGCAGTGGCCCGGGGCGTGGGCATGGCGCAGGGGCAGGGCCAGGCGCATGCATTCGTAGATGTAATGCGTCAGGTCCACCTCGGTGTCCGTGGGTTCCAAGCCCACCACCTCATCGTTCTCATTGCCTGCCTCCCACTGGCGGCCGGTAAGGTGGAAGACCTGGCGCTGGCGGCCTTCCAAGGGCAGTTCCAGCGGGGCATTGCAATGGTCGCAGGTGGTGTGCAGCACCCCCATGGCATGGATGTTCGCCACCAACATCGTAGCCGACTTCTCCAACTCCACGTCCACATGCATATCGCCCGCTGGCATCTCCTCATCGGCCGCAGCCTCAAAGAAGGCCGGGTCCAGGTCGAAGGCAAAGGCGTGCGACCCGTCCTTCAGGCCGGAATAGGCAATGGTGTATTCGCGAAGCTTGTCCACGGCTGCCACAAGGGGCGCAAAGGTAGACGATCCGGTGGCTTGGCAAGGGGGTGGAACGGCGGGCCGGGTCCAAGCCCGGGACTTGGAGTTATGGCACTGATGTTCTGGATGATACGTATCAGTTTGGCATCCTCAGTCCTTGCCTTCAGAGCCACAGCGATCGGGAAACCATACCAAACGCCGATCAAACCTTCTCCTTCTTCCCCCGCTCCTGCGGTTGCAGCGGGTTGGCTGTGATCGTGCGGAAATGCTCGCGGCGCTGGCGGATGTCCATGGCGGCCCACACGGCGGCACGGAAGGATCCCTCATCGGCGATGCGTGGGGTGGCCACGCCGAAGTCGCGCAGCAGGCTTTGGTTGAAGAGGCGGGCCTTGGCCACTGCGTCTTCGGATCATGGACACGCCGCGACAGGCGTTGTGTGAACCCGTACGCGGCACCCATTCCGCCGGCGCCACGGAAATTGGCTGTTAGTGCCTTACCACTGTGCGTGTGGCGGCGCCATCCGGGGTGATGATGCGCAACGCATAGAGGCCACGTGGTAGGCCAGATAGGTCTATGCTTGGCATGATCCCAAGGCCTGTGAAGTGCTTGCCGACCACCAATTTGCCCGTGCCATCGAATGCCTCGATGTGGACTTCGGCCTGAGGTGTGCCGAACCGGATCGTGACCTCGCCTTCAGTGGGGTTCGGAAAAAGCTCGAACTGCATTTCCAACCCAGCACGCTCCGGCACGGCGGTCATATCGGTAACTAGCTTCACCACCCACACATCGCCACCACCATGATGGCCCGTTACCATGCCGTCGTTCGAGAAGGTGCCCCCAACAAGGCAGTAACCACCATCAACGAGTTCGATGCCGGAAAAGCTATCGTTCGCGGATCCACCATAGCTCTGCTCCCACACCAATGCACCGCTTGCGCTTAAACGCACAAGCCATGCATCGTAACCCCCGTAAGCTAAGGATATGTCCCCATCCGTTGAGGTGGTTATCCCTGATACGAGCAAGTCACCACCGTTCCGTTCCTCGATGGCATAGCCAATGTCAAGTCCTGATCCGCCCAGTGTTCGTTGCCACTGTAGCGTACCACCGCCTTCCAGTTTCACCACCCAATAGTCCTTACCACCTTGCCCACCGGTCACATCCCCGTCGTTGGAATCGGTGTAGCCCGCCACGGCGAAGCCACCGTCCTGCGTGGATGTGATGGCGAATGCTTCCTCAAACATTGAACCGCCCAAGGGTAGCTGCCATTGCAGCTGTCCTGTGCTGTCCAGCTTTACTACCCACATATCGAACTCCCCATGGTGGCCCATGACATCTCCACCGTTCCCTGTGGTAGTGCCGACCACCACCACGCCGCCGTCATTGCTTGCTGTCAAAGCGTTGCCGTATTCACCATTCGCACTGCCCAAGGTGCGCTGCCAGAGCAATACGCCAACCGGGTCCAGGCGAAGCATCCAGATATCTCCAAAGCCTTGGTGGCCGCTCACATCCCCATCGTTCGATCGGGTGGTGCCTACCACAGCATAGCCACCATCGGCAGTTTGTATGATGTCCTGAGCCGAATCCACATTGGACCCACCATAGGTCTGCTGCCAAACCAAGGCACCTGAGGCGTTCAATTTGATCACCCAGGCATCGCTCATGCCGTGGTTACTGGTCACATCACCATTAGAGGAACTTGTCCCCCCGGCCACCACAAAGCCCATATCGCTAGTCTGAATGACTGCTGCACTGAAGTCATTCTGTGTGCCACCCAATGCGCGCTGCCACTCAAGCTGCCCGCCGCTGTCCAATTTCACCACCCATACATCGGCCAGTCCACCGTGGAAGCCGGTCACGTCGCCATTAGTCGATGCCGTGTTGCCTGCGATTATGTAGCCTCCATCTAAAGTCCTCCTCAATGCGTTTCCCGCATCCTCAGCTGAACCGCCCAGCGCTCTCTGCCACTCCACTGCCGGGGGTTGGCACACGGCACTGAAGACTGCCAAAAACGTAGCGACCAGCAAACTTTGCCAACGTGGGTCCGGGCGCATGTTCTTTGGTCTAGATCTGTTCAAAGGTAACGCGCATCAGCAGGTCCAGTGGCGCAGGAGTGCGTGCTCGGAAAGCAGCGCTTCGAGTTGCTGCAGTCGGCATCCTGTGTAATATGGGGTTTCACTGCGCCACGTTGAAGGACCGGGTTTCCGAAGAGCCGTCAGGATAATTGAAGATGGCGTGGTACAAGCCCGATGGCCAGGAACCGGACAGGTTGACGACATACTTGTTGAGGCCGGCCTGAGCGAACTGAAGCTGCTTGGTGTGGTAAACGACGCCCATGTTGTTCACGATGTTCAAGTTGATGTTCAACGGAACAAGCAGATCGAAGTCAATGGAGAAGGTCTGCTCCACAACAGGAACGGGGTATATCGTGATGTCCGCGAAGGACGCGAAGTTGGAGTTGAGCACCACGGCTTCATCGAAGGCGACATACTTGCGCATTACCGTCCCGTCATCCATAATGAGGATGAGTCGGTAGAGACCTGCGGGAATGGATGTCCGGGGTACCGCTATCAGACGGGGGTCAGTCTTGTCTATTGGAATGGAAAGGAATGGCGTCGTTCCCTCAGCATCCAAGTGTTGGAACATGATGCTGGATAGGTCTGTGAGGCTGCCTTCCAGGTTCGTCGTGCTATTGCAGTTCACCACCTCACCATATGTAGTACTATGCGTGTTTATTCATCTCCTCAAAGTGATTCAAATGCCAACCCGCCTTGTACTGATGGCACTGCATGTTTGGCGGTGAATGGAAGGTCTACACATGGGCGATGTTATCCGCGATCTCATCGTGGAGAGAAAGCAGAAGTTGGTGGCTATTGCGAGGGCCATGCCCACAACGCCACAGAACTTCCAGCACATCCTGCGCAGGCGGAAGATCGGCGACGATATCCTGCGATCGATCTCACGGGCGATGGGGGTGGATGTGGTGGAGTTGATCCGCCTCAAGCAGGACCAACTCGCCGGGGTTGGCGGATCAACACGAAACAGCATACCTGTTCTGCCGAAGTGGGGCATTCGCCATGGCACCGAACTGGTGATCCGGCTGGAAGAGTACCCCGATGAGATTCAGTTGAAGATCATCCGCTTTCTACAGCAGTTGCCTAAGAAGGAAGAGCGCTGAGCGCCTTGGTCCATCTGAAAGAGGACAAGTCTCCGACGCGACATAGCGCTCTGGCGACGGCGCGCAGATCGGCTGATTGGAGTGTTCTAATGGAATTATCTCGCCACCGGAGCGAGGTACTTCGAACCACACGTACGCCATCCACCGATACTCAACCCACTTCGCTCGTGACTCGTCGTTGACTCGCTACGGCTTGTCTTTTTTACCCCTCTCCTGCGGTTGCAGCGGGTTGGCCGTTATCGTGCGGTACTGCTCGCGGCGCTGGCGGATGTCCACGGCGGCCCACACGGCGGCGCGGAAAGATCCTTCATCCGCCACACCCTGCCCGGCGATGGCCATGGCCGTGCCGTGGTCGGGGCTGGTGCGCACGATGGGCAGCCCAGCCGTGACGTTGACGCCGTTGCCAAAGTTGAGGGCCTTGAAGGGCGCCAGACCCTGATCGTGGTACATGGCCAGCACGCCATCGAAGTGTTTGTACTGCCCGGCGCCGAAGAATCCGTCGGCGGCATAGGGCCCCATGGCCTGGATGCCTTCGTCACGCAGCTGCCGCACCGCGGGGGCGATGCGCTGAGCGTCCTCACCGCCCAAGGTTCCTCCATCGCCGGCGTGCGGGTTCAGGCCCAGCACGGCGATGCGCGGGGTGGCCACGCCGAAGTCACGCAGCAGGCTTTGGTTGAAGAGGCGGGCCTTGGCCACGATGCGTTCGGTGGTGACCGCATCCGCTACTTCGCGCAGGGGCAGGTGGCCGGTGACGAGGGCCACGCGCAGCCCTTCGCCCACGAGGATCATCAGCGCTTGTGCTTCGGGACCGGCGAGGTGGGCCAGGAACTCGGTGTGGCCAGGGTATTGGAAGCCCGCCGCCTGCATGGCGTTCTTGTCGATGGGTGCGGTGACGAGCACATCCACCTTGCCACTGGCGAGGTCCTGCGCGGCGGCCTCCAGACTTTTCACGGCAAAGGCGGCCATCGTACCCGTGGCCTTGCCGAACTCGGGCGCCACTTCCTCCTCCCACACGTTCACCACGTTCAATTTGCGCGGCAGGGCCTCCTGGGCATCCTGCACACGGTGGAAGGGTACCTCGTCCAGCTTCAGTGCCTTGCGATACAGGCTCAGGGTGCGCGCGCCGCAATAGAGCACGGGGGTGAGCTCGGCCATCATGCGGTTGTCCTCGAAGGCCTTCAGCACCACCTCCAGCCCCACGCCGTTGATGTCGCCGCAGCTGATGCCCACGCGCACGGGGTTGCGGTTCTCGCTCATCGGCTGGCCAGGTTCTTCAGGTAACGCAGGAAGAGACGCACACCCACACCGGTGCCCCCCTTCAGGCGGTAGTGCTCGCGCTTGTGCAGGAAGGCGGTGCCGGCGATGTCCAGGTGCACGAAGGGATGCGTGGTGAAGCGCGCGAGGAACTTCCCTGCGGTGATCTGCCCGGCAAGGTCGCCGCCCAGGTTCTTCATGTCGGCGATGTCGCTGTCGATCTCGCTGTCGTACTCCTCCCAGAAGGGCATGCGGGCCAGGCGCTCGTGCACGGCGGCACCGGCGGTCTCCCAGGCGGCCATCACGTTGTCCGGCGCGGTGCCCATGATCACGCTGCCCTGTGTGCCGATGGCGCGGGCCGCCGCACCGGTAAGCGTGGCGATGGTGACGACCACCTCGGGCTTGTAGCGCTCGGCGTAGCTCAGCGCATCGGCCAGGATCATGCGGCCCTCGGCATCGCTGTTCATCACCTCCACGGTGGCGCCGCTGTGCATGCGGATGACATCGCCAGGGGCGAAGGCGTTGCCGCCCGGCCGATTGTCCGTGGCGGGGATGAGGCCCACCACGTGCAGCGGCAGTTCCAACTGAGCGATGGCCGCGAAGGCCCCTGCCACCGCGGCTGCACCGGCCATGTCGCACTTCATGTAGTCCATGCTGTGGGGTGTGGGCTTCAGGCTGAGGCCGCCGGTGTCGTACACCACACCCTTGCCGATGAGCACCACAGGGGCCTTGTTCAACGGCTTTTTCGGTTTCCACTCGAGCACGTTGAAGGTGGGCGGGTCGATGCTGCCCTTGTTCACCGCCAGCAGGCCGCCCATGCCCAGCGCTTCGATCTGGCGCTTGTCCAGCACCTGCACCTGGAAGCCACAGGCCTTGCCGAGCGTGCGCAGTTCGGCGCTCAGCTGTGGCGCTGTCAGGAAGCTTACGGGCTCGTTCACAAGGTCGCGCGCAGTGCAGGTGGCACTGCACAGGATGTTGAGCTCCTCGAGGTCCTCTGCATCCACCGCCGGATCGATCACGTGGAGTTTCTCCAGGTCGTGCTTCTTCGCGCCGTTGGACTTGTACTTGCGGAAGGTGTACGAAGCCAGCGCCACGCCTTCGGCCAGCGAAAGGGAGAGGGCGGGGTCATTGGCCAATCCGATGAGCTGGGCCTCCGTCGCCTTGGCTGCATTAAGCCTGTCGGCCATGTCGGAACCGGCACGGCGGGCAAGCTCCAGCTGGCGTTGCCGGTCGCCAGCCTTCACCCGATGGACCATCACCAGGCGGCCCTGAGCATCCGAAACGGCGAAGCTGTCCTCCCCTTGCAACCGTGAGGCCAGGTAGCGGCGGTCAGCGGCGTCCATGGCCACGTCCTTCAGCTGACGCGGGTCGGTGAGCAGCACCAGCGTGTCGCGGGTGGCCGTGGGGCGGGTGGAGCGGTGCAGGTTGACCATGGGCGTGTTGAAGGCCGCCAAAGATAGCCGCCCCACGCAGGGTCGGGCGGACGTCGACGGACGCGTAGATCACGTCCCACAACAGGTGCCTGGTCCCGGGCGTTCAGCCTGCGGAAATGCCGACCTTTGTACACTTCGCGATGCGCCCTCTCCGCACCCTGTTCCTCTTGACCGCCCTGCTGCCGTTGGTGGCTGGTGCCACGCACAACCGGGCGGGCGAGATCATCTATTGCCACGTGAACGGGTACACGTACTACGTGGAGATCATCACGCACACGAAAACCTCCGCCCCCGCCGACCGGCCGGACCTGTTGATCAATTGGGGCGATGGCACGAGCAGTACACTGGCACGTACATCCATTGTACCCATTCCCGGCTCCGATGCCCAACGCAACATCTACCCCGGCACGCACACTTACAACGGCCCGGGCGTGTTCGAGCTGAGCTTCGAGGACCCCAACCGGAACGAGGGGGTGCTGAACGTGCCCAGTTCGGTGAACCAGATCTTCTGCGTGAAGACCGAGCTGGTGATCTCCCCGTTGGGTGGCAACAACTGCTCGGTGCGTTTCCTCAACCCTCCCTTGCAGAACGCGTGTTTCCAGAAGCGCTGGGAGCACAACCCGGTGGCCTTCGACCCCAATGGGGACAGCCTCTCCTTTGAGCTGATCCCCTGCGGCGGAGCGAACTGCCTGCCCATACCGGGCTACCTGTACCCGGACCAGTACATGCCGGGGCCTGCGAACAATTTCAGCATCGACCCGGTGACCGGCACGTTGGTATGGGATGTACCGCCGGCGCAAGGCGAATACAACATCGCCATACGCGTGAAGGAATGGCGCCGCGTGAACGGGGTGATGGTGCTGATGGGCTGGGTGGTGCGCGACATGCAGATCACCGTGCTGCCATGCAGCAACAACGCACCGGTGGTGCAGCAACTGCCGGATACCTGCGTGGTGGCGGGCACACTGCTGAACATGACCGTGCAGGCCAGCGACCCGGATGGCAACAACGTGAACCTGACGGCGCTCGGCGAGCCTTTCGTATTGCTCACCGGCCCAGCCACTTTCGTCAGTCCCTCACCCGGCCCGGTGGTCACCGGAGTATTCACCTGGAGCACCAATTGTGCACATGTGCGGCCCGCTCCCTACCAGGTCGTCTTCCGAGCAGTGGACAACGACCCGCAATACCCCCTGCAGGATTACAGCACGATGTTCATCACCATCGTGGCGCCCGCACCACAGAACCCCGCGGCAGCACCCAGCGGCAGCAACATCGTGCTGAACTGGGATGCCTCCGCATGCACCAATGCCACGGGCTACCGCATCTACCGGCGCAGCGGGGCCTACGGCTTCACGCCGGCGCATTGCGAGACCGATGTGCCCGCCTACACCGGTTACCAGTTCATCGGAAGCACCACAGGCTGGAACAACACCACTTACACCGATGCGTCCGGCCTCACCTTCGGCAACGAGTACTGCTACATGGTGGTGGCCACCTTCGCTTCCGGCTCGCGCAGCATCGCCTCGGTGGAGTTCTGCGCCACGCTCAACCGGCAGGTGCCGCTGATCACGCACGTGAGCGTGGGCATCACGGATGTGACCGCCGGACAGGACACCGTGCGCTGGAGCAATGCGTACGACATGGACACCGTGCAGCATCCGGGCCCATACAGGTTCCGCTTGTTCCGGGGCACCGGGTACACCACCGCCACCACCCTGGTGTACACGAGCACCGATCACTCCTTCCTCGCACATCCGGATACCAGCTTCATCGACAACGGCCTCAACACCGTGGCCGGTCCGCATGTGTACCGCGTGGACTACTTCGGTGCGGGTGATGTGTTCATCGGCAGCAGCAGCGCGGCCAGCAGCCTCTTCGTGGTGCCCGATCCGAACGATGAGCAGATCACGCTCAACCTCACCCACAACACCCCGTGGACCAACACGCTCTTCGAGATCTTCCGTTGGGATGGCTCTTCGTGGAACCTCATTGGCACCAGCACCACGCCCGTTTATGTGGACACCGGCCTGGTGAATGGCCAGGAGTACTGTTACTACGCACGCAGCAGCGGGGCCTACAGCCTGCCGGAGGTGGCCGCGCCCCTTGTCAATTACAGCCAGGAGGTGTGCGCCACTCCCGTGGACCTTACGCCACCCTGCCCGCCTGACCTGGTGATCGACAACGATTGCGAGATCCCGCTGAACACGCTCACGTGGAACAACCCCAACCTCACGTGCGCCGACGATACCTATCAGTACAACATTTACTTCACCGATTCGCTCAATGGCACGCTCACGCTCATCGCCACGATCACCGGTGCGGAGAACACCGTGTTCGAGCATACGGATGGCCTCAGCGTGGCCGGTTGCTATGCGGTGACCGCCATCGATACCGTGGGCAACGAGAGCGAACTGAGCAATGTGGTGTGCGGTGACAACTGCCCGGTGTACGAGCTGCCCAACGTGTTCACACCCAATGGGGACCGGGTGAACGACTTCTTCGTGCCCTTCCCCTACCGCGGTGTGCTCCGCATCGACCTGCAGGTCTTCAACCGATGGGGACAGGTGGTGTATCGTACGGACGATCCGGACATCGGCTGGGACGGCACCCTGCAGAACAATGGTGAGCGGGTGCCCGACGGGGTGTACTACTACACCTGTCTGGTGTACTTCAAACGTCTGGAGGGGGATGAGCTCATCCGCCTGAAGGGCCATGTGCAACTGCTGCGTGGCAACGGCAACGGTGTGAATTGATGTTCACGGGCATTGTGGAGGAGGTGGGTGAAGTGGTGGCCGTGCACGACAGCGGCACCAACCGCGACCTGATCGTGCGCGCGGGCATGGCCGCGGACCTGAAGGTGGACCAAAGCGTGGCGCACAACGGGGTGTGCCTTACCGTGGTGGAACTGCTGAACGACCGCTACCGTGTTACGGCTGTGGAAGAGACCCTGGTGCGAAGCAACCTGGGCCGGTCAGGACCGGGCGCTCCCGTGAACCTGGAGCGCAGCCTGCGCATGGGTGACCGGCTGGACGGCCACCTGGTACAGGGTCATGTGGACACCACGACGACCTGTCTCGAGGTGAGGGAGGTCGAAGGCAGCTGGCTCTTCACGTTCACGCTGCCCGGAGAAAAGCACCTGCTCGTGCCCAAGGGCTCCATCTGCCTGAACGGCGTGAGCCTCACCATCGCCGACCTGCAAGCCGATCGCTTCAGCGTGGCCATCATTCCCTACACCTTCACGCACACCACCTTCGCCCAGCTGCGTGCTGGGGATCTTGTGAACGTGGAGTTCGATGTGCTGGGCAAGTACGTGGCCCGCATGATGCAGCGGTGACTTCAGCGTTCGCCCACCTTTACCACCTGCGCGAAGCAGCGCCGTTCTCCGGAACGCATCTGCAACCGGTACGTACCAGCCGCAAGTGTGGACAGGTCCAGTTGAAGCCTGCCGGCCGTTGCGCTTGCATTCCGTTGCAGCACCAAACGCCCAAGGCCGTCGAACAGCAGGCACTCCACCGGTCCATTTCCCCACGTGGGATGGAACAGCTCCACACGGTCCACCACGGGGTTCGGCGCAATGCGAAGTGCTTCGCGTGAGCGCATCACATCCCCCACACGCACCACCACATCATCACGGTGCAGCAGCCAGCGGTCGGGATCCAACAGCACACTGTCCGGGGTGAAGGAGAGCGGAAAGGTGAACGCCTGACCGGAGAATTGATGGTCCAACACCACCAGCGTGTCCTGCGCGGCATGCTTCAAGCGCACGGGCACCGGCATTTCGAAGAAGGTGACCGAGGGGTGCGAGGTGATCTGGTCCAGCCAGATGGTGACCAGGCCACCGGCATCCTGTGTCCAGGTGAGCGTGTAGCTGGGATGGCCCTCACCCATATACCAATCGGCGAAGAAGCCATCTAGTGTGGTCCCACCCGCAGCCTCCAGATGTGCCTGAAGGTGTGGCGTCAATGCAGCGCCGTAGGCCAGGTCCGGGTCATCCAGATAATTGCGCGACCCGGCGAAAAAGGCAGTATCCCCGAGCACCCAACGCAACATGTGCAGCACATAGGCGCCCTTGCTATAGCTCAACCGCGGACTGAAGATGCGCGCCACACTGGTCGTGTCCGGGCAGAAGACGCTGCCATCCGGCTCCGAGGTGATGAAGTTCACGTTGTTGAACTTCCAAACGTCCCACCATTCACTGGCGATGTACTGGTAGCACAGCCCCGCCAGGTAGGTGGCAAAGCCTTCGTTCAGCCAGATGTCCTGCCAGCTGCCGCAGGTCACCTTGTTGCCGAACCACTGGTGCGCCAGCTCATGCGCCACCAGCTCGAAATGCCACGCGCCCATGAAGGACATGGTCTGGTGCTCCATGCCTCCGCCCCAGTTGAAACGAGCGTGCCCATATTTCTCGCTTAGGAAGGGATAGGTGCCGAAAAGCGAATTGAAGAGTTGCATCTGCGGTACGCTGATGGCGGTGCCTGCCTGCGCATCGGCGAGCTCTTCTGGATACACGTAGTTCAGGACCTCCACTGTGCCGGCAGGCAGCGGGCTCCAGTCGCTGTACACCGCATAATTCGTGACCGCGATGGCGATCAGGTAGTGGGCGATGGGGTAGCGGTGCCGCCAGTGGTAGCGCTTCTCCGCCCCCAGTACTTCCTCCTGTACCAACAACCCGTTGCCCGCCACACGGTAGGCGGCCGGGGTGGTCACCCACACATCGATGGAATCGATCTTGTCGAAGAGGTCCTGCTTGCAAGGCCACCAATCCTGCGCGCCGAATGGCTGGCTCAAGGTCCACAGCACCGGCACACCGTCATGGTCGCCCGTACCGAACGAGCCGAAACCGGAGGATGAGGGCACCCCGTGGTAGGTCACGGAGATGGAGTCCAGCGTGCCAGCGACCAACGTGGAAGGCAGCGGGATGAAGAGCGTATCGCCGGGTCCGTGGAGAAAGGGTAGTGCAGATCCATGGTGAAGCACCTGGTCCACCGTAAGCGTATCGCTCAGGTCGAGGATCAGCGCGTCCAGGTCGTTCACGGCCAGGAACCAAGTGGTCACCGTCCCGGCAATGGCCCGCACGGCGGGGTCCACGGTCCATTCCAGGCGATGGTACTTCACATCGAAACCGCGCGTGGGCTCACCGGCAAGGGCTCGCAACTGGGCTGCGTAGCCGCGCCCCTCACCTGCGGCGATCTCCGGCAACAGGCATTTGTCAAAACCGACCTGCGCGTGTGCAGCTGCACCAGCGAGCAACAGGAATGCGAGGAGCGTTCGCATGCACCCGAAGGTACGGCAGATGAGGTCCTGTGTCCGGATCACATCACCTGGCCCAGCACTTCGCGCACGGCCTCGCTCCGGCCCATGGTGTAGTAGTGCAGGCAGGGGGCGCCCTTCGCCCGCAGCTCACGGGACTGTGCGATGCACCACTCCACGCCCACGCGGCGCACCTCGGCATCAGTGCGGCACTTCACCAGTTCGGCAGCGAAGGCCTGCGGCAGGTCCACGTGGAAGGTCTTGGGTATGAAACCGATCTGGCGCAGGGCGGTGAGCGGCTTGAGCCCCGGTATGATGGGCACGGTGATGCCTTCCGCGCGGCAGCGCTCCACGAAGGCAAAATACTTCGCGTTGTCGAAGAACATCTGCGTCATCAAGTACGCCGCGCCAGCATCCACCTTCTGCTTCAGGTAGGCGATGTCGATGTCCAGGTTGAGCGCCTCGGGGTGCTTCTCCGGATAGCAGGCTGCTCCGACGCACAGGTCGGTGGGTGCGGCCTCCTGCTCCTCTTCATGCAGGTAAACACCCTTGTTCAGCGCCGCGATCTGTCGGATGAGTTCCACGGCATGCGCATGCCCGTCACGCTCGGGGATGAAGTGGCCTTCGTTCTTCACGGCATCGCCGCGCAGGGCCAGCACATTGCCGATGCCCAGGAAGTTCAGCTCGATCAGGGCGTCCTCGGTCTCCTCGCGGCTGAAGCCGCCACAGATCAGGTGCGGCACCGTATCCACATTGTACTGCGCCTTGATCATGGCACAAATGCCGATGGTGCCCGGGCGTTTGCGCAGGCGGATCTTCTGGAGCAATCCTCCACCGCGTTCCTTGTAAACGACCTCCTCCCGGTGGTAGGTCACGTTGATGAAGCTTGGCTTGAACTCCATCAACGGATCGATGCCTTCGTAAATGGACCGGATGTCGCGGCCCTTCAGGGGGGGCAGGATCTCGAAGGAGAGCAGCGTGCCCTTCGCCTGCCTCAGATGTTCAATGACCTTCATGTGTGTGGGCGCCAAAAGTAGGCGTCACGCGGACGCCTCAGCGCAACAGCGTCACATGCCCACTGTACTGGCGCCCATCCTTCAGCGTGAGCACGAAGAAGTAGGTGCCATCACTGACACCCTGTGCCCTCCATGTGTTCTTGTAACTGAAGTTCTCATACACCACGTTGCCCCAGCGGCTGTATACGATCAGGTGGGCCCCATCATAGTACTGCAGGTTCACGAACTCCAGCTCGTCGTTGTAGCCATCGCCGTTCGGACTGAACACGTTGGGCACGAAGATCTCCTGGGGCTGCACCACGTAGGTCCAGGTGGCCACATCCGTGCACCCGTCCGTGGTGGTCACCGTTAGGGTGATGGTGTAGATGCCCGGCACGGGGTAGGTGATGCTGACCGACTGACCGGTGGCGGTCTGCCCATTCCCGAAGTCCCACGCATAGCCAGCGGGGTTCGGAATGGTCCCTCCGTTGCCGGAGGAAGTGCTCGCAAGGTCCACCTCCACCCCGGGTTGTTGTGGAGAGAGGGGGTCGGTGATGAAGGAAGCCGTGGGATCGGGCGCGATCAGCACGTTCACCGCTGCCGATGTGCCGGCACAACCGTTGGCATCCGTGACGGTAACGGAGTAATTGCCAGTGCCTGCGGTTATAGAGGGCGTGGTGGCGCCATTGCTCCAGCTGTAGGACGCGTAAGGCTGGTCCGTGCTCAGTGTGGTGGGAGCGCCACCACAATTGAACAATACGCCGGTGATCTGCGGTTGTGGCAGCGGCAGCCCAGTGACCACGAACGGGTCGGATATCAGCGAACAGCCCCCGGTAAAGCCCACCACCGTGTAGGTGCCCGGGCCCACCTGCACTGTGGTGCCGGTGGCCCCATTGCTCCAGAGCAGGTTGTCGTATGGGCCGCCCGTCGCAGCAAGTGTGGTGGTGGCCCCCGTGCAAATGGTGCTCGTTCCAGTGATCACCGGTGGACCACCCGGCGATGGCACCACCTCGATCACGATGTCCACATAAGTCGTGAGCGGAGGCACCCCATTGTCCGTGGCTTCATAAGCGATGCTGTGGAACCCCACTTCCGCCGGTGTGGGGATGAACTCACTTTGGATGAGGGCGTTGATGCCACTCACATTGTTCACCTCGGTATACGTGCTCAGTGTGGGTGCCGAAGAGGTGGCCACCACGGTCTGGCCAGCCTCGGGTGCCAGGAAGGACATGTCCAGCTGCACCAGCTCGCCCGCGCAGATCCGCAAGGTGTCACACAGCAACGCACTGTTCGCGATGGGCGGGATGTTGCTCGTGGAAACCTGTGTGGTGAACACGAAATTCTTGTAGTCCAGCCAATCCACTTCGTCCGTGGCGCCCGCAGGACCATCGTAGGCGAACCCCGGCCGGTCGTACGTGCCGAACTGGATGTAGTCCACGCCATTGCCACGGTTGGCGCCATTCAATGCGGGTGCACCGCAGAAGCCGTAACCAAACCCTCCGCTGTTGCTGCAGCTGAAGGTCCCCAGGCTGTTGGAGCAGGGATTGTTGCCGACGCATGAGGCGCTTCCCGTCGTCCACTGCATGTCCTTGTAGCAGAAGCTCACGTTCTTGCCCACGCCGATCACCGGGTCACTGCCGTTGGTGATGATCAGCTGGAAGTTGGCGATCTTGTCCGTCTGGGTGTTGAAATAGCCTACATCCACCCAGTTCACATAGAGCGCGGTGGGTGTCACCTTATAAAGCACCTGCCCGATGCCGCGCGTATCCACATCGGCCCAGAAAGGCGCCACCATCTTGAAGCTCGGGTTGGGGAAGCCTGCCGGAGTGTAGGTGCCGTAAGGGAAGTCGAAGGAGACGTTGCCGTTGTTGTTGATGTACACCGTGCTGTAGAGCTCGCTGTACAGGTTGAAGATGAAGGGCAATACGATGGGTGGTGAGGAGCCATCATCATTGGGTGCCATCGCCAGCGTGTAGGAGGCATCCGGTTCGATCCAGCAGTCGCAATCACTGTTGCCACCGCCCTTCAATACACCCGGGGACTTGTGCACCTTCGGCTTCACCGGTGACTGAGCGGGATGGGCCACTTGGAAAAGGGAGGGCAGCGAGCCGCTCTCCTTCATCTGTTGGTACTGCGATGGCGTGAGTAGCTGTTTCTCCTGCGCCAAGCCGGTCAGGGCCGCACATACGCCTATCATCCATGCGCCACAGCGCATCAGCAGGTCTTGCTTCATGGTCATATTGGGATCCCTGATCTGATCACTTGATCAGCGTCACGTGCCCGGTGTATTCCTTCCGGCCGCCACCATCCTCGGGCATGGTGATCAGCCTCCAGACATACACGCCATTGGGAAGCACTTCGCCGCTGTTCCGGTATCCACCGTTCCACCGCTCATACTGGTCGGTGCTTTCGAAGATCATGCTGCCCCACCGATCGAAAACGTACAGCTTGAACTGTTTCTCATCGTTCCCGGACACCAGGGGATAGAAGTCATCGTTGACGCCATCTCCGTTCGGGGAGAAGGCGTTCGGCACATACACGGCGAGCGGGTTCTTGACGATCACCGTCTGGCATTCGGTGTCCTCGCAGCCATAGATGTCCCACACGGTGAGGCACACCTCGTACTCTCCCCCCAGCACGTTCGGGAAGGGATGGAGCACGTTCCTCGTGAACGCGGAGTCCAGGCCACCGATGTCCCACGCCCATTGCACCGCCAACGGGTCCGTGGATGCGAGGGAGACATTGTTGTTGTCCACCGTGGCAGGATTGGGATAGGCGGTGAAGGTGGCCTGCGGCGGTGGTTGGACCAGGATGTACTGCGGTTTGGTGAGCGTGGTGACACATCCTTCCGGCGAGGTCACAGTGAGCGTTACCGTAAAGTGGCCGGGGGCACCATAGATGAAGTTGAAGTCGCCCGTGTTGGTGCCCGAGCTGCCGTTGCCGAAGCTCCAAGCGCATTGGCCTACATGCGCCGGCGGTGTCTGGTTGTCGAAGTATACGTCAAGTGGTGCACATCCGGCGAGCGGTTCGGCGGTGAAGGCCACTTCAGGCATGTGCCCGATGTTGGCCGTGACCACTGCCGTGTCCGTAAGGTGCACGCACGCACCGATGCCGTAGGTGACATACAGGTAGTCACCCGACAACTCGAAGATGGGTTGCAACGTCCCGCCGAATGCCACGCCGTTCGGATTCAGCCAGGTGCCGCCCGCGTCGGCAGGTCCAAGCAAGGGGAAGAGCGGGATGTTGGGCGCATCGGCACACGGCTCAACCAGCGCATCCGAACCGCTGTTCGGCTGAGGATCGACCGTGATGGTCAATTCGGACTGGTCCGATGCACAAGGTGCTACAGCCGGCGTGAAATAGGTATACACACCGGGTTGGTCCACCGAAGCGTTGAAGGTGCCGCCGAAGGGCGCACCGCTCGGGGAGGTCCATTGGCCGGACGCATCCGGGGACCCGCCCAAGGCACCGAGCATGTTCAAGGGTGCGGCATCGGTGCAGAGCGCCACCGTGGCATCCACTCCCGCATCCACGGCCAGTGCGATGTTCACGGTCACAGATGCCACATCATTGCCGCAAGGGGCATTGCCAAGGACCGTGTAGGTGTAGTTGCCTGGCAGCGAAAAAGCCGGATCAAGCACGGGGCTGAACATGGCGCCTCCACCGGGAGCGGACCAATAACCACCCGGGTCTGCCACACCGATTAGGGTGGACAGGTCGGTGGGAGGGTTGGAATTGCAGGTGTTCAGCACCGCATTATTCCCCGCGTTCGGCGCAAGAATGTTCGTGACCGTAACTGTACCCGTGCTGGGGCAACCTGCGCCGGTGCCCACATTGTAGATGTAGTCGCCGGAAGGGTCCGTTGAAGGTTGCAAGGTTCCGCTATGTGGCACACCGGAAGGGTTCACCCAGGTGCCACCCGGGGTCAACGCCGGACTCAGTTGAGCGAAGAGGTTCACCGGAGGTCCCGCACTGCACACCGTGACAGACCCGGATGCCGTGGCCGCAGCGGGGAACACGTGCACCACGATGTAGTAGGTGGCTGTCAATGGAGGAGTGCCATTGTCCGTAGCCTCGAACAACACCTGGTGATAACCCAGTTCCGTTGGCAAAGGCGTGAACTGCCCGGTGATCTGGCAGGTATTGCCCGGCGTGTAGGAGGAGGTTGTGTAATTGCTCAGCGTGGCACACGAGGTAATGGCCGTGGTGGTCTGCCCGGGTTCCGGGGAGAGGAAGGTCATGTCCAGGATGTTCATCATCCCCGCGCACGTCTCGAGCGTGTCGCACAGGTAGGTGCCCGTGCCGATGGGCGGGATGTTGGAGGTGCTCACCGCCGTGGTAAAAGTGAAGTTCTTATAGTCCAGCCAGCTCACCTGTGAATTGCCCGCCAAGGGGCCGAAGTAAAGCGTGCCCGGCGCATTGAAGCGGCCGAACTGGATATAGTCAATGCCATTGCCACGGTTGGCGCCCACTGTGGATGGTGTGCCACCAAAACCGCCTGTACCACCCGAAGCGCTGCCTGTCGTCCACTGCATGTCCTGATAGCAGAACTGCACATTCTTGCCGATGCCGATGTTCGGGTCGTTCCCGTCCGTAAGGATCAGCTGGAAGGAGTTCAGCATGTTGGTCTGCATGCTGTAGTAACCCACCGCCACCCAGTTCACATAAATGGCCGTGGGGGTGACCTTGTACCACACACTGCCGCCACCTGCAGGCCGGGTGTCGACATCGCCCCAGAAGGGCGCCACCATCACGAAGTTGGCGTTCGGGAAGGCGGAACTGGAGAACGCGCCATACGGTGCCCCAAAGGACACGTTGCCGTTGTTGTTGATGTAGAGCGAGGTGTAGTTCGTGCCGTACAGGTTGAACGAGAACGGCAGGGGGATCATGCCCGACGAACCGTCATCATTCGGGGGCATGGCCAGGGTGTAGGTGGCATCCGGCGCGATCCAACAATCGCAGGGGCCGGACTTCGGAGCGCCCAAGGGGGGTTTCACATTCTTGCTTGGCTGTGCCAGCGACTGGGCGAACCCTGTGTAGCTCGCGGGGATCTTGCCTTGGTCCTTCAGCGTTTGGTAATCCTGCATGGTCTGAAGGCCACCACCCTGGGCGAGCAGCGTGCCAGCGCAGACACCCCAGGCGAGCAGGGCGATGAGCAGGTTACGAAGGTTCATTTTTGATGGTCGTTTTCAGTTCTATCGGATCAACAAAACGGTTTGACCCTTTGAGTGCACGCGTTCATCCGCACCAATAACCTCGATCGCGTAAATATAGTGACCTGCCGGGCAGGGGGTTCCGCTGAGGTCATTGCCATTCCAAGGCTTCAGCCCTTCGGAGAAAAAGACCAGTTCGTTGTTCAGCAGCGAATACACGCGGATCTTCACCCGCTCCATGCCCCCGCCCTGGGGCTCGTAGGAGTCGTTCACCCCATCTCCGTTCGGGGTGAAGACATTGGGCAGGTAGATCTGAAGTTCGGGCGATGCCGTGATGGCTGGATCGGGAAGTACTTCGGGGTCTTCCTGTGTGTTCTCCACCACCTTCGGGTCGTGCGGGTCCTGTGCCACCACCGGCCGCTTCTCCACCTCGCGGGTCATCTCGCCTACCAAACGGGCCACCACTTGTTCTCCTTCGGGCTGGGCCAGATCGGTCGTGGGTGGGGCGGGCTCCGGAGAACCTTCGATCGCAGGTGGCGTCCGCACGTCTTCCGTGCCATCTGGTGCAGCCTGTCCCTTGGTGGAGGCACCCTTATCAGCCAGGCCGGGAGATGAAGAGGCAACCTGCTGTGTATTCGTGCTGGCTGGTGATCCTGTGAATGGCGCTGCCACCGATGAAGTCACTTCCTGGGTATCATCCTCCTTCAAGGTCACCCGCTCCACGGTCTCTGGTGCGACGGGTGCGGGGGTCGACGGTTCTGCCATCCAGAACACTCCACCCACCACGGCGGCAGCACCCAAGCCGGCGGCCACCCACGTCCACACGCTGGTGCCCGCCGCGGCCCCGCCCACGGCGGTATGTCCGATCTGCTGGCTGATGGCCTCCCACACGCCGGGGTCCACATCCGCCTCGTGACCGGCAAAGCGGTCTTGTAGCAGTTCCGACAAGCCCTGCTCCTGTGCGGCAGCCAGCTGCCCGGCAATATTCTCCCAAACACCCTCTGGCGCAGGGACTTCATGCGAAGCGAAACGCTCCTGCAGCAAGCGGCTCAGTTCATCCGTTCCCGCCATCGCCGTAGATCTCGGCCGCCTCCTTGGGCAGCAGTTTGCGCAGGTAGGCCCGCGCTTTCATGAATTGTGACTTGGAGGTGTTCTCGCTCACGCCGAGCATTTCCGCGATGTCCTTGTGCGGATAGCCCTCAATGGCGAAAAGGTTGAACACCGTACGGTATCCCGGGGGCAGGGCCTGGATGAGCGCCATGATCTCCTCGGTGGTCATACCGCTCAGCACATGCTCATCCTCCTGGTGCAGATGCTCGGCGGCCGTGAGGTCCACCGCATGGTCGTAAGGCTTGTTGCGGCGGATGTGGTCCAGGGCGGTGTTCACCATGGTGCGGGCGATCCAGCCGCCCAGCGGGCCTTCCCCGCGGTAGTGGTCCATCTTCTGGAACACCTTCACAAAGCCGTCCTGCAGCATGTCCTGGGCCTGTTCCCTGTTGTTCGCGTACCGCATACAAACGCTCATCATCTTCCGGGCGTAGGCCTTGTAGAGGGCTTTCTGCGCCACCGGGTCACCCTTGAGGCACCCCGCTACAAGCTGCTCGTCCGTCATGATGGTGCAGGGGTATGATGCGATCCTGGGCCGGGCGGTTGCCCGGGTCCCGTGAAATTACTGCGGAACAAGCCACCGGAGCCATCCGGCAGCGCGCGGGGCCGTACTTTTGCCCGCCTTTTCCCGGCCCCAGTCGCTCATGGACCACATCCGCAACTTCTGCATCATCGCCCACATCGACCATGGCAAAAGCACCCTGGCGGACAGGCTGTTGCAGATGACCGGCACCATCGCCGACCGCGACATGCAGGCCCAGAACCTGGACGACATGGACCTGGAGCGCGAGCGGGGCATCACCATCAAGAGCAAGGCGATCCAGATGGACTACTCCCTGAACGGGAAGAAGTACATCCTGAACCTGATCGACACCCCCGGGCATGTGGACTTCAGCTATGAGGTGAGCCGCAGCATCGCCGCCTGTGAGGGCGCCCTGCTGATCGTGGACGCCACCCAGGGCATCCAGGCGCAGACCATCAGCAACCTCTACCTGGCCCTGGAGCACGACCTGGAGATCATCCCCATCCTCAACAAGATGGACCTGCCCTCGGCGAACCCCGAGGATGTGAAGGACCAGATCGTGGACCTGCTGGGCTGCAAGCGCGAGGAGATCCTCAGCGCCAGCGGCAAGACCGGGCTGGGGGTGGACAAGATCCTGGAAGCGGTGGTGGAGCGCATACCTGCCCCCAAAGGCGACCCCGATGCGCCGCTTCAGGCCTTGATCTTCGACAGCGTGTTCAATTCCTTCCGCGGCATCATCGCCTACTTCCGGGTGATGAACGGCACCTTGCGCAAGGGTGAGCGCGTCAAGTTCTTCAACACCGGCGTGGAGTACAATGCGGACGAGGTGGGCATCCTGAAGATGGAGATCAGCCCACGCCCCGAAGTGAAGGCCGGCGATGTGGGTTACATCATCAGCGGCATCAAGACCGCCAGCGAGGTGAAGGTGGGCGACACCATCACCCACGTGGCCCGGCCCTGCGGCGAGGCCATCAAGGGCTTCGAGGACGTGAAGCCGATGGTGTGGGCAGGCATCTTCCCGGTGGATACCGACGAGTACGAGGAGCTGCGCGATGCCATGGAGAAGCTCAAGCTCAACGACGCCAGCCTCACCTGGACACCCGAGAGCAGCGCCGCGCTGGGTTTCGGTTTCCGTTGCGGCTTCCTGGGCCTGCTGCACATGGAGATCATCCAGGAACGGCTGGAGCGCGAGTTCAACATGACGGTGATCACCACCGTGCCCAACGTGGGCTATATCGTCACCCGCACGAACGGCGAAGTCGTGCACGTGCACAACCCGAGCGAATTGCCCGAGGTGATGCACATCGAAACCATCGAGGAGCCCTACATCAAGGCACAGGTGATCACCAAGGCGGAGTATACCGGCGCCATCATGACCCTGTGCATCGAAAAGCGCGGCATGCTCGTGGGGCAGAACTACCTGACCACCGACCGCGTGGAGCTGGTGTTCGAGATGCCTTTGGGCGAGGTGGTGTTCGACTTCTATGACAAGCTGAAGAGCATCTCCCGCGGCTACGCCAGCTTCGACTACCACCCGATCGGTTTCCGCGAGAGCGACCTCATCAAACTGGACATCCTCTTGAACGGAGAGAAGGTGGACGCGCTGAGCGCACTGATCCACCGCGACCACGCACAGGAGCTGGGCCGCAAGATGTGCGTGAAGCTGAAGGAGCTGCTGCCACGCCAGATGTTCGAGATCCCCATCCAGGCCGCCATCGGCGCCAAGATCGTGGCGCGCGAAACGGTGAAGGCCATGCGCAAGGACGTGACCGCCAAATGCTATGGCGGGGACATCTCACGAAAGCGAAAGCTCCTCGAAAAACAGAAAGAGGGCAAAAAGCGCATGCGCCAGGTGGGCACAGTGGAAGTTCCGCAGGAAGCGTTCCTGGCGGTGCTGAAGCTGGATTGAGCGTCAGCTCCCGGGGATGATCCGCCCCGGATTCCCCACCAGCACAGCGTTGGTGGGCACCTCCTTGAACACCACCGCCCCGGCACCGATGAGCACATCGCTGCCGATGGTGATGGGCCCGATGATGACCGCGTTGGCCCCGAAGTCCATGTGGTCGCCTAAGCGCTGTCCGCTGCAGGCTAAAAGTGGAACGCGATGGTTCATGAAGGTGTCTTGGAGAGGAGTACACGTCTACCTCCACTGGCGGCTCTCGGGGCTATCCCCGCAGTTGGTCGCGGTGTAACTTTCGTTCAGCAAGGTCGTCCCATGAAGGAACGGTGCTCCCCTACCCATGACCCTGGCCGACTATAACGCTGCCGTGGATGACCATGCCGATGGCATCTACCGCTTCGCGTTGAAGCACCTGCGCGATCAGGAGGTGGCCAAGGACATCGTGCAGGAGACCTTCGCGCGTCTGTGGCAGAAGGTGGAGGAGGTGGACGCCGCCAAGGTCAAAAGCTACCTTTTCACCACCGCCCACCACCTGATGGTGGACCAGACCCGGCGAGACAAACGCAGCACCCGCATGGAGGAACAACACGAGGACCTGCGCTGGACCTCGCAAAGCCAGCCCGACCTGCAACGCGTGCTGGAGGCCGGGCTCGCCCGCCTGCCGGAAGTGCAACGCTCCGTGGTGCTGCTGCGCGATCTGGAAGGATACAGCTACGAGGAGATCGCCGAACTCACGGGGCTGAACCTTCCCCAGGTGAAGGTGTATATCTACCGCGGCCGCACGGCATTGAAGGAATTCATCGGTGACCTGGAGACCGTCCTGTGAAGCTCGATCGCAGCACATACGAAGCCTGGCTCCTCGACCGCATCGAGGGGAATCTCAGCCCCGAGCAGGAGCGCGAGTTGGACGCCTTCCTGGCCGCCAATCCGGACCTGGCACCCGGATCGGATGACCTTGGCGGTCTGCCGCACATCGCATCCGAACCACCTCCCTTCCTGGACAAGACCGTGCTGCACCGGGACCTTCCACCGCGTGGCGCGGTGACCGCGCAAACCCTGATCGACCATCTGGTCGCACGCCTGGAAGGTGATTTGGACCCGGATCTACTGGCCGCGCTGGAGCGCTATCTGGCCAACCACCCCGAGGCCTTGCGCGAGGCCTACCTGATGGATGCCACCAAGCTCCACGCGCGGATCCTGCCGTTCGCGGACAAGACGCAGATCCAGCGCAGCTTCCCTCCCCTCGGCATGCCCGACCGCCACCGGCTGGATGACTACCTGGTGGCACGCATGGAGGGTGAGCTGACACCAGAACAGGAGGTCGCGCTCACCGCTCTCCTCGCCACGGATGCCGCATTGGAAAGGTCAGCAGCGCTCATGGGGCGCACACGCATCGCGGCCACATCGATCACCTATGCGAACAAGGCACGCTTGAAGAAACACACGGGCCGGGTGATCGTGCTTTGGCCACGCCTCGCTGCTGCGGCAAGCATCGCGCTGCTCATCGGTCTGGGGTGGTGGGCCCTGGACCGGTCGCGGAACGTTGACCCAGCGCCCCAAGTGGCCACCACGCCGGAACGCACCGATGCGATCGGGCCGGATGCAAAGGAGCCCCGCGAGGATCTGGTCACGAATGGGCCTTCACCGAAGGCCGATCCGGTCGAGGACCGAACGCCCCTGCCCACAGCACCCCGCACCAAGAAAGAACTGCCGGCCCAGGCACCCGGTGCACCGCTTGACCAGCTTGTGCCGGAAGCTCCACCAATAGATCCGGCGGATCGCCCCCTGCTGGCCGAGAGCCCGATCGAAGCACCCCGTCCTCAGGAGACCCACGCAAGACCCGAAACCCTCGCTTCCGCACAGGCACCTGTTGTGCAGGCTTCACAAGAGCCTGCAGTCACCATCGGTGGGGCCGAAAGGGCCGCACCATCGAACACCTTCACGCTGGGTGAATTCGTGGCCGATGTGGTGCGCACCGGTGTGCTGAAGCAGGAGCGTGAGGAACCGCGACCATTGGACCGCCGCGATGCCGTGAGCCTTGCTGATGCAGGTATGAAAGCCGTTAGTGGGGGCCAGGCCGGTGTGAGCAGGGACGATCGTCGACTCGTGCTGCGCCTGGGTTCGCGTCTGAGCATCACGGCCAGCCGCTGACGCCGCCAGGCCGCGTCACGCTTTTCTCCGCTCATCCCATCTTCCTTCCCGTTCATCACGATCCACCCCGGATCCTGTAACGACGGGGCCTGCGGTTCCGTCCTATGCCCGAAACCACCAACGACCGAACGACCATGAAACAGATACTCATCCGCATGACCCTGGTGCTCGCCTCTGTGCTCACCCTGGGCTACACCCGCGCCGCGGAACCTTTCCGTCCGGCCGATGTGCGTGTCAAGAACCTGGACCGCATCCTGGAGCAACAGCTCAACCGCCACCTCTCCTACCCCTACCTGGACCAACAGGCTGACCAGATGGTCGGCGAGGTGTTCGTCTCCTTCGCGATCAATGCCGAGGGAAAGGTCGAAGTGCTCGACTGCCAGTCTGAAAATGCGGCACTGCGCGCTTACGTGCTGCGCAAACTCGCCCGCATCGATGTGGGTGAGAACCCCGACGGCATATGGAAGACAACGCATCTGCACCTGGTGTTCAAGCCGCAGGCCTGAGGCCATCGCCGAGCACCGCAGGAAAGCCCCCGGGGACGGGGGCTTTTCCATTGGGGGGTGGCCTGTAACTCCATGCCGGCATACCCGTCCTACGCATGACAGCAACATGCACATGAGGACCACGATCATCATCCTTGCCGGTTTGTTCCTGACCACGGGGCTGACCGCGCAGACCGACAGCACCACAAAGGCGGTGGAAAAGCAGAGCCCGCCGCCCCAGTTGGAGCTTGGCATCAACAGCAGGGATGGCGCGTATGCGCACGTGAAGGGCCCGCAGGACAGCACGGGTGTGGACCATCCGGACACCATCCGCATCGAATCCAAGCGGAAGATCATCACCATCATCACCGAGCCACGTGACTCCACCCGGAAACTGGACCCCACGGAACAGCTGCGCGGGCTGCGACGCGAGCGGCGCAACAAATTCACGTATTGGGCCGGCGTGGACTTCGGCTTCAACAACTGGGTGGGGCCCAATGGCAGCATGGAGCTCGACTCCGCCGATGCCTTCATGGAGCTCGTCTTCGGGCGCTCGCGCTACATCGCCATCAACATCATGGAGCAGAAGTGGGAGTTCGGTTCGCACCGCGCAGGCCTCTTCACCGGGTTGGGCGTGGAATGGTTCAACTACCGCCTCGCCAACAACGTGCTCCTGGGCTTCGACCGGGACTCCACCTATGCCGTGCAGGTGGAAAGCCCCACGTACAACAAGAACAAGCTGCGCCAGTTCGGGTTGCGCGTGCCCCTGATGTTCGAGTTCAACACCAAGCATGCTCCCTTGCCCACGGCCGATCAACTGGCCAAATGCGGAGAGGACCGCTTCAGCCGGAAGGGCAATTTCCACATCGCTGTCGGCGTGGTCGGGTCCGTGTTCCTGGAGACCATGTACAAGGTGCGGTACACCCGCGACGGACGCACCATCAAGGACCGCAGCAGCGGCAACTACAACCTGTTGCCCTACCGGTTGGCGGCGGCTGTGCGCTTCGGCTACGGGGGCCTGAACCTGTTCGCGGAGTACGCGCTCACCCCACTGTTCCAGGACGGACGGGGACCTGAGCTCACCCCCTTCACCGTGGGCATCACCCTGGTGAACTTCAACTAGGTGTGCCGGCCCGGGCAACAGGGGACCAGGGGCCGGACCTTGGGCCGCCACGGCGTACACCGTTGGCGGCCCTTCCTTTTCAAGCGGCATGGTCGCGCCGGATAACTTCGCCTCATGGCTGAGCAGTCCACACCCACCCTTGCCGAGCGGTTCCGAAAACTGGGACGTCGTATCGTGTTGATCGTCGCACTGGCCTTTGTGGCCTTCATGCTCTTCATTTACTACGCCTCTTACAGCACCGGTGTGCGCGCCGGGGTGGTGGTGAAGGTGAGCCGGGCGGGCGTGGTGTTCAAGACCTGGGAGGGCCAGTTGAACCTGCAGAGCTTCGGTGCCGTGCAAAGCACACCCAACCAACTGAATGAGATCTTCAACTTCTCCGTGGAGCGCGGGGACAAGCAGGTGATCGAGGAACTGCAGGAGGCTTCACTTTCCGGCGAGCGTGTGAACCTGCACTATGTGGAACGTTATGCGCGGCTGCCCTGGCGTGGAAGCACCTCCTACTTTGTAACGGCCGTGGAACGATCGGGGAACGTGCAGGATCCGCGGCAAAGCCCGTATAGTCACTGAGCGCGCTCACCCCACGGTGACCCGGCCACTGCGCTGGGACAAGGCCGAGCGGTACTGCTCAAGCTGCCGCTTCATCGCCATCAACTTCAGTTGCGCATCCTCGTCCGCGTCGCGGATGTGCTCCAGCATGTCCTCCATCGCCTTGTCCACGTAGCGCTCCTTGTAGCGCACCAACGCCCGCTGAACGGTCTCATAGAGGCGGTCGCGCTCATGCACCACATGGATCTTGTGCCGCTGCCAGTCGTTCAGCGCGTGGTGTTCCTCAACGAGACCCATGACCAGCTTGCGCAACTCCGCATCCGGGTGTTCCAGGAAGTGCATCAAACGCGTCTTGGGGTCCGCGGTGAAGATGGACCGGTCCATGCTCAACGCACTTTCCACGCGGGGGTCGGAGATCTTCGCATTGTCCTCCTCCAGCGACGCGAAGATCATTTCGCCCACGGTGATCGGGGTGCTTTCCGCGCCTTCTACGATGCTGGCGGTGACATGGCCCACCTGAACCTCACCGTAGCGAACGATCAACCGCAGGAGCTCCAGCTCCTGGGCCCGCGTGCCGGGTGGTTCCGGAGGTTGCGGAGGAACGACCTGTGCGGCTGGCGAGGCTTCGGGCATCTCCTCCTCTTTGCCCAGCTTGCGCTTGTACGCGCGCCTCAACACCTTGTTAAGCTCGCTCACCAAAGCCTGCTCCGGCACACCCAGCAGGCGGCTGCACTGTTGCGTGTACAGGGAGCGAAGGACCATGTCGCCCACTGCTGCGATGCTCTCCACGATGGAGTGCACCACTTCCGCCTTGCGTACGGGATCGTCACCCACATCGCGCATGAGCAGGTCGGCCTTGAAGACGAGGAAGTCCCGCGCCTCCTGCTGCAGGAAGGCCAGCACCTCATGGCTCGGCCGGCTGCGCGCAAAGCTGTCGGGGTCCTCCCCTTCCGGAAAAAGCACCACCTTCACATTGAGCCCCTCGGCCAGGATCAAGTCGATGCCGCGCAGGGAGGCCTTGATGCCCGCCGGGTCGCCATCGTACAGAATGGTGACCGAGCTGCAGTAGCGCTTGATGAGGCGCACCTGCTCCTCGGTGAGCGAGGTGCCGCTGCTGGCCACCACGTTCACCACACCGGCCTGGTGCAGGCTGATCACGTCCGTGTAGCCTTCCACCAGGTAGCAGGTGCCCGCCTCGGCCATGGCCTTGCGCGCATGCCAGATGCCATAGAGCGAGCGGCTCTTCACATACAGCACGCTCTCCGGGCTGTTGAAGTACTTGGGCAGCTTCTTGTCGCTCTTCAGCGTACGCGCACCGAAAGCGATGACCTGACCGCTGAGGCCGTGCACCGGAAAGGTGACGCGGCCCTGGAAGAAGTCCCACGGCGTGCCATCCTCGCGCCGTTTGATCCAACCCGCCTTTTCCAACAGGTCCGGCAGGAACCCATGGGCTATCGCCGCCTGGGCAAAGGCATCACCGCGTTCGGGCACATAACCCAGTTGGAACTGGCGGATGGTCTCGTCCCGGAACCCGCGTTCATGGAAGTAGCCCAGGCCGATGCGCCTGCCTTCATCGGCGTTCCACAGCTGGTCCATGCTCCATTCGGCAGCCCAGGTCTGGATCACGGCCAGGCTTTCACGCTCGCTCTGCTCCATCTGCTGCTCGGGCGTGCGCTCCTCTTCGGGCAGCTCAATGCTGTAGCGCTTCGCCAGCCAGCGGATGGACTCCACGTAGCTGAGGTGCTCGTGCTTCTGCAGAAAGGTGATGGCGTCCCCGCTCTCTCCGCAACCGAAGCATTTGAAGATGCCGAGCGCGGGGCTTACGTTGAAGGAAGGCGTCTTCTCGTTGTGGAAGGGACAGAGCCCCAGGTACCGCGGCCCCTTGCGCTTGAGGCTCACGAACTCGCCCACTACATCCTCGATGCGGGTGGCGTCCTTGACGTCCTGTATGGCCTTGGGGTCGATCACGCCGCTGTGGAAAGGGGCGTGAAAATAGAACGGTGCAGGCAGCCGATCAGCGGCTGTTGACAAGTGTACCGGTGCTGTCGAACTCCACCGCCCGCGCCAGGGCACCGGATTGGTCATAATAGCGCCACTCCCCCACCTGGCGGCCGTTCGCATAGTCTCCCGTATAGGCCATCACCCCCGCGCGATGAAAGACCACGGAAGGCCCATGCTGCACCCCGTCCACATAGGTGGACCGGCTTTGCACACCACCATCCCGGAAATAGGCTGTCCAAAGGCCATGTCGCTGTCCGGCCCGCATGGTGCCTTCGATCCGCAGCGAACCGTCAGCATAGCGCTCCTCATACGGACCATCGGTCACCGGGCGGATCGTGCTGGTGTCCGTCACCATCTGCTGTTCGGTGCCACCGGCACGGGGACCGGGCGTATCGCTGCACGATACAAGTCCGGTGCATCCTACCCCACACAGGAGTAAGGACCAAACGACCATCGATCGGGTTCTCATTTCACGCGTTCTACAGTCAAATGGACAAGGCCTTCCAAGGCCAGTCGCGACTCGTTCTCCGGAAAAGTACGCAGGCAGGCGAGGGCTTCGTCGCGGTAGTGCAGCATCCGGGCATAGGCATGTGCGATGCCTCCGGCATCCACCACCTTGTCCAACAGACGCTGCACCGCATGGTCATCCGTGTTGTGGTTCTTCACCACATCCACCATCCAACGGCGGTCCGCGGGTACCACCTGGGCCAGGGCATGGATCAGCGGCAGGGTCAGCTTGCGTTCCTTGATGTCCAGTCCGGTGGGTTTGCCGATACGGGCCTCGGTGCCCACGGCCCCGTAGTCGAATAGGTCATCCTTGATCTGGAAGGCGATGCCCGTGAGCTCACCGAAACGATGCATGCGCTCCACTTCGTCCGGTGTGGCACCCGAAGCAATGGCTCCGCTGGCGCAGCAGGCCGCTATGAGGCTGGCGGTCTTTCGGCGGATGATCTCGAAATACACCTCTTCGCTGAAGTTGAGGCCGCGTGCCTTCTCCAATTGCAAGAGCTCACCCTCGCTCATCTCCCGCACGGCCCGGCTCACGGCGCCCAGCAACGCGAACTGCCCGTTGTCCACGGCCAGCAGCAGACCGCGGCTCAGCAGGTAATCGCCCACCAGCACCGCCACCTTGTTCTTCCAAAGCGCATTGATGCTGAAGAAGCCCCGCCGCATGGGGGAGCCGTCCACCACATCGTCATGCACCAGGGTGGCCGTATGCAACAGCTCGATGAGCGAGGCGGCAATGAAGGCTTCCTCCTTCACGGGCCCGAACTGGCGCGCGCTGAGGAGCGTGAACATGGGGCGCATCTGTTTTCCCTTGCGCTTCACGATGTAGTGCATGATGCGGTCCAGCAGGGCCACGCGGCTGCGCATGGACGCACGGAACCGCTCCTCGAACAGGTCCATCTCAGCGGCGATCGGGCGCCGCACCTCGTCCAGCGTGGGAACAGCCATGCCGGGCAAAGATGCGGCTTGGATCGCAGGCCCGGCGCAGGTGGAAACCACGGGTTACATTCGTGCACGAATGCCCTGCTCCCACCGCCGTGCGTTGCTCACCTTGCTTGCCTTGATGGCAGGGACACCCGCGTTGTGGGCGCAGACCAAGGAGCGCACCAAAGTGGTGCTGTACAAGGACCGGCTGGCCGCGCAGTTCGACACGGTGAATTGCGTGAAGAACGTGGTGAAGGCGAACCCGCTCCTGTTCCTGCGCGGTGAACTTCCCTTCTTCTATGAACGCGCGCTCACGCCCAAATTGAGCCTGGAAGTGGGGGTGGGGGTCACTTTCCGGGATTATCTGAGCTTCTCCCTTGGCGGACAGACCGCTTCGGCTGACTACGGCGCGGGCACTACCATCGTTCCCCGGCTATCCTATCACGTGGGTGCACGGTTCTACCTCACGGACGATCTGGAGCCGCAGGGATGGTACCTGCAGTTCGCCATGGCCCACCTGGAATATGTCACGGACATCACCGAGAAGAACAGCGATGGCCAGTTCAGTGACCGCACCCTGCGCGATGAGCGGATCTTCAACGACCTGCGCGGCTTGTTCGGCTTCCAGATGCTCAGTGGCACGAGCAACTGGCTCATCGACTTCTATGGTGGGCTGGGCATGCGCTTCCGCGACATGACCATTGTTACCGAGCGCACGGACCTGGCGACCAGTCAGTGGACCTACACCACGGAACAGGTGGATGACATCGTGCCTGTACTGTATGCGGGCTTCAAGGTGGGCCTGGGCTTTTAGGCCGGCACCATCCTCTACTTCAGCACCCGCTCGCCCTCCTTCACCGCTGGCGCATTCTTGTTGGCGAGCTGGCCGCAGGCCGCATCAATGTCACGGCCGCGGCTGCGGCGGATGCGTGCGACGATGCCCTTTCTGTCCAGGTACTGCTGGAAGGCCTCGGCGTCCCGGCTGTCCGTGCGGCCGAACTCCCCGCCATCGATCGGGTTGTACTCGATCAGGTTCACCTTGGCATGCACGTCGCTGGCGTAGCGCACCAGTTCCTGCGCGTCCTGCAACGAATCGTTGAAGCCACGCAGCAGGATGTACTCAAAGGTCACCGCGCGTCGGGTCTTGCGCGTGTAGTAGCGCAGCGCGTCCTTCAGTTCGCCCAGGCTGTTCTGCTCGTTGATGGGCATGATGCGGTCGCGCTTGGCATCGTTGGCAGCATGGAGCGAAAGCGCCAGGTTGAACTTCGCATCGTCGTCGGCCAGCTTGCGGATCATCTTGGCGATGCCGGCCGTGCTCACGGTGATGCGCCGTGTGCTCATGCCCAGTCCGTCAGCAGCGCAGATGCGGTCCACGCTGCGCATGGTGTTGGCGTAGTTGAGAAGGGGCTCGCCCATGCCCATGTACACGATGTTGGTGAGGCCCTGCTTGAAGTACTGGTGCGCCAACCGATCGATCAGCACCACCTGGTCCACGATCTCGCCGGCATCCAGGTTGCGGATGCGTTTGAGCCTGCCGGTGGCGCAGAAGCTGCACGTGAGGCTGCATCCGATCTGGCTGCTGATGCAGGCCGTGAGGCGCGTGGGGGTGGGGATAAGGACACCCTCAACAATGTGACCGTCCCAGGTGCGGAAGGCACATTTCACGGTGCCGTCCTCGCTCTTCTGTTCCTCGGCCAGCACCAGCGGGCGCAGCACGGTGCGTTCGGCGAGCTGCGCCCGGAAGGCCTTGGGCAGATCGCTCATGTCGTCCCAGGAGCGGGCTTTCTTCATCCACAACCACTCCCACAACTGCTTGGCGCGGTAGGGCTTCTCACCGAGCTCGGTCACAAGCGCCTTCACCTGCTCCAGTGAAAGCTCGCGGATATCGGTGATCTTCTCGCTCATGGTACAGCAAAGGTCGGGGTTGCCGGCTCAGGGCAGGATGAGCTCCACTATCCGCAGATCCATCGCGGTGGTCACCTTGATGTTGTTCTCCTCGCCCTCCACCAGCGCCACCTTCACCCCCAGCCGCTCCACCAAGGAGGCCTCATCGGTGAAGCTGCTATCGAAGGCCTGCTCAAAGGCCTTGCGCAACAGGTCCGTGTGGAAGCATTGGGGGGTTTGCACGGCCAGCAGTTTCGCACGGTCGAGCGCACGTGAACCATCGGCGGTGGTCTCGCGGATGCTGGGCACCACGGGCACCGTGGGAATGGCCGCGGCATGCCGGTCGGCGGCATCGAAGCAGCGTGCGATCAAGGCTTCACTCACCAACGGGCGCACCCCATCATGCACGGCCACGAGGCCAATGCCCTCCACCTTCTCCAGGCCCGCCTTCACACTGTGCCAGCGCTGTGCACCACCGGCCACCACCTCGTGCGGCAGCATGAAGCGATGGCCCATGCACAGCGCCTTCCAGATGTCGAAGTGCTCCTGCGGCAGCACCACGATCAAAGGCATGGCCGGATCGAAGCGATGGAAGGCCTCGATGGTCCACATGAGGAGCGGCCTGCCCTTCACGGTCTGGAACTGCTTGGGCACGGGGCCACCCAGGCGCTTGCCGGAGCCGCCGGCGACGATGATGGTGGAACGGTGCATGGCAACTCACCGCAAAGGCGCGGAGGCGCAAAGGAACGCAGAGGAGCCCAAAGCAAAGGGCCGCATTTGCAGCGGCCCTCAGCGTCTTAGCGTCTACGGTGAATGGATCAGATGATCAGCATCGCATCCCCATAGCTGAAGAAGCGGTACTTCTCCTTGATGGCCACCTTGTACGCGTTCCATACGTGGTCGTAACCGCCAAATGCCGCCACCTGCATGAGCAATGTGCTCTCGGGCATGTGGAAGTTGGTGACCATCCGGTCCGCGATGTTGAAATCGTACGGCGGGAAGATGAACTTGTTGGTCCAGCCATTGAAGGGCTTCATGTGGTGCTCGGTGCTCACACTGCTCTCCATGGCGCGCATGGTGGTGGTGCCCACGGCGCACACGTGTCTTTTCCGGTCGATGCTGCGGTTCACGATGTCGCAGGCCTCCTTGGTGATGATGACCTGCTCGCTGTCCATCTTGTGTTTGGTGAGGTCCTCCACCTCCACCGGGCGGAAGGTGCCCAGCCCCACATGCAGGGTGACCTCGGCAAAGTGGACACCCTTGAGCTCCATGCGCTTCATAAGCTCGCGGCTGAAATGCAGACCCGCGGTGGGTGCCGCCACAGCGCCCTCGTGCTTGGCGTAGATGGTCTGGTAGCGCTCCACATCACTGGGTTCCGCATCGCGCTTGATGTACTTGGGCAGCGGGGTCTCGCCCATCTCCGTGATGGTGCGCTTGAACTCGTCGTACTCCCCATCGAACAGGAAGCGCAGGGTGCGTCCGCGGCTCGTGGTGTTGTCGATCACCTCGGCCACGAGCTCATCGTTCTTCCCGAAATAGAGTTTGTTCCCGATCCGGATCTTGCGGGCGGGGTCCACCAACACGTCCCAGAGCAGGCTGTCGCGGTTGAGCTCGCGCAGCATGAAGACCTCGATCTTGGCGCCGGTCTTCTCCTTGTTGCCCCAAAGACGGGCCGGGAACACCTTGGTGTTGTTCAACACGAAGGTGTCGCCCTCGTCGAAGTAGTCGAGGATGTCCTTGAATTTCTTGTGCTCGATCTTGCCATCCTTGCGGTGCAGCACCATCAGGCGGCTGCCGTCGCGGTCCTTGGATGGATAAATGGCGATCTGCTCCTTTGGGAGCTGGAACTTGAAAGCGTTGAGTTTCATGGGGTTGCTGAAGGCTTACGGGCCTGAGCTTCGGAATGTGGGGCGGCGAAGATAAGCGGATCGTGAAGCGGTCGTCAAAGCGCTGTAAGTCCATCCCCACTGCGGTGCACCATAAGCTCATGGAACCATTGGCTCCAGGTGTGCGGATCGCGAGCGTCATCCACGCTGAAAGGCCCGATGTGCGTGCGGCGCAGCGCGCTCAGGTAGGCCCCACACCCCAGCGCCTGGCCAATATCATGGGCCAGGGACCGGATGTACGTTCCCTTTCCGCAGGCCACGGCCAATTCCAGCTGGCCCGGAAGGAAACTGGTGAGCTCCAAGCGGTCCACCCGCACGGACTGAAAGGGCATTTCCACCTCGACCCCCTCACGGGCCAGGAAATAAGCCCGCTCTCCCTTGTGGTGCTTGGCCGAGAACACCGGCGGCCGTTGCTGGATCTCACCTCGAAAAGCGGTGAGCACCTCCTCCACGTGCGCCTGGGTCAAATGCTCCCAAGGCCCATGGGCAATGGGCTCGGTCTCCGCATCATAACTGGGGGTGGTGTGGCCCAAGGCCAGGGTGCACTGGTACACCTTGTCCAGACCGGTCAGTCCCGGCAGTTCCTTGGTGCGCTTTCCGTAGGCCAGAACGAGAAGTCCGCTCGCCAACGGGTCCAATGTGCCGGCATGGCCCACTTTCACCTTGCGCCCCGTCACCTGCCGCAAGCCACCGCGCAATTTGCTCACCACATCAAAGCTGGTCCAGCCCACAGGCTTGTCCACCAGCATCAAGCCATCCTCTTCAAATCGATCCGGGCTCATGACATGCTCAAGTCAAACCCGGCCCACAGCAGACCAAGGACCAGCCCGCCCAGTACGATGCGGTACCACCCGAACAGTTTCAGGTCATGCCGCTGCAGGTAGGTGATGAGGAAGCGGATGGCCAGAGCCGCCACCACGAAGGCCACGATATTGCCCAGTATCAAATGGGTGACGCCCTGCCCAAGGAAGAGGTCGGGATCCTTGCGCAGGCCTGAGAACAGCTTGTAGCCCGTGGCGGCGAACATGGTGGGCACGGCCAGAAAGAAGCTGAACTCCGCCGAGCGGTGGCGCGTGAGGCCCTGCGCCATGCCTCCGATGATGGATGCCGCCGACCGGGAAACACCGGGCACCAGGGCCAGGCATTGGAAACAGCCAATGAAGAAGGCCTGCCGGTAGGTCACTTCCTGGTCCAGCCGCGGCCTCAACCAGCGCTCAATGAACAGCAGCACGATGCCACCGAGCAAAAGGGCCATGGCCACCACGGCGGGTCGCTCCAGCCAGCTGTCGATGAAGTCATCCAGCAGGAAACCCAGGACCAACGCCGGTACCGTACCCACGGCCAGCTTGTAATAGAAGTCCAGCGAACGGAAGAAACGGTCGCGGTAGAGCCACACCACGCTGAGGATGGCACCCAGCTGGATGCTGACGATGTAGGTCTTCGTGTAGGTGCTGGACCCGATGCCCAGGAAGGTCTGCACCAGTACCATGTGGCCCGTGGAGGAGATCGGAAGGAACTCCGTGACCCCCTCCACAATGGCGATCAGGATGGCTTCGAAAGTGGTCATGGTGCGCTATGCCACCTCTGCCTGGTGGCCGGAACAGCTCGGGCTGGCCAGGCTCTCAGGCCTTGGGCTTCACCAGGATGGCGTAGATGATGAAGAGGTAACCGGCCAGGGCCACCAAAGGCGCCAGCGTGATGCGCCGGAAGCTGAAGATCTCATTGGCGTCAAAGACCTCCGGGTCACCGCTGCCGCCGCCACTCATGAGCACGAAGCCCAGGATGATGATGACGATGCCCACCAGGAGCAGCCGGTAGTTCAGCAGGGTGAAGGGCATCTCGTTGTCGTTGTTCGCGGGGCGTGACATGTGTGCGGGGGATCAGCTCCAGTTGAGGTCGTCGATGTTCATGCGAAGGTAGCGGCGCACGGCGAACCAGGTGGCCGCCAGGGAGATCACCAGGCCCAGGAGCACCACACCCCCGAAAAGCGCGGCCAACAGCACCGGGTCCAACCGGCCCTCCAGGTCGGGCTCCAACCGCACCAGCAGGCGCACCACCCCCAACAGGCCGGCCACGGCCAGCGTGGCCGCGATCAGGCCCTGCCAGATGCTCTGGCCCAGGAAGGGCCGCTTGATGAACCAGGACGTGGCCCCCACCAGGTGCATGGTGCGGATCAGGTAGCGCTTGGCATAAATGGCCAGCCGGATGGTGTTGTTGATGAGGGCTACCGCCACCACCAGCAGCAACGCGCTAAAGCCCAGCAGCAGCAGGCCGATCTTGCGCATGTTCGCGTCGATGTGGGCCACCACGTCGCGGTTGTACTTCACCTCGTGCACGCGCGGGTCCTTCTGCAGCCAGCCCACGATCCGATCCAGGCTGTCGGGCACGGCATACGCTTCGGAAACGCCCAGCTCAATGCTCGCCAGCAGGGGGTTGTAGCCCAGCACGCCCAGGAAGTCCTCGCCCAGGTCCTGCTTCAACCGGGCGGCCGCTTCCTCGCTGGTCACATAGGCCGTGCCCCGGGTGAAGGGCGCCATGTCCAGCTCCTTGCGCAGCTGCATGATGTCCGCCTCCTTCACCCCCCGCTTCAGGAACACCTCCACGCGCAGGTTCTCCTTCACCCATTGCTGCACCACGCGTGCGTTCAGCAGCAGGAAACCCAGGGAACCCAGCATGAACAGCACCAGCGCGATGCCCAGGATGGTGCCCGTGGTGCTGGTGCGCACATGCTGGCGAAGGGGTCGGGCGGCCATGGAAGGCGCCAAAGATATCCGCCTCGGAACGCCCGTCTACCTTTGGCCTCCGCACTCATCCACATGCCTTACGAACACCAGCAGATCGAGCAGGAGGCCCGCCGCAAATGGAAGGAACTGGGGGTCTACCGCGTGGCGAACGACCCTTCGAAGCCCAAGTACTACGTGCTGGACATGTTCCCCTACCCCAGCGGCGCGGGCCTGCATGTGGGGCACCCGCTCGGATACATCGCCAGCGACATCGTGGCGCGCTACAAGCGGCACTGCGGCTTCAACGTGCTGCACCCCATGGGCTACGACAGCTTCGGCCTGCCCGCCGAGCAATATGCCATACAGACCGGCCAGCACCCCGCCAGGACCACCGAGGTGAACATCGCGCGCTACCGCGAGCAGCTCGACAACATCGGCTTCAGCTTCGACTGGGACCGCGAGGTGCGCACCAGCGACCCCGCGTTCTACAAGTGGACGCAGTGGATCTTCCTGCAGCTCTTCGGCAGTTGGTACGACCGGCGCGCGGACAAGGCCGCGCCCATTGCCACGCTCATCGCCTGTTTTGAACAGAACGGTTTCTGCGATGAAGGCCGGCGTGCGCTCACCGGTGATGAGGAGATCGAAGCGCCATCCTTTACGGCCGAGGAATGGAAGGCTTTCAACGAACGGGAAAAGGAGGCCATCCTGCAACATTTCCGCCTGGCCTACCGCAGCGAGGCCTGGGTGAACTGGTGCCCCGCCCTGGGCACCGTGCTGGCCAACGACGAGGTGAAGGACGGGGTGAGCGAACGCGGTGGCCACCCCGTGGAACGCAAGCGCATGCCGCAATGGAGCATGCGCATCACCGCCTACGCGCAGCGCCTGCTGAACGGGCTGGACACACTGGACTGGAGCGACAGCATCAAGGAGGCGCAGCGCAACTGGATCGGCCGCAGCGAAGGGGCGCTCGTGCGTTTCCCCGTGGTGGGCGGAGATGAGCTCATCGAGGTCTTCACCACCCGGCCGGACACGCTCTTCGGTGTCACCTTCGTGACACTGGCACCGGAACATGCGCTGGTGGACCGGATCACCACTGATGCCCATCGCGCCAGCGTGGCGGCGTATGTGGAAGAGGCCAAGAACCGCAGTGAGCGCGAGCGCCAGGCCGACGTGAAGCGCGTGAGCGGCGTATTCACCGGTGCGTACGTGAAGCACCCCTTCACCGGCGAGGAGGTGCCCGTGTGGGTGGGCGACTACGTGCTGGCCGGCTACGGCACCGGCGCGGTGATGGCCGTACCCGGCGGCGACCAACGCGATTGGAATTTCGCCACGCACTTCGGCCTGCCCGTCATCGCCGTCACCGAAGGTGCGGACATCAGCAAGGAAGCCGACGAGCGCAAGGATGCAACCATCTGCAGTGAGGGCTTTCTGCAAGGCTTGAAAGTGCCGGACGCGATCAAGCGAGCCATTGATGAATTGGAGAAGCTCGGCACGGGCGAACGCCGCATCAACTTCCGGCTGCGCGATGCCGCCTTCGGCCGCCAGCGGTATTGGGGCGAACCCATCCCCATCTACTACAAGGACGGCATCCCCTACCCGCTGCCCGAGAGCGAACTGCCGCTGAAGCTGCCCGAGGTGGACAAGTTCCTGCCCACGGTGGACGGCGAACCACCGCTCGCGCGCGCTGCGAATTGGAACTACCAGGGCCATCCGTTGGAAACGACGACGATGCCCGGCTGGGCCGGCAGCAGCTGGTACTTCCTGCGCTACATGGACCCGCACAACGCGGGACGTTTCGCATCACCGGAAGCCATCAACTATTGGCAACAGGTGGACCTCTACGTGGGCGGCAGCGAGCACGCCACCGGCCACCTGCTCTACTTCCGCTTCTGGACCAAGTTCCTCTTCGATCGCGGTTGGATCAACTTCGATGAGCCCGCGAAGAAGCTGGTGAATCAAGGGATGATCACAGCTTATTCAGAACGCATCTATCTGCATAAGTTCGGCTCGTTCGGAAGCACTAGTAGCAACACATTCACTTACCCGGATGAGGTTTGGACACCCGTGAACGTTGCCCTTCCTCATAGCGTGCAGGAGTTTGTCAGCGCTGATGTGTACGAACGGTTTCAAGGTGATTCTGAGTACTTCAGCCGTTACACCCCCGTAAATGTTCCTATCCATTGTGTCAAGAATGGAATTCTTGATATCAATACTTTCATGACTGAACGCCCAGACCTGATGGCATCGGTCTTCATCTGTCACAATGGGTTTGTCCTCGGCAGTGACGGAATTCCGAGAAGAGAGTATCGACAAAACGATTTGATCGAGTACAAGGAGCCCGCAACTCTTGCATTCCGAACCCTCTCGGAGCCAATTGTCGAGAAGATGTCCAAGTCTCGCTACAATGTGACTAACCCCGACGACATCATTGCCAAGTACGGTGCCGACACGCTGCGGCTGTATGAGATGTTCCTTGGTCCATTGGAGCAGAGCAAGCCGTGGGACACCAACGGCATTGAGGGCACCTTCCGCTTCCTGAAGAAATTCTGGAACCTGTTCCATGCTCCTGCTGAAGCTGCATCGAAGGCGGATGATGGCGCGACTCC
The DNA here is from genome assembly GCA_016788635.1 of Flavobacteriales bacterium. Taxonomy (GTDB): domain Bacteria; phylum Bacteroidota; class Bacteroidia; order Flavobacteriales_F; family PHOS-HE28; genus PHOS-HE28. The sequence continues at coordinate 83,358 of JAEUSU010000005.1, read as the reverse complement.
GGGTCAAGCCCGGAGTGACAACGCAGCATTGGTGAGCGACGAGGCCCCGACGAAAGCCGAACTGAAGATCCTGCACGCCACACTGAAAAAGGTGACCGAGGATATCGAGAAGATGAGCTTCAACACCAGCGTGAGCCAGTTCATGATCGCGGTGAACGAACTGGGCACATTGAAATGCAACAAACGCGCGGTGCTGGAGCCCTTGGTGATCGCCCTGGCGCCGTTCACACCGCACATCGCCGAAGCACTTTGGGAGAAACTGGGCCACCACACCAGCGTGACCCTGGCACCCTGGCCCCCATGGCAGGCCGAGCACTTGGTGGAGGACAGCTTCAGCTACCCCATCAGCTTCAATGGCAAGACGCGCTTGCAACTGGAGTTCCCCATTGCGCTGGATCCCAAGGCCATTGAGGCCGCAGTGCTGGCCAACCCCGAGGTGCAGGCCCGCCTGGAAGGCAAGGCCCCGAAGAAGGTGATCGTGGTGCCCAAACGCATCGTGAACATCGTGGTATGATGCAGACACTGGCCGTTCGCCGTCGGCCAAGGGCCGGGTTCCGTACTGATCGGCACCCCCTTTGCGTTCGGCAGGCCATGGCACGCTTCACCCTGCTCGCCGCCGGCAGCATCGCGCTGCTGGGCTATTCGTTCTCCCAGGACCCCCGCCCCGCGGTGGAAGGCGCACTGGAAAGCCCCTCCCCCCTGCGCACCCTGCGTCACGATGCCTTTCGTGCCGGGGAGAAACTCACCTATGTGGTGCATTACGGCCTGGTGGACGCGGGAGAGGCCGTGATCGAGCTGAAGGAAAGTGACCAGGAGATCCAGGGCCGCCGATTGCTGCGCGCCGTGGGCACTGGACGAAGCCTAGGAGCCTTCAATTGGTTCTACAAGGTGGATGACCACTACGAGAGCTACATCGACCGTGAGGGGGTCTTCCCCTGGGTCTTCAGCCGGCGCGTGAACGAAGGCGGCTACAAATTCACACAGGACTACAAGTACCTGCAGCATAAGCGGCAGGTGACCACCCAGAAACAACAGACACATGCCGTGCCGGCGCACGTGCAGGACATGATCAGCGCCTTCTACTATGCGCGCACCTTCGACTTCAGCAACGCCAGGCCCGGGGACACCTATGTGATCGACTGCTTCCTGGATGATGAGGTGTGGCCCCTGCGCATGAAGTTCGTGGGGCGCGAAACCATCAAGCTGCGCAACGGCAAATACCGCTGCCTGAAGTTCCAGCCCATCGTGCAGCAGGGGCGCATCTTCAAGACCAACGACGACCTGAACGTGTGGATCACCGACGACGGCAACAAGATCCCGGTGCTTGCGCAGGCCAAGGTGCTCGTCGGCTCGATCAAGATGGAGCTATCCGGACATCAGGGCCTGGCCCATCCCATCGCGTTGGTGAAATGATCAACGTTCGTCCGTAGATAGTCTTTTCGCATCCTGAGGTCCAGGCGTATCCGCCTGCCCTTACTTGCCGCCCCATGGAGCGATGGAAGAAGTGGAGCCTTTCGGCCACCACCGCAGCGGTGGCGGTGCTTGTGGTGTTCTACGCGGACCCGGGCCCCCGGCCGGAGTATGTGGCGGAACCTGAAGTGACCGTGGAGGCGGATACCGTGCCCAATCCACCCCGCGCCTATGGCATTCCGTTGAGCGGCTTCGTGCTTGAGTCGTTCAAGATGCCGCAGGGAAGCACCTTCAGCGAGGTCCTTGGCGAACACGGCTTCAACGCTGCACAGGTGGACAGCCTGGTGCAGGCCTCCAAAGCGGTTTATAACGTGCGCAACCTGCGGGCGGGCCATCCCATGGCGCTCATCTTCACGGATGATGGCGCCCGCGAACCGCATTACCTGGTGTATGAATCGGACCCGGTGGAGCATGTGATCTTCGACCTGCGCCCACCCTATGGCGCACGGCTGGGCCGCAAGCCCGTGCACACCGAGGAGCGCGATGTGCATTGCGTAGTGCAAGGGGCGCTGTACAACGACATGTCGGGCGCCGGTGGCGATGCCCAACTGGCGCTGCAGCTTGCCGAGGTGTTCGCGTGGACCGTGGACTTCCAGCGCATCCAGAAGGGCGACCAGTTCACCGTGACCTATATGGAACGCTCGGTGGAGGGCCGTCCCTTCGGCCAACCCATCGTGATCGCGGCACGGTATGAAAGCGGCGGCGTGGTGAAGGATGCCTACCGCTTCCGCAAGAGCGATGGCGAGATCGCCTATTTCGATGCCGAAGGCAACAGCCTGCGCAAGGCCTTCCTGAAGGCCCCGCTCAAGTTCAGTCGTGTGTCCTCGGGGTTCAGCAGCCGCCGTCTACACCCCGTGCAAAAGCGGTTCAAGGCCCACCTGGGCACCGATTACGCCGCACCATACGGAACGCCCATCCTGGCCGTGGGCGATGGTGTCGTGGAGCAAGCTGGATACGGCGCCGGCAATGGCAACTATGTGAAGGTGCGCCACAACGGCACCTACAGCACACAATACCTGCACATGCGCAAGATCCTGGTGAAGCAGGGTCAGCGTGTGCAGCAGGGCCAGGTGATCGGTGAGGTGGGCAGCACTGGACTGGCCACCGGGCCGCATGTGTGCTTCCGCTTCTGGAAGAACGGTGTACAGGTGGACCACCGACGTGAGGAGTTCCCCAGTGCGGAGCCCGTGCCCACGGCCGATCGCGAACGTTTCCATGGTGAACGCGACCGCTATGCCGTGCGCCTGAGCCAGGTGCGCGAACGACAGCTCGCCGCGTTCTAAGCGGACGCCAGCCGGCGGATCGCGCTGTACTGGTGCACGTGCGCTCCGCCCTCCTTGCTGCATGCTGCGGTGAGCAAGGCCTTGGCCAGTGCATCATGCGGCATGGGTTTGTACCGGTCCGGCAGCAGCGGTGCCACGACCGTTGCCACTGCTATCCCGATGCGTTCTCCCAAGCGCTTCTCTTTGCGCGGGCCCGTAAGTATGGATGGCTGGAAAATGTGTAGCGCCGGCAGGCCCAAGGCCTTCAGCCCTTCCTCCATCTCCCCTTTCACCCGGTTGTAGAACACGCGTGAATGGGCATCGGCGCCGATGGCGCTGACCACGCAGCACACCGGAACACCCTGTTCCTTCGCCCAGCGCCCCAGGCCCAGCACAAGGTCCTTGTCCACATGGATGAACTTCACCTGGTCACCACCGACGTTGCGGATCGTGGTGCCCAAACAACAGATCACGGCATCAACAGGCTCGGGGCGAAGGCCGGAGAGCAGGTCGCCTTGGGCTGGCAGCCATTCCGTGAGCCTGGGATGCACCAGCCCGCTGGGTCGTCGCGCGAGCGAGACCACCCCACTGATGTCCGATCGCACCAGCGCCTGTTCCATCACCGATCCTCCCACCAAGCCGGATGCTCCTGCCAATAGAATGCGCATGGCACAAAGTGAAGCACAACTCTTGTTTATATCTTAAACTTATCTATGTTTGCAGCCAACTTCGACATGATCATGGAACAACCGCTCACCCCCGAACAAAGCCTGAAGCTCATCACCAGCATGATCGGCCAGGCGAAGAACAGCTTCTCCCGACTGAGTTTCTACTTCCTATTGTGGGGCGTACTGCTCACCCTGGCCATGCTGGCTACCTACCTATTGCGCGACCAACCGGATGCCTGGGGGCAGGGTGCCCCGTGGGGGATCGCCGGGGTCCTGGGCGGCATCGTCAGCGCCGTGCATGGCGCCCGGCAGGGCCGGCAGGCCGCCGTGAACAATCCCATGGATGGATTGATCGGCTGGTTGTGGTCCTCTTTCGTCATCACCATGGTCATCATGATCGTCATGAACGTGATGCAGCACCGGGACCCCGGAGCCATGATCACCCTGCTCACCGGCATCCCCACCTTCATGACCGGTCAGATCCTGCGCTTTCGCCCGCTCATCCTCGGCGGCGTTCTCTTCTGGGCCGCAGGCATCGCCATGCACTTCACCGGAAACCCCCTGGCGCTGACCTTGCTCTACTGTGGTGCGATGTTTCTCGGGTACATCATTCCCGGCATCATGCTCAAGCGTCAGGAAGATGGCCTTCGCACCGCTTGATCCGGTCCTGCACAACCAACTGCGGCTCGCGGTGATGAGCCTGTTGGTGGCTGTGGAAAGCGCGGACTTCAACTTCCTGTTGGAGAGGACCGGTGCCACGCGTGGCAACTTGAGCGTGCAGATCAGCAAGCTGAAGGATGCGGGTTACATCGATGTGACGAAGAGCTTCAAGAACAACTATCCCAACACGTCCTGCCGCATCACACCTTCAGGGTTGGCCGCGTTCGCCTCCTATGTGGAAGCGATCAAGGGCTATGTGGGGAAATGACCCGGTTCATGACCTGACCGCATTCGTCGATACACAGGCCGGGTCCGTCGAAAAGAAGGAACCGCCGTGTCCAGGCCCCGTTCACTGGGTCACGCACCAATTGAACGAACCATCATGGAACCGAAATACCGCACCCTCATCCAGGCCGCTCTGATCGTGGTCGTGCTCGTGGTCATCACCCTGGCGCACAAGGCTCCGGAACCGCAGGGCCTCAGCGGGCCGAACACCGTGGTGGACGCCCGTACGCCGCATTGAGCGGAAGTACGCCTCGCATTACCGTGCACATTCTACCGGCCCACCAAGGCCGGTCCACCTTGCAAAGCAGAAGCCGCTCCTGGGCGGCTTCGTGCATTCAGGACAATTCGTTGCGAAGGCGTTGGGAGCTCAGGCTTCCGCCGGCTCCACCCACATGCCATGCTCCTTGATCAGCGCGATCAATTCATCCACGGCCTGCGCACTGGGCACGTTGCGCTTCACCACTTCTTTCTCGCGGTACAGGGTGATCACGCCGGGCCCAGTGCCCACGTAACCGAAGTCCGCATCGGCCATTTCGCCGGGACCGTTCACGATGCAACCCATGATCCCGATCTTGACTCCTTTCAGATGACTGGTGCGTGAGCGGATGCGAGCGGTCGTCTCCTGCAGGTCGAACAGCGTGCGGCCGCAACTGGGGCAACTGATGTACTCGGTCTTGCTGGTGCGCGTGCGCGTGGCCTGCAGGATGCCGAATGCCGTGCGGCAGACGAGGTCTTCTCTTCCGCCCTTTTCGTCAGCGATGTAGATGCCATCGCCCAGGCCATCGATCAGCAGCGGTCCGATGTCCGTGCTGCTCTCCAACACCAATGCATCGTTGCTGATGTCGCCGTATGCGCGGCCGATGATCACCGGCACAGGGCACTCCTTCGCGATCAGCTCGAAGAAGAGCCTGCGCTGTTCGGCCATGCCGTGCGCGTTGTAGCTGTCGATGAGCAACACAGCGGTCGGGTCGCTCTTCAGCTTCGCGATGAACGCATCATCGAGGTCGGGCAGCGTGGCATAAACCAGATTGAAATTCGGATGCGTCTCTGCGCCACCGAGGTATTCAATCTTGTTGATGAAGGGATAGTGCCGCTCCTTCTGCTTGTTCGCAAGCCAAACGGTGTGGTCCTGAACGATGCCCAGCGTGCCGGGTATCTCGAAGTCGATCGTGTTCTTTCCGATGAACGCGAGGTCGCAGGCCTGGTCAGTAATGTTCCACTTGTCCAGCGGCACACTGTAGCGGTAGCCCCAGGCGAAGAGCGTGGCAGGCGTGATCTCCTTTCTGCCGCTCAGGTCGGCCATCACCACCGGTACATGGCGTGCCCCTATGTTGAGGACTTCGCGTGTCGCGCGTCTCGTATGCGTGAACGGATCAACTGGTGGGTTCGTGATCTCCGGAATCGCATCATGACCGGCACGTTTCGCATAACGGTCAACCAACGCGCGCGCAACCGGGATCTCCGCTTCCGGTTCTTCAGTGAGGCTCACGCGGACGGTGTCCCCGATGCCATCTTCCAGCAGTGCACCGATGCCCGCAGCGCTCTTCACGCGGCCGTCCTCACCGTCGCCAGCCTCGGTGACGCCCAGGTGCAGAGGATAGTCCCAGCCTTCCTGCATCATGCGGTGCACGAGCAGCCGGTAGGCCTGCACCATCACCTGGACGTTGCTGGCCTTCATGCTCAGCACGATCTCGTGGTAGTCCTCATCCCGGCAGATGCGCAGGAACTCGAAGGCGCTCTCCACCATGCCCATCGGTGTATCGCCGTAGCGGTTGAGGATGCGGTCGCTGAGGCTGCCATGGTTGGTGCCGATGCGCATGGCCGTGCCGTTCTCCTTGCAGATGCGCACCAAGGGCGTGAAGCGCTCGCGGATGCGCTCAAGCTCTGCAGCGTATTCCACATCGGTGTACTCGCGCACATCGAACTTCTTCTTATCCACGTAATTGCCGGGATTCACGCGCACCTTCTCCACGATGCGTGCGGCCACTTCGGCGGCGTTGGGTGTGAAGTGGATGTCGGCCACCAGCGGCGTATCGAAGCCTGCTGCGCGCAACTGCTTCTTGATCTCGGCGAGGTTCTCGGCGTCCTTCTTCGATGGCGCGGTGATGCGCACCAGCTCGCAGCCCGCCTCGATCATGCGGATGCTCTGGGCCACGGTGGCGGCGGTGTCCATCGTGTCCGTGGTGGTCATGCTCTGCACCCGGATGGGATTGTCACCACCGATCCCGATGGGGCCGATGCGCACGGCGCCCGTCCGCCACCGCTCATAGCGCGTGAGGCTGGGGCCGTATTGCCAGGGGGCGAGCGTGGTGACGGACATGGCGTTGCGGGACGAAGATACCGGGGAACACTCGGCCGGTGCGGGTGGTTCGCTTAGCGGTCCGCAGGCCTCAGTTCCGGCTGCGACACCCGGTCATCGAACTGCCAGCCGGCGCTCTCCACCACGGCCTTCAATACGGTGAGCAATTCGTCGCGCTGCGCCTCGGCCTCCTTCAGCAGTCCGCTGCGTTCCACCTTGCCGCGCACCATCTCCTTGGCCTGCGCGTTGATGCGCGAATGGTCCGCCGCGGTGAAGCGGTTGAAGGCGCCCTCTTCCAGGTCGTAGTAGTCCACATCGTGCTCCAGCGCGAGCAACTTGGGGCGGTCCATGCCGAGCAGGCGCACCACCCGCTCGTGCTCATCGAACTCCAGGTGCAGGCCCTCCAGGTCGTAGCCCACGCTGGCGCGCGCCTTCACGCGCAGGATGGCCTTCTTCTGGTTCCACGGCAGGTCCTTCGACCAGTCGAACCAGGCGGCGCTGTTGTCACGGTAGGTGTAAAGCTCCATGAAGTCGCCCTCCACGGTGGTGAGCTTCAGCACCGGGCGCACGCGCTCCAACAGCACGTCGCTCGTCACCTGTTCCGTGCGGCCCGCTGGCCGGTACAGTTCGCGGGTGAGGAAGAAGACGAGCAGCGCCACCCCCGCCAGGAGCAGCAGACCGGTGATCCGTTTCATGCGGCACAAAGGTCGTGGTGGCGGCGGGTATCTTGGCGCCATGCGATGGTCCGTGTACGCCTTCACGCTGCTGCTGCTGGCCTGGTCCTGTGGTATGGACACCACGGACACCGCGACAGCCGAGGCCCTGCCCGACACCGTGACCTACGCCGCGCATGTGGCCCCGATCCTCTGGTCCAACTGCATGCCCTGCCACCGCCCGGGTCATGCCGGTCCCTTCCCGTTGATCACGTACCGCGATGCCCAGCGCAAGGCGCAGATGATCAAGCTGGCCACCGGCAAAGGCTACATGCCGCCGTGGCCTGCGGATACGAGCTACCGCCGCTTTTTAGGTGAGCGCGCATTGACGCGCCATGAGATCGCGCTGCTGGCCCGCTGGGCCGATCAGGGTGCGCTACCCGGCGATACTTCATTGCTGCCACCGCCTCCCGACCTGCCCGAGGACCCGCTGCTCGGCGAACCGGACCATGTGGTGTGGCTGCCGGACAGCTTCCACATACCCGGCGATGCGCGCGACCGCTTCATGATCGCCAAGGCACCCTTCCAACTGGAGCGTGACACCTTTCTGCGTGCCGTGGCCTTCGTGCCCGGCAACCGGCAACTGGTGCACCACATGAACGCCGCGCTCATCAATTACCCCAGGGGGAAGAAGCAGGATGTGTTCGCTGGTGCGCGGTACCTCAATGCCGAGGAGATCCACGGCCCCGAGGCTTTCGCCGCCTTGCAATTGACCAACGACGACGGCAGCTGGCCACCCCTGGTGCCCAGCGTGGTGAACCACCTGCCGGGGCTGGACCCGCTGGTGCTGCCGGATGGCCTGGGGGGGCTCCACCTGAAACGCGAGGGCGCCTTCCTGCTGAACACCCTGCACTACGGCCCCAGCACGCGCGACACCACGGACCGTTCGCGCTTCCTGCTCTGGTTCGCGCCCGGCCCACCGGAGCGGCCCCTGCAGGAACTGAGCCTGGGCAGCACGCACACGCCCATCGATCCGCCCTTGCACCTGGAGCCCGGCGAAGTGCGCAGCTTCCACACCCAGCTCACCTTGCGCAAGCCCATCAGCGTGGTCACCGTGAACCCGCATATGCACCTGCTCGGCAAGTCGTTCGTGGCCTACGCAGTGACGCCCGCGCGCGACACCGTTCCACTGGTGCGCATTCCCGAATGGGACTTCAAATGGCAGTATGCCTACACACTGCCCTATCTGCTTCCCTTGCCATCGGGCACTACCATCCATGTGGTGGGCATCTTCGACAACACGGCCGACAATCCGCACCAGCCCTTCCGGCCGCCACGCGCCATCACCGGCACGGACAGCCGCTTTATGCGCACAACGGACGAGATGCTGCAGTTCTTCGTGACCTACGTGGACCAACGGCCGGGGGATGAGAAGATCAGCCTTTTTACAAAATGAGTGGCGAGTGCCGCGCGCAAGGCTGACACACCGAGTGGCGAGTGACGAGTGCCGCGCACGGCCCGACACACCGAGTGGCGAGTGACGAGTGCCGCGCACGGCCCAACGCACCGAGTGGCGAGTGACGAGTACTACGCACGGCCCAGCGCACCGAGTGGCGAGTGCCGCGCGCATGGCCAGCGCACCGAGTGGCGAGTGGGGAGTTGCGAGTGCTGCGCGCAGCCCAACGCACCGAGTGAGGAGTGGCGAGTGGCTACTCTACGATCAACTTGGTTCCGCTCAGCCAGCGGTTGCCATCGGTCAGGTGCAGGTGGTAGAGCCCGGCGGAAAGGCCCGTGAGCGGCAGCGTGTGGAGCGCCTGCTGCCCGGGCGGAAGCGCGCCAAGGTTCCGTTGCTGGACCAGGCGGCCATCCGTTGAAACGAGGCCCAGTTGCAAGGGCCCCTGCACGGCGAAGCCCGGCGGAAGCTCCACCCGCACCTGCACCTGTCCGTGCGCGGGGTTGGGGAATACGTGCAGCGCCTCGCCCAGATCGGTGAACTGTTCCTGCAGGCCATCGAACACCTGGCAGCCGGGTACCAGACAACCGAAGCTGTCCACCTTCACCAGCCAGGCATCCTGGCTTACCGGCAGCGTGGCGAAGGCCGTGCCCGCCATGATGAAGCCCCCGTCCAGCGTGCGCCGCAGGTCGTAGATGTAGTGGTCCGTGATGGTGTTGTTCTGGTAATACCTGCGCCAGACCAATGAGCCTGCGCTATCCAGCCGCACCAAGTGGACCACTTCCTGACCACCGAGGCTGCTACTCCCGGCTATGCAATACCCAGCATCGGCTAAAAGAAGCGGAACGGTGAAGAACACACTGAACTCAGGTCCATCATCCAGCAGCACATGCCACAGTTCAACACCAGCACTATTCAACAAGTAGAATACGGGCCTATGGGCAGCTACAGATGATGGTCTCTGGCCGCCTGCAAGAGCGAAGCGACCATCAGGTAGTTGCTCGACGAAGCCCGCATTATCGCTCCACGGGCTGCCGTAGTTGCGTTGCCATTGCTGGTTGCCCTGGCTGTCCAGCTTCAGCAGGTACATGTCGGCGTTGTTGCCGGCGAGCACCTTGTAGCCGAATACGATGAAGCCCCCGTCCAGAGTGGGCCGCACCCCAATGCCATATTCCGTTGTGCCAACCGCACCGTATGTGCGTGTCCATAGGCTGTCCCCGTTGGCATCCACACGCACGGCATAGACATCGTTCTGTGTTCCGTTCCGGTTTCCCACCAACAGCGCGCCGCCATCGCTTGTGGCACAGGCACCATTCAATACCTCGAAGCCAGGCCCGCCGAATGCACGGACCCAGCAGGTATCTCCTGTGTTGGTCAAGCACATCAACACGCCGTCACGGTCCCCGCCAGCAAGCGGGATCCTGTTACCGGTGAGCCAGTATGTGCCGTCCGTCTTGGGAATAATGCAATGACCCGCTCCCGATTTGTAGGCATAAGTAGTATCGACGTGGGGTCGAAGATCCAGCACGCTGCCTGTGCCATCCACATGCCAGTAGTTGAAGCGACCGGGCTGTACGAAGGATGTGGTGGACACACATAAATACGTGGTGTCCGCTAAGGGTAACACGAAGCCCAACACATCCGTCGACGACGAGTCATCCAGGTTGACCATCCAGCGTTCCTGAGCCAATAGACGCGGGGCGCATACAATGGCGAGTACGTGCAAGGTGATAACTACCGCTCTCATCGCAAAACGACGATCCGTTCGACACTTCGGAAAGAACCGCCGATCACTTCCAAGAGATAGGTTCCCTCTGGCATTGAGCCAACATTCAACCAGGCTTCAGGTACCAGAGCGAGCTGCCAATGGGCCACCTCACGGCCATCCAGTGCGATCAAGCGCAAAGAACCGATCTCACAGCCGTTACACCGGACTTGTAGAACAGCGTTCGTCGGGTTGGGTGCCATGGACACGTGGTACTGAACCCTGTCATCGTCCGTGCCCATCAAACTTCGGATGCCCGGTATCGTGTCATTGAGCATCCATGGCACACGTGAGTATCGCACCCCCCTCAACTGGCTCAGTATGGCCTTGGGGTTCCACGCTCCCAGCGGGTTATTTGATACCATGCCATAGAGCAAACTGATCAAGGAGTCGTTCACGCTCTGTCCAGCATGAATACTTGCCCGCAACTGCCAAAGCAGCGTATGGTCACTGGTAATGCCGCCCTCCTCATCGATGATCACTGAGATCAGTGAATCCACAATGTCCATCTCGTTCCTCTCCAAGTGGTATTGCAACAACAACCTTGCACGGCTCAATCCCTCGCCCTCGATCAAGATCGCATACAGGCTATCCAATTGCTCGAATTCCAACACGTGCCGCATGGAACTGTTCAGTGCAATGTTGTGTCGAGCTCGCGTATCGTCCAGCTTTCGCTCTAACACCATCACTTCCAATGAGTCTGTAACGTAGATCAGGCTATCCTTAAGCCCCTGAACACGTGATTTGAGTTGCGCAATGTGCGATGTTAAAAATGGCTTGGTCCACGAGTGCAGCGACGAACATGAACGTGCCGTTGAAAACAAACAATCCGATATGATTGGCGCATTGGTCTCGACGAAGATCGGCAGCATACTCGGGTCATCTTGATAATGGAAGAAACCATTTAGCAATTGTGAAACGTCATCGAAGTACAGATGTTCGAGGTAGGCGTCGCCGGTATTGTGCATGGAGAATCGATTGGCCGCCTGAGTATTTACCAGTGCGCATGACCCCTGATCGCGTAGCACTCCGGGGATCGTCTGTGTCTCATACATCCAGTTCGAAGCGATCGCAATGTCATGGACCCTCACATCGTTCTCCAACGTCTGGCCGAACTCATTGCATTCGATCATCACACCTGCCCCAAAGGTGTTACCACGATTATCCCCTTCACACTGAATGCCAAAATCAACCCGCCCAATTTCATTCATGTGAACGACAGACGTATTGTCGGCGACCAGTCCATTGTTTTGATTGATGACCATTCCATAGCTCCAGAAATTGGGTTGAGCCGCCAGTTCATTGCCAACGATCACGTTCCCTTCGATGTGGAACCGGTGGCTGCCTTGGGTGTATATCCCTACCGGATAGTCATACCCTTGTTCCGGATCGTCGTTCGCATAACCGACCTCCGGGCTTGCTGACAACACAATGGTGTTGTGCAGGATCTCGTCCAACTCCGTATCTACCGTCACAATGCCGTGGATGCAGTCCGTGATCGTATTGTACCGTATCCGCGCGCTGGGGAAGTACTGTTTGGTGAACCCGCCCGTATGGTGCCAGATGGCCTCGCTGAACCCGGTGAACGTATTCTGCGCAGCGGTGAACTGAGCGTTGATGGCGTTTATGCCGGTACCGCGCAAATGCGGTGCCCATGAGCCGGTGGTGAGCGCATTGGAAAAGGTGTTGTAGTTCACGTTCACGCCTTTCACACCGCCAGCAGCACATGATGGGTGGGCGCCCTTGGAAGACCGAACCCGTCATGGTACCCCGCCGCGATCAACTTCCGGTCAGTGATAAACGTATTGTGGGCGATGAAGCACTGGTTGGCCAGTTCAATGCCCAGGTGCATATTCTTGGTGGGCGGAATATGGACGTCCGCTCCACAATTCCTGAACGTGTTGTTCAACGCCTTGAGGATGCCACCATTGTATACCGCGCCGAAATGTCCATCCCGCCGCCCGGCCAGGAGCGCCAGGTGGGCGTTCTCGAACTGGCATTCGATCGCGATGAAAACGCCTTGGTCCGTATTACCTATTACCGGTAGCTGCCCTGCATCCTGTGTGCCCCACACCTCGATGCCCTGCCACATCTGCTCGCAGGCGCTTGTGAAGGTGACTTCCTCCGCCTCCACACGCGCTCCACGCTCCACCACCATGCGGCCAAAGGGACCGAAGGCGAGCTTCAATCCCGGCTCAATGGTCAACACAGCGCCTTCCTTCACCCGCACCAGTCCGCCGATGCGCAGCACATCATCCTGGTCCGTATCGAACCACACATTGCCGGGCGACCAGGTCTGTGTGCCATTGATGATGACATCCTTCCTTTCGTACCCGGCGTCTCCATGGCATTCCGCAGGGCATGGCTTCTCGATGGTCGCCCAGTCCAGATACTCCACCGTACCACCAGGGCTTGTATCCAGCGTGTAGTTGCCGTACACCTGATTCTGGTTCATGCGCACGGTGGCGCCACTCTCCACAACGATCACCGCATCCATGATCGTCACGCACGGCTCGATCACCAAGGTGTTGCCTGCACGCACCACGTATGTCGAACTGGTGGAGCCCAGCGTACTGGGCACCGGTGCGTTCCTCGGGTCCGGATAGGTGCTCAAGGGGTCAACCGCCTCTACGGCCGCACGGTCCGGGTGCGTGCCCTGCACGGTCTTGAAGGTGTACCCGAATGGAAAGACCAGGGTGCGCTCTGGATACTGGCTGCCATCGATGTCGATGATGGCTTCCTCGGGGTTGTAGATGATCTGTTCCCCTGGATTGATCAGCTTCAGGTCGATGGGTTTGTCGATGACAAAGGTCCATGGGATATCGATCGTGGGTGTTTGATCATTGTAGAAGAGCGGTTCTTGAACACCGCCCAATATCTGATATCCAGCATAGCCACTAGCATTGTAATTCAGGAGTGGCGCCTCCATCAAGGTGTAGGGTGCGGCACGGCAGATCTCGTTGTTGCCATTGAGAGGCGATCCATCGAAGGGGTCACTATTATCATCCGGCCACAACTCGCTGTGTTCATCCGCATTCCATGGCTTGGGGAAATAGTTGATGGTGCCTTTGGGTAACGTGCTCATCCACGACGCGTTAGAACCGGCGTCGTACATATGTCCGATAGGGTCAGAATGAATATAGGGACGGAAGATAACGTCGTATGCTTCTGCTATTCCACCACAACCAAAGCAAAATGGGTAGTGCCGCATTCGGCCCCTTGTATGGTCATAGACCCACGAAATAGAGTCGATGACCTGGTTCGATCCATTCACGTAATAGACCGTATGTCGGAGCACGGAGTGTGGGAACCAACGTCTTTCCAAATCATCATCTGTACAATAATGTGAACCGGCGCCATTAACGTTGATCTGTAGGTGACTGATCAGGCTGGCAATATCACTCATGTGATACTGCGCTCCACCTGTCTCACCAGGCTCAAAGTCGATCAACGATACGCGCATGAGTCCCTGGTCCTGTGTTCCAGTCTGTCCATGATTATTGGAGAACCATGACCACCCTTGGCAGGCACCCGGTTGTGCTTGAAAGGTGTAACTCTCCAAGCTTGGCATCTCCATGCGGCGAATGCCAGGGACGGGTGTGGTCCAGGGTGGCACGAACGGGAAGCCTACCAACTCCACTTTGACGAATCCAATTTCAACATCGTCCCTGAACCAGAAATAGTCATGCATAAAGATCTGATACTCTCCAACATACGCAGTGTTCCCTAGTGGTCAGTTCGGCACAACCAGTGGAAAGGCTTGCCCTGTTTGGTCGTTGTAAGGGTTGTGCAGATTCTGGGCACTCATTTGTAACCCGCAGGTCATCACAACTGCCCATGCTACACACCTCATGTTCGATCGCCTTGGATGTCCAATATAGCATATGAGCCGGGCGCTAGTCCGGGTGGTCGCATGTCGCCGTCATGCTTGACGCTTCACCAACCCGCTCAGCCTTGCGCCAACGGATCGGGCTCGGTGGTCTCCAACGCGGTCTTACGCCGCTGCCACCAGCCGTTGAGGAAGAGGCAGGCGAGGATGAGCGCGAAGCCGATGTAGGAGCCCGTGGTGAGGCGCTCCTCGCTGCCCCAGATGAGCAGGGCGATGACGATGGTGTAGACCGGTTCGAGGTTCACGGTGAGCATGACGGTGAAGGGCGAGAGCTGGCGCATGACGGCGATGCCCGCCACGAAGGCGAAGCTGGTGCAGACCAGCCCGAGCAGTAAATGATAGACCACCTGGTCCGCTGGCAACGACCAAAGCACGGGCGGCAGGCTTTCACCCGCCAGGAAGGTGAGCGCCGGTGTGCTGTGGAGCAGGTCCGCCGGCAGCCATGCCGCCAGGCCGATGCAGGCGTAGAGGGCGAGCATCACGCCGAGCAACTCGTAAAAACCGATGCGCAGGGCATCCCCGCGCTTCACCAGCACGCCGTTCACCACGTTGAACCAGGCGCTGAGCAGCGCGCTCACAGTGGCCACCACGATGCCCAGGCGGTGCTTGGTCTCCAAGCCGAAGATGAGCAGCAAGGCGGCGATCACCACCAGGCCCAGCACCACCTCGTAGGTGCGGATGCGGCGCTTGTACCAGAAGGGCTCCATCAGGGCCGTGAACACGGTGCTGGTGCTGAGGCAGGCCACGGCGATGCTGGCGGTGCTGATCTTGATGGCCCCGTAGAAGGTGAGCCAGTGGCCGGTGATGAGCACGCTGGTGAGCAGGTATTGCAGGATCTCGCGGGGCTCGGCGAACAGGGTGCGCCGCGCATACACCGCCCACGCCCCCAGACCTGCCAGGGCGATGATGCTGCGCATGAGCACCAATTGCAGCGACGACTGGTCGATGAGCTTACCCAGGATGCCCGTCCACCCCCAGATGAAGACCGTGAGGTGCAGCAGCAGGAGCGCTTCATACCGTCTACTCGGCATGGAATGGTTGGTGGCGTAAATTGAGCGCAATGAATGGATACCCAGATGAAATTTAACCTCTCATTCGACATTCAGGAGATCTGACTCGAGACGACAGGTTCAGTTTCAAACATGCGTACAAAGCAATTCATACATTGCCTCATCAACACATTCAACAAAATGTTTACCCCCCCCCCCCCCGCGCAACTAACGCATCATCCATGTACCAGGTCCAATAGGTATTGGTCACGCTTTCTGGCAGCTCTTTCAGTGCTCTTCATATCCAGCGCTACCATCGGTCAACAGGACTCCATCGTTCAGATCGCCGACTCGACGACCGCATCGAACATCTATTCGACCTTTCTGCAAAGCCCATCTTACGCCGCTTGGGATGCCGAGGTACTGGGCGAATACCGGACCCCGGGGCAGCCATTCCGCACGTTCAGAACCTTGAACGGTCGCCAAGGCTTCATGACACATGTGTTCAGCACAGCCGACCATGCACGCTTAGTACTTTTTGTAAATGACCCACAGGTCGCGTTTCCTTGTTTGGTCCTTGATGCCGCCAGGTACAAGGCCTTGAGCGGTGATCATTTCGAGGCCTCGTTCGACCTATACACACCCAATGGCCAACTGCTTGCATCGATGCGTCGGATCGAGATCGAACAGGAATTTGGGTCGTTGTGGTTCTGGGGTGATCTGGACCCTTGTCAACAGACTGTGATGTTCACCTTGGGATCGGTGGTCGTAACGACCATCTTCATGGGTCCTGCTGCGCTGGCTACAGTACCTTCCCATCTTATGGGGATGGCTGCTGGTTTGGCCTTGAATGATTGCTGGTAACGCATGGACTCTTCAACTGGTCATTTCACAAGGCGGGAGATGCACAAGGACCTGACGGTCTTTCTTCATTGGCGATGGTGGCTGCTTGTCATCATCGTCCTTCTCGCGGGACTATACGTACCATCCGGCAGTGTTGTGCAACTACTTGGCTTAACAGGCATCCCATCCATTGCGGCCGTTTTACGCCTTCGCCAGGGCATCCACTGGGAACGGACACAGCGAGACACGGGCGAATCTTCTTTCCCAATGGACCTGAGCCAAAAGATCGTGATGGCGTTCGTTCTTCCTTCTCTCCTGCTCGTTGTGCTGTATCTGACGCCGGCTCTCATACTGAATGAACATCGGATCGCCTTGATGGCATTCATTACCTCAGTGCTTCCTGCGTTAGTCTGGCCGCTCACCTGGGTAATGGTCTGTCTCTGGCGGCCTACCTTCAGGCCATGGGCAACTGTCATCCTCGCCCAAACTTCTATCCTGCTCTTCTTCACCTTTCAACCGCAGGCCGAAGACATGGTGAATACTCTATCCACTTTGGCGCTCGATCTGGTGCTGAACACATACCGAATACTCGCTGGCATTGGGCTGGCATGGAGTATGTGGATTCTACGCGGACCATTGGCACGGCTGACGCAGATTGACATCGCCAAAGCGGGATGGCGTTCATTCTAAAGAAACCTTGCAACCCGAATGACCGGGCCTTTAGCAGCGTTCTGCTCACTCCTCCTCCACATGCGCCACGCCGCCGCTCACGATGAACTTCATGGCATCGGCGGCCTTGGCGTCCAGGGGGGTCACGTTCTCCGCCGGTACGATGTAGAGGTTGCCGCTCCAGGCGAAGCTGTGCGGCAGATACACCGCCACGCGCCCTTCGGGGATGCCCAGGAAGCTCAGGTCGTCCTCGGTGATGAAGCCCAACTTTTCCAGGTTGCTGCCCTGCACCATGCGCACCAGCACGGGCCGGTCGAACTTCTTCTTGCTGCCCACCAGTGCCTCCACCAGGTCCTTCAGCGCGTCGTAGATGGTCTTGAGGAAAGGGATGCGCTTGAGCACCTCCTCGCCCAGATCGGCCAGGGGTTGGAAGAGGATGGTGGAGCCGAGCCAGCCGATGAGGGTGATGCTGGCCAGCAGGATCAGGAGCCCGAGGCCGGGGATGTCCACCTGGATGAGCTGGTCCAGAAAGGTGAAGACCTGCCAGAGCGCCACCACGATCACGGTGATGGGCACCACGAGCAGCAGGCCGCGGAAGAAGTAGCTCAGGAGCGCGCGCCCGGGGGAGAAGCGTTGCATGGCGGGCCGTTAGGCGGGGCGAAGGTATTGTGGGGGAAGCTTGGGGTTGTGACGAAAGAAGGTTGGGGGTTGAAGGTTGGACTGTAAGCAGGTTGGGGGTTGAAGGTTGGGCTGTATGCAGGTTGGGGGTTGAAGGTTGGACCCGAGGAAGGTTGGGGGTTGGGGGCAACCCTCAACCGAGTATCAACCTCCAACCCTCAACCCATTATCAACCTCCAACCCTCAACCCTCTATCAACCTCCAACCCCCAACCTCTCCCTATCCTTCTTCGGCAATGAGGCCTTCACCAACGCATAACTGTGGTCGATCAGCTCGCGCAACAAGGCGGGCGACAAACTGCCATCGAGCAGCACGGTGTTCCAGTGCGTCTTGTTCATGTGGAAGCCCGGTGTGATGGCCGCGTGCCGCTCGCGCAGATCGATGGCCCGCTCGGGATCGCATTTCAGGTTCACGCTCACCGCATCGGGCAGGTCCACCAGTGCGAACATTTTTCCTCGTCCTGTCGAAGTCCCGGCTTTGTGGGACGCAGGCGCACCCACGCGGAACACCAGCACCTCGGGCCCGAAGGGCATGTCCTCGGTGACGCCCGGCAGTGCAAGGCAGTGGTCGCGGATGGCGTCGAGGGTCATGGTGCAAAGCTCACAATCCAGCACGAAATTGGCGTGTGTATGAATTCAAGGAACGGGATCCATAATATCTTGATCTAAGGGCATTTACCCCCCCCCCCCATCTGAGTATGTACAGTGAATGAACAACATGGTTTGCGATCGCTGCGCCTATGCCACCTTATTCGCGAAACCAAAATCCAAGCTTACTATGAGGAATTCCATCGCATTGATCGGCATACTCCTATTCATATGGTCCTGTCAAAAGCAGCCCATGCCTCTTGCAATGACCAACGAAGACCCCGCCGGGCCGACGAAGGCTTGGCCCCAGCAGATAGCCGGTGAAAGGCAAATGAAATTTCTTTACGTGTCCAATTGGCCTCCAGGAGAACACCAGTGCTTCTATCCTGGAACCAACTGCTCCAAGGTGAGCTTCTTGAGCAACCAAGAGGCCGATATTCTACGCCCCGTGCTGTATGCCGTCAGTTCGGGTATTCAAGACTCCATCGTCGAAGCATTCCGGCAACAGGAAGCAGCACTATCCACCTTTATGATCCAATGGGATATCGATGCGGTGATCGCCGAGCAGATCATTGCAACAACATTTGCCAGTGGCGGTATCGATCATCTGGTGCTGACCTCCGAAACGTATGCTGACACATGCGTGTACCGGCTGAAGTTCCCATAGCGGATTCAGGCACTGGGTATAACAAGAGGCCATGGTGGTACATGTCAGCCAACGAACTGACCGAAGTGCTCCTCAATGGAAGGCCAAATGCATTGAGGAACGCCTAGCAGATGGCACTGGCCGAATAGGCATGCCAACGATGATCGAAAGATCTGTGCCCACCCCTCTATTCCAAGCCGCACCGTGCTGAATTCCGAGTTCATCGCTTAAGCCGCAGAACTCCGTATCACCGCGCCATCTCAAGTTCAGGCAATTCGCAAATTGACATGGGTCCCATAACGGAGAACCACTTACCCCGCGGCCTCAAACTCCTTCTCATACTTGCTGCTTGTCGCGGGCCGGAGCCTCAAATACCGATCGATCCCACACGATCCCTGACACTACAGACTGACTGGAAATTCACTTCGCCCTTTAGCGGCCTATTCTACGATTACTATAGGAATGAAAACCTAATCTTCTCAGGTGATCTTCGCACTAATCTGATCCTTCGCGTATTCAATCACGCGGGTGATTCACAATACGATATCCCCCTGAAGGCCGTATTGGACACGCTCGAAGACATCAACAGTTGCGCCCTATTTGCTCCTGACAGTCTGTTCGTAATGGAAGTCCATTCGCCGCGTTACGCGATAGTGGACAAGCAAGGCCGCGTTTGCAGGGTCAGCTCATTGGCACATGCGCTATGCCCTGAACCAGGCAATCGGTATGAGGTCAGTGGGTACTCGAATGGCATAGCGAGCAATGGCAGGTCCCTTTTCATGTCGGCCGCGTGGTGGGGGGACTGTGATAACACCGGGTGGGACCCTTCCATATCCCGTTTTCAGTATATTCAGAGATACCACCTCGAAGGAGCCCGGAAATGCCGGATCGCGAAGATCAAGCTGGATCCAGATGGATCCAAAGTGCATTTCGGCGGCTGCAACATACTTCCACACCTGACCGATGTACCGCGCTTTTCCTATTCAGGAATGGAACGCGTATTACTCAACGGCAAGCTATTCCTGTTCAGCCCCGTTGCCCCTTACATCCTTCAATTGGACACTGGCACGTTGAATGTGGTCCATCGCATACCAATCGACTTCCTGAATGGACCGGCCGCCTTTTTCCCACCCCCGATCACCGAAGAAAATCTGCAGAATGGCGGTGACCTAGTCTCAAAACCAAGCATAGCCGGTCTCGCATACGATACGTCCAGCGGTTACTACGTGGTAGCCGTGTTGCACGAGGTGCCCATCGATACCCCCGAAGGAGAAAACCACCTCGACCGACCCTGGTCGCTCATTGTACTGGACCAAACATTCACCAAGGTGGCTGAACACATCATTCCGGGTAAGCTCTATCGGCCCAACCATCTGTTGAGCACTACTGCTGGGGTGTACGTCCATCGGAACATCCCGGGCCGTGCTGGTGTGGTGGGACCGAAGACGTTCCACCGGATCATCTTGCCATGATGCGAAAAGTGATCATTTGGTCCGTGTTCGCCGTGTCCTGTGTTCCCGGATCACAGGATGCGCGTTTGAGCCGCTACTTGCAGGAGCAGATCGGCTTGACAGAACGCCAATTCCCGAAGGCCATTGTAGTCGTATCTGAAGACGGTTGTCCGCATTGTGACCGAGCGTTCGCTGATCTCGTCCGCCCTCGCACCTCCTTGCGCGACTGCCTTTTCTTGATCAGGATCGATGGCACCACCGTGGACCTTCATGGGTTCATGGTCGAGACACAGAATGTCCGGTTCGACGACGACCGCTCATTCAAAAAATTGGCATCCTGAAGAACAGCGGACTGATACTGATGAACGGTTCAAACATAGATACCGTGATCCCGATCGACCTCGACGGCATCGAAAGGCGCTTCCGCTATATCGAAACCGTGCTCGATTCCATTGCACGATAGGCACTTGAACCATTTCGAACACCCCCATACGCGGCCAGGGCTTTAGCAATAGGACATTGATCTACTAAAGCAGCGCATACAACACCGGCCGGCTGGGCGCAGCGTCGTTGATGAAGTGCGGTACTTGCAGTTCCAGTAGGTAGCGGCCATCGCGCACCTCATCCGGCACGAAGAGCAACTCGGTGATGGTGCGGCGCAGGTCGGTGCTGTTGGGGAAGTCCCAGAAAGCATGGTGGGCGGCGAGGACACCGCTATCGCGCTCGCGGTCCACGCTGGGCAGGTCGAGCAACAGGTGCTGCACGCCGATGCTGCGTAGCCAGGTGGCGGCCTGCGCATCCATGTACGGCGGGTTGGTGCCGGTCCAGCTGCGGGTGCGTTTGCCGGGGTCATTGGGCAGGGTGCGCAGTACGAGCGCCTCGGGCACGGGCTCGTCGATCACGCTGCGCAGCAGGTCCAGGGTGATCAGCTGGTCCACCACGCCCTCGGCGGTGCGCCGCTCGATGGTGCGCAGGCTGGCCACCTGCGCGGTGAAGAAGTAGCGTTCCAGCAGCGGGCCCACAGGATGCACCTCGGGCGCAATGTGGCCCACGCTCTCGGTGTGGGTGCCGTGGCCATGCGGATTGAAATGCACGTTGTTGAAGTTCACCGGGGCGCCGTCCTTCACCGCGTAAACGGTGTCACCCATGCGCACCGGCTCGATGCGCACCGGCCCCACATGCCACGCGCTCAGCTGCCCTTCGCCCGCGTGCAGCGGCAGCGACAGGTCGATCGGCTTCGACAGATCGATCCGGTAGTTCCGTCCGCGGTAGGTGATGTCAGCGATCATCGGCAACGAACAGGTCCGACGCGATGCGGTCGGCGAAGGCGCGGCCCTGTCGTGTCAAAACTAAGCGCGTACCCCGGCGCTCCATGTCGCCGCGCGCCAGGTAATGGGCGATCAGGGGGGCGTTCTCCTTTTCGGGATCCACTTCCAAAGTGCTCAGGTCCACGCCCCACATGGTGCGCAGGCCGGTCATCAGGCGTTCATTGGTGCGTTGTGCGGGCGTGAGCGTCTCCTCCTGCCAGTAGGTGGCGCCCTCTTCCACACCCTTGGCGTAGCGCACGTTGTGGGCCACGTTCCAGCGCCGCACGCCACCGATGAAGCTGTGCGCGGAAGGGCCGATGCCCAGGTAGGGCACGCCGTGCCAGTAGCTCGTGTTGTGCCGGCTGAAGTGGCCTTCGCGCCCGAAGTTGCTGATCTCGTAATGCACCAGTCCCGCTTGCTCCATGCGCTCGATCAGGCGCTGGAACTGCGCGGCCTGGTCGGCATCGTTGGGCATCACCACGTCGCCCGCCTTCACGCGGTGCGCGAGCGTGGTCTTCTCCTCCACCGTCAAACAATATGCGCTGATGTGCGGCGTGCCCATGGCGAGCGCGGCATCGATCTGTGCGTCCCACTCCTCCAGCGTCATGCCAGGCAGGCCATAGATCAGGTCCAGGGTCCACGAAGCGAAGCCGGCACCGGCGATGAGCTGGAGCGCGTGGTCGCTTTGCTCCGCCGTGTGCGCACGGCCCATGAAGCGCAGGCGTTCCTCGCGGAAGCTCTGGATGCCGATGCTCAGGCGCGTGATGCCCGCCGCCTTCCAGGCGCTCAGGCGCAGCTCGTCCACGTCGTCGGGGTTCACCTCCAGGGTCACCTCGGCGCTCTCCTCCACGCGCACCAGCCGCCGCGCCTGATCGATGAAACCCGCGATGGCATCGGGCTCCATCAGGCTCGGCGTGCCGCCCCCGAAGTAGATCGTGCCCAGCGGCGCCCCGGCCAGTTCCATGGCGCGCACCTCCAACTCGCGCTGCATCGCGGCCAGCACCGCCTCACGCGTCTTCAGCGAAGTACTGAAGTGGAAGTCGCAATAGGTGCAGGCCTTGCGGCAGAAGGGGATGTGGATGTAGAGTCCGGACATTCAAAAGAAGCGGCAAGCGGCGAGTTTACAAGTGGCAAGTAGGGGAAGTTAGAAGCGGCGAGTTTACAAGTGGCAAGTTTGCATGTCTGCGAGCGACTCGAAGAACACCCTGCGGAACATTCACCTATTCCGCTCACTTCTTCAATAGCAGGGACTCGGGCTTCTCGATCAGCCGGTTCAACATCAAACCCACCTCCTCGCTCAATGCGATCCAGGGCGCCGTCTCTTCCGAGGTCACATACCCACAGGCTGCGGCCATGTCCAGGTGCACCTGTGTCTCAGTATTCTCCGAATCGGAGTCGGTCAACTTGGCCACCAAATGTGCACGGTAGCGCCGTCTGCGATAGGCCTCGCCGAAATTGGCGCAGACCGAACGGGAACTGTCCCTAACCTGGGCGGTCAAACCGAACTGCTCCTCCTTGGGGAACTTCTTGGTCATGTGAAAGACACCAACGGCCAGCTTGAAGGCCTTCTGGTAGACGATCATGTCGCGAAATCCAGCCATGACAGTAAGGGTTGTATGAGTTGATCTCGATGCCACGCAAGCTACCATGCCCTTGTTCAAGGTTGTTCGCCTTCGGATCACGCCAACTTGCCGACTGGCCGCTCGCCTACTTGCCGCTAAGCACTCAACGTTATCCTGAACGTCGTCCCCTTTCCCGGAGCACTCTTCTTCACGAAGATGCGGCCCTTGTGGTACTGCTCGATGATGCGTTTGCTGAGCGAAAGGCCCAGGCCCCAGCCGCGCTTCTTGGTGGTGAAGCCGGGCTGGAAGACGGTGCTCTGCTGGGCGGCGGGGATGCCCTTGCCGGTGTCGGTCACGTCCACGTGCACCTCGGGCCCATCGGGGATGATCTCGATGGTGAGCTCGCCTTCGCCTTCCATGGCATCCACGGCGTTGCGTACCAGGTTCTCGATCACCCAGCTGAAGAGCGGGCGGTTGAGCGGTACGAGCATGTCGGGGTCGGCTGGGGACACCACTTCAATGCGTGCCCTGCTCGGCAAGCGGGGACGCAGGTAGAGCACCGTGGCGCGCAGGGTGTGGTAGAGCTTCTCCGGTGCAAGGTCAGGCGCCGAACCGATCTTGCTGAAGCGCTCGGTGACCACTTCCAGCCGGTCGAGGTCCTTGCGCATCTCGGTGAGCGCGGTGGGATCCACCTTTTGCTCCTTCAATAATTCCATCCATGCCATGAGCGAGCTGAGCGGTGTGCCCAATTGGTGCGCGGTCTCCTTGGCCATACCCACCCACACCTGGTTCTGCTCGGCGTTGCGGAAGATGCTGAAGAGCGCGTAGCTCACCAGCAGGAAGAGGCCGATGATGAGGAGCTGTACGTAAGGGAAGTACTTGAGCTGGGTGATGACGAGCGAGCCCTGGTAGAAGATGTAGTGCCTGCCGCGTCCGGCGAGCACCACCTCAATGGGCCGGTTCTCATTCTCCATCACGGCTATCCGCGCCTTCAGCAACGCCGGGTCGGCGATCTCCATGCTGTCCACATTGCCGTGTTCCACCACCACGGTGCGCGTGCTGTCGGTGAGGATCACGGGCACGGCGGCGGTGTTCATCACGGTCTCGCTGAGGAAGCTGCCGATGAGGTGGTCGAGCACGTCCTGCAACTCGGTGAAGACGCGTGAATCCTTGTAGTAGAGGTACTGTTTCTGATCGCCATACACCGTGATGGGGATCGGCTTGTGCAGCGCACCCATGACCTTCACCTCATTCAACAAAGCCTCGTTGTCCTTCGCGATGCTTTCGTCCAGGTTGCGGTGCGCCTTCACCTGTCCCTTCGCATCGGTGATGATCACCGGCACGGTGGTGTTCTCGCTCACCACCTTCAGGTAGAAGCCGAGGTCGTTGCCGGTGCCGCTCACGAGCTTCAGCTGCGCCTCGGCCCAGAGCTCCACGCGCTTGCGTTCCTCCGCGCGCAGTCGGTCGAAAAGGCGGTCGGTGTAGTTGACGAGCTCGGCGCGGTTGCGCACGGCCTCGGCCCATAACCTCACCTTGCGCCGCTCCTCCTCGCGCACTTCATCCACGATGCGGCTGCTGTACCACAGCGAGGCGCCCACGATGACGGCCGCCACCAGGGCGAGCACCAGCTTCCAGCGTTGTTTGCGTGAATAGAGGTCCACGGGTCGTGCGCCGCGTGTGGGCGTGGCCGTGAAGTTCGTGGATCGCTTCAATCCACCACGTTCACTGTTTCGCGGCGCTCGCTTTCCTCATCCTTGTCCAGCAGACGACCCAGGCCCTTGCGTGGCGGCTTGGTGGTGCCGGCCACGCCCACCGGCGCCGTATCCGCCGGCAGGGGCTGCGCGCCTTCCACCACGATCAGGGGCGCAGGCTGGCCGGGCTGTTGGGCCGGGCGCGCCTCCTTCCTGCCGAAGAGGTTCAACTCGTTCTTCAGGATGCTGCGTAGCTCGGCGGTCTGCTCGCGAACGGCCTTGGTGCGCCGCGCGGCGGCGGCGGCGCCATCGTTGCTGAAGCGGGGCTCTGTGGTGGTGCCGGACATGTGCAGGAAAAGACGCATGCCCGTGCCATCATCGGCAATGGGGCCGAACTCGTCCTCCACAGGCTTGCGGTTGAACAGTTCGCTCAGGCGGAAGTTGAGGTGGTGGTCGATGTTGCCGTCGAAGGTCTGCGTGCCGCTGAGCTCCAGGTCCATCACGTTGCTGCGCACCTCCATGGCGGGCACGATCACCATTCTGTCGCGGATCTCGATGCGGTTCTCCAGCCTGGCGAAGCTGACCTGTGCGAGCTGCCTGCGCAGTTCGTTCGCATCCACGAACGGGGCGATGAGCTTGTTGCCCGCCACATAGTCCGCCACTTCCATCAGCGGCTGGTGCCCCTTGATGCCTCCGTCATCAATGGCCAGGTCCACCGTGCAATACAGGCGGTCCATGTCCAGTGCGAGTGAAGTGGAAAGCGGCGAGACCAGTTCCACCTGCGCCTGTGCCTTGCCGCTCAGGTGCTGATGGGTGATGAAGGCCTGTCCAAAATCCTTGAACTCCCGGAACAGTTCGGCAATGGCGATGTCCTTCGCAGTGGCCGTGATGCGAAGGGGGTAGGGCCCCGCCCCGCGCCCGTCCAGCTCCAGGCTGCCGTGCACCTGGCCCTGCGCGGTCTGGAAACGCAGGTCATGGGCCACCAGCACGCGGTCCTGCATGCGGATACGGCCACGCACTTCGCTTGCGCGCACCTCCTCGAAGACCAGCTCATCAATGCCTGCTTGCAGGTCCAATGCGATCAGCGCGGGCAGATGGAGCACATAGGGCTGCTCCCTGCCGGCGTTGGCAGATGCACCATCGGTAAGCAAGGCGGCCAGGTCCAGCCGGGGCGAATGGGCATTTGCCGCGATGAGGAGCTGCTGGTCGCTGAAGAAGAGATACGGCATCAGGTTCTGCAGCGTTCCGGAGAGCTCCACATGTGTGCCCTGCACCTCGGCGGTGAGCGAATTCACGCGCGCATCGGCACCGTCCATGGCCAGCTCGGCGTTCAGCCCGGTGACGCGGTGGCGCACGCCTTTCATTTTCAAGGTGGCGCCGTGCAGCGAGGCATTGCCGGAGATGCGCAGGGCTTTCAGGTCGGCCGGGCGCACCCTGGCGAGCTCCTTCAGACGCCCTTCCACGTGGATCTCCGCACGCAGCTTCCCGGCCACCTGCTCCAGGGTGTCCAGCCGCATGAAACGGGCGAGTTCCGCCAGGCCGATGTTGGTCTTGAGGTCCGCCTTCACAGCGGTGTTCCGTGCGCCATTCAGTTCTCCACTGCACGCGAAGGAGCCGCCAGCCGCCCGGCCATTGAGGCCTTTCACCACCAGCTTGTGCAGCGTGCCATCCGGGCCCAGTTCCAGCGCCATACCGCCTTGCACCGCCGTCAGCGCCGCGCCGCTCGTGCGTTCCTTCAAGCGCGCATCCTTCACATCAATGCCCAGGGAAAGCTGCGGGCCGGGGGCATCCAGCGGGCCTGTGTAGCGCAGGGCGATATCCGCGGAACCCTTCATTTGATAAGGACGCAACACACGACGCAGGTCCTCGGGCAACAGGTCCACGGTGGCGGCCAGGTCCAGCCCGAAACCGCTGGCGAGCAGGTCGATCTCGTCTCCCTTCTTGCCGGGTGCGATGGTCAGGTTCACCTCCACCGGGGCATCCCCCACCAGCACTTCGCCACCTGCAATGCGGAACGCACCATTGGCCCCGCCGAAGGCCATGTCCATGCGCACGCGGGCCTGGCGGTCACCCAGACGCAGCGCATCGCCCGTGGTCCAATGGTCCAGCACGAGCATGCCGTTCAAGCCCACCTCATGGCCTTCCGGGCGGAAGCGGCCGGTGAGGCTCACCCGCGGGCTGGAACCGGCGATCTCCGTGGCGCTGCGTGCATCACGGTACCGCACCTGCAGGGCATCCACTGTTACCCGCTGCAGGGCGAAGGCCGAAGCGGATGACGTGCTGTCCGCCCTCCAGATGGTGTAGTTGGTGGTGCCATCGGGGTGGATGGCCGGGTGCAGCCTGACATTCTCCCCGTGCACCGAGCGCACGGTATAATCGCCCCGGAACAAGTCCCACAGGTTGAACTCGAGAAAGAGGTCATCCGCATAGAGCAAGGTATCGGGCGTGGGTTTGTCCGGCGCCACTTCCATGGCGAGCACTTCCTGCAGATGCAAAGAGGCCAGGGGGAAACGTCGCAACAGGGTGAGGTCCATGGGACCCACGCTCACCGGAGCGTTGAGGTGGGTGTTGAGCGTACCCACCAGGTTCGCCTTCACCTCCTCCTCATACATGCGCGACAGGGCCACCAGGGCGGTGACCAGCACCACCAAGAGACACCCCAGCACGATCGCTGCAGTGCGCAACCGACGCAACACGCCCATGGTCGCGAAAAGTACCCGGTGCCCAAGGGGGCTGGATGGGCCGTTCGGTCTGGTCGTCCACATGGCGGTGTTCACTCATGCCAAGAACGTGCCGCCAACGGCACTGGTATGGGGCATCCACAACGGGAGCTCTGCCCGGCCTACTTTGGCCGGGCATGCAGGCGGATAAGGCGGCTTCATCCAGTACCGAAGCGCGGGTGATGGCCGGGCTGCTGACGGTACAGGCGCTGTGCTCCGCATGGCTCATCATCCGCTTCGATGGCACCGGCGATGCGGGCGACAGCGTGATGCACTACCTCTTTGCACGGTACGCACCGGTGCATCCCGAACTGTACCTGGACCATTGGGCGAAGCCGCTGTTCGTGCTGCTGGCAAGCCCCTTTGCGCAGCTGGGCTTCTCCGGCATGAAAGTATTCAATGCGCTGTGCGCCCTGGGCAGCACCTGGCTCACCTATCGAACGGCCACGGCCTTGGGCATCACCCGGTCCTGGACGGTGGCTGTCCTGTTCATGAGCATGCCCGCCGGGGTGGCGCTCACCTTCTCAGGCCTCACCGAACCCTTGTTCGCGTTGTTGCTCATCGGTGCGGTGGAGCGTTGCTGTCAGGGCCGGATGTTCACAGCGGCCTTCATCGCATCATGGCTCCCTTTTGTGCGTTCCGAGGGCTTGTTGGTGCTCGGGGTAATGGGCGTGTACCTGTTGGTCCTGCGCCGCTGGAAGGTCATTCCCATGCTGTTGACCGGCAGTGCGGTGTACGCCTTGGTGGGTCTCGTGGCCATCGGCGATGCGCTCTGGATCTTCACCAAGATCCCATACGCCCGGCTGGCGAGCAGCTACGGCAGTGGTGAATGGACACACTTCCTGGAGCAGCTTCTGTACATCACCGGCGTGCCCATTTACGGGCTCTTCTGGTTGGGGCTCGTGACCATTGTGGTCAGGATGATGCAACGCCGCATCCGCGCTGAGGAAGTATGGCTGGTCCTGGGCGTGACCGTCGTCTACATTGTTGCGCATACCCTCTTCTGGACCCTGGGCATCTTTCATTCCATGGGGTTGAAGCGGGTGCTGATCGGCATCGCGCCGCTGCTGGCCATGATCGCCGTCAGGGGGCTCGAGGTCCTGACCGGTGCATGGCCCGTCTACTGGCCCATGCTGCGGAAGGCACTCTTCATCGGCATCATCGGTCATGTCATCGTCTTCCCCTTCACCAGCAACCCGGCGGCATTGGACCCCATGCTGGACCTGAAGCTGACCAACGACCAGCGGCTGGCATTGAAGCTGGCGGACCGGGTGCGCACGGAGCGCCCCGTTCACGGCCGTGTGATCCACCATCATCCGTATGTGAACATGGCCTTCGCGCTGGACCCCTTCGAACCAGCACAGAAGCTTGGCTTCGATGCGCTTGAGGACAGCCTGGCCCCTGGCGACCTGGTGGTGTGGGAGAACTGGTTCGCGGTGGTGGAGGCCGGTACGGACCGTGCGAAGCTGGACAGGGACCCGCGTCTGAAGCTGCTGTGGGAGGACCGCACCACGGACCGTGGGCGCGAAGTGGTGTACGCGCTCTACGAAGTGCGAACCACTTCCCCTTGAACTCTACTTCAGGCGCTTGAGCATCACCACCTCGCGATCGGTGAGGTGTCGCCAGCGGCCGCGCGGCACATCCTTCTTCGTAAGGCCAGCGAACACCACGCGGTCCAGCTTCAGCACCTCGTAGCCCAGCGCCTCGAACATGCGGCGCACCACGCGGTTGCGGCCCATGTGCAGGCGGACGCCCACCTCCCGCTTGGAAGCGCCATCCACATAGCTGGCCTCATCCGCATGGGCCGGCCCATCGTCCAAGCGCACCCCTTTGACCAGTTGTTCCAGGTGGGCCTGCGTCACGGCCTTGTCCAGGGTCACGTGGTAGATCTTCTCCGCGCCGTGGCTGGGGTGAGTGAGCTTCTTGGCCAGGTCGCCATCGTTGGTAAGCAGCAGCACCCCGGTGGTGTTGCGGTCCAGCCGGCCCACCGGGTAGATGCGCTCCGGGCAGGCCTGCGCCACCAATCCCATCACCGTGCGACGGTCCTGGGGGTCGTCCGTGGTGGTGAGGGCATCCTTGGGCTTGTTGAGCAGCACATAGCGCATGCGTTCGGTATGCACCCGGTGACCGCCATACTGCACCGTATCGGTCAACTGCACCTTGGTGCCCAGTTCGGTCACCACCTTGCCATTCACGGTCACCAAGCCGGCTTCAATGAGCTTGTCCGCTTCGCGCCGGCTGCCCACACCACCCAACGCCAGGTAACGGTTCAAGCGCATGCCATCGCTGGCGCTTCCCGGCACATCCGATGCCTTGCGTGCAGGAGGGCGCTGCGGCCTGCCTGCGGAACCCTGGAATGGCCGCTTGCCAGACTTGCCTTGTTCCCTTTGACGGCCTGTCCCTTCCCTTGCGCCCTCTTCCCTGGCGCCGTGCGTACGCGGTGGCCGGGCCGTAGTGCCACGGGCAGGCCGCGGGCCGGCGGCTCCTTCCCCCTTGTGGATCCTGTTCTTTGGCCCGGCGCTTCTGTCCACGCCACGTTTGGCAGCTCCACCTTCCTTCCGGGCACGGCTGGCCGAGGGCCGCCGTGGTCCATCCGGCTTCCCGTCCCTGGCGGGGCGGTCCGGCTCGGGGTCCCGTCGCGGCTTCGAGCGGTCGCCATTGGATGGCCGTCGCGGCCCGGATGAACGGCCCGTGCCGGAACGCTGGCCACCGCGATCCGATCGTCCGCCACTCCCCTTACGTTGCTGTGGTCTCGCCATCGTCTTCTGGTATTGGAACAAATGCTTCCTCAATGTGAAAGACCTCTGCGTTCCTCGGTGTGCCCGTGACACTGATGACATCGAAGCGCAGGTCGAGGTCCAGGTCGTGCGCCTCCAGATAGGCCAATGCGGCCCGCAGCAGTTTGCGCCGTTTGGCTGGGCCCACCGCCTCTTCGGGGTGTCCGTACAAGTCCGTGGAACGGGTCTTTACCTCCACCACCACCAGCTCATTCGGCAAGCGGGCCACGATGTCCAGCTCGTCCCGCCCGTGTCGCCAGTTGCGCGCCAGAATGGAATATCCCCGGCCTTCCAGGTGGTGGCATGCCACTTGCTCGCCCCAGGCGCCCGTAAGCAGGTGGCTCTTCGTGCTCATGAACACGGGCCGGTGAAGTAACCCCGAGTAGGCATCCGCGTTAAACGCCCCAAATGTGGGGATCTTTGATCAGGTCCGATCGTTCCAAAACGAATACAACCTCGCGTCCCATGCACCTGTTGATCCGCACACTGCACACCCTGGCCCTGTTCACCCTGGTGACGCTCACCTCCGTGGCCCAGGGCTTCGAGGGCATCATTGAATTCACCAAGACCATGGGGCCGGTGGTCACCACGTACAAGTATTATGTGAAGGGTGACCGGGTGCGCATCGAGGAGATGAACGCCAAGGGCGAGGTACAGGGCATCATGCTGGTGGACATGCGCGACCGCACTGTGGTGGCGCTGAGCCCCGACCGCAAGCTCTACATGGACGTGCCCAACATGCGGCTGCCGAAGGACGTGGAGACCAAGGTGGAGAAGACCGGGGAGATGAAGGAGGTCGCGGGCTACAAGTGCGAGAAGTGGGTGGTGAAGAGCAGCAAGGAGGACCGTGTGATCACCTATTGGGTGGCGCAGGACCAGTTCGATTTTTTCATCGCCATGCTGGAGACCTTGAACCGCAAGGATGAACAGGCGGTCTTCTTCCTGGAGATCCCGAACGCCAAGGGCGTGTTCCCGATGATGGGCATCGAGCAGAAGATGGATGGTGCCGAGGTGAGCCGCCTGGAAGTGACCAAGGTGACGAAGGGCATGCAGAAGCCGGCGATGTTCGAGATCCCACCGGGCTACAACAAGTTCGAGCGGAACTAGGAGACCGCAACGGTGCAGAGAGAGCATTCCGAACAGGCCGGTCCCATGGACCGGCCTGTCGCATTCAGTTGCTGCAAGATCAGCTCCGAGCTGGCGCCCCGCCGAACTGAAGTGAAGCTCCCGATGCGGTGACCTCCAGCCTGGCCCGCTGCCCGAACACCAGAGCCCGGTTGTCGTCGATGTGCCCGGCCGGAAAGCCATAGCACACCGGATAGCTGGATCCTCCCAAAGCGTCCGCGATGATCTGCTCGGCACTGCGGCCGAAGGGATCCCGGTCGTCCTTGTTGCGCATGTCGCTCATGCCGCCCACGATCAATCCGGACAGCTCGCGGAACCATCCGCTCAGCTTCAGGTTCATCACCATGCGGTCCATGTGGTAGAGCAGCTCGTCCAGGTCCTCCAGGAAAAGGATCTTGCCTTGCGGGTCGATGTCGTACGGCGTGCCGCGCAGCGCGTAGAGCAAGGAGAGGTTGCCGCCGATGAGGACGCCTTCACACGTGCCTTCGCGCTGAACGGCGAGTAGTGAGTGGTGAGTGGCGAGTGGGCTCGGCAGCACTCGCCACTCGCCACTGGCCACTTGGTACCCTTCCCCGAAAAGCGCGGCGCGCAAGGTCTCCCGGCATTCATCCGTCTTCGCGGCGATGTTGAACGGCATCTGCGCATGCAGGCTGGCGATGCCGATGTTGTGGAGCGCGTTGTGCAGCACGGTGATGTCGCTGAAGCCGACGATCCACTTCGGGTCGCGGCGCAGGCTGGAAAGGTCAATGTGTTCCAGGAGTTGCACGGTGCCATAGCCACCCCGCGCGCACCAGATGGCCCGCACATCCGGATCATCCAGTGTGGCCTGCAGGTCGGCGGCGCGCTCCTCGGCGCTTCCCGCCTGCTGGAAGTGCTTGCGTCCGATGCCCCCTCCCAGCTTCACCTTGAGACCCCAGCTTTCCACGAGTGCGATGCCATCGCGCACCTCCTCCAAGGTGATGGCACGCGCCGTGGGGACGATGGCCATGGTGTCACCAGGACACAGGGCGGGCGGCATGATCGAGCTCATGGACGCCCGCAAGATCCGCCGCCAAGCGCCGTGATCGGGCGGGGTGCATGGGCAACTGACAACGGACAACTGTTCATACCCGGTACTTTCGCGCCTGCCTGCCGCCGGCATGGCACCGAAGCGCCCCGCCCGTGAAGGAACCCGCCCGCCATACCGTAACCGCCGCCCTGCCCTACGCCAACGGCCCGCTGCACATCGGCCACATCGCAGGGGCCTACCTGCCGGCCGACATCCACGTGCGGCATCTGCGGCAACTCGGCAAGGAGGTGCTTTTCATCTGCGGCAGTGATGAGCACGGGGCCGCCATCACCATCCGCGCCATGAAGGAGGGGACCACACCCCGCGCCATCGTGGACCAGTACCACGCGCTGATGGGCCAGGCCTTCAAGGACCTCGGCATCCACTTCGACATCTACCACCGCACCAGCAGCCCGTTGCACAAGGAGACCTCGCAGGGCTTCTTCCTGAAGTTGCTGGAGAACGGCGCCTTCCATGTGCAGGAGGAACAGCAGTACTATGATCAGGAAGCAAAGCAGTTCCTGGCGGACCGTTACATCATGGGCACCTGCCCCAGCTGTGGCAATCCCGATGCGTATGGCGACCAGTGCGAGAAGTGCGGCAGCGCCCTCAGCCCGAAGGACCTGAAGGACCCGCGCAGCACGCTCAGCGGTGCCAGTCCCGTGCTGAAGCCCACGCAGCATTGGTACCTGAAGATGGACGAGGCCCAGCAATGGGTGGATGCATGGATCAACACCGGCGTGCTGGACGGTGAAGCGCACCATGACCCGAGCGAGTGGAAACCCCAGGTTCTGGGCCAGTGCAACAGCTGGTTGAAGGACGGCTTGCGCCCCCGCGCCATGACGCGCGACCTGGATTGGGGCGTGCCAGTACCGCTGCCGGGCGCGGTGGGCAAGGTGCTGTACGTGTGGCTCGATGCGCCCATCGGCTACATCAGCGCCACCAAGCAATGGGCACTTGACAAAGGCCAGGACTGGGAGAAATGGTGGAAGGCGGATGATACGCGCCTGCTCCATTTCATCGGCAAGGACAACATCGTGTTCCATTGCATCATATTCCCCATCCTGCTGAAGCTGCACGGAGGCTTCATCCTTCCGCAGAACGTACCGGCGAACGAGTTCCTGAACCTGGAGGGGAACAAGATCAGCACCAGCCGCAACTGGGCCGTATGGCTGCATGAGTACCTGGAGCGCTGGCCCGGGCGGCAGGATGAACTGCGCTACTGCCTGGCCACCATCCTGCCGGAGTTCCGCGACAGCGAGTTCACCTGGAAGGACTTCCAGGACAAGAACAACAACGAGCTCGTGGCCGTGTTGGGCAACTTCGTGCAGCGTGTGTTCGTGCTCTGCCACAAGTACTACGATGGTCGCTCGCCGGCGGCAGGCCCGCGTTTGGACCAGGACCAGGACCTTTGGAGCGCAGTGCATGGCAGTGTGGAGGAGGTGGCGCGCCACATCACGCACTTCCGTTATCGCGATGCCCTGCTCGCTGCCATGAACGTGGCCCGGGCCGGCAACCGCTACCTAAGTGATAGCGAGCCGTGGAAGCTGGAGAAGAGCGACCCCGAACGCACGCGCAGCATCCTGGCCAACAGCCTGAATGTGGCGGCCGTGCTCAGCATTATCCTGGAGCCCTTTCTCCCGCACACGACGGAGAAATTGCGGCGCATGCTGGGCTTATCCATACTGCCATGGGGTGACACCTTCCGCAGCGACCTGGTCGGCGCAGGGCAGGCTTTGGGCAAACCGGAGCACCTCTTCAAACCCATCACCGACGCTGAGATCCAGCCGGAGATCGATCGCCTGCACAGCATCACACCCGTGGAACAGCAACCTTCAACCGCCGCAGCATCAGCGAAGGCGGTCAACCCTCAGCCTGCAAAGGCCGCGATCACGTTCGACGACTTCGCCAAGCTCGATCTGCGCGTGGGCACCATCACCGCTGCCGAGCGCGTGCCGAAGGCGGACAAGCTGTTGAAGCTGACGATCGATGTGGGAGAGTCGGCACCGCGCACGGTGGTCAGTGGTATTGCGCAACACTACTCACCAGAAGAGCTGCCCGGACAACACGTGGTGCTGGTGGCCAACCTGGAACCCCGGAAGATGCGAGGCGTGGAAAGCCAGGGGATGGTGCTGATGGCCGAGGATGTGAGTGGAAAGCTGGTCTTCGTGCAGCCGAAGCAGGTCATCGGACCGGGAGCAGAGGTGCGCTAAGCGATCACCTTAGCGGTCCAAACGGACCACGCGGTGCAGGTGGTCCTGGCCATCGATCTGAATGCGAAGGTGGTAAACGCCTGCGGGCCATTGCGACAAGTCACCGAGGGATTCCACATGCCGGCCGGGCGCACGATCCGCATTGAGCGGTTGCGCGAGCAGGCGCCCATCGGCACCGTAGAGCTCGGCCAGCACACGCCCGGTGCCGTCTTGGTGGTACGCGATCGAAAGGTGGTCCACCACCGGGTTGGGCCAGACCTGCACACCGCTGGTGCGGTCCACTTCCTCCAGGCCGGTACCAATGGCCGGGGTGATCACCTGGCTGCCGGTGTAGATGTGGTCACCGGCCATGTTGTTCTGTCCGTTCGCCGCATTCCCGGCGAAATAGAAGGTCACATTCCCGATGTCCGAGGAAGGTGCCACCCAGTCGAACTGGAAGGTCTTGCCGTCCGTGCCCACCCCTCCGTTCAGCTTGTGCACCACGTTGCGGCGCGAAACCCCGCTCACCGCCGCGAACTTGATCTGCGTGGACGCCGCGTCGGTGATGTTGAGCATGCCGGCATTGTCATTCGTGCTGGTCAGTGCTTCCAGCCCCACACCGAAGAGGTTCACCCCCGCCTTGGCCACGGTCACCGTCATGTGGTAGGTGGTGCCGGGTACGTACTCCCAGTTCAGCATGTTGGTGCTGCCCAATGTGATGGACCCACCTCCGCTGTTCAAGGCGAAGCTGTTGTGGCAGCCATCGCGGCACGTGAGCTCACCAGGCGAACCCGTACGGCCGGCCTGGCCGTTGTTGTCCATCATGCCGGAAGAGAAGAACATCACGGCCATCAGGCCGAGCACGGTGGCGGAGAGGTAGCGGGTCATGGGCATCTAAACACCGCAAGAAAGTGAAGGTTCGTACCGCTGCCGACGGATGCCTCTGGCTGCACAACGAGGGAATTGGGATCCTGATGCAGACCAGAGGGGTCAAACCCGGGGCAACGAGAGAAGGGCATTGAACGTCGGCGGTCTCCTGCTGATGGTCATCGGACGCTGGCCACAACTCGCTCACGGACCAGTGGCGAGGGGGTTGCGGTGGCTCACGCGCTCACCCGCACCCCTTTCTTCTCGCCCTTCTCCCCCTGCACTTCCTTCACCGCCTCTTCCACGGCGATGTCATCGATCCCGCATTCGCGATAGAGTTCCGGCTGGGTGCCGTGCTCGATGAACTTGTCCGGGATGGCCAGGCGCTTCACGTGGGCGGCGTAACCGTGATCGCCCATGAACTCCAACACGGCACTGCCCATGCCGCCGTGCAATGCGTGATCCTCGATGGTGATCACGTGCTTGAACTTGCCGAAGACCTCATGCAGCAGCAGCTCGTCTATGGGTTTCACGAAGCGCATGTCGTAATGCGCGACGCTGTATCCCTGCGCCTCCAGGCGGTCGATGCCCTTGGCGGCGAGGTTGCCGATGTGGCCGATGCTCAGCACCGCAATGTCCGTGCCTGAGCGCAGCTTACGGCCGGTGCCGATCTTGATCTCCTTGAAAGGCGTCTTCCACTCCGTCATCACGCCCTCGCCGCGCGGGTAGCGGATGCTGAAGGGGCCGTTGCCGGGCAGCTGCGCGGTGTACATCAGGTCGCGCAGCTCCTCCTCGTTCATGGGCGCGCTCACCACCATGTTGGGGATGCAACGGAAGTAGGCGAAGTCGAAGTTGCCGTGGTGCGTGGGGCCATCGGCGCCGGCCAGTCCGCCGCGGTCCAGGCAGAATACCACGTGCAGGTTCTGCAGCGCCACATCGTGCACCACCTGATCGTAGGCCCGTTGCATGAACGAGCTGTAGATGTTGCAGAAGGGAACCATGCCCTGCGTGGCCATGCCGGCGCTGAAGGTCACCGCGTGCTGCTCGGCGATGCCCACGTCGAAGGCGCGGTCGGGCATGGCCTTCATCATGATGTTGAGCGAACAGCCGCTGGGCATTGCGGGCGTAACGCCCACGATCTTCGGGTTCTTCTCGGCCAGCTCCACGATGCTGTGGCCGAACACATCCTGGTATTTCGGCGGCTGGGGGCTCTTGGGCACCACCTTGATGATCTCGCCGGTCTCCTTGTTGAAGAGGCCGGGGGCGTGCCACACCGTGGGACTGCCTGCTTCGGCTGGTGCATAGCCCTTGCCCTTCTTGGTGATCGTATGGAGGATCTTCGGGCCGGGGATGTCGCGCAGGTCGCGAAGGACTTTCACCAGATGGTCCACATCGTGGCCGTCCACCGGACCGAAGTAGCGGAAGTTGAGGCTCTCGAACAGGTTGCTCTGCTTCAGCAGCGCGCTCTTCACAGCGCCTTCCACCTTCTGCACGATGGCCTGCGCGTTGGGGCCGAATTTGCTGAGCTTGCCCAGCGCCTTCCACACCTCGTCCTTCACCTTGTTGTAGGTGTGGCTGGTGGTGATGTCGGTGAGGTATTCCTTCAGCGCACCGACGTTCGGGTCGATGCTCATGCAATTGTCGTTCAGCACCACCAGCATGTCTGTGCCGGCGCCGCCCGCGTGGTTCAGCGCCTCGAAGGCCATGCCGGCCGTCATGGCGCCATCACCGATCACGGCCACCAGTTGGCGGTCGGTCTCGCCCTTCAATTTGCTGGCCACTGCCATGCCCAGTGCGCCGCCGATGCTCGTGCTGCTATGCCCCACGCCGAAGGTGTCGTACGCGCTCTCGCTGCGCTTGGGGAAGCCGCTGAGGCCCTTGTAGATGCGGTTGGTGTGGAAGACCTCGCGCCGGCCGGTGAGGATCTTGTGCCCGTAGGCCTGGTGCCCCACGTCCCACACCAGCTGGTCGTACGGTGTATTGAACACATAGTGCAGCGCCACGGTGAGCTCCACCACGCCGAGGCTGGCGCCGAAGTGCCCGCCCTTCACGCTCACCACGTCGATGATGAAATCACGCAGCTCGGTGCACACCTGTTGCAGCTGCTCTTCCGGCAGGGCTCGCAGGTCTGCTGGGACCTGGATGCGCTCCAGGAGCGGGTACGAAATGGTATTGGGCATCGTCTGGCGTTACGGCAAGGTGAACAAAGGTAACCGACTGAAAGTTCGGGGCCTGTGGAGCGCGAACGGATGCATCGCGGTCGTATTGCGGTGAGCGCGCTCATCCCCGCTCAAACCGCTCTCTAAATGCCCGCTCCAGCCCCTCCTGGTGCTCCGGCGCGGCGATGGTGATCAGCGCCTTCGCGCGCTGCTGCAGGTTCCTGCCGTAGAGGTAGGCCACGCCGTGCTCGGTGACCACGTTGTGCACATGGGCGCGGGTGGTGACCACGCCTGCGCCCTGCTTCAGGAAGGGCACGATCTTGCTGGCGCCCTTGCCGGTGGTGCTGCACAGCGCGATGATGGGCTTGCCGCCCTCGCTGAGCGCCGCGCCGCGCATGAAGTCCATCTGACCGCCCACGCCGCTGTACTGGTAGGTGCCGATACGGCTCTTTTGTTGCCGGGCCACAGTTGTTCTATGCCCAAGCACCCCATTCGGCCCTCCAAGAATGTACACTGTCTTTACCCTGGCTTTATTTTCCATGGCATATATTTGCATCGTCAACGAACGAAGGCCACTTGGTCCGCGTTTCCTTGTCGAACCCAACACTCAGCCCCCATGGACCGAAAGGATTTCCTCCGCAAGAGCCTCCTAGGCACCAGCATGGTAGTGGGCGGTACGGCCGCCGCGCAGCTGATGAAGAATGACATCGACGAGATCAAGCCGCTGGACCCCGTGGGCTTCGCACACCTACCCCCAACACCCCCCGAACGCATGGGCAACATGGTATTGCACCGCGCCAGCGAGCGCGGCACCGCCGACCACGGCTGGCTGAAGGCCAACTTCAGCTTCAGCTTCGCCAACTGGTACGATCCCACCCGCATGCACTTCGGTGTGCTGCGCGTAATGAACGACGACATCATCGCCGCGGGCAAGGGCTTCGGCACGCACCCGCACGACAACATGGAGATCATCACGATCCCCCTGAAGGGCGCACTCCAACACAAGGACAGCATGGGCAACACCAGCATCATCAACGCCGGCGACGTGCAGGTGATGAGCGCCGGCACGGGCATCCTGCACAGCGAGTTCAACCCCTACAACGACAAGGATGCGAACACGTTGCAGATCTGGCTCTTCCCCAAGAAGCGCCAGGTGACACCCCGCTACCAGCAGATGACGCTGGACCCGAAGGACCGCGTGAACAAGTGGCAGCAGGTGCTTTCGCCCAACCCGGATGATGCCGGAGTGTGGATCCATCAGGATGCCTGGTTCAGCATCGGCAACTTCGATGCGAACCGGAAGACCACCTACGATGTGAAGCGCAAAGGCAATGGCGTGTACGCCTTCGTGATCGAGGGCAGCGCCACGATCAACGGGCAGCCACTCGGCAAGCGCGACGCGCTGGGCGTATGGGACATCGAAAGCCTGAACATCGAGGTGGGCCCCAAGGGAGCGGAGATCCTGCTGCAGGATGTGCCGATGCAACTGTAGGGGCGCGTCATGATGCGCCCCTACGGTCGCATCGAGAACGCATTTCATTGCGCGTCAAAACGCGCCAACACCTGATCTGAAACACAACGAACAACCATGGAAACAGCAACGGCAACGACCACCAAGTGGGCCATCGATCCCAGTCACTCCGAGATCCAGTTCAAGGTGAAGCACCTGATGATCACCACGGTCACGGGGAGCTTCAAGGAATTCAACGCCGAGGTGGAATTGGAAGGCGATGACCTCAGCAACGCACAAGTAAACTTCTGGGCCGACACGGCCAGTGTTCACACCAACGATGAGAAGCGCGACGGCCACCTGCGCAGTGCCGACTTTTTCGACAGCGAGAAGTTCCCCAAGCTGAGCTTCAAGAGCACCCGCATCGAAGGCAGCGGCAGCGACTGGAAAGTGACCGGCGACCTCACCATCAGGGACGTGACCAGGCCCGTTACGCTGGATGTGGAGTGGAGCGGCGTGGCCAGGGACCCCTGGGGCAACACCAAGGCCGGCCTGAACCTGAACGCAAAGATCGACCGCAAGCAGTGGGGCCTTAATTGGAACGCGGCCCTGGAAGCGGGCGGCGTGCTGGTGAGCGACGAGGTGCGCATACTCGCCGAGGTGCAGCTCGCCAAACAAGGCTGAGCACATTGGCGCACGAAATGGAAGGGTCCGCTCCAGACCGGGGCGGGCCCTTCGTGCTTCCGGTGCGGCTGCCGCAGGGAATATCCACGCAGCGACGATGATCTGTGAAAGCAAGCTTCTACCTTCCCCCTTGAAATAACCCGACACCCCAAAGACCCCATGGACGAGATCGATACCCAATTGGACCAGGCGAGCACGTGGATGACCCGTGCACAGGAGCTCGCACTGGACTATGCACCGAAGCTGGTCACCGCCTTGTTGGTGCTGTGGATCGGCACCATGCTCATCCGCCTGCTTGGCAGGGTGCTCAACAAGGTGCTCACCGCACGCAGTGTGGAACCCACCTTGCAACGCTTCCTGCACAGCCTCGTCACCGTTTCTCTCAAGGTGCTGCTGCTGCTCACCTTCGTGGGCATGCTGGGGGTGCAGACCACCAGTTTCATCGCCCTGATCGGTGCGGCTGGCCTGGCCATCGGCCTGGCACTGCAGGGCACGCTCGCCAACTTCGCGGGGGGCACGCTCATCCTGCTCTTCAAGCCTTACAAGGTGGACGACCTCATCGAGGCACAGGGCGTACTGGGCACGGTGAAGGAGATCCAGATCTTCACCACCGTACTGCTCACCCCGGATGGCAAGACCGCCATTGTACCCAACGGCGCCATGGCCAATGGCAACATCGTCAACTACACACGGGAAGGCCGGATCCGCGTGGACCTCACCTTCGGGCTTAACTACAATTCTTCATTGACCAAAGCACGCGAAGTGCTTACGGCGGTGATGAACGAGCATCCCAAGGTGATGCAGGACCCCGCACCCACCGTCACCATCGCCAAGCTGAACATCGAAGGGATGGAGCTCGCCGTGCGTCCGCATTGCGCTCCGCAGGACTATTGGGACGTCTACTTCGGTGTGTACGAGAAGGGCATTGCCGCACTGCAGGCCGCAGGACTTGCCGGCCCGCAGCCGAGCATCCGGGTGCTTGCGGATAGGTGATCACCACACCTGTTGGAACGGAAAGGCCTGCCCGCGTGAGGCAGGCCTTTCCATTGATATGACCGGGCACAGCTCTCCTTCCCGTCATCTTCCACAACTTGCGGCATGTCCGCGCTGCGTACTGAAGAAGTCCTTCACCTGCGCCGCACCCTTGCGCGTGCACGTGCACAGGAGCGCGCCGACCTGTTGGGTGCCACGTTCAACCGCCCCATCCGATCGCCCAAGGCCCTGCGCGAGTGGCACGACCTGCTGCTCTTTCTGCTGGCCCATCCATACGATGCCGGGGAACTCGCCGCGGTAACCACCGAACTGGATCGTGTGGTCGGCCTGGCGAACGACATGGTGCGTCGCGGTGAACGCCCGCGTTACGCCCTGATCAACACCGGACTGGAGGGGGCCCCGCTTCAAACCACCTTCACCCTTCACCTCACGCGCTGGTTACTGCAACACTGGAGAGATCACATGGAACTCTTTTCCGTGGAAGCGGAGCACGAGGAGTTCGCCGGACTGCTGCGCCTTCTTCTGCCGCAGGCTGAATGGGAAACGGTGGACCAGCCCGCAGGCGATGCGTACGAACTGCTCGATCGCACCTTCGGCCCCTCGCGCGCGGTGCAATTGCAGCAACTGGTGCAAGGTCTTGATGCGCTGCGCGTGGATGAAGGCACACGCGAGCACCTCTGGGCGCGCATGCAGGTGAACATGAAGGTGGAAGGAGCACCCGGCTGTGGCATGACCTTCGCGCGCTGCCCGATCAGTGAGGTTCATTTCCTTCCCGATGGCCTGCAACGTGAGGTGGACCTTCGGAAGGTGGTGAACGAGCCCGTGTCCGCGCCCATCCGGATCTCCGCACAGCAGCAGGAGGCGCTCAAGGGGACCGCGCGCATCGTGCTCGCCACCCTGCACCGCGAGACCGACCCCGTTACGCATGCCGGCGCCGTGGAGCTCTTCGACATGGGACGCGGCCTGCGGATCGCACTGTTCCATCTGGATGTGGCCCACCGCCTGCCCTTCGACAGTTACGTGGGCTTCATGGCCTTCCGCAACGGAGTGCCGCTCGCTTATGGCGGCGCATGGCTCTTTCCGGGGAAAAGCAAGGTGGGCATCAACGTGTTCCCCGCCCTGCGCGGAGGGGAAAGTGCGTGGTTCTTCGCGCAGTTGCTGCGCCTCTATCGCCAGCGCTTCCGAGTGGACCGCTTCGAGGCGGAGAACTACCAACTGGGCCATGGCAATCCCGATGGCCTGAAAAGCGGCGCATACTGGTTCTACTACCGCTTGGGATTCCGCCCGTTGACCAAGGCATTGCAGCGATCGGCCGAA
The DNA here is from genome assembly GCA_016788635.1 of Flavobacteriales bacterium. GTDB lineage: Bacteria > Bacteroidota > Bacteroidia > Flavobacteriales_F > PHOS-HE28 > PHOS-HE28. The sequence goes on along the minus strand of JAEUSU010000005.1, from coordinate 41,199 downwards.
CACGCGTTCAAGAAGCTCTCCTCCCATAAGGGCTACCAAGTGCCGCTGAAGTTGCTGAAGGAGCTGGTGGAGCACGGCCTTGAACTCGATCTCGCGGACAAGGAGGCCATGCTCATCGACACCACTGCCCTGACCACGGCTTTGCAACGGCACGTGGTGCAGCACCACGCCGGCGACCGCGCCAGGGCCATGCGTAAGGCATTGGAGCGCCTGGGCGCAACACTTCCCCTCGGCGACCTGGCGCAATGGACTCCCGATGAACGCACGGCATTCTACCTCATGGCCCTGCCAGTGGACCTTGTACCCGACCTGGAGCAATGGCCGGTGTTGGAGCGCAGGCAATTGGTGGCGCTCATCCGCGCCAAAGGCGCCGCACTGGAGAACACGCACCAAGCCTTGCTGGTCCGGGCCACCAGATTGCTGAAGTGCTGGTCGGACAGGTCGCAGGTGTGACGATCGTCACGGTATCTGCGACCGGGAAAGGCCAGCTTTGGGTCCGCTATCCGCATGACCAATGGCCCACTCGCACTATGACGTCCTCATCATCGGTGGCGGCACCGGTGGCATCATGACGGCCGCGCAGTTGCACCGCAAGGACAATAAGCTTCGCATAGCCGTGATGGACCCTTCCAAGGACCACTGGTACCAACCGGCCTGGACCTTGGTGGCGGCGGGCACCTTCGACATGAAGGACACGCGCCGCGATGAGGCCAGCGTGATCCCGCCCGGCGTGGACCACGTCAAGGAGTACGCGGCCACCTTCGAGCCGGAGGCCAACACCGTGCGCACCCGGGAGGGCAATGCGTATACCTATGGACATCTGGTGGTGGCGCCGGGCATCCAGATGAACATCGACGATCTACCCGGCCTGCGCGAAGCGCTACAGACGGACCACGTGTGCAGCAACTACATCGATCCGGAAAAGACCCTTCGTGTGATGAAGGCCTTCAAGGGCGGTGTGGCGGTGTTCACCCAGCCATCCACGCCCATCAAGTGTGGTGGCGCTCCCCAGAAAGCCGCGTACATGGCCGATGAGTTCTTCCGCAAGAGCGGCGTGCGAACCAAGACCAAGCTCGTCTTCGCCACGCCCGGCTCGATGATCTTCGGTGTGCAGCCCTTCCGTGCTGCGTTGGAGGACGTGATCCGCAAGAAGGAGATCATCTTCAAGGCCTTCTACGATCCGGTGCGCATCGATCCGGTGAAGAAGGAGATCCACTTCAAGTGGAGCAAGCCGGGCGACAACCACTGCGCGCTCACCGAGGAACAAGGCCTGCCGGAGAAGATCGAGGGCGAGCGCACCATCGTTATGAAGTATGACATGTTGCACCTGGCCCCGCCCCAGAGCGCGCCCGACTTCGTGCGCAACTCCCCGCTGTCGTACGCCGAGGGTCCGAACAAGGGCTGGCTCGAGGTGGACATCCACACCCTGCAGCACACGCGCTACGTCAACATCTTCGGGCTGGGCGATGCCGCCGCGCTGCCCACCGCCAAGACCGGCGCGGCCATCCGCAAACAGGCCCCTGTGGTGGTGGCCAACATCCTTCAACGCATCAAGGATGGCGCACTGAGCAAGAACGAGTACAGCGGCTACAGCAGCTGCCCGTTGGTGACCGGCTACGGCAAAATGCTGCTGGCCGAGTTCAAGTACGACAACGTGCGCGACAGCGACCCGCTGCTGAGCAGGCTGTTCGACACCGGCAAGCCCTTGTGGAGCATGTGGGTCCTGAAGAAGTACATGCTGCCCTGGCTCTACTGGAACAGGATGCTGAAGGGGGCGATGTGATGCACGGAGGGCGGTAGCTTCGCCCGATGGCACGCACCTTGTTTGACGCTGCTGAACGTGAACGTCTGTTCAGCCGCTTGCAGGCGCTCACACATGATACCCGTCCGCATTGGGGAGTGATGAACCCACCGCAGATGGTGCGTCACCTGCGTGAGGCCATCCGGATGTACACCGGTGAGGTACAATGCCCCGACAGAAGCACCTGGCGCACGCGCACCATCTTCCGATGGATGACCTTGAGCGGCGTGCTGCCACCCAAGCACATCATCGCGAGGAACCCACCCCGCACCTTCAAACAGATCGATGTGGTGCGTTCAGGGATGGCCGTGGAGGACCTGCACAGCGAATGCCGGCAACTGCTGGAGGTGACCGAACGGGCGGTGCAGCGCCAGCAATGGGCCGACAGACACCCCTTGTTCGGCCGAATGAGCGCACGGGAGTGGGGCCGCCTGATGCACACCCACATGGCCTATCACCTGCGGCAGTTCGGCGTGTGAGCGCGCCTACCTTGTCCCCGGAATGAAGAAGATCAACGACACCACGATCGCCCTGTTGATCGATGGTGACAACGCAGCGCCCAAGCGACTGCGCGCGATACTGGAGGAGGTGAGCAAGCAGGGCACCATCACCATACGCCGCATATACGGCGATTGGACCACCACGGGCATGAGCGGCTGGAAGGAGCTGCTGAACAGCAACGCCATCCAGCCCGTGCAACAGTTCGCCTACACCAAGGGGAAGAACAGCACGGACAGTGCGCTCATCATCGATGCCATGGACATCCTGCACGGCGAACTGGTGGACGCGTTCTGCATCGTGAGCAGCGACAGCGACTATACACGGCTGGCCACGCGGCTGCGGGAGAGCGGCCTGTTCGTGATGGGCGTGGGCGAGAAGAAGACACCCGATGCCTTTGTGAAGGCTTGCGAACGCTTCATCTATGTGGAGAACCTGGATGTGCATGAGCCAGGAGCGGGGCTTGCACCCGTGCCAGGAGCACCCGGCAAGGAAAGAGGACGGCGAACCGCATCTTCCGCCAGGGCACAACCGGTCAAGCTTTCACAGAACAGCGAACTGATGCGCAAATTCCACAAGGCCTTCACCATCGCCAGGGGCGAGGAGGAGGAGGCCTCCCTGAGCCTGATCGGGCAGGCGCTCCGCCGCTTGGATCCCAGCTTCGACCCCCGCAGCTTCGGCCATGCCTCGCTCTCCTCCCTGGTGCACGCACTGAAGGACATCCTGGAGATCCGGCGGGAGGAGAAGGGCAACATGGTGATGGTCCGGTTCAAGGGGTGACCAACCGATCGCCGGGTCCCGCCGTCCGGCTATCTTCGCGGCCCGTTCGAATGCCCTGATGGACAAGCGCTTCCCGCAGTATGATGAGCTCGACCTGCCCAAGGTCGCCGAGGAGGTATTGAAGCAATGGGAGGCCGAGGACACCTTCGGTCAAAGCCTTCTACTACGGAAGGACGCGCCGCCCTTCGTGTTCTACGAAGGCCCGCCCAGCGCCAACGGTTTGCCCGGCATCCACCACGTGATGGCCCGCACCATCAAGGACATCTTCTGCCGCTACCAGACGCAGAAGGGCCACCGCGTGGACCGCAAGGCGGGCTGGGACACGCACGGCCTGCCCATCGAGCTCGGCGTGGAGAAGGAGCTCGGCATCACCAAGGAGGACATCGGGAAGAGTATCTCCATCGAGGAGTACAACGCCGCGTGCCGCAAAGCCGTGATGCGCTACACCGATGTGTGGAACGACCTCACCAAGCGCATCGGCTTCTGGCTCGACCTGGAGCACCCCTACGTCACCTACCACACCAAGTACATCGAGAGCGTGTGGCACCTGCTGAAGCAACTGCACGACCAGGACCTGCTCTACAAGGGCTACACCATCCAGCCCTACTCGCCCGCCGCGGGCACGGGCCTCAGCAGCCACGAACTGAACCAGCCCGGCACCTACAAGCCGGTGAAGGACACCAGCGTGGTCGCGCAGTTCAAGGTGAAGCGCGATGCCAGCAGCGAGTGGCTCTTTAAGGATGCGTTCGGGGATGTGTTCATCCTCGCGTGGACGACCACACCCTGGACCCTGCCCAGCAACTGTGCGCTCACCGTGGGCCCCAAGCTGGAGTATGTGCGCGTGAAGACCTTCAACCCCTACACGCATGCACCGCAGACCGTGGTGCTGGCGAAGGCGCGGCTGAACGCCTACTTCAACGAGAAGAACAACGATGCCTCTTTCGAGGAGTATAAGAAGGACGGGAAGAACATACCCTGGAGCATCATTGATGAATGCTACGGACACCAGCTCGAAGGCATCCGCTATGAGCAATTGCTCCCCTATGCACAGCCCGAAGGTGGCGACGCCTTCAAGGTGATCGGTGGCGATTTTGTGACCACGGAGGACGGCACCGGTGTGGTGCACACGGCCCCGAGCTTCGGTGCGGACGACATGCGCGTGGCGCGGCAGCACGGCATCGGCACGCTTACGCTGGTGGACCTGCAGGGGCGCTTCACGAAGGAGATGGGCGAGTTCGCGGGCAAGTACGTGAAGAACGAATACTACCCTGCCGGTCAGGCACCGGAGAAGAGCGTGGACGTGGAGCTCAGCATCAAATTGAAGGAGATGGGGCGCGCCTTCAAGGTGGAGAAGTACGAGCACAACTACCCGCACTGCTGGCGCACCGACAAGCCGATCCTCTACTACCCGCTGGACAGCTGGTTCGTGCGTGTGACCGCGAAGAAGGACCGGCTCATCGCATTGAACAAGACCATCAACTGGAAACCCGAGAGCACCGGCACCGGGCGCTTCGGCAACTGGCTGGAGAACCTGCAGGACTGGAACTTGTCGCGCTCGCGGTACTGGGGCATCCCGCTCCCCATCTGGCGCACCGTGGATGGTGATGAAGAACTCTGCATAGGCTCGTTGAAGCAACTGAAGGAAGAGATCACGCGCGCTGTGAAAGCCGGAGTGATGACGGCCGATCCGTACGCTTCGTTCCAGGTCGATGATATGAGCGATGCCAACTACGACCGCGCGGACCTGCACCGTCCTTACGTGGACCACATCGTGCTCGTATCGCCCAGCGGCAAGCCGATGAAGCGGGAGACGGACCTGATCGATGTGTGGTTCGACAGTGGTGCCATGCCTTACGCGCAGTGGCACTATCCGTTCGAGAACGAAGCGACCTTCAAGGAGAAGTTCCCGGCTGCCTTCATTGCCGAGGGCGTGGACCAAACGCGCGGCTGGTTCTACACCCTGCACGCCATCGCCACGCTCACGCAGGATGCCGTCGCCTACAAGACCGTGGTGAGCAACGGCCTCGTCCTGGACAAGGTGGGCCAGAAGATGAGCAAGCGCTTGGGCAACGCGGTGGACCCCTTCAAGACCCTGGACCAGTACGGCGCCGACGCGGTGCGCTGGTACATGATCAGCAACGCCTCACCCTGGGACAACCTGAAGTTCGATGCGGAGGGCATCACCGAAGTGCAGCGCAAATTCTTCCGCGCGCTCTTCAACACCTACAACTTCTTCGCGCTGTACGCCAACATCGATGGCTTCGAAGGAACCGGTGAAGCAACGCTGACCGAAAGCGACCGCTGGATCCTCTCGCGCCTCAACAGCGTGATGAAACTGGCCGACGCGAATTACGCCGACTACGAACCCACCATCGCCGCCCGCGCCATCCAGGACTTCGTGGTGGAGGACCTGAGCAACTGGTACGTGCGCCTGAACCGCCGACGCTTCTGGAAAGGCGAGTTGGGCCCTGATAAGAACGCCGCGTTCCAGACGCTGCACCGCTGCCTTGAGGTGGTGGCCATGCTCAGTGCGCCCATCGCACCCTTCTTCAGCGACCGCCTCTACCGCGACCTGAAAGGGACGAGCGTTCATCTCAGTGATTGGCCGAAGCACAACGAAACGCTGATCGACACAGAACTGGAGCAACGCACCGCGCTTGCACAGAAGCTCACCTCACTCGTGCTCAGCATCCGCAAGAAGGAAGGCCATCGTGTGCGACAGCCCTTGCAGAAGATGCTGGTGCCCGTTACGGATGCCACGATGCGCGCCCGCCTCGATGCGATCCGCGACCTCGTCCTGAGCGAAGTGAACGTAAAGGAGCTTGTGGTCCTCGATGCCGGCGAGAGCAAGCTGACGAAGAAGATCAAGCCCATCTTCCCGAAGCTCGGCGCGCGCCTGGGCAAGCTGATGAAGGGCACCGCCGCGGCCGTGAGCGCCTTCAGCCAGGCACAGATCGCCGAACTGGAAGCGAAGGGCTCCATGAAGCTCGCGGTTGAAGGCCAGGAGGTGGAACTGCTGCGCGACGATGTGGAGATCAGCGCCGAGACCGTGCCGGGCCTGAGCGTGGCCAGCGACGGGGCCCTCACCGTGGCGCTCGACATCAGCCTCAGCGAGGAGCTCATCAGTGAAGGCATAGCGCGCGAGCTGGTGAGCCGCATCCAGACCCTGCGCAAGGAGAGCGGATTCGAGGTGACCGACCGTGTGCAACTCCACATCCTGAACAGTGGAGATGCCCGTTTGGGCCAGGCCGTGCGCATGCATGCCGCGTGGATCCTTTCGGAAACGCTCGCCGTTACCCCTGAGGACCAAGTGCTTGTGGACCGACTGCCAGCTGAAGGCCAGGGTGTGCACGAGGTGGACCTTGACGGGTCCATGATCTGCGCGCTTTCCCTTGTCAGGTCCGCGAATTGACGAGGGCTTCCGTCTATATTTGCGGATCCATTTTTAAGGGGTACCGCCATGGCTAAGAAGACCGCAGCGAAAAAAGCCGCCAAGCCAGTGAAGAAGGCCGCGTCCAAACCGGTGAAAAAAGCGACTGGCAAAGCCGCCAAGCCAGCGAAAAAAGCCGTGGCCAAGAAGGCCGCACCGAAGAAGGCTGCCAAGCCGGTGAAAAAAGCCGTGGCCAAACCCGTTAAGAAAGCCGCCAAGCCCGCCAAGCCCGCAGCCAAAAAGGCCGTGGTGAAAAAGGCGAAGCCCGCACCGAAACCGGTCAAGGCGAAGATCTCCCCGAAGAAGGCCGCCAAGCCGGTGAAGCCGGTGGCCGTGAAGAAAGCCGTGGCGAAACCTGCACCTGCCAAGCCTGCGCCCGCGAAAGCTGTCGTGGCCAAGAAGCCGGCCCCGCCCGCCAAACCGGAACAGACGAAAGCGAGCGCAGCTCCCGTTGTGAAGAAGGAAACCAAACCGGAGACGAAGCCTGCGGCGCCCAAAAGCGCGACCCAGGCCGCAGCCCCTGTGAAGCCGAACCCACCTGTGAAGAAAGGAACCGAAAAGAACGAGGCCCCGAAGGCCGCCCGTGGTGCCGCAGCCGCACCTGTTGTACGTGTGGCCAGCAAGCCCATGATGCCCAAGGCCGCGCCGATCGTGAAGAAACACGTGAGCACCCTGGAGGCTGGCGACAAGGAACGCTACAGCGATGAGGAGCTTGATGAGTTCAAGACCATCATCAACCGCAAGCTGGACGAGGCCCGCAAGGATTACGACCTGCTGAAGCAGACACTCGCGAACACCGACAACAACGGCACGGACGACACGAGCCCCTCGTTCAAAATGATCGAGGATGGCAGTGAAACGCTGAGCCGCGAGGAGACCGCGCAGCTGGCCGCACGCCAGGAGAAGTTCATCAAACACCTGGAGGACGCCCTGCTCCGCATCCGCAACAAGACCTACGGCATCTGCCGTGTCACCGGCAAGCTCATCAGCAAGGAGCGCCTGCGCCTGGTGCCGCATGCCACGCTGAGCATCGAGGCCAAGCAGCAGATGAACGGCTGATCACGCCGTGCAAGGCAAGACCCTACTGAAGCGGGCCCTGCTGCTGGTGCTGCTGGTGCTCGCAGCAGACCAGGCCCTGAAGGTCTGGATCAAGCTCACGTTCTATTACGACGCCTCCATTCCCCTTTTCGGGGAAGGTGTGAACTGGGCCTACCTGCACTTCATTGAGAACCGCGGCATGGCCTTCGGGCTGGAGTTCGGCGGGCGCATGGGCAAGCTCATGCTCACGCTCTTCCGTATCGTGGCCGTCATCGGCATCGGCTACATGCTGGTGCAGCAGGCGCGGCGCGGCGCAAGTCAGGGGCTCGTGCTCAGCCTCGCGCTGGTGCTTGCCGGAGCCTTGGGCAACATCATCGACAGCACGTTCTACGGGATGCTCTTCAGTGAGAGCACGCACTACCAAAAGGCCGTGCTCTTCCCGCCGGAAGGCGGCTATGCCGCGCTCTTCCACGGGGCCGTGGTGGACATGTTCTATTTCCCGCTGGTGGACGGACGCCTGCCGCAGTGGGTGCCCTATTGGGGCGGCGATCACATCCTCTTCTTCCGGCCGGTCTTCAACATCGCCGATGCGGCGATCACCTGCGGCATCGTCTGGCTCATTTTCGCGCAGCGCCACGCGCAACCGCACACGAGCGAAGGATCCGATGCCATGAACACCGCACCTGCTGTCGTATCGGAGAACGCGATGCCTGAACAGGCGGATGGTGGGCCCTCACCGGAGCAGCGCACGGATCCCCAGTTGTGAGCGCCACGCCATGTCGCTCCGCAGGTTGGTGCCGGCGAACTGGGTGTATTGAAGGATGGGTTGCAGTTCGTAGTGCAGGTGCAACCTGCTCCAGAAGCGATGGGAAGCGCCGAGCCGGAACTCCGCACCGATCACCGCGCGCATGGCCCCGCTGAAACCGTTCGGCGCACGGAGCATTTCACTGTCCCGAGCCCGCACCTGGTCGACAAGCGGTGGGTTGAAGGAATACCCGGAGCTCCGCACACCGGTCCGGTAGTCCACATAACAATCCTCACCGATGATCATGCCCAGGGAGATGCCCGCACCGGTGTACCACCCCCAGCGCGTGGCGGTGCGGCGGCGCCAAAGCATGGAGGCGTCCACCTCCAAACGTGAATAATAGAAGAACGCCGAGTAGCGTTCATACCACGTGGTATCGATCACAAAGACCTGTCCCGTATGCTGCCCCACCAAGGTGTCGAACACACCGGTGCGCCGGCGCTCCCAACTGGAATTCATTTCGTTCTCCGGCGCATAGGACAGGCTTACACGCAGCTGACGGTCATAGCGCGACAGCGGCCGGCGCTGGCCATCGAGGTTCAAGCCGGCTGATACGGTGAACAAGGGGTAGGCATAGGCACCGTACCCATAAGACCAAGCGTTCATCGGCGGCACATCCCCCTGGAGCAACCGGGATCCCGGAAGCATCGCCCGCCACTCGCCCAGTGAATAGAAGGCCTCATCCTGGATGATGGACCCGTAAGTGCCCGACACATCCTGCACCGCCCACATGCGCTGCGGGGGCTGGGCATAGTCGTCCTGGGCAGCCAGCCCGAACGGCCAAAGAGCGAGTGATAGGATAAGCGTCCGCATGGCCGAGGGGAACCAAGAAGCGGAAAGATAGCGGACTCGCTCCAGATCAGCCTACCCTGGCGGTAATCCTTACCTGCCCATGCTTCACCAACCATTCCGCGATCTGCACCGCGTTCGTGGCCGCGCCCTTGCGCAGGTTGTCCGCCACCACCCACAGGTTCAGCGTGTGCGGCTGGCTCTCATCGCGCCGGATGCGGCCCACAAAAACCTCATCGCGCCCTTGTGATAGCATGGGCATGGGATACTGGTCGTGTGTGGGATCATCCAGCAGTGCAATGCCAGGGGCTTCGCGCAACAGGCGCCGCACCTCGTCCATGTCGAATTCATGCGCGAAGGTGACGTTCACCGCTTCGCTGTGCCCCCCGGTGACGGGCACACGTACAGCTGTGCAGGTGACGCGGATGGCGGGATCGAGGATCTTCTGCGTTTCGTGCACCACCTTCATCTCCTCCTTGGTGTAGCCGTTCTCCAGGAACGCATCGCAGCGCGGGATCACGTTGCGGTCGATCCGGTAGGGATAGGCCTTCTCGCCTTCCACCCCGCTGCGCTCGTCCTCCATCTGCTTCACGGCCTTCATGCCGGTGCCGGTGACGCTCTGGTAGGTGCTCACCACCACGCGCTGCACGGTGTACCGGCGGTGCAGCGGGGCCAGCGCCATCACCAGCTGAATGGTGCTGCAGTTCGGGTTGGCAATGATGCGCCCGCTCGCCCGGGCGAGGTCCTCCGCCGTGAGCAGATGGCCGTTGATCTCCGGAACGATGAGCTTCTTGTCCGGCATCATCCGCCAGGCGCTGCTGTTGTCAATGACCACCGCGCCCGCTGCCGCGAAGCGCGGCGCCCATTCCAATGAGGTGGCCCCACCGGCGGAGAACAGCGCGATGTCCGGTCGTGCGGCCACGGCTTCCTCCATGCCGATCACCGGCACCTCACGACCCCGGAAGCGCACGGTGGTACCCACGCTCCGCTCGCTGGCCACCGCGAGCAATTCATCCACGGGGAAGTTGCGGTCCTCCAGCACGTTCAACATGACCCCACCGACCAGACCGGTGGCTCCAACGACGGCGACTTTCATGAAGCTGCGGTTAATATTCCGCGGCCGCGAAGCTACTACCTTGGCACGCCCCATGTGCCGCATTCCGCAAGCCTTTCCGCGCATACTTGTCCTCCTGCACGTCGTGATCGCCACCGGCCAGCTGAGCGCCCAGTTCAACGACGACTTCAGCGATGGCGACTTCACGGGCGGTCCGGTGTGGAGCGGGAACGACCTCCTGTTCACCGTGGTGAACGAAGAACTGCGCAGCAACAGCCCCGGCGCGGCCACCTATTACCTGAGCACACCGAGCGTCCAGGCCACCGATGCGCGATGGGAGTTCTTCATCAACTTGAAGTTCGCCACCAGTGGGACCAACTACGTGGACCTGTTCCTGATGAGCGACGCGGCCGACCTGGGCACGCCGCTCAACGGCTACTTCGTTCGCGTGGGAGGCACACAGGACCGCGTGGAGCTTTTCCGGCGCGACGGCGGCAGCTCGCTCTCCCTGATCGCAAGCCCGGACGGCATTGTGAACAGCAGCACCAACAACCCGTTCCGCATCCGCGTGGAGCGAGATGTGACGGACTCCTGGACGCTGTGGTATGACGACGGCGCGTTGGGCAGTTACACCAACGCCGGCACCGTGGTGGATGCCACCCATCAAAGCAGCACGCACTTCGGCATCTGGGTGGTGCAGAGCAGTGCGGCCGGGCCGGTGAACAACCACTTCTTCGACGACTTCACTGTGGGCCCTATTCCCGTGGACCTCGACCCGCCCAACGTGCTTTCCGTGACGGCCGTTAGCGCCACACAGGTGGATGTGCTTTTCGATGAACCCGTGGACCCCGCCACGGCACAGGACGCGAACAACTACGACATCCTGCCTTTCATCGCAGTGGCCGGCGCGGTGCTGGCCGGCAGCAATGCCGCACTGGTGCATCTGACACCGGGGTCGGCCCTGGGCAATGGGGGTGAATACGGCCTGCTTGTAGGTGGTGTGCAGGACCTGGCTGGTAACGCGCTCGTCAGCGGTGGTCCGTTCCCGTTCTCCTTCATCACACCGGACTTGCCTGCCTATCGCGAGGTGGTGATCAATGAGCTCATGGCCGATCCCTCGCCCGTGGTGGGCTTGCCGGACGCCGAGTTCGTGGAGTTGTTCAACGCCACCACGGACAAGTACTTCGACCTGGCCGGCTGGAAGTTCAGCGATGCGAGCAGCACCGTGACCCTGCCCGCTCATCTGCTCGGGCCGGGGGAGTTTGTGATACTGGTAAGCACCTCGAACCTGGCGCTCTTCAGCGCGTGGCCCAACCGCATCGGCTTGGGTTCGCTTCCTTCCTTGAACAACGACGCCGACCAGCTCACGCTCCGCTATTCGGATGACACGGCCATCGACCGGGTGAACTACAGCAGCAGCTGGTACCGCGATGGGGACAAGGCCGAGGGCGGCTGGACCCTGGAGCAGATCGACCCCTTCAACCCCTGCAGCGGCGCGCTGAACTGGATCGCGAGCACCAACGAACTGGGCGGCACGCCGGGCGAGGAGAACAGCGTGCTCGACCCCACACCGGATACCACCCCTCCGGCGTTGACGGGCGTATTGGTGAACAGCGACACCCAGGTGACACTGCTCTTCAGCGAAGCATTGGACTCCAGCGCGGTCCTCACCGCCGACTATGCGATCGATCCGCCACTCTCCATCGCCGAGGTGACCAACACACCGCCTGGTTACGACCGGGTGGGGTTGATCTTCGCCACCGCGCTTGTGCCCGGCATCATCCACACGCTCACCGTTTCAGGCCTCACGGACTGTGCGGGCAATGCCATCGGTGATGCCAACACCGCCACCTTTGCCTTGCCGGAGGTGATCGCAGTGGGCGATGTGGTGATCAACGAAGTGCTGTACGACCCCATCAGCACCGGCAGCGACTTCGTGGAGTTGTTCAACCGCTCGCAAAAAGTGTTGAGCCTGGCCGGCCTGCAGATGGCCAACGTGAGCAGCGGCGTCATCGCCAACTTCCGCACCATCACCACGGAACCCATCCTGTTGATGCCGGGGGAGTACATCCTGCTCACCCCCAACCCCACGGACATCGCCACCCGCTACCCGCAAAGCCACACCGAACGCTTCCTGCAGATGAGCCTGCCGAGCTATGTGAACACCGCAGGCAGCGTGGTCTTCTGCCATGCGGACAACAGCATGCTCGACCGTTTCGATTACAGCGACAGGCTGCATTTCACGCTGCTCAGCAAGACCGAGGGGGTGAGCCTGGAGCGTGTGGACCCCGCGCGCCCCACCAGCGACAACAGCAACTGGACCAGTGCTGCGCAGGATGCCGGATGGGCAACACCCGGCTTCCGCAACTCGCAGTACGCTCCGGCACCGGCGCCTACGGGTGAGATGACGATCGACCCCGCCATCTTCTCCCCGGACAACGATGGGCACCAGGACCTGCTCACCATCACCTACCGCTTCGACCAGCCCGGCTTCGTTGGCAACATGACCGTGTTCGACCTGGCAGGCCGCGAGGTGAAACGGCTGATGGAGAACATCCTGCTGGGTACGCGCGGCGCCATCTCGTGGGACGGCATCCGCACCGAGGGCGACAAGGCGCGCATCGGGCCCTACATCATCTGGTTCGAGGTCTATGACCTTTCGGGCAACATTGAAGTATACCGCAAGACCGTGACCCTCGCGCACCGCTTGGATTGACGGCACTTGCGCCTTAGCGGCCCTGTTGAAAGCTCAGGGCCGGGACCGGTCGGCTGAAGGCCGGAAGCTGCGAACTTCGCGGCCGGGCCCGCGCTGACGGGCCGCCCCTGAAATGACAGACCAATTGACTAAGAGCCAGGAACTTATTGCCCGCCGCAAGGCCGCCGTGCCCAACGGCGTAGGCATGTTCAACTACGCCACCGCGGCCAAGGCCAGCGGCGCCACCATCATCGACGAGGACGGCCGTGAACTGATCGATTTCGCCGGCGGCATCGGCGTGGTGAACGCCGGCCACTGCCCGCCGCCCGTGGTGAAGGCCATCCAGGAACAGGCGGAGAAGTTCCTGCACGTGAGCTTCAATGTGGCCAGCTATGAGCCTTACATCGCCTTGTGCGAGAAGCTCAACGCCCTGCTGCCCCATGGCGGACCCACCAAGACCATGCTGGTGAACACCGGGGCAGAGGCGGTGGAGAACGCCATCAAGATCGCCCGCCAGGCCACGAAGCGCAGTGGTGTGCTCTGCTTCACCGATGCCTTCCACGGCCGCACGCTCATGGCCATGACCCTCACCAGCAAGGTGGGCTACAAGCCGGATTGCGGGCCCTTCGCTCCGGAGGTGTACCGCACACAATACCCCAACTTCTACCGTTACGGCGCAGGCCGCAGCGAGGCCGAATTCGTGAGGGCGGAACTGCATCGCCTCGAGGAACTCACCCACAACACCGTCGATCCCAAAGCGCTCGCCTGCGTGATCATTGAACTGGTGCAGGGCGAAGGCGGCTTCAACGTGGCACCCAAGGCCTATGTGGAGGGCCTGCGCGCCTGGTGCGACAAGCACGGCATTCTTTTGATCTTCGATGAAGTGCAGGCTGGTTTCGGTCGCACGGGTGCATGGAGCGCCTTTGAACACTTCGGCGTGACCCCGGACCTGAGCACCTGGGCCAAGAGCCTGGGCAGCGGCATGCCCATTGGTGCCGTGATGGGCAGGGCGGCCATCATGGACAAGGCCGGCCCCAGCAGCATCGGCGGCACCTACATCGGCAACCCGGTGAGCTGCGCCGCAGCCTTGGCCACGCTCAATTACATGGAGGAGATCGACATCAACGCGAAAGGCCGGCACGTGGGCAACGTGATCCGCAAGCGTTTCGAGAGGATGAAGGCGAAGCACCCATGCATCGGCGATGTGCGCGGCCTGGGCGCCATGATGGCCATGGAGTTCGTGAAGAACGGCGACCCCATGCAGCCGGATGCCGAGACCTGCACCGCGTTGATGAACGCCTGCGCCAAGCGCGATCTGGTGGTGATCACCGCCGGCACGGACAAGAACGTCATCCGCGTGCTCAGCCCGCTGGTCATCAGTGATGAGCTGCTGAACAAAGGGCTGGACATCATGGAGGAGGAACTGGATAAAATTGCAGGTTGAGGGTTGGATGTGGCCGGTCGAGGGTTTACCAACCCCCAACCCGGCATCAACCTTCAACCCCCAACAGGCCCTATCGAACGAATGAAGCCCTTCTCCATCGCCGGCGTCCAGATGCGCGTGAGCGCTTCCACACCCAACGTGGAGGCCATGAAGTTGAAGCTGGACATCCTGATGAACCTGTACCCGTGGGTGGACATGGTGCTCTTCAGCGAGCTGTGCGCTTACGGCCCATTGACGTTGCATGCGCAGCCCGTGCCCGGGGAGTTCGAGCAGGAGATGTGCTCGATGGCCGCCAAGCACGGCATCTGGCTGTTGCCGGGCAGCATCTTCGAGAAGAAGAACGGGCGCATCTACAACACCGCCACGGTCATCGACCCGGAAGGCAGCGTGGTGGCCCGCTACCGCAAGATGTTCCCCTTCTACCCCTACGAGGTGGGCGTGACCGGCGGCAATGAGTTCTGCGTGTTCGACATTCCCGATGTGGGCCGCTTCGGGGTGAGCATCTGCTACGACATGTGGATCCCGGAGACCACCCGCACATTGGCCGTGATGGGCGCCGAGGTGATCCTGCACCCCACGCTCACCGGCACCATCGACCGGGAGATCGAGCTGAGCATCGCACGGGCCAGCGCCGCCACCAACCAGTGCTACTTCTTCGACATCAACGGGCTGGACGCCGGTGGAAGCGGCCGCAGCATCGTGGTGGGGCCTGAAGGCCGCATCGTGTACCAGGCGGATACCAATGAGGAGTTCATCCCCATCGAGATCAACCTGGAGAAGGTGCGGCGCAGCCGTGAACTGGGGGTGTTGCGCCTGGGCCAGCCCATCAAGAGCTTCCGCGACCGGCCGGTCGAGTTCGACATTTACACGCCAGGTCTGAAGCATCCCTACCTGGAAAGCCTCGGTCCGTTGATCAAACCGCAGCGCGTACAGGAACTCGGCGAGCTCCAGATCCGCGACGAGACACGCCTGGCGCATGAGCCTCCGCGGAACGTCATTTCCTCCATCCGCCCCTTTGGCGAACAACCCCCCTAGCGCATGGGCAGCACCATTGGCCAACAGCATCTCAAACTGAAGGACCTCGTCAGCTGGTTCGAGATCCCCGTCTACGACATCCATCGCGCCACGGCCTTCTACAATGCCATCTACGGCATCGAGATGGAGGTGGCCGTGAACGGTGAGTTCGCCATGGCCTATTTCCCAGCGGAGAAAGGTGTGGGCGGCGCCTTGATCGCCGGCCCGGGCTGTGTGCCCAACGACACCGGCACGCTGATCTATCTGAACGCCGGGAACGACCTGGAAGGCATCCAGGGCCGGGTGGACCTGGCGGGGGGGCGGGTGATCATGCCCAAGACGCTCATCAGCGAGGCCGCTGGCTGGTTCGCCTTGTTCATCGACAGCGAGGGCAACCGGGTGGCTCTGCACGAGGGCCCCTCGCGCCGGCAGGGCACCCCTCCACGCACGTCCCGGCCCAAGGCTGCCGCCAAAGCCCCGGCACGTGCACGCGTCCCGCGCAAGGCGGCACCGGGCAAGCCCCGTCGCAAGCGCTGAGCCTCGCTCCGTCCGGGATCACACCCCTTCGTTATCTTTCCCTGCGGGCCTGCCCCCCGCTCTGCATGTCCACTGCCACCTCCCAACACCGTCAGCACTTCAACGCCGCCCGGCTGCGTTCGCACACGTGGGACCAACTGAAGCTGGCCGCCGCCGCGCTCGATGAAGGCCGCGGACCGTCCGCTGAGGTGGAGGCCCTGCTGCAGGACCTGCACACGATCGAAGCCTATTGGGCCTTCCCTGGCCGGGATACGGTACGCCACCTCCGCACCATGCTGCGTGACCGCGAGCATCATGGCTTGCACATGGCCGTGAACCACGTGGTGCGCACGCTCAGCAGCGGCGCCTTTCGCAGCGATCCCGGCGCGCTCGCCGATCCCACCTCGGGTGCACGTGAGTTGTTGGAGGCCGAAGAGGACCAGCAGCGGCCCAACTACTTCGAAGTGCTGTTCGTTGATGATCTGGATGACGAGGAGGTAGCCGCATTGAAACATCGCCTGCAGAAGTGCCGCGATCGTTCGGACCCCTTCATCTATGACGCCTTGGTGGTGCGCACCGTGCAGGACGCGTTGATCGCCCTGCTCTTCAACCACAACATCCAGGCGGTGGTGGTCCGCTACGGCATGCCTTACGCCAGCGCGAACCACAAGGGCATCCTGCGCGAGTTCACCCGCGCCATCGACCAGCTGGACCTGAGCGGATACAGCCAGTCCGCGATGGGACCACAGCTTGGCCGCATCATGCGCTGGTTCAGGCCCGAGGTGGACCGCTACTTCGTGACGGACACCCCGATCACCGGCCTGGAGGACATCACGCTGAAGAACTTCCGCCGCATCTTCTACCGCACGGAGGACCTCAACGAACTGCACCTCACCATCCTGCATGGGATCCAGGAGCGCTTCGTCACCCCCTTCTTCACCGCGTTGAAGGACTACAGCAAGCGGCCCACAGGCGTGTTCCATGCCATGCCCATTTCGCGCGGCAACAGCGTGTTCAAGAGCCGGTGGATCCAGGACTTCGGTGAGTTCTACGGCCGCAACCTTTTCCTTGCCGAGACCAGCGCCACCAGTGGGGGCCTCGACTCGCTGCTGCAACCCACCGGACCCCTGAAAAAAGCACAGGAGCTGGCTGCACGCGCGTTCGGCGCACAGCGCACCTTCTTCGCCACCAACGGCACCAGCACCACCAACAAGATCGTGGTGCAGGCCCTGGTGGAACCCGGCGACATCGTGCTCATTGACCGCGACTGCCACAAGAGCCACCACTACGGCATGGTGCTCAGCGGCTCGTACCCGGTGTACCTCCACAGCTATCCGCTGCCCAAATACAGCATGTACGGCGCGGTACCGCTGGCGCATATTCGCGAACAATTGTGCGCCCTGCGCAAGGGTGGCCGGCTGGACAAGGTGAAGATGCTGCTGCTCACCAACAGCACCTTCGACGGCGTGGTGTACAACGTGGAGCGCGTGATGGAACAGGTGCTTGCCATCAAGCCCGACATCGTGTTCCTGTGGGACGAGGCCTGGTGGGCCTTCGCGCGCTTCAGCTATGTGCTGCGGCAGCGCACCGCCATGCATGTGGCCGCCAAGCTCGCCCGCAAGTACCGCACGCCGGAGTATCGCGAACAATATGCCGCGCACATCGCCACGCTGAGACCAGGCGAGGAGCCCCAGCTTCCCGATCCGGACAAGGTCCGCATACGTGTGTACGCCACGCAGAGCACGCACAAGACCCTGAGCTCCATGCGCCAGGGCAGCATGATCCACATCTGGGACGAGGATTTCGCACGCAAGAGCGAGGCCAGCTTCCACGAGGCCTACATGACCCACACCAGCACCAGCGCCAACTACCAGATCCTGGCCAGCCTGGACGTGGGCAGGCGACAGGTGGAGTTCGAAGGTTTTGAGCTGGTGGAGAAGGCCATCGAACTGGGGCTGCTGCTGCGCCGCACGGTGCGCGAACACCCCAAGCTGAGCAAGTGGTTCGACATCATCACCATCGGCGATCTTATACCCGGTGAACTCCGCCAGAGCGGACTGCAGCACTACTACCGGCGCGATAAGGGCTGGAACGAGATCGAGAAAGCATGGGCCGAGGACGAGTTCGCGGTGGACCCCACCAAGATCAACCTGTTCACGGGCAAGACCGGCATTGACGGTGACACCTTCAAGAACCGGTACCTGATGGACAAGTACCAGATCCAGATCAACAAGACCTCGCGCAACTCGGTGCTCTTCATGACCAACATCGGCACCACGCGCGGCTCACTGGCCTACCTCACCAAGGTGCTGCTGCAGATCGCGGATGACCTGGAGGAGCGCAATGCCGGTTTCGAACTGGACGACAAACGCCTGCACCTGGCCAAGATCCGTTCGCTCACTGAAGAGGTGCCGCCCCTGCCCGACTTCACCAGCTTCCACCGCAGTTTTCAGGGCCAGCCCGGTGTTCCGGGTGGCGACCTGCGGGCGGCCTATTTCCTGGCCTACAAGGAGGAGCGATGTGAACACCTGGACCTCGCAGCCTGCCTCGCAAGCATGAAAGCGGGCCGCGAACTGGTCTCGGCCGCCTTCGTGATCCCTTATCCACCAGGCTTCCCGGTGCTGGTCCCCGGACAGGTCATCAACCACGAGATCATCGATTTCCTCATCGCCATCGACGTGAAGGAGATCCACGGCTACCGGCCTGAGCTGGGCCTGCGCATTTTCACCGATGCGGCACTGGGCCGCCAGAAGACGACCACCGCACTGGGGGGCATGCGTGCACCAGCCATCCCCACTGGCAATGGCAGCGGCCGAATGAAGAAGACCAAACGCACATGAGCAAGAAGACCAAAAAGGCCGCCCCACGCAAAGCCCATGCGGCCCGCCGATCGGGCAGCCCCGCAAAGCGCACCTTCGCGAACTGGGTGGCAGGCCAGAAGGAGGCGAAGCGCACCACGAAGCGACCGGTGAAGAGGAAGACCAGGACAGCCCGTACCAAGCGGCCTGCACCGCCTGCGAACCTGCTCAAGGGGATCAGTGACATCCGCCGCTTCTTCCACCGCAACGAAGTCCCCATCTACTTCATCAGCGCCACCAACTTCAACCTGTTGGGCGCGGACGAGTGGATCAAGGGCTTCAAGTTCATCACCTACATCGACTGCTTCGACGGGCTGCACCCCAACCTGATGAGCCCGCGCACGGAGGAGCCGCATGAGGAGTTCCAGAGCATCGAGGACATCAACAACTACCTGCTCACCCACAGTGAGGTGCGTGACTACATCGAGAGCCGCCGTCCCCCGGCCTCGCTCGGGACAGGCGGCAAGAACGGCAAGGCGCTCTTCCTCATGTTCGACGAGAAGACCGAATCGCTCGCCAGGAAGGCCGGGCTGGAGGTGATCTTCCCACCCGCCAAGCTCCGAAGCTGGCTGGACAACAAGGTGAACACCAACCGCGTGGCCGAGAAGGCAGGCGTGCCCTGCGTGCCCTACGTGCTCAGCCCCGTGAAGCATTACGAGCACCTGCTCGCCGTGGCGCAGAAAGGCAAGCTCGGCACCGACCTGGTGGTGCAAACACCGTATGGGGACAGCGGCCACACGACCTTCTTCATCAACAGCGCAGTTGATTATGACAAGTATGCGAAGGAGATCGAGGCGGAGAAGGAGTGCAAGATCATGAAGCGCATCAACTGCAGGGGCGCGGCCATGGAGGCCTGTGTCACGCGGCACGGCACCATTGTGGCGCCGCTGATGACGGAGCTCGTGGGCTTCAAGGAACTCACCCCCTACAAAGGCGGCTGGTGTGGCAATGAGATCTTCGCCGACACGTTCACCCCGCAGATCCGTGCCAAGGCCCGCCGCTACGCGAAGAAGTTCGGCGACCAGCTGTTGAAGGAGGGCTACAAGGGCTACTTCGAGCTGGACTACCTCATCGACAAGGACAACGGTCAGATCTACCTGGGCGAACTGAACCCGCGCGTCACCGGTGCCAGTTCCATCACCAACCATGCATCCTTTGCATTGGCCGATGCGCCGCTGCACCTCTTCCACATCCTGGAGTGGATGGACGTTCCGTACGAACTGAGCGTGAACGCACTGAACCGACGCTGGGCCGACGCGCGCAACATCGACAGCTGGGGCCAGATGGTGATCAAGTACACCACCGACGATGTGCAGCGTGTGACCGACGCGCCGCGCAGCGGCATCTGGCGCATGCGCGATGATGGCAGCATCTACTTCTGGCGCATGGACACCCACCGCCGCTATGTGGAGAAGGACAACGAGGCCTTCTTCCTGCGCATCACGCGTCCCGGCGACTGGTTCTATGAGGGTGCGGACATGGGCATCCTGGTGATGCGCGGCCGCATGATGACCGACGACTTCCAGCTCACCGAGCGCGCGAAGAAGTGGCTGGCCGCCATCCGCACACAATTCAAGAGCGTGGCGCCCGGTGCACAGGGCAGCAATGGCCATGAGCACATGCTGGAGATCGGAGGGTTCAAGATGATGTAATTGAGTGGCGAGTAGCGAGTTCCTCCCCGCGATCCTCATGCACCGAGTAGCGAGTCTGCTGCCGGTGAGCAGCACGCCGCAGACTCGTTACTTGGTACTCGCCACTCGCCACTCTCGCATTTGATATGTACGTCCACCTGAAACTCGTCCGTGAACCCTGGCCCAGCGAGCGCTGGCAGACCTTCTTTGACCACGCATGGCCGTTGTTCAAGATCTGGTATGAGAGCGAGGGACTGAACAAGCGCCCCGACCTGGTGACCTGCCGCAGCATGTTGGAGCTGCACATGCCGGAACTGATCCCGGTGTACAACAGCCTGTGCCGCATCGCCAACAACGACGATGTCGCTTCGCGCTTCCTGAGCATGTGGTGCCCGCCGCCTTACATGGCAGGCTGCTCACAGGTGGCCTGGACCAAAGGCGCGCCCACATTGATCCGCAACTACGACTTCGATCCGCGCTATTTCGATGGGCGGATGCGCTACAGCGAGTATGTGAAGCCGGTGATCGGCATCCAGGACAGCGGCTGGGGCCTGTTGGATGGCATGAACAGCGATGGCCTTGCCGTGGCGCTGGCATTCGGTGGAAGGAAGGTGTGGGGCAAGGGATTCGGCATACCCCTGGTGATCCGCTACGTGCTGGAGACCTGCACCACCACCGATGAAGCCTGCGAGGTGCTGCGGCGCATTCCGGTGCACATGGGCTACAACGTGACCGTGGTGGACAAGAGCGGCAAGTACGCCACCGTGTACATGAACCACGACCGTCCAGCGCAGGTGATCTACCAGGCCGTGGCCTGCAACCACCAGCACCAGGTGGAGTGGGATGAATACGCCGCCTTCACGCACACCATCGAGCGCAAGCACTTCCTCGAGCACAGCATTGCGCAGCCCAAGCTCACCCGCGCGCAGCTCATCAAGCAGTTCCTGAAACCGCCCCTCTACAGCCAGCAATACCTGCGCGGCTTCGGCACGCTCTACACAGCGGCTTATGATGTGGCCAAGGGCCGCGTGCAGATCATCTGGCCGGACAAACAGGTGGAGGCCAGCTTCACCCGCTTCGAGGAGCAGGAGGTGCAGGTGGTGCTGCTCAGGCCGGTGGGGAGGTATCTGGCGAAGTGAGGGGCGGCGACACAATACTGCGCTGTATACCAGGGCATTAAGCACCCTGCGCCTTCTGTCATTAGCTGCTAATGGAGACAGAATTAGCAGAATGACCCTGTCAAGTGCTGCTGATCGGGACTAAATTAGCAGTCGAATGAAAAGGCCGCTACCACCACCGCCTGCGCCAGACCCCAAGGCGCTCTCCAAGGCGCTGATGACCTATTTCACGGACCAGCAACTCATGCAGGACTTGGCGGAAGCCGAGAAGCAGCACCTCTACTGGGAGAAATTCAAGTACAAGTTCCGCGACCGTGCCATACCGGCAGAAACACTTTGGCACCTTGCAAAGGGTGCGCGCTTGCTCAAGGCCCAGTTCTTGAACCTTTCCAAAGATGGCCTGCTCTCCTTCCGGTACACGATCACCGATCAAGCACTGCGGCATCTGCACGAGTTCGACCTGAACATGGGTGGCATGCTGGCCACCGACTCGGTTTTCCCGGAGCGACATGACCAGCGACTCCTCATCAGCACGCAGATGGAGGAAGCCATCGCATCCAGCCAGATCGAGGGCGCGGTGGCCACGCGCGAAGTGGCCAAGCGCATGCTACTCAGCGGGAGGCCACCGCGCGATCATTCCGAGCGGATGATCTTGAACAATTACCTCACGATGCGCGAGCTCGTGAAGCACAAGCACAAGCCGCTCACCCCCGAGTTGATCTGCCATTTCCACCGGCTCATCACCAGCGGCACGCTAAAGTGCGCGGACAAGGAAGGCGTTTTCCGCGACAACGATGATGTGGTGGTCGAGGACGCCACGACCGGAGAAGAGTTCTACCGTCCGCCTGCACACAAGCATCTGAAGAGCCTGCTGAAGGCGTACTGCGACTTCGCGAATGCCGAGGATGACAAGCAGTTCATGCACCCGATCGTGCGGGGCATCATCCTGCATTTCCTCATCGGGTACATCCATCCGTTCGTGGACGGCAATGGGCGGACCGCTCGCGCGCTTTTCTATTGGTACTTGCTGAAGCGCGGCTACTGGCTGGTGGAATTCCTCACCATCTCACGCATCATACTACGCTCGCCATCGGGCTATGCTCAAGCCTATCTGCATACCGAGTACGACGAGAACGACCTCACCTATTTCATCGACTTCAATCTGAATGCGATGAATGAAGCGATGATCGCACTGAAGGAGCACCTGGCCAGGAAGATGAAAGAGCGCAGGAAGCTGCCCGTCCTGCTGGCCAACACCTCACTGAACAGCCGCCAGGCCGAAGTGCTTCTTTGGATCGATCAGGAGCCTCAGCGCACGATCACGATCAAAGAGGTGTCAAATGCCATGCGCACAACGCTGCAGACGGCACGGACCGACCTGAACGGATTGGTTGCCGCCGGGTTCCTTTCCAAACGACTCATCGATCGCGCTGAACACTTCTTCGCTTCGCCGAACTTCGCGCTCAGATTGAAGGAAGCCATCCGCAGTTGATCCAAGCACCCAGACCCCGCCCCATGCCCGCCACCCTCACCACGCTCTTCACCCCCGCCAACTTCATCAACGGCTCCTGGTCCTTCGAGGGCGATGGCACCTTCAACACCGTGGTGGACAAGTACCACGGCACCGAACTGGCCCGCGTCCCGAACGCCTCGGAGGCGCAGATGGAAGCAGCTATCGCCGCATCCTACGGCAGCCGCACGGCCTTGCGGAAGATGAGCGCTGGTGAGCGCAGTGCGAAGCTCGAAGCGCTGGCCGCGTTGATCGCGCAGCACGAGGAGGAGATCGCGCAGCTGATGGTGCAGGAGGCCGGCAAGCCCATCGGCGCAGCGCGGATCGAGGTGGCGCGGAGCATCACCACCGTGCGCACCGCCGCCGCCGAGGCTTTGCGCTTCTGGGGCGATGTCACGCCCATGGACTTCGGCGCGGGCGTGGGCAAGACCGCCTTCACCAAGCGTTTCCCCATCGGCGTCATCGCGGCCATCACACCCTTCAACTTCCCGCTGAACCTGGTGCTGCACAAAGTGGCGCCGGCCATGGCGGTGGGCTGCCCGGTGGTGCTGAAGCCTTCGCCGCAGGCGCCGTTGTGCGCCTTCGTGCTCGCCCGCTTCATGGAGCAGATCGGCTGGCCCAAAGAGGCCTTCCATGTGTTGATGTGCGGCGTGCCTGTGGCCGAGAAACTGGTGAAGGATGAGCGGGTGGCCATGCTCAGCTTCACCGGCAGCGACAAGGTGGGCTGGCACCTGAAGAACATCTGCGGCAAGAAGAAGCTCGCACTGGAACTGGGCGGCAACGCGGCTGTGATCATCGATGAAGGCGTGGACCTTGCCGCCGCTGCAAAGACCGTGGCCATCGGCGCCAACGTTTACGCGGGACAAACGTGCATCAGCACACAACGCATCTTCGCAGTGAGGAGCGTGTTCGCGCAATTCCGGGACCTCCTGGTGAAGGAGTACGCCGCGTTGAAGGCCGGCGACCCGAGCGATGCCAGTGTGATCGTGGGCCCCATCATCGACAAGGGGCATTTCGAACGGATCGGCAGCTGGGTGGCCGAGGCCGTGCAGGGCGGCGCTCAATTGCTCGCGGGCGGCAAGGCCGTGGATGCATCGCGCAACGTGTTCGCGCCCACCCTGCTCACTGGCACCAAGGACAGCATGAAGGTGAGTTGCGCCGAGGTGTTCGGCCCCGTGGCGGTGTTGGAGGAGGTCGCTGACTTCGATCACGCCATCGCGCAGGTGAACGACAGCACCTACGGCCTGCAGGCGGGCCTCTTCACGGATTCGGTGGCGCACATGAAACAGGCGCACAACGAGCTGGAAGTGGGCGGCATCATCATCGGCAACGTGCCCGGCTTCCGCATCGACAGCATGCCCTACGGTGGCATCAAGGACAGCGGGCTTGGACGCGAGGGGGTGAAGTACGCCATGGAGGAGATGAGCGAGCCGCGGCTGCTGGTGTATTGAACCGGTCGGTTCCTTTCCATTCAGGTTTTCAATGCGGGATCCATGCGCGCTTGGAGGCGCCGCTCTTTTGGCCTTAAATTCCGCAGTCGCTCCAAGCCGCATGCCCCTGCGGCAAGGCCAAGTTGCTCCGCTCATGACCACCCGTGCCCGCCTCCCCATCGCGCTTCTCCCCTTTGCTGCGGTCATCGGTCTCAGCACCTTCCAGTCGCTGGACCTGCCGGAGACCCGATCCGCCTTCCAGGGTGTGCCCACATCACAGTTCACCAACTTCGAGTCGGCGCACGTACACCCGATCGACATGACACCGGACGGCACCAAGCTGCTCGCGGTGAACACCGCGAACAACAGCCTGGAGGTCTTCAACGTCACTGCCTCAGGCCTTGTCCACCATGCCAGCATTCCTGTTGGCCTGGACCCGGTGACCGTGCGTGCCCGCACCAATACCGAGGCCTGGGTGGTATGCCAGGTGAGCGATGAAGTGAGCATCGTGGACCTGGCGTTGAAGGCCACCGTCCGCACTGTGCTCACCGAGAACGAACCGGCTGATGTGGTCTTTGCCGGCTCCCCTTTGAAGGCCTTTGTGAGCTGTGCCGAGCAGGAGATGGTGCAGGTGTTCAACTTGTCCAACCTGGCCGCCGCACCGACGAACGTCCTGCTGAAGGGCGAACAACCGCGCGCACTGGCGGTGAGCCCGGACGGCAGCACCGTTTACTGCGCCTTCTTCGAAAGCGGCAACCAGACCACGGTGCTGAATGGCAACGCCTTTCATGCCAGCGGCTTCTGCTCGCCTCAGGGCGGATGCACCACCGTGGCCAATGACGTCACCAATCCGGCTGGCCCGTATGGTGGTGTGGTGCCGGTGCCCAATGCGGGCACGGGTTTCAACCCGCCGATGAACCCGAACAATCCGCCCATGCAGGCCAACCACAGCCTGGTGGTGCGCAAGAACGCGGCCGGGCAATGGATGGATGACAACGGCGGCAATTGGACAGCCCTCGTCTCCGGCACCGCACCTGGTAAAGCGCGCGTGGCCGGCTGGGACATGCCTGACCGCGACGTGGCCATGATCAACGCCAACAGCCCCAGCACCGCCACGGTGACCTACAAGCAAACGCTCGGCAACATCCTGATGGCCATGTCCGTGCGGCCCACCACCGGCGAGGTGTTCGTGGTGGGTACGGACGCCACCAACGAAGTGCGTTTCGAGCCGAACTTGAAGGGCAAGTTCCTGCGTGTGAACGTTTCCCGCTTCGCGCCCGCCGGCACACCGGTGATCACCGACCTGAACCCGCACATCAATTACACCACGCACAGTTCACCCCTGCCCGTGCGCAAGCAGTCCATCGGTGACCCGCGCGCCATCGTGTGGAAGAGCGACGGCAGCAAAGCGTACGTGGCCGGCATGGGCTCCAACAACCTCATCACCATCAACAGCCTTGGTGCACGCCTTGCCCCCAATTCCATCGCCGTGGGGGAAGGGCCCACGGGCATCGTGTTGGATGAAACCAATGGAAGAGCATACGTGCTGAACCGGTTCGAGGGATCGATCTCCGTGGTGGACCTTTCCACGGACGCGGAGACCGGTCGCATGTCCTTCTTCGATCCCACCCCATTGCCGATCAAAAAAGGACGCAAGCACTTGTACAACACCCACCTCGGCAGCGGGCATGGCCACATCGCCTGCGGGTCCTGCCATGTGGATTCCCGTTGGGACCGGCTGGCATGGGACCTGGGCAACCCCGCCGGAGACATGGTGACCGTGAACGACCCCGCCGGCAACAAGACCTTCCACCCGATGAAGGGCTTGAAGACCACCCAGTTCCTCATCGACATCATCAACCGGGGTACGGGCAAATTGCACTGGCGCGGTGACAAAGCCGGGTTCCATGACTTCGCTGGTGCCTTCGTGGACCTGCAGGGCGCCGATGCCGAGCCCAGCCCGGCGGCCATGCAGGAGTTCAGCGACTTTCTGGCGGCCACCTGGTACGTGCCCAACCCGTACCGCACCATCAGGCCTGACACCAGTTGGATACCCGCCACCGTGGAGCGCATGACCAACCGTGTACGCCTTACCGGCACCACCTTCCAGACCATTCCCCAGGCCGGCGTGCGGCTTTTTGTGGCGGTGAACGCGAACTGCTCCCATTGTCACCAGACCGGCAGCGGACGGGGGCACCTGCCTGGCAACGGCTCCACCGCCGGCACCGGCAGCCCGCCCATCGTGAACATGGCCCTGAACACGAACATGACCCCCGACCTGCGCAGCACCTACCGCAAGAACGGCTTCTTCTACAACACCACCGAGTGCACCAGCGGTTTCGGCATGATGAGCGATGGTGTCATGGAGACGCTCTTCAACCAAGGCGGCACGGGGCAGTACCTGGGAGACTACGAACCCGAACTGCTCAGCTGGTCCGGCGGCATCACCCAGGTGAACAGCCCGCAAAGCCACACCTTCGACCTGGTGCACCCCGTGCAGGACGCACTGCCTGCCGTGGGCATGCGCATGACGGTGAACGGTTCAGTGGGCGTGCCCAGCCGCGTGACCACCCTGCGCAATTGGGTGGACAAGTACCCGACCGACTACGCCCTCATCGTGAAGGGTGTATACAATGGGCAGCTGCGTGGCTTCTATTACCTCGGCGGTGGCAACTACCAGCCGGACGAGAACGGTGCAGCACCTGTTGCGCACACCGCGTTGATGACGCATGCCCAAGCAGGGAACCCGCTCACGTGGACCGTGGTGCACCCCAACACCAAGATCCGCCATGGCGTGGACCGGGATGCGGACGGCATCTTCGACTTCACGGATGGAGAGGTGGAACTGGCCCTGAGCCTGCAATTGGAAGGTGCCTTCACCGGCACCACCATGCGCACGGACCTGGTGGCAGGCAGCCTGCTGCCAGCAAGCGATCCCTACCTCATGGGTGAGACCGTCGCAGCGGTGACCTTCGAACGCACCGGCCCCTCGGCACCCGTGGATTGGGTGCTGGTGGAATTGCGTTCCGCCGTGAATAACAGCACCGTGGTGCAGGCCCTGCCGGCCATTGTGCAGGCCAACGGCCGCGTGGTGCGCGCGGATGGCAGCCAGCCGCTCGTCTTCTTTGATGCGCCCCCCGGCCAGTACCATGTGGCCGTGCGCCACCGCAACCACCTTGGGGCCATGACCTTCGCCACCTATCCCTTTGGCCAGCAGGTGCAGCAGCTCGACTTTGGCAATGGAGCGCTGGCGACCTGGGGCACCGACGCACGCAAGGTCTCGGGTAGCACCTACCTGCTTTGGGCGGGTAATGTGAACGGTGATGGCCTGTTGCGCTACACCGGACCGGGCAATGACCGTGACCCCATCCTGGTGCGTATTGGCGGGGCTGTGCCCACCGCCACCGTGAATGGGTATTGGGCCGAGGACGTGAACCTGGACGGGGTGGTGCGCTACTCCGGAGGTGCCAACGACCGAGATCCCATCCTGGTGAACATCGGAGGTTCGGTGCCCACCAACACGCGGGTGCAGCAGCTGCCCTGAGCCGGTAAAATGGCATGCGCCTGCCGGTTCGCATGTCCGGACGCATGGGCAAGGGTGACGGCATTCACCGGGATCATCCGCCATCCATTACCGCATAGGTGTGCCCTTCTGCGTCGTTGCCCCGTTGCGGCCATCTCCTCCCGATCTTCGCCCATTCCATGTCCACCCTCGACGTCCGCGAAAAGGTCCGCCTGCTGCCCCACAGCCCCGGCGTGTACCAGTTCTATGATGCCGAGGGCAAGATCCTTTACGTGGGCAAGGCCAAAAGCCTGCGCCACCGCGTGGGCAGCTACTTCGCCAAGGACCACCCCGATGGCAAGACGCGCCTGCTGGTGAAGCGCATCGCCGACCTGCGCGTGATCCACGTGCCCACCGAGTTCGAGGCCCTGCTGTTGGAGAACAGCCTCATCAAGGAACTGCAGCCGCGCTTCAACATCAACCTGCGCGACGACAAGAGCTTCCCCTTCATCCGCATCCGCAACGAACGCTTTCCCCGCGTGGAGGGCATGCGCAACCCCGAGAACGACGGCAGCCAGTACTTCGGCCCCTACGCGAGCGTACGCACCATGAGGACCGTGCTGGGCCTGGTGCACAAACTCTACAAACTGCGCACCTGCAACTACGACCTGACACCGGCGAACATCGAGAAGGGCAGGTTCAAGCGCTGCCTGGAGTACCACATCGGCAACTGCAAGGCGCCGTGCGAAGGCCTGCAATCGCAGGCGGAGTACGATGCGAACATGGCGCAGGTGCTGCAGATCGTGAAGGGGCGCGTCAGCGGCCTCATCAAGGTCTTGAAGGAGCAGATGCACCTGCATGCTGAGCGTCTCGAGTTCGAAGCCGCAGAGGAGTATCGTCAGAAGCTGGAACGGCTCGAGCAGTATCGCGCCAAGAGCATCGTGGTGAACCCCGACATCGGCGATGTGGACATCTACGGATTGGTGAGCGACAGCGGCAGCACCTATGTGAACTACATGCGCGTGATCGACGGGGCGGTGGTACACGGCATCACCATTGAGCTTAAGCGCAAGCTGGACGAGAGCGACGTGGAGATGCTGCAGGCCGCCATCGCCGAACTGCGAAGCCGCTACCACAGCCTGGCCCCCGAGGCCATCGTGCCCTTCGAGCCGGAGATCGAGGTGCCCGGTGTACGCTTCACCGTGCCGCAGAAGGGCGACAAGAAGCAGCTGCTCGACCTCTGCGAGCGCAACGCCCGCTACTTCATGCTCGACAAGCAGAAGCAGGAGAAGCTCACCGACCCCGAGGGTGCCACCACCCGCACCTTGGAGCAGCTGAAGCAGGACCTGCGCCTCAGCGAACTGCCGCGCCACATCGAATGCTTCGACAACAGCAACACCCAGGGCACCGACCCCGTGAGCGCCTGCGTGGTCTTCAAGGACGCCAAGCCCAGCAAGAAAGACTACCGCCACTTCAACATCCGCACGGTGGAGGGTCCGGACGATTTCGCCAGCATGGAGGAGGCCGTGGAGCGCCGCTACAGCAAGCTGGTCACGGAGGGCGAACCCCTGCCCCAGCTCATCGTCATCGACGGTGGCAAGGGCCAGCTGGGCGCGGCGCTCAACGCGCTGGAACGATTGGGCCTGCGCGGGAAGATCGCCATCATCGGCATCGCCAAGAAGCTGGAGGAGATCTACTTCCCCGGCGACCCCTACCCGCTGCACATCGACAAGCGCAGCTCCAGCCTGAAGCTGATCCAGCACCTGCGCAACGAGGCGCACCGCTTCGGCATCACCCACCACCGCGGCAAGCGCAGCAAGCGCATCGTGCGCACCGGGTTGGAAGAGATCCCCGGCATCGGCCCCGGCACCGCGCAGAAGCTCCTTACCCGCTTCGGCAGCATCAAGGGCATCCGCGAGGCCCTGCCCGAGGACGTGGCGGCGACGGTGGGGGCGAAGAAGGCGGAGATCATCTTGAAGTCGCTGACAGAGGCGGGGTAGCGTGTGGGGGCGTGCCGGTGATGAATGCACACCGTCGCGCTCTCCGGTCATACTCCTCGCTCGTGCCTCGCTATGAGGTATCCGCTGAGATCGATCACGCGGGGCGCGGTCAATAAGATGAGGCGGAGCAACCATTAGGAGTTCGAGCGCGCACGCCGAAAACGGCTGTTGGGCCGAATGATCCGCATCACGCGATCTGTGGTCCGCCCTACCCTCGAGACAGATATCGTTGACCGGCACGAATACAAAGGCTCTATGGCCAAATACCATAGGTGCCACTGGACCAAGATGTGCGGGACAGCCTAATCCTCCATCTCACCAAACCCACTGTTCGCCGCGATACCGTGCAGCGGCACGATCGTATCGCGCAGCTTGTCGCCGAAGAGGTAGCGGTCTGTAACCCGGTGCAGCGGCTCGGGCACAATGGTGAGGTAGTCCTCCAACAGCTTGGAGCGCAGGTCGTGCTCGCGCACCACAGTGGCCAGCTGCCAATGGGCCTCGATGAAGGGCGGTAAGTGGCGGTTGAGGCTCGGCAGGCGGTCGCTCTTGGTGAGGTTGTAGGCGGGTGCGGCCGGCACCAGGTTCCAGAGCTGGTCGTGCGCCACGAAAGCATAGGGGATGAAATGCTCCATATGGTAGTCGGCCCCCATGAGCTGGCTGCCGGTGTAGATGCAGGCCAGGTCGCCGGTATGGTCCATCACGGCGTTCCACAGGTCGCGCTGGGCGGTGAGCGTATTGCGACTGGGCGGCCGCACCAGCTTATCCACCACATGCGGCACGTTGGGGTTACGCGCCTGAATGAACTGCGCGAGGTTCCAAAGGGTGAAGTCGCGCAGCACGGTCCGATGCAGCGCGAGATAGGTGGCCCAATCGAGCGGCACCTCCAGCCGGTCCTCGAACAGCGCGTATGGCGAGCCATGGGCGGGGTCCTGTGAGCGCTGCATCACCTGCGCATCGCTGAGGTTGCTGGAATTAAGCCAGGGGCTGAGGAAGCGGAAGCGCACCCATCGACCAAGGCCCATGATTGCCCGAACGCTTTCGGTGTCTTCGGTGAAGAGCAAGGCATGCTCCAGGTCGTTCGGCTTGGTGTGCGGGTCCAGATCCTCCAAGGCTGCGAGCCGCATCACCACTTCATGCAGCTTATCCCATGCTCCGAACGAAAGCCGGAAATAGTTAACCGGATACCAGGCATGGACGATCATGCGCACATAAAGCGACCGGAGTGGGATTGATGTCCGTCCTTCCCCCACCGTATCCAACAGCGCCAACAGCCAGTAGTACTTATACGTGGCCGTCGTGTTGCGGAACACGCCGTTCAGCTTGTCGATGCGCAGTGAATGGTGTTCGGGCAGCACGGTCATCGGTCATGCCAAGGTACTTGCCCCACCTTTGCCCCATGCCCCCGGTCTCGGTCCTTCTCCCCTTTCATAATGCAGCCGGGACCCTGGATGCCGCCCTCGCCAGCATCGCCGCACAGACCTTTACTGACTGGGAGTTGCTTCTGGTTGACAATGCCAGCACGGACACCAGTCCCGCCATCGCGCAACACTGGGCCGAGCGCGACCCGCGCATCCGCTTGCTGCAAGAGCCCACAGTCGGCATCGCGCACGCATTGAACACCGGGTTGGCGCAGGCAAGCGGGAAGTACATCGCCCGCATGGACGCCGATGACGTGAGCCATCCGGAGCGACTAGCGAAGCAAGTGGCCCACCTCGATGCCCACCCGGAGATCGGCGTGCTGGGCACGCGCACAGCCTTCGCCAGCACGGTGGAGAAGAGCAGCGGCATGCGCTGGTTCGTGGACTGGCAGAACGCCATCCTGACCCCACATGACCACTACGTGAAGCGCTTCGTGGACGCACCGCTGGCCCACCCCACGGTGCTCTTCCGCCGTGCGTTGGTGGAGGCGCACGGCGGCTACGACACCGGCCCGGTGCCCGAGGATCACGAGTTGTGGATGCGCTGGATGGATGCCGGTGTGCGCTTCGCGAAGCTGCCGGAGCAGCTGCTCACTTGGAACGACCACCCCATGCGCCTGAGCCGCACCCATGCCAACTACGGCAAGGCGGCCTTCTTCACCACCAAAGCGAAATGGTTGGCGAAGGGATACCTGCGCACGTACGTCAACGAACGCCCGGTCATCATTGCCGGCACCAGTCCCATGTGCCGCGAACGCGCACGCTTGCTCCAGGCGGAGGGCATGCGGGTGGATGCCTTCACCGATGTGCGCACACGCAAAGTGCCCGGCTTCCACTGGGTGCCGCACGACCGGTTGCCCCCCTCCGGCGAGGCCTTCATCGTCTCCTTCATCAGCCAGCGCGGCACGGGTGATCGCATCGCGGCGTTCCTTGCTTCGCGCGCGCTGGCAGAAGGAGCGGACTTCATCCTTGCCGCTTAGTTTCGCTTGCATGAGCGAGGCCACTCCCTGCAAGAGTTGCGGAC
Source organism: Flavobacteriales bacterium (assembly GCA_016788635.1). Classification (GTDB taxonomy): domain Bacteria; phylum Bacteroidota; class Bacteroidia; order Flavobacteriales_F; family PHOS-HE28; genus PHOS-HE28. The sequence goes on along the minus strand of JAEUSU010000005.1, from coordinate 8,844 downwards.
AACCCATCAGCGGGCGCTTCTGCTCAGGCTGCGGCGAGAAGGTCCTGACACCTGACGACCACACATTGAAGCACTACCTGGGCGCGCTGGTCAACGCATTCACCTTCGCCGACAGTAAACTGTGGACCACACTGAAGGCCGTGGTGCTGCATCCCGGCGAGCTGAGTGCTGCGTACATGGAGGGACGGCGTGTGAAGTACATGCGTCCAGTGGCCTTCTTCTTCCTCGCCAACTTCATCTACTTCGCCATTCCGATCTTCCAGACCTTCAACACGTCGCTGGTTGGCCAGATGCACCACATGCCTTACAGCACTTGGGCGAAGGGGCTGGTGGGATCGAAGCTGGCCGCGTCGGGGCTCTCCTTGGGACAGTTCACCGCACAGTACGACCCCGCTTCCAGCAGCAATGCGAAGTTGTTGCTCGTGCTCATGGCATTCATCCTCGTGCTCCCCATCGGACTGCTCTACCTGCGCAAGCAGCACTACATGAGCACCTATGTGACCGTGGCGTTCGAGATGATGAGCTTCTATGTCTGGGTATCAACCATTGTGCTGGGGCTTGTCGCTGTTCTGGTCGTTGAGTCGATGGGTGCGCTGGGGATCGAGGCACGCTGGCTCTTATCCGACAAAGGCCTTATCGCTCCGTTGATCGCACTGCACGGCTGGGTCACGATCGGTGTCGGCCGACGCTTCTTCGGCTGCAGCTGGCCCGGCGCCATCTGGCGCTCCGCAGCCATGCTGCTCGGCCTGCAGCTGGCGCTCACCACTTATCGGCTCATCCTCTTCCTGGTCACGTTCTGGAGCATCGGCGCATGACCTTCCCAACGGATCCGATCCCGCACCTCCGCGACCACTACAGCACCGGCGCGACCCGCCCCTATGCGGTGCGCAGCAATGCGCTGAGGCGTTTCTACCAGAGCCTGCGGAAGCACGAGGAAGAACACCTCATCGCCATGCGCGCCGATATGCGAAAACCGCGCTTCGCAGCCTACATGAGCGACGTGGACCTGGTGTATGCCGCCATCGAACACGCCCTGCTGCCACCCGCCGGAGCGGCCTTCATCGTTTCGTTCATCAGCCAACGGGGCACTGGAGACCGGATCGCGGCGTTCCTCGCATCCCGTGGCCTCTTGGAGGGAGAGGACTTCATCCTGGCGGCGTAGGTCGTGTGAGGAATGTCACACTTTCACTGCTGCAGCGGCGGGACCTTTGCTGCCTACCCATTCCTTCATGCGTCTTCATCTACTCTTCTTCAGCCTCCTCGCGACCAGCCTTACCGCACAGGACCTTAGCGACCGGCACATCGTGCTGCAGGAGATGACGATCCCCAACATGCCGGGCCTGCAGTCCTTCGCTTGGGGCCAGCATGATGGGGAGTGGCTGCTGGTGGGTGGCCGCACGGACGGACTGCATCGTCGGCAACCCTTCGCCGCCTTCCTGGCCACGGACAACAACACCATGGCCTATGCGGTGGACCCCATGATGCAGCAGGTATGGAGCGCAAGCCTGGCCACATTGAGCACCGGGCTCTTCGAGCAACTCCAATGCACAAACCTGGAATTTGAACAGCGGGACACGGTGTTGTACATCGTGGGGGGCTATGGCTATTCGCCCACGGCAGCCGACCACATCACGCACACCAAGCTCACCGCCATCAACCTGCCCGGCGCCATCGCCGCCATCAAGAACGGCACACCACTGGCCCCTCATTTCCGGCAGCTCGATGACACCCGCATGGCGGTGACCGGCGGGCAGATGGGGCGCTTGAACAATGAGTTCTTCCTGGTGGGTGGGCAGCGTTTCATTGGACGTTACAATCCCATGGGGCCCACTTCCGGCCCGGGCTTCATACAGGAATACACGAACGCCATCCGTCGTTTCCAGATCGATGATGACGGAACGAACCTCTCCATCCAGAATTTCACCGAAGTGGTGGACACCATGGAACTGCACCGCCGCGATTACAACATGGTGAGGCAGGTGTTCCCGGACGGCACCCAAGGGTTCACCGTGTTCTCCGGTGTGTTCCAGTATGCCGCCGATATCCCCTGGTTGAACACGGTGAACGTGACCCCGGCGGGTTACACCGTCGTAGCCGGCTTCGAGCAGTTGTTGAACCAGTACCACTCCGCGCACCTGGTGGCGCGTTCGGACACTGCGAACCGCACCTCAACGGTGTTCTTCGGTGGCATCGGGCGCTTCTTCTACGATGCGAACGGTGTGCTGATGGACGATGTGAACGTGCCCTTCGTGAACACCATCAGCAAGGTGGAACGTGCGCCCGACTGGAGCATGACCGAGACCGCGATCGGTGCCATGCCCGCGCTTCTCGGTTCAGGAGCGGAGTTCCTTCCCATGCCCAGTGTGCCCATGCTGGCCAATGGCATCATCGACCTGGACGCGCTCAGTGGCGATACGGTGCTGGCCGGGCACATCGTGGGCGGCATCGAGAGCAGCGCGCCCAACATCTTCTTCATCAACACCGGCACCCAGAGCGATGCCACAACACGCCTTTTCCGCGTGCTGCTCGTACGGGACATGTCCACGGACCAACCAGAACTTGACACGGCACCCCGGGATGTGCTTCGCGTAACGCCCACCGACAGTGGCGATGCCGTGTTGATCGGGCTGGAGCTGCTGAGCGGTGGGCCCATCGACCTGTACTTGTTGGACAGCAGGGGCCGGCGCGTACGCAACATCCTGTCGGCGCGGATGCCTGCCGGATCGCATCAGCTGCGTGCGGATGTCCGCGATCTGCCGCCGGGCACCTACCTGATCGAACTGCGCAGTGAACGCGCCGCACAGGCCGTGCGCTTCGTGCGCTGACCGTGCCCTTCAGCCCACCCGCTCGGCCCGCTTGGGCCGCAACCGGTCCCGCACCAGCTTCAGGTACTGCTCATCGCACTCCAGGGTGGCGGTGCATCGCATGGGCAGTTGTGTGACCCAATGCCGTTGACCGGTGATGCCCTCGGCCGCGCTGAACTCATCCACGTGCCGGAGGAAATGTTCGGCAGTGGTGGGCGCATCGGGCCCGAAGAAGTCCCAGTGGAAGCGAAGCAAACCCATCACGCCAGCCGGTCGCTCAGCAACCGCATCTCCATCATCGGCGCCATCTTCTCATAGAGCATGCGGTAGGTCGTCTCGGTGATGGGCATGTCCACTTTGAGCTGCTGGTTGATCTCGTGCACGCATTTGACGGCGTAGTAGCCCTCGGCCACCATGTTCATCTCCAGCTGTGCGGCGCGCACGCTGTAGCCCTTGCCCACCATGGTGCCGAACTCGCGGTTGCGGCTGAAGGTGGAATAGGCCGTCACCAGCAGGTCACCGAGATAGGCCGGCTCGTTGATGTCCCGCGCAATGGGGTGCACGGCCGCCACAAAGCGCGCGATCTCCTGGATGGCCCGGCTCACGAGCACCGCGCGGAAGTTGTCGCCATAGCCCAGGCCCACACTGATGCCCGCGCATACGGCGATGACGTTCTTGAGAATGGCCGCATACTCGGTGCCATAGATGTCATCGCTCAGCGTGGTCTTCATGAAACGGCCGTTGAGCGCATCGCCCATGGCCTTCGCCTTGGCCGCGTCCTGGCAGGCGATGGTGAGGTAGCTGAGGCGCTCGAGCGCCACCTCCTCGGCATGGCAGGGTCCGCAGACCACCCCGAAATCATGTTCGGCCACACCCTTGTGCTCGAACAGGTAGCTGCCCACGATCTGGTTGGTGGCGGGCACGATGCCCTTCACGGCGCTGAACACGGTCCTGCCTTTCAGTTCCTCCGGGTCCAACTGGTCCATGGTGGCCTGCAGGAAGGCGCTCGGCACGGCGATCACGAGCACATCGGCCTCCCTCACCACGGCATGGATGTCATCGCTCATGGCCAGGCACTCCACCTCAAACTGCGCTGCACTGATGTAATCCGGGTTGTGCCCGTATTTGTGGATGTGCGCGATGGTCTCCGGGCGGCGCACCCACCAGCCCACGCGGTCCGCGTTGGCCGAGAGCAGCTTGACCAGGGCGGTGCCCCAGCTGCCGGCGCCTATGACGGCGATCTTGTTTGCCATGGTTCAGCAGCGAGTTTACGAGCGGCAGGCGGCAAGTTGATATCGCGGTGCGGACCGGCCGCTGGCTGACTTGCCGCCCGCTGGTCAGAATGTCACATCCAGCTTCACCTCTTTCCCCTCACGGAGCACCTGCACGGGCACGGTCTCGCCCTTGCTGAACTGCCCCAGGGCCTTCATGTAGCCCATCATGTCCACCACCTCATGGCTCCCCATGCGCACCACGATGTCACCGGCCTTGATTCCTGCCTTGGAGGCGGGTTTGCCCTCGGTGACGCCTTCCACCAGCACGCCCTTGCCGCTGTACATGTAGTCCGGCACAATGCCCATGGTCACCTTGAAGCGGGGGGTGGAGGTGGAGTCGCTTTCGGTGGCGCGGGTGAAGGTGAGGCGGCCCTGCCCGTCGAGGCCGGTGATCAACTCCTCCATGTAGCGCACCACGCGCAGCATGCCCGCGTAGTTCACCTTGTCCGCATCGTCGCCGGGCTTGTGGTAATCCTTGTGCGCACCAGTGAAGAAGTGGATGGCCGGCACCTCCGCGCGGTAGAACGAGGTGTGGTCGCTGGGCCCCACGCCGCTCTCGGTGGTCTTCACCGTCAGTCCTCCGGCCTTCACCTGGGGCACCAGGCTCCACGCGGGCGAGGTGCCCACGCCGTTGATGCTGATGTTGCCCAGGCTGTCCAGCCGCCCCACCATGTCCATGTTCAGCATGTAGGCCACGCGGTCCAGGGGCACGGTGGCATGGCGCGTCCAGTACTTTGATCCGAACAATCCTTTCTCCTCGCCACTGAAGGCGATGAAGAGGTAATTGTTACTCCGCGCCAGGTCCATCTGCCTGAGGTCCGCTGCCAATTGCAGCATCACGGCCACGCCGCTGGCGTTGTCATCCGCACCGTTGTGAATGGCACGTTCACCACGGTGTGTGGAGCCCTCCTCGCCCCAGCCCAGATGGTCGTAGTGCGCACCGATCACCACCGTGCGCTCGGCCTTGTTATCCAGGTAGCCGGCCACGTTCCACGCGGTGAGCTCCCTGCGCACGATGTCGATCGCCACCGCGCAGGGGTTGCCATCCTGCAGGAGCACCACCTGCTGCTCGCCGGTGTAGTACACCACGGGGATGCCGAGCGGTTCATCTTTCGCGGAGAGGTGGTCGGATGGCGGCTCCACCTTGCCGTCCTCACGGTAGAAGATCACGGCCGCAGCACCCTTCTCCGCCGCGCGCTGCGCCCGCTTCCGCAGATCATGCCACGCCAGGAACTTCGAATGTGGGTGAATGCCGTCCGGCGAGCCGATGGAAATGGCCACGCATCGCCCCTGCACATCCTTGCCCGCGTAATCGTCCTCGCCCAGCTCAGGCGCATCCATGCCATAACCGCAGCGCAGGACCTTGCCGCGCACCTGCGTGGATCCCGTGAAGGACAAGGGATAGAAGTCGGTTCCCGGCTTCAGCATGGTACGACCCAATTGCAGGCGCGCACCTTCTGCCAACACGGGTGGCGCTTGAAAGGTGAAGGCTTGCACGAAAGAGCTGTCCCCCTTGGGCTGCAGACCGACTTCCTTCATCCGTGCCATGATGTAGCGCGCCGCCTTCTTCTCACCCGCCATTCCCGCTTCGCGACCTTCGAGGCTGTCATGCGCCAGGGTGTACACATCGGTGCGCAGGCGTTCGATGGCTTCGGCGTCGGTCAGCAACTGGGCCTGAAGGGACAGGCCACCCACCAGCCCGAGCGCAAGGAGAATGTGCTTTTTCATGAGGGACGCGAAGATACCCCCGTCCATACCTTCGTGAGGATGTGTCCGTTTTCCTGACACCTACCTGACCACCCATGAAAAGCGCGTTCGTGGCACTCGCCGGCCTCCTGGCTTTCCTCTATCTGCTGAACCCCACGTTGGGGGTGTTCGAATTCCTGCCGGACAACATTCCTCTGCTGGGCAACGTGGACGAGGCCACGGCGACCATGGTATTGCTTGGCGCGCTGCGCTACCATGGCCTTGACCTGACGCGGCTGTTCAGTCGCTACCGGGCACTGGACTTCGGTAAGGTGGCGTGATGGGGTAAGGGTAGGACCCGTACCCATCACCCGCACCATCTTTACCACCCATCCCACCCTCACGGTATTCCATGCGTTGGATACTCCCGCTCGCATTCCTGTTGTTCCTCGGCTCCTGCAAGGAAGAACCGGCTCCATCCGCCGCCAACCGCTGGGCCGACGACCGGCTGTGGGCCGTGCTGGAAGCGCAGGACCACAGGGACACCAAGAAGCTCTGCGCGTGGCTGCAAGACAGTTCAGCCACCGTGCGTGCAGCCGCCGCCACGGCCTTGGCCAGCGCGCAGGACAGCAGTGCGCGGCCCTGTCTGCTGGCGGCGCTGAACGATGCGGACCGCGGCGTGCGCCTCGCCTTGGGGCATGCGCTTTCCTACGTGGCCGATAGCATGGCACTGCAGGCCTTGATGGACATGGCCGCATATGAACCGGACAGCCTGGTGCGCGCCTCGCTCCACCGCGCAGGTTTCCTGGCGGACCTGCGGCTGAACAAGCGCGACGCGCAATGGCTGATCGGAACCCTGGAAAGTGATGACCGCGAGATCCGCACGCGTGCCGCACAGCAGCTCGCGCGCATGACCAACGCGAACCTGGTGGCCGAAGGAGCAAGCCTGCTGCATGCCGCAGCGGTGGAGCGCGATCCGGACGTACGGCCCTTTCTGGTGGGCGCCCTGCGCAGCATCCGCACGCCTGAGGCAAAAGATGCCATGCAGGCATGGGGCGCGCGCGACAGCCTGCCCTCCGTGCGCATCAGCGCCATCCGCGCGCTCGGCTTCCGCAATGAACGCGAGCTCATGCCCTATTTCTTGGAGCGCCTGAACGATGGCGTGCCCGGTGTGCGCCAAGCTGCCGTGGAGCAACTGCAACGCCTCGCCGACCAGGTGGATGGGGAAGCCCTTTGGAAAGCCGCACAGGAACATCACGATGAATCGGTGAAATTCCCCCTGTACGGCATGGTCATGCAGCGAGCGGAGGAAAGCACACGGCTGGTATGCCGCATGCTGTTGCGCGGGTTGTACGAAGTGCAGAAGGACCCCTACTTGCGCGCAGCCCTGCTCACCGCACGTGCGTTCGATGCGGAAGAGCATATGCCGGACAAGGACCTGATGGACATCCTGCTCGGCGGTGAACACCCCGCCGTGCGCCAGGCCGCGTTCGAGGCCATGTCCCGGCGCATCGGCTTCCGCATGATGATGCCGAGGGCCATCACACCGGACATGCAGGTGGCCGACGCAGCTCCGTTCTGGAGCGCGGTGTTCGGCAGTGGTGATCCGGGGCTGATCTGCGCGGCGGCCGAACACCTGTCCACCTCTTCCGGTCGGAACCTCGAAGTGCTCTTCCCCCCCGCAGTGGAAACGAACGCACGAGGACCGCTGCACCCCATCCGCGATCTGGAGGCCTTGCTGCTGCTCGATGCCCTGGCCATGAAGCGCGACGGCAGCGGACATGTGCCGCACGCCGCGCCGCCTTACAACCACCCGATCGATCGCGTGCGCGTGATGGCATTAAAGGATGGTCAGCGCTACCGTATCCATACACGCAAGGGCGCCATAGTGCTGGCGATCGAGCCGCAGGCCGCACCCGGCAGCTGCGTGGCCTTCGATTCACTCATCACCGCAGGCTACTACAACGGCAAGGCCCTTCACCGGGTGGTGCCCAACTTCGTGGCACAGGGCGGCTGCCCGCGTGGCGATGGCTACGGCGGCATGCCGTGGACGCTGCGCACGGAGACCGGTCCCGCGCGCTTCACCACCGGTGCGGTGGGCCTGGCCAGCGCGGGCCGCGACACCGAAAGCTGTCAGTTCTTCATCATGCTCGCCCCCGCCCCGCACCTCGATGGGCGTTACACGCGCTTCGCGCACGTGGTGGAAGGGATGGACGTGGTGTGGCAGCTGGGTGTGGGAGATGTGATGGAGAGGGTGGAGCGGGTGCAATAGCCGCAGGGACGCGGAGAGGCCAGGAACCTGCGGTCCAACTGATCCGCATGTGCTGCGCCCCCACGCCTCGGAGGCTTTCTCACTCGAGTTTCTCCGGCCGCATCTGCGGGAAGAAGAGCACTTCCTGGATCGCGGGGTTATTGGTGAGCAGCATCACCAGGCGATCGAGCCCGATGCCCACACCACTGGTGGGCGGCATGCCGTACTCCAGCGCACGCAGGAAATCCTGGTCGATGAACATGGCCTCGTCGTCGCCACGCGCCTGTAGCTTTAGCTGCTCCTCGAAGCGCTCACGCTGATCGATGGGGTCGTTCAGCTCGCTGTAGGCGTTGGCCAGCTCGAAGCCGTTCACGAAGAGCTCGAAGCGCTCGGTGAGGCGCTCATCGACGCGGTGCTTCTTGCACAGCGGGCTCATCTCCACCGGGAAGTCCGTGACGAAGGTGGGCTGGATCAATTCCGGCTGCACCAACGCGCTGAACAGCTCATCGATGAGCTTGCCTTTGCCCATCGTGGGCTCCACGTGGATGTGGTGCTTTGCGCAGAGCGCTCGCAAGGCAGGCTCGTCCATCTCCAGTACGTCGGCGCCGGTCTTCTCCTGGATGCTGCCGCACATGGTGATGCGCTTGAAGGGCGCTGTGAACTGGATCGTGTTCGTGGTGAAGGCAGCTGATGATATGCCGTTGGCCGCGATGCACACGCGCTCGAGCATGCGCTCCATGAAGTCCATCATCCAGCGGTAGTCCTTGTAGGCTACGTAGAGCTCCATGATGGTGAACTCCGGGTTGTGCGTGCGGTCCATGCCCTCGTT
>JAEUSU010000002.1 GCA_016788635.1 Flavobacteriales bacterium | reverse complement strand
GCGAGCTTCGAACCCCCGATGTGCCCAGCCGCACCGCCTGCGTCGGCGAGCTTCGGCGGACAAGGTCCGCCAGAGACGTGGGTCGTGTATGTGTTGATGTGCCAGGACGATGACCTGTACACCGGCTGCACCGGTGATCTGGTGGAGCGCCTGGGAAGGCACGAACGCGGGTAAGTGCCGGCCACGGCCAGGCGCCTTCCCGTGCGTTTGGTGTGGCACTGCGTGTTCACGGACAAGTATGTGGCCTTTCGTTTTGAGCGCTACTTGAAACAAGGCTCTGGCCGTGCTTTCCTATGGAAGCACATCCTGGAACGCAGGAAGGGTAAGTATGAAGCGTTGTCAGGAACTTGATCCGCGACGGTCAGCATGATCGCTCGCCGAAGCCCCGGCCCCAAAGCCGGGGCGAAGGCGAGCTTCGAACCCCCGCGCAGGGTAGCCCGTCCTCGGGCGATGCTCAGAGGAAGCCATGCTGCGCTAAAGTGAAGGGCCGACACCTTACATTTTGATGTGGGTATGTGTAAGGACCTCGCACCTTTCCGAACTTTCCTGACCCATTCCACCCTCATGCGCTCCATCGCCCTCGCGTTTCCCTTCGTGTTCGCCATCATGGGGCACGCCCAAACCTTTCCCATCGGCTCCACCACACGCACCTTCTTCGATCCCGTACGCAGCCGCAACATCCCCTGTGAGCTGTACTACCCCGGACAGAGCGCGGGTGCCAATGTGCCGGTGGCCATGGGCGAGTTCCCGGTGCTGGTGATCGGCCACGGCTTTGTGATGACGGTGGATGCCTACACCTACCTCTGGCAGCATTTCGTGCCGCACGGCTACATCGTGGTGCTGCCCACCACGGAAGGGGGTGCCGCACCCAACCACGCACAGTTCGGTGCGGACCTGGCCTATGTGGTCACCGCCATGCAGGAGGAGCATGTGGACGGATCCTCATCCTTTTTCGGCCGCGTGGCCGCCACCAGCGCGCTCATGGGGCATAGCATGGGCGGTGGTGCTTCGTTCCTGGGTGCGGCGAACAACGCGTCCATCACCACCGTGGTGAATTTCGCGGCGGCCGAGACCACGCCTTCGGCCATTGCCGCGGCGGCGCAGGTGCTGGTGCCCACCTTGGTGTTCGCTGGCTCGGCGGATTGTGTGACCCCACCCGCCGCTCATCAGGTCCCGATGTACAACGCCCTCACGGTGGACTGCCGCGCGCTGGTGAGCATCACGGATGGCGGACATTGCTACTTCGGCGACCCCAACTTCCTGTGCACCTTCGGAGAGACGACCTGCGGGCTGCCACCGCTGTCGCGGGCGGCTCAGCAGGCCGTGGTGAAGGACCTGGCCACGCCATGGCTTGATCACCAGTTGAAGGGGGACCTGGGTGCATTGCCCGTCTTTCTGGATAGTCTCGCTTCGAGCAGCCGCATCACGGCACAAACGACCTGTGTGGCCACCGGTACGAATGCGTTGTCCGGCTCGCAGTTGGTGGTCTGGCCCGTGCCTGCCGATGACCACCTGCGGATCTCCGGCTGCACCGGCAGCACCCTGTTGCGCGTGTACGACCTGCACGGCCGACTGTGGCGTACCTCGACCTGCGAAGGGCAGCTGACGATCGATTGCCGGGACCTGCCCTCCGGGGCTTACGTGATGCAATTGGACCATAACGGGGCCGTGGAACTGCGCCGGATCGTGATCGCACACGAACGATAGCGGTCATTGGCATCACCGTTGCTCACCCATCGGGCATGAAACGTCACCTCCTTCTGCCATGGTTGCTGTTGCCCGTTCTTGGGCAGTCGCCCACCCCAGCGCCCTTGAAGCTTTCGCGCAGCAAGGTCACCTTCGTAAGTGATGCGCCATTGGAACGCATTGCGGCCACCACCAAGGCGGTGAAGGGGGCCCTGGACCCGGCACAGCGGACCTTTGCGATCCGCATTCCGGTGCGCACCTTCGAAGGCTTCAACAGCCCTCTGCAGAAGGAGCATTTCAATGAGAACTACATGGAAAGTGACCGCTGGCCGGACGCCGTGTTCACGGGCCGCCTGATCGAGTCGATCGACATGGCCCTTCCCGGCAGGCATGCGGTCCGGGCCAAGGGTATCCTGGAGATACACGGCGAACGGATGGAGCGCATCATCCCGTGTGAGCTTGTGGTGGGTGATGAGGGTGTGCGCGTTTCCGGCCGCTTCGATGTGGAACTGGCCGCGCATGGCATCTCCATTCCCGGAATGGTGCGCCAGAAGATCGCTCCGGTGATCCAGGTGGAATTGGACCTGCTCTTCACCAACCGCTGATGTACGCCCGTACCGCGTTGATCATCGCCGGGCTGGTGCCGTGTGCAGGCCAAGCACAATACCCCGCGCTGCGCGAAATGGAGGTGCGTGTGGAAGGTGCACGATTTCCAGTTTCGGTGCTGGCTGAAGATGCGCAGGGCTTGCTGTGGCTGGGTGGCCCCAAAGGTTTGCTGAGAACGGATGGCGCCCGCCACCGCACCATCCTGCTGGGCCAGCGCGCCGGTGTGACCGCATTGGCCCCGGCGGATGACGCCATGATCGCGGGCTTGTCCGAAGGGCTCGTACTGCGTTGCACCCCCCTGCGCACCGACACCCTGCCTGGGTTGGGCCCATCGGATGGCACCGCACTGACCGCCCTCACCGTGGACGCCAGGGGCCGCATTTGGGCAGGTACCCGGGATGGGGGCGTCCGCGTCTGGCAGGATGGGCGCGTGTTGGAGATCCATCAGGCGGACGGCCTGCCGGACGAACACGTGAACGCCTTGTGCGCCGTGGAGGGACTTGGCGTGATGGTGGCCACCGATCAAGGGGTCGTGTTGTTCGGCGATGATCTGAAGCGCGTGGTGAATATCGACGCCTCCTCAGGGCTTCCGGATAATCTGGTCCTTTCGCTCTGCAAGGCGGGCGGGCAGCGTGTGTGGGCCGGCACCTATTCCAGCGGACCGGTACGGATCTCGTTCCCGGACAATTCCGTGGAAGCACTTGATCCGGCGTGGCCATATGGTCCTGTACGGTCATTGGTGTTCAGCAAGGGCATGGTCTGGGCCGGCATGGATGGTGAAGGCATGCTGGTGAGCGGGGTAGGGCAGGGCAGCGGTCGGTATGTGCAGGAGACCCCTCGGAGCCTGCGCAAGATCCTCTGCACGATCACCACCCGGGATGGTGCGGTGTGGTGGTGCGACGGCCGGGAGATGCTCGTGCGCGCCGAACCTGCTTCCGTTATCGTGCCGCAGCACGAAGGGTTCGACTTGAGCAACGTGCAGGCAGTGACCGGCGATGAACAGGGCAGGATATGGATCGTCACGCCCAACGGGGTCTTCGGCCATGCATCGGAATTCTCCGAAGGCGAACGCATGACCCGTATCGCACTGCCTTCTTCGGAAGTCCCGATCACCTCGATCCATGCAGTGAAGGACGGGTCCCTCTGGCTGGGCACGCTCGGGCGCGGTCTGTTGCATGTGCCACCCTCTGGTGCGGTAAGAAGGATCGTGCTTGATCCCGGATCCGCAGGCGACAACGTGATGGCCATCCGCAGCAGGGGGGAGGAGCTCTGGCTGGCCACGCTCAACGGACTGGTCGCGGTGACCATGGAGAACGGGACCGAGCGGGTGGTGCGCCACCCCTTGCCGGGTTCAGGCTTTGTGTATGACGTGCTGCCTATGCCGGATGGAAGCGTGCTGGCCGCCACGGATGGGCACGGCATCATGCGGCTCACCGTGGATGGTCTGGTGACCCCCCTGGACGCCATGGGGAAAAGGACCTTTTACTCCCTGTGCAGGGATGGCATGGGGAATGTGTGGGCAAGTGGTCCGGGAACAGGCTTGTGCCGGGTGGATGGAGACTCGCTCACCGTGCTTGCCTCCACCACCGGCCTGTTCGATGATGCGGTGTATGGCATCACACCATTCGCCGGTGGCGTGCTCATGATCACCGCCACGGGCGTTCATGCGCTCGACCCCCGTTCCGGCCGCATCGCACGGATCGATGGGGCCATGCCCGAGGGAAGGATCGAGAGCCCCTTGAACGCCAACTACACCGCCTCGGACGGCGTCATCTGGTTCGCCACGGACCTGGGGCTGGTGCGGTTGAGCCCGGACACCCTGGCTTGGACCGGCGGCACACCCACCTTGATCACTGGGCTCATGATCGCAGGAGAGGAGGTGCCCGTGGCGGACCATCTCGAACTGGACCACTCGCGCAACGCCCTCCGCATCCAGTTCACCGGCCTGCATTACGCGGCGCCCGACCATGTGCGTTTCGTGTACCAGCTCACCGGACTGGACCCCCAGCTACGCACCGGCAGCGATCGGGAGGTCACCTACGGACGCCTCGCACCGGGTGCGTACACGTTCAAGGTGCGCGCCTACGTGGAAGGGGAGGATCCCGAAGGGCCCTGGGCTAGCCTCACCATCCGCGTAAGCCCGCCGTGGTGGCGCACACCCTGGGCCGTGGGCGCCGCCGCCGCGCTCGCAGCGGCCGCCGCTTTCCTGCTGCTGCGCATGCGCGACCGCCGCATGCGGGCCCGCGAAGCCATGGAGAAGGAGCGCGTGCGTTTTCAGTTGGAGGCCCTGCGCAGCCAGGTGAACCCGCACTTCCTCTTCAACAGCTTCGGCACCTTGCTGGAGTTGATCGAGCAGGACAAGGTGCGTGCGGCGGAGCACGTGGAGAGGCTCAGCGCTTTCTTCCGCGAGATCCTGCAGGTCCGCGACAAGGACACCATCACCGTGGAGGAGGAGATCCGGCTCCTGCGGATCTACTTCTCACTGGAACAGGCACGCTTTGGTGAACGCATCGCACTGGACGTGCGCGTGGATGAGCAGGCGCTGCGGGGAGGCATTCCGCCGCTCACCCTGCAACTGTTGGTGGAGAACGCCCTCAAACACAATGCGGTCTCGCAGGAGGCACCGCTGCGCATTGAGGTGCTGTCCAAAGACGGGGATCTCCTGGTGCGCAACCCCATCCGACCCCGTCAGTCCCGACCGGTCTCCAGCCACTTCGGCCTGGAGAGCATCCGCCGGCGCTACCACGCGCTCACGGACCGTCCCGTCACCATCACCGCCACGGATGGCGTGTTCGAGGTCCGGGTACCTTTGATCCACCCACACGCATGAAGGTCTACCTGATCGAGGATGAACCCGCCGCCGCCAACCGGTTGAAGCGCGCGCTCGCGGCCATCGATCCCGCCATCGAGGTGGTGGGTGAGGCGGCCTCCATCGCCCAAGCAGAAGCCTTGTTCCGCGATCACGGCCAGCCCGATCTGGCCCTCATGGACATCCGCTTGGAGGACGGCGACAGCTTCACCTTGTTCGAGCGGGTGGAGGTGGCCTGCCCGGTGATCTTCATCAGCGCATTCGATGAACACGCCTTGAAGGCCTTCCGTGTGAACGCCCTGGATTACCTCTTGAAGCCCGTGCAGGAGGAGGAGCTGCGGCGTGCTCTGGAGCGCGTGCACCGCATGGGCCTGGTGCGCGATCATGTGGCATTGGCGGACCGCTCCGATGAAGCGCACCCCGTGGCGCCCATACGCCGCTTCCTCATCCGCTATGGCGACCACTACAAAGTGGTGCGGCCGGAGGAGATCGCCTATTTCCACTCACGCGAGAAGAACACCTTTCTGCGCACCCGCGAGGGGCGCGACCTGCCGTTGGATGAAAGCCTGGACCGCCTGGAGAAGCAGCTCGACACGGCACATTTCTACCGCCTCAACCGGCAGCTCATCGCCCATTTCGACAGCATCACCGACCTGCTGGCCTACAGCAAGAGCCGTGTGAAGGTGAAGCTCGTGCCTGCATACGAGGACGATGCCGTGGTGAGCAGCGAGCGCAGCGCCGACTTCAAGCGCTGGTTGGCCGGGCGCTGATCCCTGCCGCTCCATCGGCCGGTGTGCCCGCTCCATCGCAGCGGACTTGGCCTTACATCCCGGGTGCCTGCAGCTTTGCGTTGTCATGAACGCGATGAACCCCCTGGCCCCTTTGGACGCACAAGACCTGGAGATGCTCGCGGGCAGTGAGCCAGGCACCGTGCTCGGCCACCTGATGGCCATGAACCGGAGCACGCGCTACCACAACACGCTCGATACCCTGGCCATCGCCCAGTGCATCTCCGATCTGCGGCGTTCCTCCCGCTCCGTCGGCCCCGATGCCCGTTCTGTCGAAGAAGGCTTGGTCATGGGGCCGCACCGTTCCACCTTCGTACCGTCACTCGACCAGCCATGAGACCCGGTTCTCCCGCCACCGATCGCCTGCTCACCGCCGCCACCATCGGCCTGATCGTGCTGGCCGTGCTGTTGCTCTTCACCCTGCCCGGCTGCAAGCATGAACCCCTGTTCCCCCCTGTGGATGACAACGGTGGCAATGGCGGGGGAGGTGGCACCGATCCCGACCCCTGCGATCCCAACACGGTGTACTTTCAGCAGCAAGTGCTGCCCCTGCTCATCAGCAACTGCGCCATTCCCGGCTGCCACAACACCGCCACGGACGATAACGACTGGATCGAGATCACGAGTTTCACCAGCCTCATGAACAGCGGCATTGTGTCACCGGGCAATCCGTGGGACAGCGACATGATCGAGGTGGTGATGGAGACCGATCCGGACAAGGTCATGCCCCGCCCGCCGATGCCCCCGCTTTCCCCGGCGCAGATCCAGCTGCTCATCACATGGATCCAGCAGGGCGCACAGAACAACAGCTGCGTATCCGGCTGCGACACCACCAACGTCACCTATTCCGCCAGCATCGTGCCCCTGGTGAACGCCAAGTGCAAGGGCTGCCACAGCGGTTCCACACCCCAGGCCAGCTTGGACCTCACGCAATGGTCCGTCATGAACACCATCGCGCTCAACGGCCGCCTGGCAGGTGCCGTCCAGCACCAGGCCCCGTACGCCGCCATGCCCCCCAGCGGTGGCATGCTACCGCAGTGCGATATCGACAAGTTCCTCATCTGGATCCAGGATGGTGCGCCGAACAATTGAAGTCTCTCTTGCGGCCGCGCTGCTCATGGTGTCCCTGACGGGCTGCTATTACGACGTGGTGGAGGAGTTGTACCCATCCGTATGCGACGTGTCCAATGTCACCTGGAGCGGCACCATCCAGCCCCTGGTCCAGGGCAATTGTGCGGTGCCGGGTTGCCACGTGGCGGGTACTTCAGCACCCGGTGATTTTTCCACCTATGCAGGTGTGAAGGCCAAGGCCGATGACGGCAGCCTTCGCCAGCGTGTGGTGGTGACCCGCGACATGCCCCCCAGCGGTTTTTCCAATTGCCAGGTCAAGGCCTTTGATGTCTGGATCGCGGCCGGTGCACCACAGAACTGAACGATCATGCAACGCAGAACGGTCATCTTGCTGGTTGGTCTTGCGGCGATCGCCGGGGCCGGCTTCTATGCCTGGAGCGAATACGAGCGCAAGCCCAAGGGCGCGGCGGAGCTGAAGGTGGATGAAGTGCTTTCCGCGACCGATCTGCTGGCTGCCTACGTGGCCGATGAGGCGGCCGCCGATGCACGCTTCGCCAGCAAGGTGCTGGAGGTGAGCGGCACGGTGGAAGGAAGTGAGGTGCAGGGCGACAAGCTGAACATCTTCCTCTCCACCGGCGACCCGCTCCAGCGTATCGCCTGCGAGTTCGATGCCGCTTCGGCACCATCCTTGAATGCCGGCGATGCCGCACGCGTACGGGGCATTTGTGCCGGGTACAACCTGGACGTTCTGCTGCAACGCTGCGCCATCGCACCCTGATACCAAGAACAACCTGAACGGAACACGACCATGAAGACCAACCGCATCCTCCTCGCCACGCTCGCCCTGCTGCCCCTTTCCCTGGCCGCCCAGGAGCGCTACATGAGCCGCACGGGCCACGCCTCCTTCTTCAGCGAGACCAAGATGGAGAACATTGAGGCCCACAACCACAAGGCCACCGCCGTATTCGATGCCAGCACCGGCGCCATTGAGATGAGCATGCTCATCAAGGCCTTCGAGTTCGAGAAGGCCCTCATGCAGGAGCACTTCAACGAGAATTACATGGAGAGCGAGAAGTTCCCCAAGGCCACCTTCAAGGGCACGGTGTCCGGGCTGCCCGCGGGTGCCTTGACCAAGCCGGGCTCCTTTGATGTGGAAGTGAAGGGCGAGCTCACCATTCACGGCGTCACACGCACCGTCACGGAAAAGGCGCGCTTCATCGTGGACGGGAAGGGCGGCATCAAGGCGGAGTGCGCCTTCAAGGTGAAGCCCGAGGACCACGGCATCAAGATCCCCGGCGCGGTGCGCAACAACATCGCGGAGATCATCGAGGTGAAGCTGGATGTGCCCTTCAGCAAGATGTGAGCGGGCCATGCGGCGACTCCTTTCCACCGGCCTGTGCCTTGGCCTGGCTGCGGCACTGCCCGCGCAGGACAGCCTGCTCGACCTGCTCGGCGAAGAGGAGGAGGTGGAATACACCACGGCCAGCTTCAAGACCACGCGCGTGATCAACGCGCACAGCCTGGAGAACACGGCCCATGGCGTGCTCGACTTCCGCATCGGCCACCGCTTCGGTTATGTGAACACCGGCATCAATGAGCTTTTCGGCCTGGACCAGGCCACCATCCGCCTGGGCTTCGACTATGGCGTGACGGACCGCCTGATGATCGGCTTCGGCCGCAGCAGCTACCAGAAGACGCTGGACGGCTTCGCCAAATACAAGTTCCTGAAGCAATGCCGCTCCGGCTGCGGCACGCCGGTGACGCTGTCGTTGCTCGCCAGCACGGCCTTCACCACGGTTACGGATGACAAGCTGCCCTGGTACCAGCCGGACCAGCCCATGTACTTCACCAACCGGTTGTCCTACAACTTCCAGCTCATCGTGGGGCGCAAGTTCAGCGATGCCTTCACCTTCGAGTTGCTGCCCGGCGTGGTGCACCGCAACCTGGTGAACACCGCGGCGGAGAAGCACGATGTGATCAATATGGGCATGGCCGGCCGCCTGAAGCTCACCAAGCGCACCTCCCTGAACGCGGAGTACTTCTACGTCTTCCCCGACCAGCTGGCGCAGCCCACCGAGGCCGAACTGGCCGCCGACCCCAACGCGGGTTTCCAGAACTCCTTCAGCATCGGCTTCGACATCGAGACCGGTGGCCACGTCTTCCAGCTGCACTTCACCAACAGCACGGCCATGTTCGAGCGGGGCTTCATCACCGAGACCACCGGCCGCTGGCTGGACGGCGACATCCACATCGGCTTCAACATCTCGCGCGTATTCACCCTGCACCGGCCCAAGCCGAAGGTGCAGGGGTGAGTGACCTCCACCACGTGGTGTTGCAGTCCAGCAAATAGCTAGCGCGAAGGGGCCCCGCCGTGCGCTGATCAATGAATGGTCTGGTGCATTTGGGTCCCGTGTCCACAGCATATTTTGCGGCAATCCAATATATCGCGCTCAGGGTCCACTATTGGAGACCCTACATCCGTTTGGACGATGCTCGATCGAACGCAACCGGAAAGGCCCCTACACCTTCACCACATACCGCGTAAAGCGCTGGTCATGGGCGGTGATGCGCACACCATAGCTTCCCGGTGCCAGGCCGCCCAATGCGATGCGGATGGGGGCGGCATCAACGGCCAGCAGACCATCGTGCAGGGTGCGTACCAAGCGCCCTTGTGCATCCACCAGTTCGATCAGGGCCTGATCGGTGCGCGCCAGTTGTGGGGCGATGACCAATTCATCCGCTGTGGGGTTGGGGTATAGCTGCAGGTTGGGCCCCAGCGCGTGCTCCGGCACAGGGCTCAGGTCTGGTAGAAGTTTCACCACCCAGACGAAACTCCCCATGCTCGTTACAGGCGCCGTGATATCGCCATCCGTTGAAAGAGAAGTTGAAGTGAAAAGCAACCCGCCATCCACCGCGATGTCGCATTTGCCGCCAAAATCCTGGGCACTTCCTCCGTATGACCGCTCCCACAGTATATCACCATTCCCAGCGAGCTTCACGACCCATATGTCGCCTGCACCTGCGTTCGATGAAACATCACCATCGGATGACCCTGATGTTCCAGCGACAAGTAGATCAGAAGTGGATGTCATCTTGGTGAAAGGAAGGCTATCTCCTTGACTTCCACCATAACTCCTTTCCCATAGCAGGTTTCCCGAATTGTCGAGGCGTAATAGCCAATAATCGAAAGATCCGAAGGATTGGGATACATGGCCATCAGTTGAGAGGGTTTGCGCGGTTATAATGCAGCCATTGTCCGCTGTAATGAGGACATTCTGAGGGGTATCGGAGTCACTGCCACCGAATGTTTGTTGCCAATCGATCGAACCAGTTGCTGAGAGCTTCAGTATCCAAATATCAAATCCACCGAAAATGACGGATACGTCACCATCATTTGAGTTTGTCACACTTGCGACCAATAACCCAGCATCCACTGTTCGTACAAGGTCAATTCCCCTGTCGAATCCGGAACCACCATACGACTGTTGCCAGATAAGGTCGCCACTGTTGTTGATGCGGATAAGCCAGACATCCGAACTTCCATGGTTCGATGTAACCTGGCCGCCGATCGATCCACTGGACCCGAGAAGCCAGAATCCGTCCGCATCGTCGCGTATTATCATCTGGCCCCTATCTGAACCAGGTCCTCCGTAGCATCGTGTCCAGATGACGTTCCCGTTCGCATCCATCTTCATCAACCACATGTCCTGCCCGCCATGGTTCCCGGTGACATCGCCATTCAATGACTCTGTGAAGCCCAGAACAAGGAATGCCCCATCCATAGCTTCAACAGCGCTATAGGGCCAATCTTGGTTGGTGCCACCAAAGGCGTGTTCCCACTGGGTGTTTCCATCTTCATCCAGTTTTGTGACGAGCCAGTCAAAGTCTGGCCCATTGATCTGAAGCGCGCTTGCAACGAGGGCGCCGCCGTCACTTGTAGCGATCACAGTCCCGTGTTGGTCGGCATTCATCCCGCCAAGTGCCCGGTTCCAATCAATGGTCGGTGCAACTTGGGCATTCAACAGGGTTGGAACGAATATGAACTGCGAAAAGCGAATGATGTTCCATGTGGTGTGCATGAACCCCAAGGTAAATGCCGCTCCAGGGGGCTTCCAAGAAAAACGGGGACGATCTTGTAAGTGGTCGGTGAACAGGTGGATGAGCGCAACCACTTGGTGGCATCATCCCTTGGAAATGTTCACCCTTTCCGGCTCCGCGCCTCGCGCACCATCAGGTACTCCGCGAGGTTTTCCGCCTCCAGCACTCCCACAAGCCTTCCATGTTCCACCACAGGCAGCAGCGGCCATTGGCCGGTGAGCAGGGTCATGTAGGCCTCGTTGGCATCGGCGGTGGGGGCCACCACGGGTGGTTGGTGCACGATGGCGTTGCGCAGGGGCTCGTGCCCTTTCTGGTAGTGCATGGCGGCGATGAGCGTCATTCCAGTAATTTGCCTCACATTCGCTCGATTCTGAACACTTGACCCGATGAGAGCGATGACACTGAAGTATTGGTTGCTGGGGGGCTTGCTGCATGCGCTACCCTGCCTGCAGGCACAGGATGGGGCGCGGGACTTGGGCGAGGACGGAACCAGGGAGAAGAAGGAGAAGAAGGTGGACATCAACATCCTGCCTGTGGTGGCGGCGAACCCCACGGTGGGTGTGCTGTTCGGCGTGCTGCCCGGCGTGAACTGGAACATGGGGACCGAGGAGGACACCCGGAACTCCACGGCGCTGATCGGGATCTACTACACCACACTGGACCAGCTTTTCTCCTCTGTCCGCTCGAACGCCTTCACCAGAGGCGACAGGTTCAACCTGTTGACGGACATCCGCTTCAACCTCAACTCGCAACCGACCTACGGGTTGGGTTCGGTCATTGATCGCAGTGAGATCGTGGGCAGTGATGAAGCCGCATCGGACAAGTATGGCGCCTACACCGGACAACAGATGATGGCCTTCGACAATTTCAGGTTCTATGAGACGGTGCAGAAGCGGCACAAGGAGACCAACCTGTTCTATGGTATCGGCTACCACCTGGATATCTTCTGGGCCATTGATGACAAGAAGCTGGCCTTGGACAGTGTTCCTCCGAAGATCACCCAGCACTACCGTTATCAGACCCTCAAGGGATTGAGCACCGAACGGTACACCCAGTCCGGCTTATCGGCCAATGTGACGCTGGACAGCCGTGACAATGTGGTGAACCCCTACCAGGGCCAACTGGCCGCCATTTCCTGGAGGGCCTTCCCGGAGTTCCTGGGCAGCACGGTAAGTGCCTCGCAGCTCTGGATGGAGTACCGTACCTATCTCAATCTGAAGAAGGAACGCCCGCGCAATCTGATCGCGCTGTGGACCTACGGGTGGTTCGTCACCAGTGGCACTTCGCCCTACCTGGCGTTACCGGCCATCGGTTGGGACATGTTCGCCCGTTCGGGAAGGCCTTACACACAAGGCCGCATCCGCGGGGAGGACCTGGTGTATGCCGAGGCCGAATGGCGCTTCCCGTTGCAACGTGAGAAGGACAAGTGGGGCGGTGTGGTGTTCTGCAACGCCACCACCGCGAGCAGCCGGACGGAGAACATTGACCTCTTCGCCAATTTTGTCCCGGGTTACGGGGCCGGCCTGCGCTTCATGATCAATGAAAAGAAGCGCGTGAACCTTGGCCTTGATTACGGGTTCGGCGCCAACGGGGCGCAAGGCTTGTTCGTGAACCTGAACGAGTACTTCTGACCCCGCTTCGTCCTCCGCTGGGTCTCCGCCCCGGGACCCTGCGGCGAGCGCTGGTCAGACAGGTCGTGGAGTGATGCACACATGGTTCCCACAGGAGCTCCTTCGGGAAACATACAGAGGAGTAGGGCTCTTGTATCTGCTGTAAGCGGGCCTTCACCTTCACCACATCCCGCGTGAGGCGCTGCCCATGCGCGGTTGGTGGCTGGGTGATCGTGTTCAGCCCCGGGTGGCCACACTCCTTTGGAACGCTCACCCTTGGCTCCTGCGCGCCTCCTTCACCATCAGGTACTCGGCGAGGTTCTCGGCTTCCAGCACGCCCATGAGCCTGCCATGCTCCACCACAGGCAGCAGCGGCCATTGGCCGGTGAGCAGGATCATGTAGGCTTCGTTGGCATCGGCGGTGGGGGCCACGGCCGGTGGTTGGTGCACGATGGCGTTGCGCAACGGCTCGTGCCCTTTCTGGAAATGAATGGCGGCGATGAGGTCCTTGCGACGCACCACGCCCAGCACGGCATCACCATCCACCACCACCAGGTCCTGGTCGCCGCCGGCCAATAATTCGTCCACGGCCTGCTGCACGGTGGCGGTGCCGGGCATGGCCCAGAAACGGGTGCGCATCACCTGCCCCACGTGGATGCCGCGCAGCACATGCTGCGTACGCACGTTGCGGTTCTCGGCACCGGCCGCCAGATAAACGAAGAGGCCCACCAAGGCCAGCATGGGCATGCGGAAGGTGAAGGAGACGGCGATGAAGATCAACGCGATCACGCGGCCCACGGTCACCGCCACCTGCGTGGCGCGGGCGCGGTCCATGAAGCTGGCCAGCGCGCTGCGCAACAGCCGCCCGCCGTCCATGGGGAAGGCGGGGATCAGGTTGAAGAGGAACATCCACAGGTTCACCGCCACCAGAAAACCGGAGAGCGTGGCCCAGGCGGGCGCGTTCTCGTCGGGCATGCTGAAGGCGTTGCTCACCCAATGGTAGCCCAGGATGGCGCCGGCCACCAGAACGATGGCCAGGTTCACCAGCGGGCCCGCGATGGTGATAAGGAACTCCTTGCGCGGCTCCTCGGGGATGCGCTCCAGATTGGCCAGCCCGCCGATGGGCAGCAGGGTGATGTCCTTCGTGCGGATGCCGAAGCGCAGGGCCATGAGGGCGTGCCCGAACTCGTGGAGCACCACGCAACCGAACACGATCAGGATCATCAACAGCTGCTTGCCGATCACCGGCCAGCCATGCCCTTCCATCAGCCCGCTGATCACCACCCAGGCAATGAGGATGGAGAAGCTCCAGTGGACGAAGACGCGTATGCCTTTGAAGCTGAACAGGCCAGCGGAGCCTGAAAAGGTGGGCGCGGCCATGGGGGACTACTGTTCCAGGACGAGCATGGGGATGTGCGTGTGCATCACCATGCGCTTGCTGGAACTGCGGTGGAAGATCTGGTCGAAAACGCCGCGCCGCCGGTGCAGCATGGCGATGAGGTGGGCGTCGCTCTGATCCGCCAGGTCGTGCAGGGCGGTCACCACATTGTCCCCGGACACGGTATGGTGGCTGTGGGGAATGGCGCCCATGAACTCATCATAGGAAGTGGTGGAACTGGCGCTGTCCTCCGCCTCCTCGGCCACCACGCGCACGATCATCACTTCGGCCTTGTGCCAGCGGGCGATGTCCAGCAGGGGGCGGATGCTCGCCGCGCTGGCGCCGCGGCCGTCATCGGCGAGGATGATGCGGCGCGGGTCTTCGTAGCGCGCCTGGCCGGGCACCACGAGCACGGGCACATGGCTCCGCGCGAGCACATCGGCCGCGTTGGAGCCGAAGAACACGCGCTCCAGTCCGGTGGTGCCCTGTGCGCCGGTCACCACCACGTCAAAACCGCGCTCGGCGGTGAGGCGGTCCACCACGTTGGGCAGGTCGCCGTGCTCGCACACGCGGTCGATGCGCGAAGCACCGAGGTCCACGCGTTGCCGCAGTTTCTCCTCCACCAGTCGCAGACCTTCCACATTCTCCTTCATCAGCATCTCGTCTATGGCCCACATTTGGGCCGTGGCGCTGTTGGGGGAGAGGAAGGCGTGCAGCAGGGTGAAGGCGGTATCCTCCGTGCCGTACAGGCGCACCGCGAACTCCGCCGCGTTCAGGGCGTGGTCGCTGAAGTCCGTGAGCAGAAGGATGCGGCGCATGGCGCGGGGATCAATGACCGGCGTTGGCCTTCTTCGCTCCGTCCACCAGGGCGTAGCCCACGAAGATCAGCACGAGCATCACCACAAAGCTGAAGAGCCCCTTGATGTTGCCAACGCTGTCGGTATCGAGCAGGGCGAAACGGAAGGGGACCAGGAAGGCGAGCAGCCAGAGCAGGTAGCCGATGTACTTTTTCATGCGTGGTTCGGTTCGGTGGGCGAAAAGTAAGCCGCGCGGGGCGAAGAGCAGGCGAAGCAGGCTATCCGCCCGCGATGCGTTCGAGCTCGCGGGGTTGCGCGATGCGGATCTCGCGCCCGTGCACTTCCACGGCGCCGGTCTCCTTCAGGTCCGTAAGGGCGCGGATGAGCGATTCGGTGGCGGTGCCCACGATGGTGGCCAGCTCCTCGCGGCTGATGCGCACACCCAGGTCGTTGGGGGCGTTGGTGGTGCTGAAGCGGTCGCGCAGGCGGAGCAGTGCGCGGGCCACGCGCTGGCGCACGGGCGCATAGGCCAGTTCCAGCAGCCGGGCCTCCTTCTCCTTCACATCACGCGCCAGCAGCTTGATGAAGCGTATGCTGATGTCGCGGTCGCGGTACATCAGGTTGATGAGGTCCTCGCGGGGGATCACGGCCACCTCGCTGGGCTCCATGGCCTCGGCCGTTTCATTGGCGCCCGTGTGCTCCAGCACGGGCATGTAGCCGAGCAGGTCGCCTTCGCCATGCAGTCCGGTCACCAGTTCCTTGCCGTCATCGTTCATCTTGAAGGTGCGCACTTTACCCTTCAGGACCATGAACACCTGGCGCATGTCGTCGCCTTCCTGGAAGAGGATCTCCTTACGCTCCACGGACCGGGTCTTGCGGTCCTTGGAGAGCACGTCCAGCGCACCGGTCTCACGGGCCTTGTCCATCAGCTTGTGCATGCCCTCCACGGTGTGGTCAAAGCCGCGCTTGAAGAGGTCCAGGCGGCGCAGGCGGCTCTCGATGGCGTTGAGCAGTTCGCTCTCCTCGAAGGGTTTGGTGAGGTAGTCGTCCGCACCCAGTTCCATGCCCTTGCGCACATCGGACCGCTCGGCCTTCGCACTGAGGAAGACCAATGGGATCTCGGCAGTGGCGGGGTCGCGCCCCAGCAGGTGCAGCACGCCATAGCCGTCCAGCTCGGGCATCATGATGTCGCACAGGATCAGGTCCGGCAGCTCCTTGCGGGCGATGTCCACGCCGCGCTTGCCGTTCTCGGCCTTCAGCACGCGGTAGCGCGCCAGCTCCAATATCTCGGCGGTATTGTCCCGTACATCGGCGTCGTCCTCGATCAGCAGAATGGTCTTCATGGTCATGGGTTCAGGATGATGTGTCCGGTGTGCCGGCCCCCAGCGGCAGTTCCACCGTGAAGGTGGTGCCCAGGCCTTCCTTGCTGGTGAAGTGGATGGATCCCTGCATCAGGTCCACATACCGTTTCACGATGTTCAGGCCCAGGCCGGTGCCCTGGATGGTGAGCGCATTGTGGGCACGATAAAAGCGCTCGAACAAGTGCTGCTGGTCCGCTTCCGGTATGCCCATGCCGTGGTCGATCACCTGAATGCGCAGGCGGTCGCCCAGGTGGTGGGTGCGCAGGTCCACATCGTGTCCCTCGGGCGAGTATTTGATGGCGTTGCTCGTCAGGTTGGTCATGATGCCGGCCACCATGCGGCGGTCCAGCATCACCTCACGCTCCTCGCCCAGGTGCTCAAAGTGCAGGTCCTGCCCGGCCTTGGCGATGCCGCGCAGCTCCTCGATGAGCTCGATGCCCAGGTGCACCACATCAAAGCGGCTGGGTTCGCACACCAGGTCGCCCTGCTCCAGCCGCTCCAGTGAAAGGAACTCGTTGAGCATGGTGGTGAGCTCACGCACCTTGGTGCGCACCTTGTTCACATGGCGCAGCACGTTCTCCGAGCCTTCGCTGTAGCGGGCGATCAGGTCCACCGAGCTGAGGATGGCGCTGAGCGGCGTGCGGAACTCGTGGGACACCAGACTGATGAAGCGGGACTTCAAGGCGTTCAGTTCGCGCTCCTTTTCCAGCGCCTCCCGTACGGTCATTTCCGCCTTGCGCAGCTCGGCCGTGCGGCGCTCCACCCGGTGCTCCAGTTCCACGTTGGTCTGCTGCAGTTCCAACTCCGCCATGCGGCGTTTGCTGATGTCGGTCACCAGCGCCATCACGTACCGGATGCCGTCCACCTCGAAGTGGTTCAGGCTCACCTCCAGCGGGAAGGTCATGCCGTTCCTGCGGCGGCCCTGCAGGTCCAACCCCGCGCCCATGGGGCGCTGCTGCGGGTGCTGGTGGTATTGAGCGCGGTCGTTCGTGTGCCGGTGCCGCGTGCCTTCGGGCAGCAGCATTTCGATGGGCTGGCCCAGCAATTCCTCTTCCTTATAACCGAAGAGATCTGCGAGCCGCGGGTTGCACAGCCGCATGCGTCCCTCTGCATCCACCACCACCAGCCCCTCTGCCGCCGAGCGGAACATGATGTGGCTGATGCGCGCCAGGTCCGTTGCGCTGAAGGTTCCGGTCATGATCGTTGTGGCGCCGAATTTATCCCTTGGCGCGGTGGGGATCAGATCACGCGCTCCTGGCGCATGCCGCCGCGTTCGTCATACACCTTCCATTGGCGCAGCGGGGCACTGTACAGGTTCAGGCTCAGGGCGCGGCCTTCGCCGGTGTTCACATAGCGGTGTATGCTGTGCGAACGGGTCAGGTAGGAGAAGGAGTCGGGGTGCAGCACCACCGAACTGGTGAGCACCGGATGGCCTTCGGCAGCCAGCTCATAGCGCTCCTCGGTCAACTCGCCCATCAAGGGGTGCACCCAGGCATGGGTGCTGTCGTAGTCGTGGATCGAGGTGCGCTGCCCGGGCTCGTACGCAATGAGCAACAGTTCGAACTCCCGGTTTTGCGCGATGCAGGTCCGGGTGTACCGCTTGCCGTTCCACTGCGCACGCGCCTGCCACTGCGTGAGCGGGATGCGGGCCATGCGCAGAATGTCCAGGTAGCTGCGCGCTCCAGGCTTGCGCAGCTCGAGGACGAGGTGATCGATGGTACTGATGCCTTTCAAGTGGAGCGCGGCCCTGTTGATGCGGTTCTCGGACCGAAAGAAGGACAGTTCATGCACGCCGTCCCTGACATCCGTCACCCGATCGGTGGAATTGGGACGAACGGTCATTTTCATGCGGAACGTTGCACAAGCACCGGTCGTGTGCCATGGGACATGAGGTCCTCGGCCACGCTGGCGCTCAAGGCGGCGCGTATGCCGGTGCGGCCGTGGGTGCGCAGGGCGATCAGGTCCATGTGGTCGCGTTCCGCAAAGGCCATGGCACCCTCCACCGGTGTGAAGTGGTCGATCACATGCAGGTGGAATGCCGGGGTGAGCCGGCGTGCGAAGGCTTCCAGCTTGTCCGTGTGGCTGTACGTGCTGTCGAAACCGGCCGGAGTATTCACATGCAGCAGGTGAAGCTTGCACTTGAAGCTGGAGAGAATGTCCAGCAGTGGTGCGAGCCCGGCGCCGGGGTTCTTTTCGGCGGTGTCCACCAGGATCAGCGCGTTCGCGATCTTGTCCGGCGGGGCCTTGCGGAGGGTGAGCACCGGACAGTCCGCCATGCGCACCACATGCTGCGCGTTGCTGCCGAAGAGCTTGCCGCCCGCACCGGTGGAGCCCATCACGATGAGCTCGGCGGGCAGCCTGCCTGCGAAGTCCACAATGCTGCGCCACGCGAGGTTGAAGCCGATGTCGTAGGTGGCCTCGATCTTCTTCTTCCCCAGCCCCGCGGAAAGCGCATCCAGTTTCGCGCGGGCCTTGCCGATGGCCTTGCGCACCTCGGGGAAGAACTTTTCCTGTGTGGTGGGAGGCATGCTGGCCATGCGCGGGGTGCTGAAGTCGCTTTCGGTCCAGCCGCCCAAGGTGTCCACCGCATGCAGCATGCGGATGGAGGAGCCCCTGCGCCGGGCCACCATTGCGGCCATGTCCAGGGCATACTGGCTTACGGTGCCGAGGTCGGTGGGAACGAGGATGGTGCTCATGGAAGTTCGGTCTTGTGGCACGAAACTGTGGATCCATGGTGGGGTGGGGGATGACGGAGGTCAGTTGCGTTGGAAGCACGGGCGGCGGTCAGGCCGCACGGCAATACCATCACGACCAGCCGCACGTTCCAACTTCAAGGGCTTCACCATTGCTCATCGGCGGAGTCTTTCCCGCCGCAGTGTTCAAAACTGGCGCGGCCCTTGCGGGATGCCCCTCTGGCCACCCGGTAGTTTTGAAGGCTGCATATGAAGCGTAGACACCTCATCCTTCCCGCGCTGGCCGCGGTGTTCCTGGCCTTCGGCAACGGACCGGAGCGCGGCCGCCAGGGCCCGTTGCGCCCGGCCTTCATGGACCGCCCCAGCCCCTGGGCCGATTCCGTGTTCGCCTCGCTTACGCTGGATGAGCGCATCGCGCAGCTGATGATGGTGGCCGCCTACAGCAACAAGGGCGCGAAGCATGAGCAGGAAACAGCGAAGTTGATCGCCGAGCGCAACATCGGCGGCCTCATCTTCTTCCAGGGCGGGCCCCGCCGCCAGGCCGAACTGACGAACCGTTACCAGAACGTGGCCAAGACCCCGCTGCTGCTGGGCATGGACCTGGAGTGGGGCCTGGCCATGCGGCTGGACAGCACCGTGAAGTTCCCCCGGCAGATGACGCTGGGCGCGCTGCGCAATGACGAGGACATCGTGGCCATGGGGCGCGAGATCGCCCGGCAGATGCGGCGCATGGGTGTACACGTCAGCTTCAGCCCGGTGGCCGATGTGAACAACAACCCCGCGAACCCCGTGATCAACGACCGCAGCTTCGGTGAGGACCGTGAGCTGGTGGCGCGCAAGAGCATCGCCTACATGAAAGGCCTGCAGCAGGGCGGTGTCATCGCCACGGCCAAGCACTTTCCCGGCCACGGCGATACGGACACCGACTCGCACCTGGCCCTGCCCGTGATCGCCCACAGCCGCACGCGCCTGGACAGCCTGGAGCTCTATCCCTTCCATCGCCTGGTGGAGGAGGGCCTTCAGGCGGTGATGGTGGCCCACCTGGAGGTGCCCGCCATCGACAGCACCCCGCGCATGCCCAGCACCCTGAGCAAGCCTGTGGTAAGCGACCTGCTCAGCCGCGAGCTCGGCTTCACCGGCCTCATCTTCACCGATGCGCTGAACATGAAGGGCGTGAGCAAGGCGGACAAGCCCGGCGAGATCGAGCTGCGCGCGCTGCTCGCCGGTAATGATGTGATGCTCTTTCCGCAGGATCCCGTGAAGGCCATCGAGCGCATCCGCCAGGCGGTGGATAGCGGCGTGGTGGCCCGCGAGATGATCGACCACAGATGCCTGAAGGTGCTGCGCGCGAAGGAGTGGGCCGGGCTGGCCGAGCGCCGCAACGTGGCGTTGAAGGACCTGGACAGCGACCTGAACACGGCCGAAGCGCAGGCCTTGAAACGTGCGTTGTATGCCCGCTCGCTCACCCTGCTGCGCAACCGCGACGGCTTCCTGCCCATCCTCCGGGTGGACAGCCTGCGCATTGCGGCCGTGGCCATCGGAGATGAGGCCGGCAACGCCTTCCACCAAGGGCTCGCGCGCTATGCGCCTGTCACCACATTCACCTTGTCGAAGACGCCACGCAAGGACAGCCTGGCCCTGCTGCTGGACAAGTTGAAGGGCTTCGACCTGGTGATCGCATCGGTGCACAAACCGGGCACACGGCCGGAGAAGGATTTCAATGTGCCCGATGCCGTGTTCGATGCGCTCAAGCAGTTGAACGCGAAGCAGCGCACCGCCGTGGTGTACTTCGGCAACCCGTACCGCCTTACCCGTGCATACGGCGCACAGGACCTGCGCGCGCTTTTGCTCGCCTACGAGGAGAACGCCGAGACCATGGACCTGGCCGCACAGGCGCTGTTCGGTGCCATCGGCACGCCCGGCCGCATGCCGGTCACGCCTTCTTCCTATTTCCAGATCGGGGATGGACTGGAGATGGCCGCTGTGGACCGCTTCCGTTTCGGCACGCCCGCCTCTGCCGGTATTGATCCCGCGGACATGCTGGCCATTGATGCGGTGGTGAAGGAGGGTCTGACCGCGAAGGCTTATCCCGGTTGCCAAGTGCTTGTGGCCGTGGACGGGCAGGTGGTGTGGAACAAGGCTTACGGCCACACCAACTACGCGAAGGACCGCACGGTCACCCCCACCGATCTGTACGACCTGGCCAGCATCACCAAGGTGGCTGCCAGCACATTGGCGTTGATGAAATTGGTGGACCAGGGCAAGCTGGACCTGAACAAAGATCTGGGCACCTACCTGCCCGAGCTGGAACGCGCGCACCCCGCACATGCGCGCATGGGCCTGCGCGACATCCTCACGCACCAGGCCGGCCTCAAACCCTTCATGCCGTTCTGGACGCGCATCCGCAAGGATGGACAGTTCCGGCCCGGTGTGGTCACCACCAAGCCGGACTCCACGCATGGCCTGCGCGTGGCGGACAATGTCTTCCTGCTGAACACCTACACCGACAGCCTGTACAAGTGGGTGCTGGACACGCCGCTGAGCAAGCAAGGCGAGTACGTGTACAGCGACATGGGCTACTACCTGCTCATGCGTGTGGTGGAACGCCTCAGTGGCCGCCCGCTGGACCGTTTTGTAGATGAGGAGTTCTACGCACCGCTGGGCCTGGCCACCATGGGCTATCAACCGCTGAAGCGCTTCCCGAAGGAGCGCATCATGCCCACCGAGTACGACGTGATCTTCCGCAACGCGCAGGTGTGGGGCGATGTGCACGACCCGGGTGCCGCCATGCTGGGTGGTGTGGCAGGCCATGCAGGCCTCTTCAGTAATGCGCTGGACGTGGCCGTGCTGATGCAGCTGTTGGTGAACGGCGGCACCTATGGCGGCCGCCGTTTCCTGACGGAGGAAGTGGTGAAGGAGTTCACGAAGTGCCAGTTCTGCAAACCGGACGGACGCGGCAACCGCCGGGCGCTCGGGTTCGACAAGCCGGCACGGGCGGGCGAGAAGGGCCCCACCTGCGAGTGTGTGAGCTACGCCAGCTACGGCCACACGGGCTTCACCGGTACCATGGCCTGGGCCGATCCCGAAACGCGAACTGTGTATGTCTTCCTCAGCAACCGGGTGTATCCCAGCGCGGACAACAAGAAGCTGCAGGAGATGAACATCCGCACCAAGGTGCAGGAGGCGGTATCGCAGGCGGTGGCACGGCGCACAGTGTCGCAGTGGACCCTTACGGCAACGTCGCCCTGAGGGGTGGCGCTTTAGACGGACATTTCTTTTCCGTGGTCCACCACGCGGCCATCGTCCATCACAATGGTGCGGTCGGTGTTGAGCGCGAAGTCCTCGTCGTGCGTCACCACCAGCAGGCTCTGGCCTTTTGCGGACAGTCCCTTGAAGATGCCCAGGACAATGTCGCTGTTGCGGCTGTCGAGGTTGCCGGTGGGCTCGTCGCACATGAGGATCAGCGGCTCGTTGATCAACGCGCGGGCGATGGCCACGCGCTGCTTCTCGCCCCCGCTCACCTGGTTGGCCCGCTTTTGTGCCTGGTGGTCCACGCCCATGGTGCGGAGGTGGGTCATGGCACGCTCCTCGACCTCACGTTCGGTGAGGAGGCCGCGCTTCAGCCCCGGTAGCATCACGTTGCGCAGCACGGTGAACTCGGGGATGAGGTAGTGGAACTGGAACACGAAGCCGATCTTCTCGTTGCGCAGGCGGCTCAGGTGCTCGTGCGGCGCGCCGGTGATGCGCTCGCCGTCCAGAAGGAGTTCGCCCGAATAGTCCGTGTCCATGGTGCTGAGGATGTAGAGCAGGGTGCTCTTGCCGCAGCCGCTCTTGCCCATCACACTGGCGAACTCGCCGCGCATCACCTTCAGGTCCACACCCTTCAGCACTTGGGTGTCCACGGGGTCGCGGAACCATTTGACAATGCCGCGCGCCTCGATGACGGGATCGCCGTTGCTCATTTGCCGCGGATGATCTCCACCGGGTCCACGCGGCTGGCCTTGCGCGCAGGGAAGAGCCCGGCGATGAAGGTGGTGACGAGCGCGAAGGCCACGCCGATCAGGTAGTACTTCGGGTCGTGGTCCACGGGATAGGTCTTCACCGTGGGCAGCGCATCGAATTTGAAGGGGATGCGGCCGATGCCGAAGGCCATGAACGCGCCCAGCAGCAGGCCGGCCACCGCCCCGCACGCACCGATGATGAGGCTGAGGTTGATGAAGATCACCCGCACATCGCGCCCGCTGAAGCCGGTGGCCTTCAGGATGGCGATGCTGTCGAGCTTCTCATAGATCATCATGTTCAGGATGTTGTAGATGCCGAAGCCGGCCACCAGCAGCAGCACTACGCTCACCACATAGCTGATCAGGCTGCGCACGCTGCTGCCGGTCTCGAACTGTGCGTTGGCGGCCTGGATGTCCAGCGCGTCCACATCAAAGCGGCGCATGTACTCCTTCGCCACGGCGGGGGCCAGGGCCAGGTCCTTCAAGCGCACCTGGATGTCGGTGATCCAGCTGCGGGGCTGCGCCAGCAGGTTCTGCGCGGTGGCCAGCGTGGTGAAACAGGTCACGTTGTCGAAGTCGGCCATGCCGCTCTGGTAGAAGCCGATCACCTTCAGGGTGAAGCGGTCACCGGCGATTGTGGAGAGCTGCACGGCGTCGCCGAGGTTCGCGCGCATCTTGTCGGCCAGGCCCTTGCCCAGCACCACGCCGTTGGCGCTGCCGGCCAGGTCGGCCACCGTGCAGCCCAGGAGGTAGTCACTGAAGTGCAGCAGGCGGTCCTCTTCCAGCGGGTCGATGCCCTGGATGGTGCCGTTCACCTCGATGGTGCCCGCATTGAAGAAGACCTGCGCGGTGACCTTCGGCGCGATGCCGTCCACGCGCGGGTCCTTGCGCAGGGCGGCAATGATGCCCAGCGCATTGCGCACCGCCAGCTGTTCGCCCTTGGGCTTGATGCGGTTGATGAAGGGGTGCGTGAGGCGGCCACCCGAGGCCTTCTCCAGGAGCAGGTCCAACGGCTGCTTGTCCGCCGGGCGGATCTCGTTGTAGATGCGAATGTGCGCGGTGCGGTTGAGGATGAGCCCGTCGAGCAGGCTATTGAGCCCGTTCATGAAGCCGCTGAGACCGATGTACATGCCGATGCTGATGGCCACGCCCACGGCGGCCACCACGCTCTGGCGCAGGCGCGCGCGCAGCAGGGTGGCGGAGATGCTCAGCAGCAGGCGGTCGAACATGGCGCGGTCAGGGATGCAGGATCACGGTGCTGCTGTCGATGCCACCGAGCACTTCCACGCGCTCCAGGTCGCGCAGGCCCAGCCGCACCTCGCGCCGCTCGCCCTTGCCCACCAGCACATAGCGGTCGTCCACCAGGTACGCGGCGGGAATGGTGAGCGCTGTTTCCTTCCGCGCCAGCACGATGTTGGCCTCGGCCGTGAGGTTGGGATAGAGCACGGGCGGCGCGTGTTTGAACACGGCTTCCACGGTGAAGGTGCGCGAGCGCTCGTTCATCAGTGGGTCCACGCGGGAAACGGTGCCTTCCAGCACCTGGCCTTTGTAGCTGTCCATGGTGATGAGCACGTCCTGGCCGGGCTGCACGCGCACGATGTCGTACTCATCCACCTGCAGTTCCAGCAGGAAGGCGTCCGCACGGCCCAGCACGGCCAGCGCGCGCTGGGTGGTGGCCAGTTCGCCGCGCTCGATGAGCACATCGTACACGCGGCCGTCCAGCTGGCTGCGCACGGTGTGGTCGCCCTCGGCGGCGCGGCGCTGGGCCAGCTCGTTCTCGGCCACGCGCAATTCGTTGCGCAGCCGTGCGCGGGTCTCGGTATAGGCCCGCATGGCGCTTTGGTAGGTGTTGCGCGAGGTGGCATAGGCGAGTTCGCGGTTGTCCAGTTCGGCGCGGCTGCCCACCTGCTGCGCCCACAGGTTGCGCTGGCGGATGGCCATGAGGCTGTCGTTGGTGAGGCGGGTGCGCGCCTGCTCCACGGCCAGCCGCAGTTGCTCCAGCACAGGAGAGCCGGGGCCGGCGTTCTGGCGCAGCAACTCCACGCTCAGTTCGGCGCGCTGGCTGCCCAGGCTGCTGGCCCGGTCGTCAATGCTGAAGAGCGCATCACCCTTGCTCACGGTATCGCCTGCCTGCACGTGCACCTGCGCCACCAGCCCGTTCACCGCCGCATAGGCCTGGTACTGGTCGCGCGCCTTCACCACACCGCTGGCATACACCGCCGAGGTGATGGGACCCACGGTGGGGGTGGTGGTCTGCCGCTTCTCGCCACAGGCCGCCAGCAGCAACAGGATGGGGATGTACTTCCGCATGAGGACCGCCAAGGTAAAGGAGCGGCCCTGTGCCCGGACTGACCTTTGGCAGTCCTATGGCAGCGCGATGGTCCGCGCCTCGCCCTTGTCCGACAGCCACACGTACTTGATGATCTCCTTCACCTCCTTCTTCGTGACGGCCTCGGGCAGCTGGCAGTGCAGGGTGAGGTTGTAGGTGTATTGAACGGGCGGCTCGGTGATCTCCGCATGCAGCACGATGTCGAACTGGCCATAGGGCACCTTGTTGTAGAAGAAGCTCTGCGGCTGGCGCACATCGTTCACCAGCTGCCCCTTGCGGCGGCTGTTCAAGCTGGTCTGGGTGCGCGACTTGTAGGTGGTGTAGCGGTCCAGCGGGAAGTAGGCGCCGTTCTTCTCGGCCGCCACGCGGTGGCCCTCGGTCACCTTCAATCCCAGTTTTTCAAAGTTGGCCAGCTTCTGCTGCAGCAGTCGTGTGGCGAAGATGCGCAGCGTGTCATAGCTGGCGCTCTGGTCGTGCACGAAGAAGTCCACCTTCACCAGGTCGTAGATCTCCTCCTTGGCGGCGGCGGTCACCAGCCTGTCCAGGATGCGCGCATCCCGGAAGCGGACGTGGATGTTCTTCTGGATCTCGAAGCCGGCGGGCACCTCCTGGTAGGTCTTGCTGAAGAGTTTGCGCGTGGTCTCGATCTCATACACGGGTACGAACGTGAGCATGTCGGTGAAGACATCAGCCTCCTTCACACCGTGCGGCTTGAGGCGTTTGATGAATCCATTGACGCGTTCGCTCATCAGGCTGTCCGCCTCCTCGGCGGTCTGGCCCAGCTGGGTCACGTGGAAGATGGCCAGGTAGCTGTCCGCCTTCTTGTTCATCATGGCGTTCACCTCCAGCACCAGCGTATTGCCCATGATGGTGGCCTTCACCGGTTGTTCGGCCTGTTGGAAATGGATCCGCATGTCCTTTTCGTACATCAGGTTGCCCATGGCCTGTGGGAAGGCGGCGTGGCTGATGAATACGAGAAGGAGCGGGGTAAGGGAGCGAAGGCAGGTGCGCATGTCAGGGTGTTTTGCCCGGACGGTACACGCCTTGGTGGCTTGCGTTCGAAAAGACCCACGAATGAATGAAGGGTCAACCCTCATCCGGCCTGCGGCAGGCACGCCCCCAACCCCCAACCATTGGTCAACCCAATGGGGTCGACGCTACTTCTTCTTGTACGCCCCGTTCTGCCAGGCCTGCAGGAATTGCGCCCAGGCGATGGGGTTGAAGAGGTTGATGCTCGGATAGCCACCGGACCAGTAGAGGCGTGTATTGTCCACCTCCAGCTGATTGCGGAAGCTGGCGTAGCCGTCGCTGGGCACGTTCTCCATGCGCTGCATCATCTCCGCCGGGCTCAGGTTCTTCCGGGCGATCTGGTAGTCGTCATCGGCCAGGTGCAGGTCCATGAAGGCGCGGGCGAACTGCTCCTTGCTGGGCCAGGGTGTCACGTCGAAGTTCTTCAGCATCACCGTGTCCGAATACATCACGTGGATCATGCTGTACTTGCTCTCCGTGAGGCTGTCCGGCAGTGCATAATAGGAGCGTTCAAAGCCTACGGCCGAGAACAGCACCGTGTCGCCCGTCTGCGCCACGAAACTGAAGTAGCCGTACACATCGCTCATGGTGCCCCGGTAGCTGTGCTTGATGATGATGTTGGTGAAGGGCACCGGCTGCAGGCTGTCGCCCGTGACCACCACACCGCTGAACTGGATGAGCCTACGGTCCTGTGCCACAGCGGGGGGCGTGGTCTGCGCCCAACTGGAAGCGGTGGCTGCCAGGCAGATGAAAAGGAGGAGCGAACGCATACGGGACAAAGGTAGGAACACCATGACGGCAGCAACCGTGCCCGGATCGCACGTAGGCATCCCGTAGCTTGGCGCACCGTTCCAACCTGCCATGCGCCTTCCTACCCCGATCGGTCTGCTTCTTCTATCCACCGCGGCCCAGGCCCAGGTGGTCATCGGCCCCAACGACATGCCCAGCCAGGGCGATACCATCCGGCGGGCCACCGCCACGGTGACGGGCTTTGATGCAGGGGATACGGGAGCGGACCATGTATGGGACTACAGCACGCTTACGGCCCTCACCCAGGTGGCGGATACGGCGGTGGCCGTCACCTCCACGCCCTTCCTGTACCAGTTCTATTTCAACAACGCGATCCTCTATCCGGCTTACGCAGCCTCCTTCGCCATCAAGGGCCCCAACCTCAACCTCGCCGCCGTCAGCCTCACCAACATCTACAACTACTTCAAGAAGGATGCTGGCGCGTACCGCGACGTGGGCTTTGGTGCCACCATCACCGGGCTGCCGGCCAGCATCCGCAGGATCCCCATCGATGTGGTCCACATTTTCCCGCTGGAGTACGGTGATATGGACACTTCCTTCAGTGCCTTCGAACTCGAAGTGCCCACACTGGCCTTCATCCGGCAGGAGCAGACCCGCTACAACGAGGTGGACGGCTGGGGCATGCTGCAATTGCCGGGCGGCATGTACCCTGTGCTGCGCGTGAAGTCGCGGCTGATGCGCACGGACAGCATCTTTATCAACGCCACGGGCACCGGATTCACCCTTCCTGAACCGGAAACGGTGGAGTACAAGTGGATCGCGCCCGGCATGGACCAGCCCGTGCTGCTCATCACCACCACAGCGGGCATCGCCACTCAGGCACGGTTCCGCGAGGGGGCCTATCCCTTCCTGGGCGTGGCCGAGCACAGTGGCGCTCCGGCACCCTTCCTGTACCCGAACCCAGCCACCACCCAGGTGACCATCCTGGACGCTTCCGGTGCCGCGCAGATCGAACTGCTGGACGGCAGCGGCCGACGGGTGCGCGAGCTGCGCACGGGTGTCTCCGGCGTCACCACGATCGCGCTGGATGGCCTGGCCCCGGGGCTCTACCACGTGCGCAGCACCACCGAGGCGGGTGTGCGTACATCCCGGCTGGTGGTCACCGCACCTTAGCCACAGGGACGTTGCCACCGGCGGATCGGAGCATGGACACCTTCCGTGTTCAACCGCGTCCTGCCGTCGTTCGTTCCTCCTTTCCCGAACTTCGCACCTCCTGAACGGTTCGAACCAGCAAGCCCCTCATGCGCATCGGCATTGTCTGTTACCCCACCTTCGGCGGCAGTGGCGTGGTGGCCACCGAGCTGGGCATGGCCCTGGCCCGCAAGGGGCATGTGGTCCACTTCATCAGCTACGACCGCCCCGTGCGGCTGGAGGATGTCGAGGGCCGCGTGCACTACCACGAGGTGCGCGTGAGCGATTACCCGCTCTTCGACTACCCCCCCTATGAACTGGTGCTCACGAGCAAATTGGTGGACGTGGCCCAGCACGAGGGGCTTGATCTGCTGCATGTGCACTACGCCATTCCGCACGCCAGCGCCGCGTGGATGGCACAACGCATCCTGGCGGCGCGGGGCATCTTCATCCCCTTCATCACCACCCTGCACGGCACGGACATCACCCTGGTGGGGCGCGACCCCAGCTTCGAGCCGGTGATCACCTTCAGCATCGAGCGCAGCAGCGCCGTCACCGCCGTGTCCGAAAGCCTGAAGCGCGACACCTACACGCACTTCCCTGTGAAGCGGGACATCCAGGTGATCCCCAACTTCGTGTGTGTGGACACCTACCGCCACACGGCGGACCAGGCCCTGCGCCAGCGCTACGCACCGAAGGGGGAGAAGCTGCTGGTGCACATCAGCAACTTCCGTCCGGTGAAGCGGGTGGAGGATGTGCTCCGCGTGTTCCAACGCCTGCGTGAGCACCTGCCCGTACGGCTGCTCTTCATGGGTGATGGACCGGACCGCCAGCGTGTGGAGAACCTGGCCCGCCAGTGCAGTGCGCATGAGGATGTGCTCTTTCTGGGCAAGATCACCCGGCCGGAGGACCTGCTCGCCAGTGGCGACCTCTTCGTGCTCACCTCCGAGGCGGAGAGTTTCGGCCTGGCAGCGTTGGAAGCCATGGCCTGCCGCGTGCCCGTGGTGAGCACCAACACGGGAGGCACACCCGAGGTGGTTGAGCATGGGGTGAGCGGACTGCTGAGCCCCGTGGGCGATGTGGCCACCATGGCGGCGAATGCGCTCCATATCCTTGGCGATCCCGCCACGCACGAACGCTTCCGCGAGGGCGCCTTCGCGCGCGCGCACCTCTTCGATGTGCACGCCGTGCTGCCGCGCTATGAGGCGCTCTACGACGCCGTGCGCCAGACCGCCCACGCATGAGCCTGCAGTTCATCAGCGACCGTGTGAGCGTGAACGCGAATGCGGAAGGTGTGAGCGTGGTCATCACCCCGCGCCTGCCACGCCACCAGGAAGCCCTGCTCGTGGCATGGACGCTCGCGTGGACCGCCTGCGGCATATGGTTCATCGTGGAACTTGCGCGCACCACGGATGCCAGCCTACGCCAGGGCCTGTTGGTGATGGTGGCCTTCTGGGCCTACTTTGAACTGCGCATCGGGCGCGTGCTGCTGTGGCGGCTGCGCGGCATCGAGCTCATCCGCATCCGGCGCGATGCGCGGGGCGCCATGATCACCCTCAAGGACAACATCCTGGGCTACGGCCGCGCGCGCGATCATTTCGTGGCCAACATCCAGCGCTTCGGACTGCTCGCCATTGACGAAAGCTCGTTGCGATGGCAGTTGCAGGACAGCTTCTGGGTGCGGGGTGGCGAGCGCCTCGGCTTCGAGGACACCGGCCGCAAAGTGGCCTTCGGCAAAGGCCTTACACGGAAGGAGGCGGAAGCTGTAGCCGCCGTTTTGGAGAAGGGCTTGAAGCAGGCGCGCAAGGCCGAGGCTTGAGCCTACACCTCTTCGATCCGGAACACGTTGCCGCTGATGCGTCGCGTGGGCACACCCTCGATCATCTGCTCGCGGACCAATGCCTGGGCGGTGGGTATGGAGAGGACCTCATCCAGCGTGCGCACGGCTCCCGCGGGCACACCCGCCGCGATCAAGCGGTCCAGCAGGGGCTTGCGCGGGTGTTGCGCGATCGCGGGCGCGAGCAAGGCCGCCATTTCCGTGCGGTGCATCACGCGGGAGCGGTTGTCCGCGAAGCGCGCATCGCCGGTCAGTGCCTCTCGTCCCAGAATAGTGCACAAGTCCTTGAACTGCGCATCGCCGCCCACGGCCAGGATCAGCTGCCCGCCATCTGCACAGGTGAAGAGCTCACCGTAGGGCGCGATGTTGGGGTGCAGGGTGCCGAGTGGCGCGGCCACGTGGCCGGCCATCAGGTAGTTGCTGGCCTGGTTCACCAAACCGGCCAGTGCGGCCTGGTCCAAGGCCACTTCCACGTGTGCGCCGCGCCCCGTGCGTTCGCGCTGCAGCAGCGCCACTAGCAGTCCTTCCTTCAGTTGGTGCGCCGCCAGTACGTCGATCATGGCCACAGGCAATTTGGCCGGGTGGTCGGCATCGGTGCCCGTCATGCTGATGTAGCCCGTCTCGGCCTGTAGCACCACGTCGTAGGCCGTGCGCGCATCGTCATCGGCGAAGCCGCGGATGTGACCTGTCACCAACTTGGGGTTCAGTGCGCGCAGGCGCTCGCGGGCGAGGCCCAGCTTCACGGCATCCTCCGCCAGGTGGTTCGTGATCAGCACGTCCGCCGTGCGGAGCAGCTCATCGAATTGTTCCCGGTCCGTTGCGTTGGTCAGGTCCAGGAGCAGGTGCTCCTTGCCCCAGTTCACGCTGCTGAAGTAGGCGCTCAACGGCGACGCCGGATCTTCCGAGGGCAGTTTCCAACGCCGCGTCACATCACCCCCCGCGCGCTTGTTCTCCACCTTCACCACGCGCGCGCCCAGCTCGGCGAAGAACATGCCCACGGCGGGGCCGGCGAGGACGGAGGCGGTCTCGAGGACGAGCAGGTCCTTCAGCGGGCTTGTGGACATGGGGGCGAAGGTGCATCACCAACTGCGAAGGACCAATGATGGGTTTACCTTATCCCCAGCACCAGCGAGCTTTGTTCCTCTGGGTCTCTTTCGGAGGATCCTGCGTTGGAATTACAACTGGTGAGGTCACTTGCTTAGGTCAGCCAATGTCACTTTCGCGTTCAACATTCATCGAATTGACCATTGCATTCGCCTGCATGAACTTGATCAAGATCGTCTCCAAGCTAGTGCGTAAATCTTCGTTGGAAACTGGAATGTAGGCGGCTTTAGATACAAATGGCTCGATGAACCATTGTCTCGTACTGTGGTCCTTGATACGTCCATAGATGGGTTTGCCACGACCGATGTATGTCGGTCGATCTGATACATCGTAAAGTACATATACACCATCAACCTTGGGCCATGATTTCTGGTCGTGTGGGTCGAATTGCTGGAATTTACCCAAGCCCGCACCAAGTGCTTCTTCCTGTCCATTTGGAATGTTGTTCTGCTTAGAATCAAGAGTGCGTTCCAATGCTTCAATCACCCAGTCTTGAGGGGATGTGATTTTACCATTTTCAATTAATGAGATCGTCGCGCTGTTGACCCCAGACATTTCAGATAGCTGCCTTATCGTGAGATTCCTTTCCGTTCGAGTGGAGTGGAGCCAGATTGAAAATTCTGAAATCTCATTGCTCGCAAGCTCATTTGTTGACCTCGTGCGCTTGTCGAAAGGTCCAAATAGTTTCTCAAGGTCTTTCATGGCCGACCCTGTCGGCTGCTTCGTACCGCTCTCCCATAGGTTTACGGATGAGGAGTTTGAGTATTTAAGCCTTTTGGCCAGCTCAACTTGGGTCCAACCATTCGCTTTACGGTTGTTACGAATCCAAACAGCAATGCTTTTTGTGCGTGCCATGTTCTTAGTTGCTTATCTCTGATTCTTCGCCATCTCATTCATAGACTCCATCGTCCCCACGCTCACCGTTGTAACCCTCTTCAGCAAGTCTATCACCTTCTCCTTATAGTCCGCGAAGCGGTAGGTGTTGAACTTCTTGGCGATGTTGGGTTCGCTGGGCTTCTTCAGATACTGTCCAGCAGGCATATCAAGGCTGGGGTATTACTCCGGAAAGTCAAGCATCCCAAGCGCATCGGCCATGGGAATGTTCAGGTCGAGAACTGCGGTACGCAATACGTGACCGCCTGCACGGAGCGCTTGCATGCGCGAAGTGAAACGCAGATCCTTCGTGAGGAAGTGGCTGATGCCTGGATTCACCTCGGCCTGGGCCAGCAGCTTCACATCGTTGATCACCACCGTCCTGTCATCGTCGCCGCCCGGCTGCCTGCGTTGGTCCAGCAGGGAACCAGTGAAAGGTCCAGCACGGCGTGCGTGGTCGATGTTGAACGGAAGCACGCGCACATTGCGCAAGGGCAACTCATCAAAGGTGCCTTTCACACAGTACTCGGCTATGCTGATAGTGCTCAAGTACATGGGCACGCGGCGCTCCAGCAGTTGACGGAACCAGGCATTGGCGTTGGGGTGCAGCGCATCGTTCGTCTTGAGCAGACGGATCACGAAGCTCGTGTCGAGCAGCACACCGTCAAGCACCGTATTCGCCCCTGACATCGTTGAGGTATTGGTCCGGGTCGATATCCTTCAGCCAGGAACTAGCCTTGGTCTGCAGCCGCTTCAGGTAGGCCTCTTCATATTGGTCATCGTAGTCGATCAGTTCGATCAACTTCAGCGAGCCTCTTTCGATCTCGCCTGTTTGCAGGTTCTGCTTGCCGATGGCACGTATGCCCATACGGTGGTACAAGATGTTCTTATCCAGACCCGCTAGGAATTGCTCGGCAGCATCGATCACGTACATGCCCTGCCCGTCTACTTGCAGATGGATGTTCGGCTTCTCCTTGCCGCCAGCGTCCACCACCTTGCCATAGAGATACACCTCGGTTTCAGCGGCTGTTGCTTCGGTGCGCACGAAATGGGTGGTGCGATCAATGCGCAGTTCGCTGGTATTGGGGAGCGAGGTGCGCAGCGTGAACGCGATATCGCCTTCCTGCGCCCAACGCTGCATGGCCTCGATTGCGCGCGCGGTCCTCGGCTCCAGCATGTCCACCGAACCGGAGGTGGCAACAAGGCCGATCACCGCACCGGTTTGTGCCACTGCCTGTATACCCGTGCGGAACAGGTTGCGCACCGAACCCTCCTTCACTTCGTAGCTGATCACCGGCCTTTCGCGCCGATCGTTCGGGAAAAGCAGCACCTCCACTTCTTCCAGCAACCCACGCAACGCCTTGATGTCATAGTCCTCGGGCATCAAGGGTTTACCACCCTTGGTGCCGCGTACCACCACTTCGAATGTTGCTGTCTTCTCCACTCTTCAAAACTAGCTGCTCGCTTCCATTACCTCACCGCATTCTCCATCCCCCTCACCACCTCCATCCCAGCTCGATGGCCGGCCCCCCCACGCTCACCGTCGTCACTCACTTCAGCAAGTCTATCACCTTCTCCTTATAGCCCGAGAACCTGCCTGCCGAGTTAGGGCAGAAGGTGTTGAATTTCTCAGCTACAGAATTCCTCTTGCCGACTTCAATAGAGTCGGGTATGGGCAATTCGCTCGTATAGCACTTATCAATCGCGGGCGAGGCCATGCTGACGGAATCCGTGTCAAGTTGCTGGAGCCCAATATAATCGGGTGGGGCGGAAGGGCTCGACCTGGCGGACCAGGTTTGGCCGTGGAGTGGATGGCCCGGGTCCGCTTCGCGGCCCAGGAGCTTTTTCACATCCATCCTCGCTCGAGCTTCGCGAGGTGTCCCAGGATTGGAACTGCTCGCTCCGCTCGCGCCCAGGACTGGTTTGACTCGCTCCGCTCGTCGGACCAGGTTTGGCCGTGGAGTGGATGGCCCGATGCCGCTTCGCGTCATTGGGGCTTTTTCACATCCATTCTCGCTCGAGCAAGCTCGGCTCGGCTGGACGTGAAAAAGCCCCGCCGCTTCGCGGCAGGGCCATCACCAAGTGCCCAGGACTGGACTCGAACCAGCACAGCCTTTCGGCCACTACCCCCTCAAAGTAGCGTGTCTACCAATTTCACCACCTGGGCAAGGGGGCGCAAATATAGAGGCCTTGCCTTTATCCCTGTTGGCCGCCTTCCTCAGGCACGGAAGTGCCCCGGCCCTGCAATAGCCCGGCGCGTTCCAAGGCCAACGCTTCGGTATGGCGCCGGGTGATGGCCGCCGAATAGGGCAGGACCTCATCCGGTCCACCAGCCTCGGCCTCCTGCTGTGCCCACACGAGCAGGGCGAAGGCGTGGGCCTCGTCCAGCGGCAGGGCAGCGGGGAGCGGTTGGTCCGGCTTTTCGCTCATTGGTCTTGCAGGTGTTTGTGCGCCACATCCACCACGAAGCGGCCCTGCAGGAATTTGCGCCC
Source organism: Flavobacteriales bacterium (assembly GCA_016788635.1). Lineage (GTDB taxonomy): Bacteria > Bacteroidota > Bacteroidia > Flavobacteriales_F > PHOS-HE28 > PHOS-HE28. Next base: position 13,714 of record JAEUSU010000002.1, on the reverse strand, counting down.
CAGCAGCACCTGGTACTTCATGTCGCTGCGGTCGAACAGGGTGAAGGGCGTGCGCACCTGGTGGCCGTTCAACTGCACGGTGGTGGTCACCAGCCAGCGGCGGGTCTTATGGCCCGTGCTGCTCTTCACAGTGACCCGTTTGAAGGTGCGGAACACGATAGTGGGGCGCTTGCGGCCCATGTAGAAGCTCACCACCAGCTCGCGGCCCTTCTCACCCCGGCGCACCTTCACCCGGTGGTAGTGCAGCGCACTGCGGTAGGCGCCCGTATCGATCTTGGCTTCCACGCGTTCGATGCCCAGCCGTGGCAGGGCGATGTATTCTGTCCGCCCGATCACCTTCTTCTTCTTGCTCCGGCGCATGTCCGGAGAACAAAGCTATCCCCCTGATCGTGCGTTCGGTACCGTACTTGAACGGGTTTTGAACAGGACGGGGGATGTTGTGGAAATGCGCCCATGAGGGAATGTGGCTGTCGCATATCCCTGAACCCTCAAGTGAATGTGAAAATGAAGGATTCTGGAAATGTGGCTGTCGCCAACCCCCAACCAGGTCACGCTGAGCAAGCCGGCCCCGAGCAGAGCCGAGGGGTCGAAGCGCAACCCTCAACCTGCCCAAGGCGGGAAGGCCCTCAACCTACCTTCCCTTCAACCCTCAACCTGCTCAAGGCAGGAAGGCCCTCAACCTGCCTTTCCGTCAACCCCCAACCGGCTTTGCTATCAACCTTCAATGCCCCAAGTGTTAACGAATGCTCAAAGTCATGTATGGCCGCGAGCAGATCACCGACCTTCGGCCCGAAGATCAACGACCATGAACAAGTTCCTTTCCCTTTTGGCCGGTGGCGTATTCGCTCTGGCCTGCCAGACGAGCTCTAACGAAGCCACCGCACAAGTGCCGGGCTTCGCCAGCTATGGCGCGGCCATCACACCGGACGGTGCCGTTTCCACTGCCGAAATGGTGAAGAAGCTGGGAGCGCAGGACAGCATGGTGGTGAAGGTGACCGGTGAGATCGTGACCACCTGCATCAAGAAGGGCTGCTGGATGGACGTGAAGCTGCCCGACGGCAAGACCATGAAGGTGCGCTTTGTGGACTACGGCTTCTTCGTGCCCACGGAAGGGCAGGAGGGCAAGACCTGCGTGATGCAGGGCCAGGTGAGCCGTGAGGAGATCCCCGTGGCCTTGCTGAAACACTACGCCGAGGATGCCGGCCGCACCAAGGAGGAGATCGATGCCATCAAGGAGCCCGAGGTGTCGCTCACCTTTCTTGCCGAAGGCGTACTGATCAAGCAGTAGGCTTCCTTCATACCTGATCAACAGCGGCCCGGTGATCCTCACCGGGCCGTTCGCTTTCAGCCGGCCGGTATGCCGCTACTTTCGCCGCCCGGAACCCGCTCCATCCATGAAGCCATTCGCCATTGCCGTGCACGGAGGTGCCGGCACCATTGCCCGCGCCGAAATGACCCCCGCGCGCGAGAAGAGCTACCGCGAGGCGCTGGAGGAGGCCGTGCGGCGCGGACAGGATGTGCTGCAACGCGGTGGCCACGCGTTGGATGCGGTGGAGACCGCGGTGCGTGTGCTGGAGGACAGTCCGCACTTCAACGCGGGCCGCGGCTCGGTCTTCAATGCCGATGGCCAGCACGAGATGGATGCGAGCATCATGGAAGGCACCAGCCTGCGCGCCGGGGCCGTGGCCTGCGTGCACAACGTGAAGAATCCCGTTTCACTGGCGCGGCTGGTGATGGAGAAGAGCCCCCACGTGCTGCTCAGCGGCATGGGTGCCTTCGAGTTCGCCCACCGGCACAAGGTGATGCTGGAGGACGACCAGTACTTCTTCGACCAGTTCCGCTACGAGCAGTGGCAGCGCACGCGTGGCACGGACACCTACCAGCTGGACCACAGCGATGAGGACCGCAAGTACGGCACCGTGGGCGCCGTGGCGCTGGACCAACAGGGCGGGCTGGCCGCGGCCACCAGCACGGGGGGCATGACGAACAAGCAGTTCCAGCGCATCGGCGACAGCCCGCTGATCGGCGCCGGCACCTACGCGAACAACAGGACCTGCGCAGTAAGCTGCACGGGCCATGGCGAATCCTTCATCCGGGCCGTGGCAGCCCACGAGGTGCATGCACGGATGGCACACGGCGGCCTGCCACTGGTGGAGGCGGTGCGCCAGGTGGTGCACGAAGTGCTGCCGCCACTGGAAGGGGATGGAGGTATGATCGCGGTGGACACCAACGGCCACGTGGTGCTGGACTTCAATTGCACGGGCATGTACCGCGGTTATGCCATGGGTGGCGGTGCGGTGGAGTCCGCCATCTTCCGCTGAGCTGAACGCTCACGCACCGTCGCTTTCCTCCTCACGCACTGCGGGATCGTCCGGCTCATCCGGCAGCACCACTTCGCCCTTCGCCAGGCGCGAGAAGGCGAATAGGCGCTTGATCTTCGATGCGGTGAGCGCGTGCTCCTCGGTGCCGCGATCGCCCAGCAGGAAGGCCCACGGACGCAGGGAGGGGATCACATCGCAGGACACCTTCACCATGGCCAGCAGCGGAATGCTCACGAACATGCCGGGGATGCCCCAGACCATGCCGCCGGCCAGCACACCCAGGATCACGAAGAAAGGGTTGATGCGTACCATGCCGCCCACGATGTTGGGCGTGAGGATGTTGTTCTCCAGGAACTGGACGATGATGAAGAGCACCACCACCCACAGGGCCTTGTCCGGCGTGGGCGTGGCCACCAGCGCGAACAGGAAGGGAAAGGCGAAGCCGATGATGGTGCCGAAGTAGGGGATGAAGTTGCAGATGGCCGCTATGATGCCCAGCAGCACGGCATGCTCCAGGCCGATGATGAGGAGCCCGGCGGAGTTGATCACGCACAGCAGGAGCACCACGGTGAAGATGCCGGTCATGTACCGCCCGGTGACCGCCCCGATGCGCCGGGTGATGCGCTGTGCCATGCGGTGGTCCTGCACGGGTACGAGCATGAGGATGAAGCGCCGGAACTTGTCGCGGTAATAAAGCACCATGAAGATGTACACGGGCAGAATGCCGATGGCGAACACGGTGTTGGCCGTTCCGCGGAAGGTGTTCTTCAGCGTGTCACCTCCCTGCAGAAGGGTCTCCCCGATGAGCTCGCTCAAGGTGAAGCGTTCCTGCTCCGGTAGTGGCAGGCCCCAGCGCACGCGTAAGGTGTCGTAGAGTTGATGGGCGTTCAATGCGGCCTGCTGGCGCAACGCGGGCAGGTCGTCCAGGAGGATGCCCAGCCGGCCACGCAAGAAGAGCAGCACGGCATACACCACCCCGATGCCCAGAAAGATGGCCAGCAGGTTGGCCGCGATGCGGGGCACGCGCCACCGCTCCAGCTGCGCGGCGATGGGGTGCAGCAGAAAGGCGAAGAGCACGGCCAGCACCAGTGGTGTAAGGAAGAGGCGGAAGGTGATCAGGATGTGGTACACCAGCACCCCGGTGAGCAGCAGCAGCGCGAAGCGCGTGAGCAGCGGCCTGGGCAGGCGGTCGCGGTCGAAGAAGCGGTGCATGGTCCGTACCCCAAAGGAACGCAACGGTGGCGGGTTGTGTACACGGCGATCGAACCTTCCGGCACGGTCGTTGTCCAACATGCAACGAACCGCCGGCCCGCACCGGCATAACCGCACAAGGACCATGAGGATCGTGAACGTATTCGCCGCCGCCCTGCTGATCGGTATGGGGACCGGCACCTTGGCGCAGGACAGTGCGCCGGCCATGCAAAAGCACCGGGGGCAGAAGCAGGCGAGCCCCGAGGAGCGCGCCCAGCGCATGACCGAACGCATGACCACCGAACTGCAGCTGGATGACGCGCAGCGCACGCAGGTGCTGGCCATCAACCAGCAGCATGTGCAGGCGTTGGAGATGCTCCGTGCCCAGCGCAGCGACGACAAGCGCGACCGTGCGCAGGTGGTGGTACAGCAGCACGAGGATGCCTTGAAAGGCGTGCTCACACCTGAGCAATTCGAGCGCTTCAAGCAGTTGAAGGCCGAACGCGCAGAGAAGCACCGTAGCATGAAGCAGCACCGCGCACGTTCAGCCGAGCCCGGCCCTGAACCGAAGCGCTGAGCAACGCCAGTTTTTTTTGCGGAAGGCGCCCTCGTGGCGCCTTCCGCTTTTCAATGTGTGGGCGGGTAACTTGGCCGCTTCAACATGTGGCACCACCTGGACATCTGGCTGCTGCTGGCGGGGTTGGGGATCTTCCTCTTCGGCATCCGCCTCATGGAGGACGCCATCGCGAAGCTGGCGGGCCGCGCCTTCCGCACCCTCATCCGCACGTCCACCAAGGGGCGATTGCGCTCCATCCTCACCGGCACGCTCACCACGGCCATCCTGCAGAGCAGCTCGGCCGTCACCCTGATGGCACTGGCCTTCGTCGGCGCCGGGCTCATCCCCTTCCTCAGCGGGGTGGGGCTGGTGCTGGGCAGCAACATCGGCACCACCGCCACCAGCTGGATCGTGGCCACCATCGGGTTCAAGATGGACATCGAGCGGCTGGCCCTCCCCTTCATCGGCACGGGCGGGCTGCTGCTCATCTTCCTGGGCACCAAGCCCCGCGCCACCAGCATCAGCCACCTGCTCGTGGGCTTCGGTTTCCTTTTCCTCGGCCTGGACCAGATGAAGGCCAGCGTGTCCGGTTTCGCGGACGGCATAGATCCGGCGTTGATGAAGGGAGCGCCGGCCTGGGCTTTCCTCCTGGCGGGCCTGGTGCTTACTGCCGCCATGCAGAGCAGCTCCGCCACGGTGGCCATCCTGCTCACCGCCCTGCACGGGGGCCTCTTCGGCCTGAACGACGCGGCCTATGCGATCATCGGCAGCAACATCGGCACCACCGTCACCGTGCTGCTGGGCGCATTGGGCGGCAACATCCTCAAGAAGCGGCTGGCCTTCACGCATGTGCTGTTCAATGTGTTCGCTGCGGTGCTGGCTGTGGCCGCGATGCCGCTCTACATGAAGCTCATCCTGGCGGTGGAAGGGCAGCAGGGTGATCCCTTCATGGGTGTCGCACTGTTCCACACGCTGTTCAACGTGATCGGTGTGGTGGTCTTCATTCCGCTCATGGGCCTCTTCAGCCGTTGGCTGGAGCGTGTGGTGAAGGAGCATCGTGAGCCCGTGACCCGTTACATCCACCAGACCGGCACCGAGGTGGTGGAGGCGGCGGTGCAGGCCGTGCAGAGCGAGGTGCGCCATCTGCTCGTGCGCGTCATCGCCTTCCACCTGTACCTGCTCGGCATCGATGAGGAGCTTGTCCTTACCGGTCATCCGGACGCGCCGCGCGAAAGCGCGGAGACCTGGGAGGACCGCTACCTGCGCTTGAAACGGCTGCAAAGCGGGGTGCTCACTTTTGCCACGCAGGTGGAGCAGCAGGAGCTCACCGCTGAATGGAGCGACCGGCTCAACCACGCCACGCACGCCGCCCGCCTTTCCCTGTATGCCGCCAAGGGGCTGAAGGATGTGCGTGCGGACCTGGAGGAGTTCGAGGCCTCGCCCGACCCCTTCATCCACGGGCTGTTCACGCGCACGCGGCGGCGCATGGTGGAGAGCCACATGGCGCTGGCGCACCTGCTGGGCGGCGAGCCGCCACCGGATGGCGCGCTCACCATCACACGCTTGCTGCGGCGCCTGCAACAGGAGGACAGCCGCTGCATGGCCGAGGTGACGCAGGCGATCCGTGAAGGGGCCCTGCGCGATGCCGAGGTGGGCACCGTGCTGCTGGTGAACCGCGCCCTGGCGCAGACCGGCCGCGAGCTGGCCCTGGCCGCTGCAGAGCTGCTTTTGCCCGCCAGCGAGCTGACCACCTTGGAACGTGTGCTGGAAGTGCAGGAGGAGGTGCCGGGCAGTGAAGCTCCGTGAGCGAGGCCCCGCCTACATTTGGCCGTGTCCCGTTCACGCATCCTCTGGATCATCGCCATCTGGGCGCCACTGCTGCTGGCCGTGCTCTTTCTGTTGCTTTCAAGGTTGGAGTATGCGCCGGTGAAGGCATGGGTGGACGCACGTTCCGCCGACGGCGATGTGGAGACCTATGATGCGGCCTTCCATGCCGGTGTACGCCATCGCCTGCGTTTGTTCGCTCTGGTGTTGCTCGCTGCCGGTGCTGCCGCATGGGCCATGGGCCGTGTATTGAGGCGGCAGCTGGCGCCCCCCGCCGGGCAATGGTCATCCTTCATGGCGGACCTGGGCACCGCTTTGCGCGAGAAGGTGAAGAAGACTTCGGCCGCACACAAGCGTGTGGTGCTCCTCCTCATCCTCATCGGCACGGTCCTGCGCGGCTGGCTGCTCCATGCGCCGATCACCTACGATGAGGCCTTCACCTACACCTATTTCTCCAGCAAGCCGCTCGGCATCATCCTGGCCGACTATGCCTACCCGAACAACCACGTGCTGCATACGCTGCTGGTGAAGGCCAGCACGGCCTTGTTCGGCATCGGGCTGGTGCAGCTAAGGTTGCCGGCCTTTCTGGCCGGTGTGCTGGTGCTGCCGCTCTTCTACCTCTTTGTACGGTCGGTCTTCAACCGCTACATCGCCCTCCTGGCACTGGCACTGGCCGCAGGCTCGGCGGGGCTGGTGGAATACAGCACGCTGGCACGCGGCTACAGCCTCACCTGGCTGTTCTGGATGTGCGCCCTTTTGCTGGGCCGCCACTTCACCCGCACCAACAACGTGGTGAGCGCCGTGCTCATGGGCGGCGTGCTGGCCCTGGGCATGTGGACCATCCCCACCATGCTCCAGCTCGCCCTCATGGTCTTCGTCTGGATCCTCATCACCCTGGCGGCGCGGTATGAGAGCTCCCTGCGCGACCGGCAACTGCGGCTGGTGCTCGCCGGTGTGGTTTTCATCATCGCCACCGCATTGCTGTACATGCCCGTGCTGGTGGTGCATGGGGTGGGGCAGCTGCTGCACCACTCCACCATGGGCGACAACTCCTGGGTCACCTTCGTGCGCACCCATCAGGACCGCGTCTTCGAGCTCTGGCACTACTTCTCGCAGGAGGCCAATGTGGCCATGACCTTCGTCGGCATGGCAGGTCTCTTTTTCTCGGTGTACATCACCACCAAGTACCGCACCTTGGTGGCGGCCACGCTGGTGGCCTGTGTACCGCTCACCCTCGCCCAGAGCCTGGTGGCACCACCACGCGTATGGCTGTGGACCCTGTTCATCCTGCACCTGGGCAGTGCCATCGCCCTCTTCTACCTGTTGAAGCTCTTGCAGGACCGGGTGTATGCCGGTTTCAACAAACGCATGCGCACCACGGTCTCGGCCTTCATCCTGGTTTTATTCTTTGGCTGGCAGGCGCTGCAGGTGTCTTCCACGAGGGTGCGGCGCTACACGGATGCACGGCCTGCCGCCGCCAAGCTGGCCGGCCTGGCGGGAAGCAGGGACCGTGTACTGATCGAATTCCCGTGGGAAGCCCCCATGGAATTCGAGCTGCTTGCCCGCGGCGTGGACCGTGACGTGCTCTACCGCGACCCGGCACCGGATGGCACGCTGTACGTGGTGGTGAGCCCGGCCGAAGGGCAGTCCGCAGAGAGCGTGTTGGAGCACCATCGGATGGGTCATTTACAGCCCGGAACAGTGGAACGCATCCAAGATCTCCGGCAATTGGAGATCTTTGCCGCCCACCTACGCTCCGCTCCTTCGGGCGGAGCTTCGGCGGGCGATGCCCGCTGAGGGGCAAGTCATCAATTACAGACCAACGGAACACACGCAATGGCCGAAGAAGGAAGGCAGATCATTTTCAACATGGTGAAGGTGGGGAAGACCCTGCCTTCCGGCAAGAAGATCCTCAACGACATCTACCTCGGCTTCTACTACGGGGCCAAGATCGGCATCCTCGGTCTCAACGGATCGGGTAAGTCGACGCTGATGCGCATCATCGCCGGCAAAGAGAAGACGTTCGAAGGCGACGTGCACCTGAGCCCCGGATACACCATCGGGCACCTGGAGCAGGAACCCGAGCTGGATGAGAGCAAGACCGTGATCGACATCGTTCGCGAGGGCGTGAAACCCATCATGGACCTCCTCAAGGAATACGAGGAGGTGAACAACAAGTTCGCCGATGAGGATGTCCTCAACGACCCGGACAAGATGGACAAGCTCATCGCCCGGCAGGCCGAACTACAGGACAAGATCGAGGTGAGCGATGCATGGAACATCGATCAGAAGCTCGATATCGCCATGGATGCCTTGCGCTGCCCGGAGCCGGACCAGAAGATCAGCGTACTCTCCGGTGGTGAGCGCCGCCGCGTGGCACTCTGCCGCCTGCTGTTGCAGAACCCGGACATCCTCCTGCTCGACGAACCGACCAACCACCTCGACGCCGAGAGCGTGGCGTGGTTGGAGCTCCATCTCCAGCAGTACAAAGGCACCGTCATCGCCATCACACACGACCGCTACTTCCTCGACAATGTGGCGGGCTGGATCCTCGAACTGGACCGGGGCGAGGGCATCCCCTACAAAGGCAACTACACCAGCTGGCTGGAGCAGAAGACCGCTCGTCTTGCACAGGAAGAGAAGCAGGAGAGCAAGCGCCAGCGTGTGCTGAAGCAGGAGTTGGAATGGGTGCGCAGCAATGCCAGCGCCCGCCGCACCAAGAGCAAGGCCCGTCTGCAGAACTACGAGAAGATGCAGAGCGAGAGCGTCAAGGAGAAGGAGGCCAAGCTGGAGATATTCATTCCCAACGGACCGCGACTGGGCGACAAGGTGATCGAGTTCAAGGGCGTGAGCAAAGGCTACGGAGACCGCCTGCTCATCGATAACCTCAGCTTCGCGCTGCCGCCTGCCGGCATCGTGGGCATCATCGGACCCAACGGTGCGGGTAAGACCACGCTCTTCCGCATGGCCATGGGCGTGGAGAAGCCCGACAGTGGAACGATCACGATCGGCGACACGGTGCAGATCGCATACGTGGACCAGAGCCACAAGGACCTCATTGCCGACAAGACCGTTTACGAGGTGATCAGCGGCGGGCTGGAGAACATCACCTTCGGAAACGTGGTGATGAACACGCGCGCCTACCTCTCACGTTTCAACTTCAGCGGCACCGACCAGAACAAGAAGGTGGGCGTGCTCTCCGGTGGCGAGCGCAACCGCCTGCACCTGGCCATGACCGTGAAGCAGAGCAGCAACGTGCTCCTCCTTGACGAACCGACCAACGACCTCGACGTGAACACGCTCCGTGCGCTGGAGGAAGCCATCCAGGACTACTCCGGCTGTGCCGTCATCATCAGCCACGACCGCTGGTTCCTCGACCGCGTCTGCACGCACATCCTCGCCTTCGAGGGCGACAGCCAGGTGTACTGGTTCGAGGGTGGCTTCTCCGACTACGAAGAGAACCGGAAGAAGCGACTCGGTGGTGACATCGTGCCGCACCGGATCAAGTACCGGAAGTTGGTGCGGGGGTGATCGGATCGTTCGAGCGGTTGATGATGAAGTAGAGGAGAACGGATCCAAAGGCGTTCATGCCGATGTCCTTCCAGGCATCCGTATCGAAGGGTTGGAGTGATCCACCGAACACGATATCCTGGAACACTTCATTTCCAAGGCCGAGTACGTTGAAGCTGATGAGCGCGGCGATGAGCGAACGACGAGCTGGCCACCGGAACAGGAGCAGGAAGATGAGGTAGGCCAGCAGGCCAATGACCAGTGCAAAGCCGATATGCTCTGCGATGTTCAGTGCCAGCTCCACAGGTATGGACCAGCGGAAAGGGCGACAGCGCACGGCTACGATGGCCCACAAATAGGTGAGGAAAAGCAGGTCGAAGGTGTAGCGGGCGGGGTGTTGGCGGTAACCCGGCAAGCGCCCTAGGAACACAAGGAAAAGGCCCAGGACCAACGCATACGGCAGTATGTAGGTGTGTCCCGTGAGTTGGACCACCAGTGCGGCCAGGGACCAGAGGGTCAAAAGTAGAATGCGCATCATACGGAGGTCGAACAGAACGTGTATTGCGTGCTAATTGAACGCGCTGGTTAGGTCTTATTACATTCGCGCCCGAACAATCCAACCGACCATGCCCCAAGACGCAAACGCCCGCCTCAACGCCAAGCGCAAAGCCACACTCAAGATAGCCAAGCAGAAAGCTGCGGCAGCAGGCGAACCCACAAAGGCTTCGGCGCGCAAAGGCGCAGCCAGGAAAGCTGCGAAGTGATCGTTGGTCAACGAACTGGAAAGCCCCGTGTGAACGGGGCTTTTTCGTTGGGGAAGGAGCCTTACTTCGGTTCCCCCTTCACCCGCTTCAACGAGATGCCGTCGATGTAATAATAGGCGTACCGGTTGTCAGGCCCTTCGATCATGTTCTTCGAGCCCAATCCCACATACGGGAACACGCCGAGGATGATGTATTGCTCCTTGCCATCGGCCACGAAGGTGCCGCGCACCTCTGTCCACTTGTTCCGCTCTTCGATGATATTCTCCGTGTACACCTGCGGGTCCTCTTCCATGAATTTGCGGTTCTGGTAGCCCAGGTCTTCCTGGGTGAAGAAGGCACCGACACCCTTGATGCTACGGTCGCTGTTCCCGGCGAGGGCGACGTGGAATACCAGCTCATAGGTGGAATCCTCCAGCAGGGGTTGGATCAATTCGCCTTTCAAGTATTCCGAATAGGCGTTCCACGCGGGTTTGAAGATGTCATTCTGGTCGTACGCCTCGTAGTTCCGCTGGATGTCCGCCTTCCAGCCGCAGAAGCCGGCGTAGTAGTAGCCCTCGAACGGTTTGATATCACCGTAGTCGTTGAGCGGGACCCCTACGGTCTTCGGAGAGGCTGTCGGTGCGAAGAGGTCGGCCAGGCCCAGCGTGGCATCGCGCCAGCCGGTGGCATTGGACAGTTGATCGTACGTGTTGGGGTCCTTGTCCACCATCTCGAAGCCACCGTTGCGGACCAGTTCGAGGGACATGTCCTGCGCGGACAATGAGGAACCAAGAAGAAGGAAGGGTAGGGAGAGGGCTCGTGACATGTGAACGGAGGGTGGTACCGCTGCCAAGATACTGGCAAGCTCCGTGCCGTTCACGTCCTGACAGGGCCTTCCTCTTCAGGCCCGCATCCGGCGGTTGTTCCGTTCATCGTTCTGCTGGCCGAGCAGGGCGCTGTTCTCGCGCTTCAAACGCTTGTTCTCGTTCCGGAGGACCTTCAGCTCGGTGCGCAGATCCTGGGTGGTGGATTCCAACAGCAGGTCCTGGCGTTCCAAGCGGTCGGCCTTCGCCCATTTCTTGATGGCGGCCACGAGTTCGTCGCGTTCGCACGTCAGAAGCTCGATCTCTTCCTGTGCCGTCGCCAGCGTGTGTTCCAGTTCGGCCACGCGGTACTTCAGCATGCCCGGCTCCGCATCGGGTGATTGCAGGCTGTGCAGGAAAAGACGGCTGTCGAGGGCTTGTAAGGAACGGGCCATGTGTTCGGCGTTTGCGCCCTTGGTACGCGATCGCTCTCCGGAGGTTCCACCACAAAGCATTCTGACGTGTACATGCGGGTCGGATCCTTGCGCAGGTCCGGGCACTATTCGCCCTGGAATGCGCGTAACGTTGCCATGAGCGAAGGGCTCAGGATCCATTCCAGTGGATCCAAGCCACGTTCTGGACGGCGGACCGCCCAAGGGCTCAGCCCGGGCGGTCCCGCTGTCGGGCTCACTTCGGGCACTTCGCCTGCAACACAGGTCCGAGTTCTTCGGTCAACTGCGATCCTCCAAGGTCAATGCACGCGTCATAATATCTCCGCGCTTGGGCGCAATCTCCTTTCCGCAGGTAGGCGGCAGAAAGCCTGAAGTGCGCATCGGCGCTCTTCGGGGCGTAGTGGAGCGCCCGGTTCAACAGTCCGATGGCACCGTTCAGGAGCGTGTCCGCTTTATCGGGGGCTGTGGCCCTGAAGTTGTATTCCTGCGTCAGGAAGGCCGCGCTTAGGTCGATCATCAACCGCGTGTCCGTGCTGTCGATCGCCAGTCCATCGGCGTAAAGGCGTCCAGCTTCATCGGCGCGGTCCAGGGTCATGAAGAAAGCGCCGTAGCCCCGGTAGATCGACGGGTTCTTCGGCTCCAGTAGGTAGGCCTGGTTGAAGCGGTACATCGCGTGGGTCATGTTGCCGTCCCGGAGCTGAACGAAGCCGAGATCCACCAGATGGTCCGACGCCGTATGTGGGTCCGGGATCGCTGCCAGCGTAAGGGCCACGAAGGCCGAATCCGAGGCCAGCATTTCCGGGCTCTTCGGGCGGTTACCGTACTGGGGCATCAACCGGAGATCCCGGAACGACTGCTTCTGCCATTCCTCGAACGTGAGGTGCTGCGCGAACGAGCCGCAATACACGAGCACGAAAAGCACGAGAGCTGAACTGCGCATGGGCTGGTGACGAAAATATCGGGCCATAGGACCGCCGACCTTGTTACTTCCGGATCTCTTCCCCCTTGTATGGTTCCGTGAAGTAGCGCTCCACCGTCGCATTGAAAAGGGCCGGATCCTCCTTGGTGATGCGGTGCGAGGCCCCTGGGAAGATGCACAGGTTGGCTTTCGGGATGCTGCGATAGATCAGCATGGAGTGTTCCTCCTTGATCAGGTCCCTGTCGGTCGTGAGCACCAGGACCGGACACTGGATGCGCCCCAGTTCCGCCGCCGTGATGTGGGGCTGGAACTCCATCATCCGGAAGCGCTGTTGCACCACTTTCCAGTTCTTGGTGGTGTCCCCGGCGGCCAGCATCTTGTCCGCATTCCGGCGTTCGTCCAGGATACTCTGGAAGCTGTAAAGCGCGGTGGTGTCCGGTGAAACGTTGGCCCCGAACGCTGCGATGCGCTTCACTTTTTGCGGGTAGTGTATGCCCATGAGCAAGGCCACCACGGCACCATCGCTGCGCCCGATGATCAGCGTCGAGTCGATGTGCAAGTGGTCGAGTAACGCGTTCAGGTCTTCCGCCTGGGCCATGTATGTGAGGCTGTCGGGGCCCAGTTCGCTCTTTCCGCGCCCCCTGCAATCCAGTGCGATCACCTTGTAACGGCCCGCGAAATGGTCGATCTGCGGGGCCATGTAGCCGATGTTGCCGCTGTTCCCGTGCAGCAACACCAGCGGTTCGCCCTCGCCGTAGGTCTCGTAGTACAGCTCGACCCCGTTCAGCTTCACGCGATGGCCTGCTGCCGCATTGTCGCCGTAAGGGAGCTTCCAAGCGGTGGGTTGTTGAGCGATAAGGGTGGTGGTCGTCAGGTGCAGCAGGCCGAGCAGGAGCAATGATCCGGTCCTCATTGGTGTGTTCTTGTGGTGAAGATAGCTGGCCTGCACAACGGTCTGTGTTAGCGCCGCCTGCCCGTACTTTCGCGCCCCATGGCCACCAAGCCCAGCATCCCGAAAGGCACCCGCGATTTCTCCCCGGTGGAGATGTTGCGCCGCAAGTACATTTTCAGCACGATCGAGAAGGTCTTCCAGACGTACGGTTTCCTGCCGTTGGAAACGCCCGCCATGGAGAACCTGGAGACGCTTACCGGCAAGTACGGCGAGGAGGGCGATCGCTTGATCTTCAAGATCCTGAACAGCGGTGATGCGTGGGATGGTGTAAGTGACAACGTGAAGGGAAAGTTGAAGGCCGGCGAGCCTGTCCATCCCGGCCGACTTGCGAGCGAACTGGCAGAGAAGGCCTTGCGCTACGACCTCACCGTGCCCTTCGCACGGTATGTCGTTCAGCACCAGAACGAGATCGCCTTTCCCTTCAAGCGGTACCAGATCCAACC
>JAEUSU010000027.1 GCA_016788635.1 Flavobacteriales bacterium | reverse complement strand
CCGCCACGCCCATGCAGTCCAGCAACTGACCCACGCAGGTGCATGTCGCGGTCCACTGATCGTTCACCGTGTTCGCGTTGCCGTCATTGCACGCCGTTCCCGGCAATGCCGCGCCACCCGGCACACCCAGGCAGTCGATCGCCACTGCCGTGCCTACGCACTGGCAGGAGGCGTTCAGTGCATCATTGATCGTGGCCGCGTTGCCGTCGTTGCACGGCGATCCGATCTGGCCGGCTACGCCCGGGCAGTTGTCCACCGCATCGCACAGGCCGTCGCCATCGCTGTCCGGCACGGGCGTGCCCACGCACTGGCACGAGCTGTTCAGGACATCATTCGTGGTGCACGGGTTCCCATCATTGCAGGCCGAACCGATCTGACCTGGCACGGTGGGGCAATTATCCAAGGCACTGCAAATGCCATCTCCATCAGGATCACCACTATATGTTCCCACACACTGGCAACTGCTGTTCAGCATGTCGTTCAGTGTACAAGGGTCACCATCATTGCAGGGGGAACCCACCTGTCCAGGTGTGTTGGGGCAGTTGTCGATCGCATTGCATATCCCATCGCCATCCGTGTCCCCCGTGTAGGTACCCACGCACTGGCAGGAACTATTGATCACATCGTTGATGGTGCAGGCACTCCCGTCGTTGCACGGCGACCCGATCTGACCCGCCAAGAAGGGACAGTTGTCCTGTGCATTACAGATCCCGTCCCCATCGCTGTCACCGGAAAAGGTGCCTATGCACTGGCAGGAAGCGTTCCACACATCGTTGATGGTGCAGGGGCTGCCATCATTGCAAGGCGTGGTGGGCAGCGCGCTGCCACCAATGGCACCGGTGCAGTCAGGCGCCGGCGATCCGCCCGCGAATCCCATGGCGCCCAGTGAAAGGTCATAGTAGCTCCCACTGGCCGTGGTCCGCAGCTTCACCGCACGGATCATGTATTGCTTGCCGGGAATGAACGGCACAGCAGGGTTCGAGAAATTCGTACCGGTGATCAGGTTGGTCCAGGCACGCGTGATCGCTCCTGTGACAGCGTCGAACTGGTAGAGGAAGTATCCATCCACCGTTTCGGACGAAGCGGTCCATGCGAACTGGGCAGTCCCCGCAGCGTCCACCACCGTCAGGTTCTGCGGCGGTGCCACCATGTACGCCCTTAATGATGGATCGCCCATGAGGCCGAGGTGCGAACGACCTATGGACGCCTGCCAACCGCCGTTCATCGGCAGATAGAGGTTCGTATTGTTCATGCTTACCAGCGCACTGTAGCCGATGGGATCGCCCATGGCCATGTGCTGGAACCACCAGTTCGGTATGCCGGCCCACACGTTGGTGAGCGCGCTGCCGCGTGCTATGACCGCGCGAAGAAAGTTGTTCGTGTTATCCCAATCACCGAAATAGCTGCCACAGGACATGTTGAACACACCACCATGGTTCACCGAGGTGGCCAGTGCCTGGGTGGTGGTGACATTGTCCGCACCATTGTACGTGAGCGTGCTGCCTTCATAGGCTTGCAGACCTCCGCCACTGGCATAGGTCCACAAGTAGTTCTGGTTGTGAATGAATGTGCTGAAGCCCGCGCCGTAGGGGTAACAATCGGTGATGTTGGCCGCACCGAACAAGGCCGCCATGCTCCGGTAGCCACCACCCGCGATCGGATTCGAGACCCACTGTAGGTTATCGAACACGATGCCCCTGTTCAGCGGGGTGGTCTGTCGCGTTTTGAAGGCATGCGCCTTGTTCAAATAGTCGCGCACCAATTGTACCTCGTTGCTCGCGAAGGCCGGCATGTCCGCCAGGTCCACGCGTCCCACCTGTAGTTCAACCGCACTGGGAAGATCGCTTTGATCGAACTTGCCATCTCCGGGAATGTTGCGATTGGCCACGCGTTGAGCGGTGTTGTTGTTCACTGTCGCATCCGTCCAGGAGCTGTTCATTTCCGCGTAATAGCCATCACAAGGCCATGCACCCTGGTGCTCGCCATGGCCATCGGGGGCGATGTTGCCGGAATAGGGTACCGGCACGTGCCCGACCAGGTACAGCGCCTTCACCTGGGTGGGGTCAGCATTGTAGAACCCTTGGATGATCGCGCGTATGCTGGACGAACTGGCTGTCCGGGATACATCCTGCCTGAGTACGACCCAGCCATCTGCTTTAAGGTCCGTATCGAGCTGAGCAAGTTCAGGAACCAGTTGTGGTGCCAGGGTGTTGTCCACCAACAGGATGATCTTGCCCCTTGTTTCAACCACGGGCAGCTGAATGCCCGAGGCGATGTATCCCGTGCCGCTTCCCGACGAGGAACTGCGGACCACCCTGTACTCATAGTATACCCCGACGGTAACGCCGTTGTCGATGAACTGGGTGGCGCTCCCCGTCACCGTTCCCAGCACGGAACCCCAACCGGTATCGGTCTTCAGCTTTCGATAGATGGTATACGAAGTGGCTCCCGAAAAGGCAGGCCAGGTGAGCGTGATGCGCGCCGGGCTGACCTGAACCGCAGCGGACAATTGGACCGCATTGTTCAAGGATGGCGTTTGCGCGAACGCGGACCAGCCTGCAACAGCGAAAATGAACGTGATCGTCAGGGATCGGAATAACGGCCTGGTCCTTGGGCTTTCACCCGGGCTGGCGGCCGTACGCATGCCCCTGCGTCGGATAGGCACCGGGCATGGGGTACAAAGAAGGCGATCCATGGTGGGGTGGCCCTTGTAGCGTGGACAAGGCCACCCGGGTTACGGGGCAGGAAGCCGCAGGGTTCAGCAGGGCAGACGCAAGCCCTTCAGCAGGCGACGAAGCCCGTCTGAACAACTCTGGATCGAGGTCAGCGAACGAGGAAACGGGACCGCGCCACCACCACCCCCTGTGCATCGCGGATGCTCAGCAGGTAGGTTCCCTGGGCCAGTGTGCTCACATTCAGGGCATTCAAGGCCCTTTCGCGAACGACCAATGCTCCTAGGGCATCCGACACTTCCATCACGTCGGACGTTGCATGTTCACGCACCAGGTACAGCACATCATGCACAGGGTTCGGATATACCACGAACCACGTCACGCCCACTTGGTCGGGAATTGCGTTCATGTCGCAGGCATCGCCAATGCCATTGGCATCGGTATCGCTCTGATCGGGGTTGCTCACCCAAGGGCAGTTGTCGCAGGCGTCGCCTATGCCGTCACCATCCAGATCGGATTGGGTGGCATTCGCAACAGCAGCGCAATTATCCTCGCAATCCAGTACAAGGTCCCCGTCGGTATCCGCATTGGGAACCAGTCCCGTGGTGCCACCCGCACACAGCCCACAATCATCCACGAACGCACTGCCACTCACAATGCCGGCACAATCCACCGGCAACCCTTCGCAGGTGCACGTTGTCGACCAGGTATCGCTGACCGTGTTGGGGTCACCATCATCACAAGTTGAACCGGGAAGATCTGTACCACCAGCCACACCCACACAATCGACAGGCACACCCTCACACTGACAGGACGTGTTCCACGTATCCAAGCCTGTGGTGGGATCACCATCGTCACATGGTGTGCCGGCCACGGCGATGCCCCCGGGAACACCAGTACAATCCAGCGGTTGTCCAATGCACAAGCAACCCGTGTCCCATACATCATTGCCGGTCATTGGATCCCCGTCATCACAAGGCGTTCCAACCACCGCAGAGCCACCAGCCACACCCCCACAGTCCAGTGGCTGGCCCGTGCATATACAGCCTGCGTCCCATAGGTCATTACCCGTTGCGGGGTCGCCATCATCACAAGCTGTGCCCACCACGGCATAACCACCCGGCGTGCCAGTACAATCCAGCGGTTGTCCGCTGCACAGGCAGCCGGTATCCCATATGTCATTGCCTGTCGAGGGGTCTCCGTCGTCACAGGGTGTACCCACCACTTCGGAACCACCCGGTACACCTGTGCAATCCAACGGCTCCCCAACGCAGTTACAGCTTGTATCCCACAGGTCATTTCCGGTGGAGGGATCGCCATCATCGCAAGGGGTGCCGGTAACGGCATACCCACCCGGTGTACCCGAACAATCCAAGGGCTGCCCACTGCACAGGCATCCAGTATCCCAGATGTCATTCCCGGTAGCAGGGTCGCCATCATCACAAGGTGTACCCACCAGCGCAAGACCACCGGGCACGCTCATACAGTCCATTAGCTGACCCGAACACTGGCAGGACAAGTCCCACGTATCGTTGCCGGTGGCAGGATCACCATCATCACAAGGCGTTCCGGGTAGCATGCTGCCACCGGCAGACCCCGCGCAGTCCACCACCAGACCCACACAATCGCAGCCCAGATCCCAGGTATCGTCAACCGTTCCGGGGTTGCCATCGTCACATGGCGCCCCTGTCACATCCGGCCCACCCACGGTACCCAGGCAATCCATGCCCAGGAGCTGGCCCATACACATGCAGTTCATGTCCCATACATCATCGGACGTGAACGAATCACCGTCATTGCATGGTGTTCCGGGAAGCTCGAGACCGCCCGGCACCCCCAGACAATCCATCAACAGACCTTGACACTGACAATCGACAGTGACCACATCATTGCCTGTGGATGCATTGCCATCATCACAGGTAGATCCTGGTATGCCCTGCCATGAAGGACACGGATCGATCAGGTCGCAGAGGCCATCGCCATCCGTGTCCGGCACTGGCGAACCCACACATTGGCAGGTGGAAGACCATGTGTCATTCACGGTGCAGGCATCTGCATCATCACAGGGCGTACCCGGCAGCGCGCTTCCTCCCAAAACACCCGCACAATCCACCGGTGCCGTTCCAGACAGGTAGGTGATGCACAACACGGGACGCTTGGCCGCATCCTGCTCGCCCTGCCATGCCATACGCCGGCCTGTGCCCGTGATCCCGAACAACATGCCGTTGCCCGATTGCCACCCTGGCCGGGAGACCACCTGTTGCAGAAGCTGCGAGAGATCGGGGGTGCGTTGGCCGGCACCGGCTTCATCCGCTTGGTCCCACATGGGAGGGTGCCAGGTGACCGGTGACAGGTATGTCCGCGAACTCAGGTTGAAGAGGTTCCATCCAATGGCCGTGGGGTCGTCCGTGTCCTCCATGGCCACGTGAAGCATGCATGGGTCTACATTGTTACCGGCATATACCGTGAACTGGATGCGTGCATCGATCACCTGCGCACCTTGAGGCACAGGAACAGCAGGAAAATGAAGTCCGATGTGTTGGTCGCCCCGCCAGAACCATGGCGCCTCGCTGTCAAAAACCAGATCAAGCGGTCCTGCCTGTGAATACACCTCACCATTAATGGCTTCCTCCACTTCGCCATAATCTGATAGCAAGGTGGGCACACAGATCGTGACGGCTCCAGCAGGCAGGCCCTGGCATAGGCAATCTATTGACCAGACGTCGTTCAAGGTGGTAGGATCTCCATCATTGCAAGGGGATCCGGGAAGCGCAGCACCGCCGATCACACCCTGACAGTCGGTTACGACAGGTACGCCCACACACTGGCAAAGCGCGGTCAACACATCGTTGGCGGTGTTCGGGTCGCCATCGCTACACGGTGAACCGATCTGGCCGGGCACGTTGGGGCAATTATCCTGGGCATTACAGATGCCATCCCCATCGGTATCTCCGGAGAACGTTCCGATGCACTGGCAGGCCGCATTGAACGCGTCATTGATCGTGCACGGATCGCCATCATTGCACGCAGATCCCGGCACGGTCGCCCCACCCGGAACACCCAGACAGTCGATCACCTGACCCACACAATAACAGAGGCTGTTCCAGGTATCATTGCCCGTGGCGTTGTTGCCATCATTGCAGGGCGTGCCAGGGAGGGCACTGCCACCCGGCATACCCAGGCAATCCAGCGGCACGCCAATGCATTGGCATGAACTGTTCCACGCGTCGTTGCCAGTGGAAGCATTCCCATCGTTGCACGGCGTACCAGGCAACGCGCCCCCCCCCGGCACACCCAGGCAGTCCGGCGCGGGGACGGATGTTACGTTGACCGTGGCCTGTTTTCCCTGGCTGAGGTTATAGAAGCTCCCGCTCATGGTCACTTCCAGCGCGATGGCGCGGACCATGTAGGTCACTGTTCCGGAAAGTCCACCGACGTTATCTGAGAATGCAGTGCCTGTGACCGGGGACGTGGTGCGTCTGACCCATGTCTGGTCCGCCGTGTTGAAGCGGTATACATGGTAGCCTTGGACCGTTTGAGAGGATGCCCCCCAACTCACCTGCACCGCATTCGCCCCCGAAGGCACGGCACTGACCGTTCCGGGCGGTGCCACGATCTGTTGGCGAAGCGTGGGGTCGCCAAGCAGGGCCGTATGTACCCGGCCATTCTGCCAGCCTGCGGGCTCATAATGCGCATTGGCGTTGTTCTGAGTGAGTTGCACGGCATTGCCGATGGGAGCACCCAGGCCCATGTGATGGAAGTACCAATTGGGATATCCAGCCCAGAAACATGTCAGCGTGGTGCCTGAGGCCAGCGATGCACGCTGGAAATTGTTCGCGCAATCGAAGTCTCCGAAATAGCTGCCGAAAAGGATGGTGAACACGCTCTTGAGCGAACTGGAGGCGAACTGGGCGGCGGTGCCTATGCCCACGGCATTGTCCCACCAGCCCGGGCCGCAACCATAGCTCCACAAGTAGCTTTGGTTGGCCATGGTGGTGAAGTAATCCGCTGCCGCCACGTTCGATGGCCCCACCAATGGCGCGAACCCTCGCCAGCCGTTCTGGGAGAAGCCATCGCTCATGTAGGTGAAGTTGTCATCGATCAGCCCACGTGCTACCGCAGTGAACTGCTTGTGCTTCCACTGGTGCAGCTTGTTCAGGTAGTTGGCCAGCAGCGTGGTCTCGCTCTGGCTGAAAGCCGGCAGGTTGGCGAAATCCACCCGGCCCACCATCAGTTCGATGGCACCCGGCAAAGTGGTCTGGTCGAACTTGCCATCACCCGGCGTGTTCCAATTGCGCGTGTCGCTGGCTCCGGTGCTGTTCACCGTGTTGTCCGTCCAATTGCCGTTCACATCACCATACCAGGCATCGCAGGGCCACGCACCGTAGTGGTCCGAGTGCCCATCGGGTGCCAGGTTCCCGCTATACGGCACAGGAACATGCCCCACCAGGAACACCGCCTTTACACGGGCGGGGTCGGCATTGTAGGCGTTCACGATCAAACTTTTCACACTGCCTACCGGGGCCGTGCGAGCCACATCATGACGGATGACGATCCATCCATCGCCTTCGAGGTCCGATTTCAACGTTGCCAGTGGCGTGCTCAAGGCACTACTGAAAGTGTTGTCCACCATTAGCAGCAACTTGCCACGGTCCTCCACGGCGGGCACTTGGATACCCGCGTTCACATAGGCATGACCGGAACCGCTCCCAGAGGTCGTGCGCACCAGTTTGTACTCATACGAAACGCCGATGGTCACACTTGCATCCACGAATTGGGTGGCCGACCCGGGGAGGGATGCCAGTGCCGAGCCCCAGGCTGTACCCCCAGTCACTTTCCGCCAGACCTGGAAGCCGGTGGAACCTGAGAAAGGCGTCCAATTCAGTGTGATCCTCGGCGGGGCGCTCTCCACGGTGGCCCATGCCTGAATGGACCTGCTCTCACCCGGGGTTTGCGCGGCCACCGCGCAGACCCAAAGGAGGGACAGCATCACCAGAAAGTGACGAAGAGGATGAAGCATCGTGTTAAAGGCACCTCGGAACGGCGGCAAAACTAGACCCCAGGCCCCCACGCCGCCATGCCTTGAAAACCCTGCCTGTAGCGGGCCGGACTCGGGTATACCCTCACAGAGGGTGCGTCGTTCCAGCGTTTCAGCAAACTTGACCGCGCAAATCCTTGGCAGACCGGGCGGTTCAAGAAGGTTAACATTTCGACAAGCGCCACATTTGCCCCGATGGGCACCCCCACATGACCTACGACCCTTAACCCCACCCTAACCTTCCTGAATGGATCCAAAGCCAACGCCTGGTGACCGTGGGAAACGCACTGATATTCGACAGCTCAGATACCATTCGTCGGCAGATATTTGCAGTACATCGCGAGTAGAGTGGCTTTCATCGATGAAATGGCAAGCTCATGAATGGCGGGAACAAGGACGGTGTTCCATGCGTAGAACGCGTGCGCCTGAAAAAGCACCGACCACCAATACCACCTACCCCACCTACCACGCCTGTCCTCGCACTTGCGCGCCATCAACCAGCCTGCGATCCGAACGTGATCTTGTCAACACCATGCACCGAGCGAGTGGCTCAGGGTGCTCCACAGTGAACGAACCTTTGTACCGATAAGCGACCCGCCCGAGATGAAGCCTGGAAAGAACCCGCAGCCTGTGCCTGAAGCCTGGATCGGTGAGTGTCCCCCGATCGATCCCGCCCACACCGTTTACAGCGCATTTGAAAAGACGGCCATCACCTTCGCTCAGAACACGGCCCTTGAGCTGGCTGGCACCAGGCTTACGTACCATGATCTGCGCCTGAAGGCAGAGGCGCTGGCCGGGCATCTGCATGCGCTCGGCCTGAAGCCTGGCGAGCCGGTGGGCCTGTGCATGGACCGCAGCGTTGAGATGATCACCTCCATGCTGGCCATTCTGCGATGCGGTGGCTGCTTTGTTCCGTTTGATCCAGCCTATCCGGCTGAGCGGCTCTCCTTCATGATGAAGGACACCGGCTGCCGCTTGCTACTGACGCAACGCTCACTCGCCGCCCAGCTCCCCAAGCATGAAGCACGCGTAGTGTATGCAGAAGACTTCCCCGTGAGCGGCACCGGTCCAACGTGTGAGGGGCGCGCGGATGCCGCAGCTTACATCATGTACACCAGTGGCAGCACTGGTACCCCGAAGGGGGTGGTGGTGCCCCACAGGGCCATCCTGCGCCTTGTGCAGGATCAGAACTTCCTGCCTTTTGGTCCCGAGCTCACCTTCCTGCAGCTCTCCAACACCTCGTTCGACGCGAGCACGCTGGAGATATGGGGTGCCCTGCTCAATGGCGGCCGGCTCGTCCTTCTGATGCAGCGGCAACCCACCCTTCGCGAGATCGCTGAAGCCATCGGTCACCATCATGTCAATACGCTCTGGTTAACCTCCGGCCTGTTCAACTTGATGGTCGATGAGCAGTTGGACGACTTGCGGCCGTTGAAGCACCTGCTGGCCGGAGGCGACGTGCTCAGTGTGCCGCACGTGCGGAAGGCCTTCAGCGTGCTGGGACCCGGCGTTCTGATCAATGGGTACGGCCCCACAGAGAACACCACCTTCACCTGCTGTCACCGCATCATGCACGCCGATGATATCGGCGATAGCGTGCCCATCGGGAAGCCCATCCGCGGAACGACCGTCCATGTGCTCGATGGCGATATGCGACCGGTGGATATCGGCATGGTGGGTGAATTGTTCACCGGTGGTGATGGTGTTGCCCAAGGCTACTGGAACCGTCCGGAGCTCACCGCCGAGCGCTTCATTGACGACCCCTTCCCTGGCCGGACAGGCGCCAAGCTCTATCGCACGGGTGACCTTGTGCACTGGCTGCCCAACGGCACCATCGCATTCCAAGGCAGGACCGACGACCAGGTGAAAGTGCGTGGTTTCCGCATCGAACTGGGAGAGATCGAGAACGCTTTGAGCCGTTTTCCCGGTGTGAAGGACAGGACCGTGGTGGTGCTTGGTGAGGGTGCTGCCGAAAAACAACTGGCAGGCTACATCGTTCCAGCTGATGCATCGCTGGCGGAGGAGGGCGCTGCGCAGGAGACCTGGATCCAGGCACTGCGCACCCACTTGAGCACGAACCTGCCCGAGCACATGGTGCCGAACGCCTTGGTGGTACTGCCCACATTGCCCTTGAACCCGAACGGCAAGGTGGACCGTCGCGCACTGCCCGCACCAAAACGACGCACTGCGGCGATGGGCCCGCAACAACGCCCCGCCACCCCCTTGGAGAAGGCTCTCGCACGCGTGTGGAGCGAAATACTGGGCGTGGAGGACATCGGTGTGGAGGACAATTTCTTCCAGCTCGGTGGCAATTCGCTGCTGAGCATCCGTTTGGTGGCCCGCTTGGAAGCGACCGGCATCCAGCTGCCCATTGTCAAGCTATACCAGCACCCCACCCTTCGCGATTGCGCCGCCTGGCTTGCCGGTGATGTGCAGACCACCTCACCAGCGGATCACGCACGGCAGCGCATGGAAAAGAGAAGCGCATCGGGACAGTCCTCCATGGGATCTACCTCCCGCGACATTGCCATCATTGGCATGAGCGGCCGTTTCCCAGGTTCGGGCAGTGTGGCCGATCTGTGGCGCGACCTGCTGGCCAAGAAAAGCGGCATCACCACCTGGCACAGGAACGAGCTCGATCCGCACATCCCCGAAGAGCTGCGTAACGACCCCCTCTATGTGCCGGCCCGGGGCGTGATCGCCGACGCGGACAAATTCGACGCCGCCTTCTTCGGGGTGAATCCGAAGCTGGCCGCGCTCATGGACCCGCAGCAGCGCATCTTCCTGGAAATGGCATGGTCCGCGCTGGAGGACGCCGGTTACGACCCCGGGGCTTACAAGAGCCCGATAGGTGTGTATGCCGGCATGTACAACAACACCTACTTCACCCGGAACGTCATCGGGAACCGTGACCTGATCGAACAGGTGGGGGAGTTCCAGGTGATGACGGCCAACGAGAAGGACTACATCGCCACGCGCCTGGCCTTCGAGTTCGATCTGCGCGGACCCGCACTGAGCATCCATACGGCCTGCAGCACATCACTGGTGGCCATTGCCCAGGCCACCAAGGCGCTGCGCGATGGCGATTGCGACATGGCCCTTGCCGGTGGAGTGGCCATCACGGTCCCCATCAACAGTGGTGTGCTGTACAATGAAGGCGGCATGTACAGCCCGGATGGGCATACACGCACGTTCGACGCCAGTGGAAAGGGCACCAGTTTCAGTGACGGGGTTGCCATCGTGGTGCTCAAGCGGCTCGATGACGCCATTCGCGACGGTGATCATGTCCATGCCGTGATCAAAGGCGTTGCCCTCAACAACGATGGCAGTGAGAAAGCAAGCTTCACCGCACCCAGTGTGCGTGGCCAGGCTGAAGTTGTGGCCATGGCCCAGGCGGATGCCGGTGTTGATCCGAAGGACATCTCCTATGTGGAAGCACATGGCACGGCAACGCCACTGGGCGACCCCATCGAGGTGGAAGCGCTCACCCTCGCGTTCCGGAATGATGGAGCTATAAAGGGACAAGACCGCAACGAGCATGCACAATGGTGCGCGTTGGGCAGCGTAAAGAGCAACATCGGCCACCTGACCATTGCGGCAGGTGCCACCGGGGTCATCAAAACGGCCCTGGCCCTGGAGCGTGAAGTGATCCCTGCAAGCCTGGGCTACGAAAAGCCCAATCCCGCCATCGATTTCGCAAAAAGTCCCTTCCGGGTGGCGCAGGATAATCTGGATTGGCCTCGCGTACCAGGCAAACCACGCATCGCCGGTGTGAGCAGTTTTGGTGTGGGCGGGACCAATGCGCACGTGATCCTGGGCGAGGCCCCCGCATTGCAGCCCACCAGCACCTCGCGTGACAGGCAACTCTTCCTGCTCAGTGCAAAGAGCAAGGCGAGCCTCGATGCCATGACCGAGAACCTGCGTGCATGGCTTGAAGCGAACCCCAAGGCATCACTTGCGGATGCGGCCTACACCCTGCAGATCGGCCGACGCCACTTCAAACATCGTCGCTACCTGGTAGGCGGTTCTCATGGTGAGCTTGCCGAGGCCATTGCCAACAAGGATGTGAACCTGACCGGAACACGCGAACTGCACGAAGCAGCGCCCGGTGTGGTCTTCATGTTCCCAGGTCAGGGTTCGCAGTACGTGAACATGGGGCGCGACCTCTGGGAAAGCGAACCGGTGTTCAAGGAACATTTCGACCGCTGCTGCGAACTTTTCTCGAAGGAGCTCCACACCGACCTCAAGGCCATCATCTTCCCGAAGGCTGGTGAAGAGGACATGGCCGCCGGGCAACTGAAGCAGACGATCCACACGCAGGCGTCGCTGTTCACCATGCACTACAGCCTTGCCAGGCTGTGGATGCATTGGGGCATCGTACCCGATGCCATGATGGGGCACAGCATCGGTGAGTTCGCCGCCGCCTGCCTGGCCGGTGTGTTCTCATTGGAGGATGCCATCAAGCTCGTGGCTAACCGCGGCCGCATGATGCAGGAACTGCCCGGTGGCAGCATGCTCAGCATTCGCACGGCAGAGGAGGACGTGGCCGGCCGGCTGCCCGAAGGATGCAGCATCGCCGCGAACAACGGTCCGCAACTCTGCGTGGCCAGCGGTCCGGCCGAAGCCATTGCGCAACTGCAATCGGAACTTGAAAAGGAGGGCATCACCTGCAAACTGCTCGTGACCAGCCACGCCTTTCACAGCCCGATGATGGATCCGATGGTGGAACCCTACCGCAAGGTGGTGGAGGGCGTGAAGCTCCACGTACCACGCATCCCCATCATCAGCACGGTTACCACACAATGGCTGAAGGACGCCGACGCCACCTCGCCCGCTTACTGGAGTGATCACCTGCGTGCCACTGTGCGTTTCGCGCAAGCCGTGAAATTCGCGTGGGAGGATGCCCCACGCGTGATGCTCGAAGTGGGCCCAAGGACTACGGCCACCACCCTGGCCCGCCAGCAAAGCACAGACAACAAGAAGCAGGTCGCGGTCCCTTCGTTGGGAGATTCCGCCGGTCATGGCAACGAACTCACCCAGCTGCTGAAAGCCGTGGGTGGCCTGTGGCAAAGCGGTGTGCCGATCGACTGGAGCACGTTCTACGAGCGCGAAACACGGCGCCGGACCAGCATGCCCACCTATGCCTTCGAACGCACGAGGCACTGGGTGGAACCGGTGGCCATGCAAGTTGCGGTACATGTGTCCCAAGGCCAGGTCGCGACCGTCGGGACCGGCGCACCCGTCGAGATCTTGGACACCGACCTCAGTCCCAAGGACCAGCTCATAGCCCGGATCAGGCATCTGCTCGAGGACAGCTCCGGCCTGGAGCTTGCCAATGCGAGCAACGAGGACACCTTCCTGGAGATGGGCCTCGACTCCCTCTTTCTCACGCAGGTGGCCACTTCACTCAGCCGCACGTTCGGGGTAAAAGTGAGCTTCCGCCAGCTCAACGAGGAGTTCCCCAACCTGGACCGGCTGGCAGATCATTTGCTCGCGAACGGGGTGGGCTCTGCCGCCGGCACACAGGCGCAAGGTGCGAGTGCCGGAGCTTCAGCCACCGATCAGAGACCGACGACCAATGCACTCGAGGACGCCCCGGAACTGAAAAAGGTGTTCGGTGCACAGGCCCGCATCCAGAAGGAAAAGGTCGACGACATGACACCGCATCAGCGGGCGTGGTTCGACGACTTCGTGAAGCGCTACACGGCGAAGACCGCCAAGAGCAAAGCCTACACGCAGGAACATCGCATGCATATGGCGGACCCGCGTGTGGTCACCGGATTCAAGCCGCAGACCAAGGAGATCACCTATCAAGTGGTGGTGGAACGCAGCCGCGGCTGCCACATGTGGGACCTGGACGGCAATGAATATGTGGACATCCTGAGCGGGTTCGGTTCATCCTTCTTCGGCTACATGCCGGATTTCATTCGCGAGGCCTGCCACAAACAATTGGAGGCCGGCACGGAGATAGGTCCCATGAACGCGCTCGCTGGCGAGGTATCACAACTGCTCTGCGAGATGACCGGCCATGAGCGTTCGGCGGTATGCAATACCGGCAGTGAGGCCGTAATGGGGTGCATGCGCATGGCGCGCACGGTCACGGGGCGCAGCCTCATCATCGCCTTCAGCGGCAGCTATCACGGCATTGTGGACGAGGTGATCGTACGCGGAAGCAAGAGCGGTAAGAGCTATCCCGCTGCACCAGGCATCCTGCCCGAGTCCGTGCACAACATCCTCATCCTCGACTACGGCACACCTGAGAGCCTGGAGATCATCAAGCAGCGCTGCCATGAAGCGGCAGCCATTCTGGTGGAGCCGGTGCAAAGCCGCCGCATGGAGTTCCGTCCTGTTGACTTCCTTCATGAACTGAGGCGGATCACCAAAGAGCACGGAACAGCCCTGATCTTCGACGAGGTGATCACCGGCTTCCGCATGCACCCCCAGGGTGCGCAGGGCCTCTTCGGCATCCGCGCCGACATTGCCGCCTATGGCAAGGTGCCAGGCGGCGGCATGACCTGCGGCATCATGATCGGTGACCGGCCGTGGATGGACGCCCTGGACGGCGGATGGTGGCAATTCGGCGATGAAAGCGTACCGGAAGCCGGTGTCACTTACTTCGCCGGCACGTTCGTACGTCACCCACTCACGCTGGCCGCCATCAAGGCTGTGATGCACTTCCTGAAGGAACAGGGACCCGGCCTGCAGGAGCGCATGAATGCCATGACCGAGGACCTCGTGGCCCGCGGCAATGGGCTTTTCGAGAAATACAAGCTCCCCTACTATTGGGTGAACTTCGGCAGCGCGTACAAGACCAAGTACGACGAGAGTGTCAACTATACCGAGCTCTTCTTCCTGCTCATGCGCTACCACGGTGTGCATGTGCTCGACTTCCCCCACTTCCTGACCACCTCGCATACCGAAGCCGATGTGGAATTCATCCTGGAAGCGTTGGAAAAGACCTGCAAGGAACTACGCGCGAGCGGCTTCATGCCCGAGCGCACCTACACCATACCCACGGTGAACAGTGTGCTCGGCGGACATCTGCGCAAGTTGAGCGAACGCGTGATCAGCGCCATGGAACCGCCGGTCTCCGGTGCGCGATTGGGCCGCACGCCGAAGGGTGAACCGGCATGGTTCATACCCGACCCCAAGCGGCAGGGCCGTTACCTGATGATCGAAACAGACGAGAACTGAGGAAGCATGGAGAAATTCATCCAAGAGCCGCGTTACGTCCCGGTAGATTTCGACCCCTTCGCCGGGCCACCCATCGCCCATGCCATCCCCACCACGGAAGCGCAGCGCGAAGTGTTCGTGGCATCAGAGATGGGCAATGACGCATCGTGCGCGTACAATGAGAGCATTTCCCTGCAATTAAAGGGCACGCTGGACCGGCCTGCACTTGAGCAGGCCGTGCAAGACCTGCTTATGCGCCATGAAGCCCTGCGCTCCACCTTGAGCGCCAGCGGCACGCGGCTCATCGTGCATGAATATCTGCCCGTGGAACTGCATTATGAGGACCTCGTGGCCGAGGATGACCCCAAGAGAGAAGGAAGGCTGCGTGACATCGCCAGAGTGGACATGTCCACCCCATTTGACCTCCTCAAAGGTCCGCTGGTGCGCATCCAGCTCCTGCGCATCGCGAACGATGAACATCTGCTCCGGATCACCGGACATCATGTGGTCTGTGATGGATGGAGCCTGGGCATCATCATTCTGGAACTCGGAGCCCTGTACAGCGCACATTCCCAAGGCCGTCCGGCGGAGCTCCCCCCCGCATCGCGCTTCAGCGACTACAGTCTGGCGATGATCGACATCGCGAAGGGCCCCGAACATGAACGTGTCGAGCGGTATTGGCTGGACCTGTTCAGCGCTCCCATCCCGCGGGTGGACCTGCCCACGGACCATGTCCGCCCCCGGCAGAAGACCTACCGGGGCGATCGCGTGGACCTTGAACTGAGGCCCGAGCTCATCCATGGACTACGTGAGGTATCCACACGCTACGGCGCCAGTTTCGTCACCACCCTCCTCACCGCGTTCGAGCTCCTGCTGCACAAACTGACAGGGGATAGCGATCTGGTGGTGGGCCTGCCGGCCGCCGGGCAGAGCGACCTGGGCATGAAACATCTGGTGGGGCACTGCGTGAACCTGCTGGCGCTTCGCAGTCAGGTGGACGAGGACCGGACCTTCCATGAGCACTTGAAATTGCGGCGGACAGGGATCTTGGATGCCTTTGAAAACCAGCGCTACACCTTCGGCACACTGGTCCATCGCCTGAACGTACCCCGCGAACCCGGCCGCATACCGCTATGCCCGGTGGTGTTCAATGTGGACATGAACCTGGACGAAGGCGTGGCCTTCCAGGGGCTTTCGCATCGCCTCATCAGCAACCCCCGCCGCTTCGAGAATTTCGAGCTCTTCTTGAATGCCACCGGTTCCGGGGACGACCTGGTGCTGGAATGGTGCTTTAATACGGACCTGTTGGACCGCAGCACCATTCTTTCGTGGATGAAGGAGTTCGAGGTGCTGATCGCGCGGATCACGCGGGTGCCGCAGGCCACCATCGCCGAACTGGTGGGTGACCAGGAACCCGGCTCCGAACACAAGCCTGTACCTGCCGAATGGCAGGGTGTTCCCGTGCCGTTCCCCCATGACAAGAGCATATCCCAGGTGTTCGACGCCATCGTGGCCGCACATCCTGGGAAGGTGGCCCTGGAGCTCGGCGATCTCCGGCTCACCTATGCGCAACTGCACCAACGTGTGCTGCACCTGGCCAGTGCGCTTAAGGTGGCCGGTGTGGGACCCGGACAGTTCGTCGGCGTTTGCTGCGAACGCGACTTCTCCATGGTGGCCGCGCAATTAGCCATCCTGCGCGTGGGTGCGGCCTTCGTCCCGCTGGACCAGTCCTACCCCTCGGAGCGACTGGCGTTCATGATCGAGGACACCGGGCTGCAGGTGATCCTGTCCACACCTGAGCTGGCCGTCTCTCTTCCTGCGCACAACGCACGCTTGATCAAGCTGGATGGTACTTCGCCCTCCGGGGAAGTAGCGGATGTGGCACCGAAGGATTCACCCGAAGCGGCGGCATATGTGATGTACACCTCCGGCTCCACCGGCAAGCCGAAGGGGGTGGTCGTTCCACAACGCGCGATCGTGCGACTCGTGCGCGACCAGAACTATGCTCCCTTCGGCCCGGATGTGGTGATCACACAACTTTCGAACGTTTCCTTCGATGCCAGCACATTTGAACTGTGGGGTGCCCTGCTGAATGGTGGGCGCCTGGTACTGCAGCCACAGGCCAAACCCACGCTTGCCGAGATCGCCGAGACCATCCAGCGCCATGGCGTGAACACCATGTTCATCACCCCAGCCTTATTCAACCTGTTGGTGGATGAGCAACTGCACCGGCTCAAAGGCCTCAAGTGCATCCTTGTCGGGGGTGAGGTGATGTCCGTACCGCACACTCGAAAAGCCCTATCACTCCTGGGCCCCGGCGTACTCAACAACATTTACGGCCCCACCGAGAACACCACCTTCTCTTGCTACCACCCGGTGAATAGGGAGGAGGACATCGGTCGGCAGATACCCATTGGAAGGCCCATACACAACTCCCTCCTTTATGTATTGGGAGAGGACCTGCTTCCGGTGCCCATTGGTGTGAAGGGTGAGCTCTATTGCGGCGGGCCGGGTGTGGCCTTGGGCTATCTGAACCGGCCGGAGCTCACCGCTGAGCGTTTCCTGCCCGACCCCTTCGCGGGCAATGGGGCCACCATGTACCGCACCGGCGACCTCGTACGCTGGCTGCCGGACGGCAAGCTGGAATTCATCGGTCGTGCGGACGACCAGGTGAAGGTGCGCGGGTTCCGGATTGAACTGGGCGAGATCGAGAACGCGATCAGCACCATGCCTGGTGTGCGCGATCGTGTGATGATGGCACGACGCGACCTGCCCGGGGACCATCAACTGGTGGCCTATGTGGTACCCTCTGAATTCGATCCGGCGACCGATCATGCAAGACGGGATGCTTTCGCGGACGATCTTCGGGAACACCTCAGGCAACATCTTCCCGCCTTCATGCTTCCCGCGTTCATCGTTCCAATGACGAACCTGCCATTGAACGCCAATGGCAAGGTGGAGAAGAAGCTGCTGCCGAAGCCCGAGCCCCGCACGGTGAAGCTCCAGGCCAGGCACGTGGCTCCGCGCAACGCCACCGAGCGCATGCTGGCGATCATCTGGAGCGACGTGCTCAAGCTCCAGGACGTGGGCGTGCACGACAACTTCTTCGAGCTCGGCGGTCATTCGATGACCGGCATACACATGTTGTCACAGGTGGAGCAACGGCTGGGCCGCACACTATCGTTGAAAGCCATCTTCAAGGCGCCGACCATTGCCGACCTGGCCAAACTCATCGATAAAGAGGAACCGGGCGATCGTGTGGAAACGCACAACTTGGTGGCCATTCGCGAAGAGGGCATGCTCCCACCCCTGTTCTGCGTGCATGGGGATGAGGCGAACTACTATCTGCCGCAGCACCTGGACCGTGAGCTCCCCTTTTATGCCTTTACGCACCAGGGGGAGGATGGCCTGCCCATCCGCTACACCCGGGTGGAGGAGATCGCCGCTCACTTCATTGCGGAACTGCGTTCCATGCGGCCCAAAGGCCCCTATCTGCTATCCGGCTACTCCTTCGGCGGGCTGGTCGCGTATGAAATGGCCGTGCAATTGACCGCTGAGGGTGAGGAGATCCCACTGGTGGCGCTCTTTGACACGTTCACACCCGACGAGCACCTTGTGGAAGCAAAGCGTGAAGCCCGCTGGACGGACAATTTGAAGAACCCGATCATTCGAAAGATGTACGGCCATTTCCTGAAGCGGGGAAAGGTGATCCCACCGAAGCTGCGCCACTATCACATCATTGACACGTACGAGAGGGCCATAGCGGCCTATACGCCAAAGCCCTACGGCGGGCACGTGGTGGTCTTCAGGGCGGAGGCCACGCATGGCCCTGAATACATGGGGTGGAAGCGATTTGTGAAAGGGCACCTTGAACTGCGCATGACACCAGGCAACCACTATGACATGATCAAGGAACCGCATGTGCGCGTGCTGGCCTCCCAATTGTCCGAGAGCGTACTGGCCGTTCTGCGTGACAGGTCCATAGAGGCGGTCTGATATCATGTCGCGAACGGACGGACGGAGCCTGATCATCCATTGCACGGCGCGTACCGAGCTGGACCGTAGCTCCGAACGCCCGTCCGACCCTCCCCTGGCCGGCGAGGTGCATCTCTGGTGGTCCACCTTGGATCGTCTGCGACCATCAAGGGAAAAATGGGCTTCGCTACTGGACCCCACCGAAAGCCAACGTGCGGAACGGTTCCGTGCGGAACGGGACAGGGAACGCTTCATCCTGGGCCATGGGCTGCTGCGCATTGTGCTGGGCCACTATTTGAGGCTTCATCCGCAGGATGTGCGCATGGCGCGCGGTGTGCATGGCAAACCGTTCGTGGAGAACACAGGGCTCACCTTCAACTTCAGCGATACCAAGGATGCGGTGCTGATCGGGTTGACCACGGGCGCAGAGATCGGTGTGGACATTGAGACGGATCATAGGGATGTGGACCATGAGGCCGTGAGCGCGCACTATTTCACCCGTCCGGAGATCGAGACCATCCGCAAGGCGGGGCCCGCTGCGAACCGACAGTTCCTGCAGCTCTGGACACGCAAGGAAGCGGTCCTCAAGGCCAGCGGTGTGGGGATCATGGAGGACTTGCGGAGCCTTCGTGTGGACGGCATGCGCAACTCCATCCTGATCAATCACGAGGCGTTCATGCGCATGGCCGCACCGGAATACCATGTGGTGAGCATGGCCCCCGATCAACACCATTGGGCCAGCCTGGCCATGCCACATCCACCCGTGGATGTGCGGTGGTTCGATGCGGCTCAGTGGACGGGATGACCATCGGACAAATGGGTGATGCCAAAGCCAACACACCCGAGCTGCTCCCAGAAATCGGGATAGGATTTCCTCACCACACTCGCATCAATGACATTCAATTTGCGGCAGATGATCGCCAGAGGTGCAGCCGCCATGGCGATACGGTGATCTCCGGCAGGATCTATGGCCAGTCCAATTGGGCACTGCCATTGGCCGTCGATCGTCATGCTGAAGCCTTCCACCTTAACGCGCACACCACCTTTTTGCAAAAGGTTGGCGATCGTCGTCAGCCGATCGCTCTCCTTCAGAGCCATGTTGTGCAAGCCCGTGAAGCGCATCTGTACTCCACGAGCGGCGTACGTTACTGCCAATGCGGGAAAAAGGTCGGGCGTGGCTGACAGGTCCACGTCCTGATGAGCCGGTGCCGATCGGTGGACCATTCGGATACCTGATGGTCCATCTTCCGTACCGACGAAGGGTGCCCAATGTTGCACCAGCGCCTCGTCTCCCTGCCATCCATCACGCAACAGGCCCTTCAGCAAGAGATCGGAACCCGGCACCAAAGCCACTGCTTCCGCCCAGAAAGCCGCAGCGCTCCAATCTGGCGGCACCACGAATGAACGGAGCGACGGACAGCCTGGAGGAATAAAAATGGTGTCACCGCTCATCGTAACGTCGAGGCCGAAAGCTCCAAGCACCCGGGCCGTCATGTGCACATAAGGTTCGCTCAGCCGCTGTCCGGTCCAGAGGATGCGGATGCCACGTTGCATGCGATGGCCCACGAGCATGAGCGCGCTGATGAACTGGCTGCTCACCGGTGCATGCAGGGTGACCTCGCCGCCAGGCAACCGCCGGCCCCGCACACGGAAACCCGTGGTGACCTGCTGCACATCCGCACCGATCGAGCGGAGCGCATCAACGAGATCTTCATGGGGCCTGCGCAACAAGGCCGGATCGGCGGAGAGATGGAACTCGCGACCCTCTTGCACGGACGCCCACGCGAGCAGGAAACGCAGCGTAGTGCCACCGAGCCCGCAATCGATCACATGCGAACTGCTGGCCAGTCCGGCTCGCAGAAGAACGGTATCATCGGCCTCACCGGCATCACGCACCAGGGCCACATTACCGGCCAGGGCGGCACACACCAAAGCACGGTTCGCGATGCTCTTGGATGCCGGCAGCGTGACCTCACCCTGAAGCGGGGAGGTGGGTGCTTCAATGCGCAAGAGCTCCTTCATGCCCGACACGCTCGCGGTAATGGTCCAACGCCTCGATCACCTGAGCGGCGTTCACCTCTGCATCCACCACCCCTTCGCCGATCCGTTCGAGGAGGGTGAAGCGAAAGCCGCCTTCGCGGTTCTTCTTGTCGTTGCGCATCAGTTCCACGAGCCGATGCACGTCCGCTGGGCCCCAGAAAGCGGGCGGGAACAAGTCCAGCAGATGCCCGGCG
Organism: Flavobacteriales bacterium; assembly: GCA_016788635.1. Lineage (GTDB taxonomy): Bacteria > Bacteroidota > Bacteroidia > Flavobacteriales_F > PHOS-HE28 > PHOS-HE28. The sequence goes on along the minus strand of JAEUSU010000027.1, from coordinate 214,440 downwards.
ATACGGTCGTACGCCTCGCGCCCGAGCAGACCCAGCCGCCAGGAAAGCCAGCTCTCCGCCACCATTCCCGCGACCACCGCTTCACCATGCAGCAACGCGCGTCCGGCGCCCTCCCAGGAGAACGCCTCGATCGCATGACCGATGGTATGGCCGAAATTCAACAGCTTCCGTTGGCCGGACTCTCGGGGGTCCTCGCTCACAATGCCGGCCTTGATACGCACGGATGCAAGGATCAACGGTGTAAGCGCATCCAGGTCGTGGAGGGGGGCCTTCACCAAGGCATCCCATTGCAAGGCATCCTTCACCAGCGCGTGCTTGAGCATTTCCGCAAGTCCATTCAGCAATTCACGCTTGCCCAGGTTGCGAAGGAAGGGTACATGCACAGCGACGAGCTCCGCATCATGGAACACGCCCACCACGTTCTTCACACCGGCCAGGTCAATGGCGGCCTTGCCCCCGATGGCAGCGTCCACCATGCCCATGAGCGAGGTGGGCACATGCACCAGCCGCATCCCCCGCTTGAAGTTGCCCGCCACGAAACCGCCCAGGTCGGTGACCACGCCTCCACCCAGGCACACGAGGATCGCATCCCGTCCGGCCTGCCGATCGATGAGGTGCTGCCAGATGTGTGCGGCCACGTCGAGGCTTTTGGAGGACTCACCTTCCGGCACTTCGATCGGCTCGGCCATGCGAAGGGCCGGCACTTTCTGCAACAGCTCGGGAAGGCAATGGCGTAGGGTATTCGGATCCCCCAAAATGAACGCATGCGATGCGGGCTTCTCCGCCAAGTGCTCCTCCAGCGCGTGGAGCGCCGATCCGCCCAGCACCACCGGTACCCTGCCGGCCATGACCCTTGCCATTCTATCGGCCTCGCCTTGCATCTGTTATTTTTGAACCCGCATCCAACGGCCCATGCCGTACCCGCGTTCTTCAAAGGAACGAAACCAGACCGCAGCTTGCCATGCCCCAAGTGGCCGACACCCCGCAACGACCTTCGACCCTGCCAAACCTGAACGATACACGGACCGCCTTCGCACATCGGTCCGATCGGGACCTGTGGCAGGCCGAGCAGCTCTTCCGGGTGATCGGCAGCCCCGCACTGAACCTCGTCGGTCAACGGCTTTCACAGGCGGCGCTCGCACTCCACCTCCCCATTTCAGGTCTCATCAAGGCCACCATTTTCCGGCAGTTCTGCGGCGGTGAGACCATTGGAGAGAGCCTGCGATCAGCGACCCAGCTGGCCGAACGGGGGGTCAACACCATATTGGACCACAGCGTCGAGGGCAAGGAGGATGATGCGGCACTGGACGAGTCCTGTCAGGAGATCATCCGCACCGTTGAGGCCGCACGCACGCATGCGCACATCCCCTTCAGCGTGTTCAAACCAAGTGGCATCTGCCCGGTTCCTCTGTTGGAAAAAGTGAGCAAGGGTGGAGCACTTTCTGCTGCCGACACCCATGAATGGGACCTGGTGCAGGAGCGTGTGGAGCGCATTTGCTCAACCGCCGCCGGTGCGGGCGTACCTGTACTGATCGATGCGGAGGAAAGCTGGCTGCAACCCGCGATCGACAGCCTGGTGGAACGCATGATGGAGCGCCACAATCGCGATCGCGCCATCGTCTTCAATACCCTTCAACTCTACCGCCACGATCGCCTGGCCTTCCTTCATTCCGCATTGGAGCGTGCCAGGGATAAGGGCTACCAATTGGGTGTGAAACTGGTGCGTGGCGCTTACATGGAAAAGGAACGCGAGCTGGCCGCAAAGGAAAGACGCCCATCCCCCATCCATGAGACCAAGAATGCCGTGGACGGCGACTATGATGCGGCATTGCGCTTCTGCGTGGACCACCTGGACCGCATGGCAGTGATGGCCGGCACACACAATGAAACGAGCAGCCTTCTGCTTGCCCGGCTGCTCGATGAAAGAGGGATCGCCCGGAACCACGGCCGGGTGTGGTTCGCACAATTGCTGGGCATGAGCGACCACATCAGTTTCAACCTGGCCGCCGCCGGTTACAATGTGGCCAAATATGTGCCCTATGGCCCCGTGCGCGAGGTGCTGCCCTACTTGATCCGCCGCGCTGCGGAGAACACCAGTGTGGCGGGGCAGACAGGACGCGAATTGAAGTTGATCCGGCAGGAAAGGCGACGGCGCCTCGGCACCTGAGCGCTCGGAGGGTCCTCATGCGCGACCATTTACGCTTGGGATCACCACGCCACTGGGATTTTAACCTCAGCGGCAGGACCGCAGCGGGTAACCTTGTACTCACCATACAACAGCCCATGCGTACCCTTCTCACCGCTGCCCTTCTGCTGTCCGCCCAGTTCATTCATGCCCAGAACTGGATCGTGGGCGCGCCGGTGAACTTTCACCTGAGCGACCTGCAATGCATTGCGTATCCACCCGGCTGCTACCCGATGCCCGACACGCGGTTCAGCTTCCCCATGAGCAATGTGTCGGGCGTGCAGCACGCCGCCGTGGTGGATGGGGTGAGCGTAACGAATTGCCACGTCCTTCCCGGACCTGTGGGCCCCCTTGCGTTGCTGGACACCATTTGGATCAATACCCCCGACCCCCGCGAGGTCATATTCCCCTCTGGCAGTGGTAGTCTTGCCCTGCGCTTCATCGCAGTGGGCACCCCCACCACGGACGGGCAGCCCCATCCCTGCGCCTATAACAACCTGTGGCTGGGCTTTGGACTTTGTCCGGCGCAGAACATGCTGAACCTGTCCACGCCATGCACGGTGCAACCGGGCTCGGTGGGTATCCAGGAAAGCCGTTCGACCGACGGAATTTTCCAGCTCCCGAGCCTGGCCAATGGCCAGTTGCTGACATGTACCGGCGCCACCGCGCTCGAGGTGTTCACCATAAGCGGCGAACGGATCGCACAACGCATGGGCACCGCCCTCTCCCTGAGCGACCTGAACAAAGGTGTTTACCTCGCGCGGGCGCAAATGCAGGATGGCCGGTCACTGACCACGCGATTTGTACTGGTGCACTAACGGCTGGTGATGCCGAGCAGCACGGCCGTGCTGTCAGCCCGGTGATCTCGGTTCACAGCCACATGAGCCTCATAGTTCCCTGACGCAAGCTGGTAGTGCACGGTATATATGAGGGTGTCGCCCTTCCTCTGGATCTTGTCCATGAGCACGGTGGCCTCGCGGGAACGGGCACGCAGTTCATCGACCCCCAACGACCAACGCTGCAGGCTATCCAAGGCACTGGGGGTGGCCTTCACCAAGGTGTTCGACAGGCGCAGTTTGATGCGCTCGGCAGGTGTCCATTCCGCATTGGTCAACCGTTCGCCATAGAAGAACCACGCGAGGATGCCACCCAGGATGAGCCCGAACAGATAAAGCTTCAAACGGCGCTGCAGGTCCATGCGGGCGATGCCGGTGCGATTCAGAACGCGGCCAGCAGGATGTCGAGGTCCTTGTAAGGCAGCTTGAAGGCCTCGGAGAGCACCTCACTGGTGAGCGCACCATTGTAGAGGTACACCCCGTGGCGCAGACCCAGGTCCTTCTTGATAAGGTCCTCAAAGCCGCCCACATCACCCATGCTGAGGAGCAAGGGTCCGAAGATGTTGCTGAGCGCATAGCTGGCGGTGCGCGGCACGCGGCTGGCGATGTTGGGCACGCCATAATGGATCACGCCGTACTTCTTGAACACGGGATCGGTGTGCGTGGTGACCTCACTCGTTTCAAAGCAGCCACCCCGGTCGATGCTCACATCCACGATGACCGCACCGGCTTTCATGCCCTGCACCATCTCCTCGGTAACGACCATGGGTGTGCGGCCATGTTCCGGGCGCAGGGCACCGATGGCCACATCGGCATGCTGGAGCGCCTTGCGCAGTTCCTCGGGTTGGATCACACTGGTCCACACCGTGCGGCCCAGCATGGCCTGCAACCGGCGCAGGCGGTAGATGCTCTTGTCGAACACCTTCACGCTGGCACCCAGGCCCAATGCACTGCGCGTGGCGAACTCGCCCACGGTGCCGGCACCAATGACCACCACATCCGCCGGCGCCACACCACTGATACCGCCCAGCATGAGGCCCGGGCCACCTTTTTCGGCTGCGAGGTATTCGCTGGCGATCTGGATGGAGGTGATGCCGGCGATCTCGCCCATGGCGCGAATGATCGGGTAGATGCCCTGGCGGTCCTTGATGAAGTCCCACGCCACAGCGGTGGCCTTGCGCTCCATCAGACGGCGCAGACTGTCCTTGGGCTGCACCGTAAGCTGCAGGGCGCTGATGAGGATCTGCTTGTAACGCAGCAGTTCGATCTCCTTCAAGCTGGGGGGTGCCACCTTCAGGATGATATCCGCCCTGAAAACCTCCTCGGCGCTCTCCACCACCTGCGCCCCTGCTTCGGTGTAGTCGTTGTCCTGAAAGTGAACAGCTGTTCCCGCGCCGCGTTCAATGATCACGTCATGACCCCGACCCACCAGCACGCCCACGGCCGTGGGTGTCAGTGGCACACGGTGCTCCTGAAAGGCGATCTCGCGCGGGATGCCGATGTGCAGGGCCTTGTTGCCCCGCCGCCGCTCGAGCATCTCCTCCTGCGGCATGAGGGCCACCTCACGGGCCAGTTGCTTGAGCAGTTCGCGTTGCTCGCTCATCACCTTGGATCAATAAGGGTCAACGTCCTGCGGGTTGCAGATCGATCTGCACAGTGCGGGCCTCGCCGGCTAGACCGATGCGCAAATTCACAGTGTCCGCCGGCAACTGTCCGGCGGCCAGTTCGGGCCACTCCACAAAGCAATAGGCCCCGCTGTCGAGGTATTCGTGGAAGCCGATGGCCTCCAACTCGGACGCATCCTTCAGCCTGTACAGGTCAAAATGGTACACGCGCTCCGACCGGTCGGCCCCCTCGCCATCCCTGCCTTGGTACTCATGCACAATGGCGAAGCTCGGGCTGGCTGCCTGTTCCTCCACACCGAGCTTGCGGCACATTGCCTTTATGAGGGTCGTCTTTCCAGCGCCCAGTTCGCCACGCAAGGCGAACACCTTGCGGCCCTCGCAGGCATGCAACAGGGCATCAGCCAGTTCGTCGGCTGCTTCAGGACGATCCAACATGAGGATGCTGCTCATGATGTGCGCGGTTTTAAGGTGATCACCGGTACGACCATTTCCTCCAGCGAGATGCCGCCGTGCTGAAAGGTGTGCCGGAAATAGTTGACGAAGTGGTTGTAGTTGTTCGGGTACACGAAGAAGAGGTCCTTCTTCGTGAAGATGTATACCGTGCTCACGTTGGCGCGTGGCAGGAAGGCCTTCGCGGGGTCCTTCACCACCAGCACATCGCGTGCTTCGTAGGTGAGGTTGCGGCCATGCTTGTACCGCAGGTTGCTGTTCGTGTTGCGGTCGCCCACCACCTTGCTGGGCTCATTCACCCGGATGGTGCCGTGGTCGGTGGTAATGACCAGGCGTGAGCCACGTGCGGCGATGCCTTTCAATATGTCCAGCAGCGGGCTGTGCTCGAACCAGCTTCGGGTAAGTGACCGGTATGCCGCATCATCATCGGCCAGTTCGCGGATCACTTCCATCTCCGTGCGGGCGTGGCTCAGCATGTCCACGAAATTGTACACGACCACATTGAGCGCGTTGCCCTGCAGCTCATCCAAGGTGTCCGCCAGCTTGCGGCCTTGCGCCAGGTTGGAGATCTTGTGGTAGCTGTGCTTCACCCCCTTGCCCAGCCGTTGCAGCTGTGCGGCAAGGAATTCGTCCTCGTGCGCGTTCTTGCTGCCCTCCTCCTCCTCTCCGATCCATTTGCCCGTGAACCGCTTCTCGATCTCGGATGGCATCATGCCGGCGAAAAGCGCATTGCGGGCATATTGTGTGGCCGTGGGCAGGATGCTGAAGAACAGGGACTGTTCCTCCACCTTGAAATGTTCGGCCACGATGGGCTCCAGTATGCGCCACTGGTCCAGCCGCAGGTTGTCGATGAGCACCATGTACAGCGGCGGCTGTGCCGGGTCGATCAGCGGGGCCACGCGTGCCTTGAAGAGCTGGTGGCTCATCAAAGGCGCATCGCCTTTGCCCGCCAGCCAGTCCAGGTAATTGTCCGCTACATAGCGGCAGAAGAGGTCATTGGCTTCCTGCCACTGGCTGCGCAGGATCTCGGCCATGGGCTGGTCCGGGTGGCTGCTCAATTCCAGTTCCCACCGCACCAGTTCCTCATAGAGGTCCATCCACTCCTTGGTGCCCAGACGGCCGCTGAGGCGCATGCCCAGCTGCCGGAACTGCTGCTGGTAGTTGGTGGTGCTCTTTTCGTTCACCAGGCGGCGACCCTCCAAGTGCTTCTTCAGCGCCAGCAGGATCTGGTTGGGGTTCACAGGCTTGATCAGGTAGTCACTGATCTTGCCTCCGATGGCCTCCTCCATGATGTGCTCCTCCTCGCTCTTGGTGATCATCACCACCGGTGTGCGGGGGGCCATGGCCTTGATGCGTTCCAAGGTCTCCAATCCGCTCAGGCCGGGCATGTTCTCATCCAGGAACACGATGTCGTACTCCGTGCCGCCCACCCTTTCCACGGCATCCAGGCCGTTGTTCACGGTATCCACACGGTAGCCCTTGCCTTCCAGGAACAGCACATGGGGCCGCAGGAGGTCGATCTCATCATCGGCCCAAAGAATGCTGGCGCTCATCCGTTCGTCAATAGGTGGGGGTCCGGAGTGGCCCGGAAGGGCCGTGAAGATAGCCCCCGGAAAGCGACCCTCAGCCCGGCCGCGCCGGACGTGGCCTGGGGGCCGTTCCGAGCCGCCTTCTACCTTCGGCCACCCGCCGATGCGCGACCGCACCAAGATCTTGAACGACCCCATCTACGGGTTCATCGCCGTGCCTCATCCGCTCGCACAGGCGCTGATCGACCACCCGTGGTTCCAGCGGCTGCGCTACATCAAACAGCTTGGCCTGGGCCATCTGGTCTATCCCGGCGCGCTGCACACACGCTTTCACCACGCGCTCGGCGCCATGCACCTGATGGGCGAGGCCATCGCCACCCTGCGCGGTAAAGGCCACCCCATTTCCGACGAGGAGGCCCTGGGCGCCGCCGTTGCCATCCTGCTGCACGATGTGGGTCATGGCCCCTTCAGCCACGCGTTGGAACACAGCCTGGTGGAAGGCATCGGGCATGAGGATGTGAGCGCCCTGGTGATGGACGCGCTGAACAACGAGCTGGGCGGCGCTCTCGGCACCGGCATCGCCATCTTCCGCGACCAATACCCCAAACGCTTCCTGCACCAATTGGTGAGCGGCCAGCTGGATGTGGACCGCATCGACTACCTGAACCGCGACAGCTTCTACACCGGTGTCAGTGAAGGGGTGATCGGCGGCGAACGCATCATTAAAATGCTGGAGGTGGTGGACGACAAGCTTGTGGTTGAGGAGAAAGGGATCTACAGCATCGAAAAGTTCCTGGTGGCCCGGAGGCTGATGTACTGGCAGGTGTACCTGCACAAGACCGTGGTGGCCTGTGAGCTCATGCTGGTGGAGACCTTGCGCCGCGCCAAACAACTGGCTTTGGGCGGGGCCCCGCTCTTCGCGTCCCCCGCCCTGCTGCGTTTCCTCGGCCACCAGCTGGACCGCGCCGCCTTCAACGACCCTGCCGTACTGGCCGACTTCCTGAAGCTGGACGACCATGACATCATGGGGGCGGTGAAAGTGTGGTGCGACCACGAGGACCGGACCCTCTCCCGGCTGGCCACCGACCTGGTGCACCGGCACAACGTGCACATCGTCCTTCAGAACATCCCGTGGAACGATACGCGCATTGCGGAGCTCCGCGCGCAGGTGGCAGCCCAGCTGGAGATCCCTCTGACGGAGGCCGAACGCTTCGTGGTCACGGGCAGCATTGTCAACAATGCCTACGATCCCTCGAAGGACCGCATTGAACTGCTATACAAGGACGGATCCCTTCACGACATCGCCGATGCCAGCGACAACCTGGGCATCGCCGCGCTGAGCAAGCCGGTGGAGAAATGGTACCTGGCGTGGCCGCGGTGGATCGAAGAACGCGCGCAATGAAGAGGACTCCATCCACCATCCTCATCACCGGCGCCACCGCCGGCTTCGGCGAGGCCACGGCCCGGCTGTTCGCCGCCAACGGCTGGCGCGTGATCATCACCGGCCGCCGCAAGGAGAGGCTGGAGGCGCTGCGCAAGGAATTGGAAGGCTTGCACGGGCGGGTGGAAGGTCCGCCTGTGGTGCATGCGCTGCATTTCGACGTGCGTGTCAACACCGCCGTGGAGGCGGCGATCAGCTCACTGCCTGAGGAATGGAAGGCGATCGATGTGCTGGTGAACAACGCAGGCCTGGCCGCCGGTATGGAGCCCATCCATGAAGGCTCCCTCGAGGATTGGGAACGCATGGTGGACACCAACGTGAAAGGACTGCTCTTCGTGAGCCGCGCGGTGATCCCTGGGATGGTGGCTCGCAAAGCCGGCCACATCATCAACATCGGCAGCACGGCCGGCAAGGAGGTGTATCCGAATGGCAACGTTTACTGCGCCACCAAATTCGCGGTGGACGCGCTGACGAAAGGCATGCGGCAGGACCTGCTTCCCCACGGCATCAAAGTGACGCAGATAGCGCCCGGTCTGGCGGAGACCGAGTTCAGCGTGGTGCGCTTCCATGGCGACACGACCCGTGCTTCCCGCACCTACGAAGGCCTGGAGCCCCTGCACGCCGAGGACATCGCCCGGCTGGTGCTTTTCGCCGCCACACAACCGCCCCACGTGTGCATCAACGACCTGGTGGTGACCCCCACCGCTCAGGCCGGCAGCAACCACGTGCACCGCAAACGCCACTGATAGCCCACCACTCAGCATTCAAACACCATGAAGAGGTTCCTGAAGATCGCACTGATCGCCGTCGCAGCGTTGTTCGTGCTCGCCTACATCGGCTACCAATACGCCAAGGCGCAGACCAAGAAGGCCAGCCCGGAGGAGACCGTCACCTTCGCCCTGGGTGATGCACAGATCACCATCAACTACAGCCGCCCTTACAAGAAAGGCCGGACCATTTTCGGCGGGCTGGTGCCCTACGGTGAGGTTTGGCGCACCGGTGCCAACGAGGCCACCACCTTCACCGTGAACCGCAGCTTGAACTTCGGTGGCACCGTGGTGCCGGCCGGTGTGTACACCGTGTGGAGCCGTCCCGATGCGGACAGCTGGGAGATCTATTTGAACAGCGACTCCTATTCCTGGGGCGTGGACTTCGACCAGAAGGCCCAGCGGGACCCCGCGAAGGACGTGGCGGTGTTCCGTTCTGAGGTGCGGCATATGCCCACGCCGCAGGAGCAGTTCGAGATCAGCGTGAACACCGCAGGCGATCCTGCCGAACTCACCCTGACCTGGGATGATGTACAGGTGGCTGTACCGATCACCCTGCCTTAACTTCACGGCCACTTCACCGAAACATCCCCATTCCATGAGCTCTGATTGGATCCGCGTTCTTGTCTTCAGCCTTCTCTTCGCCGGCGTCGGCTTCATTTTGGGCCGCGTGACCTGCGGCGACTGCTGCGGCAGCGAAGGCCGCTGTGGGGGTGCGGCCATGGCCTGTGCACCCGGGCACTGCTCGTCCGCGAGCTGCCACTCCGGCCAGGGCCACTGCAGCAAGGACAAGGCGTGCTGCCGGAAGGATGGCAAGCATGGTGACCATGCCGCTGCTGCCGACACCAGTGGGGCGCACTAACACGCGCATGGCAGACTGACGGCGGTTCCCCTTCGGACCGGTATCTTCGCGGCCGTTACGCCAAGGCGGTCAGGGACTTCCTGTCCGTTCGAAGGCACCGAACAGGGACATGCAATTCTCCGCCGGACAGATCGCCGAACTCCTCCACGGGGAAGTGGATGGCGACGCCCAGGTGCTGGTGCATGACATCAGCAAGATCGAGGAAGGCCGTCTGGGCACCCTCACCTTCCTGGCCAATCCGAAGTACAACGAGCACATCTACCGCACCGGCGCAAGCGTAGCCTTGGTAGAGCAGGGCTTCCAGCCCAACCGCCCCATCCCCAAGAGCCTCACCTTGATCCGGGTGCAGGACCCCCGCGCCGCCTTCGCGAAGCTGCTGGACATGCACAATGCCCACCAGTATGAGAAAAAGGGCATTGAACAACCGAGTTATGTTAGCCCCAAGGCCACGGTGGGCAAGGGCTGCTACATCGGCGCCTTCTGCTACATCGCGGACGGGGCCGTGCTGGAGGATGGCGTGAAACTGTTCCCCAACTGCTTTGTGGGCGAGCAGGCCCGCATTGGTACCGGCACCCGCCTGCATGCGGGCGTGAAGGTGTATCAACGCTCGGTGATAGGTGCCCGCTGCCTGGTCCACAGCAACACGGTGATCGGTGCCGACGGGTTCGGATTCACCATCAATGCGAAGGGTGAGCAGGAGAAGATCCCCCAGATCGGCAACGTGGTGATCGAGGAAGACGTGGAGATCGGGGCGAACTGCACCATCGACCGCGCCACCCTCGGTAGCACGATCATCCGCAAGGGCGTGAAGCTGGACAACCTGATCCAAGTGGGCCATAATGCCGAGATCGGCGCGCACACCGTGGTGGTCTCCCAGACCGGCATCGCCGGCAGCAGCCGCATCGGCAGCCATTGCATGATCGGCGGGCAGGTGGGCATTGCCGGGCACCTTACCGTGGGCGACCGCGTGAAGATCGCCGCCCAGAGCGGCATCGGCTCCAACATACCCGATGATGCCGTGGTGCAGGGCTCCCCGGCCTTCGCCATCGGCGAGTACAAGCGCTCCCACATCGTGTTCCGCGACCTGCCCGCCCTGCGCCGACGCGTGGACCAGCTCGAAAAAGAACGTTCCGAAGCACGCCACCCGGCGGATCCCTCATGAGCGACCAGCAGCACACCCTGAAGAAGGCCGTATCCCTCACCGGTGTCGGCCTGCACACCGGCGCACCGGTGACCATCACCTTGGAGCCCGCACCGGAAAACCATGGCTACAAGTTCCAACGCACCGACCTCGAGGGCCAGCCCATCATCGATGCCGATGCCGACCTGGTGGTGAGCACCGCCCGGGGCACCACGCTCGGCCGTGGCGAGGCTGTCGTGAACACCACCGAGCATGCCCTGAGCGCCCTGTATGCCCTCGGCGTGGACAACTGCCTTCTGAAGGTGAGCGGCCCCGAGGTGCCCATCATGGACGGCAGCGCCATGCCCTTCGTCAATGCCATCGAGGAGGCCGGCCTGCAGCCGCAGAACGCGGCGCGCAACTGGTACGTGCTCAAGGAGCCCATCTGGTTCGAGACCGAGGAGCGCGGCACCGAGATGCTCGGTGTGCCCGCACCCGGCGGCGAGTTCCGCCTTACCGTGATGGTGGACTACAACAGCCCGGTGCTCGGCACCCAGCACGCCAGCATGTACCGTGTGGAGGAGTTCAAGACCGAGATCGCCCCCTGCCGCACCTTTGTTTTCCTGCGCGAGCTGGAACAGCTGGCGAAGGCGGGGCTCATCAAAGGCGGCGACCTCAATAATGCCATCGTGCTGGAGGACCGTGAGGGCACCACCAAGGAACAACTGAAGGACCTGGCCAAGGCCCTGGGCCGCGAGTACCAGGAGGTGGAGATCCGACGCAACGGCGTGCTCAACACCACCGACCTCAAGTTCTTCAACGAGCCGGCACGCCACAAGCTGCTCGACATCGTGGGCGACCTGGCGCTGGTGGGGCGACCGATCAAAGGCCACATACTGGCCGCACGTCCAGGTCATTTTGGCAACACCACCTTCGCCAAGCGCATCAAGGAGAAGATCCGCGAGGAGGAAAAGAACGCCGCCGTGGCCTTTGACCTCTCGAAGACCGTTTACGACATCAACGACATCGAGAAGATCCTGCCCCACCGCTACCCCTTCTTGCTGGTGGACCGCATCGTGGCCATGGACAAGGAGACCATCACGGGCTACAAGAACATCACCATGAACGAGCCGCAGTTCACAGGCCACTTCCCCGGTAACCCGGTGATGCCCGGTGTGCTGCAGGTGGAGGCCATGGCCCAGGTGGGTGGCATCTTCGCCCTCAGCCAGGTGCCCGATCCGGAGAACTACACCACCTACTTCCTGAAGACCGATGGCGTGCGCTACCGCCGCAAGGTCATCCCCGGCGATACGCTGGTCTTCCACCTCAAGCTGCTCACGCCGATCCGACGCGGCATCGTGCACATGAAAGGCATCGGCTATGTGAACGGACAGCCCGCCGTGGAGGCCGAGATGATGGCCCAGATCGCGCGTGACAAGGTGCCTGCCGAACCCACCCGCCAAAAGGCCACCGCATGAGCATCTCGCCCCTTGCCTTCGTGCATCCCGATGCCCGCCTGGGCAAGGACGTCACTGTGGAACCCTTCGCCAGCGTGTATGGCGATGTGGTCATCGGCGACGGCACCTGGATCGGGCCCAACGCGGTGCTGATGGATGGTGCGCGCATAGGCAAAAAGTGCCGCATCTTCCCCGGTGCGGTCATCGGCGCCATTCCGCAGGACCTGAAGTTCACCGGTGAGTACACCACCGCCGAAGTGGGCGATGGCACCACCATCCGCGAGTGTGTCACCATCAACCGCGGCACCGCCGACCGGCTGAAGACCGCCGTGGGCAGCAACTGCCTGTTGATGGCCTACGTGCACCTGGCCCATGATTGCATCCTGGGCAACAACATCGTCATCGCCAACAGCGTGAACCTCGCCGGGCATGTCACCATCGACGATTGGGCCATTCTGGAGGGCAACGTGGCCGTGCAGCAGTTCATCCACATCGGTGCGCACAGCTTCATCGCCGGCGCCAGCCTGGTGCGCAAGAACGTGCCCCCCTTCGTGAAGGCCGCGCGCGAACCCCTGAGCTATGTGGGCGTGAACGTGGTGGGCCTGCGCCGCCGAGGCTATGGCGACGACCAGATCGCCCGCATCGAGGACATCTACCGCGAGATCTTCGTGCGCAACACCAACGTGGACCGCGGCGTGCAGAACGTGGAACAGACCCTGCCCCGCAGCCCCGAGCGCGGCCAGATCCTCGACTTCATCCGCAACAGCCCCAAGGGCATCATGCGGGGATTGACGGAATGACACGGGCACCCGGGCCCCGCTGCGGGTGAACCGATGGAGATCCAGCTGAACACCCTCACGAAACACTACGGCCGCGAGGTCGTCATCGGCGGCGTGTCGCACACCTTCGCCCCTGGCAGCCGCACGGCCTTGCTGGGTCCCAACGGCAGCGGCAAGAGCACCTTGCTTCAACTCGTGGCCGGTGCGCTGGCCCCCACCAGCGGCACCGTGCAGCATCGCTTGGGCGGCGTGCCATTGCCGGAGGATGAAGTGTACCGCCACGTGAGCATCGCAGCGCCATACCTGGGCCTGTATGAGGACCTGAGCCTGCGCCAGACAGTGGAGATGCATGCCCGCTTCAAGCCGCTGCGCGCAGGCATGGATGCGGTGCGGCTGGCGCAAAAGGCCTACCTGCATGATGCCCTGGACAAGCAGGTGCTGCACTTCAGCAGTGGCATGAAGCAACGCTTGAAACTGGCACTGGCGATCCTGAGCGATACGCCGCTTCTACTGCTTGATGAACCCGCCAGCAACCTGGACACGCGCGCCATCGAATGGTGGCAGGGCCTGCTGGAAGAGCACCTGGAGCGGCGCACCTTGCTCGTGGCCAGCAACGACCCCGCCGTGGAGACCGTGCCGTGCACGGAGCGCATCGATCTGCGGGAACTGCGGGCTTTGTAGGCCCCGGTCGGCGGGCAATTCCTACTTTCGCGGCCCACGAAAGAAGACCTTCCCATGGCCAGCACCGCAGACGTGAACATCGGTTCCTACATCCGCCACAACGGCGAGATCGCCCAGATCATTGAATGGCAGCACCGCACGCCGGGCAACCTGCGCGCCTTCTACCAGGGCAAGATGCGCCTGTTGCGCAACGGCAAGCTGGCCGAGAACCGCTGGCGCAGCGGGGAGACCATCGAGGTGTTGCGCGTGGAAGTGAACGAACTGCAATACCTCTATCGCGAGGGCGACAACCTCGTGTGCATGGACCGTGAGTCCTTCGACCAGAAGTACATCCCCGCCAACCTCTTCGGCGATGCCATGAACTACCTGAAGGAGGAGATGATCGTGCAGGTGGGCTTCGAGAGCGAGCAGCCCCTCTTCGCCCGCCCCCCGAAAACGGTGGAATTGACGGTGACCGAGGCTGAGCACGCCGTGAAAGGCGACACCAGCAACAAGGTGATGAAGCAGGCCAAGTTGGAGACCGGCGCCCCCATCATGGTGCCCATCTTCGTGGAAGCCGGTACCGTGGTGCGGATCGACACCGAGACCGGCGAGTACCTGGACCGCGTGAAAAAGTGAACCGGACAATGAATGAACTGCGGAAGGCCGTCCCCTGGGACGGCCTTCTTCGTTCCACCCTTCGTAGCTCCTCATCAGCCTCATCCTGCCGCTCAACCACCCACGGTTACCTTTGACCACCGCATGGACCTGAACCCGCCCCTTACCGCCCTGGAACTCGCCGCGATGACCGGCGCACGTGCCCTGGGCAACACGGCCCGCCTCGTTACCGGCCTCAACGAGATCAACCGCGTGCGTGAAGGCGATCTGGTGTTCGTGGACCACCCGAAGTACTACTCCAAGGCGCTGAACAGTGCCGCCACCACCATCCTCATCGACAAGGACGATGTGACCATTCCCGATGGAAAGGCCATACTGGTGTGCAATGATCCCTGCGCCGCATACAACGACCTGATGCGCCGCTTCAGCCCCACCCTGCCATGGGATGCCGGTGATGCGGTGATCGGGGAAGGCACCTACCTGCATCCCACCGCCGTGATCGGGGCACAGGTACGCATCGGCCGCGATTGCCGCATCGGTCCCGGGGTGGTCATCCACCAACGCACCACCATCGGTGACCGTGTGATCATCCACGCCAACACGGTGATCGGTGCGGACAGCTTCTACTACAAGAAACGTCCCAGTGGCTACGACAAGATGCACACCGCAGGCAGCGTGTGGATCGGCGACGACGTGGAGATCGGTGCGCTCTGCACGATCGACCGTGGTGTGAGCGCCGACACGCGCATCGGCCGTGGCACCAAGATCGACAACCATGTGCAGGTGGGGCATGACACCCTGGTGGGCGAGCACTGCCTCTTCGCCGCGCACGTGGGCATCGCCGGCGCCGTGGTGATCGAGGACCATGTGACCTTGTGGGGGCAGGTGGGCGTTCCCAGCAAGGTCACCATTGGCAAGGGCGCCGTGGTGCTGGGCCAGAGCGGGCTTATCGGCTCGTTGGAAGGCGGCCGCACCTACTTCGGATCACCCGCGGGCGAGTGGAAGCAGAAGATGCGCGAGATCGCACTGATGGGGCGCCTGCCCGATGTGATCGGCAAACTCGGCCTCTGACCCATGGCACGGCTGGAACGGCTCGCCGAACGCCTTGACCTCAAGGAGTTCCAGTTGCGTGCATTGCTGGACATCACCAAGGCCATCAACAACAACCTGGGGCGGCGTGAACTGTTGCGCCTCTATGAGGACATCACCCGCGAACAGCTCGGCATCTCCCGGCTGATGCTCTTCGAGCGCACCGATGCGTGGAAGTGCGTGCTTTCCTATGGCGCCTCGCCGGACGAGATCGGCCCGGAGGCCGCGCGGCTCTTCAGTGAGGTGCGTGACATCCGTGTGATCGCTCCGGATGACCCGCGCCTGTTCACCGGGTTCGACGTGGCCGTTCCCGTTTTCCACCTGGACCGTCCGCTGGCCTTCCTGCTCATCGGCGACCTGCAGGACGAGGAGCGGCACATGAGCCCCACGGTGAAGCACCTCAACTTCATTCAGACCCTCACGAACCTGATCGTGGTGGCGCTGGAGAACAAGCGCCTGTTGCGGCAGGCCCTGCAACAGGAACGTGACCGGCGCGAGTTGGAGCTGGCCGCTGAGATGCAAAGCATGCTCATCCCCACCGACCTGCCGCGTGACGAGCGCATCGAGGCCGCCGCATGGTACCTGCCGCACCGCCAGGTGGGTGGCGACTACTACGACCTGATCGTCACCACACCGGACGAGCGCGTGATCGCCATTGCCGACGTGAGCGGAAAGGGCATGGCAGCGGCGCTGTTGATGAGCAACTTCCAGGCGACCCTGCGGGCCCTGCTGCAGTACACCGAGGAGCCGTTGGACGAGCTGGTGCATGACCTCAATGACAAAGTCTTCGTGAACGCGCGCGGCGAGCGCTTCGTCACCCTCTTCCTGGGCCGACTGGACCTGCGCACCGGACTGATGCGCTATGTGAACGCCGGACACAACGCCCCTCTGCTGCACCATGGCGGCAAGGTGCAGGAGCTCACCACCGGCTGCATCGGCCTGGGCATGTTGGAAAAGCTCCCCTTCCTGCAGGTCGGTGAAGTGACGCTGCCCAGGGGCAGCACCCTGCTTTGCTACACGGATGGGCTGGTGGAACAGGAGGACTCACGCGAGGAGCCCTTTGGCACACAACCGCTGCGGAAGGCCCTCACCGAATTCTCCCTGGCCGGTGCGGAAGCACTGAACTCCGCCATCATCGGCGCCTTCGAGGCGCACCGCGCGGGCCTGCCCTACCTGGACGACATCGCCCTGCTCACCTGCTGTCTGCGCTGAGCGCATCCTTGCGCACCGCGTGCTTCACGTCCAGCACGACGATCATGGCTGTGAAGCCCCAGAAGGGCACGCTGGCCTTGTCCAGGTCCAGGAAGTTGTTGAGCGATCCGTGCAGGTAGTAGGTGACCAGACCCAGGAACGCGGCCGCCACCAAGCGTTTCTCCCCGCCGGCAGGCAGGCGTTCATGCAGGCGCATGGCCCGCACGCTGGTGACCACCACGAGCACCACCATGAGCGCGATGCCGGGAATGCCCTGTTCCGCCAGCGGCCCCAGGTACTCGCTGTGCGCATTGCCCTGCCTCCCGAAGTTGGTGCTGATGATCGTACGGTCCTCGCTGGCCTGGAATGGTGCGTACTGGAACATGTAGGTGCCCGGCCCCCAGCCGAACACCGGCCGCTCCGCGAACATGCGCAACGCGGAGTTCCAGCGGTTGATGCGCTCGAGGTTGCTGGCATCGGTGCTGATGTTGGAGATGCTCTGCACATGCTCGGCAAAGTCGTCACTGCTCTCCTTGCGGTTGCGTTCCAGCGCAATGGTGATGCGGTCCTTGTTCACCCAGTACCCCACGCCGCCCACCAGCAGCACCACACCCAGGGTCCATGCCGGCAGACGCATCTTCATGGCCAGGAAGAGGCCCAGCGCACCGGCCAGACTGAGCCAGGCGGCGCGCGTATAGGAGAAGACCAGACCGGTAAGCAGGATGAGAAAGAGCAGCACGGCCAGCAGGCGCTGGGTACGTGTATAGCTACGCACCCCCATGGCCGTAAGTGTGAAGGGCAGGAAGAAGGCCAGACAGGCGCCGTAGCTCGTGTGATCCTTGAAGAAGGGTTCCATCACCCAATGCGCCGGATCGTGCGCGAAGTGGAAACCGGCGTGCCGCGTGACGGTGTACACCACCACAATGGCCATGCCCGCCACATAGGCCCAGAAGAAGCGGTGCATGTTGCGTGGCTCCTCGAACAAGCGCGTGGCCATGAAGTACATGGTGCACACGAACCACAACCGCGCGGCGAGGTACTTGGCGCTCACCAGGGGCATGCTGCTGGGCACGATGCAGGCGGCCATCCAGACCAGTTGCGCGATGAGCACTGCGGTGACCGGATGCCGCAGCACACTGTCACGCACCACGCCGCGCTCCAGGGCCACCTTCACCAGATAGAGCAGCGTGAGCGCCACCATCAACGGCTCGGTGGGCACGGCCACACCGATGCCACCCAGCTCCATTTCCTCCAGGTTGATGGAGAGCGGCGTGGCGAATACGATGAAGAGCAGCAACCGGTCCACGGAGCCCACCATGGCCCAGACCATGATCAGGGCCATCGGCAAAAGGTTCAGCCAGTACACCTCCCTTGCGGTAAGCACCGTGTTCATCACGATGAAGAGCACGCACGCTGCGGCGATACCGTATGTCCGCAACAGGGCCGTCATGCGTCAGCGGGGATCGCGCCAGGCGAAGTACACGAAGGCCAGAAAGGTGCTCGAGGCGGTCACCAGCAACACGATTAGCCAGCGCACGGGGAACACCTTCTTGTCGGAGACCTCTGGATACACGACGACATTGGTGTAGGTCAGCTCCTTGGTCACATCGGTCAGCACCTCGTCGTAGGCCGTGCGGCGGCGGTCATAGTTCGTGCGGAAGAGGTCGCTCAGCTCGGTGAGCTGGCGGAACTCCCCGCCCTTCTCCTCGAGTTCACGGATCATGCTCCGCACTTCATCCACCCTGGAGGCCGGCGCCCCGCTTTGCATCATGCGCACCAGGCCACGTGTGAGCTCGCGTGCCTGGTAGTCGTAGGAGAGCAGGCCCGCCTCACGGCGCAAGGTGTCAAGGCGCGCCTCCACACTGTCCAGTTTCTGGCGTTCGCGGAGCAGGTCCCGCTCCGCGATCACCAACACTTCATGGCTCTTCTCGCGTTGCAATCGCCGCGCCAGCAGGTCCAGCTGCCGCAGCATCTCGTGCACGATGTCACGTGCCATGCGGGGGTCCTCGTCCGTCACCTCGATCTGCACGCTCTCGAGCCTGGTCTTGCTCACCTCCACGCGTTCCTTCCAGGTATTGTACAAGGCGAAGTAGCCGCCGCGTGTGGTGGTGTCCACTTCATAATGCTCCATCAGGCCAAAACGGGCGATCACCGAGTCGCGGATGCTGTTGCTCTCCAGCAGCTGCAGCAACTGGTCGGTGGGTGTCTCAATGGAATACTTGTTCAGGTTCACCGGGAACGCGATGGCGCTGGAGCGATAGCGCGGGGTGATGAAGGATGGCCCGCTGAAGATCACCGACAAGACCACGGCCACCGCGGCCACGATGAGCAACTGCCGGGCGTGGCGCATCACCACCTCGCCAAAGCGTCCGAAGCCATGTTCATTCCTCATGGGCACGGATCTTTATGAGGTTCTCCTGCACAACGATGAGCAGGAGCGCCAGCAGGAAGGCGCTCAGGGTGCTCACGGCCACCACCAGCCAGCGGATCGGATAGCTCTTCTTGTCAGCCGGTTGGGCCTTGTTCACCACGAACTTGTGCGGCAGGTCGCTGGCCATGTCGGCCTCAGCCTGTTCCAGTTTCATGCGCAAAATGCTCAACCGCTTCACTTCGTTGAACTGGCGGTCCTGCAGGGTTACGTAAGCGCCACCGTACTTCGCCAGCACCTTGAAGCGCTCCTCGAACTCCTTCACGGCGCGCTGGTCGCCCTTCACGATGGCGGCGCCCATGTATTCATTGTAGCGTTCGGTCTGCGTGTGGTAGTCATGCACACCCAGTTCGCGCAGCACGCGCATGCTGTCCTCGATGGTGGCGATGTCGGCCACCAGCTGGTCCACCTTGTTCTTCACCAGTTGATAGCCCTTCTCCGCCCGCTCCCGCGCCATCTCCTTCCACACGCTGTCCACCTGGGCGGCAATGAAGTTGGCGATGTCGGCGGCCCGCTGCGGATCCTCGTCCAACACGGCGACCCTTACACTGCTGAACTTGGTGTACTCGAAGGTGATGTGGTCCTCGAAGGCCTCCGCCAGCAGGCTGCGCTTGTGTTTGTGCGTGGGCTTGATCCGGTACACGTTCAACAGATCGAAGCGGTCGGCGGTGCGGTCGCGCACCTGATCGCTGTGCAGGATCTGCAGCAGTTGCTCGGCGTCCTCCTCATCACCCAGCGCCAGGATGTCGTCCCGCCCGGTGGATTGTTCGTTCAACAACGCCTTGGAGGGGGAATTGGTGATGGCCGGAAAGAGGATGACCTCGCTCTTGTAGCGCGGACGTATGATGAAGGCCGCCGCCACCCCACCAATGATCCCCAGCAGCGTGATGCCGATGATCAACCGGCGGCGCTGCCATAGGAACAGGACCAGGTCGAAACTCTCCACATTGCCGGTGCGTTCGTTCATGAAAGGCCGTTTGAAAGGGCGGCTAAAGTACGCCCGCCCTGCCGAACGGGTGCCCCGACCGGATGTTGTGGACGATCCCGGTCAATGCCCGTTGCGCCAGGCCCCACGCGCCACGTGCAGCGCATCCACGCGCAGCAATCCGGTGAGCATGGCCCATGGCAGAGCGGCCATAAGCAACACGGAAGCGCTCCACCCCAGCGCGATGCGTTGCAGGTCCATGCCCCAGGCCGCTCCCACCAGCCCGAAGGTGAAAAGGAGCGCTGATGCGAGCTGCAGGGCCGAGATGCGGATCCGTGTGACCTGCAGCGCGAGCGCCACCTGCACCAGTGCAGTGAGCGCTTGTGTGACCAGGCTGGCCCACGCTGCGCCGGCCACCTGCAGCCGGGGTATCAACACCAGGTTGAGCCCCACGTTCAGCAGCACACCGGCCGCAGCCACCCGGTTCAACCGGCGCAGGTCGCCATGCGCGGTGAGCAGGGTGCCGAACACGTAGGTGATGCCCACGAAGACGAAGCAGCCCATGAGCAGCCCGAACGCCGGACCGGAGACCTCCGTGTGCGCCGAGTAGCGCAAGGCCATCACCTCGCTGCCATGGAACATGCCGATCAGCGCCAAGGGCAGGCCGGCAGCCCATACCAGCCGGAATGCCAGGCCCGTGAGCGGCCCCACGTCCTGACCCGCGCGCAACATGCGGCTGAACAATGGCAAAAGCAGTCCGGCCATGAGAAAGCCGAGCATGTTGATGGCCTCGAAGAAGCGGAATGCCTGTGCATAGATGCCCGCCTGCAATGCGCCATCGGGCAGCATCCGCTCGAGCATCACCGTGTCTATGCGGTAATAGACGGTCATGAGCAGGATGAGCAAGGCGTAGGGCAGGCTCTGGCGGAGGATCACCCACTGGAAGGCCGGTTTCCAACTGAAGCGTAATCCACCGGCCCGCGCCCGCACCAGCACCAGAGCCACCAGCACGGCCACGGCATAGGCGGCGGTCTGTGCCAGGGCGAACAATTCCACGGACACGGGCACCCCACCCACCCGCCCCCAGAGCACCGCCCCCATCAGCACGATCAGCAGCAGGCGGTCCAGTACGCTCAGGAGGCTGTCCTGGGTGAAGCGTTGCGCCCCAGCGATGTTGCTGCGCAGGTAAAGCAGGGTGCCGGCCAGCGCCTGGTTCAACACCAGCAGGGCCAGCAGGCCCAGCTCCCCCTCACCATAGCCCAGCACCAGCGCCGCCCCAAGGGTGACCGCAGCGTAGAGCGCGATAAGCACCACGCGCAGCCCCAGGATGCCCGCCACATGCTTCCGCATCAAATGGGTGTGCTGTGCGATGTGCCGCGTGTTCCAGTTGGTGATGCCCAAATCCAGAAGGATGTTCAGCAGGAAGCTGAGGCTCAATAAGGCGGCATAACCCCCGTAGGCATCCGCCCCCACGCGCTCCTGCACCTCGGCATCGATGCCCAGGATGTAGAAGGGCTTCACCAGCAGGTTCAGCCCCATCACCAGCAGCAGGTTCAGCAGGAAGGTGCGCCGCATGCCCGGCGAAGATGAGGACCCCGGACGGAACCCCTGCACAACACGCTGGGGAACAGTGCACCAGGGGCGGCCAACCTTACCGTGAACACACCGTAGAAAGGGCGCACCGGTGGGTTCCATACCGGCAGGACATGGCGCTGCACATCTCCTTCAAACCAGGTAAAAGGCAATCGCTTCAAGCGGCCCGCTATTACCATGAAACGGTGGGTGGCCTGGTGGAGGCCTTGATCGATGGGCTGGAACAAAAGACGTACACGATCCGTGCTGTGGAAGGCCCCTCGATCCAATTGCGCACCTGGTGTGACCATGCCTTGGAGGAACGTGAACTCCACGAACTGTTCGACTGGCTTATCGCACTTCGAACGGATATAGAAGGCCTGCAGGAGGGCCGGATGAACAAGGACCACATCGCCGGCCTGGTCGGCAACTGGCTGGCCGTCCGGCTGGGTGGTGGTGACCTCTTCGTGGAACTGGCCATTGTGCATCCGGAAGAGGAGGAGAACGAACGGACCGAGCTCGCCCTGGGCATCGTAAGAGGCCGCAGCGTGATCGTGAGCACCGATGCACTGCTCTTCACCTGGCTGGCGCCAGACGTCTTCGGCCTCTCGCTGGCCGGGCGGGGCAGCTACCTGCTGGAACTGGCCGATGGCAAGGGCGGCAAAGTGGGCATGCGGCTGGCGTCGTAAGTCCACCGCAGAAGACCTTTCCCATACGGGCGACACGAAGCACCGCCGCCGATCACAATTCATTCCACCGTTGGAAATGTAACGCGAAGCCACACCCGTGGATCTCCGCATCTTCGCCCCATGCGTCTGGCCGTGAACACCCGCCTGCTGCTCCGCGACAAGCTGGAGGGCATCGGTTGGTTCGCGCATGAAACGCTATCGCGCATCACCCGCGCACACCCGGAGCACGAGTTCCTCTTCCTCTTCGACCGGCCCTTCGACCCGCGCTTCATCTATGCGCCCAACGTGCGGCCCATCGTGGCCGGCCCACCCACGCGCCATCCGCTGCTCTACCGCCTATGGTTCGAGTACCAGGTGCCACGGCTCCTGCGGAAGCACAAGGCTGATGCCTTCCTGAGCCCGGACGGCTTCCTGACCACACGCACGCGCGTTCCGCAACTGGCCGTGATCCACGACCTGAACTTCGAGCACCATCCGAAGGACCTGCCTGGCGCCTACGCCCGCTACTACCGCACCTGGTTCCCGCGCTTTGCCCGCCAGGCCGCGCGCATCGCCACGGTCAGCGAATACTCCCGGCAGGACATCGTGCGCTGCTACCAGGTGGACCCCGGCCGCATCGATGTGGTGCACAATGGCGTGGGTGAGGTCTTTTCGCCGCTGAGCGAACAGCAGCAGCGTGCTGTGCGCACGCGCCTCACCGGCGGAGCGCCCTACTTCATCTGTGTGGGCTCCCTGCATCCGCGCAAGAACATCGCCCGCTTGATCACCGCCTTCGACCGCTTCGCGGAGCAGGTGCCCGACGTGCGGCTGGTGGTGGTGGGTGAAGCGTTCTGGTGGGATGCCCGCATGAAAGCGGCCCACCGTACCATGCGCCATGCGGACCGGTTGAACTTCACGGGGAGGCTGGGACAGGAGGCGCTGCGCGACGCGCTCGCATCCGCACTGGCATTGGCCTATGTAAGCTACTTCGAGGGCTTCGGCATACCCGTGGTGGAGGCCATGCGCTGCGGCACACCGGTGCTGGCCGCGAACGCCACCAGTTTGCCTGAGGTGGCGGGCGATGCCGCGCTGTACTGCGACCCGTTCAACGTGGACCGCATCACTGAGGCACTGCTCGCCTTGCACGGCGACGTGGCCCTGCGCGAACGCCTTCACCACGCGGGGATCCAACGCGCCGCACAATTCAGTTGGGACCACACGGCCGCCGGCCTGTGGGCAAGCGTGGAGCGCATGATGGCCAGGCAATCCTGAGCACACCGAACTTCGCCCCATGAGCGCACTGCTCTCCGTGCACACCCGAGGACTGCTGGAGGCCGGCTGCGACGAGGCGGGCCGCGGCTGCCTGGCCGGGCCTGTGGTGGCGGCGGCCGTGATCCTTCCCCCACGCATACGTCTTCCTGGGTTGGACGACAGCAAGAAGCTGGATGCCGCCACGCGTGAGGCGCTGCGTCCGCGCATCGAGGAACACGCGCTGGCATGGGCCGTGGCGATGTGCACCCCGGAGGAGATCGACAGCCTGAACATCCTGCGCGCCTCCTTCGTGGCCATGCACCGAGCCATCGCCCAACTGCAGTTGGCACCGGCGCATCTGCTGATCGATGGCAACCGCTTCATTCCTTACCCCGGCATCCGCCACACCTGCCTGGTGCGCGGCGATGGCCGCTACCGGGCCATCGCAGCGGCGAGCATATTGGCGAAGACCCACCGCGACAAGTTGATGCAGGAACTTGCCTGCGTACACCCGGACTACGGCTGGGCCCACAACAAGGGCTACCCCACGGATGACCACCGTGAGGCCCTGCGCCGCCTGGGGCCCACACCGCATCACCGCCGCTCCTTCCGTTTGAAGGAGGAAGCACCTACACTGTTCTGACCTGTCGTGCCTGCAGCCGCCTGTCCACACCCGCGTGTGCACAGGGGCGGGGCCTTGCGACCGGTGACCACCAAGTGTCCGATACCTTTGGTGCGTTCATTCCCTGAATGCGTCGTCTTCCCGCCATCCTGCTGGTGGCCGCTGTGGCGGCCGCAGTGGTGTGGACCCTTTGGGGCCGGCAGTTGCGCAACGCTCCCTCAGCAGATCCCTGGCGCGCGATCCCTCCCACCAGCGCAGCCGTTCTTGAGGTACCAATGGCCACTGCGGCCTGGGACCGATGGACGCATACGGCAGCCCTGTGGTCCGTGCTGGGTGGCACCACCGCAGGCACCCTGCTGGACAGTGTGTTCACGCGCCTGCAGATGGCCCTGGAAGCGAGCGGTGCGAACACTCCGGCAGACCCCACGATACTGGCCGCATGGGTGCGCACCGGAGGACGCACCGCCGGCTTGTTGGTGGTCTGCCCCGTGAAGGACGCTTCGGACGAGCGCATGTTCGCCCATGCCCTGCGAATGGACGAAGCCACCATGGCCCGAATACGAAACGGTGAGCAGGTGGCTCATACGGCAATGGGTGAGCGCCACGCGCTGCACATGTCGCTACGCGATGGACTGGTGCTTGCCGCCACCGATCCCGCCACCTTGGAGGCCGCCCTGTTCCGCCTGGCCGATCCTGCGCCCATGGACTCCAACATGTTGGAAGCACGGCGCACCTTCGGCACCGGTGTGGATGCACACCTCCTGGTGCAACTGCCCGTGACCCAGGGCCTGCTGGGCGCTTTCCTGCGCGCTGAAGTGGCGGATGCCATGCACTGGCCTTCCGGCATGGCGGCGCTGGATGTGCGCGTGCGCCCCGAGGCGCTGCTCCTGAGCGGCGTGATCATTGGCGGTCCGGGCCAGGTGGTCCTTGGTGAAAATGCCTTGCAACCCATCATGGTGCCGCGTGTGCTGCCCGAGGCGGTGCACATGCTGAGTGCCCGGCATGTACCACCGGACAGCCTCATGCCGGAAGGCCTGGATGCTCCACTGCTGGATGGCCCCCTCCTCTCGGGCATCTGGCACCGTGGCGACACCGCCTGCACGACGAACGTGTGGCGTGTGCACGGTAGTGACCGCGTATCTGACGCACTGAAGGCCCTGAGGCGTGCGGACCCTGCCTGTGACAGCCTTGATCACCGGGGCATCACGCTATACCGTCCGGGCAACGTGAACATGCTGCGCGTTCATCTTGGGCTACGTGAGCATCACATGGAGCGCCCTTGGTGCGCGCTGTACGGAGAGAAACTGGTGCTGAGTCCCGAAGCGTCCTGGTTGCGTGAAGCCGTGGATGCATGGATGGACGGCACTTCGCTGGCGGAGGATGGCCGCACCACTGCCTTCATCCAACAACACGGGATAGCAGCGGAGAACAGTTGGTGGTGCGATGTGGGGCGTTCACAGGTCCTGCTCAACAGTTGGAGCGACACCACCTTGCAGCGCATGCTGGCCACGTGGGAAGGCACGCTCAGCGGTCTCGGTGGCTTCCTGCTGCAACGCGGCACCGATGCGTTGGGCAACCGCCTGATCTCCGTTTGCCTGCAGGGCGCCACACAGCCAGAGGCCCCATCCGCCGCGTTGTGGAGCACGGACATCGGTGCGGCGCTGCTTACGGGCCCCTTTCCCGTGCGCAACCATGCCAACAACAGCCGCGAAGTGTTGGTGCAGGACGAACAATTCCGGCTGCACCTGATCGGCGGCACAGGGCAGATCCTCTGGACGCGTCCATTGGAAGGCGCCATTCAAGGTGCCGTTCACCAGGTGGACCGTTTCCGCAACGGCAAACTCCAGTTGCTTTTCAACACCGCTGAGCGCGTGCACCTGATCGACCGGAACGGCAAAGACCTTGAAGGCTTCCCATACGTGCTGGCCGCACCGGCCACCGCGCCCCTGGCCGTGTTCGATTATGAGAACAAGCGCGACTACCGCGTGCTGATTCCGCTCGCCGATGGCCGGGTGTTGAACTTTGGACTGGATGGAAAAGCCACGCAGGGATGGAGCCCACCCAAACTCACTGGCCCGTGCCGTTTCGCCGTACGCCACCTACGCACCGGCACACAGGACCACCTGTTCCTGCTGCCGGATGATGGAACGCCCTTGGTGATGGACCGGCGCGGCGCTCCCAGGCCCGGAGCGCAGGCCTCCTTCCCCGCTCTGTTCGCGCTGCTCGATGTACAGGCCGGTGTGAACCTGGGTGGCGTCACGCTCACCTGGCAGGATAGCAGCGGCGCAGCGTTCCGCACGCGGCTGGATGGAGGCCAGGAATTGATGGCACCGGCCGGTGCACTGACGGGGACCGCCATGCTGGCCGACCTGGATGGGGATGCCCGTGCGGAACTCATCACCACGCGCGGCGACTCGCTGGTCGCATGGAACGCGGGGAGCATGCGTGTCCTGCGCACCTTTGGCACACCTCTCAGGCTGGAAGTGCATCATGCCCCCATGGCTGCGATGCTTGGTTTCTTCGTCGCCGCTGAAGACCGGGACCGCATGCATCTGGTGGATGCCGGGGGGCAAGATCAGCCTGGCTCACCCTTTACCGGCGGAAAAGCCGCCGCCCGCTGGAACGGTACCCGCAGCGAAGGTTTCGACCTGGTGACCGTGAACCGCAACGGGCGTGTGATCGCCTGGAAACGACTGGTGCCATGACCACGGAACGGCACAACGAGCCAGTGCCATGACGAACTTCGCCCGCGGATGAAAAGAGCATTGCTGCGGACCGCACTTCGGCGCGAGGTGGTGGGACTGGCACGCATCGTCGTCATCATCCTGGCCATTTTCCTGCTGCTGCTCGAGTTCGGTTTGAAGAGCGAGCTTTCCATGGTGGCCCGCCTGGACTTGTTGAACTACGGGCTGGTCTGTGCTGCGGCCTTCGTCACATTGGGCAGTTTGTTGCGCAACAGTCTCCGCAACGAACCACAACGCAAGGCCGAAGTGCTCTGGTTCCTCGTGGCGCTCTTCCTCATCTTCGGCAGGCCGTTGGGATTGACGGAATGGGCCGGCCTGTCGCGCTGGCCCTACCTCGTGTTCCTGCTGTTGTTCGTATTCATCGAGTTCTCCCGGCTGGAGATCGGCCGGAACACCCGCCTGTTCAATCCGGCCCTGCTCTTCACGGCCAGCTTCATCCTGGTGATCGCCATAGGCACGGCGCTCTTCCTGCTGCCCAATGCCTCCACCCGTCCGCTTTCCATCACGGAGGCCCTTTTCACCGCCACCTCCGCCGTTTGCGTGACCGGCCTGTCCGTGATCGATGTGTCACAGGACCTCACGCGAGGTGGACAATGGTTGCTGATGTTGCTCTTCCAGCTGGGTGGTTTGGGTGTGATGACCTTCACCAGCTTCTTCGCCTTCTTCTTCAAAGGGCGTTCCTCGCTCGAGGAGCAACTGCGCATCCGCGACATCGCCAACACATCCCTCGGGTCGGCTCGCTCGTTCATCATCCAGGTCATCCTTTTCACCCTGGGCCTGGAGGCCGTTGGTGCGTTGTTCGTTTTCCTTTCCACTCCTGCGGACCACTTCACCACCTTCGGCGAACACGTCTTCTTCTCCGCGTTCCATGCGGTGAGCGCGTTCAACAATGCCGGCTTCAGCACATGGGGCAATGGCTTGTACAACGACCTGCTCCGCTTCAACTATCCCTTGATGTGGGTGCTTGCACTGCTCATCATCTTCGGAGGCCTGGGCTTTGGCATCACCTTCAATTTCAGCCGCTACCTGCGGTACTGGACCGTGGAGCATGTGCGCAAGTGGATCACCGGCACACCCTGCCGCCGGTACCCCCGGGAGGTGACCGTGAGCAGCCGTCTGGTGCTCACCACCACGGTCCTGTTGCTTACCCTGGGTTGCGCCGTGCTCGTGTTCCTGGAGTGGGGCCGCGCAGACATCGCCCTGCACGATACCTGGGGCAAGATCACCGTGACCTTCTTCACCAGCGCGGCCTCGCGCACGGCAGGTTTCAATGTCATCGATTTCAACCTGATGAGCATGCCGGCCATCATGGTGGTCATGTTGCTGATGTATGTGGGCGGGTCGCCCGGGAGCACTGCCGGCGGCATCAAGACCACCACCTTCGCGCTGGCCACGCTGAACATCTTCGCCACGGCGCGCGGCCGCAAACGCGTGGAGTTCGCCGGACGTGAGATCAGCAATCTGAGCATGCGTCGCGCATTCGCCACCATCGTGCTCTCGCTCATTTTTTTGGGCCTCTCCGTGACTGTGGTGGCTTCGTTGGAGCCCGAGACCCCCCTTCTACCGATCGCCTTCGAATGCTTCAGTGCCTTTGCCACCGTTGGCCAGAGCATGGGCATCACCGCTGCACTGGGCGAGGACAGTCGCCTCTTCCTGGTCGTGGTCATGTTCGTCGGCCGTGTCAGTGGCCTCACCCTGCTGGTAAGCCTGCTGCGCCAGGTGCAGACATCTCCCTACCGTTACCCCAAGGAGGACATCCTCATCAATTGAACCCTCAACGCCCGCGCCGGGCTACGGCGCACAACGCATGAAAGTCGCGGTATTCGGGCTCGGCAACTTCGGCCGCTCGCTCTCGGTCAAACTTACCTTGATGGGCCATGAGGTGATCGCCATCGACCATGACATGACAAAGGTGGAGGGCATCAAGAACGAGGTCTCGCTGGCCGTTGCCCTCGAAAGCAACGACCCGCTCGCCATGAGCACACTGCCGCTGAATGATGTGGATTGCGCGGTGGTGGCCATAGGCGAAGACGAGGGCGCCAACATCATGACCACCGCGCTGCTCGTTAACCTGAAGGTCCGCCGGGTGATCAGCCGCGCCATCAATCCACTCCACGAGATGGTACTGAACTCCATGGGGGTGACCGAGGTGATGCACCCCGAGGAGAAGGCCGCCGAGGGCCTTGCGCGCAAGCTGAACCTGCGCCGCCTGGTGGACCAGTTCGAGCTACCCGGCGGCTTCACCATCGCGGAGATCGTGGTGCCCGACCGCTTCGTGGGCAAGCCGCTGAACCAGATCGAGGAACTCACCAAACGCCAGCTGGGCCTGGTGACCGTGCTGCGCAAGGAGAGCGAGAAGAGCTTCATGGGCCGCCGCAGCATCAAGCTGGGCGCGCTTGGCGTGATGGACCCCGACTTCGCGCCGCAGAAGGGCGACATCCTCGTGCTCTTCGGCGAGAAGGACGAAGTGGCGAAGTTCACAGGGGAGAATGATTAGGGGTTGGAGGCCTGCCGGCCGCTGGCAGGTTGGAGGTTGAAGGTTGAAGGTTGGAGGTTGGAGGTTGGGGGCCTGGCTGCCGCAGGCAGGTTGGGGGGTGAGCCGCTTATGCTGAAGCTTCGGTGACCGAAGGGTTGGGGGTTGTGAACATGGCCAAGACCGACATCCGCACGAAAGAGGACATCCAGCGCTTGGTGGAGACCTTCTACGCTTCTGTGAAGCCGGACCCGGTGATCGGGCATTTCTTCACCGGGCTGGACTGGGACCATCACATCCCGCTGATCACTTCCTTCTGGGCCATGGTGCTGCTGGGTGAACGCACGTACACCGGCGACCCCATGACCGCGCACCGGCGGCTGCACCAACGCATGCCCATGCAACGATCGCATTTCGATCACTGGCTCTCCATTTGGGAGCACACAGTCGATGAACTATTCGCCGGAATGGTGGCGGATGAAGCGAAGCAGCGGGCGCACAGCATAGCGGCCGTGATGGCCCATAAGGTGACGGGCACCTAAGTACTCACTTACGCGGCTTCCGCAACTGCACCTTGCTTCCCGGCTGCAAGGGCGCATCCGCCGCCAGTCCGTTGTACTTCACCAGGCGGTCCAGCTTCACGCCGTACTGCTGGCTGAGGCTCCAGAGCGTGTCCCCATTGCGCACCGTGTGTACGATGGCGCTCTTCGCGGCGGAGCGTTTGGGCTGGAGGTAGATCACCTGACCTGCCTGCAGCGTGGCATCCTTCGGCAGATCGTTGTAGCGCGCAAGCTGGCCGGGCATCATCTCCAACTCATCGGCAAGTGCCTTGAAATTGTCGCCCGCTTTGGCCTTGATGTACTTGATGCGCCCCTCGAAGCGCTGCACCTCGCGCCCCGCACCGATGGTGATGGTGACCTCACCGGCCGGGTGGCGGCCACTGCGGTGATGTTTGGGCGCGGTGGGCGCATCCGCGAGCTGCCGGTTGGGCTTGATGCCCTTGTCCAGTTGATCCAGTTCGAAACGCTCGATCAGGTTGATGAGCTTGTGCGGATAGTGGGGATCGGTGGCGTAGCCCGCCTGCTTCAATCCATGGGCCCAGCCCTTGTAATCCGTGGGCTTCAGTTGGAAGAGCCCGGCGTAGCGCGGCCGCTGCAGGAAACGCGAGTGGTCCTCGAAGCTGTCCGCCGCATCCCGGTACTTGCGGAAGCAATCGTCCTTCTTGTCGTCGTCGTGGTAGATCTTGCCCCCGGTCCAATCCGAGGTGCACTTGATGCCGAAGTGGTTGTTGGCCTCGCGCGCCAGCCGACTGTTGCCGTTGTTGCTCTCCAACAGCCCCTGCGCCAGCGTGATGCTGGCCGGGATGCCGTGCTCCTGCATCTTCCGGATGGCCACCTCCTGCCAACGGGCGATGTACTCTTCAGGCGTGATCCGGACGGCGGCCTGCTGCCCCACCACGGCCAGGGGCCACCCAAGCAGCACCCAGGCGGCCCACACGCCTCCCATCCCTCTGGGTTTTCCACATCTCCACATCGTCCTTTAGCGTTTGGCAGGGCCTTCCGGCAAGCCCCGAAAGTACCGGACATCCAAGGGGTTGTTCACGATCCATCCACCGGTTCATCCACCGGCGATCGTGAATAGAACGTCGTGAAGAGCAACTTTCGCTTAACACTGTCCGATCTCCCACCTTCGCGATCGAACAAAGCGGGCCTGTCCGCGTTCTTGCCTCAGGACCAGCCATGGACGATAGCACACAGTCCCTTCGGAATGAGGCGGAGCGCACCCCCCGGGATGAGCGCATGGCGCGGCTGGGTCTGGAGCCGGGCGACTACTACTTCAGCCCGGAAGGCTACCTGGTCTTTACCGAGCAGTACCACCGCAAGCGGGGCTATTGCTGCCAGAGCGGCTGCCGGCATTGTCCGTATGGCTACGATATGAAGCGTCCGGCCTAGCAGGGCTGAAGCGCGCCGGTCGCGATCTTCGCAGCATGGCAACCGCGATGGCATCCGAACTCCAGGCATTCCAACAGACCATCCGCGAAGGCATCCCTGATGTCCTTCCCCCCGCCCGCCCGCTTGACAATAGCGTGAGCCACGCGCCCAAGCGCAAGGACATCCTAACCCCCGAGGAGAAGAAGCTGGCCCTGCGCAATGCACTGCGCTACTTCCACCCGAAGCACCACGCCGCACTGGCGCCCGAGTTCGCACAGGAGCTGAAGGAGCACGGCCGCATCTACATGTACCGCTTCCGCCCGGAGCATCCCATGCACGCGCGGCCCATCGACCACTACCCGGCGAGGAGCAAACAGGCCGCGGCCATCATGCTCATGGTCCAGAACAACCTGGACCCCGCCGTGGCGCAGCACCCGAGCGAATTGATCACCTACGGCGGCAACGGCGCAGTGTTCCAGAACTGGGCGCAGTACCGGTTGTGCATGAAGTACCTGAGCGAGATGACCGACGAGCAGACGTTGGTGATGTACAGCGGCCATCCGCTCGGCCTCTTCCCCAGCCACCCCGACGCCCCGCGCGTGGTGGTGACCAACGGGATGATGATCCCCAACTACAGCAAGCCGGATGATTGGGAACGCTTCAACGCCCTCGGCGTGACGCAGTACGGCCAGATGACCGCCGGCAGCTACATGTACATCGGGCCGCAGGGCATCGTGCACGGCACCACCATCACCGTGCTCAACGCCGCGCGCATGCTGAAGGAGCCCGGAGCGAAGGGCAAGCTATTCGTCACGAGCGGTCTTGGAGGCATGAGCGGCGCGCAGCCCAAGGCGGGCAACATCGCGGGCGTGGTGACCATTTGCGCGGAAGTGAACACCACCGCAGCGTACAAACGCCACAGCCAGGGCTGGGTGGATGAGGTGATCGCCGATGTGGATGCGTGCATCGATGCCGCGCTCGCCTGGCAGAAGAAGGGTGAAGCACACAGCATCGCCTACCTCGGCAACGTGGTGGACTTGTGGGAACGCCTCGCCGCACGCAACATCAAGGTGGATCTCGGCAGCGACCAGACCAGCTTGCACAACCCCTGGGCCGGCGGCTACTACCCCGTGGGCCTGAGCTATGAGGAGAGCAACGCCCTCATGGTGAAGGACCCTTCCGCCTTCAAGCAGCGCGTGCAGGAGACCCTGCGCCGCCATGTGGCCGCGGTGAACACGCTCGCCGGGCAGGGCATGTACTTCTTCGACTATGGCAACGCCTTCCTGCTGGAGAGCAAGCGGGCCGGAGCGGACATCGCAGGAAAGAACGGAGAGGAGTTCCGTTACCCCAGCTATGTGGAGGACATCATGGGCCCCCTATGCTTCGACCACGGCTTCGGGCCGTTCCGGTGGGTGTGCACCAGCGGCGACGCGAAGGATCTCGTCACCAGCGACCGCATCGCCGGTGATGTGCTGGAGGCCATGCTGAAGGAAGCGCCCACGGAGATCGGCCAGCAGATCGCCGACAACCTGCACTGGATCCGCAGCGCGGAGCAGAACAAGCTCGTGGTGGGCAGCCAGGCCCGCATCCTCTACGCCGACAGCGAGGGTCGCATCCGCATCGCACAGGCCTTCAACGAAGCCATCAAGCGGGGCGAGATCAGCGCGCCCATCGTGCTGGGCCGCGACCATCACGATGTGAGCGGAACCGACAGCCCCTACCGCGAGACCAGCAACATCCGTGACGGCAGCCGCTTCACCGCAGACATGGCCGTGCAGAACTTCGTGGGTGATGCCTTCCGTGGCGCCACCTGGATCAGTTTGCACAACGGTGGCGGCGTGGGCTGGGGCGAAGTGATCAACGGCGGCTTCGGCATGGTGCTCGACGGCAGCGCCGACAGCGACCGGCGCCTGCAGAGCATGCTGCATTGGGACGTGAACAACGGCATCGCACGCCGCGCATGGGCGCGCAACCCCAACGCCGTGTGGAGCATCGAGCAGGAGATGAAGCGCACCCCACTCCTGAAGGTGACCCTGCCGAATGAGGCGGATGATGGGCTGATCGATCAGCTGATCGGATAGTGGGTGCCGGGGTCCCAGTGGGAGCGCGTTCCCATGGGGGCAAATGCGTCATCCGATCGCCCGATCGGCTAATTTTCTGATCATTTCCTGCCTTCCACCCAACCCCGGGCCTTCCACAGCCGTGTATGCTGGTGAAAGAAGGAAACCAACCCAACCCGGACCCATGCGATCCACATTCCGCCATCTGCTCCTGGCCCTGGCAATCCCCTTGGCCCTGAGCGCTTCCGCCCAATACCCCTACACGCTCATCGTGGAGGGCACCGTCTCCGGCTGCACACCCGGCCAGCAGGTGACCATTGCCACAACGGGTGGCACAACCCCGTCGTACACCTACACGCTGGACATCAACCCGGTGACCTGCACCTACGACACCATGCTGAACATCAGCAGCGGGGTGGCTTCGGTGGTCGTCACCACCATGTGCTCGGGCATGGTGCTCACGGCCATGGATTCGGCCATCTTCAACTTCCTGCTCGATACCGTCACCGTGGTGCTTGACTTCAACTGTGGACCACCTGCGGCGGATTGCCTCGGTGTTCCTGGTGGTCCCAACGTACCTGGCAGCCCCTGCAACGATGGCAACCCGGCGACCATGAACGATACCTGGGATGCATCCTGCAACTGCGTGGGCTCGGTGATCTCCACCTGTCAAGCCGCCTTCACCATCAACCAGATCGGCCCCTGGGCTATGCAGGCCACAGCCACTCCGCTTGGCACGGGTCCATTCACATTCAACTGGTGGTTGCCCGATGGTTCGGCCAGTGTCCTGCCCAACCCGATCGTCACCCTGCCCACACCAGGGGTCTATGGCATCTGCCTCACCATTGTGGATGCCACCAGCTGCACGAGCACGATGTGCGATACGCTCGTGGTGGACACACTGGGCAACATTTCCACTTCTGGATGGGTGGATTGCCAAGGCGTGCTGTGGGGTCCGGCCATGCCCGGCACCTCCTGCGACGATGGCGACCCGAACACCGTGGGTGACACATGGACGCCCCTGTGCACCTGCGTGGGCAGTGCAACAGGGGTGGATTGCATGGGCATACCCGGCGGTACCAACCTGCCCGGAACGGCCTGTGTGGATTCCATCGGCGGCATGATCCTCACGGGTATCTGGAGCGCCACCTGCCAGTGCGTGACCACCGGCCTGCCCGATTGCCTGGGCATCCCCGGCGGACCCAACCTGCCCGGCACGCCCTGCAACGACGGCAGCCCCGCCACGGTGAACGACATGTGGGACGTGTCCTGCAACTGCGTGGGAACGGTTCCCGTGCCCTGCGAAGCGGAGTTCGTGGTCATCCAGGCCTTCACGGTGGACAGCCTCACCGGCACGGTCACCCCCATCCCCAACCTCGTGTGGGTATGGAACCTGAGCACGGGCGGCACCGGCACCTTCCAATACCTGTGGAACTTCGGCGACGGCAGCTCCAGCACGCAGGCCTACCCCACGCACAGCTACGCCACGGGCGGCCCCTACAACCTCTGCCTCACCATCACGGACAATGCGGGCTGCACGGACACCTATTGCGACTCCGTATCGGTGGACGCCAACGGCATCTACAACGGCATGGCCACGGTGGGCCTGCGCTCCAGCGGTTTCACGGTGAACGTGATGGACCCCGCAGGAATGGCGATCCCGCAACGTCCGGAGCTGCAGGGTGTGCGCGCCTGGCCGAACCCGGTGCAGGACGAGCTCACCATCACCTTCGACAGCCCGGTGGCCGGCACCACGAACATCCTGCTGCTGGACCTGGGCGGTCGCCTGGTGTGGCAGGAGACCCGCACGATCTCCAGCGGTGCGAACCGCCTACAGATGAACACTTCCGCGCTGGGCGCGGGCATGTACCTGCTGCGCGTGGGCAACACCAACGTGGGCCAGCGCGTCGTGAAGATGAACTGAACCAACGGACCTGAACGGCAGGGGCGGCCCAGGCGGGCCGCCCCCGTCCGTTCCAACCACCATGGTCACCGAGGCGCTCCTGCAAGCCTGCATCCGCGAGGAAGCCCGCGCCCAGCACCAGTTGTACAAGGTGCTGTACCCGGTGATGATGGGCATCTGCACGCGCTACGAACGCGACCGCAGCCTGGCCGTGGCCAACCTGAACAACGCCTTCCTGAAAGTGCTGCGCAACCTCGACACCCGGCCTGCTCATGTGCCCTTCGTGCCCTGGGTGCGGCGCATCACCATCAACACGGCCATTGATGCGTACCGCCGCTCCCGCGAATGGGAACACGTGGCCTCACTGGATGCGGATGGCGTGGATGTTCACGAAGGTGCCGCGAACGACTTTCTGCGCACCATGGAGGCCGAGGCCTTCGCGGAAATGCTGCTGCGCCTGCCGCCCATGTCGCGCCAGGTCTTCAACCTCTTCGCCATCGATGGCTATGCCCATGCGGAGATCGCCGAAATGCTCGGCATCAGTGAAGGCACCTCCAAATGGCATGTGAACCACGCGCGGCAATTGCTGCGCAAAGCCTTGTTGGAACAGGCCAGCGCCAAGGCCACCACACCCCACCCCTCGGGACAAGTCCTGCGAACACCATGAACACCGATCACGACAGCTTCGACGCGCTCGCCCGGCACAAGCTGGAGGAACGCTCCTTCGCCTATGATGCGGCCCATTGGGAGGCGGCCCAGGCCCTCATGCAGCAGCATGCGCGGCGCAGGCGCTTCCTGTGGTGGTTGCCGGCGCTCACGCTCATCCTCGCCGGTGGCGCGTGGTGGTGGATGCGGAGTTCCACCACCATGCCTGTCGCGCAAGAGAAGGTTACCACTTCTGCTGAAACGGCTTCTGCAACGATCGAAAAGGCCGACGCGGATGGGTCAGCCCATTCCGCACCCGCCAGCACACCGCGTGAAGAAAAGGCTGTGATCGCGACAACGGAAACTCCGGGCAAAGAGGAAAGCGCGACCAACGCATCCATGATAGCGGAAAGGATCCCTTCGCCTGCAAGCAGAAGGGATGGAACGATGGTGAACGCGAACACCGCTCATCCAACGATCAATGGCCATTCAGCTGCTTCGGTGCCGGCGCGAGCCGCGAACACCGCAGTGAACGAGACCACCACAACAACTCCCGCGCTTCCACTGGAAGTCCTTGCCACAGCCGCTGCCATTACACCTGCTGCGGAACCACCGATCGCATACGATGCCATGCCACTGGTGCCGGTGGAAGTGAACACACCACCATCATTCTCCGCGCTCGCCCATCAGGAAGAGCAGCTCGACAGCACCGCTTCACCAACATCCGTGCTTCACACGCCGGACACCGCCGCACGCGCCGCACCGGAAGCCCAGCTCATGCCCGCACCGCGCCCCTGGCGTTGGGAGTTGAGCGCGCTCGGCGGCGCCTTGCTCTCCACCAGCGGCTTCAGCGGTGAGGCCAGCACGGACTGGTCGTCCTACGTGGAAGGTGCATGGGCACCGCAATGGGGCGGTGAACTGGCTGCCACGCGCAACCACTTCGGCGTGGGCATCGGACTGCATTATGTGACCTTCAGCGAGCGCCTGCGCGCGGAGCAGCTCACCGAGCAGCTCATGAGCACCAGCACTACCTACAGCCAGGATCCCATTCTGGTGACGGTGCTCATGGTGGTCGACACCATCTTCCAAGGCGGCAACTACTACTACGTGACGCAGCCTGTGGATACGCTGCTCAACCAATTGGTGAGCACAACGGACACCAGCTACAGCACCCTGGTGAAGCGCCCAGCGATGGACGAAACGAACCGTGTATCCTATTGGGAGATCCCGCTTTTCGCCGATGTACACACGAGCTGCGGGCGCTGGAGCTTGGGCCTGCGGGGCGGGCCGGTGGTGGGCTTCCTTTCGCAGCAGCGCACCACCCTGCCCCTCGGCGATCCCAGTGGCATGATGCCTTTGGGTGAAGAGACCTATACGGAAGTGATGTTCGGCTGGACGGCACGCGCCTACGCGCGCTACCGCTTTACCGAAGCGCTTTCCATCGGGCTGGAACCCATGATGCGTGGACAGTTCGGCAATGCGCTGGATGTTTCCACCCTCGAACGCCGCAATCGCGGATGGGGTGGCTTGCTCAGCGTGAACTGGCGATTGCCCTGAAGCTTACCCACGCAACTCCGCGCCCACGCCCTTCTCCAGCGCGCTGCGGATGCGGCCCATGGCCTTGTCCACCAACTCGTCGGTGAGGGTGCGTTCGCGGTCCTGCAGGATGAAGCTGAGCGCGTAGCTCTTCTTCCCCTTGGGCAGCTTGTCGCCCTGGTACACATCGAATAGGCCTACCTCGCGCAGCAGCAGGCGCTCGGCATCGCGTGCGAGCTGCTCGAGCTGCACGAAGGTCACGCCCTCGTCCAGCAGCAGGCTCAGGTCGCGGCGCACGGCGGGGAAGCGCGGCACCTCCTGGTAGGTGGGCGGCTTCGTGCCCAGCGTGGCGACCCACGCGTCCACCTGCAATTCCGCGACGAACACCGTTTGCTCCACGTCGAAGGCGCGCGCCACGTGCGCATGCACCTGCCCGAGCACGGCCAGCGGTACATCACGGTGCACCAGCTCCACCGCCTCGTGCAGCAGCGGGTGCGGCACCGCGACGAAGCGTGCACCAGGCAGGCCGAAACGCATGGCCAGGGCCTCCACTTCGGCGCGCAGGTCCGCCACTTCCACATCACGCGTGGCGCTGCGCCAGCCTTCCCTTTCGAAACGTCCAGTAAGTGCCAGCACCACCTGCGGTGTTTCGCGCAGCGCGTGACCTTTCTCCACCCGGTACACCCGTCCACTCTCGAAGAGGCGCATGTCCCTGCGTTGGCGGGCCCGGTTGTGCGCCACCGTGGCCAGCAGACCGGTGAGCAGGGTGGGGCGCATCACGTCCAGCTCGCTGCTCAAGGGGTTGCGCAGGCGCACCAGGTGCTCCGCCGTGGTGGCCTGGATGGCAAGCATCTTCTGGGCACTCACCAGTGAAGAGGTCATCACCTCGGTGAAACCGCGCGCTTCCAATTCCGCATGCAGGCGGTCCTGAAGACCATCCGCGGTGGGCAGCGTGCGCAGTGCGGGCGGGCTCATGAGCCGCTCGGGCAGGGGCACGGCGTCCAACCCGTGGATGCGCAGCACCTCCTCCACCAGATCGGCCTCGCGGGTCACGTCCACGCGGTAGGGCGGCACCTCCACCACCAGCACATCGCCCTCGCGCTGCACGATGCGGTGCTCGAGCAACTCCAGTGCACGCACCACTTCATCCGCGCCCAATGCAATGCCCGACAAGGCCTGCACGGCGGACACGCGCAGCTTCACGCGCACCCAGGTGGCCGGCTTGGAGATGATGTCCGTAACGGGCGACACCACGCGTGCCCCGGCCACTTCGCCGAGCAGCAGGGCCGCGCGCTTCAAGGCGTACACGGTGAGCTCCGGGTCCACGCCGCGCTCAAAGCGGAAGGATGCATCGGTGTGCAGGCCATGACGGCGGGCCGTGCGGCGCACGCTCACCGCATCGAAGCAGGCGCTCTCCAGGAAGATGCGCGTGGTGCCTTCGGTGACACCGCTGTGCAGTCCACCGAACACGCCGGCGATGCAGGCCCCGCCTTCCGCGTCGCGGATCATCAGGTCACCGGCGGATAGCTTGCGCTCCACGCCATCCAATGTGGTGAAGGGCGAACCCTCGGGCAGATGGCCCACGATGATGCGACCGCCGGCCAGCTTATCGGCATCGAAGGCATGCAAGGGCTGGCCCAGCTCGTGCTGTACGTAGTTGGTCACGTCCACCACGTTGTTGATGGGGCGCAGCCCGATGGCCTGCAAGCGTGCCTTCAACCATTCCGGCGAAGGGCCCACGCGCACACCGGCCAGGGTAAGTCCGGCGTAACGGGGACAGGTCTCAGGCGCTTCCACGGAAACCGCCACCACCGGACCCTCGGAACCTTCCGTGAAGGCACTCACATCCGGACGCTTCAGCGGCAGCTCGCGGCCGGTGCGGTAGGTCACGGCGGCGCGCAGGTCGCGCGCCACGCCCAGGTGGCCCAGCGCATCGGAGCGGTTCGGCGTCAGGCCGATCTCCAGCACATGGTCCGCCTCCAGGCCCAGGAGATCGGCGGCGGGGCGGCCCACCTCGGCGGAAGGATCGAGCACCAGGATACCTTCATGGCTGGTGCCGAGGCCCAGTTCATCCTCGGCGCAGATCATGCCGTTGCTCACGGCCCCGCGGATCTTCGCGCGCTTGATGGTGAGCGGCTCACCGCTCGCGGGGTATAAGGTGGAGCCCACGGTGGCCACCAGCACCTTCTGCCCCTGCGCCACGTTGGCCGCGCCACACACGATGTCCAGCAGTTCGCCGCTGCCCACGTCCACCTTGCACAGGCTCAGCCGGTCAGCGTCGGGGTGCTTTGTGCGCTCCACCACGTGGCCCACCACCACCCCTTCGAGCATGCCCTGCACGGGCTCGTGGCGGTGCACGCTTTCCACTTCCAGGCCGGTGCTGGTGAGCACCTCGGCCGCCTCGGCGGGGCTCATGGTGCCCACATCGACCAGGGTGCGCAGCCAGTTCCAGGAGATCTTCATCGGATACGGATGCCGGACATTTCCGGCGGGCGGCAAAGGTAGCCGGAGCCCAAGCACCAAACGAAGGCCCGGACCGAAGCCCGGGCCTTCGCACCGCCACGGCCTAACGCCGCGTCAAACTCAAAGCTTCACCGCCTTCTTCGTCACCACTTCGCCGTCCAAGAGCAGGGTCAAGTAGTACATGCCGGAGCTGAGGCTGCTGGTCTCCCATTCGTAGGTGTAGCTCCCCGCTTCGGACGCGCCCTCACGCAGCACCTGCACCTGGCGGCCCCTGGCCGTGGTCACCACCAAGAGCATCTGGCCGCTGCGGTCCAGTGTGTAGGTGAGCGTGGTGCGGTCCACGAAGGGGTTGGGTTGGATGGTGAGCTTGGTCTCATTCGTTGCAGAACCAAACGGGGCTGCGTTGAGGCTGCGGCTGTCGGTATCCGAAGGTGGGGCAGCGCAGCAACTTGCGACCTGGGCTTGCAGGGTGGCGATCTGTTGTTGTTGCTCCTGCATTCCTGCAATGAGCCAGGGAATGAGCTTGGTATACTCAACGCCCAGGAATGATACTTCGGCTGTTTCTACGCTCCCCGTTGTATCCAACACCTCAGGACGAGTCACTTGCGAGACGATATCCGGCAGGACAGCTTGTACCTCCTGCGCCACCAGGCCGTACTGCGTGCCAGCAGGCAGGTTCAGGGAAGGAAAGGCGGCTTGATCATACTGATAGGTCCTCGGTCGCAGTGCTTCGATCACTCCAAGCGCGCCGCTCGGCAAGTCCTGTATCCCGGTCTTGAGGCTGGCATCCGAACCATACACCCATGAACCGGCATTCAAAAAGCCCCGGCCATCGAAGTATCCCGCCCAATTCGTGGTGGCTCCACCAGCCTCTCCATAAACGCCGTAGTTCACTGTGGCTTGGGTCCGTGCGGAGCCGAACACGCCAATGTTGGTAGACGTGCCACGCGCGATGCCTTGCACGCCGTAGACAATGCCTGCGTTCTCCGCCACGAACCGGCCACCCACATTCTCCACTTGGGTAAAACCGTTCACCAACGCATTGATGCCCCAGTTGTAGTAATTCTCTGATGGCATGTACAGCTGCAGCCCCACGCCATACAGGCTCGATGGTGTGGCCACGTCCTTGACGACATCCAACTTTGCGAATGGCACATCGTTACCAATGCCAACGTTGTTCGAGTTGTCCCAAGGGCATGGTGAACCGTTGTATGCCGTGCAGATATCCTGTGTGCTGGTCCCATTCGGATCCACAACCCAGTCACAATCACCGCCACCCAACGTGCCCGCATCGCGCCAATGCAACCGGCCATTGTCATCGGTGACCACCACCTTGTCCAGCAGATCATTCTGGTAGTCCGGCACCAAGCGCCGAATGCGTATCGTGCGGTTCAGAACGTCCAAGCGTTCGTCCGGCGTGGCTCCGGCCGTCATCCAGTCACCCACACCGAAATACCCTTCATTCAGCGTTGTCTCAGGTTGGAAGCGGCCCATTTCCAAGCCGGTCTGAGAACCGGCCACATTGCTTCCACCATTGTTCCCGGTATAGATGAATTTGAACACACCCGGCGTACCGACCGAGCTCGTGTACTTCGCCCAAATGATCCCTGACGTTCCGCCGCCCAAGAGGCCGCCGTAGTAGAGGAACTCGCCCTGAGTGGCCAGAAAGCCCTCACCGATCATAGGGCGGTAACCCAAGGCCAGGCTTGAGTTCCGCTCCGCATGCACTCGGGCCGCTGCACGCGTGTATGCCCCGCTGAAATCGCCCACGCCTAGAAAGCCGGTGAAGTCCAAGCCGGTGAAGCCATTGAGCGTTTGGCCGGTCAGGGTCTGTGTCAAGTGCATGCGCAGTGTGTTGTCCGTGCGGAACTGGATCGGTTGATTGGGTACCGTAGTCAACCGCAGCGGCTGCGTGCTGAGCGCATCGCATCCGAGGTATTGGGCAGTAGTATTGATGGTGTTGCCAGCCGTGTTCCAATCCTGCGCGTTCAGCGCGCTACATGCACCCATCCACAGGGCGCATGCCAGTGTTCTTGTATTCATGGCTCTCGCGTATTGCTAGGAACCGGCCTTACCGCATCACCACGAACTTCTCATGCCATATTCTTCCAGCTTGCCCTTGCACGCGCAGCACATAGACCCCTTCCGGCCAATGCCCGATAGGCTGTGAAGTATTTCCATTGAGGGCGAACTGCGCCAACAGCCGGCCCCCGGCATCAAACACCCAGCCCGTTGAGCCGACATCCGCCCCATCCACCTGCATCCACTGCCCACCACCCCCCACGCGCACAGCAAGCGCTGCCTGCCCTGACTCCGGCAGTCCGGTGGCCATCGGGCACTCGCCCGGCGAGGGCGATACGCAAATGGCATCGTAGAGGTAGTACGCCGCCAACGAGGGCTGACCCGGAGTGAAATGAAGCGTGTCGGTGAGGGCATCGTTGAAGAAATTGCCCAGCACGACGTAGCGGTAGGCGCTATCGGCCACGAAGCTGCCGCTCACCAGAATCCAGTTGGCGGTATCGGTGATTATGGCGGGGTTGTTCACATGGGCGTAATTGCGGGGCGCGAACTCGGGTGCGGCGCTGGTCTGGCCGCTCCAGATGTGCTCATCCATGGTGAAGAGCACCCCCTGGTTGTTACAGGCCCAACGCGTTTCCCAATAGGAACCCTCGGTGGCCAGATTCACCCAATAGCTCACAAAATAGGTCAGCCCCGCCACCAGCGGTTCGATCAAAGGGGCGCCGACATGTTCCCGAAAATCACTGGGTTCGAAGCAGGTCATGCCTACATACGCATTCCCATCGTGAGCGTACTGCCAAGTGAAGCCATTCTGTGGCACATCCATCAAGGTGTCGATGCCGCCCAGATCTCCCGCACAGGCATTGAAGTAGTCAGGGCTCTGGTCCCAACGATCCCAATACAGAGGGCGATCGCCCACATTGAAACAACACGAGTAGATGCAGGAGTCCGTTAACTCAAAGCTGGGGTTGGGCACCAGGTTTTGTGCTGTACAGGTCTGCGCGGCGCAAAGCAACAGGCAGGCCAATAAGAGAACATGGCCTGATGGGATCATCCTGAATGGCGATGCGCTGCGCAGCATGGTGTGAAGTTCGTGATGACCGACGCGAACCGGTCCTCTGATGTAAACCTACAAATGCACGGCGCAATTGGTGCGCATGCATGCCTTCCCTTTCGGCGGCCGGGAGTTGCCACCCGCCATGCGGCGGATGCGGTCAACAGACCGCGCCTAGCTACGGAATGGTGGTGCCTGCTCCATGGCGAAGCGGTGTTATGGAGTTGAGGGAAATGAGGAAGCACCCTGCGCGCCATGCGCAGAGCTTGCCGATCTTGCTGGACTGATGATTAGTGGGCCGACTGGCCGACTGGCCGACTGGCCGACTGGCCGCTGCGCAGCGAAGAGAAGGTAATGGGCCGCGCGTTCATGATGGTGAAGGTAGCAGAAGAAAGCAAGGACTGAATGCCATGTGGAGAAACGAAGTGTCCGATCTTGGCTACTACGCTCCGTGCAACAGCCGCAATGAGGCTGCGCGAACGGCGCCTGGCTGGTTGCGTGGGGCCGTTGGAGCCTGCACTCTGCGAACTGAAGATCGCGCCTCGAATGCGAGCTATAGCTGGCAATTCTTGAGAACAAGGACCTGCATGAAAATGAGGGCGGGAACACCAAACGCTCAACAAGAGCGAGATCGATGAGTGAAGATCCCAGCAGAGCAGGATCTCCCGAGTTGCTATGGAAGTATCATGAACGACAGGCTTCAACAACAGCGATCCATATCGGTGCAGATCGAGCTTTCCACCCATACACTTCCGGCAATGCCGCCCTATTTTCGGCCCTGCCATGGACCTGCGCACCCACCCCTTGGTGAACGGCACCGCCTATCTGCTGGCGCTGGCGGGCACCATCATCGCTGAGGAAAAAGGCCTTCACGGGCTGGAACTGGTGTGCAAGCCGACCCTCATGCTGGTGCTCTCCTCCTGGTTCTTCTTCACCACACGCCGCTTCGGCGACCGCTTCACCCTGCTGGTGCAGGCGGGCCTCTTCTTTTCGCTGCTGGGCGACATCGCGCTGCTCTTCCAGGGGCGGGACGAGTTCGCCTTCCTGCTGGGGCTGGCGGCCTTCCTGGTGGCGCAGGTGTGCTACACCATGGCCTTCGTGTTCAACATCGTGGACGTGGGCGGCGGCGAGGGCTGGGTGCTTTCC
This sequence comes from Flavobacteriales bacterium, assembly GCA_016788635.1. Taxonomy (GTDB): domain Bacteria; phylum Bacteroidota; class Bacteroidia; order Flavobacteriales_F; family PHOS-HE28; genus PHOS-HE28. The sequence continues at coordinate 170,391 of JAEUSU010000027.1, read as the reverse complement.
CTGGCCATCAGCGCGGTGATCGTGCTGGTGGGCACCTTCATCCTGATCGACGTGCTGCAACGGCCGGTGCTGGACGAGTTGCTGGTGCTGCCGGTGGCGGTGTATGGCGTGGCCATCCTGCTCATGGCCATCACCGCGGCCTTCCGCTTCCGCCGCACCTTCCTGCGCAGCTTCCTGCTGGTGCTGGTGGGCGCGCTGCTCTTCGTGCTGTCGGACAGTCTGCTGGCCATGCGCAAATTCAGCCTGCGGCCGGACAGCATCCCACCGATCTGGATCATGCTCAGCTACGGCACTGCACAGGCGCTGATCGCCATCGGCTGCGTGTTGCACGTGCTGGACCCGGAGACGCGCCTGCGCCGGCAGGTGCTGGAGACCTGAGCCGTTCAGCTCACGCGACCCCACACCACCTTCGCCTGCCCACCGGCATGCAGCGCGGCCGCGAGCGGGGCATGTTCCGGCGCCGCGAGCTCCGGGTCCTCCTCCAGCAGCCGTTGGGCCACCACACGGGCCTGTTGCAGCAGGGCGGCATCCTCCACCAGATCGGCCAGCTTCAACTGGGGCAGGCCGCTCTGCTGGGTGCCCATCAGGTCGCCGGGGCCGCGCAAGCGCAGGTCCACCTCGGCGATCTCGAATCCGTCGTTGGTGCGCACCATGGTGCCGATGCGTTCGCGGGCGTCGTGGCCCAGCTTGTCGCCGGTCATGAGGATGCAGAAGCTCTGCTCGGCGCCACGCCCCACGCGGCCGCGCAACTGGTGCAGCTGGCTGAGGCCGAAGCGCTCGGCGTTCTCGATCACCATCACACTGGCGTTGGGCACGTCCACACCCACCTCGATCACGGTGGTGGCCACCAGGATGTTCGTCTCGCCCTTCTTGAAGCGCGCCATCTCGTAGTCCTTGGTGGCCTGGTCCATGCGGCCGTGCACGATGCCCACGGCATACTTCGGCAGGGGGAAACGGCGGCTGAGGCTCTCGTAGCCGTCCATCACGTGCTTCAGGTCCGACTTTTCCGACTCCTCGATGAGCGGGTACACCACGTAGACCTGCCGCCCCTTGGCGATCTCCTCTTCCAGAAAACCGAAGACGGCATTGCGCGACGAGTCGAAGCGGTGCACAGTGCGGATGGGCTTGCGGCCCGGCGGCAGCTCGTCGATCACGCTGGTGTCCAGGTCGCCGTACAGTGTCATGGCCAGGGTGCGCGGGATGGGCGTGGCGGTCATCACCAGCACGTGCGGCGGTACTTCGCTCTTGGCCCACATACGCGCGCGTTGCGCCACGCCGAAGCGGTGCTGCTCGTCGATCACCACCAGCCCGAGCCGGTGGAACTGCACGCGGTCCTCCAGCAGTGCATGCGTGCCGACGATGATGTGCACCTCGCCGAGCCGGAGCGCGGTGAGGATGCTCTTGCGCTCGGCGGCCTTGGTGCTGCCGGTAAGCAGGCGCACCACCACCGGCATGCCCTCCAGCATGCGGCTGAGCGTGGCGAAATGCTGCTGCGCCAGGATCTCCGTGGGGGCCATGAAGGCGCTCTGGTAGCCGTTGTCCAAGGCGATGAGCATGCTGAGCAGGGCCACGAGGGTTTTTCCGCTGCCCACATCGCCCTGCACCAGGCGGTTCATCTGGCGGCCGCTGCCCATGTCGCGGCGGAGCTCCTTCACCACGCGCTTCTGTGCGCCCGTGGGCTCGAAGGGCAGGTGGTCGCGGTAGAAGGTGTTGAGGTTTTCGCCCACCTGCGCGAAACGGTGGCCTTCCACCGAGCGACGTACGAGCTCCTTTTGCCGCAGCAGGGCGAGTTGGATGAGGAAGAGTTCCTCGAACTTCAAGCGGCGCAGGGCCTCGTCCAGCTTGTGCCGGTCGGTGGGCGCATGGGCTTGCCGGATGGCCTCCTCACGTGGCATGCCCCCGAGCAGGGTCAGCACCGAGGGGGGCAGGGTCTCCGGAATGCGGCCCATCACCTGCGTCAACAGCGTCTTCTGCAGCTTCCACAACGCACGGCTGCCGAGGCCCTTCGCGGTGAGCTTCTCCGTGGTGGGGTAGACCGGTTGCAGCGCAGCGCTCAGGCCCTGCTCCCAGGTGGCGGCCAGCTCCATTTCCGGGTGCGCGAAGTTGAAGCGGCTCCGGTAGATGCCGGGCTTGCCGAAGAGGATGTACTCCTCGCCCGGCTTCAAACTTTGCTGGATCCAGCGCGCGCCCTTGAACCAGACGAGTTCCACCGTGCCGCTGCCGTCCGTGAAGGTGGCGGTGAGGCGGCGGGCCTGCTTCTCCCCCACGGTCTTCAGGGGGCCAAGCTTGCCGCGCAATTGCGCCTGCGGCATGTTCTCGTTCAACTCGGCGATGCGGTGGAAGCGGCTGCGGTCCACATAGCGAAAGGGGTAGTGCCGCAAGAGGTCGCCGTAGGTGGCGATGCCGAGTTCCGCACGCAGGAGCTCTCCCCGCTGCGGGCCCACGCCCTTCAGGAATTCGATCGGGGTCTCCAGCAGGTCCTGCACCGCACCGAAAATACTGCCGGGCCTAAGCGGGCTTCGTAACGGCCTGCAGGAACTCACGCGCGTTCAGTCCCAGGCGGAAGACCTCGCGCGCATCGCGGCCTTCGGTGGCCGGCGCGATGGTGGGTCGGAAGCCGGCCTCCCGCAGGCGGTCGGCGTAGTCCATGCCGTAGATCCGCACGTGGTCGGCCTGGCCGAAGAGCCGCTTCCGCGCTTCAGGGTCGGTGACCGAGGGATCCTCGAAGGTCTCGGCACGGTCGCGGTCCACGGGCACCAGCAGCACGCCGTGGCCACCGGGCTTCATCACGCGGAACAACTCGCGCAGCGCGGTGCGGTCGTCCGGCACGTGCTCCAGCACGTGGGAGCAGATCACCACGTCGAACCAGTCATCCGGAAAGGGCAGCCGGGTCACGTCCAGGTCGATGGTGCCCTCCGGCCAGCTGTAGCCGGGCTCGTGCTTGTCACCGCACAGGTAGGTGATGTCCTTCAGGGTGGAAAGGCGTGCATGCAGGCTGCGGTCCGGCGCGATGTGGAGCACGCGCATGCCGGGCGTGGGCAGGCCGCGCTCCTTCAGGTAAAGCCAGGTGAGCCGGGTGCGTTCCAAGGAACCGCAGAAGGGGCACATGGCATGCGGACGGGGCGGATCGCCGGAAGGCAGGAAGGCGGCAGCGCCCTGCTCACACACCGGGCACCATACGGCATCGCCGCGCAGGGCGCGCTCGCGCAGCCAGCGCTTCACACCCTTCGGAACGAACAACGAGAGCATATCCATGGCGGGTTGAAGATCGGGTTTTCCCATGTGAGAACGTGGGCGTGACGACATCTACGCGACCAAGGCATGGACATCCTCTTCAAAGCCAGCTCACACGGAGACACAGAGGCACGGAGTGCGGTGAACCAAGGAACGCGATGGCGAGCCCCGTGTCTCCGTGTCTCCGTGGCTCCGTGGCTCCGTGCGCACCATGCCCTGCACGCGAGTGACTGCAAGTGCAGGTGCCAGCCACCCTCCCTACCTTGGTGGATGCCATGAACCGTTTCCTGGTGGAACAAGGTGGAGCGCTCGCCTCGGATGCGCTCACGCACTTGCGCAAGGCGCAGGGAAGTCCCGGCATCCGGCAGATCCACGCCTTGCGGGTGGCTATCAAGCGGATGCGTGCCTTGGTGACGATCGTCCATGCCCTTCGGCCGGAAGCCAAGCGACCACGGAGGGCCTTGCACCACTGGAAACGCATGTTCCGGGTGATCGGTGAACTGCGCGAACAGCAGGTATGCGCCCAGATGGTGCGACGCATGCGTGGGATACCTGCGGAACATCGCCAGGCCTACCTGCGCCACGCCTCGGAACAAGCCGATCGCCTCACCGCAGAGGCGGTGGACCTTATGCGCGGCATGTCCGCACGTGATGGCGAACGGATCCGGCGCTACGTGGAAAAGGCGGTCGCCGACGCGGACGACCGGGCCCTGATGAAGCACCTGAACGCCGCACTGCGGAGCGGCTGGCAGGATGCGCGCAGGGCCATGCGTTCCCGTTCATGTGACCTGCACGCACTGCGCAAACAGGTGAAGCGCGTGTGGTACATCCTTCGGCTGCTGGAGAAGGCGGAGCGTCCGTTGCCGAAGGGCATACCCGCGCGATCCCTCGGCGAACTGCAACGGGTGCTGGGGGAATGGCACGATGCCCGTGTGCTGGTGGATGACGTCGGTGCGTGGCATGGCGGCGGGATCGCGCAACGCGCGTTGATGATCGCGGCGTTGCACATACAGTCCAACGTGCAAGAAATGGTGGAACGAACAACTGAACGGCTGTCATCCATGGCTCATGGCCCCGGAAGATCATCAAGCTGATGAGCAACCTGTACGCTCCTGAAGCGTCCAAGCACCAGACCAACCGACCATGATACCCTTAAGCCGTTCGCTGTTCGTGACATCCCTCATGACCTTGCCGGCTGTCCTATATGCGCAACTCAACCTCGTCTGGCAACAGTTGCAGGACCACCCCTACCCCGTGTACAGTCCCTGTCTGTTCGAGATCGATGACCGCATCTATGCCGCCGATGGGATCACGGGATCTGGTCCGGTGACCTTCTCCTCTGCTTTGCATGAATACGACCCCAACAGTGACACATGGACCCCTCGTACTTCCTGTCCTGGACCGGACCGGTATGGCGCCAGGGGGTTCTCCATCGATGGAGTGGGGTATATGACCTGCGGATGGAACAACAATGCTCCAGTTGTTCAACTGAAGGATCTCTGGGCCTATGACCCCTTGAGCGACTCATGGACGCAGAAGGCCGACCTGCCTGGTCCACCGCGCTATACGGCCATCACCTGCGCGACAAGCAGCAAGGGGTACGTAGGCCTTGGATATCAACCATACCTGAACGACTGGTGGGAGTATGACCCCGTGACAGACACCTGGACGCAACGCACACCCTTTCCTGGTAGCGCTCGCCAGAGCGCCATTTGCTTTGTGATCAACGACCAGGTCTATGTCGGCTGTGGCTCGAATGGTACGAACGCCGTGGTGAACGACCTCTGGCGGTATGATCCAACTGCAGACACATGGACGCAACTGGCGGACCTTCCCGGAGCCGGGCGCTATACCTCGTACTCGTTCACCTACCAGCAAAAGGGCTTCGTGGTGTGCGGGCTTACGGTGAACTCGTCCGGTGTGTATACCGAGCTCGATGAGGTCTGGTATTATGATCCGGTAGTTGACGCATGGTCGCAACTGGCCGCGTTCCCTGGTGCGCCTCATGGCGAAGGTGGCAGCTGCTGGTCCGGACTTTTCGGCTACATGGGCATGGGACGGTTCAGCTTCGGACCCGGCCCGCTGGCCTCCAACACCACTGCGGAATTCTGGCGTGTACGTCCCCTGACGAACACTGTTGACGACCGATACAGCGGGTCATCCTTCAGCGCAACGTTGGTCCAGGATCAATTGGTGATCACCGATGCTTCCACTTCAGCACCACACAACGTGGTTGTGCTGAACGTCAATGGAAGCACCATGCATCAACGGGTCGTTACAGGGCCAACCAACCTGGTCCTGCCCACACAAGAGTGGCCATCGGGAGCCTATTTGGTCCGTTGCGGTGACCAGACACGCAGAGTGTTGATCGCGCACTGAATTCAACTCAGATCGCCCCCACCCCAAGCAACAGCGCCGGTTCTTCCAGCAGCTGTTTGAAGGTGTTCAGGAAGGCGGCACCCGTGGCGCCGTCCACCACGCGGTGGTCACAGCTCAGGGTCACCTTCATGGTGTGGCCGGGCACGATGGCGCCGTTGCGCAACACGGGTTTCTCCATGATGCCACCGATCGCCATGATACAGGCATCGGGCGGGTTGATGATAGCGGTGAACTCCTCGATGCCGAACATGCCCAGGTTGGAGATGGTGAAGGTGTTGCCCTCCCAGTCCTGCGGTTGCAGCTTCTTCTCCCTGGCCTTCTTCGCGAAGTCACGCACTTCGGCCCCGATGGTGCGCAGCGGCTTGCCATCGGCGAAGCGGACCACCGGTACGAGCAGGCCCTCCTCCACCGCCACGGCCACGCCGATGTGTACATGCTGGTTGTAGCGGATGCGGTCGCCCAGCCAGCTGCTGTTCACCTTGGGGTGCTGCTTCAGCGAAACGGCGGCCGCCTTGATCACCAGGTCGTTGAAGGAGATCTTGTCCGGCGCGATGAACTTGTTGATGGCCTCTCGCGCACCGATGGCACGCTCCATGGCGATCTCCAGCGTGAGGTAGAAATGCGGTGCGCTGAACTTGCTCTCGGCCAGACGGCGTGCAATGGTTTTGCGCATCTGGCTCACGGCGATCTCTTCGAAGGCCTCCACCTGGGGAGCGCTGTACGCCATACCACCACCGGTGAAGCCCTCCACGTCGCGCTTGGTGATGCGGCCTTCAGGGCCGGAACCCTTCACGCGACCCAGATCGATGCCTTTCTCTTCAGCCAGACGGCGCGCCAGCGGACTGGCGGTGATGCGGCCGTTGGTTGAAGATGGAACGGGAGCTGGCTTGACCACAGGTGCCGCAGCCACCGGGGCGGGTGCGGGCGGTGCAGCAGGAACTGGAGCAGGTGCGGGCGCAGCGGCCGGAGCCGCAGCCTTGGCCTCCACGGCCTGTGGTGCGGGTGCGGCCTTCGCGGCTTCCGCCAGCAGCGTGGTGATGTCCTCCCCGGCCTTGCCGAGTACGGCCAGCACGCTGTCCACAGGAGCAGTCTTGCCCTTCTCCACACCGATGTGCAGCAGCACACCGTCCGTGAAGCTCTCGAACTCCATGGTGGCCTTGTCGGTCTCGATCTCGGCGAGCACCTCGCCGCTCTTCACGGGGTCACCCACCTTCTTGTGCCAGGCGCTCACCACCCCTTCGGTCATGGTGTCGCTCAGCTTCGGCATGCGTACGATCTCGGCCATGTCTGTCTGATTATTCACCACAGAGGCACAGAGGGCACAGAGAAGTCAGCATGGCCATGTGCTCCGCGATGGTCGTGATTCAATCCTTCACGAACGGATAGTCCGGCGTGTGGTAAACGTCCTCGAACAGGTCCTCCGGCTTGGGCAGCGGGCTTTCCTCCGCGAACTTCACGGCTTCCTCCACCTCCGCCTTCAGGGTGTCATCCAGTCGTTCGAAGTCGGCTTCGTTCATCCAGCCGGCCTTCAGGATGTGCGCCTTCACGGTCTCCAGGGGGTCCTGCTGTTTGTAGGCCTCCACCTCCTCCTTGGTGCGGTACTTCTGGGGGTCGCTCATGCTGTGCCCCTTGTAGCGGTAGGTCTTGATGTCCAGCAGGTAGGGCCCGTTGCCCGCACGCACATGCGCACTTGCCATGGCGATGGCCTCGTGCACATCCTCGCAGCGCATGCCGTTCACGCCCGCGGAAGGCATCTCGTAGCTGAGGCCCAGTTTGCTCAGGTCGTGCACGTTGCTGGTGCGCTCCACGCTGGTGCCCATCGCGTAGTTGTTGTTCTCGATGATGAAGATGACCGGGAGCTTCCAGGTCATGGCCATGTTGAAGGTCTCGTGCAGCAGGCCCTGACGCACGGCGCCATCACCCATCATGCACAGGGTCACATGGTCCTCGCCGCGGTACTTGTCCGCGAAGGCGATGCCCGCGCCCAGGCCGATCTGCCCGCCCACGATGCCGTGGCCACCGAACAGATTGCGGCTCTTGTCGAAGTAGTGCATGCTGCCGCCTTTGCCCTTGCTGGTGCCGGTGGTGCGGCCGTAGAGTTCGGCCATCACGCGCTTGGGCGACTCCCCGAGCACCAAGGGGTGACAGTGGTCGCGGTAGCCGGTGATGATGCGGTCCGTAGTGCGGATGGCGGTGACCATGCCTGCAAGCACGGCCTCCTGCCCGATGTACAGGTGGCAGAATCCGCCGAACTTCTGCATGGTGTAGAGCTGGCCGCACTTCTCCTCGAAGCGGCGCATGAGCAGCATGTCCTTGTACCAGCGCAGGTAGGTCTCCTTGGGAAAGGTCATGGCACCATTCGTGGCGGATTCGGTCTTCTTCCGGGTGGAAGCGGTGGGGGTGGTCATGGGCAGTTCGCCGGATGGCTGGCAAAGATAGCCGCAGGCCCGTGGCCGGGCATCAACGGCGGCGGCCCAGGAAAGAGCCGTCGAAGGCCAGTGGCAGGAGGCTTTCGGCGCTGAAAGTCTCGATGACGATGCCTTTACGCGTGCCCATGAGCAGGCGGATGGGCGAGCCCTGCCGGTGTTCCTGCTCCAGCAAGGCCTGCCGGCAGATGCCGCAGGGCGATACCGGCACCTGTCGCTTCAACTGTGGCACCACGATGGCCACGCATTCCACCACAGCCTTGGGGTCTGCCGCCAGCGCGGCATGGAGGGCGGTGCGTTCCGCACAGGTACCGGCCGGAAAGGAGGCGTTCTCCTGGTTCGAACCGGTCACCACCGGTCCTTCCTCGAGTTGAACGGCCGCGCCCACTTTGAACTTGGAATAGGGCGCATAGGCTTTCCGGGCAGCGGCCATGGCCTGATCCAGCAGCTTGCGGTCCTCCTTGGGCAGTGAGGCCCAAGTGGGGTGCTGTACATAATGGAAGGTGAGCTTGCGCGGGTTGGCCATGGCGGCGGTTCGGGCCGGCAAAGTAACGCACCACCCCACGCCCGGCCCCTGTTCCCTAGCTTAGCCGCCCATGTCGCTGGCTCTTGGACACCTGCTGGACACCTTCCAGCCCATCTCCCTCGAGGAGATGGATGCCGTGGCCTTGCAGCAGCGTGTGGATACCAAGTTCGTCTTCGCCGATCATCAATTACCGGGCCTCCTTGAGGAACTCCTCCCGCACTACCGCTTGCTGCATGCGGGTGGCGCGCGTGGTACGGAATACCGCAGCCTCTACCTGGACACGGCTGACCTGCGGGGCTTCCGCGAGCACCACAACGGCCGCGTGCTGCGCCACAAGGTGCGCTACCGGGAATATGTGGGCAGCGATCTTTTCTTCCTTGAAGTGAAACGCAAGACCGGACGTGGCGATACGGACAAACGCCGGTTGCGTGTGGAAAGCATCCCCAATGACATTCCGGCGGACCACCACACCTTCATCAAGAAGATGACCGGCTGGACGGATCCAGTGAGACCCACACTGTGGAACCGTTTCACGCGCCTCACCTTCGTGGACCACGACCGCACGGAACGCCTCACGGTGGATATGTCGATCCGCTTCACCACGATCAACGGGAGCGAAAAGGCGCTCGAAGGCATCTGTGTGGCCGAGTTGAAAAGGCAACGTGGCCCGGGCGCTTCCCACTTCGCCCAAGCCGTGCGTGAACGCGGTATCCGACCGGGCGGCATGAGCAAATATTGCGTGGGGCTGCTGCTGGTGGATGCCGCCCCGAAGTACAACGCCTTCAAACCCTTGTTGATGCAGCTGGTCCAATTGCACCGGGCCGCCTGATCCCTTCCGCACATGATCGAGCTCCAATCCCTGTTCGGCTTCCGCCTGTTCCACGAGGATCTCTTCACCCTGCTGTTCAAGTACGTGTTGAACCTGCTGGTGGTCTTCATCCTCATCCGGGTGATCTACTACCGCATCCACCGCAAGAAGGATTACCTGTTCACCTACTTCCTGCTCAACACGCTCATCTTCTTCCTGTGCGTGCTGCTCAACAGCGTGAAACTGAGCCTGGGGTTTGCCTTTGGCCTCTTCGCCATTTTCGGCATCCTGCGGTACCGCACTGAACAGATCGGCATCAAGGACATGACCTACCTGTTCGTGGTGATCACGCTGGCCGTGGTGAACGCCTTGGTGAGCAAGAAGATCAGCATCGCGGAACTGGTCTTCACCAACGCCATGATCCTGTTGATGGCCTGGGCACTGGAGCATGTGTGGCTCACCCGGCATGAGGCCATGAAGCTGGTGATCTATGAGAAGATCGAGCTGATCAAACCCGGGAACCGGTTGCTCCTGTTCGATGATCTGGGCCAGCGGCTGGGCATCAAGGTGAGCCGCGTGGAGGTTGGCCGCATAGACCTGCTGCGGGATACGGCCCAATTGCGCGTGTTCTACTTCGAGGATGAGCAGAGCCTGCCCGGTTTCACCGACCTGCCGCCGGACGACGGGGATGATTAACGGCGCTCAATAAGTGCCACGGCGTAGGCGCACACACCCTCCTCGCGTCCCACGTAGCCCAGCTTTTCATTCGTGGTCGCTTTGATGCCCACCGCATCGAGCGAAACGTTCAACAAGGCCGCCACTTCAGCTTTCATGGCTTCCAGGTGAGGCTTGATCTTCGGACGTTCCAACACCAGCGAACAGTCCACATTCCCTACGCGCCAGCCTGCCGTGCCGATTAGGCGTACCACTTCAGCAAGCAGCATCCGGCTGTCGGCATCCTTCCATCGCATGTCCGTGTCCGGAAAGTGGTGCCCGATGTCGGCCATGCCTGCGGCACCCAGCAGTGCATCGCAAATGGAGTGAAGCAGCACATCCGCGTCCGAGTGGCCCAACGCACCTTTCTCAGCGGGGATCTCCACACCGCCCAGCTTCAGCGGACGACCGGCCTGAAGCCGGTGCACGTCGAAGCCGAAGCCGACGCGAATGCTCATTCGACGGCCTTCTTCTTCTTCTTGCCGTCCCACTTGAAGCCCAGCGTGAATCGCAGTGTATTGGCGAGCGGGCTGCGTTGCGTGTTGGCGATCAGGTAGGACAGGTCTATCTGGAAAATGCTGTAACGCACACCCATGCCCAGTGTGAAGTACTGCCGATTGCCTTTGGTGTAGTGCTCCCAGAAGTAACCCGTACGGAAAGCGAATTGCTTGGCGTACCAGTACTCGAGACCGCCGCCGAAATTGATCTCACGGAATTCCTCCCGGCCAATGCTGCCGGGCTCCACGACCACATTACCGTTGTCATCGTAAGTAACGTTGCCCGGTGCGTCCGTAAAGCTGCCGATCATACCTGCGGCCACACCGCGGTTGGGGTCCCTCCCGCTGGCGATGATGGGATTGCCCTGGTCATCGAACATCACCGCACCGGCTGAGTCAATGCGGTACACCGGCGGGGTGGGCACCAGCAGCTTGTTGATGTCCACGTTGAAGGAAAGGCTGTTGTACTTGTCGAGATCCAACGTCAGGCATGGGCCCATGCGGAGGTTGATGGGTATGAAGTCCGACTTCGACGTCTCGGTATAGGACATCTTGGCGCCTATGTTCGAGATGTTCACGCCAAAGGCGAAGCTGGCGTCCTTCTTTCCGAGCTGCATCTCCGGGTCACGGAAAAAGAAGGACACATCGGAAGCGATGGACTGACCCGCCTTGCTATTGGCACCTTGCACACTGATACCCCCGGTAAGGTTGCTGTTGATGTAGCGGATGGTGATGCCACCGGAGAAGAACTCGCTGAACTGCTGGGCGAAGGTGAAGTCCACCGCGAATTCCGTTGGCCGGAAGTCGCGGATCACCTGACCGTTCACATCGGTGAAGGTGATGTTGCCCAGATTGAAATAGCGCAGGCTTCCGCCCAACGCGCTGCGACCATTGCTGAGCTTCTTGAACCCCGCTGCATAGGTCAGGTTCATGTCCGGCACCAGGTTGCGCAGCCAGGGGGAGTAGTTGAAAATGAGCTCGCCCTCGTTCTCGGCAAAGGCGATCTTGGACGGATTCCAGTGCAGCGCATTGGCATCCGGGCTGATGGCCACCCCGCCATCGCCCATGCCACCCGAGCGGGCGTCCGGCCCGATCATCAGGAAGGGCACCGCCGTGGTGATGGTGTTCATCTGGTCGGTGCACTGCTGGCCACCAATGGCTGTTGGGCAGTTGCGGTTCACCTGGGCGTTCACCACAGGCAGGAGGCATGTTCCGGTGATCAGGGTGATCAGCCTCATGGGCGAACGGCGAAGGGACGGAATGGGTCGCATGGAAAGGGGCGGCAAATATACTTCGGGGGGTGTGGGACAGGTCCTAACGCAAAATGACCAGCTTTTCGTACTTCTCCGCCTTGGCACCGTCCGGCGCCGTTACGTGGAGCCGGTATACGTACACACCCCGGGCAAGTTTATCCCCGTAGTCATCCAGACCATCCCAGGACATGGGCTCTGCCCGGAAACCTTCACAGGTCAGTCGCCGGTTCAGGGTCTTCACCAGCCGGCCGCTCACGGTGAACACTTGAACCTGCACATCCAGCGTGCTGCACGGCCGGTTATGCTCAAAGAAGAAAGCGGTGTTCGTTGTGAAGGGGTTCGGGTAGTTGAGCACATGGGCAAGTGCCATTTCCTCTGAAGATGCCACCACGAACTCGGTCATGGCAGTGGAGGAATTGTTGTGCACGTCCCATGCCTTCAGGGAGAGGGTGTGCGAACCCTCTTCCAGTTTCGACAACCGGTAGCGCACCTTTCCACTTTGGTAGGTATCCAAGTCTGATTCATAATAGTCGTTCAACACCAGGGCACGGTCTGTGTTCTCGTCGACGATGGCCAGCAAGTCGTGGCCGATGCTGTTCCCCACGGTGTTGATGCCGTTCACATCGAAGAGCTTGGCGAAGATCATCGGGGTCTCGTTGGTGATGCCTCCGTGCACGAACCGCTCGTCGTTCAGGTACAGGTCGATCCGGGGTCCCTGCTCGTCAATGGCCGCGTTCGGATCGGTATCACCCACCAGAATATCGTTGCTATAGCCCAAGGCGTTGGAAACCAGACCTTCGGCATAAACGCTCACCCTGCCCGGGCCAACTTGGTACGCGATATCCTTCGGCACCACAAAGGTCAAGGTGAACAATCCGTTCACGGCGCTGGCTTTGCCTTTGTAGATCACATTCTTCCGCACGGAATAGTTGAATGGTGATCCACCATCATTCGCAAGGGTGCTCTGGGTCACACGTTTGTCGAACACAGTGGGGATCACCACGCCATTAAAACCGCTGTCCAACGTGCCGTCCGCTGCCAGCACCTGGCCTGTGATGCGTACCACGCCGAGCGCCTTCAGCGTATCGATCGGGTTGCCCAGGGTGTCGGTCACGGAGGTGATCACCACCTGCTGGCGGGGTTGCGCCAGGCGGGTGCTGGGGTCACCAATAAGTGTGAAGCTGCGGTGATTGGTCTGAGACCCCTGGGCAAGGGTGATGTCGATCTTCGTGCGCCGGTACACATCACCCAGGCGCGCGATCCGGCCTTGTTCCTCAAGGTCATCGAACACATGATCGTAGAACTTGCCCGCCAGCGTGAAGTTCTGAAAGGAATAGGCCAGGCGCGTGGTGGTCATCAACGCAATGCCGCCGCCGCTGGGGTTCAGGAACACGTACTCCCCTGCAGAAGTGCGGGCAGGATCATCCCACCGGGTGAATTCGCAGGTGGCGGTCATGAACAGGGGAAGACGGTCGCTATTGGTCCAACCCAGTATGGTGCTGTTGTTCAACAGGCGTTCATGGGCCCACCCCACCTCACCACCGTGCCCGATATAGTTCACCAGCAAAGCTCCCTTCTGCACGCGTTGCTTCAATTCCTCCTCAGCCTCGGGATAGCGTTCCACGCCCAGGTTGGTGATCTGGCGGTAAGCGTCCAGGTAGATCTTCGCCACGTTGTATTCCGGATGCTCGTTGTCCACACGCGTGGCCAGCTGGTCGCTTTGCAACATGTGGATCGGACCTTCGAAATTGTCCCCATCCATGTCGTCTGAAACGAAGAGCGCCAGCGTGCGCCAGTCATTCGCTCCCCCGTCCCCGCCTGAGGCACAGGTCTGGTCCGGCGTGCTGAGCAGTGTGAGTCGATCGTAACGCAGGATCTTGTCCACCGCTTGTGAAGCCTGTATCAGGCTGACCACAGGCAAACGCCCGATGCCGATGTCCACCAGATCGCTGGTGGCCTCTCCCTCTCCATCGTCAAGTAGTCCGAAGTAATCATCACTGGTATAGGAACGCGAAAGGTCAAGCGACTCGAAACTCTGGTAGGTCGGAATGTAGTTCTGGTTCGACAATGAGGTCGCATAGTTGTTGTAGGAGCCATCCCCGAACAGGAGCAGGTAGCGGGGCATCAGGGCAGGGTCCGATCCCGCCTTGTCATACAACATCTTCATATAGTACTTGATGGCGGTGGCGTCACGCGTTCCTGATGAGAACTCATTGTAGACCTGCTGTGGGCTCACAATGACCACCGAGAGCCCCTCATTGGCCCGCTGAGAGGCGAGCCGCGTGGCCTGCGACTGGAACTCCGGTGGGCATACGATGACCAGGTCCGTGGGAAGTGCGGTGGCATGCAGGTCCTGGTTGGACACGCGGCCCACTGCAGTTGGGACCAGATAGTTCGTGTTGCGGAAAGCAATGAACTGGCGCAAACTGTCCGTATTCAATCGGAAGGTCTTCGTATTGCCACCATCCGTGAACGGCACATTGCGCACGTTCAAGGGGTCGGTCAGGTCCCAGATGCGATGCACCTGACCTGCATTGCCCAGGTCGAACTGGGCCACGTTACCGGGTCCCGCGGAGGCCACATCGCGGAACGAGAGTTGATCCCCGACGAACCGAAGCTCCCGCCTGGCGTTCATCTCAATAGAGTTCATGTAGCCGATGGAGGTCACCGGGTCGGCTGGGTTAAAGGTGACCGTGATCGGAATGGTGGCCGGTGGGCAGTTCACCAACAAGGAATCCCGTCTCGGACGGGCATAGTAGCCCGTGTAGCTCGTTCCTATGCCATTGATGCTCGCGGTGGTGGTGACCAAGCCCGAGGCCACATTGTATGTGAACGAGCTCTGCGCCGAGCCAATGGTCCGTGCGGCCACGTCCATCACCAATGTCACCGGGGCCTCACAGCTTAAGAAAGGCACTGCGAAGCTGTAGTTGTACTGCTTCACGATGTCATAGGACTCCCCGAAGAACTGCCGCCCGCTTTTGACCAGGTTGATGATCTCCCGGTTGATGACCTGCCGTTCGTTGAAGGTGGCCACCGTGTGGGTTACCGGAGCCGTGGACTGAGCCACATCCTGGACCCTTTTCGGCGGGTCTGTGCCAATGCCAATGAAATAGTAGGCAGAATCGCAATAGGCGTTCTTCACATGTGTGAACAGACCATTTGGACGCAACTCCCAGCGATCCGGACCACCAGCATAAAAGAGCAGTTCATCGTTCGCATCGAAGGTCCCGTCCCCGCCATCGTTCACCTGTATGGCATGCGCCGTAAGGTCGGTGGCCGGCAGGTCCGCATTCCGGTAAGGCAGCTGACCGGACTGCTTTCCATAGATGTTCAGTTGGTCAGGGGATAACCCGGCCAGGTTCACGCCCAATTGTTGGAGGAAGGACCCCGTGATGCGGTAGACACCTTCACGAGGTACGGATATGCGATACCAATCTCCCGAAGCCAGCTTGGATTGGTCCGGATATGCCCCCGACTTGGGCCGGCCGACGGAAGCACCTTTGCCAGCCTGTACGCTTAAGGTGAAGGAGAGCAAACGTTGCAGGTTGCCAGAAACGGGGTCTCGCCGGAACGGCAGCACCTCAATCAACGCCATGGGCTGCTTTCGGTGCCAGGAAAGGGCGGAGGAAACCAGAGCCGACCCGGTTAGTGGTTCGAGCGGCCCCAGAAGTGCGGCCTGTGCGGCATCCAGAGGGCCATATTCCACCTGCGTCAACTCGACAAGAAAGGTCGTGCTGCCCGAGGGCAACGCGACCTGGGTCTGAAATACCGGCAACTCAGCCACCTCGCCGTGAGACCATGCCCCATCAAACCACAAAGTGGGACCAGCGGTGCGCTGCCCACCCCCATTCCATTGCAACTTGTACGGAATGGAACGCTGGGCGTTTGCTGCTGAAAAACTCAACAACAGCGCGGGTAAAAGGACCAATGGGGACGCTTTCATGAACACCGATCAACAGGTTTTCAACACGAGTGATCGAAAATACTACCTTCGACCCTTGCGTTCGGAACACACGGCCAACGACCTTGGTTCCTGATTATTGCAGGAACCTGGTAGTGAACCGTGGCTCCACGGGCTTCGTATACTTGGCGATCGCATAGGGGGTATCACTGAATGGGGAGCATGAAGAGCAACCGCTTGAGGCGCTGGAGCACGACACTGGCGTTGGGCGCAGGACTTGTCCTGTCGGCCCAAGATCCACAGTTCACACAATTCTATGCGAATCCGCTCTACCTGAACCCTGCGTTCGCGGGTACCGCTCGGTGCCCACGGGTGGTGATGAACTACCGCAACCAATGGCCTGCCCTGTCAGGCACCTTCGTAACCACCAGCGCGAGCTACGATCAGCACGTGGACGGCATCAACGGCGGTCTGGGTTTGCTCGTGACGCATGACCAGGCTGGCAAGGGCACACTGAATACCACCACGGTCAGTGGCATCTATTCCTATCAGCAGGCCATTTCGCGGAAATTCTCCTTGAAAGCCGGTTTCCAAGCCACCTATTTCCAGAAGTCCTTGGATTGGGACAAGCTCACCTTCGGCGACATGATCGACCCACGCCGGGGCTTCATCTACAATACGAACGATGTGCCCCGTGGGGGAAGCGTGGGCAATGCGGACTTCTCGGCTGGACTCCTGGGGTACTCCGACATTTTCTACGTGGGCTTTGCTGCCCATCATCTCACCGAGCCTAATGAATCGCTCATCGTTGGCACGAGCAAGCTGCCCATGAAGTTAACGGCCCATGCTGGCGCGGCCATCCCCATTGGCATGAAGGGCAAATACGGTGAGGCCCAGACAAGGATCTCGCCGAACGTACTTTACCAGCAGCAGGCCGACTTTCAGCAGCTGAACCTGGGTTTGTATGTGGACCGTGGACCAATTACGGCCGGTGTATGGTTCCGCACCCGTGATGCGTTCATCATCCTGGTCGGCTTTCATACCGACAAATTCAAGTTCGGCTACAGCTACGACGTGACCACCAGCAAACTAACCACTCAAACAGCTGGTTCCCATGAGGTTAGTCTACAGTTCCAGTTCAACTGCAAGCCCAAGCGGCGCAAGTTCCGCCCGGTGGCCTGCCCGACCTTCTGACCGGATTTCGCGTATACCACCCCAGCATACCAGGATCATGAACCACGCAAGGAACATTTTGATGCTGCTCATCGGAGCGGCAGCCCTGACCAGCTGCCAGTTCGAGCGGAGCGGTGCCACAGGCTGGAATTACAATGATTCCCGCAACGGTGGCTTCGAAAAGGCGCCTTTTGAGGAACAGGAGACTGGTCCCGGGCTGGTGCTTATTGAAGGCGGCCAATTCACCATGGGGCGTGTGACCGACGAGCTCACGTATGACTGGAACAACATCCCGCGCACGGTAACAGTGTCCTCCTTCTATATGGACGAAGTGGAAGTGACCAACTTCTACTGGCTGGAATACCTGTATTGGCTGGAACGCGTGTTCTCGGCCGACTATCCTGAGATCTACAAGAAAGCCCTGCCCGATACGCTTGTCTGGCGCAACAAGCTGGCCTACAACGAGCCTTACGTGGAGTATTACCTGCGTCACCCGGCCTACCGGGACTACCCGGTGGTGGGCGTGAACTGGCTTCAGGCGAATGACTATTGTGCATGGCGGACGGACCGCGTGAACGAGGTGATCCTGATCCGCGAGGGACTGTTCGAACACTACCCCAACCAGATCAACGAGGACCACTTCACCACCGATGCCTACCTGGCCGGTCAGTATGAGAGTGGCAAGAAGATCGATGGCATGCAGGATTTCAACCCGAACCGTGACACACGCAATGTGCGCATGGAAGATGGGATCCTGTTGCCCCGTTATCGCCTGCCTACTGAGGCCGAATGGGAATACGCCGCATACGGACTGGTGGGCAACAGCATCGACGAGCGCATCGTGGAACGTCGCATTTATCCTTGGAACGGGCACTGGGTGCGCTACGACAGCCGTAAAAAAGGTGGCGCCTTCTATGGCGACTTCCGTGGCAACTTCATGCGCGGGCGTGGGGACTATATGGGTGTGGCAGGCAGCCTGAATGATAATGCCGACGTGACCGCCCCTGTGTTCAGCTACTGGCCGAACGATTATGGGCTATACAACATGGCCGGTAACGTGAGTGAATGGGTGATGGACGTATATCGCCCATTGAGCCCGGAGGACAAGAATGATTTCCGCCCCTTCCGTGGCAATGTGTTCAAGACCAAGACGCTGAACAGCGATGGTGCCGTGCAGGAAAAGTTCGACCAGGTGATCTACGATGTGGATGGGATCAAGTATTTCCTCACCGAGTTCCAGACACGTATGCAGGGCCGCGCCACGGATGAAGAGGCCAAGTTGATCGACGACCTGCTCACGGCCATTGAACAATCCATTGAGTTCAACAATAGCCGCAAGCACGATGCGGCCATGCAACGTGTGCAGGACATGGTGGACATGATCAAGGCCTCCAGCATACCATCCGACATCCAGCCCAAGCTCCTCAGCGGGATCAGCGACTACCAGATGGACCAACCCGGCGATGTGCGCTGGAGGAATGTGACCGTGGAGGAGAACATCGACCGTCGCAACTACCGTCAGTCGGACAACATCAACTTCGTGGATGGCGACCTGGAAAGCAGCATCTACTTCGACCAGGCCGATTACGAAGGCAATGCGATGTATGACTGGGGCAAGACCTCATTGATCAACGACCATGCACGCGTTTACAAAGGCGCCAGCTGGGCAGATCGCATCTACTGGGCCAATCCCGCCACACGCCGCTACCTGGATGAGCGTCAGAGCACGGCCATGATCGGTTTCCGCTGCGCCATGACACGGGTTGGAAGCCCGCTGGGCATGGGTGATGCCAAACGCCGCTCCCAATTGAAGAAGTAACCGGCGATCGTCAACAGAACGTCTTGCGTATCGACCCCGGCCCATGGCCGGGGTCGTTCTTTTGAGCCATGCCCGCTGCGCCCTTCCTCTCCATTGGCGAATTGCATGCTCTCTTCCTTGAGTGCCAAGGCACCTGCACGGACACCCGCAAGGTGACCCCCGGTAGCATGTTCTTCGGGCTCAAAGGACCCAACTTCAATGCCAACGTTTATGCTGCAGAGGCGCTGGCCAAAGGCTGCCGCATGGCCGTGGTGGATGATGCCTCGGTGGTCGTGGATGAGCGCTTCCTACTGGTCCCCGATGTGCTGAAGGCCTTGCAGGACCTCGGACTGCATCACCGTCGGCAGTTCAACATACCCGTCATCGGCATCACCGGTTCCAATGGAAAAACCACCACGAAGGAATTGATGCATGCGGTGCTGGCTGCGGACCGCCCTACCCTGGCCACAAGCGGCAACTTGAACAACCACATCGGTGTTCCGCTCACCCTGCTTAACCTCATCAAGGAACACAGGATCGCCATCATCGAGATGGGGGCCAATAAAGTGGGCGACATCGCTGAACTGGTGAGCATCGCGGAACCGACGCACGGACTGATCACCAATATCGGGCGTGCGCACCTGGAGGGATTCGGAAGCTATGATGGCGTGGTCATCGCCAAGACCGAGATGTACGCATTCATCCGAGCGCATGGCGGAACGCTCTTCGTGAACGCGGACGACCACTTGTTGATGGAAAAAAGCTCCGCCACTAAGCGTGTCATCTATGGTCGTTCGCCGGAAGCGGACACGTCGGGTGATACTACTTCGAAAGGGCCGTTCATGGCGTTCGTGTTCGCCGGGCGCGATGGACAGGCGTACCATGTCACCACCAGGCTCATCGGTGACTACAACCTTTCCAACGCCTTGGCGGCCGTGGCCATCGGCCAGTTCTTCGGAGTGCCCGATCAGCGCATCGCAGAGGCCATCACTGCATATACCCCCAGCAACAACCGCTCGGAATTCCGCGAAACGGGCCGCAATCAATTGGTACTGGACGCCTACAACGCCAACCCCACGAGCATGGCCGCGGCCCTGCGCAACTTCGCCTCCATCGTCACCGACCGGCCCAAGCTGGCCATCCTGGGGGACATGCTGGAACTGGGCACGGAAAGCCGGGCGGAACACCATGCGATCGTGGCGCTTTGCAAGGAGTTGGGCATCGCAGCACGCTACGTGGGGCCGGAGTTCCAGCGCAGCAGTGACCACACCTACCCCGATGCTGCCTCACTGCTTGCAGCACTTAGGAAGGTGCCCCTCACCGGGCACTTGCTGTTGGTGAAGGGTTCTCGGGGGATCAAATTGGAAACCCTTCTGGACGCGCTGTGATGTCGACCCGGTGGGTCGGCTCCTCCAGTGCCCTCCGGAAAGGCAAGCGCCCCCCATAGGGGATCAGCCCTTCAAAACACCCCGGCTGATCACGATCCGTTGCACCTCGCTGGTGCCTTCATAGATCTGGGTGATCTTGGCATCTCGCATCAGGCGCTCCACGTGGTATTCCTTAACGTAGCCATAACCACCATGGACCTGCACGGCTTCCACCGTGGTGCGCATGGCCACCTCACTGGCAAAGACCTTGGCCATGGCGCTGGCCTGATCGTAGTTCAGGTGCTGGTCCTTCAGCCAGGCAGCCTTCAGGCAGAGCAGGCGAGCCGCTTCGATCTCCGTGGCCATGTCGGCCAGCTTGAAGGCGATGGCCTGGTGCTCACTGATAGGCTTGCCGAAGGCCTTGCGCTCCTTACTGTACGCTAGCGCCAGCTCGTAGGCGCCGCTGGCGATCCCCAGTGCTTGTGAGGCGATGCCGATGCGGCCGCCGCTCAAGGTCTTCATGGCGAAGGTGAAGCCGAAGCCATCCTCGCCGATCCGGTTGGCCTTGGGCACCTTCACATCCTGGAACATCAGGGTGTGCGTATCGCTTCCGCGGATGCCCAGCTTGTCCTCCTTGGCGCCCACAACGAAGCCAGGCATGCCCTTCTCGACGATGAGGCAGTTGATGCCCTTGTGGCCTTTGGCGGCGTCGGTCTGGGCCATTACCAGATAGGTGCTGGCACTGCCGCCGTTGGTGATCCAGTTCTTGGTGCCGTTGAGCAGGTAGTGGTCGCCCATGTCGATGGCGGTGGTGCGTTGGCTGGTGGCGTCGCTGCCAGCCTCGGGCTCGCTGAGGCAGAAGGCCCCGATCACTTCGCCCTTTGCCAATGGCACCAGGTACTTCCGCTTTTGCTCCTCATTACCGAACTGTTCCAGGCCCCAGCAGACCAGGCTGTTGTTGACGCTCATCACCACGCTCGTGCTCGCATCGATCTTGCTGATCTCCTCCATGGCCAGCACGTAGCTGATGGTGTCCATGCCTCCGCCGCCGTATTCGGGGCTCACCATCATGCCCAGGAAGCCGAGCTCTCCCAGCTGCTTGATCTCGTCCTTGGGGAAGCGTTGCTCCCGGTCCCGGTCTATCACGCCGGGCTTCAGTACGTTCTGAGCGAAATCCCGGGCGGCATCGCGCACGGCCAATTGCTCTTCACTCAGTTCGAAATTGAGGCCGGCAAGGGTATCGGTGGCTTGCATGGGGGCGGGAAATAAGGACCGCCAAGATAAACCACTGGTCCCGACCAAAGGTCGCTCCCCGATGACGGCCCGCGGTTATGCACCTTTGCCCACCCCGGGGTGTCCGGGTCGCTCTCAGATGTCCATTTACCGCGCCTTAGGTGTCATGAGCGGCAGTTCGTTGGACGGGCTGGACCTGGCCCTGTGCGAATTCCAGCTCGAGGATGGATGCTGGTCCTACGCCATTGAGAATGCCCGCACCATCCCATATACCGAAGCATTCCGCGAAAGGCTCAGGCAGGTCATGCACGGCAAGGCCCTTGAGCTGGCGGAACTGGACCGCGATATGGGCGATATCATCGGTCAGGCCTGCCGTGAGTTCCTATCAGGCAAAAAGGTGGACATGGTCGCCTCCCATGGACATACCGTATTCCACCAGCCCGAGCAGGGCCTGACGTTACAGATCGGCCAAGGGGCCCGCATTGCAGCACACACCGGCCTGCCGACCATCAATGACTTCCGCTCGCTTGATGTGGCTTTGGGTGGCCAGGGCGCGCCATTGGTGCCTTTAGGGGAACGTCTGCTCTTTCCGGGCCACCGCACCTTCCTGAACCTGGGAGGGATATGCAATATTTCAGTACATGGACCCGACGGGGTTCTGGGTTACGATGTTTGCATTGGCAACCAGGCATTGGATCACCTCGCGCGATCGGCAGGACAGCGCTACGATGCCAACGGCGCCATGGCCCGTTCAGGCCAGGTCGACCCGGAAATGCTGAAAACCCTGGATGCCCTGCCCTTTCACCAACAACGCCCTCCGCGCTCCCTGGGCAGGGAGTGGTTCAATGAAGCGGTCCTGCCGTTGATCGACAATTGCTCCATGCCCCTCAACGACCGGCTTCGCACAACTGCGGAGCACATCGCCAGGCAGCTTTCCTTCGCCCTCACCAGCGTCGATGGACCTGTATTGGTCACTGGCGGTGGCGCACACAACGGCTTCCTGATCGAACGCTTACGAACGCTTACCCAGGTGGCCATCGAAGTTCCCGAACACCGTTTGGTCGACTTCAAAGAGGCCCTCCTTTTCGCCTTGCTGGGCGTGCTCCGCATGCGCGGGGAGGTCACGGCACTTGCCAGTGTCACCGGCGCTTCGCGAAACAGCTGCGGCGGGGCTGTCCACCAGCCGAATTAACATGCGCACGCTTGTAACGCCATGCGCTTCTCCCCATTCCTCGCTTCACCTAACGATTCCTTTGTATGCCTGACCCCGTGACCAACATTTCGCCCTCCCCCGCCTCGGTCCTGGATGCACTGCGTGCCTTTGAGGAACGCGCACCCGAGATCGTATTTGAGTGGAACGACTCCCCCACTGGTGCGCGCGGCTGGGTGGTGATCAACAGCTTGCGCGGTGGTGCGGCTGGAGGTGGTACCCGCATGCGCAAAGGCCTCGATCGCCGCGAGGTGGAGAGCCTTGCCAAGACCATGGAGGTGAAGTTCAGCGTGTGCGGCCCACCCATTGGCGGGGCAAAGAGCGGCATCGACTTCGACCCCACCGACCCGCGCAAGAACGCCGTGCTGGACCGCTGGTACAAGGCCGTGATGCCCCTGCTCAAAACGTATTATGGCACAGGTGGCGATCTGAACGTGGACGAGCTGCACGATGTGATCCCCATCACCGAACGGTACGGTCTGCGCCATCCGCAGGAGGGTGTGGTGAATGGGCACATCGGCTCACAGGAAGAGGTCAAGTTGCAAGCCATCCAACAGTTGCGTGAAGGCGTGAGCAAGATCGTGGATGACCTCACATATGTCCCGGAAAAAGGCCGGTATGCCGTGGCCGACATGATAACCGGATGGGGTGTGGCCGAAAGCGTGCGCCACTTTTACCGGGTATACGGTGGCGATCTGAAAGGCAAGCGTGTCATCGTACAAGGTTGGGGCAACGTTGCCGCCGCCGCCGGACTTTACCTGGCCCGACAAGGTGCACGCATCGTAGGCATCATCGACCGGCATGGGGGTACCCTGCGGGCAGAAGGGTTGGGGGCTGATGAGGTGGGTAAGCTATTCATGGACAAGGCCGGCAATGCCCTGCGCATGCAGGACATGCTCCCCTTCGAAGAGGTGAACGCCCGCATCTGGGATGTGGGCGCCGAGGTATTCCTGCCCTGCGCCGCCAGCCGGCTGGTGACGCGCGAACAGGTGGATCGTATGGCAGCAGGAGGGCTCGAAGTGATCAGCAGCGGCGCCAACGTGCCCTTCGCCGATCCGGAGATCTTCTACGGGCCCATCGCACGGCATGCCGATGAGCACGTGAGCGTGATCCCGGACTTCATCGCCAACTGTGGCATGGCCAGGGTGTTCGCCTATTGCATGCAACCCGGCAATGCGCTCAGTGATCAGGCCATCTTCGATGATGTAAGCCATACCATCGGGCAGGCACTGGAGCGCACCCATGCACGTCATTCCACCCGCACCCATCTGACCCGCACCGCCTTCGAGATCGCCCTGCAACAACTCACCTGAGGAAATTTCCAGAGGCACGACCCCGTTACACCGAACAGACCACCATCCATGCTCAGCCACCTGATCGCACAGATCCAGCAGACCCCCGATGCCGCCAGGCAGCTCCTGGAGCAGCAACCGGCCGCCACTACACTGCCCACAGAGACCACCCTTACCATCTGGCAACTCATCCAGTACGGCGGGTGGTACATCATGGCTCCTTTGGGCCTCATGAGCCTCATCGCGGTCTACATCATCATCGAGCGCTCCCTGGCCATAAGGCGCGCCCTACGCGAAGAAGGTGACTTCATGAACAAGATCCGCGACTACATCGGCGAAGGCAAGCTGGATAGCGCGCGCAACCTGTGTGTCACCACCGCTTCTCCCGTCGCCCGCATGCTGGAAAAGGGCATCAGCCGGATCGGCAAGCCCTTGAAGGACATAGAGGTGAGCATTGAGAACGCGGGGCGCCTGGAGGTCTACAGCCTGGAGAAAGGGCTGGCCTTCCTGGCCACCATCGCGGGTGCCGCGCCCATGCTGGGTTTCCTTGGTACTGTCATCGGTATGATCGTCACCTTCCATACCATGGAGATCAGCGGGGCGGGCGTTGAACTGAGCGAGCTCAGCGGCGGCATGATGCAGGCCATGGTCACCACCGTAGCCGGTCTCATCATCGGCATCATCGCGTACGTGGCCTACAACACACTGGTGGCACGGGTGCAGAAGGTGGTGCAGAAGATGGAGGCCCGCACCATCGAGTTCATGGACCTGCTGGAACAACCTGCCAAGTGATGTGCTGATGGCCCTGCGCAGCAGCAATAAGATCAACGCCAGCTTCAATCTGAGCAGCATGACCGACCTGGTCTTCCTGCTGCTCATCTTCTTTGTGATCATCAGCACCATGGTCAGCCCCAGTTCGTTGCCTGTGGACCTGCCCATCAGTGCCAACCGGACCAAAGAGAAGCCGCAGGTGGGTGTGCGCATTGATGCGGACCGCCACTTTAGCGTGAATAACCGCAAGCTGGATGAACCCCTGGAACTCGAAGCTGTACTGAAGGATGAAATGGCAAAGCGCAGTGGGGATATCGCGATCGTGCTGCACGTGGACCAGACCGTGCCGGCGGGCATCACCGTGGGCGTGCTGGAGATCGCCAAGCGCAACCAGTGGAAGGTGATCATGGCCACACGACCCAATTGAAGACATCATGGCTCTGCGCGCATCCAACAAGGTGGAACCGGGATTCAGCCTCAGCAGCATGAGCGACCTTGTGTTCCTGCTGCTCATCTTCTTCGTCATCGTCAGCACCATGGTCAGCCCCTTCGCCTTGCCCGTGGACCTGCCCAAGGCCTCGCGCACCACGCCCAAGGAGCCTCCGAAAGTGGCTGTGCGCATCGATGCCGACAACCGTATCCTGTTGAACAATACCCCTGTGGCCGAAGCCCGTTTGGAGGAGGCGCTGACCGCCGAGATGGCCAAGCATACCGCACAGGACGCCATCATCCTGCGCGTGGCCAACTCCACGCCTACCGGTCTAATGGTCACGGTGCTCGACCTGGCCAAACGCAACAAGTGGAGGATCGTGCTTGCCTCTCTTACTCCATGACCGCTGCTTACCACGACCGCGACCGCCGCTCTGGGCTTGCAGGCACCATTCTGGTGCACCTCCTGCTCACACTGCTTTTCCTCTATTTCGGTCTGAAGGAGCCCTTTCCCCGGCCAGAGGAGCAAATGCTCGAGGTGGCGATGGCCGACTTCGGCACCAGCCTTACAGGTAGTGGCGAAGTGGAAACGCCGGACCCCTCACCGGACAACACACAGGCTGCCCCACCTGTTAGTGAGCAAAGCGATCAACAACCCGAAGAGGTGGCCGTGGACGACCGTAGCGAAGTGGAGGTGAAAAAGCCGGACAAGAAGCCGAAGAAGCCAACGGACAAACCCGCTGACAAGAAGGAACCTGAGAAACCCAAGGAACCCACCATCAGCAAAGGACTTTCCGAGGCACTTAACGCATGGAACAAGGGTGGTGGAAGTGGAGGTGAAGGCCCAAGTGACAAACCAGGCAACCAAGGCGTGCCGGATGGTGTGCCGGACGGTATAGGTGTATACAAAGGGGATGGCTGGAGCATTTCACTGGGTGGGCGTGGCTTGGTGAATGGCCCTGCGATCAGCGACAAACCCAGTGAGGCTGGCAAGGTGGTGCTGAACATCTTCGTGGACGCAGGTGGAAAGGTCATTCGCGTGACGCAGAACTTGGACAAAAGCACCACCACCAGCCAGACCCTGTACAACATCGCCCGCAAGGCCGCCATGCAGTGCACCTTTAGCGCCAAGCCCGGGGGTGGCGAACAAAAGGGCGAAATGGCCTTCGTGTTCATCCTTGAGTAGCGCACGAGCTGCACTTGTCGGACCTGCCGTGGTCTTGCAGATCGATCCCAACGAACTTCGCACACATGACCTATGCGGAGACGCTGGCGTATCTCTACGCCCAGCTTCCCATGTACCACCGCATCGGGCCGGCAGCCTATAAAGCCGACCTGTCCAACACATGGGCCCTTATGGATGCATTGGGGCATCCCGAACGGGACCTGCGGTGCGTACATGTGGCGGGGACCAATGGCAAGGGCAGCACCTGCCACCTGATCGCAAGTGCGCTTCAGGAGGCCGGGTATAGGGTGGGCCTGCATACCTCACCACACCTGAAGGACTTTCGAGAGCGGTTCAGGATCAATGGAATGGTCATCGGGGAGGAGCTTGTGACCCAATTCGTTGAAATACACCGCGAGCAATTCGAGGGCATCGGACCCTCGTTCTTCGAATGGGGCGTCGGTTTGGCGCTCTGGTGGTTCAAGCAGCAGCAGGTGGATATCGCTGTAATAGAGACCGGCCTTGGCGGGCGATTGGACAGCACCAACGTGATCTTCCCCGAGGTGAGCGTCATCACCAACATCGGCTGGGACCATATGGACCTACTCGGCCATTCGCTGGAGGCCATTGCCCGCGAAAAGGCGGGGATCATCAAGCCCGGTGTACCCGTTATTGTGGGCCGTGCCGAAGGCGCGGTGGCTGAAGTTTTTACAGCAGCGGCCTCCACCGCACAGGCACCCATCACCTTTGTGGACCATCAGGCGCCCCCCAACTTCCCATCCGCATTGGCCGGTGCGCATCAAGAGGAGAATGCCCGCACTGCCCATGCCGCGTTCGAAGCAATGCGTGCTCGAGGCTGGAGCCTGCCTGACGCTGCGATCGCACACGGTTTCGAACGTGTGGTAGCCAATACAGGACTGCGCGGACGTTGGGAGGTGCTGCACCGCCAGCCTTTGACCATCGCGGACGTGGCGCACAACATAGATGGCATGCGCACTGTGTTGGACCTGTTAAAGACCACCCCGCATGATCACCTTCATGTGATACTGGGCATGGCGGCCGATAAGGACATAGACCGGGTACTGGCCATATTGCCGAAGCATGCCACCTACTACTTCTGCAAGGCAGATATACCCAGAGGGTTGGAGGCCACCAAGCTTCGCGACCTGGCACTGGTCCATGGCCTGCTTGGTGAAGCCTTTGGGTCCGTTGGTGCAGCCTTCTCAGCCGCGCGCAACGCGGCACAGCCGGTGGACCTGGTCCTGGTCACCGGCAGCGTGTTCGTGGTTGCTGAAGTGCTGTAAGAGAAAGGGCTATCTTCGCCGCCCGTTCTTTTTTGGAAGCATAGCTCAGCTGGTTCAGAGCATCTGCCTTACAAGCAGAGGGTCGCTGGTTCGAATCCGGCTGCTTCCACCCAGGTCCAAACGGCGCTGTTCTTTTCTATTTTCGCGCCCCTTTCGGGACGTTAGCTCAGCTGGTTCAGAGCGCATGCTTCACACGCATGAGGTCACTGGTTCGAATCCAGTACGTCCCACGTCGGCAGCCATTGCAATGGCAAAGGCAGTAAGAGCCCCCGCACGGGGGCTTTTTCGTTTGCGGAACCTCTGAAGTCGCAGGCTCAGAGCGTCCTGACGCGGCCTGAGAGGTCACTTGTCCTGATCTAGAATTCATCGTATTCGTCCGACTAAGCCAGGACTTCCACATGACCAGGAGCATTTCTCGTTCGGCCTTTCACGGTCGAAGTGCCTGATAAATAGTTGATTAGATCATTTTGTTTAGCCTTATCAGCACTTTTTTAGACAACATGCTTGCAAGTTCTAGTCCCGCTCATAATTTTGTTCCATCTTTAACCTCATTTTTTAAACACTCATGTCCACCCTCGAATTCAACCAACACGTCATTGGGATGCGGCATCAGCTGTTCTACTTCGCACTGAGCCTGACCCGGGACCGGGATGATGCCCATGATCTTGTTCAAGAAAGCTTGCTAAAAGCTTTTACAAATCGTGACAAGTTCCAGGTGAACACGAACCTCAAAGCTTGGCTGTACACCATCGTGAAGAACTCCTTCATCAATGGTCATCGTCGGATCAAACGCGCCCGCTCATTCATGGAGCGTCTCGAACATGATGGGCAAGAAGCGCGCACGACCCGCGCCCCTCAAAGCGCTGAGGCCAGCGTGAAACTAGCCGAGATCGAACGCGGTTTAGACAGCCTGAGCCCTACCTTCCGTGACCCCTTCACCATGCACCATGAGGGATACAAATACCACGAGATCAGTGAACGCCTCGGTATACCGATCGGTACCGTAAAAAGCCGGATCCACCAAGCACGCCATCTGCTGAAGGAGATGCTCACGGATAAGAACGTTCCCGCTTGAAACCTATCGCGATCGTCATCGGCTCGGGCTTCGCCGGTCTTGCCGCCGCCGCCGGCCTGGCGCGGAAGGGCTTCCGCGTGACCGTGCTCGAGAAGAACACCCAGCCGGGCGGCCGCGCCCGTACGTGGAGCGAAAAAGGCTTCACATTCGACATGGGACCCAGTTTCTATTGGATGCCCGAGGTTTTCGAGCGCTTCTTTGCCGACTTCGGCGAGCGCGTGCAGGACCACTATGACCTCGTGCGGCTCGACCCCTCGTACAGCGTGGTCTTTGGCCCTGGGGACAAGTGGACCATCCCCTCCGACCCCTTCGCTCTGCGCGCCTTCTTCGACAGCAGGGAGAAAGGCGCCGGTGCACAACTGGACCGCTTCCTGGCCGAAGCCAAGCTGAAGTACGAGCTCGGCATGGGCGAACTGGTGTACCGCCCCTCGCTGAGCTGGGGTGAGTACATGCACCCGGGCCTCATTGGCGGCCTCTTGAAGACGAAGGTGTTCCGCAGCCTGCGCAAGCATGTCCAAGCGCATTTCAACGACGAGAAGCTGCGGCTGCTGATGGAGTTCCCGGTGCTCTTCCTGGGCGCCTCGCCGCAGAACACCCCCGCGCTTTACAGCCTGATGAACTATGCCGACATGGAGCTCGGCACCTGGTACCCCATGGGCGGCATGGGCAAGGTGGTGGAGGCCTTCGTTCGCGTGGCCGAGAAGCAGGGCGCAGCCATCCGCTGCGGTACGCCCGTGGAACGTATCGTGGTGGAGCACGGCAAGGCCGTGGGCGTGGAGACGGGCGAGGGCGTGTTGAAGGCGGACATCGTGGTGGCCGGCGCGGACTACCACCATGTGGACCAGGAGCTGCTGCCCGAAGGCCAGCGCGGCTACAGCAGGGACTACTGGAACAAGCGCACCATGGCGCCCAGCGGGCTGCTGTTCTACCTCGGCTTCGACCGCCGCCTGCCCGATCTGGAGCACCACACGCTCTTCTTCGACGAGTCGCTGGACCGGCACAGCGCCGAGATCTATGACAACCCCGTGTGGCCCAGCAAGCCACTCTTCTATACCAGCTGCGCCAGCAAGACAGATCCTTCCGTGGCGCCCGAGGGCAAGGAGAATATGGTGATCCTGATCCCCATAGCGCCTGGCCTGGATGATCGTGATGCGACGCGCGAGCACTACTACAACGTCGTTATGGAGCGCTTGGGTAAGCACCTCGGTTTCGACCCGCGCCCACACGTGTTGCTGAAGCGCAGCTACAGCATCAACGACCTGCAGGCCGATTACAACGCCTTCCGCGGCAACGCCTACGGCATGGCCAACACCATCCTGCAAACCGGCCCACTACGCCCCAGCATGAAGAGCCGCAAAGTGCAGGGGCTCTACTACACCGGCCAGCTCACCGTGCCCGGCCCCGGCGTGCCGCCGGCCATCATCAGCGGGCAGGTGGTGGCCGACCTGATCGAGAAGGAGAATATCCGCAAACCTGTCAAGGCATGAACACCATCGCGCATTACGATAAGGTCTGCCTGAAGGCGAGCAGGCACACCACCTACAGCTACAGCACCTCCTTCTCCCTGGGTATCCGGTCGCTGGACAAGCGCTTCCATTCGCCGATCCACGCCATTTATGGCTTTGTGCGCTTTGCCGACGAGATCGTGGACACCTTTCATGGCTTCGACAAGAAGGACCTGCTGAAGCGCTTCCGCGAGGACACCTACCGCGCCATCGCCGAGGGCATCAGCCTCAACCCCATCCTGCACAGCTTCCAGCGCGTGGTGAACCAGTACAGTATCGAGCGAGATCTGTATGTCACATTCCTGGACAGTATGGCGATGGACCTCACGGACACCGCCCACGACCAGCACAGCTATGAGACCTACATCCTGGGCAGCGCCGAGGTGGTGGGCCTGATGTGCCTGCGCGTGTTCTGCGAGGGCGATGAGGCGCTTTACCAAAAGCTGAAGCCCGCCGCCATGAAGCTGGGCGCCGCCTTCCAGAAGGTGAACTTCCTGCGCGACCTGAAGGACGACCACCAGAACCTGGGCCGCACCTACTTCCCCGGTATCGACCTGGGCCGCTGGGACGAGGACACCAAGCGCGCGATAGAGGCCGACATTCAGGCTGACTTCGACGCGGCACTGATCGGCATTCGCCAGCTGCCCAAAGGCGCGCGATTCGGGGTGTACATGGCGTACATCTACTACGTGAACCTCTTCCGTAAGATCAAGGCCCTGCCCGCCAGCCGCATCATGCAGGAACGTGTGCGCGTGCGCAATCGCCGCAAGATCGCACTGCTCACCGCGAGCTACCTGCGCCACAGCTTCGGGATGCTCTGAACAACATGCAGGAACACGCGATGAACGAGGAACAAGTGGTGCTGGTGAACGACCGCGACGAGGCGATCGGCACCATGGGTAAGCTGCGCGCGCACCAGGAAGGTGCCCTGCACCGCGCGTTCAGCGTGTTCCTGTTCGATGAGCAGGGTCGGCTGCTGCTGCAGCGCCGCGCGCCGGGTAAGTACCACAGCGCCGGGCTTTGGACCAATACCTGCTGTAGCCATCCGCGACCGGACGAGACCGTGGCCGACGCCGCGCGCCGCCGCCTTGTGGAGGAGATGGGCATCGACACCGATGTGGAGCATCGCTTCAGCTTCCTCTACAAGGCCAGCTTCGACAATGGCCTGCATGAACACGAGCTGGACCATGTGTTCTTCGGCTCCTTCTCCGGGGAGCCCAAACCCACCGCCGACGAGGCAGATGCCTGGACCTACCTGCATCCAGAGGCGCTCGAGGCCGACCTCTCGGCCCATCCCGAGCGTTACACCGTGTGGCTGCGCGAGTGCTGGAGCCGCGTGCGCGCCGAACTGGCCCTCAAGGCCGCCTGATCACCATTTGACGCCGACACAACATGCTCATGAAGAAGAATGGCGCTGTGATCCCATTCGCCTTGCCCATCGAACTGCTGAAGCCCGATCATCGCGCGGCATCCATCGATACGCCGATCCGTCCCGATGCCTTCGCCCTCACGCCCGAGGAAAAGATCGCCCGCATCGAGCAGCACTTCACCGGCATCATGGAGACTCTGGGCCTTGACCTCACGGACGACAGCCTGCAAGGAACTCCCAAGCGCGTGGCCAGGATGTTCGTGAACGAGGTTTTCAGTGGCTTGGACCCGGAGACGCGCCCGGAGCCCACGCTCTTCGCCAACAAGTTCGGCTACAAAGGCATGCTGGTGGAGCGCGACATCACCTTGCACAGCTTCTGCGAGCACCACTTCGTGCCCATCATCGGCAAGGCCACCGTGGCCTATTACAGCAGCGGGCAGGTCATCGGCCTCAGCAAGCTGGACCGCATCGTGAAGTACTTCGCGGCACGGCCGCAGGTGCAGGAACGCCTCACTGAGCAGATCGCCGCTGAGCTGAAGCGCGTGCTGCGTACCGAGGATGTAGCCGTGCTGATCGATGCCGAGCATATGTGCGTGAAGCTGCGCGGCGTGAAGGACGAATGCAGCAGCACCGTCACCACACACTTCAGCGGCCGGTTCGAGGATGCAGAGGTGCGCAACGAGTTCCTCACCTACCACAGACGCTGAGGTGTCCGCGAAGCCCCGCATCAGCATCCACTGGTTCCGGCGCGACCTGCGGCTGACGGATAACCACGGTTTCCTTCGCGCGCTGAGCGATCACGGCGACGTGCTGCCGCTCTTCCTCTTCGACACGGAGATCCTCGGCAGACTGGAGGACCGTTACGACCGCCGCGTGGACTTCATCCACCGCGCCCTCAGCGGCATGCAAGCCGAGCTGACGAAGCACGGCGGCACGCTGCTGGTGGAGCACGGGAAACCCATCGCGATATGGAAGCGGCTGGTGGAGCGGTTCGACATCACGGCCGTGACCACCAACCACGATCACGAGCCCTACGCCATCGCGCGCGACACCGCCGTTGGCGAGCTGCTCGCCGCACACGGCATTCCCTTCCGCAGCTTCAAGGACATCAGCATCTTCGAGCGGGGCGAGGTGGTGAAGGACGATGGCGGCCCATACACCGTGTACACCCCGTACATGAAGAAATGGCGTTCGCTCTTCTCCCCGGAGATGGCTGCGCCGCACCCCAGCGAGGGCCTTCTTCATCGGCTCTGGAGAACGGATGCGTTGCCGTTGCCCATGTTGGAAGCGATCGGCTTCCGCACCACCGACCTTCACGTGCCGCCTACCACACTGAGTGAGGAGCTGCTGCGGAACTACGAGCACACCCGCGACCTGCCCGCGGTGAACGGCACCAGCCGCATGAGCACCCATCTACGCTTTGGCACGGTAAGCGTTCGCGAACTGGTGCGCCGCAGCCTGGGGTCGAGCCCGAAGTACCTGAACGAGCTCATCTGGCGCGAGTTCTTCATGCAGGTCTTGTGGCACTTTCCAAAACACGATCAAGCCTTCAAGCCGGCCTATGACCACATTCCCTGGCGAAATGCCGAGCGGGACTTCCTGGCCTGGTGCGAGGGCCGAACAGGCTACCCCTTGGTGGATGCCGGCATGCGCGAACTGAACGCCACCGGCTTGATGCACAACCGGGTACGCATGGTGGTGGCCAGCTTCCTCACCAAACATCTGCTCCTGGACTGGCGTTGGGGTGAGGCCTACTTCGCGAGCAAACTGCTCGACTTCGAGCTCAGCAGTAATAATGGAGGCTGGCAATGGGCCGCAGGGTCGGGCTGTGACGCGGCACCCTACTTCCGGGTGTTCAATCCCACGCTTCAGCGTGAACGGTTCGACCCGGAGTTAAAATATGTGAAGCATTGGGTGAAGGAATATGGCACGGCGAACTATTCACAACCCCTTGTCGTTCATGAGGTAGCACGACGGAGGGCCATAGCGACATATAGGCAGGCCTTATCCGGTTCGGCACCACTCTTGACACTGTTCGAAAACAACTGATGACCATGGGACGCCGCAAGAAAAGTCTGATCCTTACCCAACCTGTGAAAGAGGGCCTGAAGGCCATCAAAGTGCAGTTGGACCCCCGAACCACCATTACGCTGGCCAGCTTGAAGATGCTGGAGTTCTGGAAGGCCCGTTACCCCAACGCCAAGGTGATCGGCTGACGAAATGGCCAGGTACGTGCTGGAACGCGAGCAGTTCCTTCCCATTCCCTTGGAGCGGGCATGGTCCTTCTTTAGCACCCCACGAAATCTCGCGCACATCACACCACCCGACATGGGTTTTGTGATCGACGAGTCCTTCGACGATGCCCCCATGCACGAAGGGCAGAAAATTGGCTACCAAGTGAGGCCAATGCTTGGCATTCCCGTTCGATGGATCACGTATATAGCCCAGGTAAAGGCCCCCTTTGCCTTTGTTGATATGCAATTGAAGGGTCCATACAAGCGCTGGTGGCATGTGCACGAGTTTGAACCGGTCGAGGGGGGGGTGCGGATGAAGGATCGCGTGGAATATGAGCTGCCACTTGGACCTCTGGGCGCCCTGTTCCATGACTGGCTTGTCGGCCCCCGGCTCCAGCGCATTTTCGATTTCCGATACCGAACTTTGGAGCGGCTCTTCAAGGAAAGTGCTTTATGAGCTTCTGGGCCATCACCTCCATTGTTACGGCCACCTTCTTCGCCATGGAATTCGTGGCGTGGGCCACGCATAAATACGTCATGCATGGCTTCTTGTGGGTGCTGCATTCAGACCACCACAAGAAAGACCACTATGGCTTCCTCGAGCGCAATGATTCCTTCTTCCTGATCTTTGCTGTTCCTTCCATGGTCCTTTTCATCGCGGGCAGCCTGGTTGGGCTCCACACCCCATGGTTATGGATCGGCCTGGGTATTCTCCTTTACGGCATCGCCTATTTCCTGGTACACGAAGTGTTCATCCACCAGCGCATCAAGTGGTTGAAACGAACCAATAGCGTTTATTTTCAAGCGATACGCAAGGCACACAAGGTGCATCACAAGCATCTGGGCAAGGAGGACGGTGAATGTTTCGGGATGCTCGTGGTGCCTTGGAAATACGTGCGCGAAGCCATGCGCAGCCGGCAGCAGGCCCCACGTGCCTGAGCCTTTCAGCCTTACGGACAACCTGCAACACCAGCAGTGCCCATGTTCATCGGGCTGAAGTAGGGAATGCCCAGGCCCATGCCACGCAGGATGAGCACGAAGCCCATGACGGCCACTGCCACCGGAGCCAGCCTGCGCAGGCGGCCACGCCACTGTGGCGACAAGATCGCGGACCCCATGTGCAACCCAATGAGCAGCGGCCACGTGCCAAGCCCGAAGGCCGCCATGAAAGCCGCGCCGATGAGGGGCCCGCTCTGGGCCATGGCGCCTACCAAGGCGAGATAGACCAGACCGCAAGGAAGCAACGCATTAAGTGCGCCCAGGCTGAACATACCCACCGCAGTACGCGCCTTCAGGAAGCCCGCCATACGCGTTCGCAAGCGGATGATGATGCGCCCGGCTGAACCCGCCAGTATGTGACCACCAAGGGGAACGACCAGCGACAGCAACAAGAGAACACCTGCGCCAATACTGAACGTCTGTTGCAGCCCGAACAAGTCAAGTGCTCTTCCTGCAGAACCCAGTACCACACCGAACAAGGCATAGACCAGCACGCGCCCACTGTTCATCAGCCACGCACCGACCAAGCGCTGCCAGCCACGCGGCGTAAGACCAGGAACAGCAAGTGCGATGGGGCCGCACATGGCCGCGCAATGCACACTGCCCAGCAGGCCCAATACAAAGGCCGATGCCAGGATCGTGGTCATGGCAGATAGACCGGCTCCTCGAGGTAATACTCCACGCCTGCGGAGGTCCACTGCAGTTGTGCCTTGTAGGCACCTCTGAGCAATCCACTGATGTCCACACTCCATGATCCGTGCTGGTCCGGTCTTACCGGAAAGGTGCGGTCCGCACGCTGATCGGATGGGCGGAAGAGGCGCAGGGATGCGCTGGCATCGGAAGACCATGCGGCCGGCGGTACAAAGACCGCAAGCCGCCCGGACTCCACCGCCACTTTGGGCGGCTCAGGCAGGGCTTGTGCACGACGCGCCTGTTCCAGGTGCTGCTGGTACAACTTCTCTTCACCGTAATAGTCCTTTGAAACGAGCTCCTCCTGCTCCCTGGCGGCCCAGACCATATATCCCGCCATCATGGCCACGAACAACAGCATGGCCGCCGTGATCCCATAACCCCAGTTCCATTTCATGATGGCAGGTGCATTGGTCCAACAAAAGAGGTCCTCACGCGCTCCAACTCCTTGTCCCCACTGAACACCCCGATGGTGATCTTGGTGGACATGCCTTTCGCGTTCGCCTTGTCCATGATCACGAAGAACTCACCAGAGCTCATTTCGCGGCTGTTCACGTAAGGATCCCGTCCCACATAGCGGATCTCACCCGCGGGTTCAAGTAATTCCAGGCGTATGTCCATATCCCGTGAGGTCTTGTTCACCACCTTGAAGTTATACAGGTTGCTGATACGCCCGTCATCCTGCGTCTGGTAAAGCATACCGGGCGTGCGCAACACGGTGGTCTCCACGTCGGACCGTGTGACCAGCAGGGTGAGGATCACCCCGGTGAGAACCATCGACAATGCGGCGTATGCCTTCATCCGAGTGGTGAAGCGGAAGGGGCGTTTGTCCGTGATCTCCGATTCACTGGCATAGCGGATAAGACCCCGGGGAAGACCCACACCGTCCATCATGTGATCGCACGCATCGATGCAAGCCGTACAATTCACGCATTCAAGCTGGGTCCCGTTCCGGATGTCGATGCCCGTTGGGCATACATGCACGCACGCCTTGCAATCAATGCAGTCACCCTTGGAAGACGCGGTCCGATCCTCTCCCTTGCGGAACTTGGCCCGCTGCTCGCCCCGCACGTGGTCATACGCGATCACGATGGATTCCCGGTCGAGCAGCACGCCCTGCAACCGACCATACGGGCAGATGGTGGTGCACACCTGCTCACGCAGGAATGCAAATACACCATAGAAGGCGCCACTGAAGCCCACCATGGCAACGAAACCGCCCAGATGTGCCGTTGGCGGCTCCGTGATAATCGCCAACAACGCTTCACTGCCAATGATGTAGGCCAGGAACACATTGCCGATGAGGAAGGAGACACCGAAAAACAGCACGTGTTTCAGGGTCTTACGCACCACCTTGTCCGCATCCAACGGGCGTTTGTTCAGTGCCATCTGCGCCTTCCAATCGCCTTCTATCAAATACTCGATCCTGCGGAACACCAACTCCATGAAGATGGTCTGCGGGCATACCCACCCGCAAAAAAGGCGGCCAAATGCCACTGTGAACAATGCAATGAACACAATGCCGGTGATGAAGGCGAACACGAAAAGATGGATGTCCTGAGGCCAGAATGTCTGACCGAACAACACGAACCGGCGCTCCAGGATGTTGAGCATGAATAATGGCTCACCTGCGATCCGGATGAATGGTCCGGCGAAGAGCAAGCCAAGAAGCACGACACCCAGCGCGACACGTCGGTTGAAGAAACGGCCACCGGGTCGTTTCGGGTAGATCCAGATCCGCTTGCCGGACTTGTCGACCGTGGCCAGCGCGTCGCGGAACGTTCCGTCCTGGTCCCGGGCTTGCGAGGTGCTCACGGCTGTTCGAGTGCGGCCACCCGCGCCGTATCTGCTGATGCCGTACCAGCGTCTTCCGGAGCCATCAAGGTGCCCTGTGGGGCAATGGCGTTCGGTGGGTTGGAACCTTGCAGGCTCAAGATGTAGCTGGCGACATTCTGGATATCCAGGGGCTTGAGCATGTCCTTCCAGGATGCCATCCCCTTGGCTTGAACACCGTACTTCACCGTCTTGAAGACATCCTTCACATTGCCCCCGTGGAGCCAGTAGGCATCGGTGAGGTTGGGTCCCAGGCCTTCCTTGCCTTCACCCAGCTGCCCATGACAGGCGATGCAGTTCTCCTTGAACACCACCTCACCAGCCTTCAGTGCGGATGCGTCGGTCAGTGCCGTTACTGAGTTCTCATCCACCAACGCAGCGAACTTGGCCAGGTAGGCGTCCACATCTGCCTTCGCCTGTGCCATCTCCATCTCGTATTCTGTGGTCTGGTCCTTCCATGTGTGCGAAACGTGCATGTTGAACAAGTACACCACGGACCAGATGATGGTGCCGTAGAACAGCCAGAGCCACCACGGCGGCAG
This sequence comes from Flavobacteriales bacterium, assembly GCA_016788635.1. GTDB lineage: Bacteria > Bacteroidota > Bacteroidia > Flavobacteriales_F > PHOS-HE28 > PHOS-HE28. The sequence goes on along the minus strand of JAEUSU010000027.1, from coordinate 132,664 downwards.
CACATTGTCCAGCTCGCGGATGCCGTCATACTCATGGTGCATGAGCAAATCCTTCTCATGCTCCATGTCCACCTGTCGTGTAAGGCTCTTGAGCACCTTGTCAGCGAATGAAGGTTCTCCGGTGGCCCTGGCTCCCTGCCCCGACGCGGACTCTCCGATCCAGGCACGCGTCAAGGAACGAACGAGAACAAGTTGCACAAGGATCAGCAGGAACAAGAACAGGTTAACGGTCAACAGCCACCAGAACAGCTCTGTGGCGGTCCATGCCGCAGGCCCTTCCGTCGTTGCCGCTTGGGCATCACTCCCTTGCAGAAGAGCGAAGGCGATGAGGGCGGCCGGACCGCCTTTGCCGAGCCGCTGCATCCAGGCCTTGCCCGCCCCCCCCAAGGTGCGCAGAATACCGGCCAGGGAAAGGATGATGACCACCTGAATGACCGCAGTGGCCAACAGGATATAGTTCGTGTCCATGGTGATCGCCCATGCGCCGCCATTGGCCGCCATGGAAGGCAGGGCAAACACCGCAAGGAAGAGGAAGGCCAATGTGCGCATGGTGGATGTAGTGCGTGTTTTCATTGTCCGGCTCAGGTTCAGGTGGCGGAAGGCCCGTCCAAGGGCAGAGAGCTCATGTGTTCGGTGGAGCGACGGTCGGATGTCCATACCCACCAAAGCACGCCCACGAAAAAACAGGCGAAGAGCAGGAATGCGATCACCGGGAAAATGGCGACCCCGTCAATGGTGGACATGTGCTGCTTGACGAACTTGAGCATGCTGGATCCTCGTCAAGGGTTCAAACCTGCGGTATTCCCCGTTGCTGGCTTCGATATATCCGTACCCAGCCGTTGGAGGTAGGCGATCAGCGCGATGATCTCCCGGTCAGCGGCGGCTTCGATCTTGGCCCCGGCCAGGGACTGTCGGATCCTCTCCGCTTGCACGAGCAGGTCTGTGTTGGCGTGCTGGTCATACCCTTCCGGGTACGGCACCCCCACGGTTGTCAGGGCACGTATACGGGCTGCTGTACTGGCCGTGTCGATGTTCCACTCGAACAGGTGCGGATAGGCGGGCATCAAGGAGCCTTCGCTTACCGAAGTGGGCTCATACATGTGGTAATAGTGCCAACCATCGTTACGCTTGCCCCCCTCTCGAGCGAGGTCAGGACCCGTGCGCTTGCTACCCCATTGGAACGGATGGTCGTACACGAACTCACCGGCCTTGCTGTACTCTCCATAGCGCACCGTTTCGCTGCGGAAGGGCCGGATCATTTGTGAGTGGCACGTGTAGCATCCCTCACGTATGTAGATGTCGCGGCCATGTACTTCCAGCGGTGTGTATGGCTTCACACTGGCGATGGTGGGGATGTTGCTTTTCACCAGGAAGGTGGGCACCAGTTCGAGTATACCCCCAATGGCCACCACGATCAGGCTCAGTACCAGCATCTGCACCGGGCGACGCTCGATCGCACGGTGCCAGTAACCCTTTTCAGAGGCCAGGTCCACCACAGGGCTGATCGCCGGGGCCTCAGCGGCTTCCTCAGGTACGAAGCGGCCCGCTGCAGCGGTCTTCAGCAGATTGACCACCATAAGAAGGGCACCCACCAGGAACAACGTGCCCCCCAGCGCCCTGAGCCAGTATGCGTACTTGATCTGCAGGACGGTCTCCAGGAAATTCTGGTACACCAGGAACCCGTCCGGTGTGAACTGTTTCCACATGAGGCTCTGGGTGAAGCCAGCGAAGTACATGGGAATGGCATAGAACACGATGCCGAGGGTGCCGATCCAGAAATGTGCATTGGCCAGGCGAACGGACCAGAGCTTGGCACCCCACATCCGTGGAACCAACCAGTAGGCCAGACCGAAGGTCATGAAGCCGTTCCACCCGAGGCCACCCACATGGACGTGGGCAATGGTCCAATCGGTAAAATGGCTGATGCTGTTGAAGAACTTGGTGCTGAGGAGCGGACCCTCCAGCGTGACCATGCCATAGCAGGTCACCGCAACCACGAAGAACTTCAGCACGGGATCCTCACGTACACGGTCCCACGCGCCACGCAGCGTAAGCAGACCGTTGAGCATTCCGCCCCAGCTGGGGGCGATGAGCATGATGCTGAACACGGTGCCGAGGCTCTGGGCCCATTCAGGCAGTGAGCTGTAAAGCAAATGGTGCGGACCAGCCCAGATATAGAGGAAGATGAGCGCCCAGAAGTGGATGATGGAAAGTTTATAGCTGTACACCGGACGGTTGGCTGCCTTCGGCAGGAAGTAGTACATCAAGCCCAGGTACGGTGTGGTCAGGAAGAAGGCCACGGCATTGTGCCCGTACCACCACTGGACAAGCGCATCCTGAACACCCGCGTACCAACTGTAGCTTTTCCACATACCGGCGGGCATTTCGAAACTGTTCACAATGTGCAGCATGGCCACAGTGACCCAGGTGGCGATGTAGAACCAGATCGCCACGTACATATGGCGTTCACGCCGCTTCAAGATGGTGCCGAACATGTTGATGCCGAAGACCACCCACACCAGCGTGATGGCGATGTCGATGGGCCACTCCAACTCCGCATACTCCTTGCCCGTGGTGATGCCCAGCGGAAGCGTTATGGCCGCCGCCACGATGATGAGCTGCCAACCCCAGAAGTGTATCCAACTCAACACATCACTGAACATGCGGGCTTTCAGCAAACGCTGCAAGCTGTAGTAGACCCCGGTGAAAATGCCATTGCCTACGAATGCGAAAATGACCGCATTGGTATGCAATGGACGCAAGCGACCAAAGGAGAACCACGAGGCGAAATTGGTTCCAGGGATGATGATCTGCAGGGCCACGATGATGCCCACCAGCATCCCCACCACGCCGAAGACCACGGTGGCAATGAGGAAGGCCCTGACGATGCGGTTGTCGTAATGGAAGCGCTCGATCATCGGTCGGTCGGTTTATCCGTTGAATGGTGTTGGTCATGGGAAAGACCGTCCAGCATGCGTACCGCTGGGGAACGGTCATCATCGAATTGACCACTGCGCACAGCCCACAGGAAGGCGGCGAGAAAGACTCCCGCCACCAACGTGCTTGCCGCGATCAAAAGAAAAATGACAGCCATGTGACAGGGCCGAAATTCGAAGGGTGGTGATTCATGCGTCCTGACGATCCTCAGCAGACCAGATGACTTTTGTCATGTTAATTCCGCCGGCTATCGGCCAGCAACATGGCCACGGTCACGAAACCGACGACGCTTGCGGAGCTGAGCGGCATGAGTATGGCCGCCACCAGCGGGGTCAGATGGCCCGAAACAGCGAAGGACACACCCACCACGTTGTACAGGAAAGAAATTCCCAGGCTGGCGAAAACGATGCGCCGTGCCCGTCTGGCGAGCCGCATGGCATGCGGCAGGGTGGCCAGTTCATCCCCCCTAAGAATGGCGTCGCTGCTCGGTGCCAGGGATGCACTGCTTTCGCTCACGGTCACCCCCACATCGCTTTGCTGCAGGGCACCCGCGTCGTTCAGTCCATCGCCCGCCATCAACACACGGCGCCCCATGGCTTGCAACGACCTGATGCAGCGTGTCTTGTCCACAGGATCCTGCCCAATGTGGATCTCCGGGTCTCGGAACGCCTGAGCCACCGTGGCATCCACCGCGACATCGCCAGTGAGCAGGTGGACCTCATGTTGCCTGCGCAACATGCCAACTGTGGTGGACATGTCCGAACGTGCCCGTTTGCGCATGGCGAAGGCGCCACGCCAAGTCCCGTTGATGCGCACATGCACCCGCGCATCCCCATTCTTCACAGCCTGCTCTGGGCCTCCGCAAAAAGCAGAAGACCCGATCCGCACGGAAGTACCATCCACAAGACCTTCCACTCCACGCCCCACGTGCTCATGGACATCCACAGCCGGGACCACACTACCGCGCAACGCGGAAACCAATGCCTGGCTCAGGGGGTGCACGCTGTGGCGTCCCAGACTGGCGACCAAGGCTTGTTCGTATGGTGAAAGCTCCTTCCCTTCCCAACGCACATCGTACGCCTCTCGCTCGGTGAGCGTACCGGTCTTGTCGAAGACCACGGTATCGATGTGCGCCAAGCGTTCCACCACTTCCGCATCACGCAGGAAAAGTCCCCGACTGCTGAGAATACGGATGGCATGACCATAGGTGAAGGGCATGCTGAGCGCCAATGCGCAAGGGCAGGCCACGATGAGCACCGCAGTGACCACAGGCCACACCTGGGAGCTATCGTGCCCCCACCAGTACAACCCTGCACCAGTGGCGATCAACAACACCACCACCGTGAACCTTCTTGCCACGCCATCGATCAAACGTGGCATGAGCGGGCGTTCACCGTGCATCTGCTCCTCCCACATCCGCTTCAAACCACTGTCCTGGAAGCCGCGCAACACCTCCAGCTCTATAAGGCCCCCACGCTGGCGCCCGCCAGCACGGATGACCTCACCCGGCATGCGGCGCAGCGGCAGTGGCTCACCGGTGATGAAACTGTAATCGACATGGCCCGTGCCCTCCTGCAACATGGCATCCACTGGCACCATCTCCTGATCGCGGATCAGGATGCGATCCCCAGGACGCAATTCCGATACAGGGACCGGCACCTCCTCATCCCCACGCTTGCACAGCACCGCCAACGGCAGCAGGTCGTCCAGCCCGCGATCGAAGCGCAATGCGCGATAGGTATGCGCCTGGTACCAACGCCCGATGAGGAGGAAGAAGATGAGGCCGGCCAGGGAATCGAAATAGCCCGGGCCCGCCTCGGTGAGCACATCAACCACACTGCGCGCGAACAAGGCCACTATCCCCAATGCAATGGGCTGGTCGATGTTGATGGTGTGTGCACGCAGGCCCTTCCACGCCGAAACGAAGAAGCTAGTCGAGGACACGAACAACACGGGCAGGCTGAAGAGAAAGGAGAGGAATTGGAAGCCGCGTTTCAGGAAAAGGTCTGAGGTGTCCGCACCGAGGTACTCCGGGAAGCTGAAGAGCATGATGTTGCCGAAGCAGAAGCCGGCCACACCCAGCTGGATATACAGTGAGCGAGGGATGCCTACGGGCGCCTCATGCTTGGGGTCCGTGCTCAGGTCGGGTCCGTAGCCGATCCGTTTCAGCAAGGCGACCAGTCCCCGCAGGCTCAGACCCTCCTCGCGGAAAGTGACGGTGAGCTGTCGTGTGGGAAAGCGCACGCGGGAACGCAGGATCGCAGGTTCCACACGATGGAGATTCTCCAACAACCAGATGCAGGACGCACAATGCATCTGTGGCACCCGGAAAGTCACCCGGCCGATGCCACCTTCACTGAACTCCAGGAACCGGGCACGCACTTCGGGGAGGTCCAACAGGTCCTCACGGACCCCCTCGCCAGATCCCTTTTCCTTTACACCTGGCTGCTCTGACAATGCGTAGTAGTCGCACAATCCAGACTCCTGGAGCAACTCGTACACTGCCTTGCAGCCCGGGCAGCAGAACTCATGGCCATGCGCGTGAAGGTGTTCCTCCTTGCAGGGATCCCCGCAATGATAACAGACCAGCGTATCGACGGAAGATGACATGACGGAGCGCAATTTTCCCCTGCGGTCCGCGATCACAAGCTGACGTTCGTCATGCGAAGGGCACCGCGTAGTTTTGATCGCAACGATGCGCGGATCCGGTCCTGAACACCCCCACGCGAACTGGCTGCTCATGGCAGGCATCGCCCTTCTCATCACCGGGGCGCTGTGCAGCGCGGATCGCATAGCGATATGGCTCGGGCACGAGGACGGTTTTGGTGTGGCCAACCAGCGTGGCATCCTGGCCTTACGTGTGCTTGTTGGGACGGTGGGTGTGATCTTGGTCTTCTTGCGTAGGAGATCCTGGATGATCAGGACCGCGCGGCATGTTGCGGTGTTCACAGTGCTTTGGACGCTTTTGGAATGCACCGCATGGGTGTCCATGCGGCTCCTCCATCCGACCACTGAGGAGACCGGCACTTCAGTGCTCTTCGTACATGGCCAACCACAGGGGTTCCGGCTACGACCGAATGCCCGGGCGATCTGCACGCGTACCCTGGACCGCGATACCATCTACTCCGTTACCTGCACGATCGACAGCACCGGAGGCAGGAAAACGCGCCAACCCAAGGTCTATTCTGAACGAACGGTGGTGTTCCTGGGCTGCTCCTTCACCTTCGGCACCGGCGTGGACGATGACCAGACTCTACCTGCCTGGTATGCGCAAATAGATACTTCCGCCCGCGTGCTGAATCGAGCTGTTCCCGGTTATGGCCCACAGAATTGGTGGCTTCAATTCAAGGAAAAGGAAATGGCCCCGCTCATCCATTCGGACAGTGTGCTGTTCATCCTGCCGATCATTGACGGGCACCTGGCTCGTGCAGTGGGCTCCATGCAGGTCTATTCCACCTGGGGTGAGAACCTGCCCTATTGCCGCTTGGAGGATGACCAGATCGCGCAATATGGCACCTTCACCACCGGCCGGCCCTTTACCTCCACCCTGTACTGGATGCTCTACAAGAGCCCTGTGGTGCGCTTCCTGGGCATCGACCTTCCAGCAACCCGCTCGGAAGGAAGCCTCAAGCTGATGAAAGCATTGCTGGAAGGGACCGCACGCATGGCCCGTGAACAACATCCACGATCACGCTTCCTGGTGCTGCTCTATCCAGGCATGACCACAGCCCCCTATTTCGTCGAGCACCTGGACCGGGAATGGCTGGAGGTGTTCGACCTGAGCACAATGAGCTGGCAGAATGAGCATCGCATACCACATGACCCGCATCCCTCCGCTACTGGCCATGCGAGGGTGGCGCGCTCCATCGCAGGCCACGTGCACCACCAACAACCGATCGTTGGTGGCTATGTCCCATGAAAACCCTTCCACGCAAGGCACCATCGGTAGCTTCGCGCCCGGAATGAACGACACCCTGAGGCACATCGGCAGTTGGATGGACCACCTGGTGAAGGCCCGCAGCCGCCATGGCGTGCACTCCCCTTTCGTATACCAACTGGCCGATCAGGTCTTGCGGCCCAGCGATCCGATCATGGAATGCCTGGATGTGGAGCACCTCCGCGAAGGACTGCTCCGCAGCGATCAGACCATTCGCGTGAATGACCTCGGGGCGGGGTCGCGTGTGCTCGATCTCCCCGTGCGGAACGTTGCTGACATGGCCCGAACAGCCATGAAACCGGCGCGACACGCCAGCATGCTGTACCGGTTGGCGCGGTACTTCAACAGCCGCACCATTCTGGAACTCGGTACATCCTTCGGCCTCACCACTTTGTATCTATCGCGTGGTGCACCGGACGGTCGGGTGATCACGATCGAAGGCTGTCCCCAGACCTTCCGCATCGCGCAACATCACTTTGAACATGTACGGCAGCAGAACATCCAGGCCGTACTCGGCAGCTTCAGGGTCCGGCTGCCCGAAGTGCTTAAGCAGGAAGCTGCTTTGGACCTGGTGTTCATTGACGGCAACCATGCCAAGGAACCCACCTTGGATCATTTCGAGCAATGCCTCACACGGGCACACAATGACACGGTGTTCGTACTCGACGATATCCATTGGAGCCGGGGTATGGAGGCGGCATGGGAGGCCGTGAAGGCACATGGATCAGTGACCGTGACCGTGGACCTGCACCACATGGGCCTTGTATTCCTGCGTCGCGAACAGCCGAAGGAGCACTTCCGCTTGCGCTATTGAATAGTGGACGGGGTACTTTTGGCCTTTGCCCGATCCACCGTTCATGAAGATCTATACCCGCACCGGCGATAAAGGACAGACCGGGTTGCTCGGTGGGGAGCGCGTGAGCAAGGACGATGCACGCATTGAAGCGTACGGCACCCTCGACGAATTGAACAGCCATCTGGGGCTTCTCTTGGACCTGATCGTCCGGGAGGGTGCGTTGGCTGGTACCCTCCAGATAGAACGCCTGCGGAACGTTCAGGACCAGCTCTTTGCGATCGGGTCGCGGCTGGCCAGCGCAGATGCCGCCACGGCCGAGCGTTTCCAGGTCCCACCCACCACAGACGCTGCCGTGTCCACCCTTGAAAAGTGGATGGACGAGATGGACAGCGAACTTCCCACCATGCGGAATTTCATCCTGCCGGGTGGCCATCCGATCATCTCGCAAGCTCACATCTGCCGCACCGTGTGCCGGCGCGCCGAAAGGCGGGTCGTACAATTGGCTGGTGACGCTCCGGTGGAAGAGGTCCTGGTGCGCTACTTAAACCGCCTTTCGGACCTGCTTTTCGTGCTGGCCAGGCACCTTCACCACCGTCTTGGGGCCCCCGAACGGCCCTGGACACCGCGCCCCTGAACCCCTGCCCCATCCGGCAAAGCACGTCCTTCTAAGAAAACAACCACTTTTCCACCGGACCGTCGCACGGATCCAGACGAATCTATATTTGCGGCCGTTCCGACGGAACGGCAACGCGCAACAGCGATGTATTGGACGCTTGAACTCGCTTCATACTTGGAGGACGCCCCATGGCCAGCCACCAAGGACGAACTCATCGATTTCGCCATGCGCACAGGCGCCCCATTGGAGGTGGTGGAGAACCTTCAGGCGATCGAGGATGACGAAGAGGTCTTCGAGAGCATCGAGGACATCTGGCCGGACTACCCCAGCAAGGAGGATTTCTTCTTCAACGAGGACGAATACTGACCCGGAGAAGGCTCCGTTTCAAAGGCCCTTTCCAGCGGAAAGGGCCTTCGCATGTCAGGCTGGCAGGTCCATGGTTCCGGCAGGGTCCATGCTCGGAGCGGGCGGCCTACCTTTGACGGCCTTTTCAGGACCATACCCATTCGCGCGTGCTCACAGCGGCACCCTCTGCGCACACCACCACCCGGCATGATCGCACCACTGACCAACGTATTCAAGAAGATCTTCGGAGACAAAGCCGAACGCGACCTGAAGGAAACACGTCCCGTTGTGGACCGCGTGCTGGCCGAATATGCCAAGCTGGCCTCCCTTTCACACGATGAGCTCCGCGCTCGCACCCTGGCACTTCGCACACGCATACGGGAGCGCGTGGCCGGCGAGCAACAGCAAGTGGACCAACTGCGCGCGGAGATCGAGGCCGACCCGCGCATGGATATCCATGAACGGGAGGATCGCTACAAGCGCATCGACAAGATCGAGGAGTCCATTGTGAAGCAGATCGAAGTGGTCCTGGATGAGATCCTGCCGGAGGCCTTTGCGATCGTGAGGGAGACCGCCCGACGCCTCAAGGAGAACAGTGAACTACGGGTGCGGGCCACCGACCTGGACCGGGAGCTTGCAGCGCGCAAGCCGCATATCCGCATTGAAGGCGACCAGGCCATTTGGAGCAACACGTGGAACGCCGCCGGCAACCCGGTGACCTGGGACATGGTGCACTATGAGGTGCAACTCATCGGAGGCACCGCCCTGCACAAAGGAAAGATCGCCGAGATGGGCACCGGTGAGGGCAAGACCCTGGTGGCGACGCTACCTGTTTACCTGAACGCACTGGCCGGACGCGGGGTGCATGTGGTGACCGTGAACGACTACCTCAGCAAGCGCGACAGTGAATGGATGGGGCCCTTGTACGAGTTCCATGGCCTGCGCGTGGATTGCATTGACAAGCACGAACCCAACAGCGCCGAACGCCGCGCAGCCTACCAGGCGGACATCACCTTCGGCACCAACAACGAGTTCGGCTTCGATTACCTGAGGGACAACATGGCCCACGCTCCCACGGCGCTGGTCCAGCGGGTGCATCATTTCGCCATTGTGGATGAGGTGGACAGCGTGCTTATCGACGATGCCCGGACCCCATTGATCATCAGCGGCCCAACGCCACGAGGCGAGATCCACCAGTTCGATGAGTACCGGCCGCGCGTGGAGAAGCTGTACAGCGCCCAACGCCAGTTGGTGACACGCCTGCTCTCCGAAGCGAAGGATGCCCTGAAGGGACTTGATGGCGGCAATGTGTCCAAGGAGAACCTGGAGAAAGGGGGCATGGCCCTGTTGCGCGCGCATCGTGCATTGCCCAAGAACAGCGCATTGATCAAGTTGCTGAGCGAACCCGGTGCCCGCGCATTGCTGCAGAAGACCGAGAACTACTACCTGCAGGACCAGGGCAAGGAGATGCCCAAGGTGGATGCCGATCTCTTCTTCGTGATCGATGAGAAGCATCACGGTATTGAACTTTGCGACAAGGGCCTGGACCTCATCAGCGGTGATGTGAACGACGCACAGTTCTTCGTGCTGCCGGACGTGGGAGCGCTGATGGCCGAGATCGAGAAGAGCGGCGCAAGTATCGAGGAGAAGGCGCGGCGCAAGGACGAGGTGTTGCGCGACTTCGGCATCAAGAGCGAACGCGTGCACACCGTGAACCAGCTGATCCGCGCCTATGCCCTGTATGAAAAGGACGTGGAGTACGTGGTGATGGACGGCAAGGTGAAGATCGTGGACGAGCAGACCGGGCGCATCCTGGAAGGCCGCCGCTACAGCGAAGGCCTGCACCAGGCCATCGAGAGCAAAGAGAAGGTGAAGGTGGAGGCTGCCACCCAGACCTACGCCACGGTGACCTTGCAGAACTATTTCCGCATGTACCACAAGCTGGCGGGCATGACCGGTACGGCAGAGACCGAGGCGCAGGAGTTCTGGGACATCTACAAGCTGGATGTGATGGTGATACCGACCAACCGGCCGGTGATCCGCAATGACCAGGAGGACATGGTCTTCAAGACCAAACGTGAGAAGTACAGCGCGGTGATCGAGGAGATCGTGAAGCTGCAGGAGGCTGGCCGCCCCGTGCTGGTGGGCACCACGAGCGTGGAGGTGAGCGAGTTGGTGAGCCGCATGCTCACCATGCGGGGCGTCAAGCACAACGTGCTGAACGCGAAACAGCACCAACGTGAGGCCGAGATCGTGGCCCATGCGGGCCTGTCCGGCACGGTGACCATAGCCACCAACATGGCCGGCCGCGGTACGGACATCAAGCTCGGGCCAGGCGTAAAGGAGGCGGGTGGCCTGGCCATCATCGGCACCGAAAAGCATGAAAGCCGCCGGGTGGACCGCCAGCTGCGAGGCCGCAGTGGCCGACAGGGCGACCCCGGCAGCTCACTCTTCTACATCTCCCTGGAGGATGATCTGATGCGGATGTTCATGAGCCCGCGCATCGCGAAGATCATGGACACGATGGGGCTCAAAGAGGGCGAGGTCATCCAGCACCGCATGGTGACCAACTCCATCGAGCGGGCCCAGAAGAAGGTGGAGGAGAACAACTTTGGCATTCGAAAACGCCTGCTGGAGTATGATGATGTGATGAACAATCAGCGCACGGTGATCTACAAGCGCAGGCACCATGCGTTGTTCGGCGAGCGGCTCAAACTGGACATCCTGAACATGTTCGCCGAGGTGGCGGCGGCGATCACCGCTTCCTACCATTCGGAGGGCGACTTCGAGGGCTTCACGCTGGACCTCTTCCGGAAGCTCTCCATTGAAAGTCCGGTGGACGAACAGGCCTTCAAACAAGGCAAGGCTGACGACATCGCCGACAAGGTGTATGAAGCGGCCATTGCAGCCTACGAGCGGCACGCGAACCTGATGGGACGCCAGGCCCTGCCCGTGATCAGTGACGTGTTCCTGAACCAGGGCGCGCAGTATGAGAACATCGTGGTGCCCATCACGGATGGCATGAAGACCATGCAGGTGGTTGCCAACCTGGAGAAGTGCTACCGCTCGGAGGGCAGCGAACTGATAGTGAGCGTGGAGCGCTACATCACACTGGCCATCATCGACAACGAATGGAAGGAACACCTGCGTGAGATGGACGAACTCCGCCGCAGTGTGCAGAACGCCGCCATCGAACAGAAAGACCCCCTGTTGATCTACAAGCTGGAGTCGTTCAACCTGTTCAAGGCCATGATCGACCGGGTGAACGAACAGGTGGTGACCTTCCTGGTCCGCGCAGGGCTTCCGTCGCAACAACCCAACGTGCAGCAGGCGCAGGCCCCCCGCCCGCCACAACAACGCCTGCAGACCAGCCGCACTGAGGTGCCCCAGTTCTCAGGGGGCCGAAGTGGTGCGCCTGCACAGCGCCCGGCGCCCACCCCCGCCATGGCTCAGGGTGGCGCCATGCCTCCTCCGCCCATGCCCCGCCAGCCCATCACGCCGGTGCGTGTGGAAAAGAAAGTGGGGCGCAATGACCCATGTCCCTGCGGGAGCGGCAAAAAGTTCAAACAGTGCCACGGCAAGGACACCTGACCTCTTGAAACGTCGAGGACCGGCCTTACGGGGCCGGTCCAACGACTATGGTGTATGGAATCTGGTTCGTGATCAGGGGATCGGCACGCGCATGCGCACACGCACCTGCCGTCCATTATCCTCGCCCGGTTCCCAACGGGGCGAACTCATCAGGGCCTCGGCCAAACCGGTCTCTATTTGGGCATTTGCGGCCCGCGTGATGCGCACATCCGACAAGCGACCGTCGGGTTCCACGATAAAGGTGGCCTCAGCCATGGGCCCGTTCCTGGTCTGTTGCTGCAAGGCAGCGTGCTGGCGCAGGTAGCGCACCAGCTCCTTTTCTCCGCCTGGAAAGCGGGGCATGGTCCGGGCCTGGGTGTAAATGATCTCCTTAAGGGGTTCGGGGTTGTACACCTTCTCGGCAAGCTCCCGGCCCCAATGGTCGAACCGCTGCCAGACACCCTGCTTCAATCCCAGGGTATACACGCCCTGGCTCTCGAGCTTCCCATTGGGATGGTAGAACCGGAAGGTACCGTGCGGCACACGCAGTTGCGCATCCGTATAGGTGCCCTCTGCTTTCAAGCTGCCATTGCGATCCTCGATCCGTACAGCGTGAAGACCGTTCACCAGGCCCACATAGGTGCGGAAGTAGACCGCTTGTTTGCGGCTGCAAGGTTCCAGATTCCCGTTCAAGGGTTCACTCTTGCCACCTTGTGCGGATACCGCACCGGCAAGGGCGTACCCGAAGCTGGCAACTGCGATGATCCGTGTGAGGCGCACGATGGACATGGGACCTGGTTAGGTCCTTCCTACGCGCTTCGACGGATCTGGTTACACTTCCCTATCCAGCCCAGCCCTCACGGTCGAGGCTTCGGTACTGGATCGCCTCGGCCAGGTGCTCCGTGCGGATATCCGGAGCACCTGCCAGGTCCGCAATGGTTCGCGCCACCTTCAGAATGCGGTCATAGGCACGTGCGCTCAGGCCCAAACGCTCCATGGCCTTCTGCAACAGGGCTGTGCCATGTGCATCAATACGGCAAAGTTCCCTCACCTGGCGTGAAGCCATTTGTGCATTGCAGTGGATACCCTGTTCACGGTAGCGCTCCTGTTGCACCCTGCGCGCCAGAACCACCCGTTGGCGCATGTCGGCGCTACGCTCCCCGCTTCTTTCAGCGCTCAGTTCGCTGAATGGGACCGGGGTCACTTCGATGTGGATATCGATGCGGTCCAGCAGCGGCCCGCTGATGCGTGTGAGGTATTTCTGCACCATGCCCGGGGCGCACACACATTCCTTATCCGGGTGATTGTAAAAGCCGCATGGGCAGGGGTTCATGGCGGCCACCAGCATGAAGCTCGCCGGATATTCCACACTGAACCGGGCCCGGCTGATGGTGACCACCCGATCCTCGAGGGGCTGCCGCAACACCTCCAGCACTGTACGCTTGAACTCCGGTAATTCATCAAGGAAGAGTACGCCGTTGTGCGCCAGGCTGATCTCCCCTGGCTGGGGGTAGGTGCCCCCACCCACCAGCGCCACATCACTGATGGTGTGGTGCGGTGACCGGAACGGGCGCACGCTCAACAAACTATCGCCCTTGGGAAGCTTGCCCGCCACGCTGTGGATCTTGGTGGTCTCCAAGGCCTCATCGATGTGCAGCGGTGGCAGGATGGTGGGCAGCCGTTTGGCCAACATGGTCTTGCCCGCACCCGGTGGACCGATCAAGATCACGTTGTGGCCGCCAGCGGCGGCGATCTCGAACGCACGTTTGATGTTCTCCTGGCCTTTCACATCGGCGATGTCCACCGGATAACTGGTGCTGCATTCGGCGAACTCGCGCTCAATATCCACCAGTGTTGGCGTTACGGATGCCCCTCCGTTCATAAGGTCCACCACTTCGGTCAGATGCGCCACACCGTATACCCTAAGCCCACTGGCAATGGCAGCTTCACGCGCGTTGGCCCGTGGTAAGATGATGCCCTTGTAACCTAGCCTGCGCGCTTCGATCGCGATCGGCAACGCACCCTTGATCGGGCGGATGCCACCATCCAGCGACAGCTCACCCATGACCAGATGGTCCTGCAGGATGGTCTCAGGGGCCTGGCCGGTGGCTGCCAGCAATCCCACCGCCATAGGCAGGTCATAGGCGCTGCCCTCCTTGTGGATGTCGGCGGGCGCCAGGTTCACCACCACGCGTTTACCACGCGGAAAATCGAAGCCATTATTCTTCAGGGCCGCGTCCATGCGGAAATAACTCTCCTTCACCGCACTGTCCGGCAGCCCGACCATGTGAAAACCAGTACCACGCGCATTCACGTTGACCTCTGCCGTGACCAACGTGGCGTTGATACCGAATACCGCGCAGCCATAAACCTTTACCAGCATGCTGCATCAACGCTCCGAGCGCGCCCGCATGGCATGCTCAATATGGTCGATCCAGGCGTGGATCACCTTGATGTGGACCTCCTGAACGCGGTCCGCATAACCCTGATGAGGCACACGCACCTCCACATCACACAACGCGGCCAGTTGACCTCCACTCTTTCCTGTGAGTCCCACTACGTGCATGCCGCGCTCACGCGCCACCTCGGCCGCCCGCAGAATGTTCGGGCTGTTGCCACTGGTGCTGATGGCGACCAGCACGTCGCCCTGACGGCCATGCGCCTCCACGAAGCGCGCGAAGACCTGCTCGAATCCGTGGTCGTTCCCTACGCAGGTCAGGTGGCTGGGGTCGCTGATGCACATCGCCGCGATCGGGGGCCGGTCATCGCGGTAGCGGCCCGTGAGCTCCTCTGCGAAATGCATGGCATCGCACATGCTGCCACCATTGCCACAGCTGATGATCTTGGCGCCCTGCTTCAGGCAATAGCTCATGTAGGCCGCGGCCTGTTCAACAGCCACCAGATTGGCTGGGTCGTTCAGGAACCGCTGTAGGACTTCGGACGCTTCGGTGAAATGCGCCTTGATGCGCTCAGTGCTCATGCGCACCAAAGATGCGTCAAACGGCGATGTGCCCATACCTGCCCCGGGCAAGTGAGCTCAACGGCTTGCCTGCTGTCCCAAAAGACGCATGCCTTCCAGACCACGCTCCAGGAAGGCGCGGTACTCGGCCACGTCCGGCGTGTAGCCCACGGGGTCCGTGAGCAGGCGGCCTTCCGGGCTGAGTAGTGCATAGAAAGGCTGGCTGCTGATCACGAATGTCTCCAACTGCACCGTGCTCCACTTGTTGCCCAGCGTGATGATCTGTTTCTGCTTGCCGGTACAGGTGGTGTAGACATGCTGCTCCTCCTTGGGAAGTTCGCGCTTGTCATCCACGTAAAGGGACACCAGCACATAGTCCTTCTCTATGAGCTCCTTCACCCCATCCCGCGGCCACACGTGCTCCTCCATTTTGCGACAATTCACGCAGGCCCAGCCCGTGAAATCGATCATCACCGGCTTGCCCACCTTTTGGGCGTGCGCCAGTGCCTCGTCCAGATCATGAAAAGCCTCGGCCTTTTGCGGCAGCAGCCAACTGTAGCCCACGGGGGGCGCCAGGCCGCTCATCAGCGCCATGGGTGTGAATGTGCCTTTATCACGATCCACCCGCAGACCGAATGCCAGGTAGATGGTGGCTGCGGTGAAGAGGCCGATGAAGCTCCAGCGCATGGCCGAGCGTTTGGTCACCGGGCTATCATGCGGGAAGCGGATCAAACCGAAGAGGTACAATACGATGCCCAGCGAACACAGCACCCACACCACCATGAACAATTCATAGGGAACGATAAGCCATTGCTTCACCAGGTCAGCATTGCTCAGGAACTTGAAGGCCAACGCCACTTCAGCAAAGCCCAGCACCACCTTCACGCTGTTGAGCCAGCTGCCGCTGCGGGGCAGGCTGTTGAGCCAGCTCGGGAACAGAGCGAACAGGGCAAAAGGCAGCGCGAGGGCCAGTCCGAAACCGCCCAGACCAGCGGTAAGCTGCCATGCCCCACCATCCGCCGTGAGTGCACCTGCAAGCAATGAACCCAAGATCGGACCCGTGCAGCTGAAGGATACCAGGGCCAGCGTGAGGGCCATGAAGAAGATGCCGACCAAACCGCCAAAGCGAGAGGCCTTCTGGTCCATGCTGTTCACCCAGCTGCTCGGCAGGGTGATCTCGAAATAGCCGAAGAAGGAGACAGCGAAGACCAGAAAGATCACGAAGAAGAAGATGTTCAGCCAGGGGTTGGTACTGATCTCGTTGAAGATCTCCGCGTTCACCGAACCGAGCACATGGAATGGCAGGCTGAAGAGGAGGTAGATGCCCAGAATGAAGCCGCCGTAGGTAAGGGCGTTACGCAAACCCTTGGCCCGGTCCTCGCTGCCCTTGGTGAAGAAGCTCACCGTGAGCGGGATCATGGGGAACACGCAAGGAGTCAGTAACGCCACCAGCCCGCCGATGAAGCCCAGGAAGAAGATCCGCCAGAGCGAGGCGCTTTCGCGTACTTCGCCCACCTCAGTGCCGGCCTTAACAACAGGTGCGTTCAGGTCAACGGAAGGCACCTTGTACTTGCATTCACCACCTGCTGCGAGGGTCGTGTTGCCAATGACCGATGTGCCAGCGGACAGGTTCACCGTGAAAGGCACCGGATCCGGGAAGATGCACTTGCTGTCGTCACAGCTCATGTAGTTCACCACACCCGTGATGTCGAGGGTCTCATCGCCCACCTCGATCTCTCGGCTGAAGGTGACCGAGTGTTTGAACTTCCGGACCTGGATGCCGAACATGTCATCCATTCCCTCCACCATCTCCGGTCCTTCCTCCACGGCCTTGCCTATGAAGCGGCCATGCGACAAACTGTCCAACGTGATCGAGGTGGGGATGGGGCCGTCACCGAAGCTCTCCTGCGAATAGATGTACCACCCCTTCTGAACAGTGGCGATGAAGCTCAACCGCCAGCGGCCATCCGCGATCTTGGAACTGGACAGGGCCCACTGCACGGGTTCTTCTTCAATTGCACCCTGGTCAACCCCTGTGTCAACTGTAAATGGCAACGAAGCGAACTCACCGGACCCATTGCCGGGGTTGACTTGGAAGAAAAGCGGGTCGGGAAAGATGCAGGCCTTGTCATCACAGGTCATGAACTCCACCTTGCCCGTAAGTATGATGGCTGGATCATTCAACAACACACGTTGGGTGAACAAGGCGTGGCCCTTGAATTTCTTCACCTCCATGTCGAAGATGGGGTCGTGACCTTGGATAACCTTGCCACCAGTCTCCGCAGGGCTTCCCATCCATGTGGCCTGTGGCACCGTATCGAAGAGGATGCGCGTAGGCATGGGTCCCATGTCCCCTGACAATTCCTGGGAGTACAGGTACCAGCCATCCAAGATGTCCGCGCGAAAACGCAGTTCCCACTCCCCATCGGCCACGCGCGCGGTGGTCACGGACCACTTCACCGGGTCAGGAGTGGCCACGGCACCCGGCCCCTGGGCAGTAAGGGCCTGCGGAAGGGAGAACAGGAGCAGGAAGAGCGTGTAGGTCCGGATCATTTGGGTGAGGCACTCAGGGCAGGGATGTTCACACGCAAGGGCACCTTCAATGGAGGCAGGCACATACGGTCATCACAAGCCATGTATTCCACATGGAGTTCCACACTAAAGGCATCGCTGGTCCGGCGCTGAAGCAGGGCTTCATAGGTCACGTAACCTTCGTGTGAACGCACGGTCATTCCGAAATTGGCATCGAAGTGCGAAGCAGGAGCGGGTTCGCGCACATCCCCCACCAGACCGAAAGCGGCTGAAGGAGCGAATGAGAACTCGGTGGGCAGCGGGCCATCATCCCGCTCCTGCTCCATGGCGTAAATGTGCCAGCCCTTTTTCACGCTCGCAGCGATGGTGAGCTTCACCCGTTCCTGTCCGACCTCCTCGGTGCTGATGGACCAGGACACAGGGGGCTTATCCCCTCCCGAAAATGCGAGGAGCAGAGGTAGAAATAGAATGAGCGGACGTTCCATGTTTGTAATGGCCCCAAAATTAGGACCATCACCAAGGATGGCGCCGTTGAAGTGAACCGCGGATCGGGATCCTAGATCAGTGCATTTCGATGCTCACCACACGCGAGACCGGGATGGTGAGGCCGTACTTCAGCACGATGTTCTGCTTGTCACATGACCATATTGTGGTCTCCACCACTTTCAAGCCTTCACTATCCTTGAAAAGGATCCTGCATTTGTGCCGCTCGGTGTTGCCCAAGGTCATGGCCCGCTCGATCGCGCGGTCCCGTTCCCTTTGATGATCGGGCTTCAAACGCACCGGGTCAACGGGGAACTTCAATAAGGAGATGGCCTCCTTCTGGATGGGAACGGCATGCGTGGTGATCATGGTGGAAAGGGATGGGGGTTTGAAGGTAGCAACAGTCCCCTGGCATTTCCAAACCACCTGCCTGACCTCACACCAGAGGGCTCCAATCCACACGTAGCACCCGCTTGGTATCCGGCCGTACCTTCACTCGGTCGGCAATGCGGTGGCCCACCAGCCACACCACTTCGCCGTTGGCATCGCACAACACAGGCGTCAAGATCCGCATGGCTATGGGCACCTTGCGCTCCGCCAACAGGTCCATCAGCCGTTTATGGCCGGTCATGCCCAGCGGAATGAACTGATCTGCTGGTCGCGCCCCGCGCAAGCGCAGCGGAAAAGTCAATCGGTCACGGTCCAGCCAGGCGACCTGCTCACCCATGCCAGGTCGTATTCCATCTGCATCCGCTTCACTAAATACCAAGGGGGCACCGACCACCCGCAGATCCTCTCCTACTTCGACCTCGGGACAGCCATCCGACAGGTTGACTTCCTGAAGCCGAAGGTGGCCTTGGGTGATGATCAACCATCCATCGCGCACACGGAACCGGACATCCACACCCGGTGCATCACATGCTGCCAGAATATTGTCCACCACGGAGGGGTGTGCCACCTGGTCACCGATCAACCGTTGCAACAGCAGATGACCACTGGTATGGTCCGCAAATACATGGCACGGCACACCCTTCCGCAGGTCATGCCCCTTCAGGCGTTCGTCCAATTCTGCCAATGCGAACGCCGCAAGAGACCTGAGCATCGCCACATCGCGCCTTAACACCCGTCCGGCACCAGGGCGGAACTCCTCAAGCACTGGAAGCAACTGATGACGCACCCGGCCGCGCAAGTATGTCGGATCCGCGTTGCTCCCATCCTCGCGAAAGGGAATGCCATGCAGCTGTGCATAGGTCATGATCTCCTTGCGCGAAAGCTGGAGCAGGGGCCGAATGAAGATGCCTGATCGCACGGGGATGGTGCCCCAGCCGCGCAAGCCCATTCCCCGTAAAAGGTGAAGGAAGAACGTCTCCACCGCATCGTCCGCATGGTGCGCCAGTGCGATCTCGCCCAAACCGCGCTCCACAGCCACCGCCTTCAATGAATCGAGACGCAACATACGCGCGCCCATCTGGGTGGAGATCCCGGGCCGCTCACGCAGCGTGGCCACGTCCACCCGACGAACATGGCAGTCGATACCCAGCTGCATGGCATGCGTCACCACGAAATCACGGTCGGCATCGCTTTCAGCACCGCGCAAGCCATGATCCACGTGGGCCACTTCGCAGCGATACCCAAGCTGAAGAAGGATGTGCAGAAGGACCATGCTATCCACCCCCCCGCTCACACCCACCAGCAACGCGCTGCCCGGGCCGGGCATGCCCTCACGGGCCATGTAGCGCGCCACACGATCGTTCATGCGGAAAGGTAGCGCAGCACGGAGGCCGCCTTCAAGCTGCACTCCTCCCATTCCTTATCCGGGTCGCTTAGAGCCGTAAGCGCACTCCCGGTCATGAGGGAGAGACGACCAGTATCCGCACGGAATTGAATGGTGCGGATCACCACGTTCAGGTCGGCCAGTCCTTCAGGGTCAACGAAGCCAAGCGCGCCCGCGAACAAGCCCCGGCGCATGCCTTCTGCTTGATCGATCAGGCGCATGGCGCTGATCTTCGGCGCACCGGTCATACTAGCCGGTGGAAAGCATGCGCGCACCACATCCACCACGCCTACACCGGGTGCGGTGCGGCATTGTATTGTGCTGACCATCTGGTGCACAGCAGGATAACTACGAACGGCACACAATTCCTCCACCTTTACCCCCACGGGAGCAGCAACCCGGCTCAGGTCATGCCGGGCCACATCGACAGCCATGATGTTCTCCGATCGCTCCTTTTCATCAGCCGCCAACTCCAGGGCCAGTTCCAGATCACGCTCGGGGTCCGGGTGGCGGGGCCGGGTTCCTTTCATGGGCTCGGTGGTGGCCAGGCCAGGCTGCCACTTCAGGAAGCGCTCCGGACTGAAACACAAGGCATAGCGCTCTCCAAGGCGGTAATATCCTGCGTACGGAGCTTGTGACCCGGTCAGTATGCTCTGAAAAGCAACATGGGGATCCCAACCCATGGCATCAGCTAACCACTCCAAACAGTGATTGATCTCATATATGTCACCCCTGTGTATCCGGCGTAGTAAATGCCTTGCCTCCCGCAGATAACGCGCCTTGTCCGGCTCGACCCATATACATTCAACTGACTGTTTTTCAACACCTTTCTTCGTATCATTTAACAAACGGTCCGCAAGACGCAGACCTTCCTCAATGTCCTCAGGATGTGCATGCAACCAACCCTGGCCGCCCTTGATCTCAAAGACCCATCGCGGAATGAACCAGCACACGTCCGGCCATGACATGGGGTCCAAAGCCTGGCTGACAAGGTCTTCCAACCCATTCTTGGCATCATAGGCCAATTGACCAAAGCACCATTCACCCTGCACCCGGGCTTCCCACCATTCTTTCCAGCGATCGAACACCACTCCCAAGGTGAGAGTTGTATCCGCGTGGATGAAAGCATCGCGCACCCCCACCCCCAAGACCTCCTGGTCACCGTCCATCACACGGCGGTAGAGGAAGGTTTCCTGTTCACCGAGGGCAGCGAAACACCAACCTTCCACCCTGCCCAGACCGACGCTCGTCCGCATGTGAAGCCGAAATTATCCGCGCTGGGCAACCGAACCCCACCAAGGCCGTCTGAATTCATGAATGGAATGGCCATGGTACCCTTTCAACCGCCTGTGCACGAGCCGTTCCATAGGATCACCAGCACTAGCCGCATCTTGGATGAGCGAACTTGGCATTCGGGAGGTGATAGCCTAAATTTGACTTCGTCATGAGGAAAACTCTACTCGCGTTCGTCTGCCTCGCAACCACCCAGAGCTTCGGGCAAGCTCGTTTGGTGGTCAATAACAATGCGTGGCTGCGCATCGACAACGGTGCCTGTGTGGTGCTGGAGAACGGCGCTGCCAACGCGCTCACAGTGGCCGGGACCGGCGCCAATGTGCGCTCTGAAGGGGAGGCCAACCGCATCCGCTGGCAGATCGGAAGCAACACGGGAACGTATGTGCTTCCATGGACCAATCCGGCGGGCACCAAGATCCCGCTGACCTACCAGGTCACTGCCGCCGGTTCGGCCGCCGGTTCCATCGTCTTCTCAACGTACGCAGGCCCCACTTGGGACAACAACACGTACCGTCCGACAGACGTGACGCACATGAACAACTACTTCACAGGGGCCGCGAATTCCTCGCAAGTAGTTGACCGTTTCTGGATCATGGACCCTTCGGCCGCAGGCTTTGCATACGCGACCAAACCGGGAGTATCCATCACCTTCGTTTATCCACAAACTGAAGTCCTGGTGGGGAATACCATAACCGGTACCACCCCACTGGGTGCTCAGCGCTTCAACAACAGCGCTGGCAACATCTGGGGTGACCTCCTTCCCATTGGGGTTTTCGCTGCCAACGTTCCAGCCGCAGGCCTGAATACGGTAAGTGCCGCTGCCGTGAACGGCGCCAACAACTTCCGCTCATGGACCCTGTCCAACCCCTCACAGCCACTGCCGATCGAGTTGATCAGCTTCCGGGCACGTTGCGAGCAGAGCCAGGTGATCGTGGAATGGACCACGGCCACCGAGCGCAACAACGACTACTTCGCGGTGGAGAAGAGCCGCGACGGAAATGACTGGCAGGTGATCGGCATTGTGGATGGAGCGGGCAACAGCCTGGAGGCCATCAACTACATGCTGGTGGACCCCGAACCCACGAGCCAGGCCATGTACCGCCTCAGCCAGACGGACTTCGACGGCACCACGACCACCTCGGATGTGGTGGTGGGCGGCTGCGAGGTCACCGGAGGTATCGAGATCGTCACGGCTTGGGATGACGGCCACGACGTGAACGTGATCGTGAGCAGTTCCAATGAAGGCTTGCACGATGTTTATCTGCTGGACACGCAAGGCAAGGTGCTCATCCAGCAGAACAGCGTGAGCATCTACAATGGGATCACACACCTCCGCCTGCCGAAGAACACGATCGCGTCCGGTGTGTATGTGGTGCGCCTGCAGAACGGCCAGGACATGTTGAGCCGCAAGGTGCTCCTCTACTGACCGACCCGAACGAAGATCTGGAAAGGGCTGCGGATGCAGCCCTTTCTTCATTGCGGTATTACCGCTCGGCTCCTGCGTAAATATCGGGACATGGCCAGCAGCCAAAGGAGCGCACCCACCCACATCGCCGTGCGGCCGATCAGGTCACCATGGCGCACAAAGAAGGTGAGCTCTTCATTGCACAACACGGTGGAGCGCACAGCAGCAGGAACCCACCAATCGGTGGCTTGGTGGATGACGCCGCGTTGATCGATGAAGCAACTGATGCCCGTGTTCGCCGAGCGGGCGATGTCCCGTCGCGTTTCAATGGCGCGCAGGGTACCGTAGTCCAAATGCTGCCGGTAGCCGGGGCTTTCCCCCCACCAGCCATCGTTGGTCATGATCACCAGGAGCGTGGCCCCGTTGCGCACATGAGCCGCCACATGCTCCGCAAAAACGGATTCATAGCAGATCACCGGGGCAGCGTTCACACGACCGTCACGCGTGGTCATCACTTCCCGCTCCTGCTGGCCGCGCAAGCTACCGGTGGTGCCACCCAGATCGATGGCGAAGCGACCCACCAAGGGGGCCAGCACCCGCTCGAACGGCATAATCTCCACACCGGCCACCAACTTTGACTTGTGATAGGGTTCAATGCGGCCATCCGCCTCCAGGAGCATGGCGGCATTGAAGGCATCGTAGTGGCGGCCACTCTCGCCCAATGCACGTGCGGTGGCCGGCGGTCGTTCCTCCCTGCCATACAGGTATGCGGATGACATCCCGGTAAGTACCGCGGCTTGGGGATGCTCCTGTAGAAAGGCCACGATACGCCGTGCACTTCGTGAGTCCGACAGGTCGTTCTCCCAAAGGCCCTCCAGTATGAACTCGCCCTCGTGCATGCCTGCGATGGTCGCGTTCTCCTGCAGGGCGGTCTCGGGGAAAACCACCAGTGCGGTGCTGTCGGTCATCACCTCGCTTGCCTGGTCCATCATCCGGTCCAGCTGCACCAGGGGATCCACCCCTCCGAACTTCTCGCCGTATGGGTCGATATTAGGCTGCACCACCACCACTTCCAGCGGGACGCCTTTCGGTTGGTAGGTCCGGTAGATCACCAATGAAACGAGCAGGGGCAGAACGAGCACTGTTAGCACGGTCACGGCCGACCGCCAAGTCATTTGCGGCAACACACGCCAGACTTCATGGATCAGATGGTTCATCACCAATACCCAAAGTGATCCACCCAACACACCGGTATACTCGTACCACTGCGTCCAAGAAGGATATCCTGCGAACACGTTACCCAGGGTGAGCCAGGGCCAGGTAAGGTCCCAATCATGGTGAAGGCGTTCGAAAGTGAGCCAGAAGGCGATGAAACCCCAGATGGCCTGCTTACGGCCAACGTTTCGCCAGACGGACCGCTTCAAGGCCCAGGGTATGACCATGAGCAACGAGTTGGCCAGCATGGGGAAGCCACCCGAGATGATCCGTGTGGACCATGGCTCATCCACCGCACCCAGCCACCAGGTCGTTGTCGCGTTCCAAAGCAGGCAGCCCAAATACACGTAAGGCAGGAATCGCCTGGGGCGTTCGCCTGGGGCGGCGCTCATCCAACGCTCCTCCGCCCACAGCAGCGGCAGCCATGCCACGAACGCCAGCGGGAACAGGCCGCCCACCGCAGGCCACGCGAGCGTCCATAACACACCACTGAGCAGGGCGGCACCAAGAAGGGACCAACGGAGCGACACGGGGCCGAAAATAGCCGCGCTCAGCGGAGGAGGTACATCTTGCCGAAACCCTTCTGGAAATAGCCTCCAGCGCTGGTCTCCCGGTATTCGATCTCCATACCGTGCAATTGGGCGATCACGCGGTAGATGTAAACACCGCGCGCCAGCTTGTCGCCGAACTCGTCGGTACCATCCCATGCGAACTCCGTGATGTTGCGTCCCACACGAATGGGTCCCAACTCGTGCATCTTGATCTCGCGCACCACACGCCCACTGATCGTCATGATCTGGATCTTCATGTAGGAAGGTGGTTCGGAGCCGGTGACGGTAAAGACGAAACGGGTGTTGGTGGTGAATGGGTTCGGGTAGTTGATCACCTCGGAGATGGTGGGGCGGTTGATCACCTCGAATCGCGCCTTGTAGTCGTGATCGCCCGAGCGGTTGTTGCTCAGGTCCCGCGCCTGGACCTGCAGGGTGTACTTGCCATCCTGTGTGAACGAGGGCCGGTAGAGGATGCGGCAGATGTTGTCCGTGCCCGTGGCAGGGAAGAACTCCAGCACCTGCTGTCCTCCACTCGTGAAGTAGATGCGCCGTGTCTGGCCATCCGGGCCCGTGAGGTACACATTGAACACGGCCGTGTCCCCCGGTGAATTGAGCAGCAGGATCGTGTTCTCATCGTCCAATCGGATCTGCACCTCTGGACGGGCGCTCACCACGTCGCCATCCATGATGTGCACCCCGTCGAAGGTCACGTCCAACACCGGGTTCTCCTCATCCACCAGAATGCTGAAATCCAGCTCGGCCACGTTGTTGAAATGGTACTGCTCAGGCTGGTCATAGTAGCCGGTAAGTGTGTCCACCGGATTGGCTTCGATGCGGATGCGGTTCGCGCCGGGGAACTGCAACGTGTTGAAGCGGATGGTATCCAGGAGAACCCCGCCCACCGGCAGGGGTGCACGCCTGTGGTAGTGCACCAGCTTGCGCACGTTGGAGGCGTTCGTCACCCACGCGGCCATCAACAGACTGTCCATGTCCACGTCGCTGATGTTGCGCACGGCCACGGCCACCTCGGCGTTCAGGCCGGCATAAATGCCGTCCATCGCGTTGAAATACCCTGAGGGTGGGTCGATGGCGCATTCCGGGGCCGGATCGCACAACAGTTGCCAGCGCCGCAATTTGGATGGGTCGGGCGCCAAGGTGGAGTCATCCGCGAAGTAGGCATCCAGCCGCAGGGATGGGAACTGTGCTGCATCCGCATAGCTCTCCAGGTCAGGCAACGAATCGAGCTCGGACGGCAGGTCGATCAATTGCAGCTGCGTGTTGTCCGGCCGCACGCCGACCACCTTGATGCGCGAGCTGTCCTGGGTATTCAGGGTCACATCGTGCCAGTAGAGCGCCTCCCACGCCATGGCTGGGCCCGTTCGAGGGGTGATCATCCTGCCCCGGTTCCCCAGCACATCCACATCCACGCTGAAGAAGATGTCATCATTTATGCTGGTGCCAACGACCTCCTGCGCGGTACCCGTGAATCCCTTGCGCACGAAGAAAATGTAGGGCACCGAATCGTTCATGGTGGGCAGGCTGGAGGCGCCCATGCTGTTCAGATGATTGAACAAAGCCGGACCACTTGGAAGGGTCATGGACGCGAAGCGGTTCATGTAACGCCACGTGTACACCAACACGTAGTGGCCATCCGGCACGCGGTTCTGCAGCATGTCCAGCATGCCGGCCAGCTGCGGTTCATCATTGAAACGGAAGATGAACATGTACTCCACGCGCTGCTTGCAGTTCGTGTTGTCGTTGGCGTTCCCGAAGTTGTTGTTGGGATTGTCACCCAGGTAGCGTGTGCCCCAAGCCTCGAAAGTGCCGGGGTCCACCACCGCCACATGGAAGGCCGGCGTGGTGGTGCAACCGTTGCTCTCCTGCAAGATCAGATCGATCCACCATTGGGTGAACTTGTTCTGATCTCCCGCGCTGTTGCCAACGGACCGGCAGCGGATCTGTCGCTGACCGGAGAAGAAGTCCAACCGCCGCTGGGGACGGTTGAACTGGATGTTGGAAAAGGAATTGTCCTTGTACTGGAAGAAGTGCGCCTGGCCCCAGCCACGCTTGCCGCTCAGGTGCTGGAAGGAGCTTTCGTTCCACCGCAAGCTGTCACCCGGAGCAGGCACAGGGCTCACACGCCAGAAGAACACCAAACTGTCCTGCAAAGCGTTCAGTGCATAAATGCTGCCGGGCTGCCATTCCACCACCCCACCTGGCGCGGTGATGGTGGTGCTCTGCATCACCGGGCTATCGTAGGTGTCCGTAGTGTCGATCTGGAAGGTGTAGGTCTGCACCGGGGCGAAGGGATCCACCGTGCTGGCTTTCAGCACGGGTGCGGGGTCGGGCAGGATGGCGAACTTGTATGGATGGGCCGGGATGATGTCCCCTGAGGTGATCCGCAACTCCTGACCGGCGATGTTGTTGGCCACCTCCACCATCTCGGTGATCTCGTCGGGATCCAGGTCCACGCGCACTTGGAACTGGTTGTTGCCCAGGCCGCCTTCCGTGGATAGCACAGGTATGTTGAAAACGGCCGTGTCCACATACGCCATGGACAAGGCCCGCGACTCTGCGGGCAATGCAGTGCCACTCTGCAACGTGCGGACCAGGTTAACCGCGAAAGGCTGGTAGGTGCCCTTGCCAATGTTGGTTACCGCCACACGCACCTGAAAGCTGTCCAGATCAGCGGTGACGTTCACGGGATCGAAGCGGATGTCACTGGAGACCACGCGGAAGTCCGGAAAGGGGTAGCTGTTGAGCCGCAGCGTGGGGTCTCCGTGCAGGGTGAAGGTCTGCACATTGTTCAGGTTCCTGGTGGTGAACGCCAGGTCCAACTGTTTGAAGGCGGCGGTCTTCATGTGGCGGCCGATGCTGCGTCCGTAGTTCTCCTGGCTGAAGCTGGTATAGAAGTCGCGTGTATAGGTCCTCAATGCATCCGTGAAACCCAGGTCCACCGAAGCGAGGAAAGCAAGGGCACCGGCATCATCCCGCAAAGTCATCTGCTCGCTGTAGCTGAAGGACGGGGGTAGGTGGATGTTGCCATTGTAGCAACTGTTGCCAATGATCATCGGGTAGCGGCCGTTCCATTGGTAGTTCGCTACATCGTCAATGTCAATATCGAAACCACCACCGGTGGCATGGGCGAAGAAGGTCATCAGGGTGACCCCTTCCTCGATCAGGCTGCGCACAGAATCCGCGCTTGCGGGTTCAAGCACACCCGACCCTTGCTTGCGGAAGGTGGTGACGTGACCGGCGAAGCAGGTGTCCTCTGCGATCGCACGGTACTCTGCAAGTATGGTCTCGAACTGTTGGTATTCGCCCAGGTTCTGCCCGCCGCGGAAGTGTACGATGTTCTTCATCCACGGCTCCGGAAGCACGCGTCCCTCCATCACTTGCACCTTGTCCAGGTAGTCAAGCACCTGCAGCTCATCCACAGCGGCCAGGCGGCCCACCGGTATATCCTGCATACGCGGATCACCACCGAGTCCCAAGGTGAAGTTGTTGTCGCTGGGCGGATATCCAAGCGTGGGCACCAAACACTTGGCGTAGTTGACGGCACTTCCGCGGTGTCCGTCCAGCGTACCGCTCAGGCGTGGTGCCTGCACCGATTTGCCAATAAGGAAGAGCGCCTGTGGGGGCGCTTCATCCCATGCGCTCAGCAAACGGCCCGCCCAACGGCGGATGGACATCGGATGCTTCGCGATGCCGCCACCATACTGATCATAAAGCTCCTCCACATCCGCCAGCACGGTATTGTACGGGTTGCTGGGGCTGCTCTCGCGGTGCGCCGCGTATTGCATGGCCGCGCTCATCAGGCTGGGGTGCGTCACGATCAGCATGGCCGAATCGGTGGGCATGGCCGCATGGTCAGTGAAATAGCCGGATGCCGCTACGGGGCGCAGCACAGTGATGTTCTGGATGCTGAAGCCCGGCAACACGAAGGCACGTGTGGTATCGCTGGTAGGATCGGAGGGCAGCAACGCCTGCAGGCCGCCCGGCCCGGACTGCGGGAGCACGCGCCGTGCGGTATCCCCGTTGAACACATAGACCACCGGCGAACCAGGGAAGTTGACCATGTCCAACCGGATCGGCGGATCGCCCGGCTCATCCGGAAAGGCCATATGGCATTGGGCGTTCACCGCATAGTTGGGCTCTCTGGCGTACCGCACGGTGGCCATGGCGGGAGCCTGCCTGTCGATGTAACTCGGGAAGAAGAAGCCGACATCTGTCGTGTCAAAAAGATCCCGCAACACTTCGATCCGTGTAGTGGTGTTCGGACTGCCCACTTGCGCGCCAGGGAGCGTGAAGGACAAGCGATTGAGCTGATAACCGCGATAGACCGTATCGATCAACGTGGGCAGACCCGGACCGGCCTTCACCAGCAGGTGGTGGTCATCGAATGACGTACTGCCGGGGTTGTTGATCCCCGCCACATGCACACGCACCCCGGCTTCCGGCGCCCCCGTACCGGTATAGGGGAAGCGCGTTTCCACGGAGAGGTCCAGGAAAACGGGACCGGTGGTGGTGGGGCCATAGGCCAGCACACCTGGATTGAAATGGCCCTCGCCCTTCACGTACCAGGAATTGGTCGCTTCGCTGATATCCCGATCACCGATCTGATAACCGACGGTGGGCGAAGCGAGAGAGAGCACGGCATCGGTGATGAACCAGGGCCGCGGGCTGTATGCGGAATAGTCCGTATTGGTGTATGGCTTCACCCGCAATGTCTGTGGAGCCGCATCGTAAGTGAGGTAATACCGGATGGTATCATTAATGAGGCTGTAGTACGGATTGGCCTGGTGTTGCGGAGCATCGTGCATCAACACATCCAGCCAGCCATCGTTCCGCTCGGCGTAGAACTCAATGAAGTCCGTTCCTTGGAATACACCATCATCCTCACCTTCCGCATACAAAGGCACCTGCCGCTCCCGCCCAAAAAGCTGGATGTCCCTGGGGTCCACCGTGCCCACCGGGAAGCCGGCGTTGGCCAATGCGGTGCTGTCGATCCGAAAAAGACCGGTGGACGCGATCTTGAACGACCAGTAAGGCCGTGTGTAATTGATCCACTCGTTGCCGAAGGTCTGCCCCATGACCGCGTTAGCGGTGAAAACGAGCAGACCGATGGCAAGCAGCTTCTTCATCACGAGGATCGCTTGAAGAGATCGAAGCGCAACGAGAACACGTTGGTGTAGGCGTCGTCACTTGCAGCTACCCGGCTCAGCGCGTAATCCAGCGCCACGCTCTTGATCTTCAGACCCACTCCGAGGTTCGGTTGCACGGCCAGTTCCCGCTTCTCGTCCAGACCGGTGATGTACTGGAAATTGTTCACCCCCGCCCGCACGAAGACCACCCCTGCATAACCAAGCTCCACGCCCACACGCGGGTCGCAGCTCCAGAAGGATGTGGCGAGGAGCGTGTTGCGCTGCCCGTCGAACGTGTTCTCCAGGTCCACTCCGGCGATGAGGCCCAATTTGGGAGAGAAACGAAACTCGCGACCTGCACTGAGCACCAACCGGGGCACGGTCACCTCCACCCCGTTCTGAGGAAGTTCATTGTTCGTCTGTTGGAACACCTCAATGGTGCGCTGGTCCAGCGTGTAGCTCCAGGCATTAAAGGTGCCGGTGACGTCGCGTGCCACGGCCGCCAGCCGCCATGGGCCGCGATCGTATTGCAGGCCGCCGTCCAATCCGAAACCCCAGGCCTTGGCGAACTCACCCACATTGCGGTAGATCACCTTCACGTTGCCACCCAAGCGCAGGCCAGGTATGCTCAGTTTGCGCGCATAGCTGATCAGGAAGGCCATGTCGGCCACTGAGAAGGAGGTGATGCGGTCATAGTTCACGTTGCCATTGCCATCGATCAGGTCGATGGTGTTGGGGATGTTGTCCACTCCGAAGCGAATGAAGGAGAGGCCGATGGTGCTGACGGAATCGATGGGCCTGGCCAGGCCGATGTAATCGTACTTGGCGATGCCTGCGAAATACTCGCTGTGCATCGCGCCCACCTGCAGGTCGCCCCGCACGCCCAACAAGCCTGCAGGGTTCCAGTATCCGGCGGTCACATCATTGGTGAGGCTGGTATACGCCTGGCCCATACCCAATGCGCGGGCACCTACCCCAATGGCCAGGAACTCGTTGCTGTATTTGGGCGCATCCTGGGCTGTGGCACCATGCCGGATCAGGAACAGGACCGAAAGCAGGGCAGTAGCACGCAGGGCCATCACGCGGGAGTTCTTCATCACCAGGGGTTTGACGCTGCTACTAACTGATGGTGGCCTCGGTTATTGCCCCGAATTTATCCCAACTTCGGCCCCTTCCCGGATTTCTGCCCTATGGCACGCCTGCCCCGCATCCCCGACCTGCTCACCACCGCGAACCTATGCTGCGGGGTGGCATCCATCCTGCTGGTATCCCAAGGGGAGTTAACATGGGCGTGTTGGCTGGTGTTCGCAGGTGCTGTTTTCGATGTATTCGATGGGTTGGCCGCCAGGGCGCTGGGCGGTGGCTCACCGTTGGGTACCCAACTGGATAGCCTGGCGGACATGGTGACCTTCGGGGTGGCGCCTGGGATACTGACTTACCTACTCCTGGGCAGCCCGCTGACCGCTTCATTGCTGGAACAAGGCATGAGCCTGAACGCCTCCAAGCTGGTGGGGTACCTGACCGCACTCGCGATACCGGTCGCCTCAGCCTGGCGCCTGGCCAAGTTCAATATCGATCCCCGGCAAACACACGGTTTCTTAGGCCTGCCAACACCGGCCAACGCGCTCTTCTGGTCCTCCCTGATACTGGGTCTCAGCGGTACAGGTGCACGGGAGATCCACGTCTTTCTGCTGAACAGCTGGGTACTTGGCGGGGTCATGCTCGCACTATGTGCGCTCATGCTCTCCGAGCTCCCCCTCCCATCTCTGAAGTTCAAGCACTTCCGCTGGCAGGGCAACCAGGTAATCTACCTGCTTGGGGGCATCGGAGCGGTGCTGGTGGTGTTGTACGGCATCCTGGCCGTTCCCATGATCACAGTCCTTTACCTGCTAAGCCCGTTGTGGGGGCGGTTGTTCCCGAAGGGCGCCTGATCTCAACAGCGTTCAAGGTCCCTCCCTTCATTCACGATTTCTCTGCGATCTTTGCGCCTCCGCGCCTCTGCGGTGAATCGTTCCTCCATGAAGACCTTTCGCGCCTCCATCGATGTGATGCCCCACGACAACCTGCTGGACCCCCAAGGCAAAGCCGTTACAGGGGCCATGGGCAACCTGGGCCTACCAGAGATCAGTGGGGTGCGCATCGGCAAGCACATCACCCTGCATGTGGAGGCTGGCGATAAAAAGGCCGCTGAGGCCAAGGTGGACGAGGCATGCAAGAAATTGCTCGCCAACCTGATCATGGAGAAGTACCACTTTGTGGTCGAGGAAACGAGCAAGTAGGACCTCCTGGTCGCTCACAGCTGCACCTTGCGGCGCAGTTCGAAGTTCTGCCCCAGATAAACCTTCCGTACGGTCTCATCCGCCGCCAATTCCTCGGCAGTGCCCTGTTTCAGGATGCGCCCCTCGAACAGCAGGTAGGCGCGATCGGTGATGGAGAGGGTCTCCTGCACATTGTGGTCGGTGATGAGCACACCGATGTTCTTTCGTTTCAACTGGCTCACGATGCTCTGGATGTCCTCCACGGCAATGGGGTCCACCCCGGCGAAAGGTTCGTCCAGCAGAATGAAGCGCGGTTCGTTGGCCAGCGCCCGGGCGATCTCCGTGCGGCGGCGCTCGCCCCCGCTGAGCACATCGCCCCGGTTATGGCGTACGTGCCCCAGATCGAACTCGGCGATGAGCTCCTCCAGTTTGCGCTCCTGATCGGCCTTGGAGAGCCGGGTCATCTCCAGCACTGCGCGGATGTTGTCCTCCACGCTGAGCTTGCGGAACACGCTGGCTTCCTGAGGCAGGTACCCTATGCCCCGCTGAGCCCGTTTGTACATCGGCAGCTCCGTGATGTCGGCATCGTCCAGCAGGACCTGGCCTTCATTGGGCTTGATCAGGCCCACGATCATGTAGAACGTCGTGGTCTTGCCCGCACCATTCGGCCCCAACAGGCCTACGATCTCGCCCTGGCGGACTTCCACGCTCACGCCGTTCACCACGGGGCGGCGCTTGTAGCGTTTGTGCAGGTCGGTGGCGCGCAGCATGTCAGAAGTTGATGTAGAGCTTCATGCGGATGGTCCACAAAGGAACGTTCGGATGGTCACGGTAGGCAAGGCGCCACAGCGCGTCCACCCGCAGGATGCGGAAGATGTTCTCGATGCCCGCCGAGGTCTCCATGTAGGGCCCACCGGAAAGGTCGTACATATTGGGCAGGAACAACATCTCCTGTTCATGCCGCGCGCGGTCCAAAGTACCGGCCACCGCCTTGAAGGTGAGCACTTCGCGCCAGCGCAACCGGCGGAACAACGGAATGCGATTGAAGAGCTGGCCGTCCAGGTGCCAGTCCATCATCAAATGGGCGAAGCGATCGCTGAGGAACTCAAAGTAGTTCATCATGTTGAACGCCTGCTCATCGTAGTAAAAGGTCTCGTTGCCGCTGTGGATGAAAAGCAGCGGATAAGGCACGGTGCCCCACATTTTACCGCCCGCCACAGAGTACTGGAAGTAACCCAACGCACCGAGCGGGATACGCTGCTGCACACGCAGGACCAGCTTCTGGTATCCGTAGTCGCTGCTGAAGAGATCGGGTATCCCCAAGGCCAGGTGCACGTCCAGCACGGGCCATAGCGTTCCCAGGCTCACCCGGTTGAATTCACCACTGACGAATTTCTCCTTGTAGGCGAAGCGTGTATTGAGGGCCACCTCACTGGTGGTGATGCTGGCAACGTTCTCCGGTTCGCCACCTTCCACCGGACGTTCATAGACCAGGATGCCACGCGGGGCCATGATGCGGTGCCGGAACAGGAGCATGTTGCTGAAGCCCGTGAACCACTCGCGCTCATAGTAGGTGCGCACTTCCTCTGTCATGGTAAGCCGGTTCGCCGGGTTGCGGCGGAACACGGAACTGAGCAGGTTGTCCTCGCGGAACGCGTTCTGGCTCTGGCCCAACTGTTCGATGTCGCGCTTGAAGTAGAGCCCCACCAGCTGCCGGGGCTCCTTTGTGATAAAGGCCCTTCCCCCCAGGCCATACTTCACCTCGTCATCCCGCAGGCCGTAGGCCATGTACCCTTCAAATTCCACGTTCTTGCTGAAGGCGTTGCTGGTACGCCCTCCGAGGCGCAGGCGCGCACCCTCCACCTGGTTGAAGCTGAGAGTGGTGAAGTAGGGACCGATCTCCACCATCCCCTTGGGGTAGTATCCGGTGACTATGGTGCTGACGATGTCCACATAGGTGCGGAACTGGGGAATGGTCTTCATGGTATCCACCATGTGGTAGATGGCGGTCTCCTTTTCGGTGAGCGGTACATGCCTGTTCTCCTCCCAATACGTGCTGCTTTCGCTGTCCGGGTCGCGCGCGATCACCACCTCATCCACACCCGCGTAGTACGCATCATCCCGCAGCTGGCCGATCACGAAGTCCTTGTAGGTAGCGGTACGGCGCCCGTAGAAGCCCTGCACCACGTTCTTGTTGGGCTTGCCCGTATCGCGGATCACGTTCAGGTCCACCACCAATTCGTCCCGGGTGAGCATCCACACTTCATGCGCCACCTCCTCGTATTCCTGCCGCACGCGGAAGGCCTGCACGTAGTTCAGGTTCGCCCCCTCGGCGATGCCCGCCTCAATGATGCGGACCGCATAGCTGGTATCCGCGATCCACAGAGTGCCCTGGAAAGCGAGCTCCTGCACGCGCTTGGGCTTGAACTCGAGCCGGTAGCACCAGTTGCGGCCCACCCAGGCGCTGTCCGTCAGATAGTAGTCGTAGAAACCCCTGCCGCCATCGGCGATGGGGCTCACGAAGTTCTTTCCGAAGATCAGCAGGAAGTTCTCATAGATGTTCACGTTCTGGTACATGTCGCCCATGAACTGTGACACGCTCTCATTCTCGATCCCGCTCACCTTGGTGCCGCGGATCACCTCGCGCCGGGTGCGGGGCTTCTGGCGGTAGTACACCTCGGAAAGTGTCTCGGTCATGAAGATGGGCAGGTAGGGCTTGGCATCGCTGCTGTCAATGTTGTCGAAGATGAACGCGAAGTGCTTGAAGAGTTTCTTCTGGGTGAACTCCTCGGTGATGTTGTTCAGGTCGAACTCCACCTTGTTGTAGGCGGCGAACTCGTAAGCCGAGAGCTTC
Source organism: Flavobacteriales bacterium (assembly GCA_016788635.1). Taxonomy (GTDB): domain Bacteria; phylum Bacteroidota; class Bacteroidia; order Flavobacteriales_F; family PHOS-HE28; genus PHOS-HE28. Next base: position 97,995 of record JAEUSU010000027.1, on the reverse strand, counting down.
TCCCGGTTGTTCACGGGTTTGTGCGCGATCACGCGGCGCAGGATGGTGAATGCCGGGTTCTCGGTGGGTGCCCGCACCACCATTTCCTCCAGGTCCACCTTGGACTCCCGCAAGGCGAAGTCGATGCGCTGGGACTGATCGCGCTTCACCTTCACGGTCATGGGCACATAACCCACGAAGGTGGCCCGCAGTGAATCGGTGGCATAGAAGGTCTCAAGCATGTAGCTGCCGTCCATGTTGCTCGTGGTGCCGATGCGGCTGTTGAGGAAGGCGATGTTCACAAAGGGCAACGGCTCGCCGGTGACGGAATCATAAACCCGACCCGTTACGCGGGTGGTCTGCGCCAACGCTGAGGACGCGCAGCACAGCAGCAGGAACAACACCATGTTCCCCACCTGTGTAGGCAGTGCAGCCGGCATGACCCTCATACGCTGGGCGTGGGGCTATGTATGCGCACGGCCTCCATGCGCCTGACAACTCTTGCGGAGAGAAGTATGCTGAACTCGTAGAGCAGCATGAGCGGCCCGGCCACCACCAACTGGCTGATGATGTCCGGAGGAGTAAGGATGGCCCCCACCAGGAGGATGGCCACGAACGCATGGCGGCGATAGGCACGCAGTGAGGCGGGCCCGAGCACACCCATCCGGGTGAGAATGACCACGACAAGAGGCATCTCGAAGACCAGGCCGGTCCATAAGGTCACCGAGGTCACCAGGCCGATGTAACTGTCCAGTGCCACCGCGTTGCGCACCGTACTGCTCACCTGGTAGGTACCGAAGAACTGCACCCCCAGGGGTGCCAGCACGAAGTACCCGAAGGCCACGCCCAGCAGGAAGAGCACAGTGGCAAAGGCGATCATGCCACGGGCCGCCTGCCGCTCACTGCTCTTCAGCCCGGGAGCAATGAAGCGCCAGATCTCCCAAAGCACATAGGGAAAGGCCGCGATGATGCCCGCCACCAGCGACACCATGAGGTGCGTGGAGAACTGGCCGCTGATGTTGATGTTCTGCAGCTGCAGGTCAAGACCCTTGGGGCACAATGCATCACCCATACCAAGCTGGTGACCCAACTTGCAGAACGCACGGTAGGTGATGAAGCTTGCCTCCTTGGGCGCCAGGATCACCCGGTCGAACAAGAGGTCCTTGGCCACAAAGGCGCCCACCATCATCACCCCGATGGCAATGGCGCAACGCACGATGGTCCAGCGCAATTCCTCGAGGTGCTCCAGGAAGGTCATCTCTCGGCCTTCGGCCCTCTGGGGATCTTGCATGCTTGGATGCCTGCTAGGACCGGGTCGTTCACCCGGATGCGGCCAAAGATAGCCGTCGCCCATCCCGCCGATCGGCGCTGAGAGGCGCGCTGTCAACCGCTCATTCTTCATGCGGACCGCTCATCCCTGACCCTGATATAGATTCATCCGCCGGGTATGGATTTTACCATACATTTAAGCGTCGGAAGAAACAGACCCTTCCGGCGGGAAAAAGTGCCGACAGTGACCATGACCAATGTGGACCTAACCCCCCGGGAAGCTCTCGAGCAATTCTTCGGGTTCAGCCAGTTCAAAGGGCAGCAGGAATCGATCATCCAGAACGTGCTCGAAGGCCGGAACACCTTCGTGATCATGCCCACCGGCGGGGGCAAGAGCCTTTGCTACCAGTTGCCGGCCCTTATGAGCGATGGCACCGCCATCATCGTAAGCCCGCTCATCGCGCTCATGAAGAACCAGGTGGATGCCATCCGGGGCTTTGGCGGTGAGGAGGGTGTGGCCCACTTCCTCAACAGTTCATTGACCCGCAATGAGGCCATGCGGGTGAAAAAGGACATCAAGGCCGGGGTCACCAAACTGCTTTATGTGGCCCCCGAGTCGCTCACCAAGAAGGAGAACATCGATTTCCTGAGCGACATCCCCATCAGCTTCTTCGCCATCGATGAAGCGCACTGCATCAGCGAATGGGGCCACGACTTCAGGCCCGAGTACCGCCGGTTGCGCACCATCTTCGACGAGATCAAGCGCGTGCCCATGATCGCGCTCACGGCCACCGCCACGGAGAAGGTGCAGGAGGACATCCTGAAGAACCTCGACATCCCGGATGCCACGGTGTACAAGGACAGCTTCAACCGGCCGAACCTCTACTACGAGGTGCGCCCCAAGAAGGACGTGGCCCGCGAGATCATCCGGTTCGTGAAACAGCACCCCTCCCGCAGCGGCATCGTCTACTGCCTGAGCCGCAAGAAGGTGGAGGAGATCGCAGAGGTGCTCACCGTGAACGGCATCAAGGCCCTTCCCTACCATGCCGGCATGGACGCCTCCCAGCGCGCCAGCCACCAGGACAAGTTCCTCATGGAGGAGGTGGACGTCATCGTGGCCACCATCGCTTTCGGCATGGGCATCGACAAACCAGATGTGCGCTTCGTCATCCACCACGACATCCCCAAGAGCCTGGAGAGCTACTACCAGGAGACCGGGCGCGGAGGCCGCGACGGCGGTGAAGGCAAATGCGTCGCTTTCTACAGCTACAAGGACATCGAGAAGCTGGAGAAGTTCCTGCAAGGCAAGCCCGTGGCCGAACAGGAGATCGGCAAGCAGTTGCTGCAGGATACGGTAAGCTATGCGGAGACCAGCATGTGCCGTCGCAAGTCCCTTCTCCATTATTTCGGCGAACAACTGCCGGGCGAGAATTGCGGGGCTTGTGACAACTGCCTGTCCCCAAAGGAAAGTTTCGATGGCACTGAAGCCCTGGAGATACTGTTGGAAGCCGTGCGCGAAAGCAAGGAGCGCCACCGGGCCAAGTTCATCTGTGACCTGCTCACCGGCAAGGAGACCAGCGAGACCAAGAAGTACAAGGCCGCTGGTATGGAAAGCCACCGCAAGGGCAGTGACAACGATGAGCGCTTCTGGATGGCCTTGATCAGGCAGGCCACCGTAGGCGGCTTCATGCACAAGGACATTGAGACCTATGGCAACCTGAGCCTTACTGACCAGGCGAAGAAGTTCCTGAAGAAACCCTGGCCGGTGACCTTCACCAAGGAGCGCGACTACAGCGATGGCGAAGCGGATGATGACGATGACATCACGGTGAACGGCAAGGGCGGCGCCGCAGCGGATGAACGCCTGATGGCCATGTTGAAGGAGCTCCGCCAGGAGGTGGCACGCAAACAAAAGCTGCCACCCTATGTGATCTTCCAGGACCCTTCATTGGAAGAGATGACCATGCGCTACCCGGTCACCATTGAGGAGCTCACACAGGTCACAGGCGTAGGCCCTGGTAAGGCGCAGAAATATGGCAAACCCTTCATCGACCTGATCGCCACCTACGTGGAGGAGAACGAGATCGAACGAGCCGAGGAGGTGGTGGTGCGCAGCATTGTGAACAAGAGCAGCAACAAGGTGCACATCATCCAGAACGTGGACCGCAAGATGCCGCTGGATGCCATCGCACGCGCCAAGGGATTGACCATGACCGACCTGCTGCACGAGATGGAGAGCATCGTGATGAGCGGCACCCGGCTGGATCTCACCTATCACCTGAACGATGTGCTGGAGCAGGATGCACAGGAGGAGATCATGGAGTACTTCCGCAGCGCTTCCAATGACGACCTGCAGACCGCGCACGAGGAGTTCGATGGCGATTTCAGTGAGGACGAATTGCGTCTCATGCGCATCAAGTTCCTGAGCGAAGTGGCCAATTAGGGTTGAACCGTTAACGCGTGATCGGGCCTTGCCCAGTCACATCCCACACAGCTCACCTTCATACCCGCCGCATGGACCCCAACGACCTTGCGCATGTGGCCAGGCATGTGATGAAACTGCTGGTGGAGCGACGCTTCGTCGAGTTGGAGGAAGCTTCAGGCGGGAGCGGATTGAGCGCAGATGACATGGAGGGGGCATTGGATGACATCGGCACAACGCTCGCCATGCCACCTGAGACCTACTGGCGCGACTTGCGGATACGGTCCGTGCGCAACCTGCCGGATGCCTATGAGCTGACCTTGGAGATCTGGACCATGCATGGCCGGACAAGGAACACCGTGGAGCTTATGGTCCGCCAACGGAACGGACGACCGATCGCCGCGATCGAGGAGATCATCGTGGCATGAAGGATCAGCCGCGCAGCTCGTTCAGCGCGCCCATTACCATCAGGGTGGCACCCAGCCCCAAGGCGTCCTCATCGATGTCAAAAGCCGCCATATGCAATCCGCTCTGCGTGCCGGGCTTGTGGGGATCGCCCGTGCCCAGACGGTAGAAGCAACCGGGCATCACGTGGGTATAGTACGCGAAGTCCTCGGCACCCATGCGGATGTCCATGTCCACCACGCGCTCCGCACCCACCAGGTCCACCGCCACGGCCCGCAGCCGCGCGGTCAGCTCCGGGTCGTTCTTCACCACCGGCGAACCCTTCACGATCCGGAGATCCACCGAGCCACCCATGGCGGTCGCCACTTCCTTGCTGACGCGCAGCAGCATCGTGTGCAGTTCCGCACGCAGCTCTTCGTTGAAGGTCCGCAGTGTGCCATCAATGGTCACCACATCGGGGACGATGTTGGTGGCGCCGTTCGCGATCACTTTGCCGAAGCTGATCAACCGCGGCTCACCTGGTGCGGCGGACCTTTCCACAGCCTCATACAGCAACGGCAATAGCTTGCCGGTGATCAGGATGGGGTCCACAAGCTTGTCGCGCTGTGCGGCATGACCACCCCTGCCCTTCACCGTCAAGTACAGTTCATCCGCCGCCGCCATGAAGGGTCCGCTGCGAAAACCCAACGCACCGACGGGCAGTTCAGGGGTCACATGCTGACCGATGATGCACGCAGGCTTGGGGTTGTTAAGCACCCCTTCCTTCACCATCAACGATGCGCCACCCGGTTCCTTCTCCTCTCCTGGTTGGAACACCAGCATCACATGGCCGCTCCACAGTTCGCGAAGGCGATGAAGGACGATACCCGCACCAAGCACCATGGCGGTGTGCGCATCATGGCCGCAGGCGTGCATCACACCAGGGTTGGTGGAACAATATGCCGGTTTGCCCACCTCCTGTATCGGAAGTGCGTCCATGTCCGCGCGCAGGGCGATGCAAACCTCGCTGGCAGTTCTTTCCCCCCGCACTACAGCGATCAGGCCGGTGCCTTCGGCATCCGGCGTAAGCCGGGCCACGCCGGTGCGCACCTCGACCCCTTCCCTGCGCAAGACCTCAGCCACGAACGCAGCTGTGGCATATTCCTGATAGGAAAGTTCCGGATGCCGGTGCAGATGCCTTCGCCATGCCACCAGGTCGGTGTGCAACGCTGAGATCGCCTCCCTGACCGCTTCCTTCACTTGCCAAAGATCAACTTAAGGGCCGCCAGGAGCATCACCACGCCGAACACGCGTCGTACCGTTTCCGCTGGTAGCGCAAGCGACCATCGGCTTCCAAGGTATCCTCCCAGTACGAAGGCGACCGCGATGAAGGACACCGCCTTCACATCCAGTGAACCTGCCTTATAGTAATTCCACGCGGCCAGAAAGACCACCGGAAGCACCAGCACACCGAGGCTGGTGCCTTGCGCCATATGCTGCGAATATCCCAAAGCCCACACAAGCGCCGGCACCATGATGAGCCCGCCACCCACACCTACAAAACCACTAAGCACACCGGCGAACAGACCGATGAGCAGCAGCACGAGGATGGTAATGGCGGACATGGTTCAGATGTCCAAAGCAAGGGAGAAGTGGAACACGCTGGGCAGCCGTACGCCGTCATCGATGCCCCAGGCCCAATCCGCCCGCATGAAGTAACCGAGCAGGCGCGCTCGCAGACCAAAGCCGTAGCTGCCCACAATGGGCTCCCGCTGGTTGTTGATGGTAATGGTGAGCGGGTTCCGGAAAATGACCTGCCGGTTGAAGGAATTCTCAGCGGAATATGGGCTTGGACCTGTCCAGGCCGTGCCCGCATCGCCGAAGAAGATCACCTGGAAATGCTGGAAGAAGTCGCTGCGGATGGGGCGGTTCATGAGGTACCTGAACAGCGGTACGCGCAATTCACTGTTGAACACCGCGAACGAGCTTCCGTTGCGTGCATTGTAGAAGAAACCACGCATGGGAGAACCCAGCGCCTGATAGCGGTAGTTCTGCGATGGGTCTATGGGCATCTCTTCATCCACCTTTGCGAAGAGCCAGTTGTCCACCCCACCGAGGAAGAAGACGACCTTGCGGTTGCCCAGACTGGAGCTTTCCGCAAAGCGGTTCACCCAGACGATGTCGCGGTGCACGCGCAGCGAATGGCGCAGGTCCATGCCCACCACCTGCATGTCGCTTCGCCCTTCATCCGGCTGCTGATAGTACTCGGCGAAGAACTTCACCTTCCATCCGGTCCATAGGTTAAGGCCGCGAGGTACGCTGCTGTCAAAAACGTACTCAGCCTTCAAGCCCACCATCTGGTCGTTCACGTCGGGGGCGGTGAGGGTCTGAATGTCGGTGCTCTGCAGCACATAGCGGTCATGCCGGTACAAAAGGGAGCCTCGCACGCTGGCCAGTTCGCTGAAGGGCCAGCTCATCTGGTAGGCGGCCATGTGCGTCACCAGCTTCACCACGCCCTGATCGGAGATGCCTTGCAAGGCCTGCCGCTGCACGGTGACCTTGCGGTCCATCCGCCGCTTCAGGTTCGCGTAGCTCAGCATGTAGGTGTTGTTGTTCAGGTCCAGCGCCAGCCGAAGCCCACCCACCACCTTGTGGTCCTCGAACAGGTCGCTGATCGCCATCTGCATCAAACCGCTCAATCCGGGATTAAGATTGGCCGGTCCCGCGAGGGCCTGATAGAACTGGTTGGAGTAGTTGTTGTCCAACTGGGTTAGCACCTGATCCGTGGTGAAGTTCACGTTGTAGTTCCGCTGTTGGGGGAACACCATGGGCTTGGATGCCGTGGTATCAGATGGTACGGGAGCGGGTATCACCACCACGGGCACCGGCACCGGGGACCGGCCACCACCGCGGTCCGTTCGCCGGTCCGCCGGCCGGGCAGGCTCATCACTGAACTGATAGTCGCGGATATCCACTGCATCCGGTTCCAGCGGTGGCACAGGGCGGTCCACCTTGATGACCGGGCTGAAGTCGTCCGTTACCGCACCACCACCTGGGGTATCGCGCCGTTCATTGCCTTCACTGGAGCGCGGCCCTTCGCCCAAGTCTGCAGTTGTACGCGTTACCCCTTGCTGGAACCGGTACTTCCCCTTGACATAGACCAACTGGCTGAAACGCTCACCCGCAGGGTCCACATCATGCTCCAGGATGGACCGGTTCCAATCGCTGATGCGCTCGGTGCGCACCACGTAGCGGTAGTGGATGGTGGTGTCCACATGGCTGATCACACTGTCGAACGACAGTGCATAACGGTCCACCAGGCCAGCCTGATCGCTGAGGTAGGTGAAACGCCCATCCACATAGGGGGCCGGTTGCCGTTCATCCACATCCGGTGTTTCTGTCAAGCGCAGCAGCACATTGGAGCGGCTGTTCAGGTCGAACCGGAAGAGGTCCTTCTGCCCCGCCTTGGGATACGCACTACCATCTGCACTGGCCAGGTTGATCACACGCAGGGTATCGTCCGTCCGGTCACTGCTGAACAGAATGGCATCGCCTCCATTGATGAACACCGGGTCCAGGTCATCGAAGAGGTCATTTGTGAGCTGCTCCTGGCGGTTGCCCACCACATGGTAGAGGAAAAGGTCGGTGCGTCCCTCCAGCACGCCGCTGAAGATCATCTTCATGCCATCCGGGCTGTACCGCATGGTCAGTATCTTCTCCAGCATGAACACCGGGCGCGTGGTCATCCGGCCATCATCAAGGGTATAGGTGCGAAGTAGCAGCTCACCCTTGCGCTCAACTGCAATGGCCAGTGCCTGGCTGCGCGGGTGCCAGGCCAGCACAGGGTGGCTGCGGTCGATGATGCGGTTGAGCTTGTGCTCGCCCTTGAGGATGCGGCGCACCTTGCCAGTGCCCAGGTCCTTGAGCCACACCTTGTACTGCCCCAGCTCATTGCTCACCCATGCCGCATGGCGTCCGTCCGGTGAGACCTTGAACTGGCTGTAATTGCGCGCAGTCCTTGTGCGGACCTTCAGGTCCTCCAAGGCGAAGGCCTGGCGCATGCGCTCCTCATTGCCGAACCGGTCCTTGTAATAACCCAGCACATCCTGGCTCAGGGTCTTCAGGCTCACGCCCAATACAAATAGGAACCCGCTCTCCACACTGCGGCTCACCCGTGTCATGTAAAGAATGTTGGGGATCACGCTGGGCCCATACACTTCCGCCACATACGCCCAGATGCCATGGCCGGCCAGTTCAGCCTGATCGCCCTGCAGACGGTTGAATTTGTCGAACCGGCCACTGAGCACACCATCGCGCAACAATGCGGCACGCTGCGGGTCCATGGGGCCGGCGGCGTATGCGGCGGCTCCCTTCATGAACCACTCCGGCAGGTTCAACAGGGTGCTGTTCTTCATCATCTCCTTCCAGCTGCCGCCATACATCATCTGGTCCAGCACCAGCTGTGCGATACCGGCGCGTACCTGCCGCTCCAGGAGCGCACGGTCACCTTCAAAATACACGAAGACCTTGGAGCCCACGATGCGCGTCACACCCCCGATGTTGAACGCCTCATCACCCGTAACGCCGATGTTGCTCTGGCGGAAATCCGTGAGCGAGGTGTAGACCACGAACTGTATGCGGTCATCCACGGTGTGGTCGAAGAGTTGCTCCACCTCGCGCAGGTTCCGGCTGGCCGAAACCGCCACATAACGCGCAATGTCCCGCCCCCCTTTGTAGAAGTAGATCTCATACCGGTCGAACCGGTAGGACTGCCAGAGGAAATCCTGGTACTGCACCCGGTTCTTTCCATACTCCTGAAAAGCGCCGTTGTAGAACTGCGCCGACAAGGCCATGGGAGACAGCAGCACGAACAGGCGCAGGAAATGCCTGGCCATTCCCTGCCAAAAGGACCACTTCATGGCCAGCGTGCCCCACCTTTGCATACCCTGCGAAGTTCCGATTTTTCCGCCCGTGTTACGCGTCGCCCGCTTCACCTTCAACCCCTTCGCAGAGAATTCGTTCATCGTGGATGATGGGCGGCATGCCCTGATCGTGGACCCGGGCTGTTGGAACCGCGCGGAAGAAAGGCAGCTTGAGGACCACCTGGCCACCAACGCATTGGAACCCGTGCGTGTTGTGAACACCCACGGCCACATTGACCATGTCATGGGGAACGCCTGGGCGCAGCGCCGCTATGGACTGGCTCCTTGGATCCATCATGCAGACCTGCCCCTGCTCAAGGGCGCTGCGAACATGGCGCGGGTGTACGGCATCCCCTTCGAAGAGTCGCCGGACCCGGCGGGATATCTTGAGGAGGGCAAGCCGGTGCAACTGGGTGGGGATCAATTGGAGGTGATCCACCTGCCCGGCCATGCCCCGGGCCACGTGGGGCTCTTCCATCTGGGGCAACGGTTCATTCTCTCCGGTGATGTGCTATTCCAACGCAGCATCGGACGAACCGATCTGCCGGGTGGTGACCTGGACATCTTGCTGTCGAGCATCAAGGCGAAGCTCCTGCCACTGGGCGATGATGTGGTCGTGCATTGTGGGCATGGGCCGGATACCACCATTGGTGATGAACGCCGGATGAACCCCTTCCTGCGCTGAACTGGTGAGGGCGCACATGGGACCACTCCTTTGACCGCCACACACCAGTTCCTATCTTTCCGCCAACCTGCGCCATGAACCCCTATTCATGCACACCCTTCTTGACCAAAGGGCGCCTTATGGCCCCTGGCAGACGCAGGTACACTTTGGCGCGCTGTTCCTAGGGTTTAGTTGTACGCTCGCGTGCAACTCACCTAGTGACCCTTCACCGCAGGGGACAGCGAGCGAGCCGAAGCCTTTGCTTGAAGTGCTGGATGCCGGGCGCACAGGCATAAGCTTCGTGAACCGCATCATTGAGGACTCGCTGGCCAACTACTTCCTGTACACCAATATGTACAACAGTGGGGGCGTTGCTGTAGGTGACTTGGATGGTGACTCGCTCCCCGACCTGGTGATGGTCAGCAATCGGAATGCGGGAGCTGTTTACAAGAACCTGGGAGGCATGCGGTTCGAGGACATCACCTCACGGGTAGGGTTCGACCTGAGCGGTACCTGGGCCACCGGTGTAACGCTGGTGGATGTGGATGCGGATGGCCGGCTCGACATACACGTAAGTGCGAGCGGTCCATGGCCGGGCCATAGCCGGCGCAACCTGCTGTTCATGAACAAGGGTGCCGACAGGTTCGCGGAAGAGGGTGACGCACGAGGGCTGGCCATTGACGGCCAGACCACCATGGCCTATTTCGCAGACCTTGACGGGGACGGCGACCTGGACGCGTACCTCGTGCAGCACCGCAACGACTGGCATGACATGTCACGCGTGGTGATCGACCCGCAACGACCGTATGATCCGATCGTCAGTGACAGGCTGTTGCTCAACAATGGCAAAGGTCATTTCACAGACCAAACCCAGGCTGCGGGTGTGGCAGGGCGCAACTTCGGTCTGGCCGCCTGCATCGGAGATCTGAATGACGACGGTCGGCCTGACATCTACGTGTGCAACGATTTCTCCACGGCAGACCGCATGCTTATTCAGCAGCCCGGCCAAGGGAGGGATGGGAAGCCAAGGTTCAGCGATCAGATCCTGACCAGGCTGAAGCATACGAGCTACTACTCGATGGGGATAGACCGCGCGGACATCAACAACGATGGGCTGCAGGACTTGTGCGTGCTGGACATGACCCCCGGCGACCACAAGCGGAACAAGGAGAACATGGCCAGCATGCAGCCGGAGGCCTTTTGGAACCTCGTTCGGACCGGTTTCCACCACCAATACATGGTGAACGTGCTGCAACTGAACAACGGGAACGGCACCTATTCCGACATCGGCCATTTGGCCGGCATCGACCGAACGGATTGGAGTTGGGCGCCCTTGTTCCTTGACCTGGACAATGACGGGTGGAAGGACCTGTTCGTGAGCAATGGGATCGCGCGGGACATCGCCAACTCCGACTTCCGTGCACAGGTGCACAAGATCGCCCGGGAACAGGGCACCAACCTGTATTTCCGGCCCATCCTTGAGCTTGCCCCGCGCAGCGTGGTGAACAATCTGGTTTACCGCAACCAGGGGGATCTTACGTTCGGAAATGCAGTGAACTTGTGGAGTTATCGGCATGCTGCCAACACCACGGGGGCAGCCTATGCCGACCTGGACGCGGATGGCGATCTGGACCTGGTGACCATGGATGTGGACCAGACGGCCAAGGTCATTCGCAACCATGCGCGTGAGAACGGGACCGGGCACTTTCTACAGATCAAGCTGAAGGGTGAGCAACGGGAGCCGACCGCCATGGGGACCGTGGTCACCTTGCATGCTCCAGGCGGATCACAAGTGGCGGAATTGCGTGTTGAACGCGGCTTCCAGAGCTCCGTTGAGCCGCTCATACATTTTGGCCTTGGTTCAACTACCATTGATTCGCTCACGATCGACTGGCCGGATGGTACCCGAAGCACGCTGCATGACCCAGGAGCGGATCAACGGTTGTGGCTGCACTGGGACCAACTGGAACGCATGCCCATTCCGGCACCGCAACTCGCACCACCTCTATTGACCGAGCGCCATCCACGTGCAGGCATCGATCACCGGCATGCGGAAAATGCGGCGGATGATCTGCTTGGGGGCGTGCTGCTTCCCCATCGGCAGACCGAACACGGACCTGCAGCAGCGGTAGCCGATGTGAATGGGGACGGCCTGGATGATGTGCTCATCACAGCATCCGCTGGTCGTTCCTGCACCCTTTTCCTCCAGCAGTCCGATGAACGCTTGCTCCCCGCAACACACCAACCCTGGAGCGCCTTCAGCAACTCCGAGTTCATTGGCGCACATTTCTTCGATGCGGATGGGAACGGCACGCTTGACCTCTATCTCGCTTCGGGAAGCACGGAGTTCCCAGTGGGCTCCCCGCTTTACCAGGACCGCATCTTCCTGAATGATGGCAAGGGAAGGTTCCGCTATGCGGATGGCGCACTTCCACCGATCACCTCCAGCACACAAGCCATTGCTTCAGCTGATATTGATGGGGATGGGGACATTGATCTATTCATAGGTGGACGCAACATCCCGGGCGCTTATCCTGCTCCACCGCCCAGCCTGGTGCTCCTGAACGAGGGCGGAAGGTTCATGGATGCCACCACCAACTGGCTTGGCGACATCCAGCTTGGCATGGTGACCAGTGCTCTGTTCGTGGACCTGGATGGGGACGGACCCAAGGAGCTCGTGGTATGTGGAGAGTGGATGCCAGTGATGGCCTTCCGGAGCGAAGGGAACAGGTTCATTGATGCCACTGCGCAGCTGCTCGATCCAGGCATGACCGGGTGGTGGTTCACCATCACAGCGGCTGACCTGGACGGTGATGGGGACGTGGACCTGGTGACCGGCAACCTGGGGCTCAACAACAAATTCCACCCCAGTGCTGAACGACCACTGAAGGTGTACATGTCCGATTTCGAAGGAAAGGGCCGCAATGAGGTGGTGCTGGCCAAAACAACAGGCTCCACCGAGCTACCCATACGTGGCCGCGAATGCAGCAGCCAGCAATGCCCTTCCATAGCCCAACGCTTCCCCACCTACAAGGCCTTTGCCGAAGCAGACCTTACTGGGATCTATGGTCAGGAGAACCTTGCACGTGCGGTACAGGCGCAGGCCACCGAATTCCGCAGCATGGTATGGCGCAACAACGGCCTTGGCAAGCTCACGCCCGAACCACTTCCGAATCAGGCCCAGATCTCACCCTTGCGCGGCATCGTGGTCATGGATGTGGATGGGGATGGACGACTTGATCTGGTGACCGCCGGGAACATGTATGGCGCCGAAGTGGAGACCACCCGCTACGATGCAGGCATCGGTTTGGTGCTGACCTCGGCGGCCGACGGTCAGTACACGGCCCGGCCGGTCCTGGAAAGCGGATTTCACGTGCCTTTCGACAGCCGGGCCTTGGTCATTCTGCGCACAGGCCGCCCCCAGCCTTCCATCCTGGTGGTGAACAACAGCGGGCCGGTCCAACTCTTCGACCTCCGCCAGGCGCCTTTGCCGACAGGCATGGCGCAGCGTTGATCCGTCACGGGTGATAACTGTCGGGTTTATAGGTCTTCGTGCGCCCCTTCTCCATGGCGTTGTGCTTGATGGGAGGAGGACAGTCGAAGCCTGACCGTGCACGCAGGAACAACAGGCGGATCGTGAAGATCAGCGGCCGGTAGCGACTGCTGAACCATTCCAACTGGCCGAAGCCCGTATCCGTGGGGGTAATGCTGAAGACCGGTGTTTCCAATGTGGGGATGAGGAGCAGGCGCCCTGTGACCTTGAACCCATAACCAACCCTGAAATGCAACTGGCCAATGAGGTCGGGTGGAAAGCGATGCGCGTTCAGCACGCTGTCACCCGTGTGCTCGTAGCTGCTTCCCAGGCGGTAGTCCAGGTTGCCTCCAAGGCTCACCTGCACGAACTGGTAGTCCGCCGTGCGAATGAACTTGTTCGCATTGACGTTCACTGTAAGCATACGTTCCGCGAACGACCCCTCGCCTTGTACAGGAAAGGTGCTGTCCGCACGTTGGTAGGTGCCAGTGAGCGATTCCGCGCCACGGAGGTTCTTGTAGGCGAGCCCGAGATCGAAGTAGTCCACCACCACCGGATCGCGGGTGTACCATGTAAGGCCGGCTCCCAGGTAGAGCCCCAGCCGGCCGTCTGGCGAATAGGTGGCCGTGTGAACCGTATCACCAGATCGGAACACCTCCTCTTCCTTGTCCTTGAAGCGCGTCAACGTGTAGGTGATCCCCGGATCAATGTAGAAACCCACACGACGGGCCTGACCTTCCAAGGGGATCAGCTCCGGGCGTTTTCGCGCAATGCCACCCCGTTGGGCATGTGCTGCACTCCCGGCGAACAGGATAAGGAGGACTGCGGCGAACAACTGGCGCATGATCCCGAAAGGTCTGCTGGACGCTTCCATGTGAACGCGTTCCACTGCCGCAAAGTGTTCACCATGGATCGTGCGGTGCGTGAACGCCACCATTCCATTCCGGCCGATGGTCCCATGCCAGGCGTCGATGGTAGAATAGCGACCGCGTGAACGATCCGCATAAGGTGGGCCTAGCTTTCGGTCGTTCGCTTGTGGTTGAACCAATACCTAACAGCCATGTCACACCTACACAAGATCCAACGCTTCGCAATGATCACCATGTGGGTCATCTCCTGTCACTGCATCGCGCAGGTCCCCGCGGCCATTGTTCGGGAGAAGTGCGTCGGCGGGTCAGACTTTGACGAACTGCTGCGGATGATAGAGATCATGCCGGGTGTCTGGACGTCGATCGGCTCCAGCGCTTCATCCGATGGGCAGGTGCCGGGCAACAACGGCATGCGGGATGGGTTCAGTTACACATGGGATGAGCAACTGAACGACCTGTTCACGAATGGATGGGGCGGACCGGTCGATGAAAAAGGGCGCGACATCGTCGCGGACGCTGCCAATAATGTGGTCGTGCTGATGAACACGCAGGGCACGGAATTTGGGTGCGCGATGGGCGCGAACATCTCCTTGCTCAAGATGTCGGAGACAGGCACCATGACACATTTCACCTGCCAGAGCGGAAGCGGGTTCGACGAGGGTGTGAAGGTCATGATCGATCCGGCCACGCAAGCGATATACCATCTGGCCAACATCCGGTCCAGTGATGGCTTCTATTCCGGTTACACACAGCATGGGAATACGGACATAGGCATTTTCAAGTACGACCAGAACCTGAACTTCATGAACGGGATACTGATCGGCAGCTCCGGTTTCGACTTGATCAAAGATGCCTGGATCGATGGCAATACCCTCTGGCTCTTCGGCGAAACGAACGGTGCGGATGGGGACATGGCCGGAACGACCGCTTATGGCAGTGACGACCTGATCGCGTTCAAGTTCTCGCTGGATACCTGGAGCATCACACAGAAGCTGCGGTATGGCGGTTCGAACACCGAACACATCGAACGCGCCACGCCACGACCGGGTGGTGGCTTCGCCTTGTTCGGGAATACATGGAGCACCACCTTCTTCAACTGCAGCGACCCCACTTCCAATGCCTTCCGTATGGGTGTGGCGGCCAATGGAACGGTGGATTGGACGGGGTGCCTCCAAGGGTCCGGCACGGAATCCATTTCCTCGGCTGTTTATTCCCCCTCGCACAACGTCCACTTCGTGGGTGGGCATTCCAGTTCCACGAATGGCGACTTCGTTGGTGGCGACCCGAGCTGGGACGCCTTTGTGGCCGCAGTGAATGATGGGGATGGCGAAGTGATCTGGCAGTTCCTCTTCGGTGGGTCAGGGTCCGAATACAACAAGGACCTGCTTGAACTGGCCAGCGGGAACCTGCTCGCATTGAACTCGACAAGCTCGAATGATGGCGATGTGCAAAGCACCAATCATGGTGACGAGGATGCCTGGCTGGTGGAGTTCTCTCACACCACGTCGATCGCGGAGCGCACCCATGTGCTGGCCTCATTACAGGTCTCGCCCGTACCCACCACAGATCTGATCACGGTCCAACTTCCCGCGGGAACACAGCTCATCGAGCTCTACGATGTGCACGGAAGACGCGTGAGCATGGAGACCCTAGGAATCAACAGCCCGGCATACGTGATCGACCTCAGCGGGCAACCTGCCGGCATCTACACGATCCGCACTTCGGCCACCGCCCCGAATGGAATGGGACGCTGCGTGAAGATGTGAGCCGTCCTCAGGAAAGTGAGGCCAGCAGCTCCAGCGCTCTTCGCTCCACCTCCTCACTCTCCCAGTTCGCGGCGATATCCGGCATGGCCAGCACCTGCTCCATGATGCGGTCGTGGCGAAGGCCTTCGTTCCACGCCTGCTTGTAAGGGATGTCGCTGAACTTCACCTGGCTGTAAAGCGGCAGCCACTTGTCCGGGTGGCGCTGCTGCAGGCGTCCTTCGATCTTCTTGCGCAGAATGAACTGCGGGTCGGCCACCAGGTCGCGCATCTCCACGAAGTTGCGGAGCGACAGGTCCGCGATGGCGTCACCGTTCGGCTTGCGGGCCTTGTTGTACGCATCGAGCACGGTGCCCCAGTTGTCGTCGCCGTGTTCGTTCAACAGGTCGTTCAGCACCTTGCAGTCCTCGTAACCGGCGTTCATGCCTTCGCCATAGAAAGGCACGATGGCGTGCGCCGCATCACCGATCAGCGCCACCTTGTCCTTGTGGTTCCAAGGACCGCAGCGGATTATGGCCAGGTTGCTCTGCGGGTTGCGGAAGTATTGCTGTGCAAGGTCCGGGAGCATGGGGATGGCATCCCGGAAGTGCTCATCGAAAAAACGCATGAGGTCCTTCTCATCCGTGATGCGGCCGAAGGAGAACTCCCCCTCATGCGGCATGAAGAGCGTGCCCGTGAAACCACCGTCCTGGTTGGCGAGGCCCATCATCATGAAGTAGCGGCGCGGCCAGATGTGCAGGCAGTGCGGGTCCATCTGTGGCGTGCCATCGGCCTTGCTGGGGAAGGCGATCTCCTTGTAGTCGTGCTCGATGAAGCTCTGGCTGAAGTTGAAACGCAGCTTCATCATTTCCTGGCGAACGGCGCTGGGCGCCCCATCGCTTCCGAAGACCACATCGGCTGGCACCGCGCTGGCCTCGCCGGACGCCTCGTTCACGAAGGTGCAGGTACCGGTGTCCAGATGCACACCCGTGCAGCGGTGCTCGAAATGGAGTTTCACGCCGGGGAACTTCTCCGCCTCGGTGAGCATCACCTTGTTGAGCTCACCGCGCGATACGCTGTGGATGGGCCGCTCATCGATGCTGTAGGGAAGTCGCGTGAGCCTGCCGTCCCGGTCATGCGTCATGCGTGCACGTACAGGCACCACGATGCGTTCCACGGCCTCATGCACACCCGCAGCCTTCAGTGCGGTCCATCCGCGGTGGCTCACCACCAGGTTGATGCTGCGGCCGGCGTACACATTGGTCTTCCGCGGGTCGGGCCGGCGCTCGAACACGTTCACCCGGTGGCCGCGCTTGGCGAGGAAAACGGCGAGCAGGCTGCCCACCAATCCGCCGCCCACGATCGTGATGTTCTTCATGACAGTACCGATATGAGCTCCACACCGAAGCGGTACACATCCTCGAACGAATTGTACAGCGGCACGGGCGCCACCCGGATCACATTGGGCTCACGCCAATCGGCCACCACCCCCTTCGCACTTATCGCATGGAAGAGGTCCTTGCCTTTGCCGTGCGCCACGATGCTCAACTGGCATCCGCGCTGAGCGGGATCCGCCGGGGTGATGATCTCCAGCTTCGCACCCGACTCCTTCGCCACTTCACCGATGACGAACTCGAGGTAGCCGGTGAGTTGTTCGCTCTTGGCGCGCAGGGCCGCGATACCCGCGCGATCGAACTGCTCCAGTGCCGTGCGGTGCACCGCCATGCTGAACACAGGTGCGTTGCTCACCTGCCAGGCCTCAGCGGTGGGCATGGGCTTGAAGGTGCGTTCCATCTTGAACCGCTCGTGTTTATCGTGACCCCACCAGCCGGCGAACAGGGGCAGGCCCTTGCCATGGTGCCGTTCGTGAACGAAAGCTCCCGCCACACTGCCCGGGCCGCTGTTAAGGTACTTGTAGCTGCACCAGCAGGCGAAGTCCACGTTCCATTCGTGCAGCTTAAGGTGCAGGTTGCCCGCTGCATGTGCAAGGTCGAAGCCCGCATGGGCCCCCACACCCTGTGCGGCCCTGGCAATGGAGGCCATGTCGAAGGCCTGGCCAGTGTAGAAGTTGACCCCGCCAAAGCAGACCAGCGCCAGTTCATCGCCCAGTTCGCTGATGCACGTCAGGATGTCCTCGGTGCGTAGCGTGTACTCCCCAGCGCGCGGCCGCATTTCGACCAGGTCATTGTCCGGCGCGCCGCCATGGAAGGCGATCTGTGAGGCGAACGCATACGTGTCGCTGGGGAAAGGGCGTTGCTCGGTGAGGATCTTCCTGCGCTTTCCGGAAGGCCGGTAGAAACTCACCATCAGGAAATGCAGGTTGCTGGTGAGTTGGTTCATCACCACCACCTCACTCTCCTTCCCACCGACCAGTCGCGCCGTGCAGCCGGCCAGCTCCTCATGGTAGCTGTACCAGGGGTGCTTCGCCTTCAGGTGGCCCTCAACACCATAGGTGGCCCAATCATCAAGCTCCTGCTTCAGTGCCGCCGAAGCACCCTTGGGCTGCAAGCCCAGCGAATTGCCGCACAGGTAGATGACCGGCCGGCCGCTGTACTGTGGGAAGAGGAACTCCTCGCGGAAAGCGCGCAGCGGATCGGCGGCATCCTGCGCAAGGGCGAATTCAAGCGTATTCAGGAAAGTGTTCATGGACAGGGCGAAAGTAGCCGCCTGCTCGCGAAAGGAAATGACGGATGGCATCGGACCGGCCTGTCCCCACCCCGGCGCTTCAGTAGGTATCCGGGTTGTTCGGATTGATGATCAGCTGGCGCACGGCAAGACCCACCGCCGTGCCCACTGCGGAACTGATGAGGGTCTTCACCACGCGTTTGGTGCGGCCCACCTGGGCATAGCCCGCTGCGTAGTAGGGGTCACCTTCCATCAGCGGGTCGCGGATGGAGCCGCGCGTGACATGCACACGGGGCAGGGCCATGATCCCTGCGTAGACCATGGGGATGGGAATGGCCATGATCTCCAGGTCCAGGGCCATCACCAGGCCTGCCCCCACCACGAAGCCGCCGATCATGGGGACGATCGGCCGGTACCCATCGCGCGCGTCCTGCTCCCCCTTGATGAACCAGCGCATCTGGTCCACGGTGAAGTAGTTGCCGAAGAGCGTATCCTGGAAGTACCACACCTTTTCACGGCCCAGGCTGTCCCGCGTGCTGAAGACGTTCTCCGTGGGCTCCGTGCGCGTGAGCAGCTTGTCCTTGCGCTGTATCTCATAGCGGATCTCCAGGGTGCTCGCTCCCAGCAGGCGGCAGTCCACCACATGTCCGCTCATGAGCAGGATGCGGTCCTGCGCAGCGGCCAGCATGGGCAGCAAAAGGAATGGAAGCAGGAGCCGGCCGGACATGGCGCGCCAAAGTAGCGCGGAGCCTTGGAACCGTGCCAAGGCCTTGGTTGTTCCTGTCCCCATAACGGCCGGATCACGCCCTGTATCTTTGCGGGCCTTTCGGCAAACCCCACCCCATGGAACCCGTCAGCTACTTAGAGCGCCACAATGGTCCCAATGCATCGGAGATCGAAGCCATGCTCCGCGCCATCGGATCGCCCAGCCTGGACAACCTCATCGAACGCACCGTGCCCAGCGGCATCCGCAGCAAACCACTGGTGCTGAGCGAGCCCCTTACCGAGCGTGAACATCTGGACCATATGCGCGCCCTGGGCGCGAAGAACAAGGTGTACCGCAGCTACCTCGGCCTGGGCTTTCATGGCACCATCGTGCCACCGGCCATCCAACGCAATGTGTTCGAGAACCCGGGATGGTACACCGCCTACACCCCCTACCAGGCGGAGATCGCACAGGGCCGTTTGGAGGCCCTTCTGAATTTCCAGACCATGGTGAGCGAGCTCACCGCGCTGCCCATCGCGAATGCCAGCCTGCTGGACGAGGCCACCGGCGCCGCCGAAGCCATGTTGATGCTCTACCATGCCCGGAGCCGCGAGCAACAGGCCGCCAACAAGTTCTTCGTGGACCGCGGGCTCTATCCGCAGAACGTGGATGTGCTGCGCACGCGGGCGGTGCCCGTTGGCGTGGAGGTCGTGGTGGGCGACGCCGCTTCCTTCACCCCGGACTCCGGATTCTTCGGCATGATCCTGCAGTACCCCTCCATCACCGGCGAGGTGAACGACTGGAAGGCCAACGTGACAAAAGCAAAAGCCGCCGGCATTCGGGTGGCCGTGTGCAGCGATCTGCTCGCACTGGTGTTGCTGAGCCCGCCAGGTGAGTGGGGTGCCGATGTGTGCGTGGGCAACAGCCAACGCTTCGGTGTGCCCATGGGCTATGGAGGTCCGCATGCCGGCTTCTTCGCCACCACCGAGGAGTTCAAGCGGCTCATCCCCGGTCGCATCATCGGCGTAAGCCAGGACCGCCGCGGCCAGCGCGCATTGCGCATGGCATTGCAAACACGCGAACAGCACATCCGGCGCGACAAGGCCACGAGCAACATCTGCACGGCGCAGGCACTTCTGGCTGTAATGGCTGGCATGTACGCTGTGTACCATGGGCCGGACGGCTTGCGGCGCATCGCCAAGCGTGTGCACGGCCTCACGCGCAAGCTCAGTGAAGGCGCGCAGGCCCTGGGCTACACGCTGGTGAACAGCAGCTACTTCGACACCGTTACCTTCAAGATGCCCGCTGGCGTTCAGGAGGAGGGTCTGCGCAAGGCCACCGAGGCGCGCGGCATCAACCTGCGCTATGCTGCGGGAACCGTTTCCGTCAGCTTCGACGAGACGGTGCGTGAGCAAGATGTGAACGATGTACTCGCGGCCCTTGCGGAAGCATGCGGCAAAAAGGCCGCACCCATCACCGCGAGCAATGGTGCCCCCATGGCGGTGCCTTCCACATTGCAACGCACCGGTGAACTCCTTTCCCACCCGGTCTTCAACACGCACCACACGGAGACCGAGTTGATGCGGTACGTGAAGCATTTGGAGAACAAGGACTTCTCGCTGACGCACGGCATGATCCCGCTGGGCTCGTGCACCATGAAGCTGAACGCCGCCAGCACCCTGATGCCGCTCTCCTGGCCGGAGTGGGCCGGCATTCATCCCTTCGTGCCCGTGGAACAGACCAGGGGCTACCAGGAACTCTTCAACCGGCTGTCCGCCGATCTGGCGACGATCACCGGCTTCACAGCCACCAGCTTGCAGCCCAACAGCGGCGCACAGGGTGAATACGCCGGCCTGCTGGTGATCCGCGCATACCACGAGGCGCGCGGCGACAAACACCGGTCGATCGCATTGATCCCGAGCAGCGCGCACGGCACCAACCCGGCCAGCGCCGTGATGGCCGGCATGGAGGTGGTGGTGGTGAAGAGCGATGCTGAAGGCTGTGTGGATGTGGCCGACCTGAAGGCGAAGGCGGAGCAATACAAGGACAGGCTCTCCTGCTTGATGGTGACCTACCCCAGCACGCATGGCGTGTATGAGGAGACCATCAAGGAGATCACCGCCACCATTCATGCGAACGGCGGGCTGGTGTACATGGATGGCGCCAACATGAACGCGCAGGTGGGACTGACCAGCCCGGGTGAGATCGGCGCGGACGTGTGCCACCTGAACCTGCACAAGACATTCGCCATCCCGCACGGCGGCGGCGGCCCCGGCATGGGCCCCATTTGTGTGAACGACAAGCTCAAGCCCTTCCTGCCAGGCCATCCACTGGTGCGCACCGGCGGCGACCAGGCCGTGCATGCGGTGAGCAGCGCACCCTGGGGCAGCGCGCTCATCCTGCTCATCAGCTATGGCTACATCAACATGCTCGGTGGGCGGGGCCTCACGCAGGCCACCAAATTGGCGATCCTCAATGCCAACTACATCAAGGCGCGCCTGCAGGAGCACTACCCCATCCTGTACACCGGCGCCAACGGCACGGTGGCCCATGAGATGATCCTGGATTGCCGCGAGTTCAAGCGGACGGCTGGAGTGGAGGTGGAGGACATCGCCAAGCGATTGATGGACTACGGCTTCCACGCGCCCACGGTGAGCTTTCCCGTGGCCGGCACCTTGATGGTGGAGCCCACCGAAAGCGAGAGCCGCTCGGAGCTTGATCGCTTCTGCGATGCGATGATCGCCATCCGCAGGGAGATCGCGGAGATCGAGAACGGGCAGGCCGACAAGGCGGACAACGTGCTGAAGATGGCTCCGCACACACCAGCGGAGCTCACGGCCGATCATTGGGGCCACAGTTACGGCCGCGAGAAGGCGGCCTTCCCTGTGAGCGGCTTGCGCGAACGGAAATTCTGGACCAGTGTAAGCCGTGTGGACAACGCCTACGGTGACCGCAACCTGGTGTGCGTGTGCCCGCCAATTGAGGAGTACATGACCGAGCCGGTGAACTGAGCCATACACGGGCTGTCACCACTTACACGATCGAACACACGGCCGCTGCATATGGATGCAGCGGCCGTGTAGCTTGTGCCCTTCTGCACCGGCGACAACGGTTCACCAGCCTGTGCGCCACGCGTCACAAACCGCTACCAGCAAGGCTTTCAGCGCGGGTTACTTCGGCCATGCAAGTGCATCATCCAGCTCCGGATGCTGCGCGAAAACGGACGAAAAGAACCCACGCACATGGCACGCTCCCTACTTCTTCTCCTTGGGCTCATCACGCTGAACGCCCACGCACAACCCGGACTCGACCTGCACCCACGCGGTCCGGAGAAACAACCCTTTGTCTGGACGGAGGGCCCGACGACAGGCCGGCTTGAAGACCTGCAGGCGCGAGCCGCATGGACCGTGCTCTGGAGCGAGGACTTCGAAGCAGGCCTCGGTTCCTGGGTGGTGCAAACGCTTAGCGGACCAGTGAGCTGGGCATTGACCAGCACGGGGAACACCGGGGGCTTCACCCCTGGGCCGCTGGAGTCCACCACTGGCTTTCCAGGTGGTTCATGGGTGGTGGCCGACAGCGACTTGGAAGGTACACCCGGAGTGATGGAGAACACCACCCTGAGCTCGCCACCGATCCTGGGCCTGGATACCCATGCCCACATGCTGCTTCGCTTCGAGCAAAGCTTCCGGCAATTGAACGGGGACCAGACGGTGGTGGAGGTAAGCGGGAACGGCGGCCTTAACTGGACCGCGTTCCCGGTGAACCAGGACATTCCCGGAAATGCAAGTACGCCAGGAGCGCCCGAAGCACAGGTCATCATCCTCAACATCAGCAGTGCGCTCACCATGGGTTCATCGGACGTCCGCATAAGGCTACGGTGGCTGAGCTCACAAGGCTTCACCTACTCCTGGCAGGTGGATGACATCGCACTGCTCGCCGCATTGCCGAACGATCTGCATCTGTTGGATGTGACCCACTCCGCATGGGACCTGACGGAATCCGACTTCAGGCGGCTGCCCTACACCGTTTACCGCGCTGGCCAGACACGCCCCTTGAACTTCCGTGGCCGTGTGGTGAACAACGGCTCCACGGCACAGACCAACGTCCGGCTGCAGGTGGAAGTGGATGGCCCCGGTGCCAACGATGTCACCTTGGTGAGCCCATCCATCACACTGGCCCCGGGCCAGAAGGACAGCCTGTACATCACCTCGTACACCCCTCCCGACGTGATCGGCACCTACCTGCTCACCTACACGATGCTACAGGACGCCGTGGACGATGCCCCGGATGACAATGTGCTGAGTGACCTGTTCGATCTGGATCCGCACCTCTTCGCTCGCGATCGCGCGTCCATGTCACAAGACCTGGACAATGAAGGTGGAGCTTTCATGCTGGGCAACTGGTACCACACCACGCAGGCGGCTACCGTGTATGCGATCGATGTGGCCATCAGTGAACGATCGGACCCCGGAGCCATCATAACCGTGGAACTGCTGGACGAGAACAGGGACCCCTTGATGTCCTCGGACGAATACGAGATCCAAACGTCGGACCTCTGCGGCTTCGGAGAAGGCATCTTCATCACCGTGCCCTTGATCGATCCGGTGATACTTGACGCCAACAAAGACTATTTCGTGGCCGTGCGCCATTTTGGTGGCACGGACGATGTGTTCGTCGGCATGAGCGGACAGAGCTATCAACAGACCTCATTGATCTTCGACGGCCCGGTGAACACCTGGTTCTTCGTGCGCACCACACCCATGGTACGTATGAACTTCGATGCCACGGCACGCGTGAATGAGACGGATGCCTATCCGTTCCGACTGGTGGCACAACCCAGCTTGTTCGACGCTGGAACGGTGGTGCACTACACATTGGAACGGTCCAGTCCCCTGCGCTGGGACCTGCGTGATGCAGGTGGCCGCTTGGTCGCCTCCGGTGACAAGGGTTTGCAGGCGGCGGGCAGGGGGTCGGTCAGCATTGATGGCGGTTCCCTGGCCCCAGGAACCTATCTCTTCACCCTGCAGGTGGGTGAACAACGCACTTCCACGCGTTTGGTGCGCATGCCCTGAGGACCGGCTTCGCAGGAAAAGTGGAGCGAGCCCCGCGTGCGGGGCTCGCTCATTTCGTGGCCCACCCGGACGGTTCCATCCCGGTGCTCCAACGTTTCGTCGCCGGATGAACGATCCATCACCGGGCGGTCTATATTTGAGCCCTTACCCTAACGCTCATTTAACCGACCCAACCATGAAAAAGGTGTACGCCTTTGTTGGTCTGAGCTTGATCGCAGGTGGAGCCATGGCCCAGCGTGCTGGCCTGCCCTCCCTGCCGAAAGGCTTGGCACCGAAGCAATTGAACGACAAGGTCCAGACCAAACCGTCCGACTACATGAAGGGCGGCGGGATCTGCATACTTGAAGAGGACTTTGAATCCGTGACTGTACCCAACCTGGTCACCGCCGGCTGGGACATTGGCCCACAAGTGGAACAACAGAGCTCCACCGGTGTGGGTGCGGGCACCTTTGTGAACGCATGGGCCATTGGCACCGGCGCACAAGCCAACAACGGAGGCTACTTCCCGGTTCCTGACATCCCCTCGGGCAACAAGTCCATCTACGCCAACGATGACGGCACCCCCTGCAATTGCGACATGGTCGATGTGGGCCTGGTGACCCCTTCTTTGGATTTCACCGGCCTGAGCGCCATGTCCGTGGGTTTCCGCGTTTTCAATGACCAGCTCTTCGGTGGTGGCCCCAGCAAGCTTCAGGTAAGCGTGAGCGGTGGTCCGTTCACCGATGTGTTCACCATCCCGGCCAGCAGTGCCTGGCAGATCCGCGTGGTGGACCTCAGCGCCTTCGACGGCGAAGCCGATGTGCGCATCCGCTTCTCCTGGAGCGATGGTGGTGGTGGCAACTGGGCCACCGGCATGGCCATCGACGATGTGTGCGTGGCGCCGATCCTGCCCAACAACCTGACGCTTACCCAGGTGTTCAGCGAAGATGTGACACAGGACAACCTGGACCCTGTGATCCGTTCGTTCGAGTACAGCTTCATGCCCCTCTCCCAAGCGGAGAACCTGCGCATTGCGGTGGCGGTGGCGAACAATGGTGGCGTGGCACAGACCAATGTGACCGTGAGCGCTGCCGTGACCTTGAACGGTACGCCTGTTGCCGGCTCGCCTTTCACCAGCAGCCCGCTTGCAAACCTTGCTCAAGGTGCCAGCGATACGATCGTGATCAACACCCCCTGGACCCCGAGCACGGTGGGCACCTTGGTGATCAACGCCACCCTGAGCGCCGACGCCACGGATGACAATCCGGCCGACAATGACGGCACCAAGACCTTTGAGTACTCCGGTCCTTCCCTGGCCCAGGGCTCCAACGTTATGGCCCGTGACAATGGTGCTGCCGGTTCCTTCTTCGGCAATCAGAACAACGGTTACAAGATCGGCCCGCTCATGGAGATCATGCAATCCGGCAGCGTGGCCTACGGTGTGGGTGTAGCGTTCGGTGCAGCCGGCGAAGGCTTGGTGGTGCACGGTGAGCTTCTCGACGCGAACCTTGACGTGGTGGCGGAATCGAACGACTATGAAGTGCAGACCTCTGACTACAACACCGTGGGGCAGGGCAACTTCACCTACATCCCCTTCACCTCTCCTTTCCCCCTGAACGCTCAGGATGAATACGTGGCCGCGCTGAACCATTTCGGTGGTGGAGCGGTACGCGTGGGCTCCAGCGGAACGCCCCCTGCGCAGACCGTGTTCTTCTTCGACTACGACGATGGCCAGTGGTACTACGTGCTGGGCACGGCCATGGTGCGCCTCTTCCTGGGTAATGCCGTGGGCATCGAGGACCTGAGCCGCAATGGTGTGACCCTCGGCCCCAACATGCCGAACCCCTTCAATGGCAACACCAGCATCCAGTACGAATTGAGCGATGCCCGTCTGGTCACCTTCAACGTGCTGGACATCAGTGGAAAAGTGGTGTTCAGTGCGGACTACGGCACCAAAGGCGCTGGCAAGCACCTGATCGACTTCAACGCCGCTCACCTGGCCCCGGGCGTGTATAGCTACACCCTTACCGCAGGCCGTGATCAGCTGACCCGCCGCATGGTGGTTACCCGCTGATAGACAAGCGTTTACTTTAAAAAGGAACAGCCTCCCAATGGGAGGCTGTTCCTTTTTGACCTTGCTAGAACAAGCTGGTCCGTGCAGAACGCAAGGCAGCATATGGCCCCAGCTCTAACGTCCTATCCCCGGTAAGCGCATCGAAAGCGATCCTTCGATCGCCTACCTTCACGGCCCCTGAAAAAGAACAACCCAACCAATTAGTACAGATGAATCGAGTTTACTCTCTGGCCTGCCTGCTGTTGATCACGGGCAGCGCCTTGGCCCAGCGCACATCGCTGGCGCCACGCAAACACAGCATGGGCATCGCCCCGAAACCGCTGGCCATGGATAAGGAGCCCGCTGGCCAGGCCAAGGACGGTGCAACGGTCTTCAGCGAGGACTTCGCCAACGGCCTTGCCGGGAACAACGGTGTAGGCGCCTGGAGCACCGCCGGACCTGACGGCGCCCTGTGGCTTCTGGACCTGGATGGCCCCAACGGCGACTTCAGCAACCCCGCCACCGAGAAGATCCAGAGCACCACGGTCTCCAACGGCTTCATGATCTTCGACAGCAACCTGAGCAACGATGGCTGTGTGGCCACCAGCAGCTGTGCGATCCGTGACGGCTGGCTCATCAGCCCCGTGCTTGATCTGAGCGCCACGCCCTACGTGCACCTGATCTTCGAACAGCGCCTGCGGTGGTGCTGCAGTGCCAACCCCGGTCACTTCGTGGATGTGAGCACGGACGGTGGTGCCACCTGGCCGACCCGCGTGATCGTGGATGATGGCATCTCGGTGAACCAGATCTCCCCCACGCAGACGCGCCGCGTGAACCTGGGTGCGGCCATCCAGGCCAACCCTGCCAACGTGCGCTTCCGCTTTGCCCACGATGGCACTGCCAGCGGCAACATGACCCACTACTTCTGGCAGGTGGACGATGTACGCCTCGTGGAAAGCCCCGATTACGACATGGTGATCCAGAATGCCTTCTACGACGAGTGGTTCTTCGCCACCTCTGTGGACTACAGCACCATCGAATACGGCATGTACCCTTACTCACAGTTGCGCCCGCTCACCCTGAAGGCCAATGTGATCAACGATGGCCGCTTGGACCAGACCAACGTGGAACTGGCTTTTGATGTGACCAACACGGGTGGCACCTCCGTCTTCAGCGCAACGGACACTCGGGCCCTCATTTCAGCCGCCGCCAAGGACAGCCTGTACGCCACCTTCACGCCCCCTGCTGTTTCCTCCACCTACACGGTGAATTACGTGCTGAGCTCCGATGACGCCGATGAGAACCCTGCTGACAATACCGCCAGCCGTTCCTTCATGGTGGACCAGTACCAGTACGCGCTGGACAACAACAGCACCAGCGGTTTCGATGACAATGCGGGCGCAGCCTACCGCATCGGCAACCATTTCCACATCGTGACCAGCACCGAGCTCACTGCCATCCGCGTGGCCGTAGCCAACGGCTCCGTGGCAGGCACGGTGATCAGCGCTGAACTGCTCGATGTGAACCTGGACTTGATCGAAGAGACGCAGGAGAAGACCATCGTCGCTGCGGACTTGAATGCCACCGGCCAGAACAAGTTCATCACCCTGCCCTTCTCCACCCCGCAATTCCTGAACGGGGGCGAGGACTACTTCGTGTGCCTGAAACACTTCGGTGGTGCGGACAACGTGCGTGTGGCCGTGAGCGGCACCAGCGAGCGCACCGCTTCACTGATCTACGACACCCCCACCGACACATGGTTCTTCCTCACCGCCACCCCCATGGTGCGCATGACCTTCGACCCCACCGTGGGCATCGAGGAGCGTGATGTGGTGAACGGCGTGGGCCTGGGCCAGAACTTCCCCAACCCCAGCAATGGCAGCACCGTGGTGCCTTACAGCCTGGAAAGCGCCGCGCAGGTCACCTTCCGCCTCTTTGATGTGAGCGGCAAGTTGATCATGGAGCGCAACGAAGGCTCGAAGCCTGCAGGCCAGTTCCGCATTCAACTGGACACCCAGCACCTGAACGAAGGGATGTACTTCTACACCCTTACCGCTGGTGACGTGCAGTTGACCAAGCGCATGACGGTGGTACGCTGATCGCGGACCGTACCGCTTTGAACCAATGGACCCCCGGGCCTTGCCCGGGGGTCCTTGCTTTTTATATTGTCACGCCAAGCACCGAAAACATCGACCATGAAACAACTGTACGCCATCCTACTTCTCTCCAGCACACAGTTCCTGAACGCACAATCGGGCCAGCCTGCTGTGCCCCCCCACACGCCTGCGGAGAGTCCATTTCAACAAAGTGAACTGCTGAATTTGGGAACGACCGGCAGTGGAGACCGGGCGGTGCTGTGGTCCGAGGATTTTGGAAGCGGCTTCCCTGCCGGCTGGACCAGACAGGACCTCTCGGGCATCTGCCCCTGGGTTTGGTCCACCGACGGCAGCTGGGGCTTTTTCAATGGCAACAGCGGCACGGCAGGTGGCACGGCCATCGCCAGCACCACAGGCGCCAACGGCTTCCTGATCTGCGACCCCGATTCGGCCAACAACGTCACATATGGGCAGCCCAGTGGCACCACCTACCAATACCTCAGCAGTCACTTCACCACCAGCGCCATCGACATGAGCGCACACCCGCATGTGCGCCTCGAGTTCGAGCAGTTCTTCCGCTACAACAACACCCCTACGCTGGACGTGTCCGTGAGCAATGACAGCGTGAACTGGACCACTTGGAACGTGCGCGGCACCGTGCAGCCCAATGCCGCCTCACCCAATGCGCAAACGGTCCGCTTGAACGTCAGTTCGGTGGCCGGCGGCCAGCCCACCGTGTACATCCGAATTGGATGGAACGCACGGGTGTACTACTGGATGATCGACGACATCCGGATCACCGATGCACCGGCCGATGACATGCGCCTGGCCGAGGTGAACTACAGCGAATGGTTCTGGGATACCGCTCCCGACTTCGGCGCGCTGGAATACAGCGTGTATCCCACCTCGCAATTGCGCCCACTCACCTTCAAGGGCCGCTTCACCAACGAGGGTTTTGAAGCACAGACCGGCGTTCAATTGACCGCAGCGGTGAGCAATGCTTCGAGCACCGTGGTGCACACTTCAACCGGCAACCTCGCCACCCTGCCGGTATTCGGTCAGGACAGCATCTACCCCACGCCCTGGACACCTGCCGCCAGCACCGGGAACTACACAGTGGAGTTCACGCTCACTGCGGATGACCCCGACGATGACCCCAGCGATAACGTGCTTTCCAAGTCCTACGCCATCAGCCAGTATGTCTTCGCACGCGACCGTGGCGTGGTGAATGGGCGGTACAGCAATGAAGGTGATGCGTACGACTTGGGCAACTGGTTCCATATCGTGAACGGCGGAGATGTGCTCTATGGCATTGATGTGGCCATCCATAACACGACCCCGGAGGGGGTGCTGATCACCGGCACGCTCTACGATGCGAACCGCGATCCCATCGCCACCACACAGGAGTATGAGGTCCAGGCATCAGACCTCAATGCGAACGGCGGATCAACCTTCGTTACGCTGCCGTTCGCGGTGGCCGACCGACCCACCTTGCTCGCCGGTTCAGACTACCTGGCAATGGTGAACCATTTCGGTGGTGCCAGCGATCTGTTCATGGGCGTGAGCGGCACCAGCCTGCCGCAGACCTCGTTGATCTATGACGTACCCGTGGCCACCTGGTTCTATGTGACCTCCACCCCCATGGTACGCATGAACATGAACCCGGCCGTGGGTGAACGCGAGCTTACGAACACGGGTGCGCAGGGAATGAGCCTGATGCCCGTGCCCGCGAACGAACAAGCCACCATCATTCTCCATGACATGATCCCGGGGGCGATCGAGCTGGTGGCGCAGGATGCACAAGGCCGCCAAGTGTGGCACTCCGGCCCGATGAATGTTCAGCCCGGTACCTCACGCATCATGCTCAACACTTCCAACTGGCCGGCCGGTGCGTACCTGATCTCCTGTCTCGCGGGTGACACGCGCCAGACCCAACGCCTTTTCGTCGTTCACTGACCCCTGAAGCAAACCCCTGTTGCACCCATGAAGCACTTGTACAGCTTGAACAGACTCGCCACCCTCTTGTCCGCCTTACTTCCAGCCCTTGCGATCGCGCAATCACCAGGAAGTCTGCCACCGCATCCGTACGGACGCCATGACGCTGCCGTGGTGACCACCAAGGGCACCCATGGCGCGGCCAAGGCAACGGACTACTATTTCGAGGATTTTGATGCCGGCATCGGCGCCTGGACCGTGAATACCGTGAGCGGCGTGGCCTGGGCATGGACCAGCGCGGGCCCCGGGCCCACCACCAGCACCTACCCTGTGCCCGTGCTGAACAGCAGCACCCCGGCCGGTTGGATGATGGTGGATGATGACTACCTCGGTGTGGGACTGACCACGAATGCCTCACTGATCAGCCCGGTGATCGACCTCAGCGGAGCACCAGCCTTCCTGAAGGTGGAGTTCGAGCAGTACTTCCAGGAATGGCAGGCGGAAAGTTGCTATGTGGGTGTAAGCACGGATGGTGGCAGCACATGGAGCGAAGTGGAGATCAACGCCGGCGTGGGCCGTGACGGTCGCCCGAACCCCGAGCTGATGGACGTGGACATCAGCGCCTGGGTGGCGGCCGACCCCTCCAACGTGCGCCTGCGCTTCCGTTATGTGAGCTCCTGGGATTACGGATGGCAGATCGACAACGTGGCCATCCGTGAACTGGCCGCCAACGACATGGCCCTGCTGAACCCCCGGCTCACCAACTTCAACTTCGCGGATGCAGGCCTCGCCAACATTGACTATTCGATCTACCCTGTGGGTCAGCTGCGCGAAATGCAGTTGAATGCCGTGGTGAAGAACAAAGGCTATCTGGCCCAGACCGGCATCGTGCTCAACGCCACCGTAACCCCTCCCAGTGGTGCGGGCTTCAGCGGCTCCAGCGTCCCTTACAACCTCGCGCCGGGCCTGGAACAACTGGCAGCGGTGGACGGATTCACCCCGAATGGCGCATTGGGCACCTACACGGTGAACCTCGAAGTGGTGCAGGACCAGGTGGATGATGACCTTGCGAATGGTTCGGCGCAACTCAGCTTTGAAGTGAGCGAGTTCACCTGGGCACAGGACAATGGTGTGCTGCAAAGCACCCAGCAACAGGGTCCCGATTTTCCAGGGGCGCAGTTCGAAGTGGGCAACTTTTTCGACGTGCAGCAGGCCGGCAGCGTGCTGGAAGGCATACGGGTGGCCCTGCACGAGAACACGGATGACGGCGTGCTCATTTATGGCATTGTGTACGATGGCAACCTTGATCCGCTTGTGGAAACACTGGAATACGAGGTGCAGGCGAGCGACCTGAACCCAACGGGTGGTTCCTCCTTCATCACGCTTCCGCTGCAAGCAGCCTTACCGCTGCAGGTGGGCGAAGCCTATTGTGTGATGGTGGGTTGCTTCGGGGGTGCTGAACAAGTGGCTGTGGGTACCAGCGGCTTCAGCGTACCCCAGGTGAGCATACTGCGTTACCCCAACACCGACCAGAATTTCTATGTGACCCGCACACCCATGGTGCGCGCCATCCTGGGCGGGGTGATCGGCATGGAGGAACAACATGGTGGGGTTTCCACGCTGTCCGCCTGGCCGAACCCGATGGATGGTTCCGGAACGGTCGTTTTCGAACTGGCACAAGGTGGACGGACCGAGCTGCTGCTGCACGATGCCGCTGGACGCGTGGTGCTCCATCGCGATCTGGGCGTGCTGGCCATCGGGCAGTACATGCAAGACCTGGACATGGCCCCGTTGTCCCCCGGCCTCTACCGCGCCACGGTGCGTGTGGACGGCATCACGCGTGGCATCAGCCTGGCTAGACCATAAGCTGCATCGCGATCGCAGGACCGAAGACCGGGAGCGTTCAGCTTCCGGTCTTCGCCTTTTTCACCGTGCGCATCAGATCGCCTGCGAAGATGAAGGCGTTCAGCTCGGCATTGTCGCTATGGAAAAGGTCCTCGCGCCCGCCCTGCCACCACTTGCGCCCCTGGTGGATGAAGAGGATGTTCTCACCGGTCTCCATCACCGAGTTCATGTCGTGCGTGATCACGAGGGTGGTGGTGTTGAACTCATCGGTGATCTCCTTGATCAGGTCATCGATCACAATGCTCGTCTGCGGGTCCAGACCACTATTGGGCTCGTCGCAGAACAGGTACTTCGGGTTCATGGCAATGGCGCGCGCGATGCCCACGCGCTTCTGCATGCCGCCGCTCAACTCGGCCGGGTATAGACCGTCCTTGTCCACGATGTTCACCCTTTTCAGGCACACGTGCGCGCGGTCCTCCATCTCGCTGCGCGGCATGGTGCCGAACATCTTCAACGGGAACATCACGTTCTCCAACACGGTCTGGCTGTCGAACAAGGCTGAACCCTGGAACAGCATGCCGATCTGCTGGCGGATCTCGCGCTTCTCGTCCTTGTCCATGGCGTGGAACGAGCGGCCTTCATACAGCACCTCGCCCTCTTCGGGGCGGTGCAGGCCCACGATGCACTTGGCCAGCACGCTCTTTCCCGATCCGCTCTTCCCGATCACCTGGTTCACCTTGCCCGGCACAAATACCGCATCGATGCCCTGGAGCACCTGCACCTTGCCGAACCGCTTGCTCAGCCCGCGTACCTCGATCATATCAGCAGCAATTGGGTCAGCACCAGGTTGGTCACCAGGATCACCACGTTGCTGTATACCACCGCGCGTGTGCTGCTGATGCCCACCTCCCGTGTGCCGCCACGGGTGTAGTAGCCGTGGTAAGCGCTCACCGTGGTGATGATGAAGGCGAAGACCACGGTCTTGATGAGCGCATAGACCACGTGGTAGGGCTTGAAACCCATCTGGATCCCCTGGATGAAATCGGCCGAGGCCACGATCCCGGATTCCATGCCCGCCAGCCAACCCCCGAAAATGCTCAGGAACATGCTGATCATCACCAGGAAGGGGTTGATGGCCATGGTGGCCACGATCTTCGGCAGGATGAGGTAGCCGGCGGAATTCACGCCCATGATGTCCAGGGCATCGATCTGCTCCTTCACGCGCATGGAACCGATCTCCGCCGCGATGTTGGAGCCCACCTTGCCGGCCAGGATCAGGGAGATGATCGTGGGGCTGAACTCCAGAATGGTGCTCTGCCGCGTGGCGAAGCCCACCACCCAGGCCTGGATCAGCGGGCTGTCGATATTGGTCTTGGTCTGGATGGTGATCACCGCCCCCATGAAGGCCGAGAGGAGGGCCACGATACCCAGGCTCTTCACTCCCAGGAGGTCCATCTCCTCCACGGTGCGCTTCCAATAGAGGCCAAGCCGTTCCGGACGCCCGAAAACCAACCCCAAAAGCTCGAAATACCGGCCGATATGGTAGAGGATGGTCATGCGGGCAGCGGCCAAAAATAGCCCTTCGGCCATGGACCGCAGGGAAGTTCTTGAGGGACTATGCACCGGTGGTGTCCGATCCCTACATTTGACGCTCCCATGTCCGTTTTCCCCAGTATTTCCAAGGTTTTCCCGCTGCTGGCGTGGTCGCTCACAGGGCTGCTGGTCCTGGGCTGCACCTCTGCACCACGGCACGGGGCCGCCCGCAAGAAGAAAAAGGGCTGCGACTGCCCGAAATGGAACCGGACGGAAAGCCGGCAGGATGGCCGGCATGCGTTCACCTGGCCGAAGCATGAGGGGTGGACCGGTGTGGAAGGAATGCTGAAGCCCATGGCCGCATGACCCCTGTGAACGATATCCTTCGCCTGCGGGCGCACCTTCCTGCTGCGGCATGGCCCGTGGTGCTGGCCTGGCTGCGGCGCAACCCGGTGCTGGTGCGCCTCTCCAAGCCCCGGGCCACCAAGCTCGGCGACTATCGGGCTGCCACACGCACCCTGCCCCACCGGGTGAGCGTGAACATGGACCTGAACAAATACGCCTTCTTGGTCACGCTGATCCATGAGTTCGCCCACTACACCACGGTGCAGAAAACACGGCGTTGGACCAATCCGCATGGGCAGGCCTGGAAGGCTGAGTACCACCGACTGATGCGCCCCTTCCTGAGCCGGGCCGTGTTCCCCGGGGACGTATTGCACGCGCTGGAGCACCACATGAAGGATGCCCCGGCAGCCAGTTGCACTGACCACGACCTCATGCGTGTGCTCCGGCGTTATGATCCGGATCCCAAGCCCTTCCTGGAAGACCTGCGGGAGAACACCCTCTTCCGATTCAACCAGCGCGTATTCGTGAAGGGACCCCGTCTCCGCCGGCGGTTCAAATGCCGGTGCCTCAACGACCGGCGCATCTATTTCATCGACCCCCTGGCGGAAGTGCAGGTGAACCTGCCCACCCCCGCCCGCAAGGCCTCCTGACCTGGCCCCACTCCGTGAATGATGAGCGGTAAACGACCCTATTGTGTGATCATGGCCGGCGGCATCGGCAGCCGGTTCTGGCCCATGAGCCGCAGTGCGCGGCCCAAGCAGTTCCTTGACATCCTGGGGCTGGGCCGCACGCTGCTGCAACAGACCTATGATCGCTTCCTTCCCCTGTGCGGCCCGGACCGGATCCTGGTGGTTACCAGCCATGCGTACGCAGACCTGGTGATGCATCAACTACCGGAGCTGAACGAAGACCAGCTCGTGCTCGAACCATCGCGCCGCAACACCGCGCCCTGCGTGGCCTTTGCCAACGAACGCATCGCCCGGCAGGACCCGGATGCATTGGTGATCGTGGCCCCCAGCGATCACCTCGTGACCGATGTGGCCGAGTTCCACAGCACGCTGCAGCTCGCCCTGGAACAGGCCACCGCCGGCGATGGGCTCGTCACCCTGGGTATCATGCCCAACCGGCCGGACACCGGCTACGGTTACATCCAGTTCGATACGCAGGAGACCCTGCACCACCCGAAGGTGAAACGGGTGCGCACCTTCACCGAAAAGCCCGACCTGGAGACCGCCCGGCGCTTTCTGGAGAGCGGAGATTTCCTCTGGAACAGCGGCATATTCATCTGGAGCCTCAAGAGCATCCAAACGGCATTCACCCGGCATCTGCCCACCATGGCGGCACAGTTCGCCGAAGGGCGGTCCGTGTATGGTACGCCCGGGGAGACCGCCTTCGTGGAACGCACCTACGCCGGGGTGGAGAGCATCAGCATCGACTACGGCATATTGGAGAAGTCAGACCGGGTCTTCGTGGTGGTCAGCGATTTCGGCTGGAGCGACCTGGGCACCTGGGGCAGCTTGTACACCCACCTGGAAAAGGATGCGGAAGGCAATGCGGTCGTCGGCGGTCCGGTGCGGATCTACGGCAGCGGGAGGAATGTGGTGCATGCCCAGGACGGACGGCTGGTGGTGGTGCAGGGCCTGGAAGACCACATCGTGGTAAGCACCCCGGATGCCCTGTTGATCTGTCCGCTTCAGGAGGAGCAACGCATCCGACAATTCGTGTCCGATGCCACTGCCGAATGGGGCGATCGCTACATCTAAGCCTCGTCTCAGCCGGTTTCTGCATGTCCGGACTGCTGCCCCTCGCGGCGCAGGACACGCTTTATCTCTCCAAGGAACAGGACACGCTCCGGAGCGCAGCCGGGGCGGAACGCTATGTGGTGATCCAGCGCGATCATGCGGATACCACCCTCGTGTTGGTCCGCGAATACCTCACGGATGGCACCCTGATCCGTGAAGGACGCCGCAGGGGTAAGGGTGGCACCATGGAAGGCGAGTGGCGCTGGTGGAACAAGGATGGCCAGCAGGCCCGCCGCACCACCTTCGCGAACGGAAAATGGAACGGAACCTTTCAGACCTGGTGGCCCAACGGCCAGACCCGGAGAGATGACCTGTATGAAGCCGGGGAGTTGGTGCGTGGTGCATGGCGGGACAGCCTGGGGCGTGAGCAGGAATGGATGCCCTTTGAGCAAATGCCTCGCTTCCCAGGAGGAGATGAAAAACTCTTCGCTTACCTGCGCGAGCACCTGCGGTACCCCAAGAAAGCCAGAAGCAACGGGGAGACCGGTCAGGTGCTCGTCCAATTCGTGGTGGACCAGCAAGGCGCGGTGCAGCGGGCGGAGATCAAGAAAAGCGTATCGCCATTGCTGGATGAAGAGGCCTTACGCGTGGTAATGGCCATGCCGAATTGGGAGCCTGGACGCCTTGACGGCCAGCCGGTTAAGGTGGCATACGCGATCCCAATCAGATTCACCATACGCTG
Source organism: Flavobacteriales bacterium (assembly GCA_016788635.1). GTDB lineage: Bacteria > Bacteroidota > Bacteroidia > Flavobacteriales_F > PHOS-HE28 > PHOS-HE28. Next base: position 61,539 of record JAEUSU010000027.1, on the reverse strand, counting down.
ACCGCAAGGCTGCCGGATGCCCGGCTTGCCCATCTTTGGCCCCGCCGCATCCATGTCAGCCACTGCCTTTTCCCTGCTCACCTCGCCCGAGGCATTGCACAAGGCCACGCAAAGCCTGGCCAAGGAACTTGTATTGGCGTTGGATACGGAAGCATCCAGCTTTCATCGCTACCGCGAGCGCGTCTGCCTGGTGCAACTGAGCACCCGGGAGCGTACCCTGCTGGTTGATCCCCTGGCCTTACCCGACCTGACATCGCTGCGCACCCTGCTCGCAGACCCCGGCATGGAGGTGGTGATCCACGATGCCGACTATGACCTGCGCATCCTTGCGAAGGACCATGGCATCCGTGTGGAGAACGTGTTCGACACGCTGGTGGCGGCGGAACTGCTGAACGAACCGGAGATCGGCCTGGCATCCCTGCTTCGGAAGTACCAAGGCATTGAAGTGGACAAGAAGTACCAGAAGGCCGACTGGAGCAAGCGCCCCCTGCCACCCGACATGCTGGCCTATGCAGCCGGTGACACCAGCCATTTGATCGCGATCCGCGACATCCTCAAGGAGAAGCTGCGTGCGAAGGACCGGTGGGATTGGGCCGTGGAGGAGTTCGCATTGCTCACCGATGCCCCATTCAACATTGCCGTGAATGATGAGCCCGGTTTCCTTCGTCTGAAGGGCGCCAAACGTTTGAAGCCGCCCCAGCTGGCCATTCTCAAGGCGGTACATGCCTGGAGGGAGGGTGTGGCCGAGCGGTTGGACCGGGCGCCCTTCATGGTGTTGGGCAATGAAGCCATGATCGGCATCGCCCTGGAGCCACCTTCGAACGTGGCCGACCTGGCCGCGCGCAAGGGCATTGGGGAGCGGGTGGCTGAACGGTACGGAAAAGCCATCCTGGCTGCTGTGAAACATGCACAGCAATTGCCCAAGGACCAGTGGCCGCGGTTGGAGCAACCCAAACGCTGGCAGCGCGATGATGACTATGAGGAACGCCTCAAACGCCTGAAGCAGGTGCGTGATAAGCTCACCACCGATATGGACCTGCGCATGGGCATTGTGGCGAGCAACCAGATGCTGTCCGACATTGCCCGCACCCTGCCAGGCGACCTTGAAGCCCTGGCTGCCCTGCCCGGCATGCGGCGTTATCAGGTGAAGCATTTCGGCGCCGCCATTCTCGGTGCATTGTGATGCCAGTCCCGAGGTGCCGGTCGCATTCGTGATGCTTATCACATAGACAAATAGTGATATCGCTATATCTTTGCGCCTGTTCAATGTTCATGTGCATGGCAACGACCAGTTTGGATGAACGCGTGGGCAGTGAAAAGCTGACCAAGGCGAGTGAACTTCTTCGGGCAGCAGCACATCCGCAACGTCTGGCCATACTGGACGCCCTTGGACATCACAAGCGGCTCTGTAACCGTGAACTGCAGGAAATGCTCGGCATCGAGCAGGCCATTCTCAGCCAACACCTCACGCTTATGCGCGACAAGGGCTTGCTGGAGTTCGAGCGGGAGGGCAAATACACCTTCTGGCATATGAAGCGCCCGGAGTTCATGAAGATCGTGAACTGCCTGGAGAACTGCTGCCCCAACCTCTGAACCACGGCAGGCCAATGGAGATCCTCGGTTACATCGGCGCCGTCCTCATGGGCATGTCGCTTGGCCTCATCGGCGGCGGTGGCAGCATCCTCACCGTTCCCATCCTGGTCTATCTCTTCCAGGTGGATGCGGTGCTGGCCACGGCCTATTCACTTTTCATCGTGGGCCTCACCAGCCTCATTGGCAGTGGCAGCCACATGCGCCTGGGCAACATCCACTGGCGCACCGCGATCGTGTTCGGCATTCCAAGCATCATCGCCGTCTATGCCACACGCGCCTGGCTCGTACCCGCGCTACCCGATCCGCTTTTCGCTGTTGGGGGCACGGCCATCTCCAAGGCATTGGGCATGCTCATCTTCTTCGCTCTGCTGATGGTGGCGGCCGCCTACAGCATGATCCGCAAACCACGGTACACCCGACCATCCACCCAGGTCAACCTTCAACCCCCAACATTCAACTACCCGCTGATCCTGGCTGAAGGCCTCGTGGTGGGCACCATCACCGGGCTCGTGGGCGCGGGTGGTGGCTTCCTCATCATCCCTGCATTGGTGCTCCTGGCCAGGCTGCCCATGAAGCAGGCTGTGGGCACCTCGCTCATCATCATTGCCGCGAAGAGCCTGCTCGGTTTCCTCGGTGATCTCAAAGGTGACGAGCCCATCGACTGGGCCTTCCTCGGTATCTTCAGTGCCATTGCCATCTGCGGCATCCTTATCGGCAGCATGCTCAGCAAACACATTCCTAACGAAAAGCTCAAACCCGCCTTCGGATGGTTCGTGCTCGTGATGGGCGTGTACATCATCGGACGGGAACTCACGGAACTATCCTAGCAACCCAGCAAGGGCGGCGAATTCGCCGCCCCGACCAACCAACCCACCCAACCATGAAGATCGAACAGATCTACACCGGCTGCCTGGCACAGGGCGCCTATTACATCGAGAGTGACGGCGAGGCCGCGATCATCGATCCGCTGCGTGAAACAAAGCCCTACCTGGAACGCGCGGAAAGAAGCAACGCGAAGATCAAGTACGTGCTGGAAACACATTTCCACGCTGACTTTGTGAGCGGACATCTGGACCTGTCCAGGAAGACCGGCGCGCCCATCGTTTACGGGCCCAATGCCAACCCGCAGTTCGAGGCACACATCGCAAAGGATGGTGAAGTGCTGCAGGTGGGCAAGGTGACCATCACAGTCTTGCACACCCCGGGCCACACCATGGAGAGCACCACCTACCTCCTGAAGGATGAGAACGGCAGGCCAAACGCCATCTTCAGCGGCGACACGCTCTTCATCGGCGATGTGGGCCGCCCCGATCTGGCGCAGAAAATGGGTTCGCTCACGCAGGAGGACCTCGCGGGCTTCCTCTATGACAGCCTGCACAACAAGATCATGCCCCTTCCCGATGACGTGATCGTGTATCCCGCGCACGGCGCGGGCAGCGCCTGCGGCAAGAACATGAGCAAGGAGACCTGGGACACCCTGGGCAACCAGAAGCAGAACAACTACGCACTGAAGGCCGCCACCAAGGAACAGTTCATCAAGGAAGTGACCGATGGCCTGCTGCCGCCCCCCGCCTACTTCCCGCAGAACGTGGCCATGAACAAGGGCGTGATCGAGAGCGTGGACCGCGTGAAGGAACGCGGACTGCGCGCCCTCGCCCCCGACCAGTTCGAACTCGTCGCGGAGACCGAAGGTGCGTTGGTGCTCGATACCCGTCCCGCACAGACCTTCAAGGACGCCTTCGTGCCGCGCAGCATCAACATCGGCATCAAGGGCGACTTCGCCCCCTGGGTGGGCGCCATGGTGCCTGATGTAAAACACCCGTTGCTGCTTGTGACCGATGAGGGAATGGAAGATGAAGTTGTGACACGCCTGGCCCGTGTGGGTTATGACAACGTGCTGGGTTTCCTAAAGGGCGGTGTGGCCGCGTGGAAGGCGAGCGGCAAGGAAGTGGACTCCATCGAGAGCATCAGCGCCGAGGAATTCTCCAAGCGCTTCAACGCCGGCAAGCTGCGCGTGGTGGATGTGCGCAAGGACGGTGAGTACGAGGCCGAGCACGTGGACGGCGCCTGGCATGCATCGCTTCAATACATCAATCAGCACCTGGCCGCCTTCAGCAAGGATGAGCCCAACTACATCCATTGTGCCGGTGGCTACCGCAGCATGATCGCCGCCAGCCTGCTGAAAGCACGCGGGTGGCACAACATCATCGACGTTGCCGGTGGCTTCAATGCCATCAAGAACAACACCGATGTGAAGGTGACGGACTACGTCTGCCCGAGTACGCTGAACAAGTGAACGCGATCAACTGACAACCATGCTCGAGACCCTCAAACAACCCTGGCCCTGGTACGTGGCGGGGGCCCTCATCGGTCTTACCGTACCCTACCTGTTGCTCGTGGGCAACAAGACCTTCGGCATCAGCAGCTCGCTGCGCCACCTCTGTGCCGCGTGCATTCCCGGAGACATCAAGTTCTTCAAGTACGATTGGCGGAAGGAGGCATGGAACCTCTTCTTCGTGGGCGGCATCGCTGCGGGGGCCTTTCTGGCAGCCACCTTCCTGAGCGACCCCAACCCCATTGCACTGGCGGAACCCACGCAGGCCTACCTGGCGACCAAGGGCATCTCCGACACCAGCCATTTGTCGCCTGCTGAGATCTTCAGCTGGGAGCAGCTCTTCACGGTGCGAGGCCTGGTCTTCTTCGTCATCGGCGGATTCCTGGTGGGCTTTGGTACGCGCTACGCGGGCGGCTGCACCAGTGGCCACGCCATCATGGGCCTCAGCAGCCTTCAGTGGCCCAGCCTGGTGGCCACCGTGATGTTCATGGTCGGTGGCATCGCCATGACCTGGTTGATACTACCCTACCTCCTCACGCTCTAAGCCATGCAGAACGAGATCCATCAAGCACCTTCGGCCGAGGCCATGGCCGATCTGCAAACCCGCGAGCAGGATTCCATCTGCGTGAATGAGAGCACGCTCGATCACCCGTGGTGGTACAACTTCAAATACGCCGCCTGGGGTATCCTCTTCGGGATCGTGTTCGTGAAGGCGGAGATCGTGAGCTGGTTCCGGATCCAGGAGATGTTCCGCTTCGAGAGCTTCCACATGTATGGCGTCATCGGCACGGCGGTGATGGTCGGCTTGATCAGCGTACTGATCATCCGGAGAATGAAGGCGCGCACCATCTATGGAGAAGAGATCCACATTCCGGCAAAGACCTTCAACAAGGGTCAAGTGTTTGGCGGGCTCATCTTCGGCCTGGGCTGGGCCATCACCGGCGCATGCCCCGGCCCGCTCTTCGCACAGATCGGTGCGGGCTATTCGGTCATCATCGTCACCTTTCTCAGCGCCTTGCTGGGCACATACGTTTACGGCGCCTTCCGCGAGAAACTTCCGCACTGACCGGGATGCACGGAAGTACGTGACCGAACCATACAGGTCATGCTGAACCCTCTCCTCATCGTGCTCACCACCGTGCTGGTGCTCGTGGTGATGCACGTCGTCGATGATGCCTTGCAGCTCATCCGTGAGCGCACAGGACAGCCGATGGCCCATGACATGCGTTGGTCCAGGCGCATCGTTCGGGCGATCCTGATCGTGGTGGTGGCACAGCTGGTGATGCCGCGCAGTTGGTTCGAGCCCACACCCCCGCAGGCCGCGCTCTTTGGGCCGGACAGCCTGTGGTTGGGTGCCGATACCACACGGCTCATCCATCTGGACAGGGACCAGCGCGAACTGGTCCGCTACGGGCGCGAACTTGTCGTGAACACCTCACGATACATCGGCCCCCATGGCACCGTGATGCAGAACACCAATGCGCTCAACTGCCAGAGCTGTCACCTGGATGCCGGTACCAAGCCCTGGGGCAACAATTACGGCGCCGTGTGGAGCACCTACCCGAAATTCCGCGCCCGCAGCGGCGCCACAGAGACCGTGGCGAAGCGCGTGAACGATTGCGTGGAGCGCAGCCTCAACGGCACCGCGCTCGATAGCACCGGACGCGAGATGCGTGCCATCCTGGCCTACCTGGAATGGCTCGGCAGTGGTATCGCCCGAGGACAGCGACCTAAGGGTAGCGGCATCGCCGAACTGCCTTTCATGGACCGGCCTGCCGATCCGGAGCGTGGCAGGTCGGTCTTCGAGGCGAAGTGCGTGAGCTGCCATGGTGCGGATGGTCAAGGCCTGCTGCAGGACGATGGTCTCACCTACCAGTATCCGCCCTTATGGGGGCCGCTCAGCTACAACAGTGGCGCTGGGCTCTATCGCCTCAGCCGGTTCGCAGGCTATGTGAAGAACAACATGCCGCAAGGTGTGACGCATGAGGCCCCCCAGCTTTCCGACGAAGAGGCATGGGACGTGGCCGCCTACGTGAACGCACAGACGCATCCCGGTGCTGACCTTTCGAATGACTGGCCCGACATCCGCTTGAAACCCGTGGACCATCCCTTCGGGCCTTTCACGGACACCTTTCCCGAGACACAGCACAAATTCGGCCCCTTTGGGCCAATTGCCGCGCAATACAAAAAACCATGAGCGAGATCCATCACCCGCCAGGCTGCACGTGCGGCAACCATGATGAAGAGGCCCATGGCGTGAGCCGCCGGCAAGCATTGAAGTCGCTTGGCGCGTTGGGCGCGGGCCTGACGCTCGGACCCACGGTGGCCATGGGCGCGCTGGGCGATGCGCGAGGCCGCGAAGAGATTCTGCGCAGCACGACCATCCGCACGGGCAAGGCGGACAAGTTCACCATCCTCTTCACCAGCGACATCCACGCGCAGTTGCACACGCACGACGAGTTCTTCCTGGAGGATGGCAAGCCGGTGTACAAGAAGCGCGGCGGCTTCGGCGTGCTAAAGACCATGATCGACACACTGCGCAACGAAGATCCGGTGAACACCCTGGTGATCGACGGCGGCGACTGCTTCCAAGGCGGTGGTGTGGCGGCCAAGAGCGAGGGCCGCGCCATCGTGCCGCTCATGAACAGCATCGGCTACGACCTGATCCTGCCCGGCAATTGGGAGGTGGTGTATGGCAAGGAGAACATGCTGAAGGACCTCGGCGGCTACCGCGCGGCCAAGGTGTGCGCCAACATGTGGCATGAGCAACAGGCCGAGTACTGCGGAACCCTGCCCGACCCCCATGCCGACCTCGTGGGCGAGATGATCTTCCAGCCGTATTGGACCCGCATCATCGCCGGCATCAAGATCGGCTTCATCGGCTACAACGACCCGCTCACGCCCAAGCGCCAATCGCCCGCCTACAGCTGCGGCATCAAGTTCACGAAACCCGAGGTGAACGTGGCTAAGTACATCCGCATCCTGCGCGATTACGAGCAGTGCGCCATGGTCTTCCTGGTGACCCACATGGGCCTGGCGCAGCAGGTGGACCTCGCCAACAAGCCTGAGGTCGAAGGCGCGGACCTCATCCTCGGCGCTGACACCCACGAACGTGTGCGCAAACCCATCGATGCCAGATACAGCAAGGTGGTGGAACCCGGCGCCTTTGGATCATTCCTGGCGCGATTGGATGTGGTAGTGGAAGGCGGCGCCGTGAAGGACAGCCACTACGACCTGCTCGATGTGGACCCCGAGAAATACCCGGCGGACAAGGGCATGCTCACGCTGGTGGATGAAGTCAGCGCTCCATACAAGGAGCACTTGAGCAAAGTGGTGGGCAGCACGAAGAACACGCTGGTGCGCTACTACGTGATCGAGAACCCGATGGACAACCTCATCACCGATGCGCTCATGTGGAAACTCAAGCCCGACATCGCCATCAGCAACGGCTTCCGCTTCTGCCCGCCCATTGTGGCCGACGGGAAGACGCCCACGCCCATCACCAACGACCACTTGTGGAGCATGATCCCGGTGGACAGCGATACCAAGTATGGCGAGGCCACCGGCCGGCAGATCTGGGACTGGCTCGAGAAGGAGTTGCACAATGTGTTCGCGAAGGACCCCGCCAAGCGCTTCGGTGGTTGGGTGGTCCGCTTCAAGGGCATGACGGCCAACTTCACCATGCACAACGATCTGGGCAAGCGCGTGATCTGGATCAAGGTGGGCGGCAGGCCCATCGACCTGGAGAAGTACTACACCATCGCGGCCTGTGAGCGCGAGGGCGACCCGGACCATGTGCTGTGCCGCCTGGAGCACGTGCGCAACCCGCGACTGGCGGGGATCACCATGCACACCATCCTGCGCGAATACTTCGGCAAGTTCAGCCCGGTGGCGCCCAAGGTGGAGGGCCGCATCACCGCCACCGATGCACCGCAGTCACTTTTGAGCCAGCTGGAAGGCTACGACTACGAGTTCCGGTGAGCATCGTGACACACGTCACGTTCGTGCCGTTGCCAATTCAAGACCTTCACTCCATGAAAACGTGGATCCTTCTTCTCGCCATCCTGGGCGGTAGCATCGCCCATGCACAGGAGCAACCCCGTCAACACCACATTGTGATGCAGCTCACGAGCGGCGACACCCTGGTGCACAAGAATCTGATGAAACAGTTCGGCAACATGCTGGAGGCCGCACCCACCATGAAGCTCGAAGTGGTGTGCCACGGTCCCGGGATGGATTTGCTCATGCGCGATCGCAGCACCGTGCAGAAGAAGGTGAAGGAATTCGCCGCCAGGGGCATCGTGTTCACCGCCTGTGAGAACACCATTCGCGAGCGGGACCTCGACCGCAACAAGGTCCTTCCGGAAGCGGGCTTCGTGAAAGCCGGCATCATCCACATCGTGGAGCGGCAGGAGGAGGGTTGGAGCTATATCAAGGCGGGCTTCTGAAGGATAGAAGCGCATTGGAATGAGCACGGGTCGCCGCAGCACCCATCACACGTTCGTCAGTCGATCATGGTTAGGGCTGTCGTTGTACTTGCTGGCGGGAACGTCCTCAGCCCAGCAAAGTGAGCTTGACATCCCACGCAGTGACAGCCTGCGGAAGGGATCATCCTTGAACGAAGTGATGCGGAACGGAACGTTGGAAGGGCGCTTCCGCATGTACCTAATGGGCACCGTGAACCAGGGGGACTTGAGCGACTACCACGCCCAGGCTTTTGGTGGATCCCTGGGGTTCTCCTCTCAGCGCTGGAAGGACTTCCAGTTCCGCATGGCAGGGGCATTCACGTTCGACCTGTGGAGCATCGACCTTACCAAGTTGGATCCGCTCACCGGCCTGCCCAACCGGTATGAGGTGGGGCTCTTCGATGTGGCCAACATCACCACCGACAACCAGGTGGCCTTCCTGCAGGTGTTCCAATTGAACTATCACCGGAACGGAGGCCGCACACGGTTCATCTTCGGCAAGCAGGACATCAACACGCCCTTCATCAACCCGCAGGACGGCCGCATGCACCCGGGTATGGCCGAGGGGATCTGGGGCCTGCATACCACCAACCACGGCCTGCAGCTCGAGGGAGGTTACTTGTACCGCATGCTGCCACGCTCCACTGCCAAATGGTATACCGTCGGTGAGAGCATAGGCATCTATCCGGCTGGCATCAACCTCACCGGCAAGCCCAGCCTCTACAAGGGACAAGTAGGCAGCGCAGGCATCCTCGCCGGGAAGGTCTCGATTCCCGTGACCTCTAAGTGGCGGCTCACCGCTTGGGACCTGTTCGTGGAGAACGTCTTCAACACCGCGATGCTCCAACTGGAGCGCGGCGACCGCGAGGACCGCTGGATGTGGGGCGTGATGGCCATCCGCCAGGACCGCGTGAACAACGGAGGCAATGCCGTGGACAGCCTCACCTACTACGACCATGACGGCTCCTTTGTCCTTAGCACACGCTTTCGGATGAACCATGGACGGTTCCGCTGGCAGGCGAATTACACCCGCATGACAGACCAGGGCCGCTACCTGATGCCACGCGAGTGGGGCCGCGATCCGTTCTACACCTTCCTGCCACGCGAGCGGAATGAAGGCTTTGGGGATGTGCACGCCACCACGCTCAACCTGATCCTGCAAACCGCCACGGGCTGGCGCGTGCAAGGCGATGCCGGACTGTACTGGCTGCCCTCTCCCAATGACCCCCGTTTGAACAAGTACGCCTTCCCCGCCTATCAGCAATTCGACATCAACGCACAGTACCGTTTCAAGGGAGGATGGCAGGGCCTGGCGGTACAGTTCATTTACCTCATCAAGGTCCCGCTGAGCAACGAGCCCTACACACTGCGCCAGGTCTTCAACAAGGTGGATATGCAGCATGTGAACCTCATCGTGAACTATGCGTTCTGAGCGGCACGTGTGACAGGCATCACCAACCGGGAACTTCGATCGGCGGACCTTTGTACCGCGCTTCGGCGCCAACCAGAAAACACCTCTCACCATGTTCAGCTCATTGTTCAAGACCGGCCCCAAGGCCGATATCGCCCAGTTGATCCGTGAAGGCGCGATCATCGTGGATGTCCGCACACCCGGCGAGTTCGCTGCCGGGCATCCAAAGGGAGCCGTCAACATCCCATTGGACCGTTTGGTTTCGGGGATCGTCAAGCTCGACAAGTCCAAGACGGTGATCACCTGCTGCCGCAGTGGCGCCCGCAGTGGTGTGGCTACCGACCTCCTGCGGCAGAATGGATTCACCGCACACAACGGTGGGCAGTGGACGATCGTGGACGCACAAGCCCGCTGATCATTCGGTCGTAAGCCATGCAACGCACCCCCATTTTCTTGGTCGCCTTACTGGTGGCCTTGGTATCCTTCGGTTCGTGTACCGGCCAGACCGGTGGCGGTGCGATCGATGCCACCGCCTTCGCCAAGGCGGGCGCGACGCCAAAGGCTCAGCTCATTGATGTGCGCACCGCCGCAGAGTTCCGCGAAGGTCACCTGCAAGGTGCCCGCAACCTCGACTGGACGAACGGCGATCTGGAACGCGCACTGAACATCCTTGACAAGCAGGCTCCGGTGCTTCTGTATTGCGCATCAGGCCGCCGCTCGGCCGCTGCACGGGCAACTCTGCTGAAGGCAGGCTTCACGGATGTGCGCGATCTGCAAGGCGGCATTCGTGCCTGGGCCGCGCAGGGTTTGCCGGTGGTCCACTGACCACTAATTGATGTGAACGGGTGTGGGTGCCACGGCTCCCGCACCCTTTCTTCTTTTTCATGCAGGACGTAGCGGAACCCTGCCAAACACTTTAGTTTGGGCGGACAAACCCAAACCCATCAACCCATGAAGATCGTTCGCAAGTCCATCCTTTTCCTGGCCCTGGGCATGCTCATGGTCGGGCAATCCGGCTGCTTTGGCGAATTCGCCCTTACGCGCAAGGTGTACAACTGGCACGATGGTGTGTCCAACAGCAAGTTCGTGAAGTCGCTGCTGTTGTGGATCCCCATGGGATTCGTATACGGGGTGACCGCCATGCTCGACTCGGTCATATTCAACCTGATCGAGTTCTGGGGAGGCAGCAACCCCATTTCCATGAATGAGGGCGACCATGAATCGCAGCTCGTGTGCCACAACGGGGTGGACTACCGCATCGACGCCACCAAGGACACCTTCACCTTCACCCAGCTCAGCGGTGAGGAGGTGGGCGAAGTGCGCATCATGAAGTTCGACCGCGCCACCCGCACCTGGAAATACAGCGATAGCCAAGTGTGCGAGCACCCGGTGATGACCTTCCTGGACGACCAGGCCGAGAACGTGCGTGTGTACACGGACACCGGCAGCATGGACCTGCACCTGGATGATGCCCAGGCCCGTCTGCGCTGAACAGGTGTGACCATCTGGCAGAACAGCCGCCCTTGGGGCGGCTGTTCTGCTTCGGTATGGCATTGGAATCTTGTTCACTGAGCCAGTGCGGCTCGCTGCAAGAAAGGGTGGTAAACCGAGCTGGGACAGACCCCGCTTCGACCCACCCCCCTATAGGGTGGAAACAGAAAACCCGCGCCAAGCGCGGGTTCTCACCAGTAGCCCGTAGGGGAATCGAACCCCTGTTTCATCCGTGAAAGGGACGCGTCCTAACCCCTAGACGAACGGGCCAACATATCCGCTTGGAACCCAAGGGTCTCGAACGGGAGCGCAAAAGTAGCGATCCAAGGCGAACCTCCAAAGCTCAGGTCACGTCCGGCCCATCCGACTGGAAGCGGAAGCCCAACCGCTTGCCCGTGGAGAGGGCCACGCCCATGTTCATCTCGTTCATCTCGCTCACGGTCACCTGGTTCACCTGGTCGTAAGGGGGGGTGAGCAGGTCGAAATCAAGCACATACATGATGATGGACTGGAGGATGTCCTTCAAGCGGTCGCGGTCCAAGACGCTGCCGGGCAGGTCGTTGTACAGGAAGCCGAGCTGCCGTTTGCCCTGCACGTAGAAGTGCCCCTCCTTGTTCACATGGATGCGGGCGATCAGGTAGCCGATGTCCCGTTCGCGGTTGTACTTGAAGGAATCACTCAGAAAGTTGTAGACGTTGATCAGACCGAAGTAACCGCGCATCTCATCCTCGGAGAGGTAGGAGGACTTCCAAAGGTTGTGGCTCTGGTCCAACCGGAAGATGTTGGTATGCATATGGAAGATGGTCACATCCCCAGCCACCTTCAGTTCGAAGGATGTTTCCCCTTTGTCCCGGTAATGCACCGTCACCCGCTTGTCCACCGGCATGATGGCCTGTTCAAGGTCGTCGGCGACCTCCCGGGCCACATCCTTCAGTTCCGCAAACAAGGCGATGGTGCGGTGATACAGGTCCTGCTTCATGCAGGCCTTGGTGCGCAGCATCTCCAGGATGATGTCCCGGGGTGTCGGCGTATTGGCCTTGTTCTTCTTCATCAGTAGGCGCGGGCGAAGAGTACGCGACGGGTACTCGGCCTTCCGGTGACCATGCAACTACCGGGGGTTTGATCGCCATCCAGAAGAATGCAGCGGATGGTGGCTTTGGTCTCCTCCTTCACACGCTCTTCGGTCTCCGGCGTGCCGTCCCAATGGGCCAGCAGGAAGCCCCCCTTCTCGATCTCCACTTTGAACTCCTCGTAGCTATCCACCGCCCGGGTGTTGTTCTCCCGCATGGCCAATGCTTTCTGGTACAGGTTGTCCTGAATGGCCTGCAGGAGATGTTCCACTTTATCAGCGATGTCCGTGGCCTGCATCACGCTTTTCTCCAAGGTATCACGCCGGGCCACCTCCACGGTGCCGTTCTCCATGTCGCGCGGGCCGATCGCGATGCGCACCGGGTAGCCTTTGAACTCGTACTCGGCGAACTTCCAGCCGGGCTTCTTCTTGTCGTCGTCATCGAACTTCACCGTGATGCCCTTGGTGCGCAGGGCGGCCAGCATGGGCTGTGCGTAAGCGCGTATGGCGTTCAGTTGCTCCTCGTTCTTCGCGATGGGCACCACGGCCACCTGCACGGGCGCCAGCTTGGGTGGCAGCACCAGGCCGTGGTCATCGCTGTGGGTCATGATCAGGGCGCCCATCAGGCGGGTGCTCACGCCCCAGCTGGTGGCCCACACGTGCTCCTGCCGGTTCTCCTTGTTGGTGAAGAGCACATCGAAGGCCTTGGCAAAGTTCTGCCCCAGGAAGTGTGAGGTACCGGCCTGCAGCGCTTTGCCGTCCTGCATGAGCGCCTCGATGCAATAGGTCTCCTCGGCCCCGGCGAAGCGCTCGCTCGCCGTCTTGATGCCCTTGAGCACGGGCATGGCCAGCCACTCCTCGGCGAACCGCGCATACACATCCAGCATACGCTCGGTCTCCTCGATGGCCTCCTGGCGGGTGGCATGCGCCGTGTGCCCCTCCTGCCAGAGGAATTCGGCCGTGCGCAGGAAGAGGCGGGTGCGCATCTCCCACCGCACCACGTTCGCCCATTGGTTGATGAGCAGCGGCAGGTCGCGGTAGCTCTTGATCCAGCCCCGATAGGTGTTCCAGATGATGGTCTCGCTGGTGGGCCGCACGATCAGCTCCTCCTCCAGCTTCGCTTCGGGGTCCACCACCACCCCGTGCTCGGGGTCGCTCTTCAGCCGGTAATGGGTCACCACGGCGCACTCCTTGGCGAAGCCTTCCACGTGGCTGGCCTCCTTGGCCAGGTAGCTCTTCGGGATGAAAAGGGGGAAATAGGCGTTCACATGGCCGGTCTCCTTGAACATCTCGTCCAAGGCCCGTTGCATCTTCTCCCAGATGGCGTAGCCGTGGGGTTTGATCACCATGCAACCGCGCACGTCGCTGTGCTCAGCGAGGTCGGCTTTCAACACCAGGTCATTGTACCATTGCGCGTAGTCGTCGGCACGCTTCGTCAAGATCTCGCTCATCGCCCTTCAGTCGGTACTATTTTTGTTGGAGTAGCGGGGCGTGCAAGGTACACAACGAAGATGCCCCCGCAGGCGTTGTGCTATTGAAGGCCGCACCGAAACACCAACGAGCATGAGAACGCGGAACATTCTTACAGGCACAGCGGTGGCAGCGCTGCTGGCCTCGTGCAGCACCATGCAGCCCACGGCCGGCACCCTGGACGGTGTGTACCAACGCCCGGACCCGCGCGGTGCCCCGACCGGCCCGGTGACGAACGAATCCACCGGCGATTATTACGACCCCAATGAGGCGCAGGCCTACACTACAGAGCGCGGTTATTACGACGTGACCTACAACGACCCGCACTATTACAACTATGACCGGTTCCGCTTCAATATGGGCGTAAGCAGTTGGAACGGCAACACGGGCTGGGGCATGGGCATGGGGAATACCTGGGGCGACCCGTTCTGGGGCTCCGGCATGGGTTGGGGCATGAACAGCATGTGGGGAAGCCCCTTCGGTGGCATGGGGTCGTGCTGGGGAAATCCAGGCTGGGGCATGGGTATGGGCATGGGCATGGGCATGGGCTGGGGCGATCCTTTCTGGGGCATGGGCATGGGTTGGGGTAACCCATGGTGCGGCATGGGCTGGGGTAGTCCGTGGGGATGGGGTGGTCCATTCCAAAGCCCGTGGGGCTCGTGTTTTAGCTGCTATACTCCCGTCGTGGTCACCACCCCGATGGTGGTGGGGCATCGGCCAACGGTTTCCAGTGGTGGCGGCACGGGTGGTGGTGGCGGCACAATACCTGGCCAGCCCACCTACACCGGCCGAAGCCCGGTGAACCTGCTGCACAGCGAACAGATGAAGCGCAGGCCCACCGAAGCCCTGCCGCAGTCACGTCCCGGCTCGCCTTCCGCCAAGCCACAGCGCGGATCCGGTGGCTCGCGCGAGTCCAACCCACAGGCCCGGCCCCAGCGCAACCCCACGCCCAATATGGCCCCTGGAGGCAGCCGTGGCGGTGGCTTCAGCCCGCCTTCGCCCTCACGCTCGGGTGGTGGTGGCATGAGCCCATCCATACCCAGCCGCCCGCGCTAAGCCTTACTTGAAGACCGCACGATGATCGTTCGCTTCGCGAGGTGCTTCGGTGTGTGCATGGGCCTGCTGGCCGGTGCCGCCACTCTTGCTCAGAACGAGAACGATGTGTTCCGGCACAGCTACCTGCAACCCGGCGGCACGGCACGCAGTGCTGCGCTTGCCGGGGCGTTCGGTGCGTTGGGCGCCGACATGGGATGTGTATCGCTGAACCCCGCCGGCTTCGGGCTCTTCCTCACCACGGAGATCAGCATCACCGCCGGCATGGAGGTGAACGATGCCGCATCCATGTATTACGGCCAGTCCGCGAGCAGCACGCGGTCGCGTTTCCATGTGGGCAATTTCGGCATGGTGCTGCACCAGCCCATTGACAAGGGCAACAACTGGCGCAGCAGCACCTTCGGCATAGTGTACGATCGCCAGGCCACCTTCCATTGGGACCGCCAGGCTGCGGCGCGCGATGTACCCAGCACCATCCTCACCAGCTTTGTGAATGAGGCCAATGGTACGCCGGCAGACCGCCTCTTCACTGACTTTCCCTTCACCAGCGGACTGGCGTGGGAGACCTATGCGATGGATATCCTGGATACGGCCGCGAACTCCTACCGCGCGGGCATTCCAGCGGGTGGCCCAACGGCGCAAACGCACCTGGTCTCATCCGAAGGCCGCAGCAACACCACCGCCCTGTTCTACTCCGCCAACTATGCGGACCGCCTGTACATCGGCGCCCAGATGGGGATCCTGGGAACGCGCTTCATCCGCTCCACGGAGCACCGCGAAGAGGCCCTGGACCCCAGCTTCGACACACAGGAGCTCGTGTACCACGAGGACCTGGACAGCCGCGGCACGGGCATCGACCTACGCATTGGCTTGATCGGGCGCTTGAGCGATGCGTTCCGCGCGGGCGTGAGCTACCGCTCACCCATGTGGTTCGGCATGACGGACACCTACACCGCGCGCATGAGCACCCAGCTGCGCACCGGGCAAGGTTATGCCTACGAATCTCCGCTCGGCACTTTTGAATACAACCTGAACACACCCAGCAGCTGGCTCTTCAGCGCAGCTTACATCGCCGGGCAGCATGGGGCGGTGAGCATCGATTACGAGTACATGGACTACGGAACGGGCAGGTTGAAGAGCAACTCCTCCTCGCTGGTCCCCTACTCGTTCGAAGCGGAGAACGCGGCGGTGCGTGCGGTGGGTGCGAAGTCCAACAGCGTGCGGGTGGGCACCGAATGGGTCTTTGGCAATTGGCTGGCGCGGGGCGGCTGGGGCTATTGGACCAACCCCTTCGTGGAGACCGATAGCCGCCATGGCCAGGCCCTGAAGCGCTACACCGCCGGCATCGGCTACCGCACCCTGCACGTCTCCATCGACCTGTGCCTGAACTACGATGTGCGTGGGAACAACTATTACCCGTACGATCCCTCTACGGTGCAGCCGGTGAATGAAACGCTCACCTCCTATCGCGGACTGCTGACTCTGGCGTGGCGGCCGTGACCTGACAGACCCTTAAAAAAAGTGAGGCCCGCCAATGGCGGGCCTCACTGAAAGGATCAATTCTCGCTCACTTCCCGGCGCCGCTCACGCGGTCCACCACGTACTCATCCACCAGGATGCGGCCGCAGTGCTCGCACACGATGATCTTCTTGTGGCTGCGGATGTCCAACTGGCGCTGGGGCGGGATGGCGTTGAAGCAGCCCCCGCAGCTGCCGCGCTCCACGGGCACCACGGCCAGGCCGTTGCGCGCGTTGGTGCGGATCCGGCGATAGGCGCTCAGCAGGCGCTCCTCGATGTGCTTGGCGGCGGAATCGCTCTTCTTCACCAGGTCTTTCTCCTCCTTCTCCGTTTCGGCGATGATGTCGTCGAGCTCCTTCTTCTTGTGGTCCAGGTCCTTCTTGCGCTCCTTGTACAGGGTCACGCTCTCGTCCACCACCTGCTTCTTGGTCTCGATCAGCACCTTGGTCTCCTTGATGCGCTTCTCGGCCAGCTGGATCTCCAGGTTCTGGAACTCGATCTCCTTGCTGAGGCTATCGTACTCGCGGTTGTTGCGCACCTTGGCCTGCTGGGCCTCGTACTTCTTGATCGAGGCCTTGGCGTCCTTGATCATGTTCTGGCGGTCCGCCACGCCCTTCTCCAGCTCGGCCAGTTCAGCCTCGAGCTTGGTGCGGCGCACTTCCAGGCCGGCCACTTCATCCTCCAAGTCCTGCACTTCCAGGGGCAGTTCGCCGCGCTGGGTGCGGATCTTGTCGATGTCCGAATCGATGCTCTGCAGGCGGAACAGTTCCACCAGTTTCTCTGCGATGGTGATCTCCGCACGCGCGGCGGCCGTGGACGGGGCCGCTCCATTGGCGCCTGCGCCGGTGGTCGTGGTCTTCTCCTTCGCCGCCGTCGTCTTGGCTGCCGTCTTCGCCATGGTCACGAGTAGAATAAGGGGTTGGTGACGGTTTCCGTCAAATGGACGGCAAATGTAGGTAAAGATCCCTTCAACTGGCCCTGGATCAGGTGCATGGTGAAGTGCTCGCTTTCGTAGTGCCCCACATCGGCCAGCAGGAGCTGCCCATCGGGCTCGAAGAACTGGTGGTACTTCAGGTCAGCCGTCACGAAGGCATCGGCCCCGGCGGCCCGGGCGGCACCGATCAGGAAGCCCCCCGCCCCGCCGCACACCGCCACGCGGCGTATCTGCCTGTGTGGCAAGGCGGTATGCCGCACCACCGGGGTGCCGAACACCTGCTTCAGCAAGGCGATGAAGGCCGGGCCGTCCACAGGCTTCTCCAGCTCCCCCAGCAGCCCGGAGCCGATCTCCGCATGCCGATTCCCCAAGGGGTACAGGTCGTAGGCCACGGCCTCGTAAGGGTGCGCTGCCTTCATGGCGCTGATGGCGGCCTGCGCCCGATGCGTTTCCAAGATCACCTCCACCCGCACCTCGGGCTCGGTATGCCGCTGGCCGATACTGCCCACATAGGGGTCCGCCCCAGCCCCGGCGCGGAAAGTGCCTTGACCGTCCAGGCTGTAACTGCATTCGTCGTAGCTCCCCATGCGGCCAGCCCCGGCTTTGAAGAGGGCCTGCCGCACCGGCTCCGCATGGCTCTGCGGCACGAAGACCACGAGTTTGCGCAACTGGTCCGGCTTGGGGTCCAGCACACGCAGGGGGTGCAACCCCAGGCGGGTGGCGACCTCATGGTTCACCCCGCTCAGCACATTGTCCAGGTTGGTGTGGATGGCATAGAGGGCGATGCCGTGCCGGATGGCGGCCAGCAGGGTACGCTCCACCCCGCTGCGGGCCACCAGGCTCTTCAACCCTTTGAAGATCACCGGGTGGTGACTGATGATGAGGCCGCAGCCCCTGGCCGCCGCTTCCTCCACCACGGCTTCGGTACAGTCCAGGCACACCAGCGCGGCCTTCACCTCGGCATCGGGATCGCCCACGTGCAGGCCGCAGTTGTCATAGTCCTCTTGCAGGGGGCGGGGGGCCCAGTGCTCCAATACCTCAATGACCGATCGTATCCTCATCTTTCGCCGTTCCAAACCCTTCAGGCAGGGGGCGGAAGTTAGTGGATGAGCCTCCGCCAGATCCTATTCGCACCTGCGGCATTCCTCTGGGGAATGGTATTGCGCGCCCGGCATCTCCTGTATGACGAGGGGGTCATGAAAACCCACCGTGCGCAAATTCCCGCCATCGTGATCGGCAACCTGGAACTGGGCGGCACAGGCAAGACCCCGCATTTGGAGTGGGTTGTGCGCGCCTTGGAAGGCAGTGTACCGCTGGCCACACTGAGCCGTGGCTATGGCCGCGAGGGAACGACCTTCCATGAGGTGCAGGCCACGGACACCGCTTCACGCAGTGGCGATGAGCCCTTGCAGATCAAGCACAAGTTCCCAGGTGTCCGTGTATTCGTAGGTGCGGATCGTGTGCAGGCGATCACACGCATCCGGGCCCTGGCTCCGGAGATACGCGCCATCGTGCTGGATGATGCCTTTCAGCACCGGCGGTTGAAGGCGCACTTCAACATCCTGCTCACCACCTGGGACCGGCCCTGGAACCGGGATGCGCTGCTTCCCGCAGGCCGCCTGCGCGACCTGCCTGCGCGTGCGGCAGCCGCACAGGCCGTTATCGTGACCAAATGCCCGGGCATTCCGGACGCCCCTGCGATGGAACGCTGGCGCAACGAGCTTGGCCTGCTGCCGCACCAGGAACTCTTTTTCAGCGTGTTGGAGCATGCCCCCGCGAAATGGCTGAACAACCCGGAGCAATGGCACCTGGTGCCCGATGGAGCGGAAGCGTCCGCCTTGCTCGTCACGGGCATCGCCCGTCCGGCACCGCTGCTGGAGCATGTGCGCCGCCATTGGGGCCGCGTGGAGCACATGGCTTTCGCCGACCACCACGCCTACACGGCGCGTGATGCGGCCCGGCTGGCGGAGCGTTATGCTAATTTCGCGCGCCAGCCGGGCGTGCTGCTCACCACGGAGAAGGACGTCCCCCGGCTGGCCCCTTACATCCAAGGTCCGCTCGCCCAAATCCCCATCGCCGTGGTGCCTGTGGCGGTGCGCATTCTGAACCAGCCCGAACGCCTCCATGCCCAGCTCCGAAGCCTTGTTGGAACGCATTGACCGCACGGCCGGGCTGTTGCGCCTGCGCACCAACGCCAAGCCCGAGGTGGGCATCATCCTGGGCACCGGCCTCAGCGGGCTTGGCGAGCGCATTCAGGTGGAGCACGTGGTGAACTACAGCGACATTCCGGACTTCCCGGTAAGCACCGTGCAGGGCCATAAAGGGCGCTTCCTTTTCGGCAAGCTTGGCGGCAAGTCCGTAGTGGCGATGCAGGGGCGTTTCCATTTCTATGAGGGCTACAGCATGGAGGAGGTGGTGCGGCCGGTGCGCATCATGGGCCGCATGGGCATCAAGCACCTCTTCCTCAGCAACGCGTGTGGCGGTGTGGCACCGGACATGGCCATCGGCGACCTGATGATCCTGAACGACCACCTGGACCTGATGCCCACCAATCCGCTCATCGGGGCCAATAGCGAAGCGCTCGGCACGCGCTTCCCCGACATGAGCGAGCCTTACGACCGCAAGCTGATCGCGCGGGCCAGGGAGATCGCGGCCCGCTGCGGCATTCCCGTGCGTACCGGCGTGTACGCCGCGCTCACCGGCCCCTGCCTCGAGACCCCCGCCGAGTACCGCATGATCCGCATCCTGGGTGGCGATGCTGTGGGCATGAGCACCGTGCCCGAAGTGATCGCCGCGCGCCACATGGGCATCCCCTGCTTCGCCATGAGCGTGATCACCGACCTGGGCGTGGAAGGCAAGATCCAGGAGACCACCCATGCCATGGTGCAACGCGTGGCCGAAGCGGCCGAACCACAGCTCACCCGCATCATCGAAGAGCTCATCGCCACCTGCTGAATGGAGACCACGGAAGTTGTGACCGGAACAGGCGCCCCTCACTGGAGCGTGAAGTATGAGCTCGTGGTGGGACTGGAGGTGCATGCCCAGCTCATCACCGCGAGCAAGGCGTACAGCAGCGATCCCAACGCCTACGGCGATCACCCCAATACGAACGTGAGCCCTGTGACCCTGGGCCACCCCGGCACATTGCCCGTGGCCAACAAAAAGGTGGTGGAGCATGCGATCAAGCTGGGCCTGGCCACGCATTGCCAGATCGCGCCATGGATGCACTATGCCCGCAAGAACTACTTCTACCCCGACCTTCCGAAGGGCTACCAGATCACGCAGGACCAAACGCCCATCTGCACGAAAGGACATGTGATCATCCCTGTGGAAGGTGGCGAGAAACGCATTGGCATCACACGCATCCACATGGAGGAGGATGCCGGCAAGAGCATCCATGATGTGGACCCCTTCCACACACTGGTGGACCTGAACCGCGCCGGGGTTCCGCTGGTGGAGATCGTGAGCGAGCCCGACATCCGCAGCGGGCAGGAGGCCTACGACTACCTGGTGGAGATCCGCCGGCTGGTGCGCTACCTGGACATCTGCGACGGCAACATGGAGGAAGGCAGCCTGCGCTGCGATGCCAACATCAGTTTGCGGCCCAGGGGCAGCTCCACCTTGGGTACGCGTTGCGAAGTGAAGAACATGAACAGCTTCCGCAACGTGATGCGCGCCATTGAGTACGAGGCGCAGCGTCAGAGCGAGATCCTGGATGCCGGCGGCACCATCCACATGGAGACGCGCACCTTCGACGCGGGAAGAGGTAGCACCTTGGGCATGCGCAGCAAGGAGCTCGCGCACGACTACCGCTACTTCCCCGAGCCAGACCTGCAGCCCCTTACCGTGAGCGAAGCCGCCAAGGAGGCCATCCGCAAGGCGATGCCTCCCCTGCCGCGTGAGTTGCGGGCCAAGTACACACAACAGCTCGGGCTCAGTGACTACGATGCAGCGATCCTCACCGATGACAAGGCCACCGCGCTTTATTATGAGGCCGTCATCGCAGGCACGAACAACTACAAAAGCGCGGCCAACTGGGTGATGGGCGAAGTGCGTGGTTGGGTGAACGAACGCGGCCTCACCCTGACCGAGTTCCCCATCACCGCCCAACGCCTGGCCGGGCTGGTGCGATTGATCGACGCCGGCAAGGTGAGCCACACCATGGCCACGCAGAAGCTGTTCCCTTTGATGCTGGAAGACACCACCAGCACCGCTGAGGACCTCGCCGTAAAGCACGACCTGGTGCAGGAACAGCGCGACGACCTCGTGGAGGCGCTCATGCGCGAAGCCATGGCCCGCTACCCGGACAAGGTGGATGGCTACCGCAAGGGCAACAAAGGCCTGCTCGGCCTCTTCATGGGTGAAGTGATGAAGGGAACCAAGGGCAAGGCCGATCCGCGCCGCACGAATGAAGTGGTGCGGCGCCTGTTGGAACAGGACCAAGCATGATGAACATGTACGTGAAACACTCCTCCTTTCTCCCCGTCCTGCTTTTTCTGGCCGCCTGCTCCGGTGGGGGTGGCGGGCGCACGGTGGAAGTGCGCATTGATGGCGCCGCAGGCAGGAAGCTCTACTTCGACCGCTTCGTGAACGGCCAGCCCCAGCACGTGGACAGCGTGACCCTGGATGCCGAGGGCCGCGGCAGCATGCGCATCCCGCCCCTGCCACTGGACTTCTACCGCGTGACGCTGGACGGCAAGGACCAGACCGTGCTGGCGCTGGACAGCACCGATCAGGTGACCGTAGTGGCGCGCGCCGGCTCCATGCTGGAGGCGGAACAGATCACTGGCAGCCCGGCAAGTGAGGCGTTGCACGCCTTCTACCGCACGGCGCGCGGCCATGAGATCGAGCGCGACTCCCTGCGCCAGCTGCTTGCAGCGGGTTCGCAGGACCAGGGCACCATCGACCGCTTCAACGAGGTGAACAAGACCTACTACGAATACTGCAAGCAGGTGGCTGGTGAACGCTCCGGCGAACCGGCTGGGCTTGCGGCCGTGAGCAAGCTGAACATCCAGAACGAACTGGCCCTTTTCATCCAGGTGCGCGATGCCATGCGCAAGACCATGCCGCGCAGTGATTTCTTCGGCTCCTTCCGCGAGCAGGTGGACCGCGCCGAGCAGATGGCGGCGTCCCAAAAAGCACAGGAGGAGGAAATGAAGCGGTTGAGCAACTTGCTGCCCGTGGGTGCGGAAGCACCGGAGATCCGCCAGCAGACCCCGGACGGCGGCACACTTGCATTGAGCCAGCTGCGTGGCAAGGTGGTGCTCATCGACTTCTGGGCCAGCTGGTGCCGCCCCTGCCGCATGGAGAATCCCCATGTGAAGAAGGTCTATGAGAAGTACAGCCGCAAGGGCTTCGAGATCCTGGGCGTGTCGCTGGACCGTGATCACAACGCCTGGGTGGGCGCGATCAAACAGGATGGCCTGCCGTGGAAGCACGTGAGCGACCTGGGCTTCTGGAACAATGCTGCTGCACAGGAATATGGTGTGAACAGCATCCCCTTCACCGTGCTGCTGGACCGCGAGGGCAAGGTCATCGACAAGAATCTGCGCGGTGCAGCGCTGGATGCCCGTCTGGCGCAGATCTTCGGATCGTGATCGCGGGCAGATCCCTCCCTTTCCTCCTCGCCGGTATGGCAGCTGCCACGGGCACGCACGCGCAGGACTATTTCCAGCAGCGAGTGGACTTTACCATCACAGTGCGCTTGGATGATGAAGCGCACATGCTGCATGGCCAGGAGTCATTCATGTACACCAACAACAGCCCGGTAACCCTGGACACCCTGTGGCTGCACCTCTGGCCCAACGCATACCGTGATCGCCATAGCGCCCTCTGCCAGCAGCTCGACCGCAGCAACGACTTCGACCTGCACTTCGCGGAGCCTGCTGACCGCGGATGGATCGACAGCCTCAACTTCCGTGCGGGACTCTCCTCCACCCCGTTGTCTTGGGGGCCGCATCCGCGCCATGGCGATATCGCCTGGCTGAAGCTTCCCGCGCCGCTGGCCCCGGGCACCAGCATCACCATCAGCACGCCCTTCCGCGTGAAGGTGCCAGACGGCCGCTTCTCACGACTGGGGCATACAGGCCAGGCATATTACATCACGCAATGGTATCCCAAGCCGGCGGTGTTCGATCGCGACGGCTGGCATGCCATGCCCTACCTCACGCAGGGGGAGTTCTACAGCGAGTTCGGCAGCTTCGATGTGTCCATCACCCTGCCTGCGAACTATATCGTGGGCGCCACGGGTGTATTGCAGAACGCGGAAGAGTCCGCCTTCATGCATGCGGAAGCGGCCAAGCCCCTTCCCGACGGGCCCACCAAGGACAAGAACGAACACCCCCCAAGCACATCCGAATTGAAGACCGTCCGTTTCACGCAGGACAGCATCCATGACTTCGCGTGGTTCGCGGACAAACGCTTCGTAGTGCGCAAGAGCGAGGTCAAGCTGGAACGCAGCGGACGCACGGTGACCACCTGGGCCCTCTTCACTCCACGCAATGCCAGGGTATGGGCGGACGCGGTGAGCTACGTGAACGAAAGCGTGAAGCTGTACAGCCGCTGGGTGGGCGACTATCCTTACAGCGCATGCACCGCGGTGGACGGCACCATCAGTGCGGGCGGCGGCATGGAGTACCCGATGATCACCATCATCGGCAATACCGGTAGTGAACAGCAGCTGGACAATGTGATCGCACACGAGGTTGGACACAACTGGTTCTATGGCATCCTTGCGAGCAACGAGCGTGACCATCCCTGGATGGACGAGGGCATGAACAGTTTCGTGGAGCTGCGCTACATGCGCCTGCGCCATCCGGACGAGAAGCCCGGCATGGGTTTCCCCGGCACGGAGAAGCTTTTCGCACACGTGACCGACGGGCATCGTCTGCAGAACGAACTGGCCTACCGGCTGAACGCTCGCCGCAACCTGGACCAGCCGATCGAAGGGCCCAGCGAAGGATTCACCTCCATCAATTACGGCACCACAGTGTACATGAAGACCGCACTGGTGTTCGATCAGCTCCTGGCCTATCTGGGGGAAGAGACCTTCGACCGCTGCATGCACGCCTATTACACGGAATGGCAGTTCAAGCACCCGAGGCCTGAGGATCTGCGCAGGGTGTTCGAGCGCGAAAGCGGCAAACCTCTGGGCTGGCTCTTTGATCAGTTCATTGCGTCAGACAGGAAGGTCGAAGTGAGCACCACTCATTTGAAGGCTGGCCGCCTCCACTTCCGCACCAACTCCACCGCCCCCTTCCCGATCACCGGTTGGAAAGGTGACAGCCTGCTGGGCACCACCTGGTCCGAACATGCCACGGTGGGCTGGAAGCTGCACGACCCCATACCGCGTGGCACCTATGAGGAACGCGTGGCAGATCAGGAGCAGCATCGCTTGAAGGGCAAAGGCTCCCTCGCCCTCCCGTGGCCTGAAGCCGATCGCGTGCGCATTGATGCGGAGGAGCGAACGCTGGACATCGACCGCCGCGACAACACCGCCCGCGACCATGGCCTGTTCCGCCGAAGTGCCCGCATGCGCGTGCGCCTCTTCACCGGACTGGAAGCCGAGGATGCCCACACCACCTACTGGCTGCCCGGCCTGGCCTACAATGCGCACGATGGCTTCATGGCCGGGCTGGTGCTGCACAACCACCACTTCCCCAGCCAGCGTTTCGAATACGTGCTGGCACCGCTCTATGGCTTCAGTAGCGAGCGTCTGTCGGGCGGGGCGCGTGGCGAATACCACTTCGATCGCATCCGCAGTGACTGGTTCCGCAACATCCACCTGGGAGCCTCGCTCATGGGTTTCTCCCTGAAGGGCGATGAGTTCACGGAGAACCACTACCGGAAGCTCACCCCTTCCGTACGGTTCGATCTAAGGCGTGACCTCGGGCACCGGGACACGGACCACCGCCTGTCGTTGCGCAGCATCCTGATCTCCGAGACAAGTGACGTGATGTCGACCGACGGCTCAACCTCGAGTTCCGTCAAGGACTACACCTATTTCGAGCTGCGCCATGACCTGATGCGCCGCACCGGCCTGTACCCCTTCCAGGCAAACCTCACCTTCCTGGGTGGGGACATCTTCACACGGGTGAGCGCGGAGGTGAACTGGAGCGCCCTTTACGACGCCCGGAAACACCGGGTATCCCTGCGGTTCTTCGGTGGCCAGTTCTTTTCCACGCGCCCGGAGCTGATGGAATCGCGCATGGGCTGGCGCTACCACTGGGGAAGCAGCGACCTGCTCTACGACAACCTCTTCTTCGAACGCCAGAACGTGGGCACGCTCACCGGTCAACAATTCGACAAGGTGCAGGGCGGTTTCAAGACCCCGAACAGTTACGGCACCAGTGACACCTGGATGGCCGCCGCCAACTTGGAGGTGGACCTTCCGCTGGCGCTGCCCTTGGCGCTCTTCGGCAGTGCGGGTGCCGCACCGGTGAAAAGCATGAACAGCTCCGGCACCTTCACCACCAGCACCGCCTTCCAATGGGAGGCCGGCCTGGGCCTGCGCATCGTGCGGGACGTGGTGGAGGTGTGGTTGCCGCTGTTCTACAGCAAGGACATCAATGACCAGTTGAACTTGAAGGGCATTGAAGGGTTGGAGCGCGTGCGCTTCGTATTCGCCATCGAGCGCATGGACCCCACGCGCGCGCTTCGCAACTTGCAGCCCTGATGCGTCCCGGGTACAAGATCCATTTCCTCTCCGACTTCCACCTGGGTGTGCCGGACGCCGCGAGCAGCCTGGCCCGCGAGAAACGCATTTGCGCCTTTCTCGACGAAGCCGCCAAGGATGCCGAGGAGATCTATCTGCTGGGCGATCTTTTTGATTTCTGGTTCGAGTGGAAGCGGGCCGTGCCACGCGGGCATGTGCGCCTGCTCGGCAAGCTCGCTGAGCTCACCGACCGCGGCATCCCCGTGCATCTCTTCCTCGGCAACCACGACATGTGGATCTTCGACTACGTACCGGGGGAAACGGGCGTTATCGTGCACCGCGAGCCGGTGGTGCGGGAGATCGGTGGCAAGCGCTTCTACATCGGCCACGGCGACGGCCTCGGCCCGGGCGACCACGGCTACAAGTTCATCAAGGCGGTGTTCCGCAACCCGGTGTGCCAATGGCTCTTCGCGCGGCTGCATCCCAACTTCGCCTTGTGGGTGGGCGACGCACTAAGCGGCCAGAGCCGCAGGAAAAGCTATGAGAATGACCGCCGGTGGTTGGGCGAGGACAAGGAATGGCTCATGCAGTACTGCCGCGAAATGCTGCAAAAGGACCACTTCGACTACATGGTCTTTGGTCACCGCCACCTACCGATCGACATGGAGATCGCGCCGGGCTCCCGCTACATCAACCTCGGCGACTGGATCAGCTACTTTACTTACGCCACCTTCGATGGCCACGAACTGAAGCTGGTGAAAAGAACTAGCGATGGGCCTTTGAGCGGGGATCTGCGGATCACCGGCGGGCCGGCGGTCTAGTTCAAATTCGTTAACTGCCCGTGGTTGACCGACAACCATTTCCCCCACGGCCGTAAGCGTCCCGGACGGTTACCTGCCCAGCTTCGCGATCAGGTCCACCAGCCGCGAGCTGTACCCGAACTCATTGTCGTACCAGCCCATCACCTTCACCATGTTGCCCACCACGCTGGTGAGTTGTGCGTCGAAGATGCAGCTGTGCGGATCGCCCACGATGTCCACGCTCACAATGGGGTCCTCGGTGTAGCGGAGGATGCCATTGAGCCTTCCCTCGGCCAGCGACTTGAAATAGGCGTTGATCTCGTCGGCGCTCTTGAGCTTCTTCACCCGGCAGGTGATGTCGGTGATGGAGCCATCCGGCACGGGCACGCGAATACCTCCGCCGCCAAGGCGGCCGTCCAGTTCGGGGAAGATGCGTGTGATGGCCTTGGCCGCACCAGTGGTGGTGGGCACCATGCTCACGGTGGCGGCACGCGCGCGCCGCAAGTCCTTGTGGGGCGCATCATGCAGGCGTTGATCACCGGTGAAACTGTGCACGGTGGTGATGAAGCCATCCTCAATGCCGCACAATTCCTGGATGCCCATGATCATGGGTGCGGCGCAATTGGTGGTGCAACTCGCGTTGCTGATGATCGGTTCATTCCCCTTGAGGATGTGGTCGTTCACACCGAGCACCACGCTCGGTATGTCCGGGTCCTTTGCCGGTGCGGAGAGGATGACACGCCGGGCGCCTGCTTGCAGGTGGGTCGTGGCCGCCTCGCGAGTGAGGAAATGACCGGTGCTCTCGATCACCACGTCGATGCCCAGCGACTTCCACGGCAAATTCGAGGGGTCCTTCTCAGCATGGGCCGCAACGTGCCTTCCGCCCAGCAGCAGGTGCTCATCATCATATGCGACCTCCCCACTGAACACCCCATGCACGCTATCGTACTTGAAGAGGTGCGCGAGCGTCCGGTTATCCGTGAGGTCGTTCACGGCCACGAGATCCAGATCATCACGCTGCAACAGCAAACGTGCGGTCACACGGCCAATGCGGCCGAAACCATTGATGGCGATGCGGGTCTTTTTCATGGGTTGGGAGGCACGCTTGCGAGCGCCTCAAAGTAACTGCAAGAGAAAGCCCCCGGGGACGCCGGGGGCTTTCCGATGGTCAGGTAGCATGGTTCAGCGGCCCACCACGAAGCGAGCGGTGCGGCGCTCGCTTCCGATGCGCACTTCAGCGATGTAGGTGCCGAAAGGCAGCTCGTTCACCCCCAACTGCAGGCGCTGTTCCCCCTTACTCAGGAAGCCCGGCTCCAACGCCTTCACCAACTTGCCGGAGAGGTCGTAGACGGCCAAGCGGACCTGCTCCCTTGCGGAAGTGGTGAATACCAGGTTCACCAGGTCGGTGGCCGGGTTTGGGAACACATCAAGCTGACTGGCGATGGTGATGCCGCCCCCTTGCGGACGGAAGCCCATGAGCGTTTCGGTGCGGAAGAAGCCGCGGCCGTGCGTACCGGCATAGATCACATGGGGATTGGTGATGTATCCTCCAATGAAACCGCTGTACGGATTGGTGTTGAAGTCATACCGCTGCTGACGCACGCAGAACACGGGCGCCCTGGGAATGCCGTTGTTCTCGAAGCTCCAGGTGGCCCCATTGTCATTGGAGGCCATGATGCCCAGTTCAGTCCCCACCACGAGCACACTTCCATTCCCGGCGTGGATGACACCGTCATAGATCGGCATACGCTGCAGATCGGTTGGCAGGGAGGTGGTCAGGTTCGAGAAGGTCGGCGTTGGTGCGGTGGCGTTGGTGGTGAGCCGGATCTTACCACCGGCGGTGTTGCCGTAGTTGCCGTGCATCACCATCAACCGGGTGGCATCGTTCGGATCGGGGGCCAGACCTGTGCACACGCTTCCGTTGGCATTCAAGATCGTGGTCACCGTGAGGGCGTAGCTCGCACCACCCACATCCGCATGATCGAAGTCGTAGGCATCATTAAAGCCGGATACACGCACCACGCGCCCATCAGACCCACCCACGAACAGGTGGTTGCCATCCTTTGAGAACTCCAGGCAATTCACCCCGCCGGGGAAGTTGTCGATGACCTTCCACCATTGCACGCTGTCAACGAAATTCATGGCATAGCGGGTGACCCACACCCCCTGGCTGCCACCGAAGCCCACAGCAAAGAGTGAAGTCGCAGGGTCGGGCTTGTCCCCCAGTTCAATGTCATCAGTACCCGCAGGGATCGCGTTCGCGCCCGTATTCGTGTAGGATGTTGCCAGTAGCACACCGGTCATCCTGCTGCGATAAAATACAGTTCCCGTCGCGCCAGCGGCTATCTCATCGTTATTGAAACCAATGGCGTTCTCCACCACATATGGGCTGTTCACGTCATTGTAGTTCTCGAACAGGCGCAGGTTGGTATAGAAATCCCCCAGCCCTCCACCACCGACCAACTCACCAGGCGTACCCATGGCCAGCACACGCGTATCGTAGAAATCGCCAAAGTTGTTACCCCCGTCGTTCGACCGTAAGACAGCGCCGAAGTAAATGGAGCCGAACATGATGTTGGGGTCCAGCTGGGAGATGTCACAATCAAAACCATCCCCGCCCAGAAGCTCGATCGCCTCCTTCTCGGTATTCCCGATCAAGCGCACGAACTGCGTGCCGTTGTCCTGGGTACCTCCCATCACCCTGCCATTCGGGTCCAGCGCCATGCTGTAGAACTGGGTGATGTTAAAGTCCCGGTTGTGCGCCATGAAGGAGGTGCCCGCGTCAACGGTCCGGAATATGCCCCCATCACAGCCTACGTAACAGGTGTTCTCATTCAACCAGGTGATGTCATGCACATCGGAGTGCACACAGAAGAAACAACCCGGGAACGTGAAGTTGGAAGCGATCTGCTGGGGAGCGCCACCCAGCGTTGTCTTCCACAGTGTCACCCCACCAAGCCAGACCTCATCCGGATGTCCCGGGCGAACGGCAAGCACATTGTCGTACTTGCCCTGCGCATTGTCACCGAAGATATCCAGCTCCGGAACGGCCCCGGTGCCGAAGCCCGGCGGCCAGATGCGCGTCCAGGAGTTGCCCATGTTGGTGCTGGACCACACACCCGTCATGCGGCCCGAGGGTGAGGCGGCCATGGCATACACATAGTTCGGGTCGTCTGGCGAAATGCCGAACTCGATCCGGCCGATGTTGCTGGTGGACGGCAGTGTGCCCGAATTCCCAGTACCTGTTTGTGTGACCGCTTGAAAGCTCTGGCCTCCATCGGTACTGCGATAAACGCTTCCGGCGCCACGTGCGCAGATGATGAAATTGCCATCCGTGCTCACCTCGATGGCCGTGCAACTGGATGACGTGCTTGGAGTGAAGGTCGGTGTGGTGAATGTGCCTGTGGTCTCGTCATAATAGCGCAGGCCCAATTGCGCGGCCACCCAAAGGCCATTGGGGTTGTTCGGGTCGCGTTCCAGTTTATTCACCTCCGCCCATCCATCACCCGGAGCGAAGGCGGTGCTGGGTCCGATCACCAATTCGAACGTGGCACCCCCATCTATCGTGCGAAAGAGACCGGAGCCGATGAAACCGCTACTCCCAGTGCCGCTCGCGGACTCCCATGCATTTCCCGTACCCACATAAACGTGGCCATTGCCCAAGATCGCTACAGAACTTACCGCAAGGTTCGCCTCTAGTGATTCGATCTTGTTCCAAGTGTTCCCTGCGTTCGTGCTGTGCCAGAGACCTCCGGAGACACCACCGCTCCAGATGTCGTTGGGGTTGCCCGGTGCGATGACCACCGTGCGCGTACGGCCACCCACATTATCAGGACCCATTTCGATCCATTGCAGCCCCACGTCCTTGGCGCCACCCTTCGCGTAGGCCTGTGCGGCTTTCAGGGTGCGCAAATAGTCCGCGGGTTCCACCTGACCGGTCTCGGTGTTCGAGCGGATCATGGAAAGGTATTCCATCGCGCCGCGGTAGCCCTGGGCTGGTTGCGCGTCCTGCCGTGGCTGATAGCGCGGCTGCGCGTCCAAGGCCAGATAGACAAGCACCGTGGCGACCAATGGGATCGTGGCAAGGGAAAGGCGGACAGACGTATTCATGAATGCGCGTTGTTGCTTTACAAAGTTAACCGAGGGAATGATCGTTGGTTCCCGGGGATCGTCTGAATGATGCAAGAATGCGTGTAAAATGGCACCTACTCAACAGGGGGTGGGCCGGCATGGCGGTCCGCGTGGTAGGACGACCTCACCAGCGGTGCACTTTCCACGAACATGAATCCCCGCGTTAGTCCTTCCGCTTTGAACCTGGCAAAACGGTCCGGGTGAACGAATTCATGGACGGGCAGGTGGGACTTGGTCGGTTGTAGGTATTGGCCCAAGGTGATCACATCCACGTTCACCTGCCGCAGATCGTCCATGGTCTCCAGCACCTCCCTGTCAGTCTCCCCCAACCCCAGCATGATGCCGCTTTTGGTCCGCAGACCCGCCCGCTTGGCGCGCATCAGCAATTCAAGACTGCGGTCGTAACGTGCCTGGACCCGTACCTGCTTCGTAAGCCTGCGTACCGTTTCCAGGTTGTGGCTCAACACCTCGGGTCGCTCGGCCAGCACCACTTCGAGGTCATGCCATTGCCCGCGGAAATCCGGGATCAGTGTTTCCAGTTTGGTTTGGGGTGAGCGGCGGCGAACGGCGCGTATCGTGGCGGCCCAGACCGATGCACCGCCATCGGGCAGGTCATCCCGGTCCACACTGGTGATCACACAATGCTTGACCCCCATAAGCTCCACGCTGCGCGCCACGCGGGCCGGCTCAAAAGGATCGACGGCTTCCGGACGTCCGGTGGCCACGGAGCAGAACCCACATGATCGGGTGCACACATTCCCCAATATCATGAAGGTGGCGGTACCCGCCCCCCAGCACTCGCCCATGTTCGGGCAATTCCCGCTCTGGCAGATGGTGTGCAGCTTGTGCTCGCCCACGATCTCACGCACCTTCCGATAACTCTCACCGGTGGGCAGCTTCACACGCAACCATTCCGGCCGGCGCGCAGCTGGCCTGCCTTCGGCCACAGCTTCGTTCTCCCTCACCTGCGTATCGCTCATCGGTTCAACTTCTTGCCGAACTGAAGGGCGGCATAGAACGCAAGGAAAAATTGCTTGTTCTGCACGCCTTCAAACTCGGCCATGATGGGTAACTCCTTTGCAAAGGCATCCACTGTTACACCCACTTCGATGGCCTTGATGGAATTGGTGGGCGCAGCATGCTCGAAGTTGAACCCGAACCGGCCGAACGCGCCGATGGAGAAGGACATATCCCCCAGCCCATTGAACCAGGAGGCACGGCCGTATATATCATCCACAAAGTGCACCTCCGGGTCATAGCGTTCGGTAACAATGACCTGGTAGGGTATGCCGGGTTTCCCGATCTGCAGGTACACCGGTTTGAGCATGCCGATCGAGGGGCCTACGCCCCAGAAATAGTTCACCTCCACACCGCTGCGTCGGATCTTATCCGTGATCTGGACCCGCTTGCCTATGGTGGGCCGAAGCAGCATCAACGAGTTCAGCTTGCCAAAGAAGTAGCCTCTGGCATCCTCGTAATAGGGATTGAAACTTTTCACCTCCTTGGGATGCTTCATACCGACCAGTTCGATCCCCCAAAGCCGGCGTTCGCGGGCATTCAAATAAGTACCATTGATGAACTGCAGCCCCCAGCCGTAACCATGGGCCATGAAACCACCGGAGATCTCCTTCTTGTAAAGGACCCGGGTCTCATCATAGATGGTCTCCTGAGCGAGGAGCACCTGTGCTTGACAAGCAGCGAATAGGAACAACAGCGAATACCCGCGCATCACACTTCAAAGGTAACGGGGGCAACGTCTACATTCGGCTTCCTGTTCAATTCCATGGCCACAGCAAGAACGAGATACCTGGGGGAACTTCGTGTGGAAGCGACCCATGAACGCAGCGGGCAACGCATACATACGGATGCCCCACCGGATAACCATGGCCGTGGCGAGGCCTTCTCGCCCACCGACCTGTTGTGTACCTCCCTCGCTTGCTGCATGATCACCGTGATGGGTATTGAAGCAGAGCGTACCAAGATCCCTTTGACAAGGGCAAATGCATTGATAACCAAGCATATGCGATCCAATCCACGTCGGGTGGGAAAGATCCAAGTGGACCTGGAGATCGAGGGCGTTGGGCTTACCGTGGAACAACGCGATGCCCTGGAGCGTGCCGCACTCACCTGTCCCGTGGCACTCAGCCTACATCCGGACCTGGAACAGGAGGTCCTGTTCTCTTACACATGAGCATGAATGAGGAAAGCCCCGCTGCGGGCGGGGCTGGGTAGCGTTCGGAAGAGGCTCGACGCGCTTAGGCAGGGCGTTCCACCTGTGCCGGCTTGGCCTTGGAGTAGGCCGGGCAGGCATGGGCCGACTTGCAGGAAGCCAGGCTACCTGCGGCGACCACGACCAGACCCAGTACCAGAAGCAGCTTTTTCATCGTTGGTAGGTTTGTTCCCGAAGGACCGCTTACTACTCGAGCGCAATGTCCCGCGAAATTAGCCTGCTGAACGGACGGCCCGGTTAAAAAGTTTCAACGATCCCGGTCTCGCTTTCTCATTCCATGCTCCCGATCATGTCCACAGCATCCAACGCACCGACCAGCCCGGATATTGGGCCAGGATGGACAGAGCGCCTGGGGGCCGAGCTGGGGCAGGCCTACTTCACTCAACTCAAGGCATTTCTGGAGCGCGAACACAAGGAGTTCACAGTGTACCCCAGGGGGAAGGACATTTTCCGTGCATTCCGCCTCACCCCGTTCGATACTGTAAAGGTGGTGGTCCTGGGCCAGGACCCCTATCACGGTCCGGGTCAAGCGCATGGCCTTTGCTTTTCGGTGCCGGATGGGGTGCCTCCACCGCCCTCACTTCGGAACATATTCACCGAGCTCGAACGAGACCTCGGTATCTCCCAGCCTACAAGTGGCAACCTCAGTCCTTGGGCGGGCCAGGGCGTACTTCTGCTGAACGCCACACTAACTGTGAGGGCTGAACAGGCGGGCAGCCACCAAGGCAAAGGCTGGGAGACCTTTACGGATGCCGCGATCCGACACCTTTCCAAAGGGCGGAACGGATTGGTATTCCTGCTTTGGGGACGTTACGCCGGTCAGAAGGCCGAGCTGATCGACCTGGACCGGCATTACGTGCTGAAAGCCCCCCACCCCTCTCCCCTCTCCGCCCACAGGGGCTTCATCGGTTGTGGTCATTTTTCAATGGCCAATGAATTGCTGGCCGCGCAAGGATCCGCACCCATTCAATGGCAACTTCCGTGACCAAGGGGTTGTGCGGACCACTGTTCCTGCTGACCCTCATCCCCCTATCGATCCAAGGGCAGCAGACCTTGCGATTGGTCATGGATGATGCGCCAGAACATGCGCGCATCCTGCATTTGAAGACCCCACAGCAACTGGCATTGGAACTGCGTACAGCTGTGGCCGATCTGCAACGCGTGGGACATCTTGAGGCGGCGTGCGACAGTTGCCACACCACGGCCGGAACGGTCACCTGCCATTTCCACGTCGGGCCGGTATACCGCTGGGCGCGTCTATCCCCTGCCGGTGTTCCGCCGGAGATCGCCTCGGCCGCGCGCATCAAGGAGCGCTTCTTCACCGACCGCCCCATCTCCCCTCTGGCACTAAGCCGCTTGTTCGAGTCCCTTTTGAAGCAATGCGAGGACAATGGCCATCCCTTCGCCATGGTGCAATTGAAGGACCTGCGCCAGGAAGATGAAGGGCTTTATGGCACGGTTCATCTGGATCGAGGTCCATTCGTTCGGATCGACAGCCTCGTGATCAAGGGGGACGCCCGGCTGAACATGCGCTATCTGCAGGCCCAGGTGGGCGTTCGACCTGGAGACCCCTACAACGAATCGATCATTCGTCAGGTGGCACCCCGCCTGAAGGAACTCCCCTACGTTCAGCAGCGCCAGCCACCCTACGTGCTTTTCACCGAGGACAAGGCACGGCTCTACGTATTCATCGATGCACGGCGGGCCAGTTCGATCAATGGCATCATCGGCTTTCAGCCCGACCCTGCTTCCGGCCGGATACGTGTAACGGGGGACATTGACCTGCGGCTGCGCAACGCGCTGCGGGGTGGTGAAGCCATTGACCTGAACTGGAGGAGCCTGGCAGACCAGACCCAGGACCTGAAGCTGCGCGTGGACCTGCCGTACCTGTTCCGCACACCTTTCGGCATCGATGCCGCCCTCACCCTGTTCAAGCGCGATACCACCTTCCTGGACGTGAACACCAGGTTCGGCATCCAGTACCGCTTTGGGCGCAACGACCGTGTGCTGGCCTTTGTGAACAACCGCAGCTCCGACCGATTGGGCAACAGCTTCACCCCACAGCCCGGATTGGCCGATGTGAAGGTGATCTCCTACGGCATCTCCATACAGCGTGAACGGTTCGACTACCGCTTCAACCCCCGGCGCGGTCTGGGGATCTGGGCCGAGCTGAGCGTGGGCAACAAGAAGGTCGGCATGGGTACTGTGACGGACCCCTCTCCTGCCACCTCCGCAGGTGACCAGATACTCGGCGAACTGAACGTCATCAAACACGTGCCCTTGGGCCAGCGTGCCACCCTGCGCTTGGTGGGCAAGGGCGCCACCTTGGTGAATGACCAACTGTTCACGAACGAGCTCTTCCGGATCGGCGGCATCAAGAGCTTCCGGGGCGTGGATGAGGCCTCCATTTATGCTTCCAGCTATGCGATAGGCACCGTGGAATGGCGATGGCTGTATGAAGAGAACGCGAACTTTTTCGTGTTCGTGGACCAGGGCTACTGGGTGGACGCAAGCCGCAGTGAACCACTGGAGGACGGCCCCACCGGCTTCGGAGTGGGCACCAACTTCGAGACCAAGGCCGGCATCTTCAGCCTCACCTACGCACTGGGCCAGCAGTTCAACAACCCGGTGGAACTGCGTGCCGCCAAGGTGCACTTTGGCTTCACAAGTCTGTTCTGAGGCACCCGGGCACACCCGTACCTTCGCCACATGACCGCACTTTTCCTCATCATGGGCCTGCTTGCCGGGCTGCTGCTGGGTGTGGCAGGGCATGCGTGGTGGTCCAGGCAGCGCGCCGCAGCTCCCTTGGAGGTGCTTCGGGAGCAGTACGCCCTGGAGCGCGGCAAACTGGAGGAAAGGATTGCACAAATGGACGCCACGGCCGCACAACGCGAGAGTGAACTGAAGACCACCACCTCCGAACTCGCCGTGGAGCAGGAGCGCACCAGGACATTGAACAAGAACCTCAACGAGCAGCAAGGGCAGTTGGAGGAGCTCCAGAAGCGAATGACAACGGAGTTCGAGAACATTGCGAACCGGCTGCTGCAACAACGTGGCAAGGAACTGGGGGAGCAACAGCAGGAACGTCTGGGCACCATTCTCAAGCCCTTGCAGGAACGCATCAAGGATTTCGAGGAACAAGTACGCAAGGCCTACGACAGTGAAGGGCGCGAGCGGTTCGCCCTGAAGGAGCAGATCGGCAGACTGGTCGAACAGAACCAGCGCCTGAGCCAGGAGGCCGACAACCTGACGCGGGCACTGAAGGGTGACACCCAGGCCCAGGGCGCATGGGGCGAAATGTTGCTGGAGAAATTGTTGGAGGGGTCGGGACTGGTGAAAGGCCAGGAATACAGCATGCAGGAAAGCACCACCCTGTCGGATGGCTCACGCCTGCGGCCGGATGCCGTGGTGCTTCTGCCCGAAGGCAAGTATTTGATCATCGACAGCAAGGTGTCCCTGGTGCACTATGAGCGCTATGCCGCGGCCACCGATGATGCGGAACGCGCCCGTGCGCTGCGCCAGCATGTGGACAGCCTACGCACCCATGCCAAGGGACTTTCCGAAAAGGAATACACGAAGCTCTATGGTGTGGCCAGCGTGGATTTCGTGCTCATGTTCGTGCCGCTGGAGCCCGCGTTCCTAAGCGCGCTGCGAGAAAAGCCGGAGATCTTTCAGGAAGCCTATGACCGGCAGGTGGTGATGGTGACCCACAGCACCCTGATGGCGACCCTGCGCACCGTGGCCGGCATCTGGAAGCATGAACGCATCGCACGCAACCACATGGCCATCGCGGAGCGTGCCGGGGCGCTGTACGAGAAATTCGTTGGCTTTACGGAGGACCTCGGACGTATTGGCAAGCATGTGAATGATGCGCGGGACAGCTACGAGAAGGCCCTGGGTAAACTGACGGATGGCCCCGGCAACTTGGTGAGGCAGGTGGAAATGCTGAAAGAGCTGGGAGCGAAGACGAACAAGACCATGCACGAAAAACTGCTCCAGCGATCGTTGGAGGAGAACGCTGAATGATGCCTGCATTGTTCCGTATACCTCTGCTTCTTACCGCGCTCGCCATGCTCTTGGCGGCGTGTGAAAGTGCCGGGCCGGTATCACGGGATAACATGGCCTACCTATACGGCCGCAGCACCGGAGAGCTTCGTCTGCAGGCACGTGTCTATCATGATGGAGAGGACCGATCGGTGATCTACTTCAAGCTGCGCACGCGCGATCTATTGTACCGCGGGGCGGGTGAGGGAACGGCCTTTCGCTCGAACGTGCGCATAAGCTATGCGGCACTTCCAACCTATGGATCGAAGACGATCCTGGACAGTGCCAGCACCCTGGTGCGCGACAGCAGTACCGAGCCCCACCCGGACAAGGAGCTCATCGGTACCATCAACATCGCCCGCCGCCCGGACCGTGCCTTCGTGCTCCGGATCACCGCGCACGACCTGAACCGCGACCTGGCCACCAGCCTCATGGTCAACGTGCCGGCCGGCCCTCATGCGGACCGCCTGTACTACCTCACGCTGGACACGCTTGGTTATCCGCTGTTCGATGATCATCTGGCACGCCCCAACACCGTGGTGGTGCGGTGTGAGCGACTGGCCGGCCGCACCCTGCACGGCGCGTGGTTCAATGCCGAAGCCCCGCTGCCGGCCCCGGTCTTCAGCACGGCGCCTCGAGCATCCGCCGCTCCAAAGCCGGATTCCACCTTTCAGGTCCTGGTGGATGCGGAAGGGCATTTCCGCTTCACCACTGGCGACCGGGGTTTCTACCATTTCCGCGCCGATACGACCTACATGGAAGGTCTCACGCTCTTCGTGCTGCGTGAAAGCTATCCCGAAGTGCGGAACGCCAAGGCCATGCTGCCACCACTGCGCTACATCACCTCCATGCAGGAATACGATGGCATGCGCAAGGCACCGGATCCGCGCAAGGCCCTGGAGCGCTTCTGGCAGGATGCCGCCGGCGATCGTGAACGGGCACGCGAGCTCATCCGCACCTATTACATGCGTGTGGAGAACGCGAACCGCCATTTCACCGCGCATTGCGAGGGATGGAAGACGGATCGCGGCCTGGTGCACATGATCTTCGGCACACCCAACGTCATCTATCGCAATGACCGGAATGAGACCTGGATCTATGGCGAGGAGACCAACCTGATGAGCCTCACCTTCAACTTTGTGAAGCGGGAGAACCCCTTCACAGATAACGACATGGTGCTGGAGCGCGACCCCCAGTTGAAGGGCGCCTGGTACCGCAATGTGGAAAGCTGGCGCAACGGCCGGATCTTCCAGAACTGAACCACATGAGCGCACCACGACATACCCGGCCACGCCCCGTTCCCAAGGACAACGAACTTATCTGCGGTGTGAACCCCGTGCTTGAGGCCCTACGTTCCGGGCGGCATGTGGAAAGGCTGCTCGTGCGCCGTGATGCGGGTGGCGATGCACTGCGCGAAGTGAAACTGCTGGCCTACTCCCGGGAAGTGCCCTGGCAGCCGGTGCCCCTGGAAAAGCTCGACCGCATGACGCACACGGAACATCAAGGTGTGATCGCCCTGATGAGCCCCGTGGAGGAGCAGGACCTCAACGAAGTGATCGACCGGATCTATGCCAAAGGCGAGATCCCACTCCTTGTTGCATTGGACGGTGTGACGGACGTACGCAACATGGGGGCCATTGCCCGCAGTGCCGAATGCTTCGGAGCGCACGCCTTGGTGGTGGCCAAGCACGCCAGTGCGCGGTTGGGGTCCGATGCCGTAAAGAGCAGCGCCGGTGCGCTCCTGCGGTTGCCAGTGTGCCGAGTGATGGACCTGCAGGCCACCATTGGTTCCGTGCAGGAGCATGGGCTTCGCGTGGCCGCATTCTCTGAAAAGGCGACCGTGGACGTGACCGGGGCCGACCTGTCCGGCCCCTTGATGCTGGTGCTTGGTGATGAGGGCGAAGGCATATCGCCACCCGTGTTGCGCCTCGCCGACCTCCTCGTCCGCATCCCCATGTCCGGCAAGCTTTCCTCGCTGAACGTGTCGGTCGCGGCGGGCATCGCACTATACACCACCGCACTGCGCAGGAACGCCTGAGCCTTTCGTCTTAGCGCCACTTCAAGGTCCCGGCCAGATGGCGCATATCCTCACGTATGCGATCCGTCACAGGTGCGAGTGAGTCCGCATTGGGGCGGGCATCGAAGTACAGCGAACCATAGAGGAAATGCCGCGCACTATCCGTGAGGTAGAACACAAAGGGACTGGCCACGTCCCCCTCCACATCGAACAAGGTGCCGTACACACGGTCGTGCTCGCGCATGATGCGCTCGCTGCGCACCCGGGAGGCCTTCACCTGGTGCTTGTTCTTGAAGCCATGCGCATCCTCGATCAGGCGCGGAAGATCACCCGCCACCGGCTTGTAGGTGAGATGCACCGTGGCGCGGTGGCTCGGGTACCGGATGTCCATCCAGCAGCTGCTGCTGTCGGACCGGAGCAGTGGCTTCGCATTTTGTGACACCTCGGCCTCAAGAGGGCATTCCGGACTCCATTTCACATAGGCCTTGGAGGGCAGATCAATGCGGAAATACCCGCGTGGCTTCGGCACATGATCCGGCCCGCAGGCCACGAGCAGGAGCAGGAGCATCGGCCACCATGCGGGCATCTGATCAAGCCTTTGCATCCGGGCGTATGGTGACCTTCACGCGCCGCACCCGCTTGTTATCAACGGATTCGGCCACAAAGGAGTAGTTGCGCAGATCGATGCGCTCGCCCTTGCGGGGTATGCGCCCTGTAAGCTCCAGAACGAAACCGCCCAGGGTGCCGCTTTCGCCCCTGTGCTCCTCGAAGAGCCTGCCGTCGATGTTCATCACACGGTACGCATCGGCCAGCGGTGTGCGGCCCTCGAAGACCCAGGTATGGTCGTCCAGTTGCGAATAGATCACGTCCTCATCATCGAACTCGTCCGTGATGTCACCCACGATCTCCTCGATCACATCCTCCAGGGTGATGATGCCGCAGGTGCCGCCGTATTCATCAACCACCACTGCCAGGTGCATGCGTTTGCTCTGGAAGGCACGCAGCAGGTCGTCCACCTTCTTGGCTTCCGGCACGAAGAAGGGAGGGCGAAGAAGCACATGCCAGTCGAACGCGTCCTTCTCCATGTGCGGCAGCACATCCTTGATGTGCAGCACACCGACCACGCGGTCCAGGGTATCCTCATACACCGGCACACGGCTGAAACCAGAGTCAACAATGGCTGCCATGAGCTGACGGAAGCTGAGCTCCTTGTCAAAGGCCACCACACCGGTGCGTGGCCGCATCACGTCGCGCACCTCGATGTTCCCGAACTTTACGATACCGCGGAGGATGCGCTGCTCCTCGGCCGTGGTGGCGGTGTCCCGGGTAAGGTCAAGCGCGTGCCCCAGGGTGTCCATGGAGATCTGCGCTCCGGTCCGCTTCCGATAGCGCTTCTCGATGAAGGACGTGCTGCGGATGAGCGCCTCGTTCAGCGGGGAGAAGAGCAGGCGCATGAGCAACAGGGGGCGCGCCATCATGAGCGCCACAGTGACCGCATGGCTGGTGGCGTACACCTTGGGCAGCACCTCGCCCAGCAGCAGGATCACGGCTGTGACCGACACCACCTGGATGATGAAGACCATGTGGTCCGGCATGCGGGCCAGGTCGAACAGGCCGTGCACCACAATGGTGCTGAGCACCACGATGCCGACGTTAACAAAATTGTTGGCCATCAAAATGGTAGCCAGCAGCCGGCGTGGCCGGGCGAGCAGGTCCAGTACTCCGATGCCACGGTTGCCACCTCGCTCCCTGATATCGCGCAACTGGGTCGGGGTGAGAGAGAACAAGGCCACTTCACTGGCACTGAACGCAGCGGATAACACCAGCAACGAACCGATCGCCACCAAGGCAAGCAGTGTCAAGGCATGCATACCACCGATGAAAAGTGGCCAGAAAGCGGACGGGGGCGGCTCCACGCAGGTCTTCAGAACGGCAGGTCGTCCACATCATCGGCCACAGGTGCCGGTGCTCCAACGGGAGCTGGGCGCGCTGCTGATGGCGCTGGTGAAGCGCCTTCGGCCGGCCTCTCCGCGCGATCGAGCAGGGTCATTTCGTCGGCCACCACCTCGGTGGTATATCGGGTGTTGCCATCCTTGTCCTGCCATTGCCGTGTGCGCAACTTGCCTTCCACGTACACCTTGCTGCCTTTGCGCAGGTATTTCTCGCTGATCTCCGCCAGACCACGCCAGGCCACGACGTTATGCCATTCGGTCTGTTCGCGGCGCTCACCCGTGGTCTTATCCTTATAGGTCTCGCTCGTTGCAAGGCGGAAATTCGCCACGCTGGCACCGTTCTGCAGGTGCCGCACTTCGGGGTCGGCGCCCAGGTTGCCGATCAAGATCACTTTGTTCACTCCGGCCATCTGAAGAAAGGGGTTGTCCGGTCAAATATAGGTGGCTTGAAATGCCTTCAGGTCAACTGTTGAGAACCTCACCCAACACCCGTTCCACCAAGCGCGGCACCGGGTAGCGGTGGGCATCCTTCAGCCCGCAAGCAAGCCAATCCGCAGGCAAACGTGCGGTGCGTGCTTTCGATACCCACCAGAACCGCGCATGAATGACCTGGTGGCTGAGCACGTGGCGTTCTTCTGTGAAGGAGCCCACCAGGTGCCAGCTGCGACCAAGCTCCTGTTGCAATGCGGCCTGCATACGCCTGGCACCCCAGCGCACGTCACTCTCGACCATGGGCGGGGTGTAGAGCCCCTGCCAGATATCCCCGGCCGCACGCTTGACCAACCAAAGGGCTGACACCCCATGCGGAAGCAGGTAGTTGAAATGTCGCTCGCGCACCTTTGTGCGACCGACCTTGAGCGGAAGTTGCTCGACGACCCCCTCTTCGTAGGCCAGGCATCTGCTCCGCACTGGACAAGCGTTGCATTGCGGCCGCTTGGGCGTGCAGACCAGCGCTCCCAATTCCATCACAGCCTGGTTGTGCTCACCCGGGTGCTTGCGGTCTAGTAAACGGCTCGCCAGGTCTGCCACGAGGCGTTTTCCAGCGGGCCTGTCGATGGGTTCGCGAATACCGAAGCATCGGGCCAGGACCCGAAAAACGTTGCCATCCACCACCGCAACAGGCTCATTGAAGGCGATGCTGGCAATGGCCGCAGCGGTATAGGGTCCGATCCCTTTCAGGTGGCGCAGTCCGTTGTGATCTTCCGGGAACACGCCGCGGTACTCGCTGACGATCCGCTGGGCCGTTGCACGCATGTTCCGGGCACGGCTGTAGTAGCCCAGGCCCTGCCAGTCCTTCAATACTTCATCTTCCGTGGCTGCGGCCAGGTGGTGAACGGTGGGGTACTTGAGAGCGAAGCGGTTATAGTACGCCAGCCCTTGGTCCACCCGGGTCTGCTGCAGGATCACCTCACTAAGCCAGATCAGATAGGGGTCCCGCGTGGAACGCCAGGGCAGAGAGCGCCGGTTGGCGGCATACCAAGGCGCCAACGCCTGAGCGAACCATGAAACACTTGACATACAGTGGCAAAGATGGGTTGCGGGGGTGGGTGGAAGATCTATCTTTGCCGCCCCATTAACAGAACTGGCATCATGACGAAGGCGGAACTGGTCAGCAAGATCGCAAAGCGGACGGGCATCGAACGCGAGGCCGTATTGACGACCGTGGAGGCCTTCATGGAAGAGGTGAAAGGCAGCCTCGCCGCAGGTGAAGCGGTGCATCTGCGTGGGTTCGGCAGCTTTCTGGTGAAGCACCGCGCGCAGAAGACCGGCCGACTCCTTGCCCAGAACACCACCATCATCATCCCCGCGCATGATGTGCCGGCTTTCAAGCCAGCCGATGTGTTCGTGGACCAGGTGAAACAGCGCGGCTCCACCACTGCGCCAGATAGCACCAACCGCTCATGAGCGGAATGAAGCGGACGCATTGGTTCTTGCTCGGTGGCGCGGTCATCGTGCTGGTGCTGCTGGCCTTGGCGCCGCGCACCGGTGCTGAAGCGCCCGAAGCCGGAACGGCCACGGAGGCACCGGCAGCGCAAGCGCTCAGCAAGGACCCGCGTGTGGCCGCCATTCTGGCCAAGTTGGAGACCGGTGCACCACCCATGCCATTGATCCTGGAGCTGCGCCAGTTGGCCGAGGCGGAGCCGGAGAATACAGAGGCGCACTGGAACCTGGGCCTCATGAGCTGGAGCACCGGCCAGTTCGACAAGGCCATGGACCGGTTCCGGACGGTCATCGCATTGGACCCGGACGGCTACCCTGACGCGTATGTTTTCATGGCGCGCGCCTTCGCCACGCTGGATAGTCTGGACCAGGCCCGCGCGGCCATCGCCACTTACAAGACCCTCGTGCAGGATACTGCGCAGCTCAATGCTGCGGACCGGTTCCTGCTTCAACTCAACGCTGACAATAGCTGAACCATGCCCTGCGGAAAAAAGCGGAAACGCCACAAGATGGCCACGCACAAGCGCAAAAAGCGCCTGCGCAAGAACCGTCACAAGAAGAAGGTCCGGTAGGTGGCCTGACGCGTGCTGACCTCTGTTCAGCGCGTGTCATGGTGCCCCGGCATCGCGGATGCCAGCGCCCTTCGTGGGCGTTGGTTCCGTGCATCCCTACACATCCATCGTGAGCGTCGAGCTGATCATCAGGGCACGGGCGGGCGAGGTCGCCATTGCCTTCCTTCGAGACAAGCTGCTGACCGAACTGCACCGTGAGCCCACGGACAAGGGCTTTGCGGTGGGTGACGTTTACCTGGCCAAGGTGCGCAAGGTCGCACCCGGCCTCAATGCGGCCTTTGTGGATGTGGGCCATGAGAAGGACGCCTTCCTTCACTACTACGACCTGGGGCCCCAATACCGCAACAGCTACCGGTATACGAAGGGTTCGGTGAACGGGAGTATCAAGGGTTCGCTGCTCAACGACTGGAAACCCGAGCCGGACATCCAAAAGGAGGGCCGGATGGCGGATGTGGTCAGTGCCAGCCAGAGCATCCTGGTGCAGATCGCCAAGGAGCCCATCAGTACGAAGGGCCCCCGGCTTACGGCGGAGGTCACCCT
Source organism: Flavobacteriales bacterium (assembly GCA_016788635.1). Taxonomy (GTDB): domain Bacteria; phylum Bacteroidota; class Bacteroidia; order Flavobacteriales_F; family PHOS-HE28; genus PHOS-HE28. The sequence continues at coordinate 17,319 of JAEUSU010000027.1, read as the reverse complement.
GGCCGGCCGCTACATGGTGCTGGTGCCGTTCATCAACAAGGTGAGCATCAGCTCGCGCATCAAGGACGAAGCGGAGCGTTCGCGATTGAAACGCATGATGCAGGAGGTGAAACCTCCCAACTTCGGTCTCATCATCCGCACCAATGCGGAAGGCAAGCAGCAGGCCGAGCTTGAGGCCGACCTCAAGCACCTGCTTTCCCGTTGGGATGTGTGCCACCACAACCTGCGCAATGCCATACCGCCGAAGAAGGTGCTTGGTGAGCTGGACCGCACCAGCGCCGTGCTGCGCGACCTGCTGAACAAGGACTTCTCCACCATCCACGTGGATGATGAGCTGCTGGCCGAAGAGATCCGCCAGACCCTTGAGAAGATCGTGCCCGAGAAGCGGGACATCGTCAAGCACTACAAGGCCAAGCTGGACATCTTCGAGCAGTTCAGCGTCAACAAACAGATCAAGCAATGCTTCGGCAGGCAGGTGATGCTGGCCAGCGGCGCCTACCTGATCATTGAGAAGACGGAGGCCATGCACGTCATTGACGTGAACAGCGGCGGCCGCAAGGGCGGCAATGTGGACCAGGAGCAGAACGCGCTGGCCATCAACGTGGAGGCCGCAAAAGAGATCGCGCGGATCCTGCGCTTGCGGGACATGGGCGGTATCATCGCAATCGACTTCATCGACTTGTATGAGGCCGAGAACCGGCGTACTCTGCAGAAGGTGCTGAAGGATGCCATGGCAGAGGACAAGGCCAAGCACCACGTCCTCCCTCCCAGCCGGTTCGGGGTGATCGAGATGACACGCCAGCGGGTGCGGCCCGAAACGGAGATCGACACCAGTGAGAGCTGCCCCACCTGCGGAGGTAGCGGTGAAGTGAAGGCCCCCATCCTGGTGATCGACGAGATCGAGAACGCACTGAATTACCTGCTCACGGAAAAGGACCTGAGCGGTCTCACCCTGCAGGTCCATCCTTTCGTGCATGCATTCCTCACCAAGGGACTGCCCAATCAGCAGCACAAATGGTGGTGGCGCTGGCGCAAATGGGTGAAGGTCCAGCCCTCATCCACCCATCAGTACCTGGAGTTCTCGCTGCTGGATGCGGGCGGGAACACCATACCGGTCTGATCCCGGCCGCATGGCACCCATGCGCGAAAAGCTGACACCTGCGGCGGCCTTGGTGAAGGCCAGAGCGTGGTGCGCCCGCCAGGAACGCTGCCACCAGGAGACCCGGAACAAGCTCCGCAGCTGGGGCTTCAATTCTCAGAAGGCCGATCAGGTGCTCACCCAGCTGATCACGGAGGGCTTTCTCAATGAGGCCCGGTTCGCCGAGCACTTCGCCATCAGCAAGGCACGGCAAAAAGGCTGGGGACCGCGCAAGATCGGGCATGAACTCAAAGCCCGTGAAGTCTCGGCGCCATGCATCGCCATGGCCTTGCGAGCGGTTGATGCCGATGAACAGCTGGACCACCTGAGGCGGCGGGTGGAACAACGCTGGGCCAAGGAACCAGCCGCAGACCTCTGGACGAGGAGGCAGCGTGTGATCCGCCACTTTCTTCGGAAGGGGTTTGGAACGGATGAAGTAACGTCCATTCTGGACGCGCTGATCGGTCGCTCCTGAGACAGGGCCACGATGGTGTTGGTGCAGGAGGGCGTACTTTCGCCGCCTGTTCGCGGGTCCTGTCCCGCCCTCACGCATGGTCACCATCGATAAGATCGAGGCGCTCAGTGAACGTCTCGGCGCACTGAAAGGCTACCTGGACATCGAGGAGAAGCGCGGCCGCATCCTGGAGGAGGAGAAGTACACCCATGACCCCGACTTCTGGAACGACCAGAAGAAGGCCCAGGCCACCATGCAGCGCATCCGGGAGCTGAAACGGTGGGTGGAACTGTTCGAGGCGGTGCAACGCGAGATGGACGATGTGGGTGTGATCTATGAGTTCTTCAAGGCCAAGGAGGTGAGCGAGGATGAGCTTGACGCACAGTTCAGCAAGGCTGAAAAGGCCCTGGAGGAGCTGGAGTTCAAGAATATGCTCAGCGCCGAAGAGGACCCCCTGAGCGCGGTGGTGCAGATCACCAGCGGGGCGGGCGGTACCGAGAGCAACGACTGGGCCTTGATGCTCCTGCGCATGTACCGCATGTGGGCCGACAAGAGCGGCTACAGTGTGCGCGTGCTGGACTACCAGGACGGTGAGGCCGCCGGTATCAAACAGGCCACCATGGAGGTGGACGGTGAGTTCGCCTTCGGCATGCTGAAGGGCGAGAACGGGGTGCATCGTCTGGTGCGCATCAGCCCCTTCGACAGCAATGCACGCCGGCATACCAGCTTCGTGAGCGTGTATGTGTACCCCTTGGTGGACGAGAGCATTGAGATCGATATCAACCCATCAGATATCACCTGGGATACATTCCGCAGCGGTGGTGCAGGAGGGCAGAACGTGAACAAGGTGGAGACCGGTGTCCGCTTGCGGCATGCGCCCACTGGCATCATCATCGAGAACACCGAGACCCGCAGCCAGCTGGACAACAAGAGCAAGGCGCTGCAACTCCTGAAAAGCCAGCTGTACGAGGCCGAACTGGAGCGCCGCCGGGCAAAGCGAAGCGAGATCGAGGCCGGCAAGAAGAAGATCGAATGGGGCAGCCAGATCCGCAACTATGTGCTGCAACCTTACAAGCTGGTGAAGGACGTACGCACCGGGCACGAGACCAGCAGCGTGGATGATGTGCTGAACGGCGAGATCGATGAGTTCCTGAAGGCCTACCTTATGATGCACGGACAAAGCCAGAAGGTGGCCTGAACAAGACTGACGTGGCAAGTCTAAGACCCACCTGGACCATCTATCATGCGCCCCGCAGCAGGGACTGCCAGAAAGCCCTGAAACGGCTCGAACAGGCGGGCATAGAACCGCAGGTGGTGGACTACCTTTCGAATGTGCCCACTGAGCGTGAACTGGAGATGCTGGTGATGAAACTGGGCATCAAACCTGAGGCATTGCTGCGGAAGAACGAAGCTCTCTACAGGAGCAAATACAAGGGACTGCGACTGAATGACCACGAGTGGATCAAGGTGATGCAGGAGAACCCGGTGCTCATCGATCGCCCCATCATCGTGAGGGACCACAAGGCGGTGATCGGGCGCCCTCCTGAGAACATTGATGAACTGCTGGGGTGATCCGGGACTGGGCGCCACGCATCATGCCCCTTTGAGCATAAAACCTTGAAAACCATATCCTGATATGGAATACCGCATCGAGAAGGACACCATGGGCGAGGTGAAGGTGCCCGCCGACAAGTACTGGGGCGCGCAGACCGAACGCAGCCGCAACAACTTCCGCATCGGCCCGCCGGGCAGCATGCCGCGCGAGATCGTGCATGCCTTCGCCTACCTGAAGAAGGCCGCCGCTCTGACCAATCTGGAACTCGGCAAGTTGCCCAAGGAAAAATGCGACCTCATCGGCAAGGTGTGCGACGAGATCCTAGCGGGACAACTCGATGACCAGTTCCCGTTGGTCATCTGGCAGACAGGCAGCGGCACCCAGAGTAACATGAACGTGAACGAGGTGATCGCCTACCGCGCGCACGTGCTGAGCGGTGGGAAGTTGACGGACGATCAAAAAGTGCTCAACCCCAACGATGACGTCAACAAGAGCCAGAGCAGCAACGACACCTTCCCCACGGCCATGCACATCGCGGCCTACAAGCTCACCGTGGAACTGACACTTCCGGGTGTGCGGAGGCTGCGCGATACGCTCGCAAAAAAAGCCGAGACCTTCAAAGATGTGGTGAAGACCGGCCGCACCCATTTCATGGACGCCACACCGCTCACCCTGGGCCAGGAGTTCAGTGGCTATGTGCAACAGCTGGACAATGGCATGCGCACTGTGCAAAACGCGCTGGAGATGGTACGCGAGCTGGCGCTGGGCGGTACAGCGGTGGGTACGGGGCTCAATGCGCCCAGGGGCTACAGCGTGCTGGTGGCGAAGAAGATCGCCGAGCTCACCGGCCTGCCCTTCGTCACCGCGCCCAACAAGTTCGAGGCACTGGCCGCGCACGATGCCATGGTGGAGCTCAGCGGCGCGCTCCGTCGCCTGGCCGTGAGCCTGATGAAGATCGGCAATGATATCCGCATGCTCAGCAGTGGACCGCGTAGTGGCATCGGCGAGCTCATCATTCCCGACAACGAGCCCGGCTCATCCATCATGCCCGGCAAGGTGAACCCCACCCAGCCCGAGGCCCTCACCATGGTGGCCGCCCAGGTCATGGGCAACGATGTGGCGGTGGGCATCGGTGGCAGCAACGGACACTTCGAGCTGAACGTGTTCAAGCCCATGATCGCCACGAACGTGCTGCAGAGCGCACGTCTCATTGGCGATGCATGCGTGAGCTTCAACGACAAGTGTGCCATGGGGATCGAGCCCAACCATGCCGTCATCAAACGCCACCTGGAGAATTCGCTGATGCTCGTCACCAGCCTCAACCCGCACATCGGCTACTACAAGGCGGCCGAGATCGCCAAGAAGGCACACAAGGAGGGCACCACCCTGAAGGAAGCGGCCGTTGCACTGGGCCACGTTCGCGCCGATGATTTTGACAAGTGGGTGGACCCTGCCATGATGACGAGCGAGGGGTGAGGTGCCGGCACCTGCACGAACGAGCAGGCCCGACCTTATGAGCAGCACGCGTGGCTGATCACCCACCACGCCTCAGCGCACCTTCTCCCTCTTGAGCGAGGCCTGGACCGCCTCTGAAAAAGGGATGCCTTCCACGCTGGCGTTCACCCAGCTCATGAAGTCGAAGTACTTCAGCACGATGCTCTCCGCAGGGTCGTGCACCAACTCGGCCAGCCGGTGCTGCAGGCTCTTGAACAATTCACGCCGGGCGTGGGGTGCCTGTGCTCGAGCCAGCTTGCGGATGTGTTCGATCAAGGCCGTCTCGATCTCATGCGGACCATGGCGCTTGATGAGGAAGCGTTGGGTGGAGCGCAGGATGTATTCCAACAGATCGTAGTTGCCAAGCTCGAAATGGACCACCAGGTTCACCAGGCGGGCATAGCTGAAGATATCCTGGCGCAAGGTGGGTTCGGTATCGTTCAACACCTTGTTCAACCAGAACAGGGAACGATTGACCTCGCCCGCGCCGAAATGCACGCAGGCGAGCGCCCACCAGAACTCCAGCTCGTGCTCCTTGTGCAGGTGGCCCGCGCGTTGTTCCATGCCGGTCAGGATCGGATCGGCAAGGGCCACGGCCTGCTTATGCTCACCCATGCGGTCCAACATCCTCAGCTCGCTGTAGTAGCCGGCTGTGAACACCTGCAGGTCCGTGTCCAGCCCGGTGAAACCCGGCTTGCCCTGTTGTTCGCGCAACGCCTGGATGTTCGCCCGTGCGCCCTTGAAATCACCCAGTTCGATCTGGCTGTTGATGATGTAATGCAATGTGCGCAGGTAGCGGCGGCTCAGGTCCACCTTTAGCGGCTGGTTGGCGTCCAGGATCTCCCGCACGCGCTCGAACTTCTTGAGGCTGGTGGCCCAGTCCCGCTTGGCCCATTGGCAGAAGCCCTGCGTGTAAAAGCAAATGGTGGCTGCTCGGTGGCTTAGGGCGGTGTTCTTGCCCGTGATCAATGGATGGCCCGCGATCTCCTCCACCAGGACATGCTCCTCAGGGGTGCGGACATATCCACCGCTGCGGAAGACATAGTTGATCTTGCTGTACAGGATATGGTACTGTGCCAGGTTCTGCAGCTTGCCCAACACCTCGCGCTCCTCTTCGATCAATGCGTCCAGGTCCTTGCTGAACTCCCCACTTTCGTATGCCTCCTCCAACAGGGTCTTTTCCCAGTTCAGCAATTCGAACAGGTAGTAGAACTTCTCGTTCTCCCGGGCCATGCGTTTGGCCCGTACCAGCAACTTGTTGCACTCCTTGTACAAGGCCTTCTCGTACAGGATCTCTATGTTCTTGATCTCCTGTTTGAGCAGTCCGCTGATGGAACTCTCGGCATGATAGGCCCGGAGGGCCTTCAGGATAAGCCGGTAGAGGTGGTTCTTCTCCGAGGGGAAATGGCGGATGAAGGTCTCCTTGGCGAACTCTGCCTTGATCTCCTCCTCGTTGTATTCCGGCTGTTTATCAAGTGCATCAAAGATCTTCAAGTAGTTCTTATCACCACTTTGAAGGGCGGAGTGCAGCTTGAAGAAGCGTTTCTCCGACTTGGTGAGCGACTTGATGAGGTCGTGCAGTTCGGTACTGGGCTTCATGATGCTGTCCCGGGGCTTGGGTTTCCAAACCTGGTTTCTCAAATGTAGGAAACCTAAACAGGCTGGAGAAATGATCTGTTCACATCAGTCAGTGCTTTCTGCCGATCCAGAAGTGGATGGCAGAAAGTCATCACCTGGCATACAGCCCGGCCCTGACGATCACCCATATGCTTGCTTTGCATGCACCATGTCCTTCCGCCCCATTCACCCTGCCATTCCGTGCCTCGCCTTCCTGCTCTGTGGCCTTGCCGCAAACGCTCAGCACACCTGCAAGGAAAAGCACGCGTACCATCCTTCAAACCTGCGTGACGGCGCCCAGGCCAGCCGCAGCGACAGCATCGACCTGTTGCATACACGCATCGCCCTTGACCTGACCCAGGTGGCTGGCGGCACCATAGCCGGCGCTGCTGCGATCCGGTTCGCGCCACGTCTGAACGGCATCGCGGATCTCCCCCTTGACCTTCTGGACCTCACCGTGGATTCCGTGATCATGGCTGGTTCCGCGCTGGCATTCGGGCAGGCCGGTGAAACACTGACCATTGACCTGGGCGCGCCCTATGGCATCGGCGATACCCTGGAGCTCACCGTGCACTACCAGGGCGACCCCGCCACCGACGCCAGCGGCTGGGGTGGGTTCTACACCTCGGGCACGGTGATCTACAACCTGGGCGTGGCCTTCGCCGCCATTCCCCACTCCTACGGCCGGGCCTGGTTCCCCTGCTTCGACAATTTCGTGGAGCGTTCCACCTTCGAGTTCATTGTGCGCACCCACCAGCAACGCCATGCCTGGTGCAACGGCCGCCTGCTGGGCGAAACTGACCTGGGTGGCGGCTTTTTCGAGAGCCATTGGCTCCTGGAAGAGACCATCCCCTCCTACCTCGCATCCGTCACCGCCAGCACCTACACCGCCGCGCGCGACACCTTGCTCAGCATCACCGGCCAGCCCGTACCCATGGACCTGGTGGCCCGCCCGCAGGACACCACGGCCATGAAGAACTCCTTCATCCATCTACCAGACGCCTTTGCATGTTTCGAACATTGGTTCGGCGCGCACCAGTGGGAGCGCGTGGGCTACTGCCTGACCCCACAGGGCGCCATGGAGCACCCCACGAACATCAGCTACCCCTCCTCTATTGCCAACGGCACCTTGCAGTATGAAGGCACCATGGCACACGAGCTCGCCCACCACTGGTTCGGCGACCAGGTCACCTGTTCGCGCGCCGAAGAGATGTACATCAATGAGGGCTTTGCTGAATACCTCAGCTTCCTCTTCCTGGAGCACGTATATGGTGCGGAGCGTTACCGCAGGACCGTGCGCGACAACCACCGCCAGATGGTGCATAAGGCCCACTTGATCGATCAGGGTTGGTGGGCACTGGCCGATGTACCCCAAGCCCACACCTATGGCGAGCATTCCTACAACAAAGGCGCCGACGTGCTTCACACCCTGCGCAGCTATCTGGGCGACAGCCTGTTCCGCGCGGGCCTCACCACCTTCGTCGCCGATCACGCGTTCAGTCCGGTGAGCAGCAGCATGCTGCGCGATGACCTGAGCGCCACCACCGGCGTGGACCTCACCGACTTCTTCAACGACTGGATCTTCCAGCCGGGATGGGCGGCATTTGAAGTGGACTCCTTCGTGGTGGCGGCGCCTGTTGCGGGCGTGTACCCCACGGACGTATTCGTGGAACAGAAGCTCCGCGGCCCGGCCAGCCTGTACCACAATGTACCGGTCACCATCACCTGCGTAGCGCCGGACCAGTCGCGGTGGGACCACGACGCGCCGGTGATGCTTGGGAATGCATCCACCATTTTCACCATCACGCCACCCTTCGCGCCAGTGGCCGTGCTGCTGAACGCGAATGAACGCATCAGTCTGGCCATTACGGCGGACGAGGACACCCTGACCGCCACGGGCACGGTGAACTACACCAACGGCAACCTGCGGCTCACCGTGAACGCACTTCCTTCAGCGGCCCCCTTGCGCGTGGAGCAATACTGGGTGGCGGCAGATGAGGACACTGATCCGATGCATCTCTTCGTGCCCTCACCGGATCGCTGGTGGCGCGTGACCGGATCGATCCCCGCAGGGGCCGACATCAACGCCTCCATCACCTTTGATGGCAACAACACTGCGGGCGGCGGGCTGGACATCGGCCTCATGGAAGACCTTCCCGTCCTGCCTTTCCGTGAGGACAGCCTCGTGCTGCTTTACCGCTCGGACGCCCGTTCGCCCTGGGCCCTCTTCCCCACCTTCACGGTGAACACGCAGGGCAGCGCCACGAACCGCATCGGCCGCGTGGAGTTCACCGGCTTCGTGACCGGTGATTATGCGTTGGGCAAGCGCATTTCCGCCACCGGCATGCGGGACCGCACGGCCAACCCTGCCCAATGGAACCTGGTTCCCAATCCTGCGCAGGAACGCTTCGAGCTGCGCGCGGCCAATGCGGATGCACTGCGCTGGCAAGGCCGCATGGAAGTGATGGACCCGGCCGGACGCCTGGTGCATCAGCTGCCTTTTCAAGGGAGCACGGTCGAGGTGAACTGTGCGGGCTGGGCACGTGGCACCTACACCGTGGTGCTCAGAATGATGGATGGCAACGCCATACCTGCAGGGCAGGTGGTGCTGCGGTAAGTTTAGATCCGCACGAAGCGGTGTGTCCAACCGTGCCTGGTGCTGGTAAGCCGCAGGACCAGGACACCCGCTGGTACGCCGGATAGATCGAACACGCTTCCGGTCTGTGAATGACCTGTGACCGACTTGCTGCGCACGATCCGTCCGTCAGCCGACACCAACTCCGCAAGCACCTCTCCCGACCAGCCAGCATCCAGGGCCATGGACAGGTGATCTCCATCCTGACGCACCGTGGCACCCGGTGTATCCACGACCTCCCCGATCGAGGTGCAGTTCGCCACATCGATCACCAGGGTATCCGTGGTGACGCAACCACTCAAACTGGTCGCGGTCATGGTCACCGTATAGCTACCAGGCTCCCAGAAGATGTGGGCCGGCTGTGCCCAGATGAAGCTTGCACCATCACCGAAATCCCAATGCGGGACCTGTATGTTCCCGCCCGTGACCGTGAAACCGAAATTCACCAGCAGCGGCGCACAGCCCGAAGTGAGGGATGCCTGGATGTTGACCACCGGAGGCAATGGACCTGAAATACCGGTCGCGGTCACACTGCAATCCGAAGCGCCCTGGGTAAGGAACTGGTACAGGCCGTTGTTGAGACCCAGGTCCGAGGCATTCAACACCGTATTGGTCTCCCCCAGCAAGGCCACGCCGTTCAAATACCATTGATAGCCAACCGCAGTTGGGGAGCCGCCCGCTGTAAGTACCAGGTCCGATGTGCAGGGTGTACCAGTGGTCGAAACGACGGCACCGCCTGTGCCAGAGCCAAGACCGATCTAGTCCAGCAGCAGATAAGGACCATACCCCGCAGTCCATTGGAACGATGGGGGCAGCCCGCATGGTGAACCCAAGGCAAGGTACTCGATGTTCTGCGCAGGGGTGAAGTTGATCTGGGCCTGCTGCCAGCTGCCATTCGGCAGGACGGTGACCGAACCCAGCAGTACGCCACCCGACCAGCCGGCCGGACAATTCGTCGTAACGATGGCAAGGATCGGGCAGGTCGGGAAGCCGTAGACCGCGATCTGTGTGGTACCAAAGGACCAGGTCTGTGCATTCGTTACCGAACCATCCACGTCGAAACCGGAATATTTGAACGTGACCGAGGCTTGCACCGTGGCGGGAAGAGGCGCGCTCAAACAGGTTCCGATGTACTCCTGCCAACCGTCCACAGAGAACATCCCCACACACCCATCCCCATCCGGCAGGGGTGTGGGCACGAAGGCCGGCATGAAGTCACAGGCATGGAAGTAATCCGTGGTCGGTGTGGTCACTTGAGACCAGCCTTGGATGCAATTGGTGAGGCTGATGCCGTTGGGGCAACAGCTCTGCGATTCAAAACCGCCGTTCGGCAGCGGCGATAAGGACAACGAGTCGATGCAGGAACAATCCGCGATGTCATTCAGATCGATCAACCCATCCCCATCGTCGTCGATGGCGTTGTTGCAGATCTCCTGCGCGAACAGAGCGCTCGAACTCACGAGCAGCGCAAGGGCGAACAAGGACTTCTGGGATCCGGCAGGCAGCATGGCAAAAGGGGTTGGTCGTGGATGGGATACCAGGCGGGCACATCAACCTACACATGACGCTGCGGAACACCGATGCGCTGTCCGCAACGGACTTGCTGATGGAACAAGGTAGCAGGCCCTCGGATACAACGACCAAAAACATCAACCCGGCACGCCGCATTATTGCCCGTTCCGAACAGGGTTTGATGCATGAGGGCGCACCTCCAAGCCGCTCAAACGGCCATCAAGGAAGACTGAAGGAAAATGAGCGGGGATCAAAAGGATCCACTCTGCCCGGTCGGGGTGAATCTCGATCCAGTTCTGCGGAGCAGAGCGGGCGCTTCACCAGCGCCCGCTCCGTCCCCTGTGGAGCCGGAGGGGATCGAACCCTCGTCCAAACGACCGTGAAGCGGGCGCCCTACATGCTTAGCCTGTTCATTGATTTTCGACCCGTGCCTGGGGAAAGGCACCCTAGCGCGGGCTTAGGTCCTGTTTCTCGCCGACCCTCCGGACCACCGGGCCGACCAGCCTTCCATGATGATACCCCTGGGCCGGCAAGGAGGAAGGCGGGCCTCACCGAGGGGCACTCGTTCACGCTACTGTTGTTCACGTGAATAAGGCCGATAGCCTGAGGCTATTAGGCCGCGAGAGCGTAGTCTACTTCGCCAGTTATGGCGCAAGGATCGTTTTGTACGGGCCTGTCCTCATCGCCCGGCATGCGCACACACCACACGAAGCCGCTGTCGAATCCAGATCGGCCCCATGATTTGCCAAAGAACAGCCGCAAAGGTACGGCGCACCGCCCCCGCCGGTCCCATGCCACCGGCAGGGATACATTTGCCGCGCTGAAAAAATGACCGCTCCATCCCTCAAGCTCGGCATCATCCGCGAAGGCAAGGTGCCCCCCGACCGCCGCGTGGCCCTGCCACCCGCACAATGCCAGGCCCTGCTGCTGGCCCATCCCGGCCTGCACATCGCCGTGCAACCCAGCCCGCACCGGGCTTACCCGGACACGGAGTATGCTGCGGCAGGCATCCCCCTTCAAGAGGACCTCAGCGACCGCGACCTGCTGATCGGGGTGAAGGAGGTGCCTGTGGAACAGTTGATCCCCAGCAAGACCTACCTCTTCTTCTCGCACACCATCAAGAAGCAGCCGCACAACCGGATGATGCTGCAAGCCGTTCTGGAGCGCGGCATCACCCTGCTGGACCACGAACTGCTCACCAACGAACAGGGGGAACGCGTGCTGGCCTTTGGGCATTGGGCCGGCGTGGTGGGGGCTTATAACGCCTTCCGCGCCTGGCACGTGCACCACGGCCTGCCGGACCTGAAGGCCGCTCACGTGTGCCACGATCAAACGGAAATGGAAGCGCACCTGGCCGAGGCACGGCTGCCAGCCAGGCTGCGGATCGTGATGACCGGCGGCGGGCGCGTGGGTGGCGGCGCCATGGAAGTGCTGGAGCGGCGTGGTTTCAAACGCATGGCACCTGCGGACTTCCTCACGCATGAAGGTGATGGCCTGGTGTACACCGTGCTCGCATCCGCAGATCTGTATGCCCGGCAGGACGGCCGGCCCTTTGACAAGGCCGCCTTCCACCGCGATCCATCCGGGCATGAAGCACGCTTTCTGCCTTTTGCGCGGCATGCGGACCTGTATCTGGCCTGCCATTTCTGGGATCCCCGCGGGCCGAAGATCCTGTCTGCGGCAGATCTGCGCGACCCCGACTTGTCGTTGCGCGTGGTGGCGGACATCAGCTGCGACGTGGGTGGCCCTATTGACAGCACCTTGCACGCCAGTTCCATCGAGGCACCCTTCTATGGATATGACCCCGGCACTGCCGCTGAGGTCCCTGCCGGGACGGCCGGCAGCCTAACGGTGATGGCCGTGGACAACCTGCCCTGTGAGCTGCCCCGCGATGCCAGTGCGGATTTTGGCCATGCACTGGCCACGCAGGTGGTTCCTGAATTGTTGCATGGAAGCACCTCGGCCATGGTGGCTCGCGCCACGATCGTGCAAGCCGGTCAACTCACCGAACGGTATGCCTACCTGGCAGACTACGTGGCGGTGAAGGCCTAGTCCGGGCCACGATCAACAGTTGCCTGTGGACGCTGGCCGCCTGCCGGTGGCCGGAACACCCTCCAGGCCCTGCTTCCTTTGGGGGAAGCCTCATCATGCCCTCCGTGCGTACATCCTGTCGCGGTCTGTTGTTCTTGATGCTGCTCATGGCATGGCATCACACTTCGGCGCAGACCACCTTCTTCGTGCGGTTCGAGCCCGGCTGTGGCTCGGTGAAGGCCTTCTTTGAGTATGGTGGCACGGATGCGACAGCCTACACCTGGGATTTTGGTGATGGCACCACCAGTACGGCCGCCACACCGGTGCACCGTTTCGAGTACGAACAGCCCATCTCGGTGAGCCTCACCATTCAACTGGCCACGGGCTCCACTTCCACCTTCGCACAAAGCTTTCCGCCGCAGGAGCTGGAAGATCCGGCAGGTGTGCGGATGCCCAACGTGTTCACTCCGAACGGTGATGGCGTGAACGATGTGTTCCGCCCGGTGACCGATGTGCTCTGGGCCGAGTGCGCCAGCCTGCAGGTGCTGGACCGATGGGGGCACACCCTGTTCCGCTCGCAGGGCAATGACATCCAGTGGAACGGCCGCACCATGGCGGGCATGGAGGCTTCCACAGGCACCTATTACTACATCCTGGTGGTGAATGGTGCGGAGTTCCACGGCACCGTGCAACTGCTGCGCTGAGGCTGCTTTACCTTTCGCTGGCACCACCCGGCGCGGATAACACCTCCTTACCATGCGATCCACCTCCACCCTTGCGTTCCTTTTCTCCCCTGCTCTATTGATCGCCTGCCTCGGCCTGGATTGCGTTACCGGCACAGGCAAGGCCATCCGCAAACCCATCACGGTGGAGGCCTTTCACGGCCTGGTGCTGGAAGGGGCCATTGACGTGCAGGTCACGCAGGGTGCTAGCCAGCAAGTGGAGGTGGAGGCCCAGCCGAACCTCGCAGACCTGCTGGTGATGGACGTGAAGAACGGCGTGTGCACCATCCGCACCAGCAAATGCTGGACGTCCAAGGTGCCCTTTGTGGTGCACCTCACCACGCCCATGCTGGACCGTGTGCACGTAATGGGCAGCGGGGATGTGAAGGGCAGCTCCGCGTTCAAGGCGGAAAAGGTGGAGGTGAAGGTGATGGGCTCCGGCGACGTGGCCCTGGGGTTTGAAGCACAGCAGATGGATGTGCGCATACAGGGCAGCGGCAACGTGAAGCTCACCGGCAGCACCCGATCCCTGGATTGCGGAGTGCAGGGCAGCGGTGATGTGAAGGCGAAAGGCCTGCGCGCCACCCAGGTGAAGGCCAGCATACAAGGCAGCGGTGATGTGGAGGTGAACGCGGTGGAAAGTCTGGAGGCGAACGTGAACGGCAGCGGTGACGTGCGCTATGTCGCCCGGCCTGCCACGCTTACAGAGAATATCTCCGGCTCCGGCAGCGTTGGGCCCTTGAGCAATTGAGCATGCGCTGGACGCCCGCATTCCTCAGCATCCTTTGTGCTTGCGGTGGTGTGCCAAAAGCGGAAGTGGAGTCTACCGGGGTACATGGTGCTCCACCCCTCGCGCTTCCACAGGTGGATGACAACATCCGACACGACACGTTGATGATCCAGACCACCTTCAACCTGGGTGACGGCACCTACATCATGGTGGCGTCCAACATCACGGAGACCTTCGAGGGCTTGCGACTCCACCGGTACACGGCCAATGCGGACAGCACCGCCACCATCCTGGCCGTCTCATCACCGGCCTACGACAGCTGGACCATGCTCCCCACCTTCTTCCGCGACCCGGAGGACAGCTCTGCCTTCCTCATCCTTGCCAATTTCGGAGAGAAGGAAAGTTGGGGGCAGAAAATGCTGAAGCTCGATGCATCCGGCTTTCATGACCTGGGCTTTGTGGACGTGGCCCTGCCGGAGCGGATCATGGAAGATGACACGCTGCGGCTCAAACGGCGGAACATCGGACCCTACGCCCGTGTCACCGGACAGCGGAACGCATTGATCGTGACCTTCGCGACCGACAGCCTGTACCTCTACGATGACCTGCGCGGCGGGCGTGACCGCGTGGTACCGGCCAAGGGTGTGGCGTACCGCTTCCGTCACGGTGAGGTTGAACTGGGGATCGGCAAGGACTTCCGGGCGGTGAAGAATTGAGCACTGGGGAACGAAGCCGTAACGGGGATGCTCCCGACATGGCTCGTGTACTTGCTAAGCTGCCTCTACTGAACGATCGGGATCATGCCCCGTACACCCATGTCCACGACCGTTTCGCCATCTATGGGTTCGAAGACATTGTCGCCGTCGAGCTCCGTCCACTCAAAGCTCTTGTTCGTGCTTAGGGATACCACGATCACGATGTCCTCCGTTTCGCTGCCCGTGATGGTGAGCGGCGTGGCGAAGGCACCGGTGACCACACAGCTACCGGCCGGAATGGGCGAAGTGGCGAATATCGGATTGGGTACCGTGGTACCCGGGGCCTGACCCGTGCTCACCGGGGTGCTGACCGGCGGGTTGTGCACTTCGAAGGCCCAGTAGCCCTGCGGCCGGTTCCCGTTCACCACCACGGTGCTGTCCTTCACCTGGAACGATGAGATGTAGGTGTTGTAGCCAATGAAGGACGCGATGCTGCCCCAGAACGGCAGGCTGAACGCATTGAAGCGGATGTCGTAGTTCTGGTAGGCCAGCGAAACGCGCAGCCATTCATAGGTGCCCGGTGAAAGGTCGCTAAGCGGGATGTTCAGGAAAGTCCCGCTGTCACCCACCGATAAACAGAGGTCGTGATCGATGGCCACCGCACCCCCCAGACTGGTCTCGCTGGCATGGTACACCACATCACCGGTGCCCAATGCCGTGAACATGGTGGGCGCGAACTCCACATAGTGCGCGCTCATCTTATTGAACCGCGGGCTCTGCGCGCCATGTCCGGCAGGCACGGAGGCTGGGTTGCCCAGGTTGTTCAGGCGCACCTGGGTGCTGTCGAACGTGAACTTCATGATCAAACGCGGGCCGTCAGCGACCAGGGGGCCGTCGGGGGTGGTCTCCGCTTTCTTGCACGACGGCAGAAGAGCGCTCACGGCCACGACAGACACGAGCAGGCAGGGGTAACGCATGGGGCAAAAGTAGACCGCCGGCCAGCGAACGTCGTGCCACCCTGCCCTCACCACTTCCATAGTGCACAACTTCATTCCTTTATTATGCATGCATACCTTTTTAAATTACCTTGCGTAACGATCCGCATGAAGCCCGAGGAGACCATCGACTTCCCCATCCGCCGCGTGTGGAGCCGCATTTCGCGGCTGTATAACACCGAGGCAGCCAAGTACGGCGGCAGCATGGCCGTCGGGCAGATCCTGCTGAACATCGAACCGGAGGGCACCCCCAGCACCAAGCTCGGCCCGAAGATGGGCATGGAGAGCCGCAGCCTCGTGCGTACGTTGCAGACCATGGAGGAAGCCGGGCTCATCAAGCGCGTGCCGTGTAAAGCGGACAAGCGCGTGGTGCGCATGCACCTCACGGCGAAGGGCAAGCAGATGCGAGACGTGAGCCGCGACACGGTGATCAAGTTCAACGAGGCGGTGCAGAGCCGTTTCACGCCCTCGCAACTCAACAATTTCCGGACGGTGATGGCCGAACTGGACCGGATACTCGAACAAGAACAACTCTTCTGAAAATGAACCGCAACGACGCAACGACGCGATGGGAACGCCACGAAGGCATTCCCAGCAGCGTTGCGCATTCGTTGCGTCGCCGCGGTTAAACGCATTCAACCATGAGCAAAAGGAACATCCGAAAAGTCGCGGTACTGGGCAGTGGTGTGATGGGTTCACGCATCGCCTGCCACTTTGCCAACACCGGCACCGAAGTGCTGCTGCTCGACATTCCCGCCAAGGAAGGTCCGCGCAATAAGATCGTGGACGACGCCCTCGCCGCTGCGATCAAGAGCAGTCCCGCACCCCTGTACGAAGCCCGCTTCGCGAAGCGCATCAGCACCGGCAACTTCGACGACGACCTGCCCCGCATCAAGGACTGCGACTGGGTGATCGAGGTCGTCATCGAGCGGCTCGACATCAAGCAGCAACTGCTGGAGAAGGTGGAGAAACACCGCACGCCCGGCACGCTCATCACCACCAACACCAGCGGCATCCCCATCAATGCGATCAGCGCAGGCCGCAGCGACGACTTCCGCAGGCACTTCTGCGGCACGCACTTCTTCAACCCGCCGCGCTACCTGCCCCTGCTGGAGCTGATCCCCGGTCCGGACACCGATCCCGCGGTGCTCGACTTCCTGGAGGACTACGGCCAGCGCATCCTCGGCAAGGTCACCGTGCGCTGCCAGGACACGCCCGCCTTCATCGCCAACCGCATCGGCGTGTTCGGCATCATGGGCCTCTTCCACCTGGTGAAGGAGATGGGCCTCACCGTAGAGGAAGTGGACCGCCTCACCGGTCCGGTGCTGGGCCGCCCCAAGAGCGCCACCTTCCGCACCGCCGACGTGGTGGGCCTGGACACCCTGGTGAAAGTGGCCCAGGGCGTGAAGGACAACTGCCCCAACGACGAGCAGAACGCGCTCTTCGCCATCCCCGGCTACCTGCAGAAGATGGTGGAGCAGAACATGCTCGGCAGCAAGACCGGCAAGGGCTTCTTCTTCAAGGACCGCAGTTCACCCAAGGGCGACATCCTCGCGCTGGACCTGAAGACGCTGGAATACCGTCCGCAAGTGAAGCCCAAGTTCGCAACGCTCGATGCCGCGAAAAAGGAGGACAATCTGGTGAAACGCACCGCCCTCCTCTACAACGGCACCGACAAGGCCGGCGAGTTCTACCGCAAGAGCTTCCACGGGCTCTTCGCCTACGTGAGCCACCGGATCCC
>JAEUSU010000013.1 GCA_016788635.1 Flavobacteriales bacterium | reverse complement strand
ATGAAGATCATGCCCACGTTGGCGCCCGCGCTGAAGTTGGCGCCGTCGTTGTAGACCACCAGGCCCTTGTAGCCCTGCTCGGCGAGGTCGATGGCCTTGTTGAGGCCCTGGATCACCTCCGCACCGATGGTGTTCATCTTGGTGCTCCAGCTCACGCTGAGGATGCCATCGCCCAGGTGACGCACGGTGGCGGCGCTGTTCTTCCACACCAAGCTGCTCTCGGGCAGGTCGCTGAGGACGATGGTGCCTTCCGCACGCGGCACCGGCTTGTAGCTCTTGCTGGGGATGTCGTAATACAGCCGCTTGCCGCCTTCGGTCTTGTAGAAGCTGGCGTGACCGGCCGCCACCATCTCATCCACCCATTTCGCGATTGTCACTCCGGCCCCCGAGCCGGAGTCGCGCATGGCCTTGATCGCCTTGTCGACGCCGATCGCATCCCACGCCTCAAATGGCCCCAGCTCCCAGCCGAAGCCTGCGCGCATGGCATCATCGATCTTGTACAGCGCATCGGTGATCTCGGGGATCCGGTGGCTCACGTAGGCGAAGAGCCCGTGAAAGCTCTTGCGGTAGAACTCGCCGGCCTTGTCGGTGCCGTTGTAGAGCAGCGCGGTGCGCTTGCGCAGGTCGTCCTCCTTCTTCGCGGCATCCAGCGTGGCGAACTTGGGCTTCACCTGCGGACGGTACTCGAGCGTATTCAGGTCGAGCGCGAGGATGTCGCCTTTTTTACCCGCCGAAGCGTCTCGCGAAGGCGGGTCAGTTCTGAGTTTCATGAAGAACCCCTTATCGGTCTTGCTGCCGAGCATGTTCTTCTCCACCATCTGCTGCAGGTAGCCGGGGATGGCGAAGAGGGCGTTCTGCTCGTCGTTGGGGCAGTTGTCTTTCACGCCCTGCGCCACTTTCACCAGCGTGTCGAGGCCCACCACGTCCGCCGTGCGGAAGGTGGCGCTCTTGGGGCGGCCCAGCACCGGACCGGTCAGGCGGTCCACTTCCTCCACGGTGAGGCCCATCTCCTCCACCAGGTGGAAGAGGCCCATGATGCCGAACACGCCGATGCGGTTGGCGATGAAGGCGGGCGTGTCCTGGCAACGCACGGTGACCTTGCCGAGGATGCGCTGGCCGTAGTCCTCCAGGAAGTCGAGCACGGCGGGATCGGTGTCCGGACCGGGTATCAGCTCCAGCAGGGGCAGGTAGCGCGGCGGGTTGAAGAAGTGCGTGCCGCAGAAGTGCCTGCGGAAGTCGTCGCTGCAGCCTGCGCTGATGGCGTGGATGGGGATGCCGCTGGTGTTGGTGGTGATGAGCGTGCCGGGCGTGCGGTACTTCTCCACGTTGGCCAGCACCTGCTGTTTGATGTCGAGCCGCTCCACCACCACCTCGATGATCCAGTCGCAGTCCTTGATCTTGGGCAGGTCGTCGTCGAAGTTGCCGGTGCTGATGCGCTTGGCGAAGCGGGCATCATACAGCGGCGCCGGACTGCTCTTGATCGCGGCGGCGAGCGCGTCGTTGACGATCTTGTTCTTGTCGCCGCCCTCTTTCGGGGCGATGTCGAGCAGCAGCACTTCGGTGCCGGTGTTCGCGAAGTGGCAGGCGATGCGGCTGCCCATGACGCCGCTACCGAGCACGGCGACCTTGCGGATGTTTCGTTTGCTCATGTGTGTGTGAATGC
>JAEUSU010000022.1 GCA_016788635.1 Flavobacteriales bacterium | reverse complement strand
AAATAGTCCCGTAGCTCAGTTGGTTAGAGCACTACACTGATAATGTAGGGGTCAGCAGTTCAAATCTGCTCGGGACTACTTATAAATCGTATTGGGGAATTAGCTCAGCTGGCTAGAGCACCTGCCTTGCACGCAGGGGGTCATCGGTTCGAATCCGTTATTCTCCACAAAACTCTATTTAATAGGGTAAAGTTCTTTGACATATTGAAAGAAAATACAACAGATAATTTTTTATCTAAATATTAATAAAATACAAGAATTACTTAATAAGAAAGTAATTAAGGGCGTATGGCGAATGCCTTGGCTCTCAAAGGCGATGAAGGACGTGATAAGCTGCGATAAGCTACGGTTAGAGGCAAATACTCATTTACCCGTAGATTTCCGAATGGGGCAACCCAATAGTTTGAAGAACTATTATCCGAAAGGATGCAAACCCGGAGAACTGAAACATCTAAGTACCCGGAGGAAAAGAAAACAATTTAGTGATTCCCTAAGTAGTGGCGAGCGAAAGGGGAATAGCCCAAACCATAAATGTTACGGCATTTATGGGGTTGTAGGACTACAATATTGACTATATTTTTAAAGTGGAATCAGATGGAAATATGAGCCATAGACGGTGAAAGCCCGGTACACGAATTAAAAGTATTACATAGTAGTATCCTGAGTACCGCGAGGTCGGAGACGCCTTGTGGGAATCCACCAGCACCATCTGGTAAGGCTAAATACTTTTGAGAGACCGATAGTGAACTAGTACTGTGAAGGAAAGGTGAAAAGAACCGCGAATAGCGGAGTGAAATAGAACCTGAAACCATACGCCTACAAGCGGTCGGAGCAGCTAAGTGCTGTGACGGCGTGCCTTTTGCATAATGAGCCTACGAGTTACTCCTCTCTAGCAAGGTTAAAGATTTAAGATCTGCAGCCGAAGCGAAAGCAAGTCTGAATAGGGCGTATAGTTAGAGGGGGTAGACGCGAAACCTTGTGATCTACCCATGACCAGGTTGAAGTTCCGGTAACACGGAATGGAGGACCGAACTGATAAGCGTTGAAAAGCTTCCGGATGAGTTGTGGGTAGGGGTGAAAGGCTAATCAAACTGGGAAATAGCTCGTACTCCCCGAAATGTTTTTAGGAACAGCCTCGAGGTTGAGTGTTATAGAGGTAGAGCTACTGATTGGACTAGGGGGCTTCACCGCCTACCAAATCCTGACAAACTCCGAATACTATAACATATACTCGGGAGTGAGCCCATGGGTGCTAAGGTCCGTGGGCGAAAGGGAAAGAACCCAGACCAACAGCTAAGGTCCCTAAATCTATGTTAAGTTGATCTAACGTGGTCCGATTGCTTTGACAGCTAGGATGTTTGCTTGGAAGCAGCAATTCATTTAAAGAGTGCGTAACAGCTCACTAGTCGAGCGATTGGGCGTGGATAATAATCGGGCATCAAACATAGTACCGAAGCTTTGGCAACGAAAGTTGGGTAGGGGAGCATTCTAGCGGCATTGAAGCTGTAACGTGAGTTATGGTGGAGCTTCTAGAAAAGCAAATGTAGGCATAAGTAACGATAAGGCAGACGAGAAATCTGCCCACCGATAGACTAAGGTTTCCTGAACAACGTTAATCGATTCAGGGTTAGTCGGGACCTAAGGCGAAGCCGAATGGCGTAGTCGATGGACAACTGGTTAATATTCCAGTACTTGCTTTACTGCGATGTGGTGACGAAGTAGTGAAAGTTCTGCGCACTGACGAACATGTGCGTTAAAAGATGTAGATATAAGTTGTGTAGGTAAATCCGCACGATTTGTCGAATCCGATAGTATCGAGAGCCTTCGGGCAATTGAATATGAACCTAATCAGACTTCCAAGAAAAACCACTAAGCTTCAGGTAACAGCAACCCGTACCGCAAACCGACACAGGTAGTCAAGGAGAGAATCCTGAGGTGCTCGAGTGATCCGCGGCTAAGGAACTAGGCAAATTAACCCTGTAACTTCGGGAAAAAGGGTGCCTTCAGCAATGAAGGCCACAGTAAAATGGCTCTGGCGACTGTTTATCAAAAACACATGGCTATGCTAAACTGAAAGGTGATGTATATGGCCTGACACCTGCCCGGTGCTGGAAGGTTAAGAGGAGAGGTTATTCGCAAGAAGAAGCTTTGAATTGAAGCCCCAGTAAACGGCGGCCGTAACTATAACGGTCCTAAGGTAGCGAAATTCCTTGTCGGGTAAGTTCCGACCTGCACGAATGGTGTAATGATCTGGGCACTGTCTCAGCCATGAGCTCGGTGAAATTGTAGTATCGGTGAAGATGCCGATTACCCGCAACGGGACGGAAAGACCCCATGCACCTTCACTATAGTTTAACATTGACTTTGGATAAATCATGTGTAGGATAGGTGGGAGACTTTGAAGTGGTGTCGCTAGGCATCATGGAGTCAACGTTGAAATACCACCCTTGATTTATTTGGAGTCTAACTCCTAACGGAGGACATTGTTTGATGGGTAGTTTGACTGGGGTGGTCGCCTCCAAAAATGTATCGGAGGCTTTCAAAGGTACCCTCAGCACGCTTGGTAACCGTGCGTTGAGTATATTGGCAAAAGGGTGCTTGACTGTGAGACCGACAAGTCGAACAGGTACGAAAGTAGGACAAAGTGATCCGGTGGTTCCATATGGAAGGGCCATCGCTCATAGGATAAAAGGTACGCCGGGGATAACAGGCTGATCATTCCCAAGAGCTCATATCGACGGAATGGTTTGGCACCTCGATGTCGGCTCGTCACATCCTGGGGCTGGAGAAGGTCCCAAGGGTTCGGCTGTTCGCCGATTAAAGTGGCACGTGAGCTGGGTTCAGAACGTCGTGAGACAGTTCGGTCCCTATCTGTTGCGGGCGTCGGAAGTTTGAGGGGAGCTACCATTAGTACGAGAGGACCGTGGTGGACGAACCGCTAGTGTACCAGTTGTCCCGCCAGGGGCACCGCTGGGTAGCTATGTTCGGACGGGATAAGCGCTGAAAGCATCTAAGCGCGAAGCCCACCCCAAGATGAGACTTCCTTTAAGGGTCGTGGAAGACTACCACGTTGATAGGCCACAGGTGTAAAGTCAGCAATGGCAAAGCCGAGTGGTACTAATTACCCATAAACTTTGACCGCAAAGGTTCGTTCATGGAACGATCCTCGGCTGTTCTGGTCGTGTCTGATAACAAGTTGAGCTTATTGAAAGCTTTAGGTGACTATTGCGGTGAGGTCCACCTCTTCCCATTCCGAACAGAGAAGTTAAGCTCACCAGCGCAGATGGTACTGGGCCGATAGGCTCGGGAGAGTATGTCGTCGCCGATCTGAGCCCCGCCACGCAAGTGGCGGGGCTCTTTTTTTGCGCCTTGTATGAACTTTGCCTTCCGCTCGCGAATGTCCAGGAATCTGTCCCTTTGTCTTTTCGTGGTACTGATGCCAGCGCTGGCCTGCGCACAGCGCCTCAGCGGAAGCATCCCGCCTGCCACTGACCAGGGCCCGCGCCTCGCATTCTTACTCGGTACGCGCGGAGCCGAGCACTACCCGTTGGATTCCACCCGGGTCGATGCGGATGGCAGGTTCAGCTTTCCGGCACGCACTTACCCCGTCGGCTTCTACCAGTTCGCGCTCCATGATACCGACCGAGTGGACATCATCCTGGACGGACTGGAGAAGGAAGTGATCCTGGAATTCTCCGGAATACCACTGCGTGAGCACATCCTGGTGCGTCGCTCCATGGAGAACCAGCTCTTGTGGGAATACAAAGCCATCAGCCGCGCCAACCAGGCGAAGCTGGCCAGCCTCGCAGATGAACGCCGCGGTCTGGCTGTCATCGACATCTTCGGCGCACGCCGGCTGGACAGCTTGGAGAAGGCCGCAGGGATGCAGCGCATGGAAGCATTGGAGCGGCTGTCCGCACTGGCCCCGCAGTCCTATTTCGCGCGCATCACGGCAGCGGACGCCCGCTTGACCACGGCGGCTGAACAGGGGGCGGATGCCATCCTCAAGGCCGTGGACCTTGGCGATCCCACATTGCTCCGTTCGGCCTTCTATGCCAGGTCGCTGGGTCTTTACCTGCAGCAGATGCGGCCCAGGGATGAGGCGGAACTTTTCGAAGCGCTGGATGCCCTCATTGCGGCCTCCTCAGGCAATGAGGCCTGCCGGTTGTACACGATCGAGTTCATCCTCGACGTGCTGCTGATGAACCGCGCGGACATGGCCTTCGCCCACGTGGTGGATGTGCACGTGGCCGGTAAAGGCATGGAATTGCCTGAGGAGATCCAGCGGCGCGTCGCCGATCAACTGAAGGTCAGTCCAGGTGCGGAGGCGCCGTCCGTCACCTGGCCTTCCATGACGGGGCCACCGTGGAGGTCCGATTCACTTTACCGTTCCCATGCCTTCACTGTGCTGCTGTTCTATTCCAGCACCTGTTCGCATTGCCATGAATTGATCGCCGACCTGAAGACGAAACAGCCCGCGTTGAAGGGCCATGACGCACAGGTGTTGGGGGTGGCGGTGGATGAGGATGCCCAGGATTTCCTCAAGACCCGATCCGAATTGGGCATCCCTTGGCCGTGCACCAGCGAGTTCAAGGGCTGGGCGGCTCCCAGTGCGAAGGCTTATCTGGTGAAGGCGCTGCCGAGTTTGTACCTGATCGACCGGCAGGGCGTGATCGTGGCCAAGCCCTTGGACGCAGCGGATCTGATGTCAGAGATGGCGCGCGCAGCTCAAAGCCTGAAGCAGCGGTAGATATGGCCTGCGGGCCAGCTGAGCGTCGGCGGTTCGTGATCGAACAGGCCGAATACTGAGGATCCTGATCCGCTCATGGCGGCATACCAGGCCCCGACGTGCAACAAAGCCTCCTTGATCTCCCTCACCGTCGGTCGGGTTCGATAAACGTGGCCTTCGAGATCATTCGTGATCGCGGTTTGCCATTTTTCGCGGGGAAGCGCCATAGCCTTGCGGAGCGCACCTCCGGGCTGGTCACGCACCGGGGTGTGCGCATACACCTCGGCCGTGGATATGTGGATACCCGGGTTCACCAATGCCAGCCACTGGCCGGAAAGGTCCAGGTGGATCGGCTCAAGGACCTCGCCTCGTGCGGTGGCCCATTGTGGACCCTCATGAAGGAAGAAGGCGCAATCGCTTCCCAAGGCGGCCGCCTTCCGGGTGAGTTCCTCTTGTGCCAGGCCAAGGCCAAACGCCGTATCACAAAGCTTGAGCACATGCGCCGCATCGCTTGAACCACCCCCCAATCCGGCGCCCAAGGGGATGGCCTTGTGCAGGTGCATCCGTGCGCCAGGCAGGGAATGGTCTGACGCAAGCATGCGGAACGCCTTGTAACACAGGTCTTCCGTCACGCTTCCCGGCACCGGTATGCCAGATCGGGTGAAGATCACTTCGCCCTGCGGTACCGAGCTGTCCGGCACCAGTTCCAAGGCATCCCGCAAGGGAATGGGCAGGAACACGGTCTCGATGTCGCGGTAGCCATCGGGCCTGACCCGCAGCACGTGCAGCCCCAGATTGACCTTGGCGAAAGGGAACACGATCATCGGGGCGAAGGTCTTCATCATGGACCTGCAAGGCAAGGGGCCATGCTGTTTTCCACCCGCGCCTAACTTCGCCCGACCATTGTTCCACCATGCAGACCTTTCTGGAGTTTGAAAAGCCGGTTCAGCACATCCTCGAACAGATGGAGAAGCTGAAGGAGGTGGCCGAACAAGGCCAGGTGGATGTGAAAGTCTCCCAAAAGGACCTCGAGAAAAAACTTGAGCAGACCCGCAAGGAGATCTACGCAAAGCTTTCCCCTTGGGAGCGCGTGCAGGTGAGCCGGCATCCGGACCGCCCTTACACCTTGAAGTATGTGGACCATATGTCCGCAGGCACCTTTCTGGAACTCCATGGCGACCGCAACGTGCGGGATGACAAGGCCATGGTGGGGGGCTTCGGCTCGCTCGATGGTCGCACGGTGATGTTCATCGGGCAGCAGAAGGGCATCAACACCAAGATGCGCCAGTACCGCAATTTCGGCATGCCGAACCCGGAGGGCTACCGCAAGGCCCTGCGCCTGATGAAGCTGGCGGAGAAGTTCAACAAGCCGGTGGTCACCTTGATCGATACACCGGGCGCCTTCCCCGGATTGGAGGCGGAGGAACGTGGTCAGGGCGAGGCCATCGCCCGGAACCTTTTCGAGATGGTGCAACTGCGTGTGCCGGTCATCTGCATCATCATCGGTGAAGGTGCTTCCGGTGGTGCCTTGGGCATTGGGGTGGGCGACCGTGTATTGATGCTGGAGAACACCTGGTATTCGGTGATCAGCCCCGAGTCGTGCTCGTCCATCCTGTGGCGCAGCTGGGACTATAAGGAGCAGGCGGCCAAGGCCTTGAAGCTCACCGCAGAGGATATGCTGGCCAACAAGCTCATCGACGGCATCATTCCAGAGCCGGTGGGTGGTGCCCACGCCAATGTGGATGAAGCCTGCCGCCTGGTGAAGACCGAAGTGGTGAAGCACCTGAACAAATTGTCCAAGATCGATCCGGACAAGCTCGTGGAACAGCGCATCCGCAAGTTCTGCGACATGGGTGTGGTGCTGAAAGCGAAATGAGCCTAGCGGTTCAACACCGCGCGCACACCTTGGATAGGGCCTGGCAGGGTGTGGGTGGCCACCGTGGAACCACTTAGCGGATCAATGCTGTACAGCAGGTTGCCCGCTGCCACGTGGATCAGCCCGCTCCATGCATCATAGGTCAGCATCGTTGTTCCGGAAAGGGTTGTCAAAGTGGTGGCCAGGCTGCCAGGGTGCGTGTACCGGAGCACCTCATTCCCGGCGAGCAGGGCATAGGTGCTTTCCGTGATCTTGCATGCTGCACGGATCGGTTGGCCTGACAGGACCAACGGCTCCTGGATGTTGCCGTTGGAGAGGTCGCGCTGCTGCACCACGCCATCTGCGCCGCGTTTGCCCAGGAGCACCACCCGGATGTCGTCCAGTGCGTGCATGCCAGCAAGCTCCAGGTCCAAGGTGTACTGGTCGAGGGCTGTTCCAGAGGCGCGGTTGTACACCGTCAGCCGCCGGTCTGTGCCGGACACGGCGTATTGCTCCGTGGCCAGCCGGTCACCGGTAAGGACCATATGCCCCACGCGCCAACCGCTCTGAAGCGCCGCATTGTATGATTGCCAGCCCGTGGAGACCTGATAGCCCTGCACCCGCTCATCCACCGTGGCCACATACACCACCTTGTCCGTGCCCATGTGCAGGCCGGAGTGGAAGGGCACCGGCAGGAAGTTCAGGTTGGGCGACTGCCACACCTGGCCGAACGGTTCGGTGCGGAAAGTCACCAATGGGCCGTTCACCGAACCGGCCACCACCAAGCGGTCCGAGGCAGAGTGGCTGTCCATGAGCTGGTTGGCATAGGGCAGGGTGCTGGCAAGTGAGAGGCTGCCACTCTGGTCCAACCGGTGTATCTGCGTGGTACTCCCGGACAGTGTGGTGATGAACAAGCCGCGCCGCCGCAGCGGTGCTTCCATCAAGGCCACGTCACGAAAGGCCCGCCCATCCTGGAACCCATCGCTGGCACGGGCGGTGAGCAGGCCGTTCCCGGTGGTCACGGTCTCGTCCGTCACCACAATGGTCAGTTCCACTTCCATTTGAGTACCCGATAGTTCGGCGGTGGCCCCTGGTGCGATCGGTATGCCGGCGCTGTTCGTAAGTGTCACCGTTACGGAACGCAGGGACCGATCATCGCTGCAACGCACACGGACATTGAGCGTGTCGGGGATGGACAGCACCGCGCCCTCGGCAGGCGTGAGGATCTCCACGCGTGGTGCCTCCTTGTCCTCGTCCTTCTTGCATCCGGCAAGGAGGAGCATCATGCAGGCCGCCATCAGCGCTGATCGTTGAAAGCTTCCGGCCGCTCTTCGCGTGATCGTGCGGCATTCCGCACGGTGCGATCGATCGTTCACAACTACAATGTTAACACGGTGCTGATCAGTTGTGATGAACTTACCTTTTTCAGGCAGGAGTTGCGGCTATTTTTGGCGCCCTTCCGACGCCGGGGCAGCATCTCCCAGCCCGGCCGCCATCATGTCCGACACCTCCGTTCCCCGCACTGCCGACCGCCGTCGCCGCACCACGGCATTGGCAGAGAATATATATGAACCCGGCCGGCTGCCCCCACAGGCGCCAGACCTGGAGCAGGCCGTATTGGGGGCCCTCATGCTGGAAAAGGCGGCGGTGAATGAGACGATCGACATCCTGCAGCCGGAGACCTTCTATGTGGATGCGCACCAGAAGATCTTCGCCGCAATCCACGACTTGTTCAAGGAGGACAAGCCCATCGACATCCTCACCGTCACCCAGAAACTGAAGACCAAGGGTGAGCTGGACACGGTGGGCGGGGCCTTCTACATCAGCCAGCTCACCAACAAGGTGGCCTCGGCCGCCAATGTGAATTTTCACGCCCGCATCATCAGCCAGAAGCACATCCTGCGCGAGCTCATCCGCATCAGCGGGGAGACGATGCGAGAGGCGTATGACGACACCAGCGATGTATTCGATCTGATGGACAAGGCGGAGAAGGACCTCTTTGCCATCACCAGCGGCCAGCTCAAGCGGAACTACGAGCCCATGAGCTCGCTGCTCCACGATGCCATCAAGCAGATCGAGGATGCCAAGAACAGCGAAGAGGGCGTGAGCGGTGTGCCCACCGGCTTCGTTCAGCTGGATCGCCTTACTGCAGGTTGGCAACGCAGTGACATGATCATTGTGGCCGCCCGGCCGGCCATGGGCA
Source organism: Flavobacteriales bacterium (assembly GCA_016788635.1). GTDB lineage: Bacteria > Bacteroidota > Bacteroidia > Flavobacteriales_F > PHOS-HE28 > PHOS-HE28. The sequence goes on along the minus strand of JAEUSU010000022.1, from coordinate 57,159 downwards.
AGACCGCTTTTGTGCTGAGCATGGCACGCAATATCGCCGTGGAGCACAAGAAGGCCGTGGCCGTTTTCAGCCTGGAGATGAGCAGCACCCAGCTCGTCACCCGCCTGATCGCCAGCGAGGCCGGCATCTCTTCCGAGAAGCTGCGGAAAGGTGATCTCACCGAGGCCGAGTTCGCCATCCTGCACCAGCACATCGGCCGGCTGGACAAGGCGCCGATCTTCATCGACGACACCCCCGGCCTGAACATCTTCGAACTGCGCGCCAAGTGCCGCCGCCTGAAGGCCCAGCACAACGTGGAGCTCATCATCATCGATTACCTGCAGTTGATGACCTCCGGCACGGAGAACAGAGGGGGCAACCGCGAGCAGGAGATCAGCCAGATCAGCCGCAGCATCAAGAGCATTGCCAAGGAGCTCGACGTGCCCATCATCGCCCTGAGCCAGCTGAGCCGTGCGGTGGAAACACGCGGTGGCGACAAACGCCCCATGCTCAGTGACCTGCGCGAATCCGGCGCCATTGAGCAGGACGCCGACCTGGTCTGCTTCCTGTACCGCCCGGAGTACTACAAGATCACCGAGGATGAGCATGGCTCCACCCTGGGCATTGGCGAGGTGATCGTGGCCAAGCACCGCAACGGCGCCATCGACACCGTGCGCCTGCGCTTCATCCCCGAACTGGCCAAGTTCGCCGACCTCGATACCGTTTCGGGTAACTTTGCACTGAATGACGAGGACGACTTCACGCGCACCATCACGCGCCCGTCCCGCATGAACGATGACACGGGCCTGGACGATATGGCACCCTTCTAGCTTGCGCGCGCGGCTTTTCGCGGCCTTGTTTCTTTTCGTACCAACCCTTCATGCGGCCAAGCTCCTCATTCCCATGGATGGGGCCCAGCGCGACCATCTAAAGGCATACGGCATCGCCTATTGGGTGCTTATGCGCGATGTGCCCGTGGAGTGGCTGCTGAACTACCGCGGTGGCAGTTTCCTCATCGACCACCATCCCGCCATCGAGCAGGAGTGCATGGTGCGCGGTGTCACCGTGAGCGTGATCGCTGATGCACAGGCTACCGCCATTAGACAGGAGATCTCCGAACCCGAGGTGAACATGGAGCTTGTGAAGCTGGAGAAGGCACCCAAGATCGCCGTGTATGCGCCGGACGGCTTTCAGCCCTGGGACGATGCCGTGGCCCTGGTGATGACCTATGCCGAGATCCCTTACGAACGCATCTACGATCGTGAGGTGATCGCCGGCGTGCTGCCCAAGTACGACTGGCTGCACCTGCACCACGAGGACTTCACCGGGCAGTACGGCAAGTTTTACCGGAACTACCGCAATGCTGCGTGGTACCAGGCCCAGGTGCGCGAGAGCGAGGCCATGGCCGCCGAGCTCGGCTTCGCCAAGGTGAGCCAGATGAAAGGCGCCGTGGCGGGGCGCATCCGCGATTACGTGGCCGGTGGTGGCTACCTCTTCACCATGTGCTCCGGCACAGATAGCTACGACATCGCTCTCGCTGCGGAAGGCGTGGACATCTGCGCGGCCGAGTTCGACCACGACCCCATCGACCCCGCCTGCCAGCAGAAGCTCGACTTCAACCGCACCTTCGCCTTCAAGGACTTCCAGCTCATCACTGACCCGATGATCTATGAGTTCAGCAACATCGACGCCACGGACATCCACCAGGGCATCGGGCAGCTGCGCGACTTCTTCACCCTGTTCGACTTCAGCGCCAAGTGGGATGTTGTGCCCACCATGCTCTGCCAGAGCCACGAGCAGGTTATCCGCGGCTTCATGGGACAGACCACCGCATTCCGCAAGCAACTCGTGAAGCCCGGCGTGCTGGTGATGGGTGAGAACAAGCCTCAGGGCACCGTCAAATACATCCACGGGGAGTATGGCCTGGGCCAATGGACCTTCTATGGTGGCCACGACCCCGAGGACTACCAGCACATGGTGGGCGATCCACCTACGGACCTCAGCCTGCATCCCAATTCGGCAGGCTACCGGCTCATCCTCAACAACATCCTCTTCCCTGCAGCGCGGAAGAAGAAACAGAAGACGTGATCACGATGTGCTTGTACTTAGTCGCGTGTGTCGCCGCATCCACTCCACCACCGCACACGCCAGCAGAATGAACAGTGCCATGCGCACCGGAATGGTGTAGCGGCTCTGGATGGCAAAGGGAATGTAGATGGCCCAGCCATACAGCACCACCAGTAACAGTGGTGCGCACGAGCGCCACCAGCCCGGTACCCGCAGCGCGGCCCAGGGGATGAGCCACACGGCCAGCAGGAACTGCCCGAGCGTGAGCAGGAAGGGATAGAGTTGCTGCAATTTGCCCATGAGGGAAGCCTGCCGGAACGCGGTCACCTGCACGCCGGTGACCCAGAGGCGCACCGCACTGTATGCTTTCCATGCCAGTGTGTAGCCGGGGTTCGCCTTCATCTGCTCCAGGGTGGAGCGCCACAGCCACTTTTCGCGCTCCAAGGTGTAGGCCGTGCTGAAGGTGTTCCACACCCAGCCGCTGCGGCCATGCTCCCGATAGATCGCCGAATCGCGTGCCGTGAGGTATGGGGCGCACGCCGAATCGATCCGGTCCCATTCGTGCTCAAAGGCGGCGATGTGTGCCGGTACCTTTTCCGCCGGGGTGAAGCGGATCAGCTCATCGCCGGTCTTGTTGCCCCACAGGCGGAACTCTTGGTGGTGCGGCATGAGCCCGCTCCAGTAGCCGATCTGGAAGATGCCACCGCCGCCTTCCAGGGGTGTGGCCTTCCACACGCCGTGGTGGGCATGGTTCCACAGCGTGAACGGCAGCAGCGATGCGGCGTAGGTGAGCAGCATGCCCCCGTGCCAGCGCCACGCGAAGCCCGGCCGTTCCAGCCACCAGCCCAGTGCCACGCGGGCGAAAGGCAGCAACAGGTAGACCGGTCTGCATTGGAAGAGGAAGCCGTAGAGCAGACCAATGGCCAGTGCCGAAAGCCAGGAGCGCTTGTGCCAGGCCGGGTCAGCCGCCAATATGAGCATGAGCGCCGTGAGCGCAGGCAGTTCCGGCAGCACCATGGCCGCGTAGTAGGGGAGGTTGATGCTGGGCAGCAGCAGGACCAGAAAGATGTTCTTCGCCAACGGACCCTGCCCCAGCCGCTCGATCACGCGCAAGGCACTGCCGATGCACAGCGCGTAGAGGAACCACTGCACGACCACCACTGCGCGCCAGCCACCTGTCAGGCCAATGAACAGCGACAGGTACAAGGGGTAGCCCGGGGTACGGAACGTCTCCGGCAGGTAGGCCGGTTCGAACCAAAAGGAGCTGTAGCGCCCGTTCAGCAGCCCTTCCGCCAGGGCAATGTAGTTCGGGTGGTCGCCGGAAAGCGTGTCGCGCAAACCCACGCACAGCAGGGCGGCCACCACCATGTTGGCACCGAACAACCAACGGGTCAGGTGTTCACTGGTCAAGGTATGGGTGATGGCAGGCAGCCGCATGGCGGCCAAAGCTATTCGGCGCGGTCCGGCCACGGGTCATCCGTTGGCATCCCTAGCTTTGCCGCTCAACTGAACGCTATGGACCTTTCGAAGATCATCACCGTCGCTGGCAAGACCGGGCTTTTCCGCGTGGTCGCCCAAGGTCGCCAGGCCATCATCGCCGAATCGCTGGCCGACGGCAAACGCGTACCGGTGCACACCACCCAGCGCGTCTCCACCCTGGAGGAGATCCGCATGTTCACCACCGGTGACGATGTGCCCCTGGGCGATGTGCTGAAGAAGCTCTTCGAGGTGGAAAAAGGAGGTGAGACGATCGACCCGCACAGTGAGCCGGACGCGCTCTATGCCAAGCTGGGCGAGGTGCTGCCCGACCATGACCGCGAGCGCATCTATCCCAACGATGTGCGCAAGCTCTTCACCTGGTACCACCAGTTGCTGAAGGCGGGTGTCTTCACCCAGAAGGACGAGCCCAAGGAAGGTGAAGGGGAGGGTGAGAAGCTGGTGAAGGCGGAAGCGGGTGCTGGCAAGACCAAGGAGCGCAGCAGTGTGGCCGTGAAGAAGGCCAATGCACCAAAGCCCGGCGGGGGCACCAAGGCCAAAACGGCGGGCTCCACCATGCGCAAAGGCTCGCAGCGCGGCAGCTGAACCACGGGGGCCCTTCGGGGGTTCAAGGATGGCCGGGAGCTGGAAGGCGGCACTGTGGTGGCCCAACTAATTTGCGGTCCCATTTCAAACGCGATGAAGAGAACGAGCGCACGGCTTCAGCGAACGGTCGTGGTAACGCTGCTGGCAGCCACTGCATCGGTGTTCGTGGCCTGGCGTGGCGACCGGATGCCGGTGGCCCACGCTTCCTTCCATACCGATGAGGAGTTGTTCGCGTTCCGTGTGGCGGCGGACAGCTCCCTGCCTGCCGGCTGGGGCACCTGGTTCTCCGGCAGTGGGCGATGCTCGGGTTGCCATGGCTTCGATTCCACTGGATTTTCCATGCACACCCCGGACGGGGTGGATGTGAACGTGACCGACGACTGGCGCAGCACCATGATGGCCAACAGCGCCCGTGACCCCTTCTGGCGCGCCAAAGTGAGCCATGAAGTGTTGGTGAACCCGGCGCATCAGGCCGCTTTGGAGGATAAATGCCTCACCTGCCATGCGCCACAGGGGAAGTACGAGAAGTACCTCACCGGTGGCGGGCCATACAGCATGGCCGAACTTCACGCCGATGATTCCCTGGGCATAGATGGCGTGAGTTGCGTGGCCTGCCATCGGCAGAGCCCCGACAGCCTGGGCATCATGCACTCCGGCCAGATGAAGTTCACCGTGGCCGACATCCTGTGGGGCCCCTATGACCAGGTTTTCGGTGCGCCCATGGCCTCCTTCGTCGGATTCGTGCCGGAGTATGGCCCGCACGTGAATGATGGTGGCTTTTGCGCGGGCTGCCACACCCTGGTCACCGAAACGGCCGACCTGAGCGGCAACCCAACGGGTGACACGTTCGTGGAACAGGCCACCTATCATGAATGGCTCAATAGTGCCTTCAATACGGTGGAGAGCTCTGAGGGCATCAGCTGCCAGGGCTGCCATACCCCGCGCATCGAGGGTCCGGTGGTGATCAGTGCCAACTACATCTTCCTCACCCCCCGCACGCCCTACGGACTGCACCATTTTGCCGGGGGCAATGCCTTCATGTTGAAGATGCTTCGTGATTATATCGACACCCTGGGCCTCACCGCAACAGAGACCCAGTTCGACAGTACCATTGCCCGCACCATGCGCAACCTGCAACTGCACAGCGTGCTGCTGGAGCCGGGCATGTCGGCACGTGATGCAGACACCGCCTTCATCGCGGTGAAGCTCTCGAACCTCACCGGGCACAAGTTCCCCAGTGGTTACCCCGCACGTCGCGCATGGGTGGAACTGGTGGCCTTGAAGCCCACGGGCGACACGCTGTTCAAAAGCGGCCGCTGGGGAAGCGACTGGGAAGTGGAGGGCCACGATGCGGAGTACGAACCACACCACGATGTGATCCGCCAGCAGGACCAGGCCCAGATCTACGAGCTGGTGATGGGTGATGTGAACGGCAACAAGACCACAGTGCTGGAGCGGGCCAAGTCCCCTCTGAAGGACAACCGCCTCACCCCGATCGGCTTCACCACCAGCCACCCGGTGTATGACACCACGCTGATCGCCGGGGTGCCACCGAGCGACATCGATTTCAACCACGACGGTGCCGGTGTGGAAGGCTCCGGCACGGACATCGTGCACTACCACGTGCCCATGAACGGCTACACTGGCGCGGTGGACGTGCGGGTGCGCGTGTGGTACCAGAGCACCACGGCGCGCTGGAACGCGGAGATGTTCAGCTTCAACAGCCCGGAGATCGACCAGTTCCGTGACATGTTCGAGGCAGCGGACAATTCTCCCGTGCTGGTGCAGGAGGCTTCCTTCACCGATCTGGGCGTGGGCACGGACAACATCCAGGAGCTCGGTGTGCGCGTGTTCCCCAACCCTGTGACCAATGGACTGTTGCAGGTGGTCGGCCTGTCCGACAAGGTGAGCGACATCGAGGTGTTCGACCTGAAGGGCCGCTTGGTGGCCAGCACCACGGTGCAGGGCCGCCGCACCTGGCAGGCGCGCATGCCCGAAGGTGCGGGCACGTATCTGGTGGTGTTCCATGCACGCGACGGCCGCTTTGTGGAACGTGTGGTGGTGCAGTAAGGGCCCGACGGAACACCTCCTTACAGACCGTACCTTGTATCCTTAACGAGCCCATGCGCCAACTGAAACTGTTCCTGCTTCTGCTTCCTGCGCTGTGCGCGGCTCCGGTACATGGCCAGGACCCCCTGGTGCAGACCATCATGGACGCGGTGGATGCCGATACGATGATGTGGAACCTGGACCGCTTGAGCGGCCAGCAGGAGGTGGACATCGGCAGCGGTCCAATGCTGCTGTTGAACCGCCACAAGCTGAGCCCCGGCAACGATCAAAGCGCCACCTGGCTGCAGCAGAAGCTGGCGCAGTATGGCTGGAGCTCCACCACGCAGACCTTCAGCAGCACCGGGCACAACATCCTGGCCGTGCGGCCCGGGCTTGTCCACCCCGGCCGGGCCGTGATCTTGTGTGCGCACTACGATGCCATACCGGCGCCCCCGGCCCTGGCCCCGGCCGCGGATGACGACGGCACCGGCGTGGTGGCCGTGTTGGAGGCCGCGCGCATACTGCAGGATGCCCTCTTTGAGAACACCCTGATCCTGGCCCTGTGGGACGAGGAGGAGCAGGGGAAGATCGGCAGCATCTACTACGCCAACGTGGCCGCCGCGAATGATGACACCCTGCTGGCCGTGGTGAACATGGATGCCATCGGCTGGGACGGGAACGGCGATGGCCTGATGCGCGTGCACGCCCGGCCCACCGCTGCGAACTCCGTGGCCATCAAAGACAGTGTGCTGCACGTGAACAGCACCTACGGGGTGAACATGCCCATTGCCGTGAACACGCCCGGTGCGCTCTACAGCGACCATGCCTCATTCTGGGCGCAGAACTACGGGGCCGTGCTCATGATCGAGGATTTCGACAACGACGGCAACATCTACTACCACACACCGAGCGACCTGGCCATCCACATCGATGTGCCGTACTTCCGCCGCATCGCACAGCTCAGCATCGGCACGGCCATGCTGTTCGCGCGGCCCATCTCCATCACGGCCGGAAACAATGAACCGCCTGTGCACACCTCCGCGCTCTCGGTTCATCCCAACCCCACGCAAGACATCTTCGTGGTTTCCGCCCTGGAAGGCCGTGTGCAGGAGTTGCGCATGTTCGACATGACCGGCGCCCAGCGCCACGTTCCCGTATCTGCGTTCGGGGGATCATCCCTTCTGGTGGATGCCACGGCGCTCGCACCGGGTATCTACCTGCTTGAAGCCGTGCATGCGGATGGCCGCCGCACCACCACGCGGCTCGTGCGGCAGTAAGCGCTACCGGCCCTTCGCCAGCTTCTCGTCGATGTAGTCCAGCACCTTCTTCATCAGGTGCAGGCGGTCGCGGCCGCGCACATTGTGGCCGTGGCCGGGGTAGATGAAGAAGTCCACGGGGATCATCTTGTCCACGCACGCCTTGATGAAGGCGTAGCTGTGCTCGGGCAGCACCACGTCATCCTTGCCTCCGTGAATGATCAGCAGTGACCCCTTCATGTTCGCCGCCTTGTCCGGCAGTGCCGCCTCCTTGTAGCCTTCGGGGTTCTCCTCAGGGGTGTCCATGTAGCGTTCGGTGTACATCACCTCGTACATCGTCCAGTCCATCACCGGCCCGCCGGCCACACCCACCTGGAAGGTGCCAGGTGCCTTCACCATCAATGCCGTGGTCATGAAACCGCCGTAGCTCCAGCCGTGCACCGCCATGCGGGTGCTGTCCACATAGGCCAGGCTCTTCAGGTGGCGTACCCCGTGCAACTGGTCCTTCAATTCCACTTCACCCAGGCGGCGATGCACCACCTGCTCGAAATGCGCTCCGCGGTTCATGCTGCCGTGTCCATCCACGGTGAAGACGAGGTAGCCGCGCTCGGCCGCGTGCAACATCCAGGGTGAAGCGCCACCGAGGAAGGAGTTGGTGACCAACTGGGCATGCGGTCCGTTGTAGAGGTAGACGAGCACCGGATACCGCCTGCGACTGTCGAAGTTGCTCGGCTTGATGAGGCGTGCGTGCAGTGCGTCGCCGTACTCGCCGATGATGGTGAAGAGCTCCACGGTGCCCACCTGCCTTTCCTGCAAAGGGTTGGGTGACACGAGTAGTTCTTTCAGCAGTTTGCCTTGCGTGTCCATGATCTCCGTGCGTGCCGGCACGGTGAGGCTGCTCCAGCGCACCAGCAGCAGGTTGCCGGAAGGGGAGAGCTCACCGCGATGGGTGCCGGCCTCTTTGGTGAGGCGCTGATGCCTGCCTGCATTGATGTCCACACGATAGAGGTGGGTCTCCGTGGCATTTTCACCGGTGCCCTCCACGAAGGCTGCGCCACCCTTGGCGTCGAAGCCGATGATGCGTTTCACCACCCAAGGCCCGCGTGTGAGCTGGCGCACCAGGCCCTTCTCCAGGTCATACAGGTAGAGGTGTGTCCAGCCATCGCGCTGGCTCCACCAGATGAAGCGTTTGGGGTCCTGCTTCAGGAAGCGCATGGGCTCGAGCGGTTCCACATAGCGTTCACTGCGCTCCTCCAACAAGGTGCGCACCGCCTTTCCAGTGGAAGCATCATACTGCACCAGCCGCAAATGGTCGGTGGCGCGGTTCAGGTGGACGATGAAGAGATGGCGGCCGCCGGGTTCCCACGCCAGGTTGGTGAGGTACTGGTCCTGCGGCGCGCCGGTCTCCAGGAACACCGTGCGGCGGGTCTTCAGGTCGTACACGCCCACCGTTACATGGTGGCTGGCCTGGCCGGCCATGGGGTAGCGGATCTTCTCGAAGGTGCTGGGCTTGGTGCCGATGTCCTCCAGCTGGTAGGGCGTCACCATGCTTTCATCCATGCGGTAGAAGGCGAGCCGCTCGCAGCCGGGGCTCCAGAAGGTGCCCTTGGAGATGCCGTATTCCTCGCGGTGCACGCTGCGTCCGTTCACGAGGCCATCGCTGCCATCCTCGGTCACACGGATGGTGCGGCCACCACCCGGGACAGCTATGTACAGATCGGGACCCAATGTGAACGCGCGGTGGCCGGTGGTCTCCTCGCGGTCCATGCGCTCGGCCTCGGCCGGCCAGTTGGCGCGCTCCGTCAGCTTGCGCGTCTCCAGGTCGAAGGCGTATTCGCGGTCGCCATGGTCGAAGCGGAAGCGGGTGGCCGTTTCCCAAGTGATGGCGGGTATGCCTTTAAGAGCCTTTTCCGCCGGCAGCTGCACGTTCATCTCCACCACTTTCAGCAGCGGCATGTCCGCCACCTTGCCGGTGCCGCCCTGCATCAACTGGTCATCCTGTATGAAGCTGTAGCGGTCCGTGCCCGCGATCCACTGCAGGCCCTTGAGCTGCTTGGGCGCCAGTTCGGAGCCCGCCTTCAAAATGGCGTCGGCGAGGGTGAGCTCTTTCTGCTGGGCGAGCAGCAGCGGAACGCTCAGGAGGAGGAGGAGGGAGAGGGTGAGGGTCCTGCGCATGGTCGTTCAGATGATGTTCACCTCGCGTTCCAGTTCCACACCGAATCGTTCGCGCACCGAATCGAGGATGCGCTGGCTGAGGTCGAAGATGGCCTGGCCGGTGGCGCCTCCGCGGTTCACCAGCACCAACGCCTGTTTGTCGTGCACGCCATGGCCGTTGCCATGGTAGCCCTTCCAGCCGGCCTGTTCGATCAGCCAGCCGGCGGCGAGCTTCACCTCGCCGGGCCCGGCGGGGTAGGAGGCCAGGCCGGGGTGGGTCTCCTTTAATCGTTCGGCCAGTGCCTGTGGCACCACGGGGTTCTTGAAAAAGCTGCCGGCGTTGCCGGTCACGGCCGGGTCGGGCAGCTTGCTGCGGCGGATGGCGATCACCGCATCGCTCACGTCGCGTAGCGTGGGAGAGGCGATCCCCCGCTGTTCCAGTTCCTGTTGGATGTTGCCGTAGCTCGTGTTCAGGGTGTGTGGCGCCTTGTTCAACCGGAAGGTGACCGAAAGGATGATGTAGCGATCACGGCCCGCGCGTTTGAAGAAGCTCTCGCGGTAACCGAACGCGCAGGCTTCGCGGTCGAAGGTCACCACTTCGCCGTCCTCGATGCGGAGCGCTTCCAGGTGATCGAAGTGATCTTTGATCTCCACGCCGTAGGCACCGATGTTCTGCATGGGCGCGGCGCCCACCTTGCCGGGAATGAGGCTGAGGTTCTCCAGGCCGCCCCAGTCCTGGTCCACACAATGACGCACCAACGCATGCCATACCACACCGGCACCGGCGGTCACCCATGCATGGTGTGCGTCCTCCCGGAACATGTGTATCCCGGGGATCTCATTCATCAACACCACACCCGGCCAGTCGCGTGTGAAGAGCATGTTGCTCCCGCCACCCAGCACCAGGCGGGGCTGGCCGTTCACTTCGGGGGCCTGCAGGAGGGCACGCAGTTCCTCCACGCTCGTGAAGCGCCCCAGCCATTTCGTTCGGGCGGGCACACCGAAAGTGGTCAGGGGCCGCAGGTCGGCGTTGCGCTCCAGTTGCATGGCCGGCAAGTTTACGTCCCTTGCTCCGTTACTTTCACCGCATGCGCCGCGCCCTCGTTGCCGTGACCAACGACCTGGCCACCGACAACCGGGTGGACCGCACCTGCCGGGTGCTACAGGACCTGGGCTACGAGGTGCTGCTGGTGGGCCGGAAGCTGCCGGAAAGCCCGCCGGTGGAGCGCCCCTATGCCACGCGCCGCATGCGCCTGCTCTTCCGCAGGGGCCCGCTCTTCTATACCGAGTATTCCGCTCGGCTGTTCCTGGTGTTGTTGTGTTCACCTGTTCAGCTCATTGTGGCGAATGACCTGGACACCTTGTTGCCGTGCCAACTGGTGGCACGGCTCCGGCGGCGAAGGCTGGTGTACGATAGTCATGAGTTCTTCACCGAGGTGCCCGAGCTGCAGGGGCGCTTCGCACGGAGGGTGTGGCTCGCCATCGAGCGTTGGATCTTCCCGCGGTTGAAGCACGTGGTCACGGTGAACAACAGCATCGCAGCCGCCTATCGCGAGCGGTACGGTGTGGAGGTGCAGGTGGTGCGCAACATCCCGGTGCCTCGCGAGCTGGGGCCCAGGCCTTCGCGGCGTGAGTTGGGCCTGCCCGAAGACCGTTTCATCCTCGTCCTACAAGGCAGCGGCCTCAATGTGCAGCGTGGGGCGGAAGAGGCCGTGCAGGCAATGCGGGAGCTCCCGGATTGTCTGTTGCTGCTCATCGGCGGTGGCGATGCCTGGCCGGTGCTGGAACAGCTGGTGCAGCAACTGGATCTGGGCGATCGGGTGCGCATGCTGGAGCGCATGCCGTACGCCCGCATGATGGACCACACCCGCAACGCGGATTTGGGCCTTTCGCTGGACAAGGATACCAACCTGAACTACCGCTTCAGCCTGCCCAACAAGCTTTTCGACTATTTCCACGCCGGCATTCCCGTGCTCTGCACCGACCTCCCCGAAGTGGCCGGCCTGGTGCGTGCCCACGGTGCGGGCGAGGTGCTTCCGGCACCCACGCCGCAAGCCATCGTGCATGCCGTGCAGCACCTGCGGTCGGACAGCGCACATTATGCCCGCCTGCGCGAGGGCGCTATTTTCGCCGCCCGTTCGCTGGATGGCGGACGGGAGCGGGAGAAGCTGAAGGCCATCCTGCACGCCCTTGGCTGACCGGCACCTGCATATCATCAGTTTCGACGTGCCCTCCCCACCGGACTATGGCGGGGTGATCGATGTGTATTTCAAGGCAAAAGCCCTGGCCGCACTGGGGGTGAGGGTCCACCTGCATTGCTTTGCGTACGGCCGTCCCCCGGCTGCGGACCTCACCGGTTTTTGCGAAGCCGTGCACTATTACCCCCGCCGCACGGGCAAGCACCAATTGCTGAGCAGCCAGCCCTACGTGGTCATCAGCCGCCGGAGCGAGGAGATGATGCACCGCCTGCAGCAGGACAGGCACCCGATCCTGTTCGAAGGCCTGCACAGTTGTCACAATCTGGGTGATCCGCGGCTGGCGGAACGCAAGCGCATGGTGCGCGCGCACAATGTGGAGCATGACTATTATGCAGCACTTGCCAAGGCCGAACCCGGAGCCTTCCGCCGCACCTACTTCCTGAACGAGGCCCGCAAGCTGCAGCGCTTTGAGAACGTGCTGAGCCATGCGCATCATGTCCTGGCCATCTCACCCAAGGATGAGCGCCATTTTGCCGCTCGGCACCCGCACGTATTGCACATCCCCGCCTTTCATCCTGGTGAATGGGTAGAGGTGCCGGCGGGCTTGGGTGATTTTGCCTTGTATCACGGCGCACTTGGTGTTCCCGAGAACGACCGTGCAGCGCTCTTTCTCGTGCGCGAAGTGTTCCGCGACCTGGGTGTGAAGCTCATCATCGCAGGCAGCACGCCGAGCGATAACCTGCGGCGCGAAGTGGCACGCACCCCGAACGTGGAGCTGCGCGCGGACATCCCCACCGAGGAGATCCACCGGCTGGTGCGGACCGCCCAGGTGAACGTGCTGCCCACCTTTCAGGCCACGGGCATCAAGTTGAAGCTGCTCCTGTGCCTGTTCACCGGCCGCCATGTGGTATGCACGCCGCGCATGGTGGAAGGTACAGGTCTGGGCGACCTCTGCCACATCCACCGCGATGCCCAGAGCATGCGCCTGAGCATACTGGCCAATATGGCGCGGCCGGTGGAAGGGGCCGCACTGGAGGCGCGTCAGCGCATTTTGGAGGAGCGCTTCAGCAACAGACGCAATGCCCAGCGCATCCTGGCGCTGCTTGATCGATAGACGGTCCGGGAGGACTTACACCGCGCCTATCGGGCCCAACTCCAGAAGTTTCCCGCTCTCGCAACGTACCACCCGTGTGTTGAACTTGCGCATGTGCGTGTAGTCATGCGTGGCCAGGATCACGCTGCGGCCGCTGCGGCTGATGTCGAACAGCAGCTCCAGGATGCCCTCGGTCGTCTCCGGGTCCAGATTGCCGGTGGGCTCATCGGCCAGAATGAGCTCCGGATCATTGAGCAGGGCCCGGGCGATGCTCACCCGCTGTTGCTCGCCACCGCTGAGCTCGTGCGGCATTTTGTACCCCTTGTTGGTCAGGCCCACCTTCTCCATCACCTCGGCGATGCGCGCGTCCATTTGCGCGCGCTCCCTCCAACCGGTGGCCTTCAGCACGAAGAGCAGGTTCTCCTGTACGCTGCGGTCCGTGAGCAACTGGAAGTCCTGAAAGACAATGCCCAGTTTCCTGCGCAGGTAGGGCACCTGGCCGCGGGTGAGCTTGCGCAGGTCCTGGCCGCAACAGTGGCCCTCGCCGGTGGTCAAGGGTAGGTCGCCGTACAGCACGCGCAACAAACTGCTCTTGCCCGTGCCCGTGCGGCCGATCAGGTAAATGAACTCCCCGCGCCGCACCTCCAGGTCCACGTCCTGCAGCACGATGTTCTCCCCCTGCAGTATCTGCACGCCATGCAGCGTGACGATGGTCGATGTGCCTTCGGTCATGTGACTAAGTGCGCCAAAGGTCGAAAAATGCGGAAGCCATCCGGTACGTTCCACTTCCGGCACACGCTTGGAAGGTGAACACGGCCGTGTGGAGAAGTACGGACCGCACCCGCCAAGCGCCGCCCACCACCCCGGCAACTTTGATCCCTTGATGAAGACCGACCGTTCGTCCCTGCTCCACCGCCCCATGCTCGCCTGGGCGGCGCTGCTCCTTGCTTTCGCCCTGCACGCACAGCGCCCCGCCCATTACGAGCACCCGGATGCCGACCTGGTGCACGCCCAGGAGTTGTTCGACAAGGCCAAGTTCAGCGCTTCCCGTTACGAAGCGGAGCGCGTCATGGACCGCATCCGGCGTGCGGACGACCCCAGCCGCATTGCCGCCGAGCACCTGGCCGCCATCAGCGCCGTGCGCCTCTTCAATGCCGATGCCCCCAACCTGCTGCTCGCCTTCATCGATGCGCACCCCGAGGACCTGCGCACGCAGAACTGCTACTTCGAGCTCACCCGTCACTACTTCTCCAGCAAGCGCTGGAAGGATGTGATCGCCTGGGGCGCCCGTGTGGATGAGACCGCGCTGACACCCGCGGACCAGGAGGAGTTCCACTTCAAGCAGGGCTATGCCCACTTCCAGAACGGGGACAAGGACAAGGCGCTCGCCCGCTTCAACCACGTGAAGGATGGCCAGGGCCCCTATGCCGGTTCGGCCACCTACTACACCGCGCACATCGACTACGAGCGCGGCCACTACGCCATGGCGTTGAAGGGCTTTGAAAAGCTCACCAAGGACGAGGCCTTCGGGCGGGTGGTGCCCTACTATATCGCCCAGATCCGCTTTCTGCAAGGCGACTATGAAGGCCTGCTGGCCTACGTGGACCCCTTGTTGAAGGACCCCGAGGGCGCCAAGCGCGTGGACGAGATCAGCCGGCTGGCGGGGGAGACCTATTACCGCACAGGTCGCTATGCCGAGGCCCTGCCATACCTGGAGAAGAGCGCCCAGCGCACCGGTCTGCCCCGCGGCGACCGCTACATCCTGGGCTACACCTACTACCGGGCAGGCGACTGCCGGAAGGCGCTTGACCAGTTGAACCTGGTGGCCAACGGCAACGACAGTCTGGCCCAGCTGGCCAGCTACCACATGGCGGACTGCTACCTGAAACTGAATGAGAAGAACTACGCACGCACCGCCTTCAAGAAAGCTTATGACCTGGGCATCGACCGGAAGGTGACCGAGGATGCGCTCTTCAACTATGCCAAACTCGCCTACGAACTCAGCTTCGACCCCTACAACGAGGCCATTCTGGCGCTGCGCAACTACCTGCGCACCTACCCCGATTCACCGCGGCACGATGAGGCGCAGGAGTTCCTGATGAACGTGTACATCAAGACCCGCAACTACGAGGATGCCCTGGCCACGTTGGACGCCATCAAGAACAAGGACCTGCGCCTGCAGGAGGCCTACCAGAAGCTCGCCTTCGATCGCGGGGTGGAACTCTACGAAGGCCGCAAGTTCAAGGATGCCGCGCTCTTCTTCGAGCGGGCGGTGAAGTACCCGGTGAACAAACAGGCCAATGCGAAGGCCTACTACTGGAAGGGGGAGAGCCTCTTCGCTCTGGGTGAGTATGCGGATGCGCTGCGGGAGTATGACAACCTGCGCAACACCAGCGGGGCCTTTGCCACGGAGCTCTATGAGCAGGCCAGTTACAGTATGGGCTACGCCTATTTCAAGATGAAGGACTACGGCGAGGCCGCCACCGCCTTCCGCCGGTTCGCCAACACCACCGGGGTGGACAAGGCCCAGCGGGCAGATGCCCTGCTGCGTGTGGGGGATTGCAGCTTCCTGGGCAGGGATTACAAGCAGGCCATCAAATGGTATGATGATGCGCTGACCGCCGGCACCAATGACCGGGACTATGCCCTGTTCCAGAAAGGTGTTTGCCTGGGGCTGGACAAGCGGCCTGCCGAGAAGGTGGACGTGCTGAAGAAACTGCTGGCGGAGAAACCCAATTCACGCTATGCCGCCGATGCCAAGTTCCAGCTGGGCCAGACCTACCTGAACATGGAGAAGGATGCCGATGCGCTCGCCTTCTACCAGCAGGTCCTCGCCCAGCACCCGGCCTGTCCACACATCCGCGAGAGCATGCTGCAAAGCGCCCTCATCCATAAACGACAGGGCGATACCAACAAGGCCATCGAGGAGTTCAAGGCCGTGGTGGAGAAGTTCCCCACCATGGATGGCTCGCGCGATGCCCTGGCCGGTCTCAAGAGCATCTACGTGGACCTCGGCCGTGTGGGTGAGTATGAGGCCTATGTGCGCGGCTTGAAATTCGTGGACCCATCCACGCTGGAACTGGACGAGGAGTATTACCAAAGCGCGGAGAAACTCTACTTCGAGGACAAGTGCCCGCAGGCCATCGGAGCGTTCCAGGACTACCTGGCCAAGTACCCCGGCGGTGCGTATGCGCTGAACGCGCTGTTCTACCAGGCGGACTGCCAGTACCGCACCGGGAACGGGGCTCAGGCCCTGCCGCATTTCGAGGAGCTCATCAAGCGCAACGCGGCCCAGTTCCTGGAACCTTCACTCTTCGCCGCCAGCGACATCCTGTTCCGTGACAAGCGGTGGGAAGGCGCGCTGGACCACTTCACCAAACTGGAGCAGGTGGCCGCCGTGCCGCAGAACACGCTGGCCG
Organism: Flavobacteriales bacterium; assembly: GCA_016788635.1. Lineage (GTDB taxonomy): Bacteria > Bacteroidota > Bacteroidia > Flavobacteriales_F > PHOS-HE28 > PHOS-HE28. The sequence continues at coordinate 40,862 of JAEUSU010000022.1, read as the reverse complement.
CACAAGCTGGCCGTATGCGCTGCCTGCGCGAACTGGGCCGGACCGATGAAGCCGCGACAGCGGCGGAGAAGGTGCTGGCGAACACCAATGCCCGCGAGGACCTGAAGGCCGAGGCCGGTCTGGTGGTGGCGCACGGTATGCTGGCCCGCAACGAGCTGGACGTGGCCTACACGCGCTTCAAGGCCGTGGCCACGGTGTCGAAGAACGCCTTCGGGGCCGAAGCCAAGTACCACATGGCTTATGTGCGCCACCTGCAGAAGAAGTACCGCGAGGCGGAGCAGGAGGTGTTCGACCTGGTGCAGAAGTTCCCCAGCTATGACTTCTGGAAGGCCAAGAGCTTCATCCTGCTCGGGGACGTGTACATCCAACTGGACGACCGCTTCCAGGCCAAAGCCACCCTGCAAAGTGTGATCGACCACAGCACGGACCCGGCGCTGGTGGCCGAGGCAAGACGCCGGCTGGAGACCATCACCGCCAGTGAGGTGCAGCAGAACACACCGGCCCCACCACAGGAGATCACCGTGCCCATGCCCGGCAGCGAGGGACAACTGAACGAGAACGACCGATGAGAACGCACCTGCGCCATACCACCCTCTCCGCGCTCGCGCTGCTGCCAACGCTGCTGCTGGCCCAAGGCCAGGGGAGCACCCCGGGCGGCGAGTACTACATCCACGGCATCTTCAATCCGGTGATCGCCGATGTGCGCAAGATCGATATACGGCCCACGGCGTTTGACAGCATTGTGCCGGACCGCTCGCTGAAGTACGACCTGCTGCCCGTGCGTGGCGATGTGCCCGCCCGCGTGGACAGCATCACCCCGGCGAAGCTCAACGTGGTGCAGCCCCAGCAACGGTTGTATAAGGGCTATGCCAAGGCCGGCTTCGGTCTGTACACCACCCCGCTCGGGGAACTGTACTACAACCAGACCCGTTCGCGCAAGAACACCTTCGGCGTGCACCTGAAGCATATGAGCAGCAATGGGGGCATCGCGAACAGTGGCCCCAGCGACCTCAGCTTCAACAATGTGGACGGCTTCTACAAGCACTTTCTGCCACGCCACGAGGTGGGTGGGCGCATCACCTACGACAGGCGAAGGGTGAACTACTATGGCTATGACCCCGCCAATTTCGAGCAGTCACTGCTTGACCAGGTGGCACGCGAAGAGGATCTGAAGCGCGTGTACAACGACATCGGTTTTGCCGCCCGTGTGAAGAGCCTGTACCGCGACAGTACCAAACTGGCCCATGCGGCGGGCATGGAGGTGCATGCCTTCAGCAACGATGCGGACAGCCGCGAGACCAACGTGGTGCTGGACGCGCGGGTGAGCAAGGAGGATGGCAGCGAGACCTACTCCGCCGGGCTGGTGCTGGACAATCTTTCCTATTCCGGTGCGGCCACCAATGGCCTGGCCGCCTTCAAGCAAAGCGGCACCCTGGTGGGCCTCACCCCGGAAGTGAGCACCCGGGGGGACAAGTACCTGGTGAGGGTGGGCGCCGGCATGTATGTGGACGCGCTCCAGAAGACCACCTTCCACTTCTTTCCCAAAGTGGACATGAGCTACAGCCTGTTCGATGACATCCTTGTGCCCTACGCCGGGGTGGATGGCGCCCGGGTGCGGAACAGTTTTCGGAACCTTTCCCGCGAGAACGCATGGGTGACGGCAGCCCCCACACTGGCCAACAGCAGCCGCCTGTATGACATCTTTGGTGGCATGCGTGGCAGCCTCAGCAGCCGCATGGGCTTCGATGTGCGTGCGAGCTACAGCCGCACGAAGGACATGCCCCTGTTCATCACCGATGTGAACACGCCGCTGAACAACCAATTCGCCGTGGTGTATGACCGGGTGGATGTGCTGGACCTGGGTGGCAAGCTCACCTACGATGCCGGGGACGGCATCCGGGCCACAGGGGGGATCAACATCTACACGTACACCACGGACGGGCAGGCCGACGCCTGGAACCTGCCACCTTATGCGCTGGCCCTGGGAGGGCAATGGGACATCCGGCACAAGCTCATTCTGAAGGCGGAAGCCCAGTTCATCGGCCGCCGTCCGGCCTTCAGCGGGGTGGACAGCACGGGAGCAGTGGTGGCGAGGGACCTGGATGGCTTCCTGGACCTGTACCTGGGTGCGGAATACCGCTACAACAAGCGGTTGAGCGTCTTCATCGACGTGAGCAATTTGAGCGCCAGCAAGTACGAGCGGTGGTACGGCCAGCGCGTTCAACGGGGGCTGGTATTGGGCGGGGCCACCTTCGCGTTCTAAACGGTCCGCAGCAGGCGCCAGGGGGTATAACATTACCCCCCGGATAAGCAAACCTCAGCCCGGGTCTAGATATCAACAGAAGGCCCGTCATTGTTGGGAATTCGCCCCTTGGGAACGGTGCCGGAACGGTACCTTCGCATGCCCTTCATGGGAAGGGTTGAGAAACGAACCGAACATGTCCGAGACAGCAGTTGAAATGAGCGAGAAGAAGAAAGCGGCGGCGAGCTATTCCGCCGACAGCATCCAGGTACTGGAAGGCCTTGAAGCGGTGCGTAAACGCCCTGCGATGTACATCGGCGACATCGGGGTGAAGGGTCTGCACCACCTGGTGTACGAGGTGGTGGACAACTCCATCGACGAAGCGCTGGCCGGGCATTGCGATACCGTTGAGGTGAGCATCACCCCCACCAATGGCATCCGCGTGAAGGACAATGGCCGTGGCATACCGGTGGACATGCACGCCAAGGAGGGCCGCAGCGCGCTGGAAGTGGTGATGACCGTGCTGCACGCCGGTGGCAAGTTCGACAAGGACAGCTACAAGGTCTCCGGCGGCCTGCACGGAGTGGGGGTGAGCTGCGTGAACGCGCTGAGCTCCCTCTTGCGCGCGGAAGTGCACCGCGACGGCAAGGTGTATGAGCAGGAGTATAGTGAGGGCAAGCCGCTCTATGCCGTGCGCGAGATCGGCAAGACCGACTACCGTGGCACCATCGTCACCTTCCAGCCGGACCTGAGCATCTTCCAGGTTGGCGAGTACAACTTCGACACGCTCGCCGCCCGCTTGCGCGAACTGGCCTATCTGAACAAGGGCATCCGCCTTACCCTCACCGATGAGCGCCGGACCAACGAGGACGGCAGTTTTGTCACCGAGGTCTATTACAGCGAGAAGGGATTGGTGGAGTTCGTGAAGTTCCTGGACGGTACCCGGCTGCCGCTTATTGAGGATGTGATCTATATGGAAGGGGAGAAGCAGAGCATCCCCGTGGAGATCGCCATGGTGTACAATGACTCGTTCAACGAGAACCTGCACTCCTACGTCAATAACATCAACACCCATGAGGGTGGGACCCATCTGGCTGGTTTCCGTCGCGGACTTACCCGCACCTTGAAGAAGTATGCGGACAACAGCGGGGCCACCAGCAAATTGAAGTTCGAGATCAGCGGGGATGACTTCCGTGAAGGCCTTACAGCCGTGATCAGTGTGAAGGTGGCCGAGCCCCAGTTCGAGGGCCAGACCAAGACCAAGCTGGGCAACAACGAGGTGATGGGCGCCGTGGACATCGCCGTGAGCGAGATGCTCGAGAACTACCTCGAGGAGCATCCGCGGGACGCCAAACAGATCGTGGAAAAGGTGATCCTGGCCGCCACCGCACGACATGCCGCACGGAAAGCGCGTGAGATGGTGCAGCGCAAGGGCGCTTTCTCCGGGGGTGGCCTGCCGGGGAAACTGGCCGATTGTTCCAGCAAGGATCCCAGGGCGAGCGAGCTTTTCCTGGTGGAGGGCGACAGCGCAGGTGGCACCGCCAAGCAGGGTCGCAACCGCGAGTTCCAGGCCATCCTGCCACTGCGGGGCAAGATCCTGAACGTGGAGAAGGCCATGCAACACAAGATCCTCGACAACGAGGAGATCAGGAACATCTACACGGCACTTGGCGTGTCCATCGGCACCGAGGAGGACAGCAAGGCGCTGAACATGGAAAAGCTGCGCTACCACAAGGTCATCATCATGTGCGATGCGGACGTGGATGGCAGCCACATCCAGACGCTGATCATGACCTTCTTCTTCCGCCACATGCAGGCATTGATCGAGAGTGGTCACCTCTACATCGCCACACCACCGCTCTACCTCGTGAAGAAAGGCAAGGAGCAGGTGTATTGCTGGAGCGACGCCGAGCGCGACACCACCATCGAGCGGATGAAGGCGGGGAACAAGGATGTCAATGTGAACGTGCAGCGCTACAAGGGCCTCGGTGAGATGAACGCCGAGCAGTTGTGGGAGACCACCATGGACCCCGCCCGCCGCACCCTGCGCCAGGTGACCATTGAGAACGGCGCCGAGGCCGATCGTGTCTTCAGCATGCTCATGGGTGATGAAGTGCCGCCCCGCCGCGAGTTCATCGAGAAGAACGCGGTGTATGCGAAGCTGGACGTTTGAGCGGTACAGATCTCTTCTGTATACTGAAAAGCCCCCGGCGAACGGGGGCTTTTCAGTATTGCAAGGATGAATGTTCAGCGCACGAGCGAGACCTTGCCTTCGAAGTTCACTCCGCCCAGGTGCAGGCCTTCGTGGATCTCGGCCATCCACACATATTCGCCGGTGGTGCACAGGTCGGCGCGGTTCAGCAGGCGGCCCGTCCAAGGCTTGGAGGCATCGATGGTCTCGTAGACCAACCTGCCGGTGGCGGGTTCGTAGATGCTGAGCTTGAACCGCACGTTCAAATCCTTTAGTGCCTCGGGCATGAACGTGTCCGCCTGGCCATCGCCGTTCGGGCTGAACACGGCCGGGGCGAGCAGGTTGTAGTCGCTGTCGATGCGCACCACCCGCTCAAGGAAATCGGTGCAGCCGGCCTCGTTCATGACCAACAGTTGCACGCGGTATTCACCCTTTTTGCGGTATACATGGTCGGGGTGTGCCACCTGTGACGTGGTGCCATCGCCGAAATCCCAACTGTAATGGTTGGCACCAATGCTGCGGTTCTCGAAATGCACGAAGGGGACATGACCGGAGTATTCCTGCTTCAAGGGGTTGAAGCCCGCCTGGGGTGCTTCGTTGATCACGACCATGTCCGCGAACGGCTTGTTCTCGATCGTACCCATGCCCGGTGCGGACATGGACAGCGTGACCATGAATTTGCCTGGCTTTGTGAACGTGTGGGTCGGGTTCGGCTTGTTGCTGAAATTGCCATCACCAAAATTCCACAGGTAGATGCCTGTCTCCTGCATGCCCTCCACTTTGAACTCCACCGATGCTCCTTCGCACCCTTCGGAGATGCTGGTGCTGAAGCCGGTCTTCGGTTTGGTGTCCGCTGGAATGGGAATGACGCTGGATCCGCCGCCAGCTGTCCCGGTCGATGCCTGCTCCTTGACCGGCTTATTGGAGGCCTGCACGCCTGCATCCGAAATGTTCTTCGCGGAAGCCTCAGGAGCCTTACCGGTCACCGGGCTGGTCATATCGGTATCAGCCGGGTTCGTGACCACCACCTTGGCTGATGCGTCGATCGCATTCTCCACAAGTTGGGATGTCACCTCGCTGGCTTGGTCACTGTAGCCTTCCAACACCAATTTGGTCTTCTCCGGCTGGTTCAGCAGCACATACGTGCCTCCGGCCAGCGCCGTTGCTCCTGCCAGCAGCAGCCAAAGCGTGCTTGTAGTGAAGGGGGAAGCCCCCCGGCCACCGCCATCGAGCGCCTGCTCCATGCGGGCCCAATCCGATGAGTTGTAAGGCACCTCGAAGTCCTCCAAGGACTTCCGGACCGAGCGCTCAAAGGCATCCATGCCGTTCATGACGAAACGTTTAGATCAGTTTCCGCTCCTTTCGGAGCATCTTTTTCAGGTTCATTTTGGCTTTCGCCAAGTTGCTCTTTGATGTTCCCACATTGATGCCCAATGCATCGGCGATCTCCTTGTGGGTCATTTCCTCGAAAACATACAGGTTGAACACCGTCCGATAGGCGGGAGTGAGCTTCTGCATGGCATTGATCACATCCGCCGGTTTCAGGTCCATTTCCTCACCAGCCTCCTCATCGGCAAGCACATCCTCCTCATCCTGGTTCCCAAAATCCTCAATGCTGCGGTCTTCCCCCAGCAGCAGATAGGCGTTCTTGGTGCGGCGGAAATGGTCGATGGCTGTGTTGACCATGATGCGGCGGATCCACCCCTCGAAAGAGCCTGCACGGTTGAACTTGTCCATGCTCTGGAATACCTTGATAAAGCCATCCTGCAGGATGTCCTTCGCCTGGTCGGCGTTCTTGGTATAGCGCTGGCAAACGGCCATCATCTTTCCATAGAAAAGCTCATAGACGCGTTGCTGGCTGCGGCGTTCCCCGGCGATGCATCCATCGATCAGCACGGCGAACACCTGCTCCGCTCCCTCCATGGGCTTCCATGTGGGGCCAAGACGTTCGTTCGGGGGCGGGGTTGCCACGTGCGGGTCCATGAAAATGGCCTGTGAAGGCAATGTAAGCTGCTGGGGCCGAAGGCGCAAATCTGTTGGCAATTCGCCCCTGATCGTGGAAAAGCCTTCGCCCGGGGAGGTCTAATTTCGCCGCCCGATAACGTTCATAAACGCAACGGATCGCAACATCATGAAGATCACCGTGGTAGGAGCGGGCAACGTGGGGGCCACCTGTGCCGATGCCTGTGCCCGTTGGGAACTGGCCAACGAAGTGGTATTGCTGGACATCAAGGAGGGGGTGGCCGAAGGCAAGGCGCTCGACCTCTGGCAGACCTCGCCCATCAGTCTGTTCGATTCCCGCCTTACCGGTAGCACGAACGACTACACCAAGACCGCCGGTAGCGATGTGGTGGTGATCACCAGCGGCCTGCCCCGCAAGCCCGGCATGAGCCGCGACGACCTCATCGCCACCAACGCCAACATTGTGAAGAGCGTGACCGAACAGGTGGTGAAGCACAGCCCCAACGCCATCATCATCGTGGTGAGCAACCCGCTCGATGTGATGACCTATTGTGCGTTCCTCACCAGCAAGCTTCCCGCCCACCGTGTGTTCGGCATGGCGGGCATTCTGGATACCGCGCGTTACCGCGCCTTCCTGGCCACAGAACTGAACGTAAGCCCGAAGGATATCCAAGCGGTGCTCATGGGCGGCCATGGCGACACCATGGTACCCTTGCCCCGCTACACCACTGTGGGTGGCATACCCGTCACCGAACTGATCGCCAAGGAGAAGTTGGATGCGATTGTGGACCGTACCAAGAAGGGTGGAGGCGAGATCGTGAACCTGTTGGGTACCAGCGCGTGGTACGCACCCGGCACCGCGGCAGCGCAGATGGTGGAGGCCATTGTGCGTGACCAGAAGCGGGTATTCCCGTGCTGTGTTTGGTTGCAGGGCGAATACGGGCTGAAGGACATCTACATGGGTGCGCCGGTGATCTTGGGCCGCAACGGTGTGGAGAAGGTGATCGAACTGAAATTGAACGCTGAGGAAATGGAACTTTGCAATGCCAGTGCAAAGGCCGTGAAGGAGGTGATGGATGTGTTGGACCGCATGAACAGCGGTGTAACGGCCTGAAGGGTTGATCAGAAGATGTAACGAGGGGCGCTGAAAGGCGCCCCTTGTGCTTTTTACCGGTAACAGGTACGGTACCTATCGGTACACCACCAGGCGTTGGGCCCAGGTCCCGCTGCCATCCACGAGCCGGAGGCTGTAAAGTCCGGGGGGCAGTCCCATCAGGTTCATTTCCATGCGGGAGTTGCGCGCCGGCAGCTCCATCACCAACCGGCCGGTGACGTCCAGCAACTGCACCTGGGCAAGGCTTGAAAGCGGCAGGTGAAAGGCGATCTGCACGCTTTCATTGGCAGGGTTGGGGGCCAGGCTGAACATGTCCATGGCAGCGGAATTGGCCCTGTCCGCCATGTTCAGGAAGAAGTCGTTCCGATAGAAGGAAAGGCCTCCGCGGTAGTTGCCGGCAATGATGTCCGGGTGCCCATCCCCGGTAAAGTCGTACACGGCCAGGGCGCTGCGCCACCCTTCCTTGATTTGCTGAAAGGTGCTGTCCACCATCGTGAAGGTCCCACCCAGGTTGCCTTCTATGTTGGTGTAGTGCCGGATCCACCCGGCCATGGTGCCCACCAGCATTTCCCGTTGTCCGGTCTCATTCAGGAACATGACCGGCACACTGTGGCCCAGCAAGGATGGCGGTATGGCAGCGGTGACGTTGCCAAGCGTTTCATTTTCCAGGCCCCATAAGGGAGCCGCCGTGGTGCCCAGGTTGCGGTAGTAGTTCACGTTCCCGTTGGCCTCCCCGATCAACAGGTCGATCTTGCCATCACCATCCACATCGAAGAATTGTGGTTTGGCGTGCTGGCCCACATCGATGGGTGACCCACCCGCATGGGGGACCTGGTTGGTGACCAATTGGAAGTTCGCCGTTGACCCGGTGCTGATGTTGCGGTAGAAATGCAGGTAGCCGTTCTGATCGCCGATGTACATGTCCTTGTCCCCATCGCCATCCACATCGCCGAAGGCCGGGTGCATGGCCGGGCATAAACCCGCACCGGAGAGGTTCATATAGTCCGTGTTGGCCAGGGAGAATGCCGGGGCGTTGGCGGTGCCCACGTTCAGCAACAAGGCCAGGGCGCAGGGGTAGAATCCTCCGGACTGATAATAGCCGAAGTTGCCCACCACAAGGTCCATGAGCCCGTCCCCGTTGTGGTCAAAGGGAACCGGGAAGGCACCCTCGCCGAAGTCGAGCATATCAGACTGGAACAGCTCCTCGGTCTGCTTCTGGAACACCGGGGCGCTGTCCGTGCCATTGTTCCGGTAGTACCATACACTGCGTTTGTTCTCGGCCAGGGTGGCGCTGTTGGGGCTTACCAGCAGGTCGCGCTTGCCGTCGCCGTTCACATCCAGGTGGAACATACCCGGGAAGATCTCCAGGTTGACCGGCACATTGTAGGATGGGAAATCGTCCTCCTCGCTCACCATCAGGCTGCTGATGACCGTACCGCCATTGGTCAGCGCCACCACGTTGCCGTAGGAAATGTCTCCCAACAGCAGGTCCTTTACATTATCACCGTTCAGGTCGATGGCAAGCACCGTGCTGCCGGCGTGCGCCGCGCTGCGCAGGTCACCGGACGAGGGGGGGGGTAGTTCGGCACCACGCTCCCCGCCACCGGACCACTGTTCCATGACCAGCGGGAACTCCGGGTTGGGGACGTTGTAAGTGCAGGGCACGTTCAGAGTTACCCCATTGTCGGCGAAGTTCTCCGCGAAAGAGCCCCAGCAGCGGTTACGCACCTCGAAGGCCAGGCTGTCGCAGTGGCCGTAGGTCTCAACAGTCAGGTTGCGGTGATAGTCCAGGTAGGTGCCGAAAATGCTGAAGGTGAGGATGTCCAGGTCGCCATCATTGTCCATATCCACAATGGAAGGCAGGTCCACTTGGGTGACATAAATGTTGGCGAAGGTGGGTTGGTAGTTGCTGTGTACCAGGTTGCCTACGCCGGCCGGGTTAAGAAGCTGGAACGCCGGGGCGCCCGGGGTACTGACGTTCTTGTACACCACGAATCCCCCGGGTTCGTAGGCGAAGATGTCCGCCTTGCCGTCGCAGTTGTAGTCCCGCAGGAGCGCCCATTCCTTCAGCAGGTCGAAGGGATGGATGGTGTCGAACTCCCGGGTGGCCCTGTACACCGGAGCGCTGGTGCTACCGATGTTCTTCAGGATGACCACCTCATCGCCGGACCGGTCGAAAAGAAAAAGGTCCTCGTCCCCATCCATATCGATGTCAATGGGGCTGAACTGAACGAAGTTCAGGCCGCCAGCCCAAGGCATGGCAAGGGGTGTTCCGGCTACGGAGACCGGCACGTCGGGAGCCCATGTCAGATCGAATTGAGCGGTCAGCAGGAGCGGCAGCAAAGCCGGGAGCAGGGCGGATAGGCGCATGGATGGTAGACGCAGACCCGGCGGCTGGCGTGGCTTCACCCGGTCATTACGGCCTTACAAAACTACGCTTGCCCCAGGGGCTTTCCCGGTTCCTGTGCTCGCCTATATTTGCGCTCCTTTTTCAACACCCCCTCCTCTATGCAGAACCGTGGCGCCCTCTGGGTCTTTACCATCCTGTTGGGCCTGGCTTGCCTGTGGCAGATGTCATTCTCGTTCTTCACCTCGCGCGTCGAAAAGAAAGCCCGCACCGAGGCCGCCTACCAGGCGGATTCGGTGTTGAGCGTACCCGGCCAGGAAGGGCAGGACCGTGACGCGCTGCTCATCTCCTTCGAGAACAAATACCTGCGCGACCACTCCGAGGAACGCATCTACCCTGTGCTCGGCTACACCTACCGGGAGTGCAAGGAGAAGGAGATCAACCTGGGCCTGGACCTGAAGGGGGGCATGGCCGTGACCTTGGAGGTGAGCATACCCGAACTGATCGAGAACCTGGCGGATAACAGTGACAATGCCCAGTTCCGGCAGGCATTGGCCGCTGCCCGTGAACGAATGCGTTCGAGCGATGCCGACTTCATCACGCTCTTTGCGGATGAATGGAAGCGGTTGGGAGCCGATCAGCGGATGGCTGCCGTGTTCCACTCCCCGGACCGTGCCCGCATCTTCCCCCGTGAGGCCTCCAACGAGGAGATCGTGGATGCCTTGCGCGAGGAGGCCAAGACGGCGATCAACAACACGGAGAAGATCCTGCGCACGCGTATCGACAAGTTCGGTGTGGCGCAGCCCATGATCCAGAAGCAGCAGTTCAGCGGCCGCATCCAGATCGAACTGCCAGGTGTGAAGGACAAGGAACGGGTCCGTAAGGTGTTGCAGAGCACGGCCAACCTGGAGTTCTGGGAGACCGTGGATGCCGATGAGGTGTTCCCGGTGCTGGAGCGCGCGAACCAGCAGCTCAGTCTGGCGCTGCACCCCGAGCTGGCTTCCATGGACACGGCCGCAGCCACAACCACCGATACCACCGCAGTGGAGGAGAAGCCCGCAGCGGATACCACGGCCACCGCAGAGACCGCGGTAGACAGCCTGAATGACGAAACGGCCGCTGACACAACGGATGCCGTGACCGAGCGCAAGAAGAACCCACTTTTCAGCGTGCTTGGCGCGGTGCAGGGTGGGCCGCGTTCCGGCTTTGGCCCTGCGGTGGCCATAGCCAGTCTGGGCGATACTGCGGAAGTGAACCGCATGATGGCGCATCCCGCATTCAAGTCGGCCCTGCCCAGCGATGTGCGTCTGCTCTGGTCCGCAAAGGCCAGTTTGCGCCCCACCCGGGATGGAAGCGAACGCTATTTCCTGGACATGTATGCCATGCGCGTACCCCGCGGTGGCAAACCGAAGCTGGATGGCAGCTCGATCATCGATGCGGCGCAGGACTTCGACATCAAGGGCGACGTGGAGGTGCGCATGCAGATGAACCCCGAGGGTGCCCAGATCTGGAAGGTGATGACCGCCGACAATGTGGGCCGCCCCGTTGCGATCGTGTTGGATGAACTGGTCTACAGCGCGCCCACGGTGATCGGCGAGATCCCGAATGGCAACAGCAGCATCACGTTGGGCGGGGGGGACCTGAACAAACAGATCCAAGAGGCCGAGGATCTTGCGAACATCCTGAAGGCCGGTGCCCTTCCTGCACCCGCGCGCATCATCGATGAGACCATCGTAGGTCCGTCCCTGGGTGCGGACAACATCAACAAGGGCATGTTCTCCTTCGCGATATCCCTGTTGGGTGTGCTGGTTTACATGGCCCTTTATTATGCCGGTGCCGGCTTGATCGCGAACGTGGTGCTGGTGGTGAACCTCTTTATATTGATCGGTTCGCTGGCCTCCATCCAGGCCGCATTGACCCTGCCAGGCATCGCTGGTATCGTGCTCACCATGGGTATGGCGGTGGATGCCAACGTGCTCATCTTCGAACGGGTGCGTGAGGAATTGCGCAACGGCCGTGTGTTGAAAAGCGCAGTGGACCTCGGATTCAAGGGAGCCCTCTCCGCCATCATTGACTCGAACGTCACCACCTTCCTTACCGCGGTCATCCTTTACCTGTTCGGCAGTGGTCCCATCCGCGGTTTCGCCACCACACTGGGCATCGGTATCCTTACCTCCATGTTCACGGCCATTTTCCTGAGCCGCATGATCATAACCGCTCGTCTGGAGAAAGGGAAGGACTTGAGGTTCTGGAACGGCTGGAGCAAAGACCTGATGGCCCACATCAATGTGGATTGGATGAGCCGGCGCCGCGTGTTCTACCTCTTCTCGGCCGTGCTATTGGGCATCTGCATCTTCAGCATGGTCACACGTGGCTTCAATCTGGGCGTGGACTTCTCCGGTGGCCGCACTTATGTGGTGCAGTTCAAGGGGGATGTGGAGGTGGAGCAGGTGCGCAGCGCGCTCGAAGGATCCTTCATTTCCGAGGAGGGCGTTCGCAGCACGGTGAATGTGAAGACTTACGGCGGTGCGCGGTCGCTGAAGGTGACGACCAATTACCTGGTGGATGAGCAGGGCGTGGAGTCCGATGCGCGTGTGGAGGAAAAGCTCAATGGCGGATTGTCCGGCCTGGGCGTGGCCTATGAGATCTCCGAATCACGCAAGGTGGACCCCACCATCAGCGACGACATCAAGACCTCGGCCATCTGGGCGGTGTTGCTGGCATTGGTGTTCATGTTCGCCTATATCGCCGTTCGCTTCAACAACTGGCAGTTCGGTGTGGGGGCCTTGCTGGCCCTGACCCATGATGCGCTGTTCGTGCTGGGCCTCTATTCCCTGCTGAATGGCATCGTGCCCTTCTCGCTGGAGATCGACGAAGCCTTCATTGCGGCCATCCTTACCGTGATCGGTTATTCGGTGAACGACACCGTGGTGGTGTTCGACCGGATCCGGGAGTACCTCGGCGAGCACAAACGGGACAGCAACATCGTGGTGTTCAACAAGGCCATCAACGCCACCTTCGGCCGCACCATCAACACAGGCGTCACCACCTTGTTGGTGCTGCTGGTGATGTTCCTGCTGGGTGGAGTGTCCATCAAGGGCTTCCTGTTCGGTTTGTTCATGGGCATCCTGGTGGGTACATACTCCTCCATCTTCGTGGCATCCGCCATCGTGGTGGACCTGCTCCGCAAGCGCAGCACCACATCCGCACCCGCTGTGGCGGCCACCGCTTGATCACATCGGTCATTCTTCAGGAAGTCCGGCCACACGCCGGACTTTCTGCTTTCTACCTTCGCACGCCGCATGCCCATCCCGCTCCTGTTCGACATCAGTGGTGGCGAGTTGTTGGTGGTGCTGCTCTTCGCGCTGATCTTTTTCGGCAGCAAGGGCATACCCGACATCGCCCGCACCATGGGGCGTGCCATGCGCCAGGTGCGTGATGCCCGTGAAGAGGTGCAGCGCGAGATCCACCGTGGCGTGAACGACGTGCGCCGGCACGTGGAGGCGCCACCGGAAAGCCGTGCTCAAGGCACGCCACCTCCATCAGAACCCCCTGCACCGGCACCCTGACCCATGGACCTATTGTTGACGCTTGCCGGACTGGCGGTGCTGCTGATCGGAGCGGAAGGCCTCCTGCGTGGTGCGGTGGAGCTGGCCTTACGGGCCCGCCTGTCGCCATTGGTCATCGGGCTCACGGTGGTTTCCATGGGCACCTCGCTGCCGGAGCTGCTGGTCAGCCTGCTGGCCTTGCTGAATGGCAGTGCGGCCATTTCAGTGGGCAATGTGGTGGGCAGCAACATCGCCAATATCAGTTTGGTGCTCGGCATCGCAGTGCTGCTGTTCCCGGTGGAGGTGGACCGGCAGGCCTGGCGCATCCATTGGCCAGTGATGATGCTGGCTTCGGTGGTTTTTGTGTGGGCGGTGCAGGATGACACCTTCGGTCGATGGGAAGGAGTGGGTTACCTACTGGCCCTGACGGTGTATGTGGTCTACAATGTGCGCGCATCACGCCGGCATCACCCGTCCACTTCAGAACAGAGCGAAGTACCCGTGAAGGCTCCCCTGTGGCGCAGCCTGGGCATGCTGCTGCTGGGCATTGTGGCATTGGCCTTCGGGGCGGACTGGTTCGTGAAGGGGGCCGTGGGTTTGGCGGAATGGGCGGGTATGAGCCAGCAATTGATAGGGCTGACCGTGGTCGCGGTCGGTACGTCCATGCCTGAGTTGATCACCTCCATCGTGGCTGCGTTGCGCAAACAGCCGGATATCTCCCTGGGCAACCTCATCGGAAGCAACATCTTCAACCTGCTCGGCATTCTGGGGCTTACGGCCATGGTGCGGCCAATACCCGTGGACAGTGTAGCGTTCCGCACGGACCTGTGGGCCATGATGCTGGTGGCGCTCGTGCTTTTCCCCATGATGCGCATCGGTGGGCGCATGGGCCGCTGGCAGGGTGCCGTTGTGCTATGCAGCTACCTGGTCTATATCTGGATCATTCTGCAAAGAGGGTAGTCTGGAGAGGGGGGGTGTTGAGAAATTGGGTCATTTTCTGGCGTTAGGGTATGTTGAAATGGTACCTTTGCGGCCAAATCACACCTATTTTCATGCCTACCCCCCATCTGCGCGCCAAGGCCATAGAGGATGTGCTGGACCGCCAGGTCCGCCATGTGGAGCCCCCCTCCCAGAAGATCAGCGACTTCTATGGTGAGAACGTGTTCAATGAGGACGCCATGCGGAAGTTCCTCACCGAGGACGCCTTCTACGCGGTCCGTCAAGCTGTTCATGAGGGTGTGCAGATCAGCCGGAAGATGGCCGACCAGGTGGCCAGTGGCATGAAGGAATGGGCTGCCAGCAAGGGCGCCACCCACTATACCCATTGGTTCCAGCCCCTTACGGGCTTGAGCGCAGAGAAGCATGATGCCTTCTTCGAGCCCATTTCCGGTGGCCGCAGCATCGAACGGTTCGATGGGGCACAGCTCGTGCAGCAGGAGCCGGACGCGAGCTCCTTCCCGAGCGGAGGCATACGCAGCACGTTCGAGGCCCGGGGCTACACGGCCTGGGACCCCAGTTCGCCCGCCTTCGTCATCGGCCGCGCCCTGTGCATCCCCACCATCTTCATCAGCTACACCGGAGAGGCCCTCGACTATAAGATGCCCCTGCTGCGCGCCTTGCACGCCGTAGACCAGGCCGCCACATCCGTTTGCCAGTACTTCGACAAGGAGGTGACCAAGGTGACGCCCACCCTGGGTTGGGAGCAGGAGTACTTCCTGATCGACGAGGCCCTGTACTACGCCCGGCCGGACATCATGCTCACCGGCCGCGCCTTGTTCGGACACGCCCCGGCCAAGGGCCAGCAGTTGGAAGATCATTACTTCGGCAGTATCCCCGAGCGGGTGCTGGCCTTCATGCGCGAATTCGAGACCGAGAGCCTGCGCCTGGGCATACCGGTTAAGACACGGCACAATGAAGTGGCCCCCAACCAGTTCGAGTGCGCACCGGTGTTCGAAGAGGCCAATCTGGCGGTGGACCACAACGTGCTGCTCATGGACGTGATGGAGAAGGTGGCCCGCAAGCATCGGTTCCGCGTACTGCTCCATGAAAAGCCCTATGCGGGGGTGAATGGCAGCGGCAAGCACAACAACTGGAGCCTGGCCACCAATACGGGCAGGAACCTGTTGAAGCCGATGAAGACCCCGAAGGAGAACCTGCTCTTCCTCACCTTCTTCGTCAACACCATCAAAGCCATTCACGCCCATGCGGACATCCTTCGGGCCAGCATCGCGGGAGCGGGCAATGACCATCGCTTGGGTGCGAACGAGGCCCCACCGGCCATCATCAGCGCCTTCATCGGCCTGCATCTGAGCCACCTGCTCGATGAACTGGAGAAGAACGTGAGCGGCAAAATGACCCCGGACCTGAAGACCGAGCTCAAGCTCAACATCGGCCGGATACCCCCGGTGTTGCTGGATAATACGGACCGCAACCGCACCAGCCCCTTCGCCTTCACCGGCAACAAATTCGAGTTCCGCGCCGTGGGCAGCAGCGCCAATTGTGCCAATGCCATGACCGTGCTCAACACCATTGTGGCCGCGCAGCTGAATGCCTTCAAGCAGGAAGTGGACCGCTTGATCGACAAGGGAACGAAAAAGGACGAGGCCATCCTGCGGGTGCTGCGGGAGTACATCGTGGTCAGCAAGCCGATCCGGTTCGAAGGCAACGGCTACAGTGAAGAATGGCGCCAGGAGGCCGCCAAGCGCGGGCTCAGCAACATTCCGGACACGCCGCGTGCCCTGGATGTGTGGCAGCGGAAGGAGACCGTTGAACTCTTCGGGGCTACTGGTGTGCTGAGCGCCCGTGAGCTGGCCGCACGGCATGAGATCGAGTTGCACGCCTATGTGCTGAAGATCCAGATCGAAAGCCGTACCTGTGGCGACCTCGCCCAGAACCACATCATCCCCACGGCGATCGCCTACCAGAACCGCCTGATCGAGAACGTGCGGGGACTGCGGGAGGTGCTGGGAGCCGATAAGGCGAAGAAGGCGGCGGCCACCCCTGTGAAGCTGATCGAGGAGATGAGCGAGCACATCGAGCGGCTGAAAACCCTTACCGATGAGATGATCGAGGCCCGGAAGAAGGCCAACAACATTGAGGACAGCCGGAGCAAGGCGGTCGCCTATTGCGACCAGGTGAAGCCCTTCATGGACCAGATCCGCTACCATGCGGACAAGCTGGAGATGCTGGTGGATGATGAGCTTTGGCCCCTGCCCAAGCTGCGGGAGCTGCTGTTCACCAGGTGATCCGGTCAATTCTCGGGTGGCGGCCGGCCCTTTGGGCCGGCCGCTCCTTTTTGTGGGCGTTATCCGCCCGGGCAGCAGTGGGTTCCGGCCGGGCGTCCTTGATCTGAACAGACCGACCCCGGCAAATTGGACTTCCACCGCGCTGATGGGCCTATCGGACTTTGTTTATTTTCGCCGGGGCTCAAACCGGACCACATCCATATGCGACTGATACACACTTTGAAGCTGGCGGCCATGTGCTGCGCCATGTTGGCCACGAGCGTGGTGATGGGACAGAACAGGGAGGCCAAGGAGGCGGAGGAGGCCTTCAAGCGCGGCTTCTACTTCAATGCCATCGAACTTTACAAGAAGGCCTACACCGTGGAGAAGAAGGCCAGCGCCAAGGCGGAGCTCATCTTCAAGGTGGGCGAATGCTACCGCGCACTGGGTGATGCGGCCCAGGCCGAGGTGTGGTACGACAAGGCCAACAAGGCCCAGTACAGCGATCCGGTCACCTACCTGTACCTGGGCGACATGCTCAAAGAGCAGGGCAAGTACGCCGAGGCCATCGCCGCCTACAACCGGTTCAAGGAGAAGAAACCCGGTGATGCACGCGCCGACCAAAGCATTGCGGCCTGCCAGCAGGCGCAGAAGTGGAAGGATGACCCCACCCGCTATGCCGTCGATCCCGAGGTGATGCTGAACACCGCAAATTATGACTTCAGCCCTGCATTTGCCGACAAGAACAACAACGACCTGGTCTTTACCTCCACGCGCCCCGCTGCGACAGGCACCGAGACCGACGGCATCATTGGTGAGGCCTTCAGTGACCTGTTCACCAGCCGACGGGACAAACTCGGCAAGTGGAGCGAACCGGTGAAATTGCCACCCAGCATCAATACGGCCAGCAACGAGGGAAGTGTGGTGCTCAACAGCAAGCGCAACCTCATGTACTTCACCCGTTGCCCGGTGGAGAAGAAGAAGGTGCATGGCTGCGATATCTGGATGACCAAAAAGGTGGGCAGCGAATTCAGCGAGCCGGTGATGATCGCCCTGAAGCCGGAGCAGGACAAGAACGATACGAATGTCATCACGGTGGGTCACCCCGCACTGACCCCGGATGACGGGAGCCTGATCTTCAGCAGCAACATGAAAGGTGCCGGTGCACAGGGTGGCAAGGACCTGTGGATCGTGAAGCTGGACAAGGATGGCAAGCCCGTGGGCAAACCCACCAACCTGGGTGCCGAGGTGAATACACGCAAGGACGAGATGTTCCCCCATGTGCGCTTCAATGGCGACCTCTATTTCAGCAGCGACGGATACCCCGGCATGGGCGGTTTCGACATCTTCAAGGCCGCAAAGACGGGTGACAACGCGTGGGGCCAGGTGGAGAACATGAAGTCTCCGCTGAACAGTGCGGGTGATGACTTCGGCATCGTGTACGACGCTGAGGAGGACCGCGGCTACTTCACCACCAACCGCCCGGGCGGCAAGGGGCAGGATGACATCTGGCGCTTCTACATGCCGGCCCTGGTCTTCGCCCTTCAGGGCAATGTGTACGACAAGGTCACCGGCCTGCCGATCCCCGGAGCCACGGTTGAAGTGGTGGGGACCGATGGTTCCAGCTTCTCCGCGCTCACGGATGACAACGGCGGCTTCAAGTTCGCGGAGAAGGGCACCGAGCGGTACATCAAGGAGAACACGAGCTATACCATAAGGGCGAGCGCTCCGGAATACCTCGTGGTGAACGACCAGATCACCACCGTGGGCTTGAAAGAGAGTACCACCTTCGTGAAGGAGTACTTCCTACAGCCCGCCCGCAAGGATGTCGTTATCCGCATGCCCGAGGTGCAATATGAGCTTGCCAAGTTCACGCTTACGCAGCAGGGCAAGGATTCGCTGGAGTTCCTGTACACGGTGATGACTGAGAACCCCACCATCATCATCGAACTGGCCGCCCACACGGATACGCGCGATACCGATGCCCGCAACCAGATACTCTCCGAGAACCGCGCCAAGAGCTGCGTGAATTACCTGGTGACCAAAGGCATCGATCCCGCGCGCATGAAGCCCGTGGGTTACGGGGAATCCCGTCCCCGCATCAGCGATGCGGAGATCGCCAAGATGAAGACCAAGGAGGAACAGGAGGCCGCCCACCAACAGAACCGCCGCACGGAGTTCCGGGTGCTCAGCTTCGACTATGTACCGCCCCAGCAGCCGCAGACGCCCAACAACTAGCCATCGACCCTCAACGGAAAGGCATCCCGCATGGGATGCCTTTTCATTTCAAACGCCAGCATGAGCCCACAAGGACGGTATGAGCAACGCGGCGTCTCCTCCGGCAAGGAGGATGTGCACAAGGCCATTGCAGGTCTGGACAAAGGGTTGTTCCCCAAGGCCTTCTGCAAGGTGGTGGCCGACGACCTCACGGGCAGCACCGAGCACTGCATTGTGATGCATGCGGATGGTGCTGGCACGAAAAGCGCACTGGCCTATGCCTATTGGAAGGAGACCGGTGACCTCTCTGTCTGGCATGGCATTGCCCAGGACGCCATCGTGATGAACCTGGACGACCTGCTGTGCGTGGGCGCCACGGACCACATCCTGCTCAGCAGCACTATTGGCCGTAACAAACGCTTGATACCTGGCGATGTCGTTGGTGCACTGATCGAAGGCACCGAAAGATTCCTGGAGAAGATGCGGGCCCAGGGCATCGGCATCCGCAGCACGGGTGGCGAAACGGCCGATGTGGGCGATCTCGTGCGTACGGTGATCGTGGACAGTACGGTGACCTGCCGCATGCGGCGGGCTGATGTCATCGACAATGGCCGGATCCGGCCCGGCGACGTCGTGGTCGGATTGGCCAGCTATGGGCAGGCCACTTATGAGGACACGTACAACGCCGGCATGGGCAGCAATGGCCTTACCAGCGCCCGGCACGATGTGTTCGCCAGGGAACTGGCCGTAAAGTACCCGGAGACCTTTGACCCAGGTACGCCTGCGGAACTTGTGTATTCCGGGCAGGCCCGGTTGACCGACCCCTTGGAAGGCACTCCGCTGGATCATGGACGGGCGGTGCTCTCACCCACGCGGACCTACGCACCGGTGGTGCGACAGGTGCTGGATGGGATGCGTGCCGAGGTCCACGGCATGGTGCATTGCAGTGGCGGTGCACAGACGAAGGTGCTGCACTTCATCGAAGGTCTGCGCGTGATAAAGGACGATCTGCTGCCTGTGCCACCCTTGTTCCAGGCCATTCAGCGCATGAGCGGCACGGCATGGGCGGAGATGTACAAGGTCTTCAACATGGGGCACCGGTTGGAATTCTACGTTCCGCCAGCCCGGGCCGGGGAGCTCATGGCCATCTCGAGATCCTTTGGCATTGATGCCAGGGTCATTGGCCACGTTGAGGCGGCGCCCGTCAAGGAGGTCGTGATCACAAGCCCGCACGGCACGTTCCACTACACCAGCTGACGCCGCTTATCCATCACGCCGTTGCGTCCTCGCGGTTCACCGCTCTACCATGTCCGACCTCCTCTCCAAGCTTTCCGCCCTGCATGACCGCCGCACCGAGATCGGCAGGCAGCTCGCCGACCCGTCGGTGATCGCGGACCAGAAGCGCTTTGTGGAGCTTAATCGCACCTATCGCGATCTGGAGCCGATCGAGCAGCTGTTCTTCCGCTTCAAACAACTGCATGATGACCTGTCCGGGGCCGAGGAGATCCTCCGTACCGAGAAGGATGTTGAGCTACTGGAGATGGCGCGGACGGAACGCGACAGCAGCCGCGAAGCCATCACCACCATGGAAGAGGAGGTGCGCATGATGCTGGTGCCCAAGGACCCGAATGACGGACGCAACTGCATTGTGGAGGTCCGTGCCGGCACGGGTGGAGATGAGGCCAGCCTTTTCGCAGGGGACCTCTTCCGCATGTACTCCCGGTACTGCGAGGGCCGGGGCTGGAAGGTGGAGGTTGCCGATGTGAGCGAAGGCACGGTGGGGGGCTACAAGGAGGTCATCTTCAACGTGATCGGCGAGGGGGCCTATGGGACATTGAAGTTCGAGGCCGGTGTGCACCGTGTGCAGCGTGTGCCTGCCACCGAGGCGCAGGGGCGCATTCACACCAGCGCGGCCACGGTGAACGTTCTGCCCGAGGCGGAGGAGACCGATGTGGAGCTGAAGGATAGCGATGTGAAGATGGAGACCGCGCGTAGCGGTGGTGCCGGTGGCCAGAACGTGAACAAGGTGGAGACCAAGGTGCGCCTCACCCACATCCCCACCGGTATCGTGGTGATGTGCCAGACCGAGCGCAGCCAGCTGGGCAACCGTTTGAAGGCCATGCAAATGCTCCGTACCAAGCTCTACGAGGACAAGGTGCGTGAGCAGGAGGCCGCCGTGGCCGCCCAGCGCAAGAGCCAGGTAAGCAGCGGGGACCGCAGCGCCAAGGTCCGGACCTACAACTTCCCCCAAAGCCGCGTAACGGACCACCGCATCGAGTTCACGGCTCATAACCTGCCCGGGGTGCTCAATGGAGACCTGCAGGACCTGATCGATGCGTTGCAGCTTGCCGAGCGCACCGAGAAGCTGAAGGCGGAGGCAGGGATCTGAGGATCGAAGAGCACAGCATCACGGGGGCCGCTGAAGGCAAAGGGCGGTTGAGAAGCCGGGCGGGGCCTTAACCGAGCCGTACATCCGGGCCGGCATATCGCTTTCTATTCTCCGTGACGCAGCGCCTCTGCGGTCTTCCTAACGACCTTTGCCCCCGATGACCCGCGCTGAACTCGTCGCCACCATCCGCCGCAAGAAGAGCCTGCTTTGCGTGGGCCTGGATACTGAGGAGCACCTTGTACCGGAGCATTTCCGTATTGAAAGCCATCCGGTACGAGCCTTCAATGAGGCTATAGTGGAGGTGACGCATGACCTAGCCGTAGCGTACAAGCTGAACCTGGCGTTCTATGAGGCCTTGGGCGATCAAGGCTGGCTGGACCTGGAGGCCACCATCGCCTACATCCGCAGCAAGGGCGCCTGTTTCATCATTGCCGACGCCAAGCGTGGAGATATCGGGAATACCGCCCGCAAGTATGCCGAGGCCTTTTTCGACCGCTTGGACGTGGATGCCGTGACACTGGCACCCTACATGGGCCGCGACAGCATCTCACCCTTCATGGGCCGTCCGGGAAAATGGGGGGTGGTGCTGGGGATCACCAGCAACTCCGGCGCCGAGGACTTCCAGTTCCTTCAGGTAGAAGGCGGCCGCCGCCTGTTCGAAGTGGTGATGAAGCGTTGTGCGGAATGGGGCACGCCTGATGAGCTCATGTTCGTTGTGGGGGCCACCCGGCCGGAGACCCTGGCCGAGGCCAGGCGTGCCGCCCCGGATCATTTCTTCCTGGTGCCTGGGGTGGGAGCCCAAGGGGGCGATCTGAACGCCGTGCTCGATGCGGGCATGACCGGGGATGGCGGACTCCTGATCAACAGCAGCCGCGGCATTCTGTACGCAGGGAAAGGAGAGGATGCCATCGCTGCGGCGCGTCGCGCGGCGAAGGACCTGCAGCGCGCCATGGCCTCCCGGTTGTGAACTGTGGATGGCGGAACCCAGGAGCGACCGGCCGGGTCGCATTGAGATCGGAAGTACATTAAGCGGTTGAGGATCGACGGAAGAACTGTCGATCATTGAGGATGCGGATCGCGATCACCACCGACGCACATTTCCCGTACCCGTCGATCGTGGCGCATACGGCGTCGCATGTGCATGGTGTGGCTGAGGGTCCGGCCGTTCGTTGGGGCAGCCTGCTTGCGGAGCCGGTATTTCCTTATGGAGAGGACCTGCTGCAGTTCATCTGGGAGCAACGGCTCTTTGATGGCAAGGCCCTCACTACGACGGATGGCACGCTGGTGGAGGTATGCAGGCCCGGCCGTATCCAGCGTAACAGCGGGCCGGACCTGGCGGATGCCGACCTGCGCATCGGCGGCCAACGTTGGGCCGGTTCGGTGGAAGTGCATCAACGCAGCAGCGAGTGGACCGCCCATGGGCATCACAAGGATCCGGCTTATGAGGGAGTGGTGCTGCACGTGGTCCATACGCACGATGCTGAAGTGCATACCCTTGCCGGCCATCGGTTGCCCACGGTGGAGCTGCGGTCGCGGATCTCCTCAGCGCAGCTGGCCACCTATCAGCAGCTGATGCAGGCACGGGGTTTCGTGCCCTGTGCACGGCTGCTCGGTCAATTCGACCAGGCGCGGGCAGGCATCTGGTTGGAGCGTGTGTTGGTGGAACGGCTGGAGCATCGGTCCTGCGCGGTCGCAGCCCTGTACCGGCAGTTGAGGGGTGATGCGGCAGCCATGCTCTATCACTTGATCGCCCGCGCCTTCGGCATGCACGTGAACGCGGACCCCTTCAGCATGCTGGCCCATGCCCTGCCCTTGAACGTGCTGCTGAGGTACCGTGATGACGCCTTGCGGACGGAAGCCCTGCTCTTTGGGCAGGCAGGCCTGCTGCAGGTGGACTTAGTGGATGCGCATCCCCGTTCATTGCAGCGGGAGTTCACCTTGCTGGCCGCCAAGCACGGATTGCGTCCCTTGCCAACGGCTGCCTGGAAGTTCGGGCGCATGCGCCCGGCTAACCTGCCCACCCTGCGCATCGCCCAGCTTGCCCAGTTGCTCATGTCCTGGGGCGATACCCTCGCCGATCTGCTCGATCTCACCGACGTGAATGCCCTATACAAGGCGCTGGACGTGGAGGCTGGGGCCTACTGGACCTCACATTATGTCTTCGACCAGGAAAGTGCTCACCGGCCCAAGCGGCTTGGCCGTGCCGGTGTTCAACACCTCATCATCAATGCTGTGGTGCCCGCTTTGTTCACATTGGGAAAGCTGCAGGGACATGAGGCGTGGTGCGAAAGGGCAATGAACTTCCTGGAGCATCTGCCCCCGGAGCGGAACAGCATGCTGGAAGGATGGAAGGAACTCGGTCTGGAGGTCGATACAGCCGCCCGGGGACAGGCCTTGATGGAGCTGAAGCGCTCCTATTGCGCGGCCCGCAGATGTTTAACTTGCGCCATTGGCAACCACTTATTGAGGCGCTCCGTCTCCGAGTAAGCTACCCCGAACCCACCCATGATCGATCGCATCAAGACCCTGTTCGAGCGACAGGCCTTCGGCGTATGCGCGTGGTGGGCCCAGAAGCTCAACGTGAAGACAGAGCAGGTGCGCCTGAGCTTCATCTACCTCAGCTTTGTAACGGCAGGTCTGCATGTGGTGCCTTACCTCATCATGGCCTTCATCCTGCACCACAAGGAACGCATCAAGCAGCCCTTGCGTCGGCGGAGCACGGTCTGGGAGTTGTGAGCCTCCCTTATCGTTGTGAATGAGCCTGGCAGGTAGTTTCGCCGCCATGCGCATCCTCATCACGGGCAGCAATGGACTGTTGGGCCAGAAACTGGTGGCGGCGCTCCGCACCAACGATGCCTTTGAGCTGGTCGCGACCTCGCGCGGTGGTGATCGCTCTCCGGATCCCTTGGGTGACAGGTACCGTCCCCTGGACATCACGGTGCAAGCCGAAGTGGATGCCGTGTTCGATGCGGTGAAACCCGATGCCGTGATCCATACCGCGGCCATGACCAACGTGGATGCCTGTGAACTGGACCCCGCGACCTGCCACATTCAGAATGTGACTGCCACGCAGCATCTGGTGAATGCCTCGAAACGCCACGCCAGTCACTTCATCCACCTCAGTACAGATTTCATCTTCGACGGCCAGGCGGGGCCCTATCGGGAAGAGGATGAGCCCGCGCCGCTGAGCATCTATGGCCACAGCAAGTTGGAAAGCGAACGAGTGGTGATGGAGGCGGGCTTGGAGCGATGGGCCATCGCACGCACCATCATCGTCTACGGTGTGGCACCCGGGTTAAGCAGAAGCAATGTCGTTCTCTGGGCGAAGAGCGCGTTGGAGAAAGGCGATCCGATCCGTGTAGTGGACGACCAATGGCGCATGCCCACCCTGGCCGAGGACCTGGCCGATGGCTGCATCCGGATCGCTGCACGCGGTGCCACGGGCATCTTTCACTTGTGCGGCCCCGATGGCATGAGCATTCTGGAACTGGTGATGCGGGTGGGGAAGTTCTTCAAACTTGACACATCGCGGGTGACACCGGTGAAGAGCGATACACTTGGCCAGCCTGCCAAGCGCCCCCCGAGGACCGGCTTTTACATTGACAAGGCGCGCAGTGAACTGGGCTATGCACCTCGCGGCTTTGAGGGTGGCCTTGCCGTGGTGGCCGCGCAGTTGGAGCCGTGACGGAGTTGGTGGACGAAGGGCGCAGGCATTCTGGCCGTGCCGGTGGACCAGCGGTCAACTCCGCTATATTGGCCAGCCTCAACCCGGCCGCATGGCAACAGCACAGAAGGAAGCGTGGGGGACTCGTGTAGGTCTGATCCTGGCCATGGCCGGCAATGCCGTGGGCTTGGGAAACTTCCTGCGTTTCCCGGTGCAGGCGGTGAACAATGGGGGTGGGGCCTTCATCATTCCCTATCTCGTCTGCTTCCTGTTGATGGGCATTCCCCTGCTCTGGATCGAATGGTCGTCCGGCCGGTTCGGTGGGCGTTTCGGCAACCACAGCACGCCCTTCATCCTGGACAACATGACCAAACGCGCCTTCTGGAAGTACTTCGGCGTGTTCGGCATCTTCACCAACATCGCCGTGGCGGGTTACTACTGCTACATCGAGAGCTGGACCATGAGTTACGTCTGGCACAGCCTGCGAGGCACCTTCGATGGCCTGAGCCAGACCCAGGTGGCACAGTTCTTCGCGGATTACGTGGACATCGGTAAGAGCCATACCGGCATTCCGTACGAGGCGGTGGTGTTCTATGTCCTGTGTTTGGGGTTGAACACCTTCATTCTTTCACGGGGACTCCGGGGTGTGGAGCGCGCGGCCCAGATCGGCATGCCACTGCTGATCCTGTTCGGGGTGTTCCTGGCCTTGCGAGGCATCACATTGGGCACCAGTGGTGCCAGCGCCGAAGTGCCGGATGCCAATGCGTGGGACGGCATCAACTTCCTGTGGACGCCCCAGTTCGACAGCCTGAGCAATCCGAAAGTGTGGCTCGCGGCGGCCGGCCAGATCTTCTTCACGCTCAGCGTGGGCATGGGATCCATCCACTGCTACGCGGCATACGTGAGGAGCAAGGACGACATCGCACTGAACGCGGTGACCAGCGGTTTCACCAACGAGTTCGTGGAAGTGGTGCTCGGCAGCTTGATCGTGATCCCCATTGCGGCCGGCTACCTTGGGCTGGACTGGGTGAAGGAAAATGCCGGTTTCGGCATGGCGTTCCAGACCATGCCCTTTCTGTTCGAGAAGTGGGGCCCCCTTTTGAGCGCCGTGGCTGGTGTGATGTGGTTCGGACTGCTCTTCTTCGCCGGCATCACCTCCTCACTGGCCATGGGCACTCCGTGGATGGGCTTCATGCGCGATGAGTTCGGTTGGGGGCGTGTGAAAGGTGCCGTGAGCTTTGGTCTTATCGTTCTCATGCTCGGATTACCCACCGTCCTGTTCTTCGAACATGGCGTGTTCGATGAGTATGACTACTGGGCCGGTACGGTGGGCCTGGTGGTCTTTGCCCTCGCCGAAACGATCCTCTTCGCCTGGATTTGGGGTATTGACAAGGGGTGGAAGGAATTGAATAGCGGGGCGGATATGAAAGTGCCCGAGGTGTACCGATTCATCATCAAATACGTCACGCCGGTACTGCTCCTGTTCGTTTTCATCGGGTCACTCGTCACCCCTGAAGGCAATGACTGGCAAGGCGCCCTGGCTTCTCTTTTCAGCGGAGGGGGATGGCCTTTGGATGACTCATCGATCGTGATGACGATAGGGAACAGCGGAATCAACAAACAGATCGCCGCGGCCACTGAGCCCGCGCAACTGGAGGCCTTGACGGACCGCAAGTTCTTCGTGAACATGGCGCGCATTCTGCTCACCATCACATTTATGAGCCTGGCTGTACTGGTCTACATTGCCGGTCAGCGCCGTGCTCGCCAACAAAAGGCCCACACATGAACACCAGCGCCCTCATCCTGATGTTGGCCGTGCAGGTCACAGTGACCGGTCTTACCGCATGGTTCTATTACCGTGTGCTGTCCTCCAAGCAAAAGCCCGAACTGGATAGCTACGCGGAGAACGACGATGAGCCGCGCTGATCGCGCTTGACGAAAGTCCCAGACCCGCATGCGGCGCCCGTTCCGCGAGCACCTCAAGGATCTTTTCGCCCTGCACCGCGCAGAGGCGCAGGCGTTCCGTATGGTCACGCTCGGGATCGTGATGGCCGCCGGTTGGGTCACCTATGAGCAGTGGTTCCGTGAGCCACCTCCGCTGGTCACTTCTGCAGAGCAGGAAACCTTGAAGGATTGGATCGCGCGGCAGGACAGCACGGAACAACAGGGCAGCGCTGCGCCGGGGACCGCATTGGCGCCGTTCGATCCCAATGCACTGGACCTGGCCGGCTGGCAGGGCATCGGACTTTCCGAGCGGCAGGCCCGGAGCGTGATGAGCTATGCTGAGCGTGCCGGTGGGTTCAGGAGCAAGCATGACCTGCGCCGGCTGCGTGTGATCAGACCGGAATTGTTCGCCGCATGGGAGCCGTTCATTATGCTGCCTGATAGTTCCTCATCCAAAGCTCTCAAGCGCTCCACCCGGGACACGCTGTGGACTGCGAACGCCGCCGAAGCGCGCCGCGCACCGAACATGCCTATGGCACGGCGGCGGGTGGAGGTGAACAGCGCGGATACCTTGGAACTGGCCGCCTTGCCAGGTATCGGGCCATCCCTGGCACGAGCCATGGTGGCCTATCGCGAGCGGCTGGGCGGCTACCGATCGCTGGAACAGTTGATGGAGTTGCGCACGTTAAAAGCGCATCCGGAGAATTACGAGCTGTTCGCGGATCGGCTGGTGGTCGACACAGCGCTCATCCGCCGGATCCCCATCAACACCTGTTCCGCGGAACAGCTGGCAGATCATCCCTACGTGAATTGGAAGCAGGCGAAGGCGATCGTGGCTTACCGCACCATGCATGGTCCGTATGCCACGCCGGAGCGCATTCGCGATTGTGCACTGGTCACCGACAGCCTGGTCCGTAAACTTGCACCCTACCTCATTGCCGAGTGAGCCCCATTGAACAGCGCCTGCGCCAGGCCATCAGAGCAGTGCCGGATTTTCCCAAACCGGGGATCCTGTTCCGCGACATCACTCCGGTGATGGAGGACCCTGCCTTGAGCGCAGAGGTGGTGGATGCGTTCGTTCAAACGCTGAGCGGCCGCCGCGTGGATGCCATCGCTGGCATTGAAAGCCGCGGATTCCTCTATGGTATGCCGCTGGCCATCCGCATGGGCGTGCCCTTCATAACCGTGCGCAAGAAGGGCAAGCTCCCGCACCGCACGGTGTCGTACCGCTATGATCTGGAGTATGGCAGTGCGGAGATCGAGATGCATGTGGATGTGGTGAGACCAGGCATGCACGTGCTGGTGCATGATGACCTGCTGGCCACTGGCGGTACCGCTGCCGCTGCTGCGGAACTTGTGAGAATGCAAGGTGGCCACGTGGCGGCCTTCTCCTTCCTTGTTGAACTATCCTTTTTGAAAGGCGTTGACCGGTTGCGTCCGTATGGCGCTGACATCATCCGCCTTTCCACCTATTGAACCATGCGATTCGAGACCTCCGAGAACCAGACCATGATCACGCAGGCCGTGCGTGACCTGTGTGAACGCGAACTGCGCCCCCACGTGATGGACTGGGATGAGCGGCAGCATTTCCCCGCCGATCTGTTCCGCAACCACTTCGGGCCAGCAGGCATGCTGGGTGTATTGGTGCCGGAAGAGTTCGGTGGTGCGGGGCTCAGTTACTTCGAGTACATCGACACCATTGTCGAAGTGGCGAAGATCTGTGGCAGCGTGGGCTTGAGCGTGGCGGCGCACAACAGCCTGTGCACAGGACATATCCTGAGCTTTGGCAACGCCGAGCAGAAACGCAGGTGGCTGCCCAAGCTGGCCACGGGAGAGTGGTTGGGTGCCTGGGCCCTCACCGAGCCCAATACCGGCAGCGACGCCATGCGGATGAAATGCACGGCGCGCAAGGAAGGGAAGGAGTGGGTGCTGAACGGCACCAAGTGCTGGATCACGCACGGCATCAGCAGTGACGTGGTGGTGGCCATCGTGCGCACCGGTGAATTGCTTGACACCAAAGGCATGACCGCCTTCGTGATCGAGCGGGGTACACCTGGACTGAAGGCGGGCAAGAAGGAGAACAAGCTGGGCATGAGGGCCAGTGAGACCGCAGAGGTCATCTTCGAAGACTGCCGGGTTCCCGAGGAGAACGTGCTTGGCGGTGTGGGAGAAGGGTTCCAGCAGGCCATGAAGATCCTGGATGGTGGCCGCATCAGCATCGCGGCGCTTAGCCTGGGGATCGCCAAAGGCGCTTACGAGGCGAGCGTGAAGTACGCCAAGGAGCGGGAGCAGTTCGGCCAGCCCATCGCCAACTTCCAGGCCATTGCGTTCAAGCTGGCCGATATGGCCACCCGCATCGAAGCAGCCGAGTTGCTCACCCTGCAAGCCGCCGACCTGAAGAACCGCGGCAAAAAGATGACCAAGGAGAGCGCCATGGCCAAGTACTACGCGAGTGAGGTGGCCGTTTGGGCAAGCAACGAAGCAGTTCAGATCTTCGGTGGCTATGGCTATACGAAGGACTTCCCCGTAGAGAAGTTTTATCGCGATAGCAAGCTGTGCACCATCGGCGAAGGCACCAGCGAGATCCAGAAGCTGGTCATAAGCCGCAACGTCCTGCGGAGCTGATCATTCCACTTTTCTGTACAGACCCTCAATGGGCATCACTTTGGGAAGCCTTGTGGTGCCGAATGCCGACCCATACCAGCAGCATCACCGAGGGGAACATGATGAGGCTATAGATGGCTGATGGAATGGTCATGGCCGAGTTCTGAAGGATGCCGGCCGCGATGGTGATGCCCAGTGTGCCATTGACCACACCCACTTCCACCCCCACGGTAACGGCCTTGCGCACATCGCCCGTCACCATGCGCGTGACGCCATAACCCATGGCCATGCCCAGCAGGTTCATCACCAGGGCCAGTGGGCCCGCCTGCCGGAACAGCCCGGCCAGGTTCTCGCGTTCCTTCAGCATCGCTGCAAGGATGATGAGGACCAGGAAGATGGCCGACAGGGTCTTCACCGGTCGTTCCGCACGTAAGGCCAGTTGAGGCCGTTGCGCCCGGACCACCATGCCGATGGCCACGGGGATAATGGTGACCACCAGGATCTGGCCAATGGTCCTGAGAATGGGCAATTCGATCTCGCGTGCCTCGCCCATGAACTGCACCAACCCCCAATTGACCATGAGGGGAATGGTGAAGACCGTGATCACGCTGGCGATGGCCGTGATGGTGATGGAAAGTGCCACATCCGCCCTTGCCAGGTGTGTGATGAGGTTCGTGGTGGCCCCACCCGGGCAGGCCGCCAGCAGGATGAAGCCCACCGCCAGCTCAGGTGACATGGGCCACATGCGGAGAAGCAGATAGGTCACCAGGGGAATGGCCAGCAGCTTGAGGAATAGTCCCAAGGCCACCGCTGCGGGGAAGCGGACCACACGCTTGAAATCCTCGGTCACCAGCGTAAGCCCCATGCCCAGCATGATGATGAACAAGGCCAATGGCAGGAACACCTGGGTGAGGAGGCTATCTTGCATGGTCAGGGTTTCAGACTGACGAAGCTAGGTGCCACCGGCGCCTGCGGGTTCCCATTGGGCAGGCGAAGGACCATCAACTTTCCAAAGGCTTGCAGAACTGGCGCGGCGGGCTATATTTGCGGCCCGAAAGCTGAAAAGACCCATGCTGATCATCCCCGTGAAGGAAGGCGAGAGCATCGACAAGGCGCTCAAGAAGTTCAAGAAGAAATTCGAGCGCACGGGTGCCGTGCGTCAATTGCGCAGCCGTCAAAGCTTCACCAAGCCTTCGGTGAAGCGCCGCATGGAGGTCATCCGGGCCAAATACAAGGCCCAGTTGATCAACCAGCAGGAGCAATAATCCGCCCCACCCCTCCGTCTTGACAGGCGGGTGGACCATCCGGTCCATCCGCCTTTTACTTTGTGCGCATGGGGTTTGAGCGGTTCGTTGACCACCTGGCCCACGAGAAGCGGGCCAGTCCGTTGACCGTGGAAGCCTACACGCGGGACCTCCGCCAGTTCGTAGGATTTCTTGAGGCCAACACTGGAGTGTCCGACCTGGACAAGGCTTCAGGCAAGGAGGTGCGCCGCTGGGTGATGACCCTTATGGAGAATGACGTGGGTGCCCGGTCCGTGAATCGGAAGTTGAGCGCCCTTCGCGCCTATTACCGTTTTGCGCGGGTGATCGGGACCGTGGAAGTGGACCCCACCGCCATGGTGGATCCGCCCAAAACCCCCAAGCGTTTGCCCGAGTATGTGGATATGCCCCGGATGGCGGCCCTGTTCGAGCAGGTGGAATGGCCGGCAGGGGCGGAGGGTGAGCGGGACAAGCTGATCCTGGAAATGCTCTATGGTACAGGGATCCGACTGGCGGAAATCCTTGGCGTGCGGCCGTTGGATCTAGATCTTCAGCGTGGCACCATGCGGGTGTTGGGCAAACGGAACAAGGAGCGCATCCTGCCACTTTCCAACACCCTTGTGGATCAGATCCGGTGTTATCTCAGCGTTCGCGAGGCCCCGATGAGCGGGATCGCCGGGGAGGCCCCCTTATTGCTCGATGGGCGCGGTGAACCCCTCACGCGCCGGCGCGTACAACGCCTCGTTCAGCATTATCTTGGGACGGTGACCACCCAGCGCAAACGCAGCCCCCACGTCCTTCGGCACACCTTCGCGACCCACTTGTTGGAACAGGGTGCGGACCTCAATGCGGTGAAGGAATTGCTGGGGCACGCAGGTCTTGCCGCCACCCAGGTGTACACCCACAATACCGTGGAGAAACTTCGCAAGGCGCATCAACAGGCCCATCCCCGTGGAGGCGGGCCTTCCAAAGAACGTCCAACGAACGAAAAGCAAGAACCATGAACCTGAACGTGCATTCCATCCACTTCGACGCTGATGCCAAACTGGTGGGCTTCATTCGGGAGCGTTTGGCCAAATTGAGCTTGTTCAACGACCGCATCCTCGGGGGGGAGGTGTACCTGCGTTTGTCCAGGGATGGGGACCATCGCGAGAATAAACTGGTGGAGATCAAACTGGCGGTGCCCGGAAAGGAGCTGTTCGCCAAGCGCAAGGGCAAGTCTTTCGAGGAGGCGACCGACCAAAGCGTGGAGGCGCTTCGTCGACAGGTGGAACGCCTCAAGACCGTGCGGCTCAAGAAGGCTTCATGACACGCTGAATATCAACCATCTATAAGGGGCCTATCGGCCCATGCGACGGCCGCGTTCCACAACGTGGCCGTTCGCGTTTGGAGGGAAGCACCTTCTTTCTACATTTGCAGGCCCAATTCCGGGCGGTATGTCCGGAAAAGGGTAGCGAGAGGTCGTTCTTTCCTTGCTGGATATCGCCAATGTAGCTCAGCTGGTAGAGCAGCTGATTTGTAATCAGCCGGTCGTGGGTTCGAGTCCCTCCATTGGCTCCGTGAGCCGATCAAGGGGAGATACCCAAGTGGCCAACGGGGGCAGACTGTAAATCTGTTGTCTTACGACTTCGTAGGTTCGAATCCTGCTCTCCCCACCAATACGGAGCCAATTAGGGTACGGCCCGGACCGGTCAGAAAATAAATGAACAGGCGGGAGTAGCTCAGTTGGTAGAGCATCAGCCTTCCAAGCTGAATGTCGCGGGTTCGAATCTCGTCTCCCGCTCTCCAGGCCATCTTGTTTCCAGTAATACTGGGATCGATGGTCAAATACAGTAGAACATCGGCCTTTGTAGCTCAGGGGTAGAGCACTTCCTTGGTAAGGAAGAGGTCACGGGTTCAATTCCCGTCAAAGGCTCCACCCGGGGCACCGGGCACGGCGATCCAGCAAAGAGGCACCCCCTCGCGCAACGAATAGCGAACACAACCACCTCAACAAGACCCGCAACCCGGGAAGCAAATCATCGACCGACCATGGCAAAGGAGACCTTCCAGCGGACCAAACCGCACGTGAACATCGGCACCATCGGCCACGTGGACCACGGCAAGACCACCCTGACCGCGGCCATTACCAAGGTGCTCGCTGAGAAAGGCCTGGCACAGGCCCGCAGCTTCGACAGCATCGATAATGCGCCTGAAGAAAAGGAGCGCGGTATCACGATCAACACCGCCCACGTGGAGTATGAGACGGCCAACCGTCACTATGCACACGTGGACTGCCCGGGCCACGCCGACTATGTGAAGAACATGGTGACCGGTGCTGCCCAGATGGATGGTGCCATCCTGGTGGTGGCCGCCACCGACGGCCCGATGCCACAGACCCGTGAGCACATCCTGCTCGGCCGCCAGGTTGGCGTTCCCCGCATCGTGGTGTTCATGAACAAGGTGGACATGGTGGATGACCCCGAGCTCCTCGACCTCGTGGAGATGGAGATCCGCGAACTGCTTTCCTTCTACAAGTACGACGGCGACAACACCCCCGTGATCCGTGGCAGCGCCCTTGGTGCGCTCAATGGTGAGGCGAACTGGGTGGAGAAGCTCATGGAACTGATGAACGCGGTGGACACCTTCATCGAACTTCCCGTTCGTGCGGTGGACAAGCCGTTGCTGATGCCTGTTGAGGATGTGTTCACCATCACCGGCCGCGGCACGGTGGCCACCGGCCGTATCGAGCAGGGTGTGGTGAAGACCGGCGATGAACTGGACATCGTGGGCATGCAGGAGGAGAAGCTGAAGAGCACCTGCACCGGTGTGGAGATGTTCCGCAAGATCCTGGATCGCGGTGAGGCCGGCGATAACGTGGGTATTCTCCTGCGCGGCATCGAAAAGAAGGACATCCGTCGTGGCATGGTGATCGCCGCCCCCGGCAGCATCACCCCGCACACCGAGTTCAAAGCGGAGATCTACGTGTTGAAGAAAGAGGAAGGCGGCCGTCACACTCCGTTCCACAACAAGTACCGCCCGCAGTTCTATTTCCGCACAACCGACGTGACCGGCGAGATCAACCTCGATGCGGGCCGCGAGATGGTGATGCCGGGCGACAACGTGACCATCAATGTGAAACTGATCGTTCCCGTGGCCATGGACAAGGGTCTGCGGTTCGCCATCCGCGAGGGTGGCCGCACTGTGGGCGCCGGCCAGGTGACGGAGATCGTGAAGTAAGACATACTGTTACATAGCACGCGTGGCAGGGCCCCGACGCATGTCGGGGCCCTCGCCGCCAAAGGAGAGGGAAGGACCGAACGAACGGGTGTAGCTCAATTGGTAGAGCGACGGTCTCCAAAACCGTAGGTTGTGGGTTCGATCCCTGCCACCCGTGCCAAGAGATAGAAACGTGGCCAACTTGAAGACATACTTCGCCGAGAGCTACAACGAGCTCATGAACAAGGTATCATGGCCTACGTGGAAGGAGCTGCAAAGCAGTTCCATCATCGTCCTGGTCACCGCGTTCATCATCAGCCTCATCGTGTTCGCCATGGACTACATCTTCGGTGTACAGAACATGGCCGGCACCAGCTTCTGGAAGGGCATGCTGGGTTTCATCTACAAGTTCATCAGCTGACCATGGCCACTGTCGGTACCAAGAAGTGGTATGTGATCCGCGCCATCAGTGGCAAGGAGAAGAAGGTCAAGGAATTGATCGAGACCGAGGTGCTGCGCACCGGGCTGAAGACCTATGTAAGCCAGCTCCTGATCCCCACGGAGAAGGTCTACCAGATCCGTGACGGCAAGAAGGTGAGCAAGGAGCGCAGCTACTTCCCAGGTTACGTGCTCATGGAGGCGGACCTCACCGGTGAGATCGCGCACAGCATCAAGAACCTGCCGAACGTGATCGGATTCCTTGGTGCGGAAAAGGGAGGTGATCCCGTCCCTCTCCGGCAGAACGAAGTGAACCGCATTTTGGGCAAGGTGGATGAACTGGCCGAGACCGAGGAGGCGATCCACAACCCGTACCATGTGGGTGAAGGGGTGAAGGTGATCGACGGACCGTTCAATGGCTTCAACGGAGTGATCGAAGAGATCAACGAGGAGAAGAAGAAGTTGAAGGTGATGGTGAAGATCTTCGGTCGCAAGACCCCGTTGGAACTGAGTTTCATGCAGGTCGAAAAAGAGAACTGAACAGCAAACCCGTCCGAGTCCCGACTTGTCGGGACGCTAAACAGGACACAACAACCACAACATGGCAAAGGAGATCAGCGCCCTGGTCAAGCTCCAAGTGAAAGGAGGAGCGGCCAACCCGGCGCCACCCATCGGGCCCGCATTGGGCGCGAAAGGCGTGAACATCATGGAGTTCTGCAAGCAGTTCAACGCGCGCACGCAGGACAAGGCGGGCAAGGTGCTGCCCGTGGTGATCACCGTTTACAGCGACAAGTCCTTCGACTTCATCATCAAGACCCCCCCGGCCGCCGTTCAGATCATGGACGCCGCCAAGATCAAAGGTGGGTCTGGTGTGCCCCAGACCAAGAAGGTGGGTAGCATCACCTGGGAGCAGATCAAGGCGATCGCCCAGGACAAGATGCCCGATCTGAACTGTTTCACCATCGAGAGCGCGATGAGCATGGTGGCGGGTACCGCCCGCAGCATGGGCGTCACGGTCACTGGCGACAAACCCTTCTGATCCCCACTACGCCATGACCACACTGACCAAGAAGCGCAAGGCCGCAATGGCCAAGTATGATGCCGCCAAGGTGTACAGCCTACAGGAGGCCACCCAGATCGTGAAGGAGATCAGCAGTACGAAGTTCGATGGCACGGTGGACATCGCCGTTCGCCTGGGCGTGGACCCCAAGAAGAGCACCGAAATGGTGCGCGGAACGGTGAGCCTGCCCCACGGTACCGGACGCACCGTGAAGGTGCTGGTGCTGGCCGATCCCGCCAAGGCTGAGGAGGCCCTCGCAGCAGGTGCCGATATGGCCGGGCTCGATGAGTATATCGAGAAGATCAAGGGTGGCTGGACCGATGTGGATGTGATCATCTGCACGCCGGCCGTGATGGCCAAGGTGGGTGCGCTGGGCCGTGTGCTCGGTCCCCGTGGCCTGATGCCGAACCCCAAGACCGGTACCGTGACCATGGACGTGGCGAAGGCTACGAAAGAGGTGAAGGCCGGTAAGATCGACTTCAAGGTGGACAAAGCGGGTATCATCCACGCGGTGATCGGCAAGGCCTCCTTCGATGCGCAGAAGCTCAGCGAGAACGCGCATGAGATCCTGCAGACCCTGGTGAAGCTGAAGCCCAGCACCGCCAAAGGCGCCTACATCAAGAGCATCAGCATCAGCAGTACCATGAGCCCCGGCGTGCAGGTGGATACCCGCACCGTACAGGCTTGATCCTAAACCCAGCGACTACCATGGCAACCCGTATCGAGAAAGACCAAGCGATCGCCGAGCTGGTGGAGGATATCAAGTCCACCAACGTGATCTACCTCGCCGACACCTCCGGCATGACCGCCGAGGCCACCAGCAACCTGCGTCGCGCCTGCCACAAAGGGGGCATCCGCATGAAGGTGGTGAAGAACACCCTCCTGCGCAAGGCGATGGAGAGCATCGAAGGCAAGGACTACAGCGGCGTGATCCCTACGCTGAAAGGCCAAACCTCCGTGCTGCTCGCGGAAAAAGGCAATGCACCCGCCAAATTGATCCAAAGCGTCCGCAAGAAGGACGATACCAAGCCTGCGCTGAAGAGCGCCTGGATCGACGAGGCTGTCTTCATCGGTGATGACCAACTGGTTATGCTCAGCAACCTGAAGGGTCGCGAAGAGCTCATCGGCGAGATCATCGGCCTGCTCCAAAGCCCGATCAAGAACGTCATCAGCGGCCTGCAAGGCAGCGGTGGCCAAAAGATCGCCGGCCTGCTCAAAACCCTCGAAGAGCGCCCCGCTTAAGAGATGGCAAAGGCGATGCTTGCACCGCCCTCAAAAAGACCAAACGCGTTACGCACAGTCCGCTTCCCCGAACACAAGTAACAAACCCGAAAAATGGCAGACATCAAATCCTTGGGCGATCAGCTCGTAGGCCTCACCGTGAAAGAGGTGAACGAACTCGCTCAATACCTGAAGGAAGAGTACAAGATCGAACCCGCAGCCGCAGCCGTAGCCGTGGCCGCTGGTGGAGCAAGCGCAGGTGGTGGCGAAGCCGCTGCTGCGAAGACCTCCTTCGATGTGATCCTGAAGTCCGGCGGCGCCAACAAACTGGCTGTCGTGAAACTGGTGAAGGAACTCACCGGTCTGGGACTGAAAGAGGCGAAAGACCTCGTTGACGGCGCTCCGAAGCCGCTGAAGGAAGGCGTTTCGAAAGAAGACGCTGAGAGCCTGAAGCAGCAACTGACGGAAGCCGGCGCAGAGGTTGAGGTCAAGTAAGACCCCATACGCGCTAGCGTCACAGCAGCACGGAGAGGCCCCACGGCGGGCCTTTCCGGCTGTTCTGTGATGGAGGCCTGCCGGAGCGGCAGGCACAACGCACGCCCGAACGATTGATCCTGTTCGGGGGTCCGGCAAGGTGAAAGTGGATCCGACGTTCCCACGGCGTACTCGTTCTTCCTTATCCCGCACACATGGCCCAGGCGAAGACCAGTTCCAAGAAAAGCAAGCGCATCGATTTCGGCTCCAGCCCGCTGTCGATCGACTATCCCGATTTCCTCGATATCCAACTGAAGAGTTTTGAGGACTTCTTCCAGATCGAGACCCTCCCCGAACACCGCCAGAGCGAAGGCCTCTTCAAGGTGTTCAGCGAGAACTTCCCCATCACGGACACGCGCAACCAGTTCGTGCTGGAATTCCTGGACTACTTCATCGATCCGCCCCGTTACAGCATCGACGAGTGCATCGAGCGCGGGTTGACCTACAGTGTGCCCCTGAAGGCCAAACTGAAACTGTATTGCACCGATCCGGAGCACGAGGACTTCGAGACCATCGTGCAGGACGTGTACCTGGGGCAGATCCCTTACATGACCCCCAAAGGCTCGTTCGTGGTGAACGGCGCCGAGCGGGTGGTCGTGAGCCAATTGCACCGTTCGCCCGGCGTGTTCTTCGGCCAAAGCCGCCACGCCAACGGTACCAAACTGTATAGCGCCCGGGTCATCCCGTTCAAGGGTTCGTGGATCGAATTCGCCACGGACATCAACGGGGTGATGTACGCCTATATCGACCGGAAGAAAAAGCTACCGGTGACCACGCTGCTGCGTGCCATCGGCTACGAGAGCGATAAGCAGATCCTGGAGATCTTCGGCCTGGCCGACGAGATCAAGGTGACCAAGGCCAACCTGAAGGAAAGCGTTGGTCGTAAGCTGGCCGCCCGTGTGTTGAAGACCTGGGTGGAGGACTTCGTGGACGAGGATACCGGTGAAGTGGTGTCCATCGAGCGGAACGAGGTGATGATCGACCGTGAGACGATCATCGAAGAGCACCATGTGGACCAGATCGTGGAGAGCGGCGCGAAGACCGTTATCCTGCACAAAGCCGGCATCAATGCGGCCGACTATGCCCTGATCTACAACACGCTGCAGAAGGATACCTCGAACTCCGAGAAGGAGGCCGTTGAGGTGATCTACCGCCAGCTGCGCAACGCCGAACCACCCGATCTGGAGACCGCTCGTGGTGTGATCGACAAGCTGTTCTTCAGCGAACAGCGTTATGACCTGGGTGAGGTGGGCCGTTACCGCATCAACAAGAAGCTCGGTCTGGAAAGCGAACTGAGCGTTCGTGTACTGACGAAGGAGGACATCATCTTCATCATCAAGTACCTGATCGAACTGGTGAACGTGAAGGCCGATGTGGACGATATCGACCACTTGAGCAACCGTCGCGTGCGCACCGTCGGCGAGCAGCTGCACGCCCAGTTCGGCGTGGGCCTGGCCCGTATGGCCCGCACCATCCGCGAGCGCATGAACGTGCGCGACAACGAGGTGTTCACGCCGACCGATCTGATCAATGCAAAGACCCTGAGCTCGGTGATCAACTCGTTCTTCGGAACGAACCAGTTGAGCCAGTTCATGGACCAGACGAACCCGCTGAGCGAGATCACCCACAAGCGCCGTATGTCGGCCCTTGGACCCGGTGGTCTGAGCCGCGAGCGCGCCGGTTTCGAGGTGCGTGACGTACACTACACGCACTACGGTCGACTCTGCACCATCGAGACCCCTGAAGGACCGAACATCGGTCTGATCAGCTCGCTCTGCGTGTACTCGAAGATCAACAACCTGGGCTTCATCGAGACCCCTTACCGCACCGTGAAGGAGGGCAAGGTGGACATCAAGGCCGAGGTGACCTACTTTAGCGCCGAGGAGGAGGATAACCTGATGATCGCCCAGGCGAACGCGCAGGTGAACGAAAAGGGTGAATTCACCGGCAACCGCGTGAAGGCGCGTCTGATGGGTGACTTCCCGGTGGTGGAGCCGAAGGAGCTTCACCTGATGGACGTGGCACCGAACCAGATCGCTTCCATCGCCGCTTCGCTGATCCCCTTCCTGGAGCACAACGATGCCAACCGCGCGCTGATGGGATCGAACATGATGCGTCAGGCCGTGCCCCTGCTGCGCCCCGAGGCGCCGTTCGTGGGTACCGGTCTGGAAGAGCTCGTGGCCCGCGACAGCCGTGTGCTGCTCGTTGCAGAAGGCGATGGTGTGGTGAAATACGTGGACAGCGACAAGATCATCATCGAATACAAGCGGAGCGAGGACGAGCGCACCGTGAGTTTCGATGGCGATGAGAAGGAGTACAAGCTGACCAAGTTCCTGAAGACGAACCAGAGCACCTGCATGAACCTGCGCCCGATCGTGCGCAAGGGCGAGAAGGTGACCGAAGGCCAGACGCTGTGCGAAGGCTATGGCACCCAGGATGGCGAGCTCGCCATCGGCCGCAACCTGCAAGTGGCGTTCATGCCGTGGAAGGGATACAACTTCGAGGATGCCATCGTGATCAGCGAGCGCGTGGCCTCGGAGGACATCTTCACCTCCATCCACATCGATGAGTACATCATGGAGGTGCGCGACACCAAGCGCGGCCTTGAGGAACTCACCGCCGATATCCCGAACGTTTCCGAAGAGGCCACGAAAGACCTCGATGAACATGGCTTGATCCGCGTTGGCGCCGAGATCAAGGAGGGCGATATCCTCATCGGTAAGATCACGCCGAAAGGGGAGACCGATCCTTCACCTGAAGAGAAGCTCTTGCGCGCCATCTTCGGTGACAAGGCCGGCGATGTGAAGGACGCCTCGTTGAAGGCTCCGCCCAGCACGAAGGGTGTGGTGATCGACAAGAAGCTCTTCAGCCGTGCCGTGAAGGACAAGAAGGCGAAGGGCAACGAGAAGGGTGTGCTGGAGCAGATCGACAAGGAGCAGGACAAGGACCTCGGTGCCTTGAAGAACCTCCTGATCGAGAAGTTGATGAAGCTCGTGGATGGTCAGTCCAGCAACGGTGTCTTCAACAAGTACAAGGAAGAGCAGATCAAGAAGGGCGTGAAGTTCAGCGCGAAAGTGCTGCAGGCGATCGACTTCATCACCGTGGACCCCACCGAGTGGACCGCGGACAAGAAGACGAACGAACTGGTTCGCCAGCTGATCCACAACTACAACATCCGCCACAGCGACATCAGTGGTGTGTACAAGCGCAAGAAATTCCAGGTGAGCATCGGTGACGAACTGCCCACCGGTATCGTGAAACTGGCCAAAGTGTACGTGGCCGCCAAGCGTAAGCTGACGGTGGGCGACAAGATGGCCGGCCGCCACGGTAACAAGGGTATCGTAGCCAAGATCGTGCGCGACGCCGACATGCCGTTCCTGGAGGATGGCACACCAGTGGACATCGTGTTGAACCCGCTGGGTGTACCAAGCCGGATGAACCTGGGCCAGATCTACGAGACGGTTCTGGGCTGGGCCGGTAAGAAACTGGGCCGCAAGTACGCCACGCCGATCTTCGACGGGGCCACCCACGACCAGATCAACGCCGAGACCGATGAGGCCGGTATCCCGCGCAACGGGAAGACCTACCTGATCGACGGCGGCACGGGTGTACGCTTCGACCAACCTGCGACCGTGGGCGTGATCTACATGATCAAGCTCGCACACATGGTGGACGACAAGATGCACGCACGTTCCATCGGACC
>JAEUSU010000007.1 GCA_016788635.1 Flavobacteriales bacterium | reverse complement strand
GGTGCGGGTGCCGTTCATCCGGCCGGCGACCACCGCCCCCATCGCGAGCCCGAAGCGCACCCTCGTGGTCCCGCCCCGGTCCAGGTCCACTTCGGGCAGCAGGGCCAGCCGCACGGTGTAGAGCTCCACGGAGGCCGTGGTGGCCTCGCCGCTGCCCAGGCCGCCATCGGACCAAGACGCGCTGAACCGGCGTCGATCGACCTGCAGTTCGCCGCCCAGATGAATGCGGCCCGGCGCGTGCTCGCGGTAGAAGACGGCCATCGACCAGACGGGCTGGTCGACCCCATCGAAGTGCAGCTGGCCGGAGGTGTTCTTGCGCTTCCGTTCCTGCAGGTCGAGATGGGCCGCGCCGACCGTGATGCCGATCGCGTACTGGGCCGTCGTCGTGTGGAACGAAACAGCCCAGATGGCCAGCACGCACAAGCGGGCCGGACCACGGCAAGGACCGCTGGTCGTCTTCATGGCTTCGGTCCACTCTTTTGGGAACCAAGGAGCAGAACACCGAGGCACAGGCCTCCTTCGACCCAATGCGTTCTCGGGCCTTCCAGCAGGTTGCTGTACGGCGAAGCACCGGCATAGACCTCAGCGATGAACCGTATTCCCTGGGGACCATCGACCGTGCGCTGGAAGCCGAGCCTGTGCATCAGCTCCCAACCCCGCTCCATGGTCCGGTGCTCCACTTCGGAATTCTCGTTCACGCCGCCAGCTCCACTATTCACATGATACTCCGCATACCGACCCGTGAACAACACGGCGGCGGACCAGCGCAGTTCAGTGCTGAGTCGCAAGGCCCAGGTCCCCCGGGCGCCCAAGGAGAAGCGTACGCCGGGGTCGATCGCGAACAGGTGCATGGCGTACGATCCATCCCGTGAGGAACTGCTGCCTCTACCACCCACGTACATCCTGGATTTCGTGCCCCGGAACTGGTACCCCGCTCGAAGGTCGAACGCGCATCTGACCCGATCCGGCAGGGTGAGCGATAGGCTTACGGGAACCGCTGGCATGCGAAGGGTGTGTTGAGCGGAACCCTCGCTCTCCACATGGTCCCACATCCACCCGAATCCGGCGCCGGTCCACGTGCCGAACCTGCATTGGGCCCGAACGTGCCCGATCGCGAGAAGGGCGACGACGAACAAGGCAGCACGCATGGCCGAAAGGTCGCCGAAATGTAGGGGCCACCCACCCTCTGCCACCTTGTCAGTTCCACGGGACCAACCCTTACCTTTGCAGCCCTTCCGACGAACCGGTGAGCAAGCGCGTCCACATCGAGAGCTACGGCTGCCAGATGAACTTCAGCGACAGTGAGATCGTCGCGAGCATCCTTGCCAAGGACGGCTACACCTTGGTGGACAAGGCGGAGGAGGCGGACCTGGTGCTGCTGAACACCTGCAGCATCCGCGACAAGGCCGAGCAGACGGTGCTGAACCGCATCGACGGGCTCAACCACCTGAAGGGGCGCAACCCCGACCTGCGCGTGGGCGTGCTGGGCTGCATGGCCGAGCGCATGCGCGAGGACCTGCTGGAGAAGAAGAAGCTGGTGGACCTGGTGGTGGGCCCCGACGCCTACCGCACCCTGCCCACGCTGCTCGACGAGGTGGAGGGCGGGCAGAAGGCCGTGAACGTGCTGCTGAGCCGCGAAGAGACCTACGCGGAGATCGAGCCCGTGCGGCTGGGGAGCAACGGCGTCACCGCCTTCGTCACCATCATGCGCGGCTGCGACAACATGTGCGCCTTCTGCGTGGTGCCCTTCACCCGCGGCCGGGAGCGCAGCCGCGATCCCGACACCATCGTGGACGAGTGCCGGCAGCTGGTGGCGCAGGGTTACCGCGAGGTGACGCTGCTGGGCCAGAACGTGGACAGCTACCGCTGGAACGTGGACGGCCGCGGCGCGGTGAAGGACCCCACAGTGCCGGTGACCGACTTCGCCGACCTGCTGGAGCGGGTGGCCGGTGTGAGCCCGCTGCTGCGCGTGCGCTACAGCACCAGCCACCCCAAGGACATGACCGACAAGGTGCTCGCCGTGATGGCCCGGCACCCCAACATCTGCAAGTACATCCACCTGCCCGTGCAGAGCGGCAGCAGCGCGGTGCTCCAACGCATGAACCGCGGCTACGACCGGGCCTGGTACCTGGCCCGCATCGCGGCCATCCGGCGCCACATGCCGGACTGCGCCATCAGCACCGACCTCATCACGGGCTTCTGCGGCGAGACCGAGGAGGAGCACCGCGACACCTTGAGCCTGATGGAGGCCGTGCGCTACGACATGGCCTACATGTTCAAATACAGCGAGCGCCCCAGGACCCTCGCCGCGCGCAAGTATGCGGACGACGTGCCGGACGACGTGAAGGGCCGGCGCCTGCAGGAGGTGATCGACCTGCAGATGAAGCATGCGGGTGAGCGCAACCGGCGGCACGTGGGCCAGGTGCAGGAGGTGCTGATCGAGGGCGTGAGCAAGCGCAGCGAGGCGCACCTGTTCGGGCGGAACAGCCAGAACGCGGTGGTGATCGTGGCGCGGCACCATGCGGGGACGGAGCTGAAGCCCGGCGACCTGGTGCTGGCACGGATCGTGAGCGGCACGAGCGGCTCGCTGCAAGGCGAAGTGACGGAGGTGGTGGCCCGACGCCCGGAGGCGATGGCGGTGGCGCCCTAGGACCAACGGGCGGGAACGCCCACCAGAGAACGGCACGGCATGAACGTACAACCCATCAAACAGCGCTTCGGGATCATCGGCGGTTCGCCGATGCTGGAGCGCGCCATCGAGATCGCCGCGCAGGTGGCCCCGACGGACCTGACCGTGCTGATCACCGGGGAGAGCGGCTCGGGCAAGGAGGTGATGCCGCAGATCGTGCATCAGCTCAGTTCGCGCAAGCACGGCCCGTACATCGCGGTGAACTGCGGCGCCATCCCGGAGGGCACGATCGACAGCGAGCTCTTCGGGCACGAGAAGGGCAGCTTCACCGGGGC
This sequence comes from Flavobacteriales bacterium, assembly GCA_016788635.1. Lineage (GTDB taxonomy): Bacteria > Bacteroidota > Bacteroidia > Flavobacteriales_F > PHOS-HE28 > PHOS-HE28. Next base: position 261,275 of record JAEUSU010000007.1, on the reverse strand, counting down.
CCACGAGGCCCGCAAGGGCTATTTCGAGGTGGCCGACAAAGGGACCATCTTCCTGGACGAGGTGGGCGAGCTGCCGCTGAGCACGCAGGTGCGGTTGCTGCGGGTGCTGGAGACCGGCGAGTTCATCCGGGTGGGCAGCAGCAAGGCCCAGAAGACCAATGTGCGCGTGGTGGCCGCCACGAACGTCAACATGCTGCAGGCCGTGCAGCGGGGCATCTTCCGCGAGGACCTCTACTACCGGTTGAACACCGTGCCGATCCACGTGCCGCCGCTGCGCGAGCGGCGGGAGGACATCCACCTGCTGTTCCGCAAGTTCGCCAGTGACGCCGCCGAGCGCTACCGCATGCCGGCCATCACCCTGGAGCCCGATGCGCAGCACCTGCTGACGGAGTATCGCTGGCCGGGCAACGTGCGGCAACTGCGCAACATCGTGGACCAGCTGAGCGTGATCGAGCAGACGCGATCGATCGGTGCGGCCACCTTGCGGCAATACCTGCCGGAGGAGAGCACGGCGCTGGTGCCGGCGGCAGCGGGTCGTGCGGCCGGGCTGGACAGCGTGAGCGAGCGCGAACTGATCTACAAGTTCCTGTTCGACATGAAGAACGACCTGACGGTGCTGAAGGAGCAGGTGGCCGCCCTGATGCACGGGCAGCCGATGCCGGCCGTGGCACCGCCCCCCTACCGCGAAGAGATCGTGCTGCCCATGGAGGGCACGCCTTCCGGGACCGTGAGCATCCAGATGCCATCCCGTCCGGGGGAGGCGGACCAGGACATCGAGCACACCGAAGTGGAGGAATCGCTGAGCCTGGAGGAGAAGGAGAAGGAGCTGATCAACAAGGCGCTGGCCAAGCACCGGAACCGCCGCAAGACCGCCGCGGCCGAGCTGGGCATCAGCGAACGCACCCTGTACCGCAAGATCAAGGAATACGGGCTGCAGTGATGAGAGGTGCGGAAGCGCGAGGGTGTGAGGGTGCGAACGCCACGGGGCGGCCCATCGGACGGACCGGGCGGACGGCACTGCTCCTTTACCGACGATCGGTCCAGGTCCTGATCCTGATCCTTCTGCTGACATCGGCCGGCTGCAAGGTGAACTACTCCTTCACCGGCGCGGACATCCCCGCCGGCGCATCCACGTATGATGTGGCGGTGTTCGATGCCCGGGCCCCGCTGAGCACGCCGCGCACGGCACAGGTGTTCACCGAGACCCTGCGCGACCTGCTTCAGGCCCAAACGCCCCTGAAGCTGGTGCGCGAGGGTGGCGACCTCCGGTACGAAGGCGCCATCACGGGCTACGACGTTCAGCCGGTGTCCATCCAGGCCAACGAGACCGCCGCCCTGAACCGGTTGACGATGACGGTGAGCGTGACCTACACCAACAGCCTGGACGCCACGCGCACCAGCACATTCACGGTGAGCCGTTTCGCGGACTACGACAGCGCGGCCGACCTGGTCACCGTGGAAGAGGGCCTGGTGCGGACCATCAGCGACCAATTGGTACAGGATATCTTCGACCGCACGCTGGGCAACTGGTGATCCATGGACCGCGAACGGCTGAACCACCTGCTGCAGGAACCCACGGCCGTGGACGCCGCGGATGTGGCGGTGCTGCGCGAACTGGCGGGCCGCTATCCGTGGTTCAGCGGGGCGCAGGTGCTGCTGACGGTGGGCGAGGCCGCCACAGGGGGCCTGCTGTACGACGAGCATCTGCGCCAGGTGGCCGCCCATCTGCCGAGCCGGGCGCGTGTGCACGACCTGGTGCATGCGGATGCGGGGCCGACACCCCGGCAGCGGTCCACACCGGTGGATGCAGGACCGCTGACCGTGCCGGTCACGCTGGAGCCCATGGCGCCCGCACCTGAGGCGGGATCCCCGGGACCGGTCGAGGAGGCCCCGCCGACGGTGCCCTCCGCCCCGTCCGGCGCAACACCCGAGGAAGCGGGCCTGAACGAACGTCCCGAGCAAGCGCCTCCCGCGGTGCCGGACGACCTCGACGACCAGATCCGCAGCGCCGCCCTGGCCACGGTGTACGACCTGACGTGGTCCACGGCCCATGATCGCCAGGAGCTGCCGGAACCGGCCGTCACGGTCCCGGAGGAGGAACCGGCAACGCCCACCGCTGCGACCCAACCACAAGCGGAGCGTCCCGCAGAAGCGCCGCCCCAAGCGATCGCCCGACCGGGGCGGATGCGGTTCACGGCCTGGTTGGAGGAGGCCCCCACGCCCAACGGACCGGCGACCACGGAGGCAGCACAGGCGAAAGCGCCACAAGAGGCCTCGGCGGACGTGCCAACGCCGAAGGCCTCCCCCGCTCAGGCCATCCCCGGCGCGATGGACACGAAGGCGTTGATCGAGCGGTTCATCCAGGGTCAGGCCCCGCCCGCAGCGCGGAAAGCCGAGTTCTTCACCCCGCAGCAGGCGGCCAAACGAAGCCTGGAGGAGCATGCCGAGCTGGTGACCGAGACCCTGGCGCGCATCTACGAACAACAGGGCGACGCGGCCCGTGCGGCCGCGGCCTACAGGCGGCTGGCGGAGCGGCATCCGCAGCGGCGGGAGGAGTTCCTGGCACGCGCCGTCGCGGTGGAACGGGGCAAGGGGTGAGCGCCGGATCGCCAGGATCCGTTTACTTTGCGCCCCCGCTGACCAGCGGACCTTTTCCAACGCTTCTTCGCCATGGTCGTCGTCTCCGTCCTCATCATCATCGTGGCCGCTCTGCTGGCCCTTGTCGTGCTGGCCCAGAACCCGAAGGGGGGCGGACTGGCGGCCGGTTTCACCGGTGCCCAACAGATCGGTGGCGTGCAGCGCACGGCCGATTTCCTGGAGAAGGGGACCTGGACGCTGGCCGGTGCGCTGATGGTGCTGTGCCTGGTGAGCGCCGCCGTGCAAGGTGGTGAGGCGGCCGAACTGGATGAGCTGGACGCGCCCACCGAGCAGGTGACCAGCGGCGAGGTGGCCCCGGAGGACGTGGCACCGACCCAGGAGGAGGCGCCGGCCCAGGAGCCCGCCCCGGCCACGCCCTGACGCGTCAGGCTGACAGCGCGGCTGTCAGGTGGTTCGCTCCCTCGGGGCCGAACCTTGCAAGATCGTCAGTCGAATGGCAGCTGATGGTGTGTTGGCATGGCGGTTGACATGCGCGGGCCGCAAACCAACCGAACGATCCAATTCACCATGGCTACGAAAGTGAAGCCCCTGGCGGACCGCGTGCTTGTGGAAGCCGCAGCCGCCGAAGAGACCACCAAGGGTGGCATCATCATCCCCGACACGGCCAAGGAAAAGCCGCAGCGCGGCAAGGTGGTGGCCGTAGGCAGCGGCCGCGTGGCCGAGGACGGGAAAGTGACCCCGTTGAGCGTGAAGGCCGGTGACGAGATCCTGTACGGCAAGTACAGTGGCACGGAGCTGAGCTACGACGGCAAGGACTATCTGATCATGCGCGAAAGCGACATCTACGCCATCCTGAACTGAGAAACCGTAAGGGCGCGTCATGACGCGCCCCAACCATAATCCCAAGAACTGCCATGGCAGCCAAGAACATCCAATTCGACATCGACGCACGCGACCGCCTGAAGCGCGGTGTGGACCACCTCGCGAACGCCGTGAAGGTGACCCTGGGCCCGAAAGGCCGCAACGTGATCATTGACAAGAAGTTCGGTGCCCCGTCCGTGACCAAGGACGGTGTGACCGTGGCCAAGGAGATCGAGCTGAAGGACGCCGTGGAGAACATGGGCGCCCAGATGCTGAAGGAAGTGGCCAGCAAGACCGCCGATGCCGCCGGTGATGGCACGACGACCGCCACCGTGCTCGCCCAGGCCATCGTGACCGCTGGCCTGAAGAACGTGGCCGCCGGCGCCAACCCCATGGACCTGAAGCGCGGCATCGACAAGGCCGTGGTGGCCGTGGTGGACGAGCTCAAAAAGATGAGCAAGTCCGTGGGCGACGACAACGCCAAGATCAAACAGGTGGCCACCATCAGCGCCAACAACGATGAGACCATCGGCGCGCTGATCGCACAGGCGATGGAAAAGGTGAAGAAGGAGGGCGTGATCACCGTGGAGGAGGCCAAGGGCACCGAGACCACCGTGGAGGTGGTGGAAGGCATGCAGTTCGACCGCGGCTACCTGAGCCCCTACTTCGTGACCAACGCCGACAAGATGGAGGCCGAGCTCGACAACGCCTACATCCTGATCTACGACAAGAAGATCAGCAGCATGAAGGAGCTGCTGCCCATCCTGGAGAAGGCCGCGCAGACCGGCAAGCCCCTGCTGATCATCAGCGAGGACGTGGACGGTGAGGCCCTCGCCACCCTGGTGGTGAACAAGATCCGCGGTGCCCTGAAAGTGGCCGCCGTGAAGGCCCCCGGCTTCGGCGACCGCCGCAAGGCCATGCTGGAGGACATCGCCGTGCTCACCGGCGGCACCGTCATCAGCGAGGAGCGTGGCTTCAAGCTGGAGAATGCCGACCTGAGCTTCCTGGGCAAGGCCGAGAAGATCACCATCGACAAGGACAACACCACCGTGGTGAACGGTGCCGGCAAGAAGGCCGACATCACCGCCCGTGTGAACCAGATCAAGGCCCAGATCGAGACCACCACCAGCGACTACGACAAGGAGAAGCTGCAGGAGCGCCTGGCCAAGCTGGCCGGCGGCGTGGCCGTGCTCTACATCGGTGCCGCCACGGAAGTGGAGATGAAGGAGAAGAAGGACCGCGTGGACGACGCCCTGCATGCCACCCGTGCCGCGGTGGAGGAAGGCATCGTGCCGGGCGGCGGGGTGGCCTACATCCGCGCCCAGAAGGTGCTGGAGAAGTTCGAGGGCGCCAACGCCGATGAGACCACCGGCGCCGCCATCGTGCGCCGCGCCATCGAGGAGCCCCTGCGCCAGATCGTGGCCAACGCGGGCATCGAAGGCAGCATCGTGGTGCAGAAGGTGCGCGAGGGCAAGGCCGACTTCGGCTTCAACGCCCGCACCGAGGAGTACGAGAACCTGATCGCCGCCGGCGTGATCGACCCCACCAAGGTGACCCGCATCGCCCTGGAGAACGCCGCCAGCATCGCCAGCATGCTCCTCACCACCGAGTGTGTCATCAGCGAAGAGAAGGAGGAGAAAGCCCCCGCCATGCCCCACGGTGGCATGGGAGGCGGCATGGACATGATGTAAGAACAACTACCGCAGGGTCCCCTTCGGGAGACCGCTGCGGAGGCGATAAGGGCAAGCCCCGGGCAGCGATGGCCGGGGCTTGTTGCATGTGGCACAATGCCCAGTTTGTGAAGGTTGCTATATTCGATTGGCGTTTTCGTGTGCCACTACCAATTGTTCCGCTTCCGATACATAAGGTTGTTGCTGGCTGCTTTGGCGGTATTCGGCCTGGCCTTGCACGGCCTGCCACAGGCCGGTGCATTGGACACCACCTTCAACCCGGGCGATGTGGGCTACGGGAATGGGGATGGTGCGGAATACGTGTTGGCCATGGCCCTCCAACCGGATGGCCGGATCGTGATCAGTGGCCGGCACAGCTACAACAACGACTACATCAACGAACTGACCAGAGTGGATTCCGATGGTCAATTGGACACCACATTTGATTCGGAATCTACTCTTCCAAACAATTCCAGTAAGGCCATTAGCATCCAACCGGATGGAAAAGTGCTCCATGGAGGCATATGTGGATGGGGGCCCAGTCCGCAATACCCCTGTACCGGACGCAAAGAGGCCGACGGAGACAATGATCCGACCTTCACCATTCCCACGTTCGTATTCGGCTTTGGGGTGTATGCCATCCTATTACAACCGGATGGGAAAGCCTTGCTCGCCGGAGACTTCTTGATGCCATATAACGGCTCCACTCTTCGCCACATCGTACGCCTGAACACCGATGGCAGCGTGGACTCCACCTTCACCCAGGGTTTCGGACCGGACCAAGAGATATATGCAATGACCCTCCAACCCGATGGGCGGATCCTCATCGGTGGTTCATTCACACAAGTGAACGGTGTTCCCCGCAACCGCATCGCGCGCTTGAATGATGACCGCAGCCTGGACACCTCGTTCGTTCCAGGTGCCGGAGCGGATCTCGCCATTGCCACCATGGCCCTGCAAGCCAATGGCAAGGTGCTGATCGGGGGGGCGTTCACGACATACGATGGAATACCCAGAACCCGGGTGGCGCGCGTGAATTCCGATGGCAGCCTGGACTTCTCGTTCGACCCCGGTTCAGGGCCTGACGCTGTGGTAGGCTCGATCGTGATCCAACCCGATGACCGGATCCTGATCGGCGGCGCTCTTACCACCTACGATGGCGTTCCGCGACCGGGCATCGTGCGCGTGGAGCCGGATGGCACGCTCGATGCGAGCTTCACCCCCGGGGAGGGAACAAATGGATGGGTCTATTGCATGCTGCTGCAACCGGATGGCAGGATACTCATCGGCGGAACGTTCAGCATGTATGATGGTCTCGTCAGGCGTGGCATCACGCGCTTGAACGATGATGGAAGCCTTGACCTCAGTTTCAACCCGCCTTCATCGGCGAACGCACCGTTGAATTCGCTTGCCGTACAGGTGGACGGCCGCATCCTGCTGGCGGGGAACTTCACGGGGTACGATGGTCAACCGCGGGGCCGGATCACCCGAACGGAAGCGGACGGCAGCATCGATCCGACATTCATGCCAGGGACCGGTGCCGACCATAACATTCATTGCGTGGTGGTGCAGCCTGATGGCAGGATCCTGATCGCAGGGGAATTCACCACCTATAATGGCATGGCAGCCATGCGCATCGCCCGCCTTTTGCCCGATGGAAGTCTGGATCCTTCATACAATGCTGGCAATGGTGTAAGCGGCTCGATATACGCCATGGCCTTGCAACCGGATGGCAAGATCATTATAGGTGGTGCATTCCAAGCTAGTGGAGGACTCGGCCGTATCGCGCGCTTGAACGCCGATGGCACCCTCGACTACACCTACAACAACTTTCTCACTGCCAATGGCGACGTTCGCGCGATAGACCTGACTCCCGAAGGGCGTATAATGATCGGTGGTTCATTCACCGAATTCAGTGGTCAACCACACAGCCGTATCGCCTGCCTGGACATCAATGGCTACCCGTATCCGTCCTTCAACCCTGGAACTGGTCCGAACGCCAGAGTACGAGCGATCGAAATCCTACCTGATGGTACTGCCTTGTTCGGAGGGGATTTCACAACCTTCAATGGCATCCCACGCAACCACCTCACCAAGGTGCTTCCGAACGGCCTGCAGGACTTTTCGTTCCTACCCAACAACGGTCCGAATGGCGTGGTGCGTACGATCCTGCGCCAGCCGGATGACCGCATCCTGATCGGTGGCGATTTCAACGAGTACGCGGGCGTACTTCGAAGCAAGATCGCCCGGCTTGATCCCGACGGGGGCATCGACCTGTCGTTCGACCCCGGTACTGGCGCGAACGAGTATGTTTCCTGCATGGCCCTTCAGGACGACCTGAAGATCTTGATCGGAGGGTGGTTCACCAGCTACAATGCCACCGGCCGCAATCGTGTGGCCCGGCTGTACAGCGGCATGTCGGTCGGTGTTCCGGAGGTCACTACGAGCAACGTGCTGCTCTGGCCCAACCCGGTCACCACCACACTTCACCTGGGGCAGCGTGTGGATTTCACCGTGCTTGATAACCAAGGCCGGGTTTTAAGAACCATGTCGCCCACGGACCAAGTGTCCGTAGCCACACTGGCACCCGGCGCCTATTTCCTGCGCACTGGTACTGGACAGGTGTACCGTTTCATTAAGCAATAGGCTGGACCTGACGGTTCAATTCCTCGTCAACCGGGGCTTGTTGCGCTTCGGCCCGGCGCCGTGCCCACGTTACTAACACCTGTCGATAAATCACCCGGCCCCGTGCGGGTACCGGCCGCTACTTTCGGTCGCGACAAGCGGCCGTGGGGGAAAGCGGCTGCCCAAATCGCACCATGCAGATCGCCCCGAAACGCTACTTCGATTTCTGCGCCGCGCACGTGCCCCTGCTGCACGCCATCGCCATGCGTCCGGGTGACGTGAGCGAGGCGCAGGTGCGCCAGATGATCCGCACCTACGGCGATCCCGCACAGGAGGGCACCGACAGCACCTGGCAGCGCCTGCTGGAGCTGCAGGTCCTGGCACCGCTGGAGGAAGGCAGCTCCCACTATGTGATGAGCCAGCCCCTGCTGCAGCTCGTCAACTTCCTCTTCAACGATGCGGTGCCCACCAGCCCGGAGATCATCGAAGGATACATCGCCGCATTGGAGAGCGCGCGCAAGCGCTTGGTGAGCGGCGTGGAGGCACTGGACCCCGTAAGCGTGGGCATGGCCGCCAACGAGGTGGACCATACGTTGCGCCGCATGCAGGACGACCTGAGCGCCACCCACCGCGCCGTAATGGCCGAGGTGGCGCGCTACAAAGCCGATCGTTCCGCGGTGAGCGTGCGCGAGCGTTACCTGCGCATCGTTACGCTGATGGACCTGTACGTGTACCCGCTGGTGGAGATAGTACGCGTGGATGGGGTGCTCACTTCCACCTTGAACCAGCTGGACGACAGCCTGCGCCATGCGCGGGAACAGGGCGTATACGCGGAGATCGGCCCCATCGAACGGGTGGAACGCCAGATCCGCGCGCTGCGCCGGCGCAGCATCCACACGCTGAACGAGAGCCGCAAGGAACTGCAGCCGCTGTACGACGTGCTGCGCCGCAGCAGCGCCATTGCGCACGGCGCCACCTTGGCCCTGAACCGCCTGCGCCAGGTGCGCCTAGAGGATTGGGCCGTGAACTATGTGCCACAGGCCGGGCGCGCACCCATCGAGAGCCCGCCCACCGATGAGGTGCTGCGGCAGGTGATCGAGCACGTGGCCACCCACCCGCCCACCCCGCCGCCCATGCTGAGCATGGTGGAGAACACCGACACCCCGCCGGACTATGTGCGCCTGCTCTGGCTGAACGGCCTGCCGGACGCCATCCGTGAGGAATTGCCGGTGAAGGACCTCACCGACTGGCTGGTGAAGAGCTACCCCGAAAAGGGAACAGCCGATGCGCTGCTCGGTCTGAGCAAGCTGCTCTTCGACCCTGCATTGGATGTGAAGTTCAAAGGCCACAAGAGCAAGAGTTACCGCACGCGCGACGGCGTGCTTGAAGTCACCACCATCTCGATCAACCACGCATGAACGAGCTGCCTTACCTCAAGGAGATCTTCGACAAGCTCCGCCAGGGATCCTACATCACCCACGAACAGGGCTCGCTGCACGGCGCGCTGGCCGACAAGTACGCGGAGTACGCCGCCTACTTCAAGCCGCTGGGCCTGGACCTGATCCGCCATGAGCGCGACTTCTTCTTCTTCCACACCGATTCCGCCGAGAACACCCCACCACCCGCCTCGCTGCCACCGGTGGCCGTGTTCAGCTTCATCCTCATCGAAGCCGCGGCCAACGAAGGGCGGCCCGTGGAGGAATACATCCTCACCGAACGCTTCAGCATCGCGGGGCTTCCTCACCTGAACAGCGACCGGTACAAGAGCTACCTGAAGGCCGTGGGCGTGGACGACGAGGCCACCCTGCGCAAGCTGATCAAGAGCATGGCCCGCCTGGGCTGGGCCGAGGTGTTCCCCGATGACACCTTCCGTTTCCTTCGCCCCTTCCACCGCGTGTTCGACAAGTGCCAGGAGATCAGCCTGGCCGCCGAACAGGAGGCGCGCAGCGTACTCCGCACCGCCGAAGAGGCCTCACCCGAAATGAACTAGCGCATGACCACGCAACTCGGACCGACGAAACTCATCGCCATCCGCTCGGGCAGCTACGACTACGCCGAGATCGAGCTGGGCAACTCGCTGCAGCTGGTGGGGCCGAACAACGCCGGCAAGACCACCCTGATCAACACGCTGCAGTTCCTCTACCTGGACCACCGCAACCAGATGGTCTTCGGCGACCACGACACGGAGGCCACGCGCGCGTACTACTTCCCGGACCACTACAGCTACCTGCTGTTCGAGTGCAACGGACCCAACGGGCCCTATGTGCTCGGCTGGCGCGGGCAGAACAAAGCCTCGGGCGGCGACCCCATCCGCTTCACCTACGACGGCCAGTATGATGTGAGCGACTACCTCACGGAGAACGGCCACGTGGCGGACCCCAAGCACGTGCTCACCAAGCTCGGCGGCAAGATGTACCGCGAACTGCGCGACCCCGCCGCGCACCGCGAGGCCATCCTGGTGGCCACCAAGGGCGAAAGCAACGGGCTGGGCGTGGTGCACCTCACGGAGAGCGAGCGCTACGCGCACTTCAAGGAGGTATTGAAGAACCTGCTGAGCCTGCGCAGCATCGACCAGCACGAGATGAAGCGCAGCCTGCTGATGCTGGCCGGCATCCCGCCGAACAAGCCGGCGCTGGAGGCGAACCGCCTGATGACCGAGGAGTTCGAGCGCATCAGGGACCGGCGCATGAAGCTGAACGTGCTGAAGAGCGAGCAGGAACGCCTTCGCAACTACATCGCCAAGAGCGACGACCGCATGCGCCTGGAGGCCGGCCTGGTGCAGGTGTTCACCGACCTGCTGGAGAAGAAGCGCAAGGCGCACGACCACAACAAGCACGTGAAGGAGGCCATCGCCGCCAAGCAGGAACTGCTGGAACTGGAGAAGCAGGCCACCGCCTCACAATTGCACGAACTGGATGACAAGGTGGCCGAGCTGGCCGCCATCAAAGGCCGCGTGGAGGGCGACCTCGCGCGCATCCACGAGCTGGGCCGCGGCATGGAGCAATTCACCGAGCGCTTGGAGCGCGAGGCCCTGGTGAACGCCAAGGAACGCCTGGCCGCGCTGGACCGCCAACTGGGCAACGCTCTTCAAGCGGACAAGTCGCGCACGCAGCGCGCGCTCACCGAGGTGCAGGCACGCGTGTCCAGTACGGAAAAGGCCATCGCCAGCTTCGACCGCGCGCTCATCACCACCCTGCGCGGTTCCCTCGATGAGAAGGTGCTGCAGGATGTGTCGCGCCTCTTCAACCTGGAACTCTTCAAGCTGCCCGTGGACCCTTCGACGAGCTCAGGGTCCAAGGATTCAGTGGTACTGAAAAAGAGAAAGGATGTGGATGCGCTGCTGAAGCAGCTCGCCAAACACATCAACGGCGGCAAGTACAGTGATGCACTGGTGACCCTGCCCCTGCCGGACAACAGTGCGGCGTGGAAGGAACTGGTGGATGTGAAGGCGTTGAAGAAGGCGCTCGCCGACCAGCATGCCGAGTTGAAGCGCCTGGAGGAATTGATGGCGGCCATTGAGAACCGTGATCAGCTGGCCGCCGAGCGCGCGCAGGTGCAGGCCGAATGCGATGCGCATGCCGAGCGGCTCTCCCAATGGGAACGCTTCCAGAAGGAGCGCAAGGAGGAGGCGAAACTGCAGAAGCGCTTCAACGAGGTGCAGAAGGAGAAGGAAGCGGCGGAAGCCGCTCGCCAGGAAGCCCGCAAGCAACTGGATGAGCTGTCGGTGAAACTTTTCGAGCAGCGCAACGCGCTGAACAAGGAGGATGAACGCTTCAACCGCCTGCTGCGCCTGCTGGAACAATGCACACCGCCGCCGGCCATGGAGGTGGTGAACCCCGACCCCATTGCCGTGCCTGCGGATGCGGAGGACGCCATCTCGCTCTACCTAAAGCTGCTGGCCGAGCACAAGGACATGGTGCGCGACATGGACGCCCTGCGCGTGAAGATCGAGGCCGTGCTGAAGAGCGACATCATCGGCGCCACCGAACAGGAGACCGTGCGCCTGATGAAGGAACAGCTGGAGGGCCTGCCCACCTTCGAGGAGGCCCTGCGCAAGGATTGGGAGAACTACCTGCATCTGCTGCGCGCCAACTTCGCCAATGTGCTCAGCGGGCTGAATGACATCCGCAATGCGGCCGAGATGATCAACCGCCGCTTCAACACGGTGAGCGTCTCCAACCTGGAGCTGCTGCGTATGGAGGTGCTGGACCAGAGCGACCTGGTGGTGCCATTGAAGGAGCTGGCCGAGACCGACCATACGGGCCTGTTCGACGACAGCAAGAAGCTCGATGCCGCCTACCAGAGCTTCCGCAACAAGCTCAGCGAGCGCATCACGCTCAACTACGGCGACCTGTTCACCCTGCGCTTCACCGTGGCCACCAAGGGCGGCCGCGCGCACAGCTATGACAACCTGCAGGTGGAGAGCCACGGCACGGCCATCACCATCAAGGTGCTCTTCAATCTGCTGGTGCTCCGCAGCATGCTGAAGGAAGATCCCAAACAGGGCACCCCGCTCTCGCGTGTGCCCTTCTTCCTGGATGAGATCCACTCGCTGGACGCCGTGAACCGCAAGGCGGTGCTCACCATGGCACGCGACCTGGGCTTCATGGCCATTACGGCCGCACCTGAGCCGGTGAGCGAGGTGGAGGCCCTCTACTTCCTGCGCCCGCAGAACGGACGTCTGGTGGTGCGCAATGAATTGCGCGTGGGCGTGAAGTACGATACCGTGGACGCGTGAGCGCCTTCCATTCCCGAACGATCGGACGCCGTGCACATGCCACGGCGTTCATCTTTTTCACACGTGGCTCGCACATCATTCCCAGCACCAGCCTGCCATGGGCCTGAAACAACGCCTGGTGGACCTCATGCGCACACGGGCCCTGCAGCCCTTGTGGGTGCGGTTGCACCGCACGGCACTGGTGGGCATGAACCACTATGGCGGCGCGGACCTGCGCCACAGTGGTGAGGCATACGTGCTCGGCCATGTGGCACGTCTCGCCGGTCCAGGGCCACACGGCGTGGTGGACGCCGGTGGACACTTCGGCTACTACACCGAACTGGCTCTCCGCGCGATCGGTGGGAACCTGCGCGTGGAGCTCTTCGAACCATCGCCCATCGCGCTGGAGGTCCTTCAGAAGACCCTGGCCGGGCCGTTGAAAGAAGGTGTGGTCCGCTGCCATAAGCAGGCCTTGGGTGACGCGCCCGGCCAGCTGACGCTGCATCTGCCCGCGCAGGGATCCAGCTATGCCTCACTTCATCCTTTTGACCCCCTGACCCGGGACCACGTACGTGCTGCGCAACAGATCGATGTGGAGGTGACCACCCTGGACGCCCACTGCGCCGCATACGGGATAGAGCGCATCCTGCTGCTGAAGATCGATGTGGAGGGGCATGAACTGCACGTGCTGCGTGGAGCACGAGGGCTGCTCCAACGCGGTGCCATCCGCTTCATCCAATTCGAGTTCGGCGAGGCGGACATTGATTCCCGCACCTTCTTCCTGGACATCTTCCGCGAACTGGGCCCACGCTACACCATTCATCGGGTATTGCCGAACGGCCTTTGGTCCATTGCGCGCTATTCACCTGACCTGGAGGTCTTTCACGTGACCAACTACCTGGCCGTGCTGAAGGTGGAGGAGCCGCAGCTGGCAACGCAGCCTTAACATTTACCGAACGGCAGGGCCTTGCAGATGTAGATCACCGGTAATACGGTGCAAACATCCCGGGCACGGCAGTGGGGCACCTTCGCCCCGCTTTAGCCCATCTCATGTTACGCGACCTGTTCGTGGTGGTCCTGCTGATGCTTGCCGCCGCCGCCGCCCACGGCCAGGGCACCGTTCGTGGCAAGATCACCGACAGCCGCGGCGAAACGCTGCCCGGGGCGACCGTGGTGGTGAAGAGCGACCCCACGGTGGGCACCGTGACGGACCTGGACGGCAACTACTCCCTGCGGCTCAGCACGCCCGGGCCCACCGTGCTGGTGATCTCCTTCGTGGGCTTGGAGCCCCAGGAGTTCACGGCCAACCCGCGGAACAACGAGGTGGTCGTGGCCAACTTCATCCTGACGGACAAAAAGATCGAGCTCGGCGAATTCCAGGTGGAGGCCAAGGCCAACCGATCCGGCGATGCCTACCTGGACCGCTTGAAATTGAACTCCGCCAACAACCTGAACTTCATCTCACGCGAGATCATGTTCAAGTCCGGTGACGGTGATGCGGCGGCCGCCGTGAGACGTGTCACCGGTGTGTCGACAGTGGGCCCCTTTGTTTCCGTACGTGGTCTGGCAGATCGCTATGTGGTGACGACCGTGAACGGTTCGCGCATTCCCACGCTGGACCCCTTCACGAACAACCTGCGTCTGGACCTCTTCCCCACCGGCCTGCTGGACAACATCATCATCACGAAGACCGCCACGCCCGACCTGCCGGGCGACTGGGCCGGTGCCTTCCTTTCCATGAACACGAGCGACTACCCGACCAGCTTGCAGGTCACCGTCGCCACCACCATTGGTTTCAACCCCAACTCCAGCTGGAAGACCATTGTGGGCGAAGGGCAGCGCTCCTCCACGGACTGGCTCGGCTTCGACGACGGGCAGCGCGGTGTGCCGGAAGGCGTACCCGGTACCGTGGACGAATTCCCGGGCTTCGTTGAACCATCCGTCTACCAGCAACTGGGACTGCTCGGACTGGGTGGTTACCTGAACAACTATGGCATCACCGCCAACACGCCGGGGTTCGGCAACACGGTGATGAGCAACAACAACACGCTGCAGCACCTGGCCCTCACCGAACTCGGCATGCTGCCACCCGCTTTGCTCAACAATGCCTCAGCGGTCGGGGCGGCGGTGAACAACTACAACAGCACTTACAACCTCAGCTACTTCTCACCCATCGTCAACGCCGATCTGGCGCGCTACAACACCTCCTTCGACAACAGCAGCTGGCGCGTGGGTTCCACCACGGGAAATCCCAACTACAACGCGGGTTTCATCATTGGCAACCAGGTGGACGTGTTCAAGAAGAAGGGAAAGCCAAAGCAGATCGGCTTCCTCGTAGGCATGCGGTACAATGCCGAGACCCAGAATGATGGGGCGTCCACCATCCTGCGGACCTTCGAGATGTATGATGACGAGACACCCGCTGACAATTACAACCGCAAAGGCACCCAGCGCATCAGCCAGGTGAGCAATGGCTGGAGCTCGCTCGGCAGTCTGTCATTCAAACTGGACCGCAACAACTCGTTCTCGCTCGTGGGCATGGCCACCGGCATGGGCCAGAGCAATGCACGCAGCCTCACCTTCCTGGACCCCACGGTGAACAGTTCCACCTTCGTTTCGGAGGACCAGTTCTACGAGCAGCGCAAGCTCTGGACCGTGCAGTACGGCAGCCGGCATCTCATCCCGGCCTTCAACCTCACGGTGAACGCGGATGTCTCCTACTCCAAGGGTGAACGCGACATGCTGGATTTCAAGACCGTGCAATACATCGCCGATGACGAAGGCAACCCGGTGGATGTGGATGGTGCGCTCCTGCCGCCCGGGCGGATCTACCGCTTCCTTGACCAGAGCCTGCTGGATGCACGGCTCAGCTTCGAACTGCCCCTCAACGATGACCGGTCACGCCTGAGCAAGGTGAAGTTCGGTGGCGACTACCGCCGTGATGAACGCACCAACGACCAGCTCTACTTCAACGTGCTCGGTGCACCAGGGCCGGACCAGTGGCAGGAGCCTGGCCGGTTCGAGATGCGGCCCGACGGACGGTTCACCTCGCGCTACGCCGCATTCGGCACCTTCAAGGACAACGACATCGGTATCCTGAACGTGTGGTCCCTGTATGGCATGCTCGATGTGGCGTTGAGCACCCGCTTCCGTGCGGTAGGAGGCCTGCGTGCTGAACATTCTGACATGATCACCGATGTGCGCCGCTTCTTCGATGATGGACTGGCCCCGGACGACCCCAACCGCGGCACCGTGGGGGATGTGGGTGTGGGCGGAGGGGGCGGTGCGGAACCCAAACCCGCCGTGCCAGGCCTGCTGGACCAGTGGGACCTTCTGCCCAGCATCAACACCATTTACAAGTTGCGTGAAAGTGAGGAGACCCCGATGAACCTGCGCGTGGGCTACTTCCGTTCCCTTGGCAGGCCCAGCTTCCGTGAGTTCTCCGTGGTGCAGTACTACGACTACCTGTTGTGGGCGCCGGTGTATGGCAACCCCAACCTGAAGATGACCACCGGTGACAACTACGACCTGCGCGTGGAGCAGTATTTCCGATCCGGGAACAACCTGTCCGCAAGTGTCTTCTACAAGAGCTTCCAGAACCACATTGAACTGCTGCGCACTGCGCAGGGCGGATTCACCTGGCGGAACGCCAACTCCTCCGTCGTGTACGGCGTGGAGCTTGAAGGCAAGGTGAACCTGACGCGCGGCCTGGACGCCCGTGGCAACCTCACCCTCATGCATTCCGAAAGCGAGCTCACCACTGTGCTGAACGGTGAGGAGGTGCGCTACACCACCGAGATGTTCGGTCAGGCCCCTTACATCGTGAACGCCATGCTGGACTATTCGCTGGACAGCAATCGCACCACCATCACCGTTTCCTACAACGTGCAGGGGCCGAAGCTTGCAGTGACCAACTCGGAGCTGGACCCCACGGGCATCCGTGCCTATGAAATGCCCCGGCACATGATCGACATCACCGCCAGCCAGAAGTTCGGCAAGCACTGGCGCGTGGCCTTGCGCGTACGCGACGTGCTGAACACCCCCTTTCGGCGCAGCTACAAGTTCGCCAGTGGGTACGATGCGGATTTCGACCGCTACCGCTGGGGCACCGAGTACATGCTCACGCTCATATACACCATCCGATGAAGGCCCGGCCGTGCATCACGCTCCCGCTCATTGTGCTCACGCTGTGCAGCAGCGCGGTCATGGCACAACTCGACATCGAGGGTCTGATCGTGGAGACCTACTACATCTCCGACGCCAACGACGCCACGGACATTACTGGAGGTACGCTTGTGGAAGGGTCGCGGACATACCGCGTTTACCTCGACTTAAGTGCGGGTTGTTCGCTCCGCTCAATCTATGGAGGACCGTCACATGCATTGAAGATCGAAAGCACTGCGGTGTTCTTCAACAACGAGGACCGTGGGCGCCGCTTCGGGCATGAAGTGAGCACGAGCGGCCTGCGCGAGAATACCGTGGCCCTGGACTCCTGGCTGACCATGAGCGCCGCCTGCACCCAGCGTTTTGGCATCCTCAAAGTGGACGACCCCGACGGCGCGGGAACGCTGTTCCCCAACGATGGCGGAAGTGCGAACATCCCGGGAGGTCTGCTCGCCAACGCCGATCCCGATGCGGGCATCCCACTGACCGTTGCGGACGGGCTTGTGCCGCTCGGTGGTGCAAGCGCCACCCCGCCCGGCTTCAATTTCGTGGGGGACGACCCCAATGCGGTGTTGGGTGATGAAAACCTCGCCGATGCCTTCATCACCAACGATTTCAAGATGCTGTGCCTTTCGCCCGGGGTGACAGGTCCCACGTCGGAGAACCGCATCCTGATCGCACAACTCACCACCACCGGCACATTGACCATGGAGCTGAACGTGGAGGTGCAACGCGCCGATGGTACGGTGATCAAATACGTGGCGGACGGCACCGTCCTGGGCACTGGTGAGGTGCAAAGCGGCTTCCTGACCTATCCACCCACCTGTGGGTGCACCGACCCCAACTTCCTTGAGTTCGACCCCGCCGCCTCTTGTGATGATGGCTCATGCCAGACGACGATCGTGTTCGGCTGTCTGGACAGCACCGCCTGCAACTTCAACCCGGGAGCGAATTTCAACGTGAACGAACTGTGCTGTTATGGACCCTCGAACTGCAACGGGCTCGACATCACATTGATCTGCCCCGACGTGAGCACTGGAGAACTGGATGCCACGTGGCATACCCTGGTCCTCTACCCCAATCCCGCCCACGCGGAGATCATGCTCTTGACCGGCGACGTGAAGGTGCAGGAACGGTGGCTTATGCATGATGCCACCGGCCGTGAGGTCCTGAGCGGAATTGTTGCCGCCGGTGCGGAACTGGTCGCGATCGACATTGCATCGTTGATCCCTGGAGCGTACCATCTCGTCCTGACACACAAGGGGCGTTCACGGCACGCCCGCTTCGTGAAACTCTGACCGGCGCTGCTCATGGAACACCTCCAATGGGAAAGCCCGACCACCGCACCCCGCCAGCACACTTCCATGGCTGAGGAGTCCAACGCCGGATCGCTTCGTGAAGCCGTTCGGCAGGTGCTGGAAGGCCGCGACATACGCTCGGTAGCCACCGTTCATGGCGTGAAACGAACCGCACTGGAGCATGCCTTGAGCGATTTTCGCAAAGGAGGCTGGGATGCCGTTCAGGGGACGGCCATCGAACATCGCAGCCGCCGCAAGCTCACCCTCGACCAGGAGAAGGCCATTCATGCGATCGTACGCGCGCACATGCCGGACCAGGTGGACCTGCCCCACCCCTTGTGGAACCGCGAGGCGCTGCTGGCCTTGATAGACCGCATCACCGGTGTGCGCCTCCCCGAGCGCACCATCACCACCTACATGGAGCGCTGGGGCTTCCTTCCGGAGAAACCCGTGCGCGCCGCCTTTCGCAAACTGCCCGGCGTGGTGCGTGAGTGGATGCGGCGTGACTTTCCCGTGGTGGCCATGCAGGCCAGGGCCTTGGGCGGCGAAGTGTTCTGGCTGGGCTGGCGACCCCTTCGACCGGCACCGCGCGGTAGTACCAGCAAACGCCCAGCCGCCACATCGGGCTCGTTGGAATGGCCGGACCACACACACCTTGTCTTCATGACGCATAACCGCGGCCATGTACATTGGATGGTGCACGATGGTCCCGTGGCAGCTGTAGACATCGCCCGATTCCTGGAACGTGCCCTGGCCGCGCGTGGACACAGCCTGATGATCATCGTACCGGCCGATCCGTTACTGGAGGGAAGCGTTCATCTTCCCGTGTCCACCGGCAATGGTCTTCCACAGCTGCAGCTGATCCGCCTGCCCGTACCTCGCTGATCCTTGCTGTACGGTCAGGTCAGGCACACAATGGTGGCTTAACCCACGCATAGATCAATGACCATACAGGGCTTATCCCCCCGGCACATGGCAAGGATAGTTTCGCCGCCCTAGACCAACATTCATGAAGCGCTTCCACACCTTGCTCATCGTGGCCAGTTCATTGACCGCCACGGCCCAATATCAGCCGCCCGATCCCGCTGGGTTCGAAGGCATCATAGTGGAGCGCTACTACGTATCCGATGCGAACGACGCCGCGGATACGGATGGAGGTGTGGGACTCACCCCTGGCGCGGTGACCTACCGCATCTTCGTTGACCTGAAACCAGGTTACAAATTCATCACGTTGGGCGGCTTCGTGGACCATCCGTTGGAGATCGCCACCACCACCAGCTTCTTCAACAACGATGACCGCGGCGAGGCCTGGGGGCGCAGCATTCCCGCGCAGCATCTGAACAAGAACACCGTGGCCATCGACACCTGGCTGACCGTGGGTGGAGCGAGCACCCTGCATTGGGGCATTCTGAAGGACGAGGATCCCGATGGCTCCGTGGTGGGCGGTTCCAACAACAACGGCGGCAGTGTCGGCGTGCCCCTGCTCTCCAACACCGATCCTTCCATGGGCCTGCCACTGACCACTTCGGATGGTCTGTTGAACCTCGGCACACCGCCGCCCGATGTCGTGTCGGTGGGTACTGCACCGGACTTCCTTGAATCCGGCGGTGGCAACAGCTACTCGAACGACAATTTCGCCTTCGCCGTGCTGGGTTCAGTACTGGGGCCCACCACGAGCAATCGTGTGCTGGTCGGTCAGTTCACCACCGATGGTGTCTTCACCTTCTGCCTGAACGTGTGGGTGCAGATACCGGACAGCTTGGTGTGCAATGACCCGAATTGCCACACCTTCATGGAGTTTTATGGCGAGCTGCTTCCCTCGGACACTTCCGCATCCACCGGTTACGCCGGAGACCGCCGTTTCACCCACCCCACACTTTGCTTCGACTCATCTTTGCTCGACTGCATGGGCGTATACAATGGCCCCGCACAACCGGGTACACCCTGCGATGATGGCGACCCGGATACGTCCGATGATGTGTACGATGCCAATTGCAACTGTGTGGGTGAGGATTGCGAGGGCGTGCTGGGTGGCACGGCTTTGCCGGGGACGCCATGTGATGACGGTAACGCAGCGACCATCAACGACACATGGCAGACGACCTGCCTGTGCGAAGGCGTCGTCGGGTTGAATGAACAGGGTGCTTCCGCCAGCATGCACGTGCGCCCGAACCCCACGCGCGACTTGTTGTGGCTGGAGTTCAGTGCAGATAACGCCACCACCGTGCGCTATGAGCTGCGCGATGCCGTGGGGCGTGTACTGATCAGCCAGGACCTGGGCGTGATCGCAAGCGAATGGCGCGGAACGATCGACATGGCCGGCATGAGCCATGGCACCTACTTCCTCGCCGTGACCACTGATAGAGGCACGGTGATGAAGCGCATTGTGCGGAACTAAGTTCCCCTTCGCTTCACACCAGCTCATCATGAACCGCTTCCTGTCGATCTTGATGTTTGTCCTGGCTGTGCACGGACATGCACAGATCGACAGTGTGTTCGTGGAGCTCTACCATGTGCTACCCGACACCACAGGGAGCGGCAGCGCCTTGATGACCTATCGGATCTATGTTGACCTGGCCCCCGGCCACCAGCTGGAGATGGTTTATGGTGATGAGGCCCATGAGCTCATGATCCGCACCACCACGGACTTTTTCAACTCCACCGATCCAGCGAAGTTCGGTAGTGAAGTGCATGGCGATCGGCTGGATGTGGGATACAACGCGCTGGACACCTATATCACGGTGGGCGCCGCGAGTGACCGGCATTGGGGCATTCCACGGAACATGGACCGCGATGGCTCGGTGCTGCACTGTCCTCCCTACCCTTCGCATCCGATCCTGATGCACGCAGGCCGGCCCGTGCGCATGGAGCCGCTCTGTGTGAACGATGGTCTGCTGGCCGCTGACACCATCAAGGACGTGGTGAACTTTCTTTTCGCATCAAGCTATTTGTCTCATATCCGCGGCAGCGTACTGCACACCATCAACGGTGCCTGGGCCGTGCTGGGAGGGACCCGGGGGCCTACGGATGAGAACATTATCCTGCTCGCGCAGCTCACCACCACCGGTGTGTTGTCCTTCCGAATGAACCTGCAGATCGGCACACCAGACGGCCGCTCGTTGAAGTTCGTCTCCGACGCGAACGTGAAGGATGGGGAGATCCACCATCCGGATCTCTTCCATGGGACCCTGTACTGAGGTCCTCTTCGATCCACTGGTCCAACACGGTACGTGCGGCATAGATGCGCTGCATGCCATGTTTTCCCATCGTTAACCGATCCACCTTCCATGCAACAGTGCCTTCATCCAATGGTAAGCAAACCATAGGGCGCGAATAATCCCCTCCCTACACGCGCCTTTCACTTTTGCCACGCCCTAATGAACCCAGATCACACTTGAACGAACGGATCAAATCCCCAATCCAACACCTCTCATGAAAACCTTACGCGATCTTTCCCTCGTGGCCGCCATGGCCGCTCTCGCCCCCACTGCGCAGGCGCAGAACGTGGGCGCCGCCTGCGGTTGTCCGCCGGTAAGCAGCCGGACCACGGTGAACATCAGCACCCTGGTGGACGCCAACAACAACCTGCTCAGCAGCAACACGGTGCTCACCTGCAACAACCTGTACATCCTCAACACGCGCATGTACGTGAACGCCGGGCAGGACCTCTTCATAGAGCCCGGCACGGTGATCAAGGGCAACAGCAACCCGGGTGCGGCGCACGCCATCATTGTGGCGCGCGACGGACAGATCTGGGCCAACGGCAGCGAGAGCTGCCCCATCATCATGACGGCCGCCGCCGACCCCCTGGACGGCTCCTACGCCGTGACCAACCGCGGGCAGTGGGGTAGCTTGATCGTGCTGGGCCGTGCCTACACCAACAAGCGCACCACCGACGGCGACCCCACGGCCACCGCCACCAACGGCGTGGGCACCATCGAGGGCCTGGCCGCCGGCGACAGCCGCCACCTCTATGGCAACCCTGTGGGCACCGAGCTCAACGACGACAACAGCGGCGTGCTCCGCTACGTGAGCCTGCGCCACGGCGGCCAGGTCATCGGCGCCAACAACGAGATCAACGGCCTGACCCTGGGTGGCCTGGGCCGCGGCACCACCATCGACCACATCGAGGTGGTCTCCAACCTGGACGATGCCTTCGAGTTCTTCGGTGGCACGGTGAACGCCAAGTACCTGGTGGGCATGCATTGCGATGACGACTACATCGACTGGGACCAGGGCTACAGCGGCAAGCTGCAGTTCCTCTACAACGTGCAGGGCCCCGACAACAGCGGTGGCGCCCTCAACCAGGGTGACAACGGCATTGAGGCCGACGGCGACGACGCCGCCACCAACTTCGCCAACGGCGGGCTGCGCAGCACCCCGGTGGTCTACAACGCCACCTTCATCGGCCGCAACAACAACGATGAGGGCATCGAGGCCAAGGAGCGCACTCAGGGCATCATCGTCAACAGCGTCTTCGCCCGCTTCGCCCAGGGTCTGAACATGACCACCGAGGTGGAGACCTTCTGGAACAGCAACGAGTTCCAGGTGCGGAACTGCACCTTCCAGGGTGTGACCAACGCCATCCGCATCAACGGTGCCTTCCCCGCCGTGGGCAGCCCCGCGCACACCAAGTTCTTCACCACCGACGGCAACCTGGCCGTGGCCGCCAACGCGCTGATCGACGCCACCTACAACATGCCCCTGCCGGGCAATGCCATCAGCGGCAACGACCGCCTCAACCCGGTGCCCGCCGCCGGCACGGCCGCCACCACCCTTACCCCTCCGGTGGACGGCTTCTTCAGCGGTGCCAAGTACCGCGGTGCCTTCCAGCCCGGTGCACAACCCTGGACCAAGGGCTGGACCCTGGCCGAACAGCTCGGGCTGGACCTCAGCGTGGTCTCCGGCTGCCTGGGCGACCTGAACAACGACGGCCTGATCAACGCCAGCGACTTCGGCCTCTTCGTGCCGCGCTTTGGTCTGAGCTGCTACTAAGACCCCTCGATCCCCGATGGTGCGGCCATGTAAGGGCCGCACCATCGGTGGGTCACACACCCCACAACCAACCAACATGAAACACAAGCTCCTCAATCTGCTGCTGGGCTGTTGCCTGGCCCTGGGCATCACCCGGGCCGGCGCCCAGGGCCTCCAGGGCATCATCGTGGAAGAGTACACCACGGTGACCGCCGCCGACGCCGACTATTACAACAACACCCTGGGCAACGGCTCCTTCGTGCTGGCCGCCGGCATGAAGGTGTACCGCGTGTACGTGGACATGGCCCCCGGCTACAAGCTCAACACCGTGTACGGCCTGCCCGGCAACAACCTGTTGACCATCAACAGCACCCTGCCCTTCTTCAACGACGATTCCTTCGGCAGCACCACCGCACCGCCGCAGACCAGTCGCATGGACGATGGCGCCGCCTTCGACAGTTACCTCACCTTCATCCGTTCGGGACGCAGCGGTGGCTCGGCCGCCAGCTGCGGGGGCAACCTCGAGCAGCTCGGTGTGCTGCGCAGCGCAGACCCCAACGGCAACCTCACCATGTGCAACCTGTGGAGCGGCTTCGGGCCCACCGACAGCGATGGCAACGTGCCGGGCACCAGCCTGGACGTGACCACCATCGGCATGACCGGCGCCGACCTGGCACCGGTGTTCGGTGGCAACGGCACGGCCTTCAGCACCAGCGGTGCCTGGGCGCTGCTGCCCCCGCAGGAAGGCCCCGAGCACCTGGGCGCCAACCGCACACTGATCCTGCAGCTCACCACCGCAGGCGATCTCTCCTTCAAGATCAACGTGTCCGTACTGCCCCCCGGCAGCCTCGACCCGGAGTTCTACACCCACACCGCCAGCGAGAACAACAGCACCGTGGTGCCTTTCCTTACTTATCCGCAGGCCTGCACACAGCCTTCGATCACCAGCGCCACCAGCAACAGCCCCATCTGCTCCACGCAGACGCTGAACCTGGATGCTGTGGCCACCGGAACGGGCCCGCTGACCTATGCATGGACCGGCGCCGGATCGATCAGCAACGGTGGCACGCCGAACGCCACCGTCACTGGTGCGGCCACGGGCAACTACACCATTACGGTGACGAATGCCTGCGGATCCGCAAACCAAGCTGTGAGCGTGACCGTGAACCCTGCGCCCAGCGCGACGATCACTTACGCAGGTTCGCCCTACTGCAGCAACGCAGGCACTGCCAGCGTAACACAGACCGGAACGGCGGGAGGCACCTATAACGCCTCGCCAGCCGGACTCAGCCTCAACAGCAGCACCGGTGCAGTGACCCTTGGCACCAGCACACCCGGCACCTACACGGTGACCTACACCATTGCCGCAGCTGGAGGTTGTGCACAAGTGCAGGCCACCGCCACCATCACGGTGACCGGTGCGCCAGCCGCCACCATCACCTACGCCGGTTCCCCGTACTGCAGCAACGCCGGCACCGCCAGCGTAACGCAGACCGGCACAGCGGGTGGTGCGTACAGCGCCGTTCCTGCTGGTCTCAGCCTCAACAGCAGCGCGGGGGCAGTGACCCTCGGCACCAGCACGCCCGGCACCTACACGGTGACCTATACCATCACCGCCAGCGGTGGATGCGCGCAAGTGCAGGCCACAGCCACCATCACGGTGACCGGTGCGCCAGCCGCCACCATCACCTACTCGGGTTCGCCCTACTGCAGCAACGCCGGTACTGCCAGCGTAACACAGTCCGGCACGGCAGGTGGTACTTACAGCGCCGTCCCTGTTGGCCTGAGCCTGAACAGCAGCACCGGTGCAGTGACCCTCGGCACCAGCACGCCCGGCACCTACACGGTGACCTATACCATCATCGCCAGCGGTGGATGCGCGCAAGTGCAGGCCACAGCCAACATCACGGTGACGGCAGCCCAGACCTGGTACCTCGATCAGGACGGTGACACCTTCGGTGATCCGGCCAACAGCATCCTGGCCTGCGGCCAACCAGCCGGTTATGTGGCCAACAGCACGGACAACTGCCCCACGCTCTTCGGCCTCATTGGTGACAGCTGCGACGATGGCAACCCGAACACGAACAACGATGTGATCACGCCCGCCTGCGTATGCGCCGGCACCCAGGCGAACGATTGCAATGGTGTACCCGGTGGTCCGGCGCAGCCCGGCACCCCCTGCAATGATGGCAACGCCACCACGATCAATGACACCTGGGATGCCAACTGCAACTGCGTGGGCACACCGCTGCCGAACGATTGCAATGGGGTTCCGGGTGGACCAGCCGTTCCAGGTTCTGCCTGCAACGACAACAACCCTTGCACCATCAATGATGTGCTGGACGCCAACTGCAACTGCGAAGGCACCTTCCAGGACACCGATGGAGATGGCACCTGCGACGCCTTTGATGTATGCCCAGGCGGACCGGAGCCTGGCTCGCCCTGCGATGACGGCAACCCCGGAACGATCAACGATACGGTGGATGCCAACTGCAACTGCGTGGGCACCCCACTCGCCACGGACTGCAACGGTGTTCCCGGTGGACCCGCACTGCCCGGCACGCCCTGCAATGACAACGACCCCACCACCATCAACGACACGTGGAGCCCGAACTGCCTGTGCATCGGCACCCCGCTTCCGCTGGATTGCAATGGTGTTCCCGGTGGTCCTGCCGTACCCGGTTCACCTTGCAACGACAATGATCCGAACACCATCAACGACACCTGGACCGCGAACTGCGCGTGCATTGGCACTCCTGTGGGTCCCGGTTGCTCGCAGATCGAACTGAGCCTGACGATCACCCTCGATGCCTTCGGTGCACAAACCACCTGGCAGTTGAAGGATGGTGCCGGACTGGTGACCATCGCCAGCGGTGGACCATACGCCAGCGGCACTCCGGGTGCGGTCATCAATGAGAGCATCTGCGTGCCCGCCGGTTGCTACCGCCTCTTTGTGAACGACAGCGGCAACGATGGCATCAGCAACGGTGGTTACGTGCTGCGCGATCCGCTCAGCCGCCGCATCATCGATGCCAACGGCCAGTTCACCGCTGTGAGCACTGCCGTGAACGAGTTCTGCGTACCCCTCAGCAACCAGGGCCTGCAGGCCGTGAGCTGCGACCGCACCGATGTGCTGCCCACCACGCCGCTGTATTGCAGCACGCAGCCGGGCGCCACGGGTTACCAGTTCTGGTTCTTCGACCCGCATGGCTCCTACAACCGTCGCATCCTGTGGACATCCACCACCCTAAAGCCCAACCAGATCGTCACCAACCCGATACCCGTTGGCCTCGACCTGAACGTGCGTGTGCGATCTCAGGTGGGTGGGGTGTTCAACGCCTTCGGCCCGGCCT
The DNA here is from genome assembly GCA_016788635.1 of Flavobacteriales bacterium. GTDB lineage: Bacteria > Bacteroidota > Bacteroidia > Flavobacteriales_F > PHOS-HE28 > PHOS-HE28. The sequence goes on along the minus strand of JAEUSU010000007.1, from coordinate 235,015 downwards.
GCCGCTTCCGCCTGAACACACCCGGCAGCACCAACACCATCCTGGAAAGCGGCCTCAGCTTCACGGTATTCCCCAACCCCAGCCGTCAGGAGAACGTGCAGGTGATGGTGGAAGGCGTGGATGAGACCATCGAAAGCGCCACCATCGAGCTCTTCGACCTGTACGGCAAGCGCGTGCATGCCGAGCAGGTGGCCATGGGCGGTGGCATCCTCAACCATGTGCTGCAACTGAACGGCGACCTGGCCACAGGCATGTACCTCATGCACGTGACCATCGGCGACCAGGTGCTCTACGAACGCATCGTGCGCCAGTAAGCACCCTATCACTTTCAACGTTGCGGGGCCCCGACATGTCGGGGCCCCGCTCGTTTTGTGACGGCACCACTACTTTGGCGCACATGCTCCGCCGCATTCTTGCATCCGCCAAGTGGACGGCCGTGAACCTCGTCCTGCTCTGGCGCCACCGCAAGGAGCCGCGGAAAAGCCCAGGCGGCGGCCCGATCGTGTTCGTGGACCTGCAGGCCAATCCCTTCGAGCGTTACCTGTTGCTCCTGCTCCTCCTCTTCCGCAATGCCGGCCACCGCATCGCCTTCAAACCCACCACCGGCATGCTGGGCGCATGGAGCACCACGCTCTTGCAGGATCGTTTCCCGGAGGCGGAATGGCGGTCCGTTCCACCACCGGGCACCGTGCTGGTGCTGACCGATCGCCCGCGTGAAGCACCGGATGGCGCGGTGGTGCGCCTGCTGGATGCGGACTACTTCGCCCCGCCACAGCCAGGCACCTGGCGTGTACCCATGCCCATGGTGGATTCGGTGTACGTGTTCCACTGCGAGGAACCCCGTCAGCCCCCACCGGATGATCCCCTGCATGCCTTGGGCCGCATCCGCATCTACTTCTCCGGCGGCTTCGACCCCGCGCACTACAGCCACCCCGCCGTACGCGAGGTCTTTCATTGCCTTTCGCGACGCGAGATGAACCAGGTTCTCCACATGCACTTCGGTACGTTGATCGAACATCCGAAGGACAAGGCCACATTGGCCTCGAGCCACAAGCCTATCCGCCTGGTGGACCGCCACAAGGACTTCTACGTGGACCCCATCGACCTGCGGTGGGTGCTCGCCCACTCCGACTTTCTGCCCGCCTTCCCCGGTGTGGTGATGCCCTGGACCCACAGCGTTGTGGAGGGCATGTCCGTGGGTGCCGTGCCTATCCTGCAGTTCCCGCAGCTCTTTGATCCGCCACTGCAGCATGGTGTGGATTGCCTCGCCTTCAAGGATGAAGATGGCCTTGTGCACGTGGTGCAGCAGGCGTTGGACATGGACGCCACGCGCATTGAACGGATGCGCGCGGCCGCAAAGTCCTACTACGAACGGCACATGGCCCCGGATGTGGTGGTGCGCCGCATTCTCGATCCACAGAGCGGTGACCAACGGTTGCGCCTGATGGCCGAATGGCACAGTGTTCGCCTGTGGCAGCGCCACCACGCCGGCACGCGTCCGCATTGAACCAGGCCACCCGCAACGTGTACCGCATACCGGTCCCGGCCAGAGCCGTGTAAACTTGTCCCTTATTACAACCCATGCGCACCCTCACGCTCCTCCTGCTTACGCTCTCGCTCACTGCTACCGCCCAAGGCCCTGCCAATGAACGCGGCATCAACAGCCGCATCACAGGGGCCAAGGTCTTCCTCGCCGGTGCACAGGTCACGCGCAGTGCGGCCGCACCGGTGAAGACGGGCAGCAGCACCCTGGTGTTCACCGGCATCAGCCAGGACCTCGATCCACAGAGCATACAGGTGAGCGCCAAGGGCGGTTTCGCCATTCTCAGCGTGAACCACCGCATCAACTACCTCACGGAAAGCCCCAAAAAGAAGGAGATCGAAGAGCTTCAAACGCGTGTTAAGAAACTGGAGAAGGAGCATGCGTTCGAGAAGGCCATGCAGGACGTGTGGGTGAACGAGGAGCAACTGCTGGGCAAGAACAGCAACATCGGCGGGCAGCAGAACGGCCTCACCGCCGCCCAGCTCACCGCCGTGAACGACTACGTACGCGAACGGTTGAAGGTGACCAAGAGCAACTGGCTGGCACAGCAGGAGAAGCTCGTGGCCATCAATGAGGAGCTGGGCCGGTTGCGGCAGCAACTCCAACAGCTGCAGGCCCAGGCACCCCGCCCCACGAGCGAAGTGGTGGTGGAGATTGAGTCCACCGCCGAGGTGCAGGCCAGCTTCACGCTCATCTACTTCGTGCCCAGCGCCGGATGGACACCCGCCTATGACCTGCGCGCAAAAAGCGTAGGCCAGCCCATCGAACTGCTCATGAAGGCGCAGGTGATCAACAACAGTGGCGAGGACTGGGAGAAGGTGGAGCTTGCCTTCAGCAGTGGCAACCCCACATTGGGCGGTGTGATGCCGCAGTTGCGCCCCTGGGTGCTCAACCAGCCCGTTCAGCTTGAATCGGTGACCATCATGAGCGGAGGCCGTGCCAAAGCCGTACAGGCCCCTGTGGCCGCCGGTGCGGAACGCTCCATGGAATACCGCGATGACATGGACGCCACCACCACCATGGCCAACACAGTGGTGTACCGCACCACCACGGTGGAGTTCGCACTTGAAACACCCTTCTCCGTGCCAGCGGATGGCGTGCAGCACACCGTGGGCGTGCGCACCCACAACGTGCCCGCCCTCTACAAGCACTTCTGCACGCCCAAACTGGAAAAAGATGCCTTCCTCTATGCACGCACCACCGGCTGGGAGGACCTCAACCTGCTGCCAGGCCAGGCCAACGTGTTCTTCGAGGGCACTTTCGTGGGCCGCTCCTTCCTGGACCTGAGCCGCCCGCAGGACACGCTCGATATCAGCCTGGGCCGCGACAAGGGCGTGGTGGTGGACCGTGTGAAGCGCAAGGGCTTCAGCGACAAGCCCATCATCGGCGGCAAGCGCACCGTCACCATCGGCTGGGACCTCACCGTGCGCAACACCAAGGGCACCACAGTGGACTTGGAGGTGCGCGACCAGTACCCCGTAAGCCCGCGCAGCGAGGTGGAGGTGAAGCTCACCGAGGCTGGCGGTGCCCGCGTGGACGAGGCGAAGGGCCAGCTCACCTGGACGCTGAAACTGGAACCCAAAGCCACGCAGAAGATCGGCTTCACCTACCAGGTGAAACACCCGAAGGACGAGCCCGTGATACTGGAGTAGAAGCGGCTGCCGAACTTGCGGCATGCTCCTTTTCGCGGCGCTGCTCATCGTCTTCCTGATCGGCTACAGCACCGAGCTGCGCATCGCACGCGCACTGAGCGGGGGTGGCATGGCCTTTCTGCGCACACCCATTGTGCGTGCCACCCTGCTCTTCCTGGTGCTTGTGGCCGTGCCCTGGGGCCTGGTGCACCACCTACCACTCGCAGGCGTGTTCAGCGGGTCGGATGATCTCCTGCTCTTCGCCAGCGCGCTCCTCTCCGCCACCATCTCCTACACCTGGTACCGCTTCCTCACGTGGCTGGACGTGTATGAACGTGAACGCTTCCGGCACAAGCTTTTTGTCTTCCTGCTGGCCTGCGCCATCACCCTGCGCGTGCCGGACCTCTACGCCTGGGTGCATCAGACCTTCGGCTTCACCCTCACCGGTGGCCATTGGAACGATTGGTGGTACAGTGTGCTTGTGATCGGAGGTTTGGAGGAGACCGCAAAGCTCCTTCCCTGGCTTCTCTTCTGGCGCTTCAGCAAGGCCGCCAATGAGCCATATGACCTGCTGCTCTACGCCTCCATCAGCGCGCTCGGCTTCGGGTACATCGAGAACATCGGCTACCTCTACCAAACGGAGCTCAACTCCGTGTTGGGGCGCACCCTTTACGCCAGCGTGGCGCACATGATGTTCAGCTCGGTGGTGGCCTATGCGGTGGCCATGGCCCTGCACCGCGGCCGGAGCGTCGTGCTGCATCTGCTGGGCGCCCTCGTCATCGCAGCCTTCGCGCATGGCTTTTATGATTACTGGTTGTTGTCCAATGACCGCCCGGCGATCATCACCACCTTTTTCTTCCTGGGTACTCTGCAGATGTGGGTCACCATGAAGAACAACCTCATCAACCTTTCGCCCTGGTTCAGTACGCATGTGCGGCCCGCCAGCGCCATGTTCCGCTACCGCATCGTCAATGGCACGCTCTTCATCCTCGCGCTCGCCTACCTGGCGGTGTTCCTTCGGCACGGTGTGGCGCGTGCAGACACCCTCTTATTGGATATGGCATTGCCCACCGGATGGATGCTGCTGGCCATCGCGCTGAACTTCAGCAACTATGCCCCCGTGCGTGGCCGCATCGTACCCGTGCGTTTTCCCATGAGCTTACGCCAGCTCATCCTCCCCAGCCTGCGGTGGAATGAGGACCTCACCGGCCGTCACCTCACCCTGCAGGCACGGCCGCGCACCTTTACCGGTCCCCGCATCGACGCGCTCAACCAGCAGCTGCCCATTGCAGGCCAGGTCCTGGAACGCATGGCCTGGGAAGGCTCCGATGACTGGTTCCTCTTCCACACCGCCGGGCCACTCTCACTGCCCGGCGCCGTGGCGGACCACCTGCTCATCCGGCTGCACCGCGACCACGACACCGTGGGGCGGCACACCGGCGCCATCTTGCTGGTGGCACAAGTCCTGAACCTGCCAGCGAACACGGCGGAACTGGGTGATGGCGACGCCGAATTGCTGGGACATGTCATTGCCAGCGCAGTTCCATGAGAGCAGTCAGTGACCTTCCGCGGCGCTTGCATCCGCACCCGTGTCTGCGGGATCATGGTTGCCTGAAAGAAGCGCCCCGTTCCACTCCAGGAAACCACAATTCCCATTGCGCATGGCCGAACCACTGAAGGAGATGTTCAACCGGGCGTACTTCGAGCGCCTGGCGAAGGAGACCGCAGCCGTTCACCCGCGAGTGGACCGGGCTGCATTCCTTAAGGAGGTGCAGCTTGGCAATGAAGCGCGTGAATTGAATGCGCGGTTGCGGCATGCGAGCAACACCCTGCGGAAGCATCTGCCTTCTGAATACCGCCGGGCCGTGCATGTGCTGAAAGAGTTGGCACCTCGCATGCCGAAGGGCTACACGGCCCTGCTCTATCCCGACTTCGTCGGTCAATTCGGCTTGGATGATCCCAACTTCTCGCTGGAAGCCCTGCGCTACTTCACACCTTTCGGCTCTTCCGAGTTCGCCGTGCGCGAGTTCATCCGGCGGGATGTGAAGGGTACGCTGAAGGTGTTGCGCACCTGGGCAGTGGATGACAACGAACATGTTCGTCGCCTCGCTTCAGAGGGCAGCCGCCCGCGGTTGCCGTGGTCCTTCCGCCTGGATGCGGTGCTGAAGGACCCGCAACTCACGACGCCCATCCTCAAGCGCTTGTGCACCGATGATTCGTTCTATGTACGCAAGTCGGTGGCCAATCACCTGAACGACTTCAGCAAGGACCATCCGGCCTACATGATCGATGTGCTGCGTTCCTGGGACCGCACCCACCCGCACACCGCGTGGATCGCCAAACACGCGAGCCGCACGCTCATCAAAGCCGGCAACGCGGATGCGCTCGCGCTCTTCGCCTTCGACAGCAAGGTGAAAGTGCGCGTTGCAGCCATGACCGTTTCACACGAACGTTTGAAGCTCGGCGAAACGCTGGAGTTCACATTCATCCTGGTCTCAGAGGGCGCGTGTTCGCAGCAACTCGTCGTCGACTACGCCATCCACTACCGCAAGGCGAATGGCGGCACCTCTCGCAAAGTGTTCAAACTGAAAGAGGTGGAACTCGGTGCGAAGGCCACGCTTCCGATCTCCAAACGCCAGCGCATCGTGGACTTCAGCACGCGCAAGCACTACCCGGGCGAACACGTATTAGATGTGATGGTGAACGGAAGGGTGAAAGCAAAGACCTCCTTCGTACTTCTCGACTGAATGATCACGGCATCGCCAGCTTCGTCTCCGTGAGCCCAAGCCTTAGGAGGTGCTCCAGCAACTCCTTCGCAGGTTCGCCGCCACGGGTCGCATGATGCAATAGCGTGAGCCCATGTGGTCCTTTCGATCGCAGCAGGTACGGGTGCAACGCCAGCATCCCTTTCACGATCCCAGTATGCCCGAGCATGGTGAGCACGAAGATGTTCGCACGGGCACCCTGGCCGATCAGGTATTCCGCGATCTCTCGATCACCAACGTGACCGGCACCTTCCAATGCGGTCTCGAAATCGCCGCCTCCAACATCCCAGCTTGCGTTGAGCAGGCCAGGATGCTCTTTCAGCATGCGCTGAACTTCCGGCAGGTTGTTGTGCCCAACGCGGACGAATTCCTTCACCAGCTCAGACGGTAGTTGCGCTGGCTTGGCGGGTTTCATCGGGTCTTGCCCAAATAGTGCGTTGCTGCCGATAAACGGCAGGCTGAGGCCGGATGTGGCGAGGAAGTGGCGGCGGTTCATGGGTACGTGACTTTACTCGTGCCTCAACGCCCTCACCGGATCCGTCTGCGCTGCCCGGATGGCCCGGAAGCTCACCGTCATCGTCGCGATAAACAGTACCACCAGCGCGGCCAGCACGAATACCAACGGCTCGATCGCCGTGCGGAAGGCGAAGTTCTCCAGCCAGCGGCCCACGCCAAGCCAGGCGAGCGGTATGGCGAGCACGGCACCGATGAGGACGAGCAGCAGGAAATCGCGCGTGACAAGGGCGGTGATGCGCAGGGTATCGGCACCCATCACCTTGCGGATGCCGATCTCGCGCGTGCGCTTCTCCGCCGTCCAGCTGGCCAGGGCGAAGAGGCCCAGACAGGCGATGAAGACGGCAAGCAGTGAGAAGATGCCCACGAGCTTCGAGAGCCGGCCCTGTCCATCGTACTGCATGTTCAGTTGATCATCGAGGAACTGGTACTCGAAGGGGAAACTGGTGGTACGGGCGTTCCACTCCTTGCGTGCGGCCTCGATCACGGGCGCTGGGTCGCCGCCATCGGTGCGGATGTAGATGTAGCGCAGCCATTGCGTGATGTCATGCGGGCTGCACATATCGAATACGAAAGGCTGCACGGCCTTGAAGAGCGGATCGAAGGCGAAATCCCGGGTGACGGCGATGATGCGCTCCTCGCCATGCGGGGTGTCCATGCGTTCGCCGATCGCCTTGGCCGGATCATCGGGGTGCAGCTGCCGTGCGAAGGTCTCATTGATGATGACGCTCAGTGAATCATCGCCGGGGAAGTCGCGCGAGAACCAGCGGCCCGCCACCAGCTCGATGTCCATGGTCTGCTGAAAATCGGGGTTCACGTACAAGCAGGGCAGGTAGGTCCATCTGCCCTGCTCCATGTCGCCCCAGTTAAACTCGTGCGTGTTGTGCTTCTTGCCGATGATGTCATTGGCCCAGCTCACCGCCTTCACGCCGCTGAGCTTCTTCAACTCGGGATAAACGGACAGGTACACATCGGCCATTGGGCCGCGCACGGGGATGAGGATCACCTGCTCCTTGTTGAAGCCGAGCTCCACGCTCCGCAGGTGGTCATGCTGCTTCTTCACGAACACGGTGCCGATGATAAGGACCAGCGCAATGGCGAACTGCACCACCACGAGCGCTTTGCGCAAGGCTTGACCGCGTGAGGTGCCCGCCGCATTGGCCTTCAACACCACCGCCGGTTGGAAGCTGGAGAGGAAGAACGCCGGATAGATCCCGCTCAAGAGACCGACGATCACCGCGAGGCCCAACACGCCCGGCAAGAGCATCGTGGGTAACGGGATCGTTTCACCCGCGAGCTGGTTGAATGACGGCAGCAGCAAATGGATCAGCAGCAGCGCGATCAACGCCGCGATGAAACTCATCAACACGCTCTCCATAAGGAACTGTCCGATCAACTGCCCGCGTGTGGCACCGTTCGTCTTGCGCACACCCACTTCCCGCGCTCGGTAGGCACTGCGCGCGGTGGCGAGGTTCATGAAATTCACACCGGCCAGGATGAGGATGAAGAAGCCGATGGCCAGCAGGATGTTCACGCTTCCCCTGTCACCGTTCTGCCGCATCTCGAAGTCGAGCTTGCTGGTGAGGTGGATGTCGGCGAGCGGTTGCAACTCGTGGCCGATCTGGTCCTTGAGGAAATCGGGGTAGTACTTCTGGATGAAGTGCGGGAAGATGCGGTCCACTTCCGTCCTTGGGACACCTTCCTTCAACCGCACATAGGTCCAGCACGGGTTCCACACCCAGTTGTTCTTCTCGATGTTCTTCCAGTACTGCAGAATGGTGCCCATGCTCACAAGTCCCTCGAAACGGATGTGCGAATGGCGTGGGATCTCGCCAAGGATGCCCGTGACCTGCAGGTCCATCGCGTTGTCCCACTTCATCAGCTGGCCCATCGGATCCGCATCGCCGAAGTACTTCTTCGCCAATTCCTGCGACAGCACGATGCTGCCGGGCTTCGTGAGCGCCGTCCTCGGATCGCCCACCAGCAACGGATAGTTAAAGATGTCGAAGACCGTGCTGTCCACCAGGTAGAGGCCGCTCTCGGTGAACATGCGGTCGGTGCTGAGGCTGTCGCCCACCTTCAGGGTGTGCTGCGGGTCCTGGAAATCGAACCAGCGGCAATAGCGTTCGATCAGCTCCGGATGGTCGTGGAAGAGCGTGGGCCCAAGGCCGAAGACCATGCTGCTGCTGTGCTCGCCCTGCCCCTCCATCTCGATCTTGCCCACCACGCGATACACACGATCGTGGTCCGGGACGAAGCGGTCGAAGCCGCGCTGGTGCTTCACGTACAGACCGATGAGCACGAAGCATGCGATGCCCGTGGCGAGCCCCAGCAGGTTGATGAGCGTGTAGAGCTTCTGCCCGTGGGCGCTGGACCGTCCGCGCGAAGGCGGCCACAGGTTGCGGAAGGAGACGAGGAGCAGATTCTTGATCATGGCGGCGAGATGTCATTCGTACCGCAACGCCTTCACCGGATCCGCCACGGCAGCCCTGTAGGCCTGCACCGAGACCGTGAGCACCGTGACGATAAGGGTGATCAGCAGGGCCGCCACATAAAGCGCGGGTGGGATGCTGGTATGGTAGGCGAAGGATCCCAGCCAGCGGTCGATGGCGTAGAAGGCGAACGGGAACGCGACCAACAGCGCGAGGCCGAGCAGGAGAATGAACTCCTTGTTCAGGCGCCGCACGATATCGAAAAGCGGCGCGCCCATCACGCGGCGGATGCCGATCTCGCGCGTGCGTTGGCGGGCGGTGAAGTAGGCCAGCCCGTAGAGCCCCATCACCGTGAGCACGATGGCCAGCACGGCGAAGGCGATGAAGACGCGGTAGAGCTTGTCCTCGGCCTGGTACAGCTCGGCGATACGCGTGTCGAGGAAGGTCGCGTCCCATTGCGCGTTCGGTTGCAGGGCTTTGAAGCGCCCCTCCAGCGCCTTCAACTGGCCGGGTATGTCACCCGGTGCGAGCCGTAGCAGCAAGTTGTTCACGCCGTAGCGCGGGTTGCCCTGGAAGATGGCGATGGGTTCGATGGGCGTGTGCAAACTGGTGTAGTGGAAGTCCTTCACCACACCGATGATGCGCAGTTCCTGGTCCGCGCTGTCGCCCGGGATGAAGAGCCGCTCGTTCAGGGGATCGCTCCAGCCGAAGGCTTTCACAAGGGCTTCGTTCACGATGATGCTACCGTCACGGTCCGTGGCGATGGCCGGATCGAAGGTGCGCCCCTGGGTGAACACCATGCCGATGAGCGAAGGGTAGTCCGCATCGCAGCTCATGGCGGGCAATGGTTTGTCCAAGGGCCCATCGGGTGTGCGCGCGCGCAGCACCCAGCGCTGCGTGCCCCCGCCAGGGATGTTATCGGTAAAGGCGGCGGCCTGCACGAAGCTCTCACGGGCAAGTTCGGTCTTCATGGTGCGCAGGGCATCCCAGGCGAGCGTGTCCTGCGGATGCGGCGCGGGCATCTTCACCATCAGCACGTTCTCCTTCCGCAGGCCCATGTCGTTGTTGCGCAGCCACTGTAGCTGCGCGAAAACGGCCAGCGTGCCCACCACCATGAAGAGCGCGATGGCGAACTGCGCGCTCATCAGCACCTTGCGCACGCGCTGACTGCCCGCACCCGCGATGCCATCCTTCAACAACAGTTGCGGCGCGAAACGCGCAAGGAAGAAGGCCGGATAGCTGCCGGCCACCACGCCGATGAGCACCACCATGAGCAGCAACACTCCCAGGAAGCTGCCGCGCAGCAGATCAGCCATGCCGATCTCCTTGCCCGTGATGCCATTGAACGCCGGCAGGGCGGCCCAGAGCAGGCCCAGGGCCACCACTATTCCAAAAAGCGAGATCATCACGCTGCCACCGATGAACTGCGCCACCAGCTGGCCGCGCTGCGCGCCACTGACCTTGCGCAGCGCCACCTCCTTCGCGCGTCGTGTGGCATCAGCGGTGCTCATGTTGATGTAGTTGATGCACGCGATGGCCAGGATGAGCACCGCCACGATGCTGAAGAGCGTAACGTAGGACCGGTTGCCCTTGCGGGGAGTGTCGTAAATGAGCGTGTTGTTGAAGTACACCTCACGCAGTGGCTCCAGGTTGAAGCGCATGGTGCCGGTGAAGCCCGCGTCCTGCCGCCAGAAGGGCAGGATGTGCTTCTCCATGAAGGCATCCATCTTCGGTTGGAATGCCCCGGCCGTGATGCCCGGGGCCAGCACCAGGTAACCATAGCTGCTCACCTGCCCCCAGCCGCGCATGAGCTGCTCGCGTGCCTGTGGTGGCATGCCCAACAGGCTCAGGAAGCAACCGGGCTCCACGTGCGTGTTGTAGGCATGTTCGTCGATCACACCGGCCACCTTCAGTGTGCGGCCGTTGCGCTCGACCAGTTTGCCCATCGGCTCCTCGGCTCCGAATAGTTCATGGGCCAGCCGCGTGGTGATCACCAGATGGTCCGGTTCATCCAGCGCGTGCGGACCGCCATGCACCCAGTGGTAGTCGAAGGTGCGGAAGAAGGCCGTGTCCGCATAGTAGCCCTGGTCCTCGATGCTGGTGCGCCCCTCGTAGGTGAAGCTGCACTTGCTCAGTGAATACAACCAGCTTCCGCTTTCGATCTCCGGGTACTCCTGCAGCAAAGTGGGCACCATGGCGAACTGTGTGAGCCCGAAGTCGTCGCTTTGGTCACCGAAGTTGAAGTGCGATTGAACGCGGAAAATGCGGTCTGCTTTGGCATGATGCGCATCGAAGCTGAGCTCATCCTGCACGTAGATGAAGATGAGCAGGCAGGCCACGATGCCGATGGCCAGTCCGATGATGTTCAGCGCGGCGAAGCGTTTGTCGCGCTTGAGGGTGCGCCACGCCATCAGGAGATAGTTCTTCCACATATTGCCGTGGGCTCAGAGCAACGACCGGACGGGCACATTCCCCTCCACCACCTTCCCATCCAGGAGCGTGATGGTGCGCTGCGCATACCCGGCATCGCGCAGGCTGTGCGTGACGATGATGACCGTGGTGCCCGCCTGGTTCAGCTCGGTGAGCAGCCCCATCACCTCTTCACCCATGGCGCTGTCCAGATTCCCGGTCGGCTCGTCGGCCAGGATCAGCTTGGGGCTGTTCACCACGGCACGCGCGATGGCCACGCGCTGCTGCTGACCGCCGCTCAATTGCTGTGGGAAATGCTTCGCACGGTGCGTGATGCTCATGCGCTCCAAAGCGGCGTTCACACGGCCGGCGCGCTCGGCCTTGCCCATTCGCGTGTAGATCAAGGGCAGCTCAATGTTCTCCGCCACCGTCAGTTCATCGATCAGGTTGAAGCTCTGGAAGACGAAGCCGATGGTGCTCTTGCGCAGCTCGGCACGTTTACGCTCGTTGTAACCGCTCACATCCTCGCCGTTCACGAAGTACTTCCCACTGCTGGGCGCATCAAGCAGACCGATGATGTTGAGCAGAGTGGACTTTCCGCAGCCGCTCGGGCCCATGATGGCGACGAACTCGCCCTGGGCGATGTCGATGCTCACATCGTTGAGCGCGGTGGTCTCCACGGTATCGGTGCGGTAGATCTTCGAGAGGGAGGTGGTCTTCAGTAGGCTCATGGTGGTGGACGGTTGGGGCGCATCATGATGCGCTCGTGCGTTATTGAATGATGAGTTCCTCGGCGTCATTGAAAGCGGCGTAGCGGCTCGTCACCACCCGGTCGCCTGGTTGAAGGCCCTCCAACACCTCATACTTGTCGGGGTTCTGGCGGCCCAGTTTCACGGAACGCTTGGCGGCCTTTCCCCCGGCATCGAGCACGTAAACCCATTGCCCGCCGGTATCCTGGAAAAAGGGGCCTCGCGGCATCATGACCGCCTCTTCCGCTTCGCTGAGCTGCAGGCGCAGTTGCAGGCTCTGGCCACGTTTCACGGCTTCGGGTGCCTCCCCTTCAAAGAAGAGGTCCACGTCGAACTCACCGTTGCTCACGTCGGGAAAGACCTTGGACACCTTCAGCTGGTACTCGCGCCCTGCGGTGATGAAAGTGGCGGCCAGCCCCGGGTACACGCGGCTCACATAATGCTCCGGCACACGGGCGCGCACCTTCAGCGCGTCCAGCACATCCACCTGAGCGATGCGGCTGCCTTGCGCAATGGTCTGCCCGATCTCGGCCCGCAGCCCGCTCACTGTTCCAGCGATGGGCGCCACCACGGTCATGCTCGCCAGGGTGCGGCGCAAAAAGGCCAGGTTATCCTGAATAAGCTCGAGGGAAGCGACGATCTGGCCCTCTTGCGTGCGGCGAAAGAGCGAGTCGTTACGGATGTTCGCCACGAGCAGACGGCGGCGCTCGAGGACCAATTCATACTCTTCACGGCTGCGTGCGATCTCCTGTTCAGCCACCAGCCCCCTGCCCTGCATGCCTTCATTGAAGCGCCAGGTGCGTTCGATCTGCTTGAGGTCATAGTTCAGCTGGGCCAGCTGCTGCCGCCAGGTATTGGTCTGCTGGTCCATGTTCAGCCGCGTGTTCCGCAGGTTGTTCTGCTGGTCCAGCAACTGGGCCTCGCGGTTGATGGCATCCATCTGGAACTGTTGGTTGCCCAAACGCAGGATGGGGGTGCCGGCCGCCACCGTCTGGCCATCTTCCAGAAGCACCTCTTCCACCCTACCCCCCTGCACGGCGTCGAGGAACACGGACTTGATGGGCAGCACGGTGCCGGTGATGGGGATGAACTCCTTGAACAGACCACGCGATACCTCGCCAACGGTGATCCTGCCTGCCTCCACCCGCACGCGCGACCGGCCGATGCCATTGGCCAGGAGCACCAGGGCGCACACCATCAGCAAGGCGGCGCCGGACCAGACCATGGCACGCCTGCGACGCGCCGGGCGGGGATCGAGCGAGCGGTCCATGGGACACGAAACTGATGGTTCCCAGGCCTGCCCCGCTACACGGAAGTGATGGACGGGTGGACGGATGATGACCGGTACCACCCCCCCCTCCCCCCGTCCCTTCTTGCCGGGATCGGAATTCCGCCTACTTTCGTGCCGCCCAACGGCCCAGGTGTGCTTTGGCGAGACCACCGGGCACAGGCCAGATCAACCAAAACCAGTCAGTAGAACTCATGAACATTTACGTCGCCAACGTGGCTTACTCAGTGCGGGACCAGGAACTCCGCGAACTCTTCGAACAGTTCGGTGAAGTGACCTCCGCCAAGATCATCATGGACAAAGCCACCAACCGCAGCCGTGGATTCGGCTTCGTTGAAATGTCCGATGACAACTCCGGCCGTTCCGCCATTGAGGGAACGAACGGCAAGAACTTCCACGGCCGTGACCTCGTGGTGAACGAGGCCCGCCCCCGTCCGGAAGGCGACCGCGGCGGTTTCCGCGGCGGCAACGACCGTGGTGGCTACCGCGGCGGCAACGACCGTGGCGGCTTCCGCAGCGAGCGTAGCGAACGTAGCGATCGCGGCGGCTACCGCGACGACAACTACTGAGCGCCATTCCACACGAATTGAGCGGACCCCCGGCCCAGGCCGGGGGTTCTTCTTTTCCCCCCCTGGTCACCTGTGAAAAGTTGTAAAGGGATCGAACCCCGGGGACACTTCAACCTCTTACCGCAAGCCCCGCCCATCACCCGGGGGTACCTTCGCACCCGCATGCCGTTCGGCCTTTCCAAGCTGCTCAGCGCTTTTGCCGGCCTCCTTCTGGGGATGCTCCTGAGCGCCCCCCTGCTGGCTCAACGCCCGGGGGGCACTGGCGGCCAGCGCATGACCGGGCGCGTGTACGGCAAGGTGTTCGATGCCTCCACCCGCAAACCGGCCGAGTTCGCCACGGTGGCCGCCTACACCGCCCGCCAGGATTCGCTGCTCACCGGAACCATCACCCGCAGCAACGGCGACTTCACCCTGGACCAGGTGCCTGTGGGAGAATTGCGCCTGCGCGTGAGCTTCATCGGATATAAAACCCTCGAACGCACCTTCACCCTTTCCCGTGAGAAGCTGGAACTGGACCTCGGCAACCTGATGCTGGAGCCCGATGTGGAAACGCTGAAGGCTGTGGAGGTGACCGGCGAGCGCAGCCAGGTGGTGATGAAGGTGGACCGCCGCGTGTACAATGTGGAGAAGGACCTGAGCACCCAGGGCGGCAGTGCCGTGGACGTGATGAAGAACGTGCCCGGCCTGAGCGTGGACCTGGATGGCAATGTGCAGATGCGCGGCGCCAGCCCGCAGATACTGGTGGATGGCAGGCCCAGCTCCTTCACGCTGGAGCAGATCCCCGCAGAGGACATTGAGCGCGTGGAGATCATCACCAATCCGTCGGTCGCATTCGATGCCAACACCACCGGCGGCATCATCAATGTGGTGCTCAAGCGCAGCAACAAGCCCGGCTACTCAGGCACCTTGCAGGGTGGCCTGGGAACCAACAACCGCTATCAGTCCTCGGGCAACATCAACATGAAGGAGGGCCCTTGGTCCTTCAATGCGTCGGCCAACTTCAACACCTCATCGAACCTCACGGACGGCAACACGAAACGCACGGACCTGAGCAACGGCCAGTCCACGGGCTATTTCAACCAGAACAATGAGAGCAACGCCACCCGCACCATGGCTGGTGGCCGCCTGGGCACCGAATGGCAGGTGAGCAACCGCAACACCTGGGTGGCCTCGGCGGGCTTCCGCAGCCACACCAATGAGGGCGAGGACGAACAATACTACAGCAGCACCGGGCCCGGAGGCGAACCGATCTCCACCGGCGAGCAGCTGAACACCCAGTACACCAGCACGGAGAGCTACAACGCCATGATCGGATTCCGCCGCCGCTCGCCCAAACCGGACAAGGAATGGAGCGCGGACCTGACGTACAACAGCTGGAGCCGCAGCAGCAAAAGCACCTTCACCACCTCAGGCTTGAACGCCGATGGGACCGTGCCCGAGAACAGTCCGCGCGCGCAGGAGAACCTGGGCGGAAGTACCTACGACCAGCTCAGCTTCCAACTGGACGTGGCCGAGCCGCTGAATGAGCGCACCAAGATCGAATGGGGCGCCAAGGCGAACTGGAAGCTGGACAACACCTACCTGAACGTGTTCGTGACCAGTCCGCAGGTGGGCGACCGCGTGAAGGACAGCACGCTCAGCAATGACTTCCGCATCACGGACATCATCAACGCGGTGTACGGCAACTGGATACACAAGCTGAACGACCACTGGTCACTGCAAGCCGGCCTGCGCTTCGAGCAGACCTGGTTCGTGACGGATGTGCTGGACAAGGACCTTCAGTTCAGCTACAAGTACCCCAACGGCCTGGAGGATCTGGAGCGTGCGCTCTTCCCGGCCTTGTACCTGGTGCGCAGGTGGGATGACCAGCGCGAGGTGCAATTCAACTTCTCGCGGAAGATCAGCCGTCCCAATTTCTGGCAGATCATGCCCTTCATCCAGATCAGCGACAGCCGTAACATCCGCATTGGCAACCCGGTGCTGGCGCCTGAGTTGAGCAACATGGCCGAGGTGAACTACCTGCTGCCCTTCATGAACGGCAAGAGCTCCTGGCTCACCTCGGCATTCGGGCGCTATACGGACGGGGTGATCACGCAATACGCCTTCCCGCTGCCGGCGGACAGCAACATCCTGGTGAGCACGTTCGTGAACGGCGATGCGAGCTGGAGCACAGGATGGGAGAACACCCTGCGCGTGGAGCCGATCAAGGGGCTGCAGGCCACCCTGAGCGGCACGGTGCAGTATACCAGCGTGGCCCTTGGCGGGGCGCAGGCCGGCACGCGCAACGAGGGCTTCATCTGGAACAGCAAGCTCGTGGTGAGCTACCGCATGCCGGATGGCTGGAGCATGCAGGCCAATGGCGAGTACGAGGGGCCGCGCATCATCCCACAGGGTACCACCCTGCCGCAATACGGTCTGGACCTCTCCGTGTCCAAGGAGTTCAATAAACGCCTGCAGGCCGTGTTGAGCGTGAACGATGTGTTCTACACCCGACGCTGGGGCAATACGCTGGAGACAGACACCTTCATACAGGAGAATTACCGCCGTCGCGAACAGCGCTTCGCCCGCCTCACCGTCACCTGGCGCTTTGGCGAACAGAACACCTCGTTGCTCCGCCGCCGGCAACAACGCCGTGAAGGCGGTGGTGAGGGGGATGGGATGGAATTCTAGTGTTACAGGTTGATGCCGGTTGGGACGCTTGGGCTGAATCATCAACGGCCCAAAAGTCACGGGGCCCGAACCACCCGAAGGCGGCCCAGGCCCCGCTTCACCGGACCAAAAGGACATTCTGATATGACCCCGGGGCAGAAGCAGCCGGACCAGCGTCCTGTATCCCAAGCATGTAACACCTGGGCCGGCGAACTGTTCACTGCCAGGCATGCCTTCCGGTTCGACCTTCCGAGGTGCACCCTGCCATCGGCTAACTTGGCCGCATGGGTCGCCGCTCACTGGGAACGCTGCTCCTGCTTGCCACGTTGAGCGTGGTGGGCGTGGTGCTCACGCAGATCCTCTGGCTGGACCGGGCCTTCAGCCTGCAGGAAGCGCACGTGAACCTGCAGCTGCAACAGCAGAAGCAGCTGGACAAGCAGTTCAACGACCGGGTGACCATCGCGCTCACGGACGTCACCGAGCAACTCCTGTCCATCAACAAGGACCCCTCGGACCTTTTCGATGCCGTCAAGCAGGAGCGCCCCAACTATTTCGCCGTGGCCATCAACGACACGGTGCACCCCTACCTGCTGGAGGCCCTGCTGCGCAAGGAGTTCCTACGTCACAGCATCCAGGACGACTTTGAGTATGGGGTCTACGACTGCTTCACGGACAGCATCGTGTACGGCAATTACGTATCGCTGGACAGCCTGGACGGCGACTCCATCCCGCACAGCCGCCTGCTGAAGCTGGACAAGGACGGGCACTACTTCGGCGTGTACTTCCCCAACCGGGAGAGCACGCTCTGGGTGCCCGAGCCCGCGAGCACGGTCACCTGGCTGTACCCGGCGGTGGTGGTGCTCATCGTCTTCCTCTTCTTTGCCTACAGTGTATGGGTCATTGTGCGGCAGAAACGCCTGAGCGCGATGAAGAACGATTTCATCGGCAACATGACGCACGAGTTGAAGACTCCGATCAGCACCATTGCCCTGAGCAGCGAAGTGCTGGGCGATCCCGCCATCGTGAACGAACCCCAGCGTCTGGCGAACTACGCGCGCATCATACGCACCGAGACCGAACGCCTGCGCACGCAGGTGGAACGCGTGCTGCAACTGGCCACGCTGGAGAAGGACCACCTGGAGCTGAAACGCGAGCCCGTGGACCTGCATGCCCGTGCGCGTGACGTGTCAGACTCCTTCACGCTCACTCTGCAGGAACGCGGCGGACAACTCACACTTGACCTGCAGGCTTCCATGCCGGTGGTAACGGGTGATCCGGTGCACCTCACCAACGTGCTTTTCAATCTGGTGGACAACGCCATCAAGTACAGCGAGGACGCGCCCCAGGTGCGGCTGGCCACCCGCAACACCACGCATGACCTGGTCATCGAGGTGAGCGACAAGGGCATCGGCATCAAGCCCGGGGACCTTCGCCACATCTTTGAACGGTTCTACCGGGTGCACACCGGCAACGTGCACAATGTGAAGGGTTTCGGCCTGGGCCTTCACTATGTGCGCCAGATCGTCCGTGCCCATGGCGGCGAGATCACCGTTCGAAGCACCCACGGCCAAGGCAGCACCTTCACCGTCTCCATTCCCACCGACCGCACCAACCGCGCATGAGCGAACGCAAAGCCAGCATCCTGCTCGTGGAGGACGACCCCAACCTGGGCTTCGTCATCCAGGACAACCTGCAACGCAAGGGCTACGCCGTGCACCTGTGCCGCGATGGCAAGGAAGGGCTGCGCTACTTCAACAGCAACCCTTACGACTTGTGCATCCTGGATGTGATGCTGCCGCAGAAGGACGGCTTCAGCCTGGCCACGGACATCCGTGTCACCGATCAGCACACTCCCATCGTCTTCCTCACCGCGAAAAGCCAGACAGATGACCGCATCGCGGGCTTCCGCGCCGGTGGCGATGACTACCTCACCAAACCCTTCAGTCAGGAGGAACTACAGCTGCGCATCGAAGCCATCCTGCGCCGCACCCAGGGCCGCAATGCGGACACCCGCAACCGCGACGAGCACCCCTTGGGCAGCTTCACCTTCGACCAACGCAACCTGCTCCTCAAACATGCCGATGGTGACCGGAAGCTCACGCGCAAGGAGGCCGACGTGCTGCGCCTGCTTTGCCAGCACATGGACAATGTGCTGCCGCGTGAACTGGTGCTGAACATGGTGTGGGGTGATGACACCTACTTCCTCGGGCGCAGCCTGGACGTGTTCATCAGCCGGCTGCGCAAGTACCTGAAGGCGGATCCGCGCGTGCGCATCGTGAACGTGCACGGCGTGGGCTTCAAGCTGCAGGTGGACGAGTAGACACCACCCCAAAAAGCCGCGGGGCGCCTGATGGCACCCCGCAGCTCCCCTATCCCGTCCCGATCCCATCGGGACGTTCCCCCTACTGACCTCTTGCGGCCAACAGGCGCTTGACCATGGAGGCGATCGCACCCCCATCGGCCCGGCCGGCCAGCCGTTCATTCGCCGTCTTGATCACGCGGCCCATGTCGCCCATGCCCGCCGCTCCCAGCTCACCGATCAACGCCAGCACGCTCTCCTGCAACTGGCCTTCGTCCATGCGGGCGGGCAGGTAGGCGCCGATCACCTTCGCCTGCGCCTCCTCTTCATTGGCCAGGTCCGCCCGGCCCTGTTGATGGAAGATGGCCGCCGCTTCCGAACGCTGCTTGTGCAGTTTCTGAAGCATCCGCAGGCCGGCCTCCTCGCTGAAGGAGGCCCCACCCTCCTTGGTAAGCTCCAGCAGGATGGCGCTCTTGATGGCGCGCAAGGCGTTCAAGCGGTCCTTGTCGCGCGCCTTCATGGCGTCCTTGATGTCGTTCTCGATGCGTTCCTGCAGCGTCATGGGGCGTGCCGGTCAATCGACGTTGTCGTGCAGGAACGGATTGTTGCGGCGCAACTCCACCCGCTTCTGACCGGTCTCGTCCGTCTCCTCGGTGAGCGTGTACCGGCTCAATCCGTTGTCCGAACTGTGGGGCGCATCGCTCAGCTTGGCATTGCGGCGCAGGTAAGCGGGCTCGCGCTCCATCTCGCTCAAGCCACTGGGAGTGCGCAGCCGGATGGTGATCTCACGCACCTTGGCCAGCCGTTCCTCCACGCGGTTCCCCTGCACGGCTTCATGCTCCCGTGACGTGGGGTCCTTCATGGTGGCGCCATTCTCGGGCACGGCTGCGTGCTCCTCGGGACCATATAGTGAATGGGTGACGCGCTCATCCCCCTGAGGCTCGGCCTCGGGCACCCTGGGCGAGCTGTTGATCACGAATTCCAGCTCGCGTTGCAAAGGCTTGGCTTCAGGCTCGACGGCGACCTTGGGTGCCTCCTCCGCGCGTACCTCCTTGACAAAGGGCTCCAGTTCGGGCCGCAGTGTGGGCACCACCGGCTCCGGTGCGGCAGGTGGCGGTGCGGGGGCGGCAGGTGCCTTTGCGCCCAGCGGGTTGCTCAGCGGTTGTTTCACATCCGTCGGCAATGGCGCATCAATAGGGATGACCACGCGTTCCGGCGCGGCCACCGACAGCCCACCGATCTCGGGGTTCTGGTTGAAGCCCGTGGCGATGAGCGTGATGCGCAACTTGTCGCCAAGGGTCTCATCCTTGCAATAGCCCCAGATCACATCGGCGGTGGAGCCGGCGGCCTCCTGGATGTGGTCGGTGATCTCCGCGATCTCGTCCATGAGCACCTCACGCTCGCCGTGGGCGATGTTCAGCAGCACGAACTTGGCGCCCTTGATATCGTTGTCGTTGAGCAACGGTGACGCGAGCGCCTCCTGTGCCGAGCGCAGCGCACGGTCTTCGCCACCCGCCTCGGACATGCCCATGATGGCCACGCCGCTGTTGGTCATCACGGTCTTCACGTCCTCGAAGTCCACGTTCACCTTGCCCGTCTTCGTGATGATCTCGGCAATGCCGCGCGCGGCGGTGGTGAGCACATCATCCGCATGGGCGAAGGCCGCATCCATGGAAAGGTTGCCGTACAGGTCGCGCAGGCGGTCGTTGTTGATGATGAGCAGCGTGTCCACGCTGTTGCGCATCTCCTCAATGCCCGACTTCGCCTGCAGCAGCCGCTTGCGGCCCTCCCACTGGAAGGGCAGAGTGACGATGCCCACGGTGAGCAGGCCCATCTCCTTGGCGGCGCGTGCGATCACGGGAGCGGCGCCGGTGCCGGTGCCGCCACCCATGCCGGCGGTGATGAACACCATCTTGGTGCGGCCCTGCAGCACGGCGCGCAGTTCCTCAAGGTTCTCCTGCACCGCTTCGCGACCACGGTCGGGAACGCTGCCGGCACCAAGGCCTTCGGTGAGCTTCTCACCCAGCTGCACCTTGTTGGGGATGGGGCTGATCTCCAGCGCCTGCCTGTCGGTGTTGCAGATGAGGAAGTCCACGCCGCGGATGCCCTGGGCGTACATGTGGTTCACGGCGTTGCCGCCGCCACCGCCCACACCGATCACCTTGATGATCGAGGTGAGCTCTTGGGGAAGATCGAATTTCATGGTCTTGGGGATGACTGGTGGGGATGGGTTCAGTTCTCGTCGTCGCTCATCAGGTCGCTGAAGCTCTTGGTGACCTTGTCGAAGAAGGAGCCCACGCGGCTGGGCTGGGAATGGCCCTTCACGCGCTGCTGGTCCTGTTGTGCCTGCACCAGGGGGCGTCGACGGTCGAGCGCTTCAAAGCCCTTCATCACCAGGCCCACGCTGGTGGCGTACATCGGGCTGGTGATGTGCTCCACGTGGCTCTTGGCCAGGTGTTCGTTGGGGTAGCCGATGCGTGCGCCCATGCCGGTGATGTACTCACAGAGCTGGCGCAGGTGCTTCAACTGGGCACCACCGCCGGTGAGCACGATGCCACCGATCAGCTGCTTCTCCATGCCGCTGTTCTTGATCTCGAAGTAGACGTGCTCGAGGATCTCCTCCATGCGGGGCTGGATCACCTCGGCCAGCGTCTTGAAGCTGATCTCCTTGGGATCACGACCGCGCAGACCCGGGATGCAGACCACCTCGTTCTCCTTGTTCTCGGCCGCCAGCGCACTGCCGAAGCGCACCTTCAGCAGCTCGGCCTGGTCGCGCATGATGCCGCAGCCGTGCCGGATGTCCTCGGTGATCACATTGCCACCGAAGGGGATGACGGCGGTGTGGCGGATGATGTGGTCCTGGAAGATGGCGATGTCGGTGGTGCCGCCGCCGATGTCCACGAGCACCACGCCGGCCTCCTTCTCCTCGGCGCTGAGGACGGAGTCCGCACTGGCCAGCGGCTCCAGCACCAGGTCCATCACGTTCAGGTTGGCGCGGTGCACGCACTTGTTGATGTTGCGCGCGGCGGTGATCTGCCCGCTGATGATGTGGAAGTTGGCCTCCAGCCGCACACCGCTCATGCCGATGGGGTCGCGGATGCCCTGCTCACCGTCCACCATGTACTCCTGTGGCAGCACGTGGATGATCTCTTCGCCCGCCGGCATCACCAGCTTGAACATGTCCTCGATCAGCTGATCGATGTCCTTCTGATGGATCTCGTCCTCGTTGCTGCGGCGGGTGATCTGCCCGCGATGGTGCATGCTGCGGATATGCTGGCCGGCGATGCCCACGGTCACGGTCTCGATGTCCACACCGGCATTGTCCTCGGCTTCACGGATGGCGGCCTGGATGCTGTCCACGGTCTTCTGGATGTTGGCCACCACGCCACGGCTCACGCCCTCGCTGCGGCTCTTGCCCATGCCGAGGATCTCCAGCTTGCCCTGTTCGTTCCTGCGGCCCACGATGCAGGCGATCTTGGTGGTGCCGATGTCGAGTCCGGCTACGATCTCATTGGTGTCCATGGGGGGATTGGGGATGGGGTGCTTGGGGGGAAGGGTCAGGAATTGGGACGGCGGGTGCACACGACCTGTCCGGCGAAACGCAGGTCCACGGTGGCATGGCGGCGCCATCCCACCTGGGGAAGGCCTTTCTGGTAGTACTGCTTCAGGCAGGCGAACTTCTCTTCAAGGTGGTCCGCACCGCCGATGAGGATGCGCTGCTGGCCGGCTCGCGGGATCAACACCAAGCCTTCGCGGTCACTCACCACCACCTGGTCCACCAATGCGCTCCACAGTTCATCATGGGCCATGAAGCGGGCCAGTGCGTAGAGGTCATCGCTCCAGCTCACGGCGGCTAGACTGTCGCTGGCGTACACCTGCGCCACGGAATGGGCGTATGGCTCGCGCAACTCGCCCACCGCCACCGGCACACGGGCGGTGAAAGTCGAGCTCAAGGGCATGGTGAAGCCCAGGTCGTCGATGTAGAAGCCGCTGCCATCGCTGTTCACCACGCGGATGATCGGGCGGCGTTGGTCCACCTTCACGTGCATCACGCCGTCGAGCGTGCCGTACACCTCGGCCTTACGCACGGTGGGCAGGCCGCGCAGGTGGGCTTCGATCGCCGGTGCGTCCACGCGGCCCAGGGGCGTGCCCAGCAGGCCCTCGCTGGAGAAGAGCACTTCACGCCGTACCGCGTCCGCATCCAGGAAATGCACACCGGCAGGGCCCTGCACATGCACGCGCAATTCGGTCACCGGCCGCGTGTCGCTGCTGCGCTCCACGAAGGCCAGGCCCGCCACGATACCAATGCCGGTGACCGCGAAAGCGGACAGGCGCAGGAGCCGTTTGAGCTTCGGGTTCATCATGGGTTGGGGCCGTTCTCGATGCGGGCTGCCAGGTGCGGAACGAGCCGGTCAATGTCGCCCGCGCCAAGCGCGAGCAAGATGTCCACTTCGCGCAAGTGCCCGCCGGCCTGCAGCTCCTGTTTTGTACACAGGTACTTGTTCCTTAAGGGCACCTGCTCCAACAGCCAGGCCGAGGTGATGCCGGGGATGGGCTCCTCGCGGGCGGGGTAGATCTCCAGCAGCAGCAGGTCATCGAGCAGGGCCAGGCTGCGCGCGAAACCTTCGGCCAGGTCGCGCGTGCGGCTGAAGAGGTGGGGCTGGAAGATGCCGGTGATGCGGCGGCCGGGGAAGAGCTCACGGGCCGACAGGATGCAGGCCTCCAGCTCGGCTGGATGGTGCGCATAGTCATCGATCAGCACCGAACGGGAGGTGCGTGCGCGCACCTCGAAGCGGCGTTGCACACCCCGGAACGAGGCGAGGCCCTGCCGCAGGGCTTCGGGCGAAAGACCCGCACGCAACGCCAGCGCGCTCGCGGCCACGGCGTTCTCCACGTTGTGCCGGCCGGGCATGCCCAGGGTGAGGCCACGCAGTTGCACAGGCCCCGAGACCAGGTCGAAGTGGTACGCACCGTCCTTCACCTGCACGTGTTCAGCGCGGTGCACAGCGGTCGGGCTGATGGCATACTCTTCCACGCCCGGCAGGTCCTTCACGTGGTCAGCCGCCCGTTCATGCACGAGCAGCCCTCCGCTGCAGGCCTTCGCGAACTGGCGGTAGGCCTCCACCATGGCCTCGGGCGTGCCGTAGATGTCGAGGTGGTCCGGGTCCATCGCGGTGATGATGGCCTGGTGCGGATGGAGCTGCAGGAAGCTGCGGTCGTACTCATCGGCCTCCACCACGTTGAAGCGTGCGGCATCGTTGAGCAGCACATTGGTGCCGTAGTTGGCGCTGATGCCCCCGAGGAAGGCATTGCAGGGGATGCCACCGGCGGTGAGCAGGTGCGCGAGCAGGGTGCTCACGGTGGTCTTGCCATGCGTGCCGGCCACGGCGAGCGTGGGGCGGTCGCGTGTCACCAGGCCGAGCAGTTCGCTGCGTTTCACGATGCGTGCCCCACGCTCCTGCCAGTACTTCAGCAACGGACTGGTCACCGGCACCGCAGGTGTGCGCACCACGAGCACATGGTCTGGCTGCGCGGTGCGGAACGCATCCGGTATCAGCGCGGGGTTCTCATCGAACTGCGTCTCGATGCCCTCCATGCGCAGCTGGCCGATGAGCTCGCTGGGCGTGCGGTCATAGCCGGCCACGGTGGCGCCGCGCCGGCGGAAATACCGCGCCAGGCCGCTCATGCCGATGCCACCGATGCCGATGAAATAGAGGTATGCAGGCGAGGGTGTGCTCATGACCGGGCGAGGCGGATCACTTCCGAAGCGATGGCGGCGGCGGCATTCTCCGCGCCCATGGCACCGATGGCTGAACGAAGCCGCTCGCGTTGATCGGCATCATCCAGCAGGTGGAGAATGGCCGGGCCGAGATCCGTGGTGGTGGTGGCATCGGGCACCAGCACCGCCGCGCCGCGATCGGTGAGCGCGCGCGCATTGCGGGTCTGATGGTCCTCTGCTGCGGTGGGCAGGGGCACCAGGATGGACGGCAGTTTCACCAGCGCCAATTCACTCACGCTGATGGCGCCTGCACGCGCCACCACCAGGTCCGCCACGGCATAGGCCAGGTCCATGCGCGCCACGAAGGGATGCACGTGGCAGTCCGCGTAAGCCAGGCGCTGCACGGCTTCACGCGCACGCTGCTCAAAGGGTAGTCCGGTCTGCCAGATCACCTGCACACCGCGCTTCTTCAGTTGTGGCAGCGCCGCTTCGATGCCGAGGTTGATGCCTCGCGCGCCGAGACTTCCACCGGTCACGAAGACGATAGGCGCACCTTCCCGCAAGCCGAAGTGCTCCATGCCACGCGGTTGCTTGCCCGCAAGCCGCACCACCTCCTGCCGCACGGGATTGCCGGTGAGCAGCAGTCGTTCCTTCGGGAAGTAGCGCTCCATGCCCGCATACGCCACGCAGATCACGCTCGCCCGTTTGCCCAGGTGGCGGTTCGTCATGCCGGCGTGGCTGTTCTGCTCCTGGATCAACGTGGGCACACCCGCGCGCTGCGCGGCCGCCAGCAACGGTCCGCTGGCGTAGCCACCCACGCCCACCACCACATCGGGCTTGAATACGCGCAGCAACTGCCGCGCCCGCAGCAGGCTGCGCACCAGACGCCAGGGCAGGCCCAGGTTCTTCAGCATCGCACCGCGTTGAAAGCCGCGGATCGGCAGGGCTTCGATGCGGAACCCCGCAGCAGGCACCTTCTCCATTTCCATTTTTCCCTCTGCGCCCACGAAGAGGAACTCCGCATCGGATCGTTGCTCACGCACGGCATGGGCAATGGCGATGGCCGGGAAGATGTGCCCCCCCGTGCCTCCGCCGGCGATCATCACCCTAAGCGGTTGCGGTGCGCGGTTTGGTCGCGGCTGCATCATGCAGGGTGCCCTCGCCCAGGCCCCGGCTCACACTGAGCACGATGCCTATGGCCAGGCAGGTAATGAGGATGGAGGTGCCGCCCATGCTGACCAGTGGAAGCGGTTGACCGGTGACGGGTACCAGGTTCACGGCCACGGCCATGTTCACCAGCGCCTGCAGCACCAGGCTCGCGCAGAGCCCGATGGCCACCAGGCTGCCGAAACGCTTCTCACTGCGCGTGGCGATACGCACCCCGCGGAAGAGCAGGATGAGGTAGAGGAGCAGGAGGCCCATGCCGCCGATCAGCGATCCGTACTCCTCGATGATGAAGGCGTAGATCATGTCCGAATACGGGTGCGGCAGATAGTTGCGCGAGGTGCCGCTGCCGGGTCCGTTGGGCAGGATGCCGCCGTGCGCAATGGCGATCTTGGCGTGCTCCACCTGGTAGTTGGCCTCCGCACTGCCACCGCCGAAGTTCTCGATGCGCGCCAGCCAGGTGTCCAACCGGGGCAACACGCCGGGTACGAGCTTGGCCACGAGCAACAACACGGCGAACACGGCCGTCGCGGCGAAGAGGACCATGAAGAGATGCTTGAGCGGCACCTGTGCGATGAACATCATCATCAGACAAACGGCGAAAAGCAGGGCCGCCGTACTGAAGTTGGCGGGCAATATCAATCCACACACCAGTCCCACGGGAACCATCAGGCGCACCACCACTTCACGCAGTGTCCAAGGCTCTTCACGGTGGCGGCCCAGCACGCGCGCCAGGTACACGATGAGCACCACCTTGGCCAGATCGCTGCTCTGGAAGGTGACGCCCAGCACGGGCACCTCCATCCAGCGCGAAGCGGAATTGAGGTTGGCGCCCATCACCAGCGTAAGGGCCAACAACCCCACCACCGCGTAGATGGCGAGGCTCGACAGGCGCGAATACACGGTGTAGCGGAGCCGGCTGGCCATGTACATGATGGCGCCGCCGGATGCGAGCATGAGCCCGTGCTTGAAGAGGAAACGCAGGGTGCCACCACCGCTCTTGTAGGCGAGGGACGCGATCGAGCTGTACACGGCCAGCAGGCTGATGAGCCCGAGGAAGAGCACCACCATCCAGATGGTGCGGTCGCCGCGCAGGTGTCGCTCGAAGAGGGCTTCCATGGCCGTGTACCGTTGCTCAGAGGTCCTTCACCGCACGGCGGAACTCGGTGCCGCGTTCCTCGTAGTTCGCGAAGCCGTCGCTGCTGGGGCAGGCCGGACTGAAGAGCACCACCTCGCCCTCGCGTGCCAGCTCGCGCGCCAGGAATACGGCGGTGCGCAATTCCTCGGCGCTGTACACATGCTCGGTGAAGGGGCGCAATGCGTCAATGCTACCGCTGCCCGCCTTTCCGAAGAGCACCAAGGCCACCACACGTTCGCGCAGGAACTCGCTGATGTGCGCGCTGCCGGCCTCGGCACCCACCGCCCCGGCTATCCACACCACGGGTCGGTCCAGGTCGGACATGGTGCGCAGGGTGGCGTCCAGGAAGGTGGCGCGCGAATCGTTCACGTAGTCCACCCCGTTGACGGTGGCCACCAGCTCCATGCTGTGCGCCGTCTGCACGGGCAGCGGTGTGGAGTGCTGGCGGGCCTGAATGAGCTGCTCGGCGGAGAGTGCGCCGCGCGTGACCGGGTTCGGCTTGTGCTGGTCCATGGTCGTGGAGCGTTGGAGGTTCAATTGATCAGAGCGCGCGTACGGCGGACTTGAAGCGACGTCCGCGCTCCTCGTAATTCTCGAAGAGGTCGAAGCTGGCGCAGGCCGGGCTCAGCAACACCACATCACCAGGGTCGGCCAGCTCATAGGATGCCTGTACGGCGGCCTCCGCACTTTGCACATCCACCATGGGCAGGCCCAGCGCACCGAAAGCGGCGTGCAGCTTCGCGTTGTCGGTGCCCAGGCACACAATGGCCTTCACCTTCTTCTGCACAAGCGGCATCAAACTGCTGTAGTCGTTGCCCTTGTCCACACCTCCGGCCACCCAGATCACGGGCTTCTCCATGCATTCCATCGCGAACCAGGCACTGTTCACATTGGTGGCCTTGCTGTCGTTGATGAACTCGACGCCGTTCACCGTGGCCACACGCTCCAGGCGGTGCTCGATGTTCTGGAAGTCGCTCAGGCTCTCGCGCACGCTCTCGTTGCGGATCTCGAGGATGCGTCCGGCGATGCCGGCGGCCATGGAGTTGTACACATTGTGTTTGCCTTGGAGTGCGAGTTCAAAGAGGCTCATGCGGAACGGGGTTTGGTCGGTGAGGATGTGGATGTGATCGTCTTTCAGGAAGGCGCCCTGGGGCACCTCTTGGGTGATGGAGAAGGGCCAGCGACGCGCGCGCACGGTATGTCGGGCGAGGCCGGCATTGGTCTCGGGATCGTCGGCGCAGTGGATGAAGTGGTCCGTGGCGGACTGGTTCATGGCCACGCGGAACTTGCTGTCCACATAAGCCTCCATGCGGTAGGCATAGCGGTCCAGGTGGTCGGGGGTGATGTTGGTGAGGATGGCGATGTGCGGACGGAAGTCACGCGTGCCATCGAGCTGGAAGCTGCTCACCTCGAGGACCCAGATGGCGCGGTCGCCCTGGGCCAGCTGCCCGGCGAAGCTGTCACCCACGTTGCCGGCCAGCCCCGCGTCCAAGCCCGCCCTGGTCAGGATGTGGTGGGTGAGCAGCGTGGTGGTGGTCTTGCCGTTGCTGCCGGTGATGGCCACGATGGGCGCGGTGGTGTGCCGCGCGGCGAACTCGATCTCGCTGATCACGGGGATGCCCTTCGCCACCGCCTCGCGCACCAGCGGCGCGGTGTCCGGTATGCCCGGGCTCTTCACCACCTCGTCGGCGTCCAGCACGCGTGCGGCACTGTGGCCGCCCTCCTCGAAGGCGATGCCCTGCGCCACGAGCACCGCGCGGTACTTCGGTTTGATGTTACCCGCATCGCTCACGAACACGGGCAGGCCCAGGCGCTGCGCCAGCACCGCCGCGCCCACACCGCTCTCCTGTGCGCCCAGCACGGCGATCCTTCTCATCTGAGCTTGAGGGTGACGAGGGTGATCACGGCCAGCATCACGCCCACGATCCAGAAGCGCGACACGATCTTGCTTTCGTGGTAGCCGAGCTTCTGGTAGTGGTGGTGCAGGGGCGACATCTTGAAGATGCGACGCCCCTCACCGTACTTCTTCTTCGTGTACTTGAACCAGGAGACCTGCAGCATCACGCTCAGGTTCTCCACGAGGAAGATGCCGCAGAGCACGGGGATCAGCAGCTCCTTGCGCACCAGGATGGCCAGCGTGGCGATGATGCCGCCCAAGGCGAGCGAACCCGTATCGCCCATGAAGACCTGCGCCGGGTACGCGTTGTACCAGAGGAAGCCGATGCAGCCCCCGAGCATGGCGCCGATGAAGACCACCAGCTCACCCGCGCCGGGGATGTACATCACATCCAGGTACTGGCTGAAGATGATGTTGCCGCCGATGTACGTGAGCACACCGAGCGTGAGCATGATGATGGCGCTGGTGCCGGCGGCGAGCCCGTCGATGCCGTCGGTGATGTTGGCGCCGTTGCTCACCGCGGTGATGATGAAGATGACCACCAGTACATACACGAGCCAGGTGTACTTCCGCGCTTCACGCCCGAAGAGGCCGGGGATGGACGAGTAGTTGAACTCGTTGCCCTTCACGAAGGGGATCGTGGTGTTGGGCTGGCGGCGGTCCAGCAGGTAGTGCACCTGCCCGTCGTCCTCCACGAACGAGGTGATCTCCTCATCGGGGAACTGCATGGCCAGCACCTGGGGGATCTCCACCTTGGTGCGGATGCTGGGATGGAAATAGACCGTGAGGCCCACGATGAGGCCGATGCCGATCTGCCCGATCACCTTGAACTTGCCGGCCAGCCCGCGCTTGTCCTTCTTGAAGACCTTGATGTAGTCATCAATGAAGCCGATGGCGCCCAGCCACACGGTGCTGGCGAGCATGAGCAGGATGTAGATGTTGTCCAGCCGCGCGAAGAGCAGCGTGGGAATGATGGTGCCCGCGAGGATCATGAGGCCGCCCATGGTGGGAGTGCCCTGTTTCTGCAGCTGCCCTTCAAGGCCGAGGTCGCGCACGGTCTCGCCCACCTGCAACCGGCGCAGCAGGCGGATGATGCCCTTGCCGAACCAGAGCGTGATGATCAACGACGTCATCACGGCCATGGCGGCGCGGAAGCTGATGTAGCCGAAGGCCCCGCTTCCCGGGACGCCCTCACCAATGGTCTGGAAGAAGTGGTAGAGCATCAGTTGGTGGGTGTTGTGGCCAGCGTTTCCTGCAGCACGGCGACATCATCGAAGGGGTGCTTCACCCCGGCGATCTCCTGATAGGTCTCGTGGCCCTTGCCGGCCACCAGCAGCACATCGCCCGTGCGCGCCATGCCGGCGGCCTGGCGGATGGCCTCGCGCCTGTCCGCGTTCACGAACACATGCGAGGCGCTGCCGGTGAGCCCCACCTTCATCTCCTGGATGATGGCATGGGGATCCTCGCTGCGCGGGTTGTCGCTGGTGAGCACCACCACGTCGCTCAACTCCGCCGCGATGCGGGCCATCAACGGACGCTTGCTGCGATCGCGGTCGCCGCCGCAGCCCACCACCGTGATCACGCGTTCGCCACCGGTGCACACCTCGCGGATGGTGGAAAGCACGTTCTTCAGCGCATCGGGCGTGTGCGCATAGTCCACGATGCCGGTGATGCCGCTGGCGCCGCGCACATGCTGGAAACGGCCGGCGGGCGGGTGCAGGTCGCTCAGCGCGGTGAGCACGTCCAGCGGGCGCTCGCCCAGTTGCATGGCGGTGGCGTACACGGCCAGCAGGTTGCTCGCGTTGAAGGCGCCCACCATGCGGGTGTACAGGTCGTGCCCGTCGATCTCCAGGTGCAGGCCGCTCAGCTGGTTCTCGATGATGCGTGCGCGGTGGTCGGCCGGACCGCGCAGCGCATAGGTGCGGCGCGCGGCGCGGGTGTTCTGCAGCATCACCGTGCCGTTCGCATCATCCGCGTTCGCCAGTGCGAAGGCTTCCTCCGGCAGCTGGTCGAAGAAGCGCTTCTTCGCGGCCAGGTAGTTGGCGAAGGTGCCGTGGTAGTCCAGGTGGTCGTGCGTGAGGTTGGTGAAGACGCCGCCGGTGAATTCGAGCCCGGCGATGCGCTCCTGCACCACGCTGTGCGAGCTCACTTCCAGGAAGCAGTGCGTGCAGCCCTCCTTCACCATGCGTACGAGCAGTTCGTTCAGCCTCAGCACGTCGGGCGTGGTGTGCGTGCTCGCGATGCGCTCGCGCCCGATGCGCGTCTCCACCGTGCCGATGAGGCCGCACTTGCGGTTGAGCGAGCGGAACAATCCATAAAGCAGTGTGGTGACACTGGTCTTGCCGTTGGTGCCGGTGACACCCACGAGCTTGAGTTGCCGCGAGGGATGATCGTGGTAATTGGCGGCCATGGTGGCCAGCGCGAGCGGCACGTCGTGCACGCGCACGTAGGTCACACCCTCTTTCAGTTCCTCCGGCAGCCGCTGGCAGATGATGGCGGCTGCGCCCTTCTCCTGTGCCTGCGGGATGTGGTCATGCCCATCGGCCTGGGTGCCGGGCATGGCGAAGAAGGCGGTGAAGGGGCGCACCTGCCGGCTGTCGAAGGCGAGGCCCTCGATGGCGGTCTGCGTGCTGCCCTCCACCTGTTCCAGGCGCACCTTGTAGAGGATGTCCTTCAGCAGCTTCATGCGGCGAGCTCGAGGATGATGGTGGAACCCTGGCCAGCCACGGTGCCGGGTTGGATGGACTGGCGGCGCACCATGCCGTGGCCGCGCACCTGCACGCGCAGGCCCTGGTTCTCCAGCAGGTACAGCGCATCGCGCAGGCCCATGCCGAGCACGTTGGGCACACGGTGCGTTCCGGCATCGGGCAGCTCGCGCGGTCGCACCAGCACCAGGCTGTCGGTGGCGGTGGTACTACACCATTCGCCCTCGCCCACCCAGCTGGCGGGCACGTTCAGTGCCTGGAACACGGCCTGCAGATCGCGCGTGTGGCCACCATAGGTCACGGGCATGCGCGGATCGGGCTCCACCACGGCGAGACCGGTCTGCAGCTCCAGCCGGTTCGCGTGGATCTTGTCGGCGATCTCGCGGAAGATGGGACCCGCCACCACGTTGCCGTAGTAGCCGCTCATGCTGGGCGAGCTCACCACCACGATGGCCGTGTAGCGTGGCGCTTCCGCAGGGAAGTAGCCCACGAAGCTGGCCTGGTAGCCCACCGCACCATCCACGCGGTAGCCGAGGTTCTCGCGCGCGATCTGCGCGGTGCCGGTCTTGCCCGCGATGCGGAAGTGCGCGTCGCGCAGGTTGGTGGCGGTGCCGCTGTCCACCACGCCCTCCAGCATGCGGCGCATGGTGGCCAGCGTGGCGGGCGAGCAGATCGCGGGGTTCATCGTCACCGGTGGGAATTGCTGCACCGTGTTGCCCGTGCGGGTGATGGAGCGCACGAGCTGCGGCTGCATCAGGCGGCCCTCGTTCGCGATGGCGTTGTAGAAGGCGAGCACCTGCAGCGGGGTCATGCCCACTTCGTAGCCGATGCTCATCCACGGGAGGCTCACGCCGCTCCAGCCCTTGTCGCCGGGGCTGCGCAGGGTGGGCAGCGGCTCGCCGGGCACGCGCACGCCGGTGGGCTGGTCCAGCCCCATGCGGCGCAGGCCCGCCACGAAGCGGCCGGGGTCGGTGGCGTAGGCGCGGTGGATGGCCTTGGAGATGCCGGTGTTGCTGCTCAGCTCCAATGCGCGTTGCACGGTGATGCGGCCGTAGCCTCCCTCGTGCGAGTCGCGCATGATGCGGTCGTGGAAGCGCGCGGTGCCGCCGCGGGTGTCCACGGTGTCCGTGGGGCGCACCAGGCCGTCCTCCAGCGCCACCATCAGCGCGGCGGTCTTGAAGGTGCTGCCCGGCTCGGTGGCGGTACCGATGGCGTAGTTGAGGTCCTCCACGTAGGTGCTGTCGCCCTTGCGTGTGAGGTTGCTGATGGCCTTGATGTAGCCGGTGGCGGTCTCCATCACCACCACACAGCCGTGGTGTGCGCCATGCTTGCGCAGTTGCGCTTCCAACGCGGCATCGGCCACGTCCTGCAGGTTGATGTCGATGCTGGTGTGGATGTCGCTGCCGGGCACGGGGTCCTGTCCGGTTCCTTCATCGATCGGCATCCACACACCACCGGCAAGGCGGCGCTCGAGGCGGCGGCCGGTGACGCCCTGCAACCATTTGGCATAGCCGGCCTCCAGGCCCACCACGGTGCTGTCCTTCAGTACGAAGCCCACGGTGCGCGCGGCCAGCCGGCCGAAGGGGCGCACGCGCACGGTGCGCTTCTCCACGATGAGGCCGCTGTTGAAACGGCCGAGCTTGAAGAGCGGGAAGGTCTTCAGCGTCTGCAGCTGCTCATGGTCGCAGCGGCGCTTCACCAGGTGGTAGCGTTCACCGCGTGCGCGGGCGTCCAACAGGTCGCGGCGGTAGGCGGAGGCCTCGCGGTCGCGGAAAAGCTGGCTGAGCGCGGCGCTCAACGAATCCAGGCGCGAATGGAAGAGCGCATCGGTGAGGCCGTCGGCCCGCATGTCCATGCGCACCTCGTACTCGGGCACGCTGGTGGCCAGCAGGCGGCCGTCATCGCTGTAGATGTGGCCGCGGTCCGGCTGCACGCTGCGGTAGGCGGTGGCCACCTGCTCGGCGCGCGCGGCCCACCGTCCGCCATCGGCCATCTGCACCACGAAGAGCTTCACCACGATGGCGGCGGCGAAGAGGACCATGGCGGAGGCCACGAGCAGCAGGCGGATGCGGAGGATGCGCTGGGGATCCTTCACCGTTCGGTCAGGGTTGACAGTTCGTCCTCGTCCACGCGGATGCGCAGCGGCGGCACGCGGCTCTCGCGCAGGCCCAGCGCGGCGATGTCGCTGGCCACCTGGCTCTGCTGCTCGGCCTTCTCCAGGTGACTGCGCACGGTGATGTACTCGCTGCGCATCTCCTTCAGCTCGGTGCTGGTGCGGTCCAGCTCGCGCACGGTGCGCTCGGTGTAGTAGCCGTAGGCGATGTAACAGAGCATGAGGACCGCCACGTACAGGATGAAGGGCATGTTGCGGAGCACGTGCTCGCGCGTGAGGAAGGAGCCGTTGAGGATGCCGATGAGCGCGCGGGGCACCTGGCCGGCACCGGAGGACTTCTTCTTCCTCGGCTGCTCTTCGGCGGGTTTCTCTCTCAACTTGTTCACAGGCGTTCGGCGATGCGTAAGCGGGCACTGCGTGCCCTGGGGTTCTGTTCGATCTCCTGTGTCGAGGGCATGATGGCCTTGCCGTGCAGCGGCTTGAAGGGGCGGTCGCTGCGGCCGAAGGGGTCCTTGTGCTCCACCCCGTCCAGGCTTCCCGCGCGCATCCAGTTCTTCACCAGGCGGTCCTCCAGGCTGTGGTAGGCGATCACCACCAGGCGGCCTCCCGGGCGGATCACCTGTGCGCTCATGCGCAGCAGGGTCTCCAGCGAGCCGAGCTCATCGTTCACCGCGATGCGCAGCGCCTGGAACACGCGGGCCAGGAAGGCGTTGGCGTCGCGGCGCGGCGTCACGGGCTCCAGCGCGGCCACCAGATCCTGCGTGGTGGCGATGCGGCGTGCGGTGCGCGCTTCGACCAGGCGGCGGGCCACGCGGTGCGGGGCCTCCACTTCGCCGTAGGTGCGCAGCAGCCGCGTGAGCTCCGCTTCGTCCAGCGTGTTCACCAGGTCGGCGGCGGTGCGCGGTGCCCTGCGGTCCATGCGCATGTCCAGCGGACCCGCGAAGCGGAAGCTGAAGCCGCGCTCACCGGTATCGAACTGGTGGCTGCTCACGCCCAGGTCGGCCAGCAGGCCGTCGATGGGCAGGCGCTCCAGGTAGCGCAGCTGGTTCTTCAGCCAGCGGAAGTCGGAGCGCACCAGCGTGAAGCGCGGGTCCTGCGGCGCATTGGCCGCGGCGTCCGCATCGCGATCGAACGCGATGAGGGCGCCTTGCGGGCCCAGCTTCTCCAGGATCGCCCGGCTGTGGCCGCCGCCGCCGAAGGTGACGTCCACGTAGACGCCGTCGGGGCGGATGTTCAGGCCTTCGACACAGTCATGTAAAAGAACGGGAGCGTGGTACTCACTGCCCATCCTCATTTCCCAGGCTGCCCATGACCTCTTCGGCCAGGGCGGTGAGGTCCACTTTCTCGCGGCGCATGCGGTCGTACCCCTCCTTGCTCCAGACCTCGATGCGGTCGCCCAGCCCCACCATCTTGATGTCCTTGCCCATGCGGGCGTCGGCCATCAGGGCGTAGGGCAGCAGCAGGCGTCCGTTGCCATCGAGCTCCAGGGGTGTGGCCCCCGAGGTGAAGCGCCGGATGAACTCCATGTTCTTCTCCATGAAGCGGTTCAGCCGGCGCAGCATCTGGTTGGTGCGCTCCCATTCGATCATGGGGTAGAGCACCAGGCAGGGCCTGAACACGTCGCGGTTCATGACGAAGCCCTTGGGCACCTCGCCACCCAACTGCTTCTTGAGCGCCGCAGGGAGCATCACCCTCCCCTTGGCGTCCAGCCGGCAGTCGTATTCCCCGAGCAGGTTCAGCATTGCGCATGTGCGTGCGAGACGGGGACGAAAGTAGCCGCAAAAGGCCACTTTTTACCACGAACTCCCACTTTTTTGCTCGCTGTTCATAATTCGAGCTCCGCGAAGATGCGAGATCCTCTTGGATCAGTCCATAAACACTGAATAAACCAGGGAAACAGGTGGTGGTAAGAAGTGGGGGAAATGAACAACACATGGTCGCCCAATGCCACGAGGCCTACCCTGACCTGAAAGCCGCCTGACCGGTCGGCAGCCGCAGGCCCATCAACACGGCGCTACGGAAAAGGCGGCCCTCACCGCTGAAGGCAGTGGATGCACCTCCCTACATTTGGTCGCACCGGGGCATGCGTGCACAACTGAAAGAGGAAGGGGAGTTCCGCTATGCGGAAGAAGGGGACGGCCCGGTGCTGATCTTCCTGCACGGCCTGTTCGGCGCGCTGAGCAACTTCGAGGTCACCTTCGCGCACTTCGCCCGCCAGTACCGGGTGGTGGTGCCCATGCTACCGCTCTACACCCTGCCGCTGCTCAACACCAACGTGGGGGCGCTGGCGGATTTCCTCAAGCGCTTCATCGTGCACAAGGGCTACGGCCAGGTGAACCTGCTGGGCAATTCACTGGGCGGGCACGTGAGCCTGATCTATTGCCGCAAACACCCCGATCGCGTGCGGTCGCTGATCCTCACGGGCAGCAGCGGCCTGTACGAGAACGCCTTCGGCGGCGGCTTCCCCCGGCGCGAGGACAAGGCCTTCCTGCGAGAGCGCATCGCCCTCACCTTCCACGACCCCCGGCACGTGACCGACGAACTGGTGGATGAATGCCACGCCACGGTGAACGACAAGGGCAAGCTCATCCGCATCCTCAGCCTGGCCAAGAGCGCCATCCGCCACAACATGGCCCGGGACCTGCCCAAATTGAAGCTGCCCACCCTGCTCATCTGGGGCCGGCAGGACACCATCACCCCGCCGCACGTGGCCGAGGAGTTCCACCAGCTCATCCCCCACAGCGAACTGCACTGGATCGAGGCCTGCGGCCATGCGGCCATGATGGAACAGCCCGAGCAGTTCATCGCCATCGTGGATCCGTGGTTGAAGAAGACCTTGAGCGGGGAGTAGATGAATGGCGAGACCCGAGTGGTGAGTAGGTCCTGTGTGCAGGCCCACTCGCCACTCGCAACTCATCACTCGCCACTCTGTACTCGCCACTCGCCACTCTGTACTCGCCACTCTGTACTCGTCACTCCCCACTCTGTACTCGTCACTCTGTACTCGCCACTCTGTACTCGCCACTCGCCACTCTGTACTCGCCACTCTGTACTCGTCACTCTGTACTCGCCACTCTGTACTCGCCACTCTGTACTCGTCACTCTGTACTCGCCACTCGTCACTCCCCATGAAAACCCTCAAAGCCCAACACCTCGGCAGCGGACGCGAGGCGAAGCACTGGCCCAAGCCCACGCTTCCCGAGTACGCCTTCATCGGCCGCAGCAACGTGGGCAAGAGCTCGTTGATCAACATGCTCTGCGGGGTGAACAAGCTGGCGCGCGTGAGCAACACGCCGGGCCGCACGCGCAACGTGGAGCACTTCCGCGTGGAAGGCACGCTCACCGATGCGCGACCCTGGCTGCTGGCCGACCTGCCCGGCTACGGCTTCGCCAAGATCAGCAAGGACGAACGCGCCGCGTGGGAACGCATGATCCGCGCCTACCTGCGCGGGAGGGAGAACCTGCAATGCGTGTTCCTGCTGGTGGACAGCCGGCTGGAGCCGCAGCAGAACGACCTGGACATGATCCACTGGCTCGGCACCGAGGGCATCCCCTTCGTGATCGTGTTCACCAAAACGGACAAGCTC
Organism: Flavobacteriales bacterium; assembly: GCA_016788635.1. Lineage (GTDB taxonomy): Bacteria > Bacteroidota > Bacteroidia > Flavobacteriales_F > PHOS-HE28 > PHOS-HE28. Next base: position 197,845 of record JAEUSU010000007.1, on the reverse strand, counting down.
TCCATGCCCAAGGTGGAAAGTCACGTGGCGCTTTTCCGCCGCACGCTGAAGAAGACCTGGAAGGAAGTGCCGATGATGTTCCTGAGCAGCGTGGAGACGGGCAAAGGGCGGGAGGAACTGCTGGCCTTCATCGCCGAGGTGAATGCCGGATGGGGTTCCGCGTAGCGCGCCCGACCTAAGGCTTCTTCAGCTCCGGCAGCATGTGCTCGGCGAAGTAGGCGCCTTTGTGCACTACTCGTCACTGAACCACGCTGAGCGGGCGGCATCGCGGGGTTGAGCGTTACCATTCACCAAGAGCAGTGCTATATTGGCATCTGTGGCGTGGGTTGGTGGAGGCTGTCGGTTCAATTGATACCCCCCATCAGCATGCTCAAGCTCTGCATCCTCATGCTGGCGTTTGGCTTCGGAAACCTGATCGCAGAGGCCCAAACTCCACCCGCAATGCCATTTCACGACCGCTTGGGTGCGTACTATGCGTTGCATCCGATCGTGGATCCCGTTCCGCGCAGCGGTCATGCCAAAATGTACGACAGAGCCGCATTTGAATGGGGTAGCCGGTTGTGGCCTCATGGTGATTTTCGCGTTGCGGCACAGGCGATTACCGCCTACGCCATTTCTCACCACTCTGCTTCCGGCTCTTGTCCAGACGCAAATGTTGAATGGGAGATGATCGGACCTGTGGGCCAGCCGGAGGGGTCTTTGGCAACCGGGGCAAGGGGTGTAGGCCAGATCCACCGCATAACCTTCGACCCCCAGTACAATGGCACCACGAATACCACCGTCTATGCGACTTCCTCATTCGGCGGTTTATGGCGTAGTGATGACGACGGCACGAATTGGGCAGTGGTGAACACCGATCATTTACCCTTGACCTGCGTGGCGGATGTAGCAGTGGACCATCTCAACTCCGACCATCTGTTCATTTCCACCGGCCATGCAGATGGTGGACTATTCCCTCAATGGGAGTCGAATACGGCGCTCATCAATCCGATCTATACGATCGGGATCTACCGGTCCTTGGACCGGGGAGCTACATGGCATCCGATCAATGATGGCTTTCTGAGCGATTTCAACGATGGAGGAACGACCAGAAGGATCTTATCCGATCCCACAGATGGGAACAAGGTCTACGTGGCCACCTCACTGGGTGTATACAAATGTTCGAATGCTCTGGCCCCCGATCCAACATGGCAGAACACAAGCAGTGGCATTGCCATGACCTCGCTGGATATACGCGGCCTGGAGTTCAAACCTGGCGACGCATCCACCCTCTACGCCGGTGGCACGGACATCTACATGTCGGATGATGAAGGGGTGACGTGGCAGAGTATGACGGGACCGGGTACGGGTTTGGACCTGGACGCATTGACCGGCTTTGAAGTGGATCGCATCAATCTGGCCGTTACTCCTGCCGAGCCAGCTTACGTGTATGCCTACCTCGTATGTGCCGATCAATCGAATGTGAATTATCCTGGTAATGTGGTTTGCCAAATCTATCGCTTCGACGGGGCATCATGGTCCTTGCTTCACTCTCAAAGCACACCCCTCAATTTCAATTCGAACACACAGGAGTACAGCCCTGATGCTCTCAATCAGATCTCCCCGACATGGATGCCTATCGCCGTGTCTCCCGTGGATGCCAAAATGGTCTTCTTCGGGTACACCAAAGTGAAAGGTGACAGGGATATCACTGTGGGACCCGGGTTCACCGATGAATCAGCGTATGGCGTCTCCGCTGGCTATAACTGCCATGCGGACATTCACGCGCTCACGTTCCAGCCCAATGTGGCCAACCCCAGATTGTTCGCCGGGCATGATGGAGGGATCAGCGCAAAGACGATCTCCGGCAGCGTGGCACAGACCACCGATTGGCAGTTCCGCAACAATGGACTGGCAGTGAAGACGATCTGGCGTTTTCGTACTTCAGGGATTGAAAAAGACGTCGTCATCATTGGTAGCCAGGATACGGGGACTGATGTACACAGACGGGTAGGAGGACAACGCGTATGGACTAACGTGGGGGGTGGCGATGGCTACGGTGCACAAGTTCTCGATCAACGCTCCAGGAACTGCGCGTTCATTGTGAATCAGGGGTCTCTGAAGCGCCATGACTACCCAGCGAACGCCAACCACGAGGAGAACCCTTACAGACCAGTGGATGAGGTCGAAGCGCCACCAGAAGTCGTGATGCTTTCCAGGACATTCCAAGTTGTGGAGCATCCCGCTTTGAATGGTCCCTGGATGTGCTTCACCGAACTCTATGAGCGGATCAAGGACGTACCCAGCACAGGTGATCAACCAACGGATATTTGGAAGTTGCAATCCGATGTGAGCAAGGATCCCTCGCTCACCCCTATGTGGAAGAGACAACTCAAGGAGGTAGCGATCGCCGAGAGCGACCCCCAAGTGATCTATGTGACCCAGGGTGGCGTGGACAATGCCGGTCTTGAGACCTGGAATCTGGAGCCCAAGCTCATGAAGTCCATTACCGGCGGGAACGACGGAGACTATAACGTGGATCGGTTCTTCGACATCACCTCGGGATTACCGGACATGAGTGTGGGCACCATTGCGAAGCCCATCATCACTGGCATAGCTGTAGACCCACGGAACGCGGATCGGGTCTGGCTGTCATTTACAGGGTATGATCCGTTGGTGAAGGTCTACCGCTCGGAGGATGGCGGAAGCACCTGGTCGAACGACGATCCTCTGGGCACCCTTGCCGATCTTCCGGTGAACAACATCGTGTACCAATCCGGCACCGCTGACCGGCTGTACATCGCAACGGATGCAGGTGTGTACTTCAAGGACAACGCCATGTCGTGTTGGGCGCGATACGGCGACGTACCCAATATCCGCGTAGTTGAACTGCGGATCAACAACTGCACAGGCAAACTGATGGCAGCCACCTTCGGACGGGGTGTATGGCAGGCCGATCTGTTACCTATGACAGAAACCTATGCCCACACCCAACAGATCGCTGTGAACACCACCTGGAGCGGGGATGAGTTCGTGCATGGCAACCTGCGTGTGCTCGGCGGCGCCACGCTCACCATTACCGGCACCGCCTACTTCCCGAAAGGTGGCCGGCTGGTGGTGGACCCCGGAGCGGCCGTGGTGATGGATGGCGGCACGCTTACCAACCGGTGCGAACAGGCATGGTGGGGGGTGGACGTGTGGGGCGTGGCCGGCCAATCCCAGATACCCGCCACCAACCAGGGCGTGTTGCGGCTGATGAACGGGGGCACCATCGAGCACGCGCTGGTGGGTGCTCGCGCCTTTGGTACCGATGCCCAAGGCCATTTCGTGCCCGGGACCTCCGGCGGCATCATCACGTCCACCACGGGCGGCACCTTCCGCAACTGCGGCCGAGCGGTATGGCTGAAGCCCTACCAGAACATCCACAACGGAAGCGAACAGGCCAACCGGTGCCAGTTCAACAACACGGTATTCACCAAGACCGCCACCGCACATGAAGGTGCCATGGCCTATTCCGAAATGGCACGACTGGATGGCGTGAGCGGTGTGAACTTCGTGAACTGCACCCTATCCCTGGATGAAACGCTGAACGCTGGTTATGCCAAACAACGTCCGGCGGGCATCATCTCCCTCGATTCCCGCTTCACCGCCAAGGGCAGCACCTTCCACCAGCTCACCATCGGTATTCGCGCCAGTGATGCCACCGGCCTGAAGCCCTGTTGGATCCGCAACAACACCTTCTCCAACAACGACCGCGGCGTGGTACTCACCGGCGTGTTCAATGCCGAGATCACCGGAAACACCTTCACCATCCCCACCGGCGACGGCTCCTGGCCGCTGGACGCCAGCATACTGCCCTGGCCCATGCCCTACGGCGTGTACCTGAACGGCTGCGAGGGCTACGAAGTGGAGGACAATGTGTTCACGGGTGTGAACACCGTGGGCAACGTGGGCCTGCTCGTGAAAGGCAGCACCCTCACTCCCAATGAATTCTACCGCAACAAGTTCAACAAGCTGTATGCGGGCAGCATCATGCAGGGCAATAACCGTGTTATCGGAAGTCCCCAGGGTTTCGGCCTGCAATTCCGTTGCAACCAGTATGGGAATGCCGATGGCTCCGATGATTGCTTCTATGACGCCGCTGTGACCAAGAGCACAGCGGCCGTTGCGGCGAACCAAGGGTCAACATCCATACCAGCTGGTAATCGATTCTATCCCGAATGTCCTCCAGGAGCGGATCAATCGGACATTTACCATAACAATGCTTCTTCAAGTGGCATTACATATTTCCACCACACCGATCAATTTACCACTCCATACTGTTCCACACTGCCTCCACATGTAGTGCTTCAATCTACAACGTTCTCATACCAAGCTGGTGACGGAACGGGTTCTTCCTGTCCGAAGCATACGAGCAACGAAATGGCACCAGCCGGTGTGTTCCTGACCTTCTCAGGCGCCATAGGCCCCTTGACCCAATTGAAGGCGGTGTACAACGGCGAGGTGGACGGCGGCGACACAGACTACCTGTTGGGGCTTGTTTTGGACCCCGGCATCAGTTCCTTCACCCTGCGCAACGCCCTGCTGGCCGCCGCGCCCAAGGTGACGGACGGCATACTGATCCGCTGCGTGCAGCGCGACGCGGCCATGGATCCCTGGCACCTCACCGAGGCCCTGCTGGCCAACAGCCCCCTGAGCCCGGACGTGCTGCTGGCCGTGGAGCGCAGCCAGCTGGACGAGTCCTTCATCGAGCTGGTGCAGGACGGGCAGACCGGCAACATTCCCTGGCGGCGCTGGATCGAGGCGGAACTGGGCAGCCTACGGCTGGACGCCGAGCGCGCCCGGCACGACTATCTGCGCCTGATGCTGCAGGACACGGCGAGCGTTCCGCTGGACAGTCTGGTGTACATGATGGAATACGAGGACCTGCCGGCCGCACCGGTGGAACGGCTGGCCCTGCTGATCGCGCGCGGGGAATGGACCGAGGCGGAAGCATGGGTGGCAACACCGGACGAACACGGCCTGGCCGATGAGGAGGCGGACGTATGGAGCGTGGTGCTGGCCCTCGCCCAGGACCCGGAGAACGCGGATACGCTGGTGCAACAGGCGCACCAGACCCTGTTGGCCATCGCGGAGAACGACAGCCTGCCCGGCCACGCTACGGCCCGCGCCCTGCTGGCCCGCCACCTGGGCCTGGGCTTCGAGGAGCCGGTGATCCTGCCGGGCGAGGAGCGAAGCATGGTCGAGTCACTCGCTTCTGCGCCCAAGTCGAAGAAGGGGTTGATCCGCGCCCAGCCCAACCCCACCAACGGCCGGTTGAACATCGTGACCTTCCTGCCAATGGGCGAATTCAGAGGATATGTCGGCGTCTACAACATGCACGGGGTGGAGTTGCAGCGATCGCCCGTGTATTCCGGTCCGTTCATTTCCGAGTTGGACATGGGGGCTTACGCCCCGGGGCTCTATCGTTTGGTGCTGTTCGGCAGGCGTGGTTCACTGGATGGAGTTTCCGTAACGGTCGTTCGCTGAGCGATGATGGTCCGCTCCTGCATAGCGATCTTGGCTGCCTGCTCCTGGCTGGTCTGCGAGGGGCAGCAGTTCAGCACCCGCAACGACTTTCATGGTGCGCAAGGGCATGATGAGATGGGTTTCTTCGTGTGTCAGCTGGATTCGGGGTACCTCATCGTTCAGGCAGGCATCGACACGTTGAATCCATTCGTTCGTGTATGCCTCACGGAGATCTCTGCGAACGGGGATGCGCAGGAATTGCGCTCTTGGGGAAGAGACAGTTTGACATGTCTCCCAGGTTGGGCGAATGGCCCTGCCCTTACCACTGATAGCGGACTTATCCTCTTGGGACCTACTGACGATGGTTCAAGGTTATCATCTCGCTCCTGGAGGATCGGACCTGGACTTGATAGCCTATGGAGTGTCGAGATCTTCCCTAACGCAAACGATGAATCGATCGGCGCTTCTGTAAGGGAATTCAATGGTGCGTTCTTTGGCTGTGGCTCCGTGTGGCATGGAAGCCAATCTGGTCAGCTCTTTCTGTCCAAACAAGACGCCATGGGTAACATCGTGTGGGTTCATGAATTCGGGAATGTTCTGCGTGAGGAAGGCTATACCATCGCCAGGTCACCCGACCATGGTTTCATTCTTGGAGGCCATCGCTGGGTATCGACCCAAGATTTCGATGGACTTGTGATCCAAACTGACAGCTTGGGCGTGGAGCAATGGCAATTGTTGCTTGGCGGTCCTTATCGAGATGGTTGGGCCAATTTGATATCAACGACGAGCGGTGATCTTCTTGTAGTTGGCGCTTATGCTACATATCAATCGGGTTCCGCCACCGCCACGAAGTTGTATGCTGCTCGGATCGATCAATCGGGGAACCTTCTTTGGGAGAAGCAGTTCGGAGCACCCGCAGTGGAGGCCGCATTCTCCTCGGTCGTCGAGTTGACAGATGGTGCTTTTGTTGCTTCGGGTATCTACCAAGAGCAAGGTCCTCCTTATCGTTATATGGGTGTACTGATGAAGTTCGCGTCCAACGGCGACAGTCTCTGGATGCGCACCTACCAGCATCCACCCCTCCAAGGCAGCTTCAGCGTGCATTGGCTGCGGCACTCCATTGAAGATCCCGACGGCAGCATCGTGGCCACGGGTTCATGCAACGATGGCCAACAAGATCTGTGGGTGATCCGCGTGGACAGCTTCGGCTGCCTGGTGCCCGGCTGCCAGTTGTACGACCACATCGCCGAGCAGCCGCGCCTGCCGGGCGAGCCCAAGCTCAACATCCTGCTCTATCCCAACCCCGCCGCGGACAGGCTCTTCATCAGCTTCCGCTCCGCCAAACCGCCCAACGGCACCTTCCGCCTGCTGGATGCCACCGGCCGCGAGGTGCGCACCTTCCAACCCGGCGGCCAAAGCACTGAGATCGAGCTGGACGTGCGGCCGCACCCGCCTGGGCTCTACATCCTGCACTACACGGACCGCTCTGGCACGCCCTGGGCGGGGAAATTCATCAAGGAATGATGCCTTGGAACGGTGATGGCTGGCTGTTGAAGTGTGCCTCGGAATAAGCACTACTCCATAAGGATCACCGACCCCAGTTGCTCAGCTTGTCGGCGGCTGCTTCAATTCCGGCAGCATGTGCTCGGCGAAGTAGGCGGCGAAGTCGCGCATCTGTGCGGCCATGCGGCCCTCGCCGGTGGCGCGTTCGAAGGTGTCCGCCAGCGTAAGGATGTTCTGGTGGAAGAAGGCCTTCATCTCTTCCACGGTCATCTCCTTCGTCCACAGGTCGATGCGCAGGGTGTTCTGCTCCTGCTCGTCCCACAGGCTCAGCAGCACCGCCTTGCTCGTGCGGCGGTGGCCGCCGTCCTCTGCCTCCCAGTGGATGCGCTCGGGCACGCGGTTCTCATCAAGCTGCACGGAGAGGCGGATGTCGGAAGTGGGCATGGGCAAGATTCAAGGGACAAGGCTCAAGGCATCCAGGTGGCAGGCGGCAGTGCGCGGTCAGCGGGGTTTGTAGAATTTGAGGACCTCGCGGGGGTCGTCGATGGCAAAGAGCTGCGCGTAGCTGAGGCCGGGGTGGGCCTTCTGGTAGGCCTTCACCATGCGGTAGCCGATCCATTCGCCGATGTGGCCGGGACTTTCACGCGGGAAGCCGTTGGTGAAGGGGCCGTCGTTGAGCATGCGCCCGATGTCCTGCGCCTTGCGGCTGAAGAGCATCTCCTTCTCCACCATCTCCTTCCACACCATGAACTCGTTGGCCTCGCACCACGTGAGTTGTTCCGGTGTGAAGGCGAAGCACCAGCTGGGGTCCACGCCGGGAAGCAGCTCCTCCAGCAGCGCCATCACGCGGCCGGTGGCCACCAAGTGGCCGAGCAGGTCCTCGCCGGACACGTCGCCCATGTAGTGCACGAGCAGCCAGCCCTTCACGGCGGATGGCACGAGCATGGCGGGGGTCATGCGGGCCTTCACGTAGGCGGGGAAATCCTCCGGGGCCAGGTAGCCGATCACCGGGTGCTGCGGACCGATGAACCATTCCACCCCGAAGCCGAGCATGCTGTCAGCAGGATAGATGCCGTAGTTGAAGCCCGCGTTGTAGGCCACGAGCCGCGGCACCAGGCTGTCCGGGAAATGGGCCTTCAGCCGCGCAAAGGCCGTGCGGAAGAGCGCCTTCTCGCGGGCCAGGTCGCCCAGGGCACTGTCCGCCGCCTGTTGGGCCGCGCGCCAGTCGGGGTCGCTCACGAAGCGGGAGAGCACCACGGGCAGGCGGGGGTCGTCCACCGGTGCGCCCTGCAGGATGTCCTCGATGTAGGTGCGGTAGATGCCGGGGTGTGTACGGCGCAGGCTGTCGCTCACGCGGCGCAACTCCGGCACAGGTGCTTGGAAGAGGGCCTGGTCGAGCCGTACGATGTCAACGGCCTGCACCACCTCGGTCGCATCGGACTCCACGGCGGGGCCATCACCCGTGCAGGCGGCGAACATCACGCTGAGGAAGACAATCGGAATGCCCTTTGCCGGGCGAAGCGGAACCATTCTACTTTTGACCGGCCCGGTAAGGGCGCCCAAAACTATGAAGAAGCACCTCGCGACCCTGGCCATCCTCACAGCGTTCATTCCGCAACTGCACGCACAGGATGATGATTTTATCACGCGCTTCGGCGTGAAGCTGGCTCCGAACCTTTCCTGGACGCGTGCGGACACCCGCGGTACGGAGAGCGACGGCAACAAGATCGGCTTCACCTTCGGTTTGATGATGGACTTCCCCATCGGCCCCACCGGACGCTACATGCTGGGCTCGGGCATCTTTATGAACAACATCGGCGGCAGTTTCACAGTGAACTACAGCTACAAGGAGACCCCCACGGGACCCACCTTGACCCGGCCGTTGAGCCACGACCTCAACCTGCGCTTCATCGAAGTGCCGCTTACCATCAAGATGCTGACCAACGAGATCGGCTACATGCGCTACTACGCGCAGATGGGCATTGGCACCGCCTTCAATGTACGGGCACGGGCCGACAAGGAGATCCCGGTATTGGACGCGAGCGGCTTGTACACCACCGGCTTCCAGGTGTTGGACAACGAGGATGTGATGGATGATGTGAACCTGTTGAAGGTGGGTGTGGTGATCGGCGGTGGCCTGGAATACACCTTCAGCGGCCACACCACCCTCATCGCGGGCGTCACCTACAACAGCGCCTTCACCAACCTGCTGGACAACGTGAGCTACAACGACCAGACCCAGCGCCTCTTCGCCGAATACCTGGAGCTGACGCTTGGTATTTTCTTCTGATCGCCGCACTTTCCATCGAAGCCCCGTTCCACACCGGACGGGGCTTCGCATTTTTGGGGCATGAACGCGAACGGGGTGATCGACCACATCACGGACTGGCTGCGCGACTATTGCCAGGCGAACCAGCAGCAGGGCTTCGTGGTGGGCGTGAGCGGCGGCATCGACAGCGCCGTGACCAGTGCGTTGTGCGCCCGCACCGGCCTGCCCACCCTGTGCGTGGAGATGCCCATCCACCAGGCGCACGCGCAGGTGGTGCGGGCACAGGAGCACATCGCCTGGCTGCGCGAACAGCACCCCAACGTGCGCGCGGAAGCCGTGCAGCTCACACCCGTGTTCGATGCGCTCCTTGCCGCCCTGCCGAAGCCGGATGGCGAAGGCGCCCTGCAGCTCTCCCTGGCCAACACGCGTGCACGGCTGCGCATGACCACCCTGTACTACTTCGCCGGGCTCCAGCGCTACCTGGTGGCCGGCACCGGCAACAAGGTGGAGGACTTCGGCGTGGGCTTCTACACCAAATACGGCGATGGCGGCGTGGACCTCTCCCCCATCGCGGACCTCACCAAGACCGAGGTGTACGCGCTGGGTCGTGAACTTGGCATCCTTCCCAACATCATGGAGGCCAAGCCCACGGATGGACTGTGGGGCGATGACCGCAGCGACGAGGACCAGATCGGCGCCAGCTACCCCGAACTGGAATGGGCCATGGACCTGCGCGCACGTGGCATGGCACCCGGTGACCTCGCCGATCGCCAGCGCGTGGTGCTCGCCATTTACGACCGCATGCACGCGGCGAACCGGCACAAGTGGGAGCCCATTCCGGTGTGCGTGATCCCCGCTCACCTGCGCGGCTGACGCTTGCTCACATGCTCCCAGCAGGGCGAGCGTTACCTTCATCATCCCCAACGTCCCCTCATGCGCTCCCTGCTCATCCCCTTCCTCCTTTCCGCATGCAGCCACCTGCACGCGCAAGTGGTATACAACATCCAATGCACTTCCACGGAAGCCTTGCACGTGATGAAGGGCCTGCATGACCCTGCGACATACGCAGCGGACACCGTGATCGACGACCACGCGCGGATCCTGTGCGAACTGCGCGAGCGCCTCCGCACCGATTCGTTGCGCAGCTACCTGGAGCGCCTGGACCAGTTCCACACGCGCCAGTCCTATTCGGACACCGTGTCCGCCACCACCGGCATCGGTGCCGCACGCCGCTGGGCCTACACCAAGTTCCAGCAGTTCAGCGCCGCGAACGAGGACCGCCTGATCCCCGCCTATCTGCAGTTCGATTACCAGGACACCGAAGGCGTGTGTGGCGATGCGCTGGGCTGGCGCAACGTGCTGGCCGTGCTGCCCGGATCCAGCACCACCGACCACCGCGTGGTGCTGATCGAAGCCCACCTGGACAGCCGCTGCGCGGACAATTGCGACCCCACCTGCTATGCGCCCGGCATGGATGACAACGGCAGCGGCTCCGCGCTCGTGCTGGAGCTCGCCCGCGTGATGAGCCGCTACACCTTCACACATACGCTCGTGTTCATGCTCACCACCGGTGAGGAGCAGGGACTGGTCGGGGCCGAGGCCATGGCCACCTTCTGCGTGAACGAGGGCATCACCATCAAGGCGGTGCAGAACAACGACATCGTGGGTGGGATCGTGTGCGGCCACACCGCCTCGCCACCGGGCTGCCCCGGTCCCGGCCATGTGGACAGCACGCAGGTGAAGCTCTTCTCCAACGGCGCCATCACACTGCCCAACCGCGGCTTCGCCCGCACGGTGAAGCTGTACTACCAGGAGAAGATGCAGAGCCAGGTGGCCGTGCCGATGACCATCAGCATCATGGGCCAGGAGGACCGCACCGGCCGGGGTGGCGATCACATCCCCTTCCGCATCGATGGCTTCCGCAACCTGCGCTTCACCTCGGCCAACGAACATGGCGATGCCGGCGTGGACGACCCCGGCTACACCGACCGGCAGCACACCAGCGGCGACATCCTCGGCGTGGACACCAATGGCGACAGCGTGATCGACAGCCTGTACGTGGACCTGAACTACCTGAAGCGCAACGCGCTCATCAACGGCATGTCCGCCACCCTGCTCGCACTGGGGCCGGAGACACCGACCTTCATCGTGCACGACGAACCCGCGGGCCTGCGCGTTTCCATCACCTCCGGACATGACCTGCCGCACTACCGCATTGGCGTGCGCAGTGGGGGCACCAACCTGGACTTCACCGCCCTGTACCTCACCAGCGACACCTCCTTCCTGATCCCAGACCTGATCGCGGGTGTGGGCTACACCGTGAGCGTGGCGGGTGTGGACGCGAACGGCATCACCAGCCCTTTCTCACGCGAGTACACACGGGGCAACGATGCCGACACACCGGCCGGCACACCGGACCCGCTGCCCTTCACGATCGATTGCAATGCCGTGGGCATCGCGGCGCGGACCGACGCCGCCATTCCCACGGTGGAGCTCCTGCCCTGCCGTCCCAATCCCCTGTTGGACCACGCCTTCATCGATATCGTGGTGAACGGGCCACCGCCCGCGGGCACCGCGCATGTGGTGGTGTGGGATGCACGCGGCCGTGAACATGCCCGCATGCCGGTGAACCTGCAACGCGGCACCAACACCATCCGCTACCAGCATCGCGGCATGGCCGGCGTATATCCCTACGGCCTGGTGATCGATGGGCGCACGGTGGCGCGCGGCAGCATGGTGTTGCTGAAGTAAGCGGGCGGTCACCCTTCCGCAGGCACGGCAAGCACCGGGCAGTGCACTTCGCGCAGCACGCGTTCGGTGGTGCTGCCGCGCAAGGCGTCCAGGAAGCCATCGCGGCCATCGGTGGTCATCACCACGGCATCGGCATCGATCTCGCGGGCGGTCCGCACGATGGTGCCCACCACATCACCTTCGCGCTCCATGCGGTCAAAGGTCCATCCGTCGCGCATGTTCACATCGATGCGTGGCGCGTCGGATGCGGACCCCACATGCAGCAGAGTGAAATGCGCGCCGCTCAGGCCCAGCACCTCGGCCAGGCGCATGGCCGCCTCCACCGCGCGGCGCGGATCGGGCTTGCGGTCCACCGGCACAAGGAGCTTCCGCATGCGCACCTCGCCGGTGCGAGGGTCCACCAGTCCGCTGGCGTCCTTGGGCACGAAGAGGGTGGGCGCGCCCGCGCTGCGGCTCAGCGGCTCGGCCACCTTGCGCTTCAGCAGCCCCTGGCCCTGGTTCGTGGAAAGCACGATGAGGTCCGCGGGATGACGGTCCAGGTGATCGAGGCAGGCTTGGACCGGGCGGCGCCCTTCACGCACCACCTTCCGCACCCCCATGCGCAGGGCGCCGAATCCTTCCATGTCCTCGGCATGGGCGATGAGGCCCCAGCGGGCCAGTGTGCTGCGCACGCCGGGGAGCTCGCCCATGTCGGCGTCCTCCTCATTGTCCGCCACGTGCATCACGGTGAGCACGGCATGTGCGGAAACGGCCAGGCGCAGGGCGATCAGGAAGGCCTGCTCGCGGTCGCCGGTCAGGTCGGTGGGGTGAAAGATGCTGGGCATGGGCGCAAGTTGCACAGCGGTCGCTGAATACACCGCATGCGCGAAGGGAATGCTCAGTGCCGCCTGCGCTCCACTTCGGCACGCAGGTAGTTGAAGAAGCGCTTCCGCTCCTTCTCTCCGGTGGCGCTGATGAGCGTGCTGCGCTGGATGATGTTCTGGAACGCGTTGAAGGTGCCCTCGCAGAACACCTCATCGGTGGTGCCGATGTAGTTGATGCCCGTGTGGTTCAGGTACACGATGCGCAGCCGCTCGTTGCCGGCGTAAATGGCGTTGTCGCCCAGCAACACTTCGTTCACGTGCACCATGTAGGAGGCACTGCCGGAACCGGGCGATTCGCCCAGGGAGAACTTCACGCCCGCAGCGGCCTGATGCTCCAGGTGATCGAGCATCTCCAGCACCATGTCGAACAGCCGTTGGGCCTGATCCTCCTTCACGAAGGCGCCGGTCTCCCGGTAGTAGTTGATCTGCCGCAGGGTGCTCACCAGGCATTCGGCGTTCCAGATCTCCGTACTGGGCAATCGCTCATACGTGAGGTAGACCTTGCGCCCAAGCGCCATCAACTGCTCATCCCGATCATCCAGGTCGAAGCGTTCATGGCTCGGGTTCTTCGAGCCCGCGAGATGAAGCACGGTGCGCATCCAGAAGCTGAACTTGAAGTGCATCAGCTCCGGGAACTGGAAGTGGTGGAAGAGCGGGATGTCCTTCGCCTGAAAGATGAAGACCGGCTCCTTCCCTTGCAGGGTCATCTCCAGCTGCTGGGCAAGGGAGCTCAGCCATTCCTCGAAGGAGTACTCACCCTCGTGGATGAAGCGGCCGGAGAACACATAGCCTCCGGCACGGTTGGCCATGATGGCGTCCACGGATAGCCCGAAGCGCATGGCCACGACCTCCAACTCCCCGATGTCGAGCAGTTTCTCCCCCCTGATGCGCCGGTATGCACTGTCCGTGCTTACACCGAGCATGTTGCCCAGTTCCTCTGCCAAAGACAGGTGGCCCGGCAGCCGGTCCTTCACCTGTTTGAAGAGCGCCAACTGAAGGGATTTGGCGTCCATGATGTGAAGATCGGTAAAGATCGATCCATTGAGCAAGAAAGATCGGCGAAAAATGCGGCCATCGGGACCAGGCGCTACTGGATCGGCGATCACTGACCACCTCCAGGGGGGACTCATTCCCCATTGGCGAATGCGCGCGGTTCCGGTTGCGGCCGGGTCGCGAACTGCCACCACACCCGGTCTGGAACAGGGCTGCTTTGGGGTGAACAACACCCTGGACCCATGAAACCGCACCTCACCTTCTCCTCCGGGTCGTTACCCTTTCTGCTCCTGCTGTGCTCCTGCTCCCACTACGCCTACATGCCCAACATGCACCAGGTTCCCCTGCTGCGAGAGAAAGGGGAGGTGCGGGTGGCGGTATGCAACAGTTCGGAGGACATGGGTAACTCCGAGGTCACCGGCATGGAGCTGCAATTCAGCGGGGCCATCACGGACCACTGGGGGCTTATGCTGAACCTGGCATCCTATGCCTCACGGCATGGCGACGGCACGGGGCGTTTCGCGGAGCTGGGCGCCGGGCGCTTCCGCAAGCTGGACCCGCACTGGACCCTGGAGTGGTATGCCGGGGTGGGTCGTGGTGCATCCAACTACGATTCCCAGACCTTGAATTTGTGGCGACTGTTCGCTCAACCCTCCATCGGGTATGCCTCACGCAACTTCGACATCGCCTTCACCACCCGCTTCGTGCTGGTGGACCATGATCTGCCATCGTTCCCGACCTACTCACCGCTTGGCATAACTGAAAGCGTCGCCGACCTGGTGCACTACTTCGGCAAGGCGCGCGGCATGGTGGAGCCCGGGTTCTTGATGCGCTTAGGTGGGCGGGCGGTGAAACTCCAGATCCAGTATGTGCACAGCATCAACCTGGGTCGCGAGCTGTACATGCTGGAGAACAATGTGAGCCTGGGGCTGCAATTCAACTTCAACAACAGCTTTCTGCCACGATGGAAGAAGACCTTGCCAGACCAACGCAGAGCTCCAGTTCCCGCAAGGTGATCCCGGATACATTGTAAGGTCACCTTTCCGTTGATCACCCATCAAGTGTAGTACCGCCCCCCCAATGAACGAAAAGGAGATCATCAGCCAACTGCGAACAGGCGACACGCACAAGACCCTGGTGAAGCTCTACGCCCACCTGCCCAAGGTGGAGCGCATGGTATGCAGCCGCGGCGGCACTCGCGCCGATGCCAAGGACCTGTTCCAGGACGCGCTGATCATCCTGCTCGGCAAGGTGAAGGACGAGACCTTCACGCTCACCTGCTCCATTGGTACCTACCTGTACGCCATCTGCCGCAACCGCTGGCAGGAGGAGCTGCGCAGAAGGGGCCGCTTCACGCAGGAACTGGAGGCGCTGCCCGAAGAGCCACAAGACCTGGCTGCGTTGCTTGCGCAGGAGCAGCGCTTCGCCATGGCCGAGCGCGCGTTGCAAGCCTTGGGCGACACGTGCCTGGAACTTCTCAAACGCTTCAATCTGCTGAATGAACCACTGCTCAGCATCGCCAGGGCCATCGGGTTGGCGGGCGAGGGCGCCGCCAAGACACGGAAGTACAAGTGCCTGGAGGAGGCCCGTAAGCGCTATCGCTCCTTGCTCGCGCAGGGATCCATCGCAACCATCAAACACATCTGAGCCAAACACCTTCGCCGAGGCTTCGGCGCTTTGAAATGCGCGATGAACTGGACCTGATGGAACTCGCCGACCGCTACCTGCGCGGCGAAATGAACGCCACTGAACGCGCCGCCTTCGAGGAGCGCATGCGCACCCACACCGAACTGCGCGAACGTGTGGAGGACCAACGCGCCCTGCTCGGCGGCATGCAACGCCTTGCGCTACGCCCCGCAGTGGAAAAGGCCTACCGGAGCTACAGGTTCGGGAAGTGGGCACCGGGCATAGGTGGTGCAGCGGTGATCGTCATCCTTGCCGTGGGCGGTTGGATGCTGACCAGGGAAAGCGGCCATTCGGCGGAATGGGCCGGTGATGCTTCCGTGCAGGTTGAACTACGGCTCCCTTTGAACGACACTACTGGCACCGGTCTGCCTGCGTTGGTGATGATGATCGACCCGAAGGCCGACACCACATTGCTCACCCCGAACGGGCTGGTGCTGGACATCCCGCAAGGCGCTTTCGTGGACGAAGCGGGTCGCGTGATCGCCAGGCCGGTGCGTGTCACCCTGCTGGAAGCGATCGATGGCGTGGACATCATGAAGGCAGGCCTCAGCACCATGAGCGGCGATACACTCCTTGAGACCGGCGGCATGTTCTACATCGATGCACAGGTGGACGGCCAACGCGTGGGCATCGACCCCCTCAAGCCATTGACGGTGATGGTGCCAAGTGACCAGGCAGACCCGCGCATGATGCTCTACGAAGGCGCGATGACCGAGGAAGGTGTGGTGAATTGGCGCGATCCGAAACCGCTGCCACGCACCTTGGTGCCGGTGGACATCACCACGTTGGACTTCCACCCACCGGGATTCCTGGCGAAGGTGGCGGTGCTGGGTAAGGATGCGACGGACAAGGCTTACACCGATAGTTTGTATGCGGCGTTCGAGTGCGGACCTGCTGCGCTTGGGGCCAGAACACGCGTGTTGCCATCATCAGCACCGGTGGCCATGGCAGGCGTGGGGATGTCCGTGAACGCATTCAATGCCCAATGGAGCGAACTGGCGACCGGGGCACCAACCGACAGCAGTGCTCCCTTCATCCCTTGTGGCGTTTCACCGGCCCGGGTGAGGGCGATCTGGAACGAACGCTTCAATGGCACCAACCTCGCCACACGCGAGTTCGAGGAGCGCATGCGCGAGATCCACCGCACCTGTGACAACGCCGTGCTGGACCTGTATGTGCAGAACCTGAACACGGACTTGAGCGTGCTGGACATGCAGGTGGCGCGGATGGGCCATGCTGTCTTCTCTGGCTTTGCCAGGCAGAACGTCGGCCAGGTGGCCCTGCCGCCGGATGCTGCGGTTCGTCTGCGACAGGTCTACGAAGCATGGAGCCGGGCCGGTGCCGAAGCAGCGAGAAGGACACACCAGCACTTCTGGGACGAACAAGTTCGTCACGACCAGCAGAGCGACCAGCGACGCACCCGGCACAGCATGACCGAACAGCGCCAGCAGGCAGAACTCTTCCAGAAGGAATTCGCTGCGAACCTGGCTGAGGCGTGCAGGCAACTGGGCATCAACAAGACCGGCCCTTCCAGTGAGCCCCCGATCACGGCCTATGTAGTGCGGGTGACTAACCCCGGTTGGTGGAATGTGGACCGGGCCGTGTTCCAGGCCACTGCGGACAGGTCATCCATGGAATACCGGGACCCGAACACCGGCCGCAAGGCCGTGATCACATACAAGGAAGTCGTGGTGAACGTCGTGAACGCGGAGGTCTTTGAGGAGCTGCAGGCCTACCTGATCCCGCAGGGCTTGAACAGCTACCAACGAATGGACGGGGTCAATGGCCGCTTCACCTCCAACAGAAGTTCCGCCCTTCGTTACGACCTTTTCTGCATGGGCATGCAGGGTGATCGTCCGTTCGCAGCCTACCGCCGTGAGACCGGGGACAGCACCCACATCAGGCTGGAAATGCATGAAACCGATGAACACCAACTGCGGCGGTTGTTCAGCGCCGCCGACAACGCGCTTGCCGACCGGATGCTGGAACTCACGAGCCACCAGTTGTGGTCCATTAAGGATGCCCGGCGCCGCACGTCGAACGCCGCACGTGCCGCATTGCATCGTGCACTGCTCCCCGTGGTGTTCCCTTGTGCAAGCCTGCCCGACACGCTGCGTGAACGCGAGCGCCTGCAGGTGAGAACGGACAGGCCAGCCCGCTTCCCCGGTGGCAAGATGGCCATGGACAAGTACCTCACAGTTTCACAACGCAGCCCGGTCGATCCGTTCGAGCGTTTCATTCTGGGAACGGTCGAGGTCCACTTCTGGGTGAACGTGGACGGCTCGATCTCCCAAATACAGGTGGCCAAACCGCTGCACTGGAGCTGTGATAAAGTCGCGCGTCAACTGGTCCGGGACATGCCCAGGTGGGAACCGGCGATCACCAACGGCCGTCCAAGAGCCGCGAAAATGTCCGTTGATGTGCGCTTCGTAGGGGAGGAATGAACCGAACGGATGAAAGTCCCACCGGCTTGAAGCTGGCGGACCGGTCCCTCACCCGATCGTCCAGGTCCTTTCCCCCCTCAGCAAGGCGTCCAGGTCGCCCTTGCCTTTCCTCGCCACCGCCTGCGCCACCTGTTCGTTGATCTTGCTCTCCACGGTGTGCCGCTCGTGCATGTAAAGCACCCCGAAGGGACGCGGCAGCGCGCCTTCCAGGCGCGGGTCGTCGAATAGGCGCATGAGGATCGGCGCCTTGAAGCCGTCATGCTGATCGTGGATCCAGAGATCATCCAACGCGGTCGTGCCGTCAGAAAGGTCAACGACAACAGGCTTCATGCCATCCAGCTTCACGCCCTTGGTGCCATTGGCGAAAACGAGCGGCTTGCCGTGCTCCACGAAGAGCGTGTGGAAGGGCTTGCTGGCCTTCTCGGTGAAGACCTCGAAGGCACCGTCGTTGAAGACGTTGCAGTTCTGATAGATCTCGATGAGGCTGGTGCCGCGGTGCGCATCGGCGGCCAGCAGCACCTCGCGCAGGTGTTTGGGGTCGCGGTCCATGGCGCGGGCAATGAAGGTGGCATCGGCACCCTTGCACAAGGCGAGCGGATTGAAGGGATGGTCCACGCTGCCCATGGGCGTGCTCTTGGTCACCGCACCTTCCGGCGAGGTGGGCGAGTACTGCCCCTTGGTCAATCCGTAGATCTCGTTATTGAAGAGCAGCACGTTCACATCCACGTTGCGGCGCAGCAGGTGGATCAGGTGGTTGCCACCGATGCTGAGCGAATCCCCATCGCCGGTGATCATCCACACGCTCAGCTCGGGCCGCACGGCACGCAGACCACTGACGATGGCCGGCGCACGGCCGTGGATGCTGTGCATGCCATAGGTGTCCAGGTAATACGGGAAGCGCGAGCTGCAGCCGATGCCGCTGATGAAGACGATCTCCTCCTTGGGCCGGCCCTTCTCCTTCAGCACGGTCTCCACCTGCTTCAGGATGCTGTAATCGCCACACCCGGGGCACCAGCGCACCTCCTGGTCGGACGCATAATCCAGCTTTTCAGGAGCATTGCTGCCGTTGATCACTTCGTTGGCGGTGGTCATGGCTTGAGGAGTTCGATGGCGGCGGCTTTGATCTCCGCTGCAGTGAAAGGCAGGCCCTGGACCTTGTTCAAGCCCCGGGCATCCACGAGGAACTCGGCGCGGATGAGCTGGCGCAGCTGCCCGGTGTTCATCTCCGGCACCAGCACCTTGTTGAACTTCTTCAGCAGCGGCCCCAGGCCTTTGTTGAAGGGGAACAGGTGGCGCAGGTGCACGTGCGAGACGCTGCGTCCCTCACGTTGCAGCTCCAGTGCAGCGGTGCGGATGGCACCATAGGTGGAACCCCATCCTACGATCAGCAGCTCACCTTCCGGCGCGCCACTGTCCAGGCGGATGGGTTTGAAGCGGTCCGCTATGCGCGCCACTTTCTCCGCGCGCAGCCGCACCATCAGCTCATGGTTCAGCGGCTCATAACTGATGTCACCGGTCCTGTCCTGCTTCTCGATGCCACCGATGCGGTGCTGCAGGCGCTTCATACCCGGCACGGCCCACGGGCGCACACCGCGTTCATCGCGCAGGTAAGGCAGGAATTTCTCCGCGTCACCATCCTGCTTCGGTGCAGCGAAGGGAGGCTTGATCGCCGGCAGGTCCTTCGCCTGCGGGAAGCGCCAGGGCTCGGCGCCGTTGGCGATGTAGCCATCGGTGAGCAGGATCACGGGCGTCATGTGCTCCAATGCGATCTGCACCGCCTCAAAGGCCATGTCGAAACAATCGATGGGCGTGCTGGCGGCGATCACGGGGATCGGCGCTTCGCCATTGCGGCCATGCACGGCCTGGAAGAGGTCGGCCTGTTCGGTCTTGGTGGGCAGGCCGGTGCTCGGGCCGCCGCGTTGCACGTTCACGATCACCAGTGGGATCTCCAGCATGAAAGCCAGGCCCATGGCCTCGGTCTTCAAGGCGATGCCCGGACCACTGCTGGCGGTGACACCGAGCGCACCACCATAGCTGGCACCGATGGCCGAACAGATCGCGGCGATCTCGTCCTCCGCCTGAAAGGTCTTCACCCCGAAATTCTTGTGGCGAGCCAGTTCGTGCAGGATGTCGCTGGCAGGGGTGATGGGATAGCTGCCGTAGAAAAGTTCGAGGCCGGCTTTCTGCGCAGCAGCGATAAGGCCCAGCGCAGTACCCTGGTTGCCCGTGATGCTGCGGTAGTTGCCCTTGGGCATGGGCGCGGCCTTCACCTCGAAGCGGGTGGTGAAGGTCTCGCTGGTGTCGCCGTAGTGGAAGCCTGCGAGCAATGCCTTGCGGTTGGCATCGATCAGCTCAGGCTTGCCGGCGAACTTCTTGGTTAGAAAGGCCTCACCGCTTTCCAGGCCGTGGCTGTACATCCAGCTGATGAGCCCAAGCACGAACATGTTCTTGCAGCGGTCCTTCTCCTTCATGCCCAGCGCGGTGTCCGCAAGGGCATTGCGGGTCATCTTGGTCACATCCACGGCATGCACGCTGAAGTTGGCCAGGGAGCCATCGGTCAACGGGTCCTGCTTGTCGATGTAGCCTGCCAGGCGCAGGTTCTTCGCATCGAAGCCGTCGCTGTTGGCGATGATGGTGCCTCCATTCCTGAGCTTACCCAGGTTCGCCTTGAGCGCGGCGGCGTTCATCACCACCAGCACGTCGCACTGGTCGCCGGGAGTCCACACCTCCACACTGCCGAAGTGCAGCTGGAACCCGCTCACACCGGCCAGGGTACCCTGCGGTGCGCGGATCTCCGCGGGGAAATTGGGGAAGGTGCTGACGTCGTTGCCGAAGAGGGCGCTGGTGTCCGTGAACTGGCTGCCGGTGAGCTGGATGCCGTCGCCGCTGTCGCCAGCGAAGAGGATCACCACATTGCTGAGCTCCTGAACGGCCTTGGTCCGGGTGGGGGTCTCCATGTTGGAATTACGCGGCAAAGGTAGCCGAGGGGTGCACGGTGGGTGTGACGTGGGTCACGGCTTCCGGAAGGAACAACGGATGGACCGGGAAGTTCAGGGGCTAGGCCACCACACCGATGTTCACCGCTTCAACGGCCTTGATCTGGGGCACGGCGCGCTTGATGGCATCCTCCACTCCGGCCTTCATGGTCATGGGGCTCATGGCGCAGTTGGTGCAGGCCCCATGCAGGCGCACGCGCGCGATGCCATCAGTGGTCACCTCCTCCAGGGTGATGTCACCGCCATCCGCTGCGAGGAAGGGCCGCAGGTCGGCCAGGGCGGCCTCGATGCGTTCGATCGTTTCCTTCGGGTCCATGGTCAGGCGGTAACGGACGTTGACGCCTTCTCCAGTACGGACAGCCGCTGCTGGAAGGCGGCGCAAAGGTCGGCAAAAGCGCTGGCAGCAGGGGTATCACCCTGCAGCACGGCCGGGCGGCCCACATCACCGGCCTCGCGGATGCTCTGCACCAGCGGCACTTCGGCCAGGAAGGGCACGTCCAATTCCCCGGCAAGAGCGCGCGCACCGCTTTTACCGAAGATGTAGTACCTGTTCTCCGGCAGCTCGGCCGGGGTGAACCAGGCCATGTTCTCCACGATGCCGAGCACGGGCACGTTCACGCTGGGCAGGCGAAAGAGGCCCACACCCTTGCGGGCATCGATCAGCGCCACGTTCTGCGGCGTGCTCACAATGATGGCACCGGTAAGCGGAACAGCCTGCACGAGCGAGAGATGGATGTCACCAGTGCCGGGCGGCAGGTCCACGAGCAATACGTCCAGCTCGCCCCAGTCCGCATCCTTGATCAGCTGCTCCAGGGCCTTGGTGGCCATGGGTCCGCGCCACGCGATGGCCTGGTCGGTCTGCGCGAAGAAGCCGATGCTGAGGAGCTTCACGCCGTAGCTCTCCACCGGCACGATCCAATGCTTGCCGTCCTTCTCGCGCGTGGCCGGCTTCTCGTGCACCACATCGAACATCAACGGCATGCTGGGTCCGTAGATGTCGGCGTCCACCAGGCCCACCTTCAGGCCGCGCGCGGCCAGGCCGGCGGCGAGGTTGGCGGTGATGGTGCTCTTGCCTACGCCGCCCTTGCCGCTGGCGATGGCCACAATGTGCTTCACACCGGGCAGCACCTTGCGCAGGTTGCCACGCTCGCCGCTCAACGGGGTCACATTGGCGATCGCGGACACTTCAGGGCCAAGCACCTGTTTCAGGTGGAAGGCAACGGCCTCCTCCATGCGCTTGCGGCTGTGCATGGCCGGGTTGCTCACTTCCACATGCACACGCACGGTGCTGCCTTCAATGGAAATGTCGCGCACCAGGTCGAGCGTCACGATATCCTTCTTGAGGTCGGGCTCGATGATGCGGGAAAGGGCGGAGAGGACGGCGTCCCTGGAGATGCTCATGGGGGGTGCAAAGCTAGCGCCGCCGTGCACCGAAGGGTTCAGGAGCGCTGTTCCTCCTTGGGAGTCTCCACCTTGGGCCCGGAGCGCCGGGGATCCATCAACCACAACTGCCCGATGGCGGGATCCTGGAAGAAGGCGATCTCATAGGGCGCGTCCGCAGGGGTGGCGTTCACCATGCGGTCCACGGCCAGCTGGTTCATCACGTCCTCGCTGTTCACGATGGCGATGCGCTCCAAACCCGCCTGAAGCACCTGCGGGGTGTACTCCTTCATGGTCCACACCTGGTCGTCATAAAGAATGGGGCCCATCCTGCGGCCATCGCTCAACCAGAGCTTCAGGTTGCGTTGCCGAACCACTTCAAGCAGGGTGAGGAGCACCTCCCGATACACCGGACCGGGCACGGCGCGCTTCCATGCCAGGCGCACCAAGCGCTGGCCGGGATGCACATCGATGGTCACATCGGCATCGTCCAGGATGATCTCGATCGTCATGGCGAAGGCTTCGGGCATGAAGGTAACGAAAGCGCTGCGAACATGGCGCAGCGGGTGGCCTACAACTCCAGCGCCGGGTCCCAGAATCGGCGGGCGAAGTCCATTACCTGGTCATTCTTCACCTTCACCCCTTCCGCCTCCAGCAGTTCCTGCATGCGTTCAGGGGCGGGGAAGTGATGCTTGCCGGTGAGCAGGCCATTGCGGTTCACCACGCGGTGAGCGGGAACGGGGGGCTTCACCACGTGGCTGTTGTTCATGCAATAGCCCACGATGCGGCTGCTGCGCGCCGCGCCCAGGTATTTCGCGATGGCACCATAGCTCGTCACCCGGCCTTGGGGGATCTGTCGCACCACGTCCATCACGTCGGCGAAGAAGTCCCGCTGTTGGATGGCTCCGTTGATGACCTGGCGTTTGGACATGAGGCAATGAGGGGAAGCAAGAACACCTCAGCGACACAGAGACCACAAAGGAATGCAAGTCGGACCGCGAGCGACCACTGCGGCACTGCCGGCCTCAAAACCCAAAGCGCACGTAATGGATCGTCCTCCCCTCCTCCAACCACATGCTTTCGTAGTACGTGCGGATGTTCAGCACGGCCTGCTCCGCTGCGGACACCCTGTTCACCAGGTCGGCGTACACGTTCGCACTTTGCTCCAACACCGGCAGCTTGTGCTCCGCGATCATCTCCAGGGTGTATTCGAACAGCACAGGGCTGTCGGTCTTCAAGTGGATGAGGCCGCCGGGCTTGAGGATCTCCCTGTAGCGCGCCAGGAACAGGGGGCTCGTGAGGCGCTTGCGGGGTTTCTCCAATTGCGGATCGCTGAAGGTGAGCCAGATCTCGTCCACCTCTGCCGGCCCGAAGCAATGGGTGATGTGGTCCACGTGCGTGCGCAGAAAACCCACGTTCGTGAGCCCCTCCTCCCTGGCGATGCGCGCCCCGCGCCACAAGCGCGCCCCCTTGATGTCCACGCCGATGTAGTTCCGCTGCGGATGCAGGCGCGCGAGGCCCACAGTGTACTCCCCCCGCCCACAACCCAGTTCCAGCACGAGCGGCGCTTCCCGGTGGAAGAAGGCGCTCTTCCATCTTCCCCGCAAAGGCAGTCCGCCCTGCATCAGTTCCTCGAAGGTGGGTTGCACCACGTGTGCGAACGTGGCGTTCTCGGCAAAACGGGCGAGCTTGTTCTTTCCCACGATGGACCCTGGCGTTGAACGGGCCGGCGAAAATAGCCGTTGACGATCGTGGAGAACGGCGTGTGATCTTGCATACCCTTAACGCAGGGGTGAGACTTCGCTGCGCACTTTTGACCCGATGTTCAACGGCGCACGCATCCTGGTGGCCCCGCTGGATTGGGGGCTGGGGCATGGCACCCGCTGCGTGCCCATCATCCGTCGGCTGCTGGCCCTGGGTGCCCGCCCCGTGGTGGGCGCCGACCGCGGCCCGCTGGCCATGCTGCGTGGCGAGTTCCCCGAGCTGGAATGGGCGCGCATACCGGGTGTGGACGTGCACTACAGCCGGGGCCGCTCGCAGTTCTGGTCCATGCTGAGCCAGATGCCGGCCATGGTGCGCTCCGTGAAGGAGGAGCAGGAACTGTTCCTGAAGCTGCACGAGGTGCGGCGCTTCGATGCCGTGATCAGCGATCAACGCTTTGGCATACGCACAGCGGAGGTGCCCAGTGTCATCATCACCCACCAGGTATTCCCCTTCACGCCATTCGCACAAGGCCTGCTGCGCCGGTTGAACATCAAGCAGATCGAACGTTTCGACCGCTGCTGGGTGGCCGATGAGGCGGAAGCGCCGGGCCTTGCAGGTGAACTGAGCCACGGGGCTCCCATGCCGGCCAATGCGCGCTACATCGGGCCCATGAGCCGCTTTGCACCGGACGATGTGCATGCACCTGAGGATCGTTATGATGTGGTGGCCGTGATCAGCGGTCCTGAACCACAACGCACCGTGCTGGAGAAGGCCCTGATGGACCAGTTGAGCGAACTGCGCGGCCGCCACCTGCTGGTGCTCGGCCAGCCCGAAAAGTTGGAGGACCGCTGGGTGGGTTACCTGCGCCGCGTGAGCCACATGAAAGCCGACGCCTTGCGTGATGCCCTGATCGGCGCACGCCTGATCGTGAGCCGCACGGGCTACACCACGCTCATGGACCTGGCCATCCTGGGCCGCAGTGCGTTGGTGGTGCCCACACCCGGCCAGGCCGAACAGGAATACCTCGGCCGCCTGCACCGAAGCTCAGGCCGCTTCGTGGTGCAGGACCAGCGGCACGTGGATGTGGCGGCCGTGCTGGCCGCGCCCCCAGCTGCACCCAAGCCAGCCACACCCGGCCACGATCTGTTGGAACAGGCCTTGCAGGAGCTGGCCACCCGCCTCCCACGCTGAGGCGGCTACTTTAGCCCCATGCATCGCACCTGGCACCTGCTGGCCGCCTCCTTTCTTGTCCTTTCCACGCGCAGCCAACATGAGGAGCTGCAAAAATTGCTCGACCAGGCCCGTGAGTTGGAAAGGCAGCGCAGCGAGGTGCAGACGCGCATCGACCGGTTGAAGATGGACGTGCTACGTGATGACCTGAAGCGCTGGGGATGGCCGGCCTTGCGTGATGGTGAAGTGGTGGTCCAACATGCCGCACACGCATTGGTATACAGTGAAGCGCATGAGCAGGCCCTATGGACGGCACACATCGTAACACCCGAAGTGGCCACCGGTGGGCTGGCCCGCATCGACAGTTTCAAAGTGGACCCCCTGGTACCCACCGGCACGGCCGTGACCGCCGACTATTGGAACAGCGGGTACGACCGCGGGCATCTGGTGCCCAGCGCCGACATGCGCTGGACTTACGAGGCCCTCTATCCCACCTATTACTACAGCAACGTGAGCCCGCAGCTGCCTGAGCTCAACCGCGAAAGCTGGGCCGACCTGGAGGATTGGGTGCGCCGATCGGTGACCTACACCGGACGCCGGCTCTACGTGGTCACCGGGCCCGTGCTGGAAACCGATCTGCCCAAATTGAACAACCCCGGTCACGTGAACGAGGTCAGCATCCCGCGCCTCTTCTACAAGGTGGTCGCCGACCTGGACGGTCCGGAGAAGAAGGGCATCGCCTTCGTGATGCGCAACGGCGCGAATGAGAACCCCACGATCAGCTACGCGGTGCCCATTGACAGTGTGGAGAAGCTCACCGGCCTCGACTTCTTTCACGCACTGGACGATGAGATCGAGGCCCGCATCGAGTCCATGCGCGACCCCAAGAGCTGGTACGGCCCCGGCGACCCCTTCTTCAAGGAGGTGGAGCCGCTGAAGGCCCCGCTGCCCAAAGGTCTATTCAACACCGTGCAGGCCAAGTACCACGTGGGCAAGACCGTCACCGTGTGCGGCACCGTGGTGAGCTCCCGCAAGACCGCGAAGGCGAAAGCCATCTACCTCAACTTCGATCGCCAGCATCCGCATCAGGATTTCTATGCCACCATCTGGGAGTACAACGGCCCCAACTTCAGCTACGACCCCGAGACCTACCTGGTGGACAAGCGCGTGTGCGTCACCGGCAAGGTGAGCATCTACGATGACATCCCGCGCATCAGCGTGAACAACGAGAACGGCATCACCTTCTTCGACGAACTGGTGCGCTGAAGCATGCGCTGGCGGTTTACTTTGCGCGTGGATGAAATACGCCACTTCGCACCCTTTCCGACCAGCGCTTTGCGCGTCCGTGCTGCTGGCACTTGGAATGGCCGCCTGTAGTTCAGACAGCCCACCAACTGAAGCGGGATCTCCCACCACCGGCCCGCTCTTTCGCGCCCTGTCCGCCGAAGAGAGCGGCATCACCTTCGTGAACGCCCTGGTGGAGAACGAGGACGTGAACTACTTCAACTACGAATACATGTACAATGGCGGCGGCGTGGCCATTGGCGATCTGAACAACGACGGACTGCAGGACATCTATCTCACCGGCTGCGCCGTGGGCGACAAGCTCTACCTGAACCGCGGCGGCTTGAAGTTCGAGGATGTCACCGAACGTGTACTGCCCCACACCGGCGATCACGGCTGGCACACCGGGGTGACCATGGCCGACGTGAACAACGACGGCCTGCTGGACATTTATGTGTGCCGTGCCGGAAGATGGCCGGAACCGCAGCGCCGCACGAACTTGTACTTCGAGTGCGCCGGCATCGGGCCGGACGGGCTGCCGACCTATTTGGAGAAGGCCGCCGCGCTGGGCATCGCCGATACCACGCGCAGCACGCAGGCCCTCTTCTTCGACCTGGATGGAGACAACGACCTGGACCTCTTCGTGCTGAACACACCGCTGCAAGGCCGCACCACGCTCTCCATACCGGAGGTACAGGAGCTCATCCGCAGCCGCCGCTCACCCAGCAGCCGCCTTTACCGGAACGATGGCGTGCGCTTCACAGACATCACCGCAGAAGCCGGCCTGTGGTCCATGGGCTTCGGACTGGGCGTGGCCACCAGCGACCTGGACGCGGATGGCCGCCCCGACCTCTATGTGGCCAACGACTACATCGAGCCGGACAAGATGTACATGCAGTACGCACCCGGCCGGTTCCGCGATGAGGTCCTGCAACGCACCCGGCACATCAGCAATTTCGGCATGGGATGCGATGTGGCAGACTACGACAATGACGGCCTCATGGACATCATGGTGCTGGATATGGTGAGCGCGGACCACGTGCGCAGCAAGAAGAACATGAGCGGCATGGACCCCAAACGATTCAACGCCACCGTGGAGGCCGGCTACCACCACCAGTACATGTTCAACACCCTGCAACGCAACAACGGCAACGGCACCTTCAGCGAGGTGGGCCAGATGGCCGGCGTGAGCAAGACCGATTGGAGCTGGGCGCCCCTCTTCGCCGATCTGGACAACGACGGCTGGAAGGACCTGCTGGTGACCAACGGCTACAAGCGCGACATGCGCGACAACGACTTCAGCAACACCTTGAAAAAGTTGAACGCCGAGCGCAGACCGATGGACGCCAACCAGCTCCTCGCGCTTATCCCCGCCACCAAATTGCGCAACTACCTCTTCTGCAATGCGGGCGCCGACAGCGCCGGCCTCGCGCGGCTGACCTTTGCCGATTCCAGCGCGGCATGGGGATTCACGCAGCCCATGAACAGCAACGGCGCCGCCTACGCCGACCTGGACAACGATGGCGACCTGGACCTGGTGATCAGCAACATTGACGAGCCCAGTTTGGTGTATGAGAACCGCGCGGTGCAGCAGGGACGCGGCAACTGGCTGCGCGTTAGGCTGCAGGGATCGGATGGCGCACAAGCCATGCTCACCCGCGTGCACGTGACCACACCTGCCGGTACACAGGTGCAGGAGCTGCAACCCACGCGCGGTTTCCAGAGCCGCGTGGAAAGCATCCTGCATTTCGGGCTCGGACCGCACGCGCGCGCCGACCAGGTGCAGGTGCATTGGCCCGGTGGAATGGTGAGCACCCTGCGTGATGTGGCTGCCGGACAAGTGATCGATGTGAAGCGCGACGGCGCCACGACCGCACCTCCATTGCCTGCGCTCAAGCCGCTGCTCGTGCAGGCAGCCGACGCGCTTGGTGCGAACGTGCGGCACTCGGAGAACGCCTACGATGACTTCGCCGTGGAGGTGCTGCTGCCCCACCGCCAGTCGCGCAACGGACCACTGCTCGGCGTGGGCGATGCCAACGGCGACGGCCGCGACGACGTGTACGTGGGGGGTGCCCGTGGCCAGCGGGGAACACTGTTGCTCCAGACCGCGGACGGCCGCTTCGCACCCGCCCCCTCCCAACCCTGGGAGCAGCACAAGGACCGCGAAGACATGGGCTCGCTCTTCCTGGATGTGGATGGCGATGGTGACCAGGACCTGCTCGTGCTGAGCGGAAGCAACGAGGTGGACCTCTACTTCGATCAATACCATGCACGGCTCTATCGGAATGAAGGTGCCGGACGCTTCACCCATGCGCAAGAAGCACTTCCACCGTTGCAGACCAGCGCATTGCGCGCGGCCACTGCCGACATTGACGGCGATGGCGACCTTGACCTCTTCATCGGCGGCCGCATAACCCCCGGGCAGTACCCGCGCGCGCCCCGCAGCTACCTGCTGGTGAACGATGGCACCGGCCGCTTCACCGACGCCACCGCCGAAAACGCGCCCGGCCTCATGCAACCCGGACTGGTCACCGCCGTCTGCTTCACCGACATGGACCGCGATGGTGACCCGGATCTCGTGCTCGCCGGTGAATGGATGCCCCTCACCTTTTTCACCAACCAGGGCGGCCGCTTCACCGATGCCACCACAACCACCGGTCTCACCGATACACAAGGCTGGTGGTGGAACCTGGTGGCCGCCGATCTGGATGGCGACGGCGATGAGGACCTCGTAGCCGGCAACATCGGCTGGAACAACAAGTTCCATGGCACACCGGAAAAGCCCCTGCACCTCTACTGGAACGACTTTGATGGCAACGGGCGCGGGGACATCGTGCTGGCGAAGGACCAGGACGGCATCCGCTACCCCGTGCGCGGACGCGAATGCTCCTCGCAGCAATGCCCCATGATACTGGACCGATTCCCCACGTATGACGCCTTCGCGCGCGCGAGCCTGGAAACGATCTACACCCCCGAAAAGCTCGGCAATGCGCTGCACCTGGAAGTGCGCAACATGATGAGCTGTGTGCTGCTGAACCAGGGCAATGGCCGTTATGTGCGCCGAGACCTGCCCATGCTCGCGCAGGCCGCCCCGATCATGGGCATCGCCGTGCATGACGTGACCGGTGACGGCAAGCCCGACCTGGTGGTGGCCGGCAACCACTGGGGCGCCGAGGTGGAGACCATCCGCTACGATGCTGGCACCGGTCTGGTGCTGGAAGGCGATGGCCGAGGCAACTTCACCCCGTGGAGCATTGCACGCAGCGGCTTCTTCGCCTGGGACGATGTGCGCGATGTGAGGCTCGTGCAACGCAGCGGCCATTCTCCCGTCTTCTTCGTGGCCAGCAACAACGCGCCGCTCTCCGTCTTCACCCTGAACGCCATGCCCCAAGGGATGGCCACCCTGCCCTGATCATCCATGTTGAGACCTTCCACTCCTGCGCTCGCACCGCTCATCGCCCTTGCCCTCATCGCATGTGACAGGGATGCGCAGCGTGTCACTGTACCTGCTGCCACGGGCCCGCTCCTGCGCGCCGTTCCTGCGGATGAGAGCGGCATCACCTTCGCGAACACGCTGAACGAGACCCCGGAGCTGAACTACTTCACCTACGTGTACGCCTACAATGGCGGCGGTGTGGCCGTGGGCGACATCGACAATGACGGATTGCCGGACATCTACTTCACCGGCAACGTGGTGCCCGACCGGCTCTACCGCAACCTGGGCGGCTTGAAGTTCGAGGACATCACCGCAAAAGCCATCGGCCCCCTCGCCGGCGCGGGCTGGCGGAACGGCGTGGCCATGGCCGATGTGAACGGTGATGGCTGGCTGGATATCTACGTGTGTCGCAGCGGCCCATCGCGCGACACGGCGCTCACGCGCAACCTCCTTTACCTCAACAACGGCGACGGCAGCTTCAGCGAGCGTGCCCATGCCTGGGGCGTGGCGGACACCACCCACAGCACGCAGGCCGCCTTTGTGGACCACGACGGTGATGGCGATCTGGACCTGTACGTGATGAACACACCGCCGGACCGCCTGCACAAGTTCAGCAACTTCACCGCGTTCCAGGCCGTGCGCGAAAAGCGCGCCCCCACCGACCGCCTGTACCGCAACGAGGGCGGCCATTTCACCGACGTCACCTACGCGGCCGACGTGCAGAACTTCACCTACGGCCTGGGGCTGAGCGTGGGCGATCTGGACCTCGATGGCCGGCCGGACATCTACACGGCCTGCGACTTCGACTCGCCCGACCTCATGTACATGAACACCGGCACGGGCACCTTTAAGGAGGAAGCACAGCGGCGCCTGCGTCACATGAGCAACTTCGGCATGGGAAGCGATGCGGCCGACTATGACAATGACGGCCTGCCTGACCTGGTGGTGCTGGACATGACCGCGCCGGACCACCTGCGCAACAAGACCAACATGGGCAGCATGAGCCCCGAGCGCTTCTGGGCCAACGTGCGGGGCGGCTACTTCTTCCAGTACATGGTGAACACCCTGCAGCGCAACAACGGCAACGGCACGTTCAGCGAGGTGGGGCAGCTGGCCGGCATCGCGCGTACGGATTGGAGCTGGGCGCCCCTCTTCGCCGACCTGGACAATGATGGCTGGAAGGACCTGCTGGTGACCAACGGCTTCAAGCATGATGTGCGCGACAACGACTTCCAACGCGCGGTGTATGACAGCATCCGCAGCGGGGCCGATTTCTTCCGCAACCTGGACCTGATCCCCAGCACGCGCCTGCACAACTACCTCTTCCGCAACGATGGCGCCGATGACCGCGGGCACGCACGCCTCACCTTCAGCGACAGCACCAAGGCATGGGGCTTCACCGAGCCGGTGAACAGCAACGGCGCGGCATACGCCGACCTGGACGGCGATGGCGACCTGGACCTGGTGATCAACAACCTGGATGAAGCCGCCTCGCTCTTCGAGAACCGCGCGGACCAGGTGCGTCCTCAGCATCACCACCTGCGTGTTGAACCGCGCGACGGGAAGCTGGCCGCGCTGGGCACCCGCGTGGTGCTGCGCGACGGCGGCAAGGTGCAGGCACAGGAGCTCTATCCGGTGCGCGGCTACCAGAGCTGCGTGGAACCCGTGCTCCACTTCGGGCTGGGCACGCGCGGAACGGTGGACTCCGTGGAGATCTTCTGGCCCGGCGACACCTACACACTGCTACGCGATGTGAAGGCCGGACAGCTCCTGCGGCCCGAGCGCAAGGATGCGGGACCTCTTCCCACACCACAGGACAAGCCCGCCGCATTTGCCGATATCGCACCGCGCATCGGGCTGGACTGGACACACCGCGAAGACCCCTACAACGACTTCGCGCTCGAGGTGCTGCTGCCCCATGCCTACAGCGCGCTCGGTCCGCACCTCTCCACCGCCGACGCGGATGGTGACGGCCGCGACGACCTCTTCGTGAGCGGTGCGCACGGACAGAGCTGCATGCTCTTCCTGCAGAAAGCGGACGGCAGCTTCCGCGAAGGGCCTTCGCAACCGTGGAAGTCGCACCAGTACCAGGAGCACCTGGGCAGCTGCTTCTTCGATGCGGACGGTGATGGGGACATGGACCTGCTCCTGCTGGCGGGAGGCAACCAGCACGACCTGCGCGAGGAGGGCATCTACCGCCAGCGCCTGTACCTGAACGATGGCCGCGCGGTGTTCCGTGAATCGCCCAACGCCTTCGCCGCCGACCTGATGACCAGCGCCATGCGCGCCGATGCGGCCGATGTGGATGGCGATGGCGACATGGACCTCTTCATCGGTGGGCGCATCACACCCGGACATTACCCCTTCCCGCCCAGAAGCTACCTGCTGATCAATGATGGCAAGGGCCGCTTCATCGATGCCACGAAAACCCTTGCGCCCGCCGTCATGGGCCCGGGCCTGGTCACCGCAGTGCGCTTCGCGGACCTGGATGCTGATGGCGACCCCGACCTGGCGCTCGCGGGCGAATGGATGCCGCTGATGGTGATGCGCAATGATGGTGGCCGCTTCACCGACATCACCGAAGCCAGTGGCCTGGCCGGCACGTCAGGCTGGTGGACGGCCTTGGAAGTGGCGGACGTGAATGGCGATGGCCGCCCGGACCTGATCGGTGGCAACCTCGGCTGGAACAGCAAGTTCCAGGGCACACCGGAGAAACCCGTGCACGTGTACTGGGCCGACTTCGACGACAACGGCCGCAGCGACATCGTGCTGGCCAAGGAAAAGGACGGCCACCTGCTGCCCGTGCGCGGTCGCGAGTGCAGCAGCCAGCAATGCCCCGTTATCCTGGAGCGCTTCCCCACCTATGCGGAATTCGCGCGTGCGGACCTGCAGCAGATCTACACGCCGGAGAAGCTGGAGCGTGCGCTGCATCGCAAGGCCGAGTTCATGCGTTCGGCCGCGTTCCTCTCGGGGGCCGATGGGCGCTACACCGCGTCAGTCCTTCCTGCGCTCGCGCAGACCGCACCGGTGAACGCCATCGTGGTGCAGGACCTCGATGGCGACGGCCATGCGGACCTTTTCATCGCAGGCAACAACTGGGGTGCTGAGGTGGAGACTGTGCGGTACGATGCGGGCACCGGCCTGCTGTTGAAGGGCGATGGCAGCGGCCGTTTCGATCCCGTGCCGCTCACGCGCAGCGGCCTCTTCGCCTGGGGCGAGGTGAAGGATGTGAAGCTGTTGCGGCAGGGGGCCGCACGCACACCGCTCCTCGTGGTGGCCAACACCAGCGATCGTCTGCAGGCCTTCGCGCCGAACGCGCCGGTCAACGGGCTTTCCGCAAGGTGAAGCCGAAGGTGGTGCCTTCGCCCTCCGTGCTCTTGGCGGTGATGCTCTGGCCGTGCGCATCGATGATGTGCTTGCAGATGGCCAGACCAAGGCCGGAGCCTCCCTCATTGCGGGCGCGGCTCTTGCCCACGCGATAGAAACGTTCGAACAGCCGCGGCAGGTGCTCCTCGGCAATGCCGATCCCGTTGTCCGCCACCTCCACCAACACCTGCTCGCCCAGGTCGAACACGCGCACCTCGCACCAGCCATTCGGACGGCCGTAGTTGATCGCATTGGCGAATAGGTTGGTGAACACCTGCGCCAGGCGGTCGCGGTCGCCCTGCACGAAGGTCTCATCAGGTACCAGGCTGCGCAGCGTGATGCCCTGCTCGCCGGCGCGCATCTCCATGGCCTTGATCATCTCATCCACCAGGTCACGCAGGTCCATGCGGCGGACCTCCAGTGCGAGCACCCCGCTCTCCAGCCGCGTGATCATGTCCAGGTCGTCCACGATCTTGATCAGGCGGTCCACTCCGTTGCTCGCACGGTTCAAGAAGTCGCGGTTCACCTTTTCATCCTCCAGGCCCCCTTCCAGCAGGGTGAGGATGTAGCCCTGGATGTTGAAAATGGGCGTTTTCAACTCGTGCGCCAGGTTGCCGATGAACTCGCGGCGGAAGGCCTCCCGCTCCTTCAATTCGCTGATCTCCATGCGCCGCTCGCTGGCCCAGTCGCGCACCTCCTGCTCCATGCGCTTGAGCTCATCACCACGCTGGTCATGATCCTCGGTGCGCCGCACCCGCTGGTCGTGGATGATGCGGTGGATGAGCTTGATGCGCCGGTGCACGAACTGCTCCACGCCCACCGCCACCAGCACATAGGTGGCGCCCGCCGCGAACAGGGGCAGCAGCACCGCCACCCACACGGGGGCCTGCACCGTGCCGGCCACCAGCAGCACCACCAGGACCAGGGCCAGTACGAGGCCTACCACGAGGGCGGCGTACAGGGCTACCTGCCGGGGACTGATCTGTGACATGGCGTTCGCGGCCGAAGATAGCCGCCCCCAGTGGGCCGCTGGGCGCGGGGCCTTCACCCCGATCTCACACGGGCTTCATCCACCCTGCCCCGGCCCGGATACCTTTGCGCCTTCCTCAACCCATGCAGTTCGGCGTCCTGGAGCTCCTGATGCTGGCCGGTTCACTCGGCCTGTTCATCTATGGCATGAAGGTGCTGAGCGAGGGCCTGCAAAAGGTGGCCGGCCGCCGGTTGCGCCTGGTGGTGAAGGCTATGACCGGCAACCGTTTCCGCGGCGTGCTCACCGGCTTCACCACCACGGCCATCGTACAGTACTCCTCGGTGACCACCGTGATGGTGGTGAGCTTCGTGAACGCCGGTCTGCTGAATTTGCGCCAGAGCATCCCCGTGATCATGGGCGCCAACATCGGCACCACGGTGAAGGCGCTTGTCTTCAGCTGGGTGGGGCTCTCGGCGCTGCCGCTCACCAGCGTTGCGCTGCCGCTCATCGGCCTCTCCTTTCCGCTGCTCTTCATGCGGCGTTCCAGTGTGCGCGGCATCACGGAGTTCCTCATGGGCACGGCGCTCCTCTTCATGGGGCTGGACCTGCTGAAGGAACACGTGCCCGTGCTGGCGCCCGAAACGCTCGCCTTCCTGCGCGGGGTGGGCGACATGGGGCCCCTCTCCTGGGTGCTCTTCGTCATCGTGGGCGCCGCCATGGCCATCCTGGTGCAGAGCAGCAGTGTGGCCCTGGCCCTTACCATGGTGCTGTGCGACAACGGCACCATCGGCTTCGAGATGGCCGCCGCCATCGTGCTGGGCGAGAACATCGGCACCACCCTGGCCGCCAACCTGGCCGCACTGGTGGGCAACGCCTGGGCCAAGCGCGCCGCACGCGCACACTTCCTCTTCAACCTCTTCGGCGTGGCGTGGGCGCTCCTGCTTTTCACACCCTATCTGTACGGGCTGGACCAGCTGGTCACCTATCTGCATGGCGTATCGCCCTATGCGGACCCCGGTGCCGTGAAATGGGGACTTTCCTACTTGCACATCTCCTTCAACATCCTCAACACGGCGCTCTTCATCCAGGCCATTCCCTTCCTGGAGCGCGCGGTGACCTGGATGGTGCCCACGCGCAGCACGGATGACACCGTTTACCGCCTGGAGCACATCGAGGACGCCCTGGCCGGCCTTTCACCGGAGCTTTCCCTGCTGGAGGCCCGCAAGGAGATCGTCCGCTTCGGCAAGCTCACCCACACGATGCTTGGCCACGTGCGCGTGTTGCTGGTGGAGAAGGACGCCCGCGAACGCGAAGCCCTGCTGGACCGCATCGCGCGTGGCGAGGAGACCACCGACCGCATCGAGGTGGAGGTGGGCAAGTACCTCACCAAGGTGGGCAGCGAGGTGCGCAGTGAGGAGATCAGTGCCCGCATCCAGGCGCTGCTGGCCATCGTGGGCGACTTGGAGCGCGTGGCCGACATCTTCTTCCAGATGAGCAAGGCACTGGAACGCAAAAGCGGCGACCGACTTTGGTTCACCCCCGAGCAGCGCATGAACCTCATGGAGATGCTGGACCTGCTGGAGCGCGCCTTCACTATCATGGAGCGCAACCTGGAGGCCGAGGCCGAGGCCGTGCGGCTGGACGAGGCCGTGGAGGTGGAACAGCTCATCAACCAGAAGCGCGACCTGCTGCGCCGCACGCACCTGAAGAGCATTGAAGCCGGCGACTACAACATCCGCAGCGGCCTCATCTACAACGACCTCTTCAGCAGCTGTGAGAAGGTGGGCGACCACCTGATCAACGTGAGCGAGGCCCTTGCCGGTGAGGTGTAGGCGCTACTGCACCTTGATCGCGTCCGAGATGGCCTCGTTGCTCACGTGCAACGCGCGGTCCACCAGCTTCACGCGGAAACGGATCGTGTCACCCACGAAACTGGGTGAAATGGGCCATGGCGTGAGGGCCACGGCGATCTCGCCATCCAGCGACTTATTCTGTCCGGTGGGCGTCACCACCGGCACGCGGTAGTAAAGCGGCAGCGCGAACACCACTTCCTGCCAGGCCCCCTCCACCCACTTGTCATACCGCACGAACAGATTGTGGTAATAGGTCTGGCCGGGCGCGTGGGGCGGCAGCGTGTCCCCCTGGTCAAGCCCGATGTCGCCGTCGCCATCCGTGAAGGTGATGACCACCGAGCCCGAGTCACCCACCACGTTGAATTCCTTGAACGAGACGCGTGGTTCGATGGGGAACTCCTCCGTTTTCAGGCAGGCTGAAAGCAGCAGGACGAGGGCCGCGGACAGAGCGGCTATTTTCGGCACGGCTACCGGCATGCGCATGGGTGCAAAGGTAGGTCACGATGGAAGCCCCCCTTATCCAGCAATTCGCCGCATTGCAGCAGCGCCCCTTCGCGGTGGACGGCCCCGGGGCTTTCAACGCACTGGCCCTGGAACTATTTCAGCTGCATGCCCGGCACAACCCCATTTACCGGGATTATGTGCACGCCCTTGGCGTGGTGCCGGAACAAGTCGTACGCATGGAGGACATCCCCTTCCTTCCCATCGGCCTCTTCCGCAGCCACCGTGTGCTGCTGGAGGGCCTGGAACCCGCGCTGACCTTCACCAGCAGCGGCACCACCCTCCTTCGCCAAGGCTTCGGCGGGGGCGCCCCCGCTGCCACCAGCAGCCACCACCTGCCCTGGCCCGCACTGTACGAGCGCTCGTTCCGCGAAGGCTTCCGACTTGCCTACGGCGACCCGAAGGAGTGGCGCATCATCGCGCTGCTGCCCGGCTACCTGGAACGCCCCGGCAGCTCGCTCGTGTACATGGCCGAGCACCTGATCTCCGCCACCGGCGATCCGCATAGCGGCACCTACCTGTA
Source organism: Flavobacteriales bacterium (assembly GCA_016788635.1). Taxonomy (GTDB): domain Bacteria; phylum Bacteroidota; class Bacteroidia; order Flavobacteriales_F; family PHOS-HE28; genus PHOS-HE28. Next base: position 160,666 of record JAEUSU010000007.1, on the reverse strand, counting down.
CCGCTACGATGAAGTGGCCGATCTGCTGTGCCGCTCGGAGGAGGAAGGCAAACGCACCCTGCTGCTCGGCGTCACCTTCGCCCTGCTGGACCTGGCCGCCCAGCACCCGAAACCGCTGCGCCACACCACGGTGATGGAGACCGGCGGCATGAAAGGCCGCAGGCCCGAACTGGTGCGCGAAGAGCTGCACCGCATCCTGCAGGACGCCTTCCACCTGCCCTCCATCCATAGCGAGTACGGCATGACCGAACTGCTCTCGCAGGCGTACTCAACTGGAGGCGGCCGCTACACCTGCCCGCCCTGGATGCGCGTGCTGTTGCGCGAACCCAACGACCCCTTCGCGCGCCCCGCAACCGGCCGCACCGGCGGTATCGACGTCATCGACCTCTGCAACAGCGCAAGCTGCCCCTTCATCCGCACCCAGGACCTCGGCCGCCTGCACGCGGACGGCAGCTTCGAGGTGCTCGGGCGCTTTGACAATAGCGACCTGCGGGGGTGCAACTTGATGGTGGAGGCTTAGCCCACCACCTTCACCAGGTAGTAGTTCTTCCTGCCCCTTTGCAGCAGGATGAACTTGCCACCGAGCAGGTCGGACGTGTTCACCACGCGGTCTTCGCCCGCCTTCGCCTTGTTCACGGCGATGCTGTTCTCCTTCAGTGCGCGGCGGGCCTCGCCCTTGCTGGGCAGGAAAGCGCCGTGATCAGTGAGGAGGTCCACCATGCCGATACCTTGCTCCAGGGCGCCGCGCGGCACATCCGCTTGCGGAACACCTTCGAAGATCTCCAACCACTGCTGTTCCGTGAGCGTGCCCAACGCTTCCACCGAGGCGTTGCCGAAAAGGATCTCGCTGGCCTGCAGTGCCGCGCGCAATTCCTCCTCTCCATGCACGCGCTTCGTGATATCCTCGGCCAGGGCCTTCTGCACGGCGCGCAGGTGCGGGGCCTTCAGGTGTTCGGCGATCAAGGCCTCCACACGTTCCTTCTCCCAGGTGGTGAAGATGCGCAGGCACTTGCAGGCTTCCTCATCGGCGGTGTTGAGCCAGAACTGGTAGAAGCGGTAGGGGCTGGTGCGCTTCGCGTCCAGCCACACGTTGCCGCTCTCGCTCTTGCCGAACTTGCTGCCGTCGCTTTTGGTGAGCAACGGGCTGGTGATGGCGAAGGCCTCACCGCCACCCATGCGGCGGATCAGCTCCGTGCCGGTGGTGATGTTGCCCCACTGATCGCTGCCGCCCATCTGCACGGTGACACCCAGGTGCGTGTGCAGCCACTGGTAATCGAATCCCTGCACGAGCTGGTAGCTGAACTCGGTGAAGGAGATGCCGGTCTCCAGGCGTTTCTTCACGCTGTCCTTCGCCATCATGTAGTTCACCGTGATGTGCTTGCCCACGTCGCGGATGAAGCGCAGGAAGCCCATGTCCTTGAACCAGTCGTAGTTGTTCACCATGCGGGCGTCGGCCGGGCCATCGCCGAAGTGGATGAAACGCGCGAGCTGGGCCTTGATGCCGGCGATGTTGCGGTCCAGTGTGGCCTCATCGAGCAGGTTGCGCTCCTCGCTCTTGCCGCTGGGGTCGCCGACCATGCCGGTGGCGCCGCCCACCAAAGCGATGGGCACATGGCCGCAGCGCTGATAGTGTACGAGCAGCATGATCTGCACCAGGTTGCCCACGTGCAGACTTTCGGCCGTGGGGTCGAAGCCGATGTAGCCCAGGCGCCGGCCGGTGCGCAGGTGTTCCTCCACGCCGGGGGTGTGGTCGTGCAGCAGGCCGCGCCAGCGCAGCTCCTCGATGAAGTCAGGCCCTTGTTCCATGGCGCGCGAAGATAGCCGCAGGGAAAAAGCCGATGAGCCCATTGGTCCACGGGGTACTCCGCCAATATGACTTGCCGCACTGACGGCTACCCGGATATGCGAGCCTTGTGCCTTGTGACTTGAGTCTAATGACTTGTGACTTGGGTCCTGCTCCTTCACCTTCCTTCTACCTTGCGCACATGGACCTGGTGACGGGTGGAACGGGGATCGTGGGGGCGCACGTGCTGCTGGAGCTTGTGCGTGCCGGGCGCAGCGCGCGGGCCATTCACCGCGACGGGTCGGGACCAGCGCATGTGCAACGGCTGTTCGCGCACTACGGTGCCGAAGCGCTGTTCACAAAGATCGAATGGGTGAAGGCGGACCTGCTGGACGTGCATGGGCTGTCGGAAGCCATGCAGGGTGTGGAGCACGTGTACCATGCGGCAGCGCACATCTCCTTTGATCCGCGCGAACGCAAAAAACTGTTCGCGGTGAACATCACCGGCACGGCACACGTGGTGAACGCGGCGCTGGAGGCCGGCGTGAAGCGGTTGGTGCATGTGAGCAGCACCTCGGCCGTAGGCGCCGGGCCTGCAGGTGTGCCGCGCACCGAAGACACCCCGTGGGATGAGGACGGCGAACATTCCGCCTATGCCGTGAGCAAACGCGAGGCCGAGCTGGAGGTGCACCGCGGCATCGCCGAAGGGCTGGACGCGGTGATGGCGAACCCCTGCGTGGTGCTGGGACCCGGGCAACCACAGCGCAGCAGCATGTCACTTATGGAGCGTCTGCAGCGTGGCACCGCGTGGTACCCGTCCGGCCGCGCCAGCACCGTGGACGCGCGCGACGTGGCGCAGGCGCTGCTGCTGCTGGCGGAGCACGGCGAAAGCGGCGCGCGTTACCTGCTGGTGGGCGAACAAGTCCCCTACCGCGACCTGTTCACGCAGGTGTTGCAAGCCTTCGGGCATCCCGCGCCTACACGCGAGGTGAGGCCGTGGATGCTGCAGCTGGCCTGGCGCGTGGAGGCGGTGCGTGGCCTGCTCACGGGCAGCCGCCGGCTGATCACGCGCAGCACAGTGAGCAGCGCGCGCTCCCAGCGGAGCTACGATGCGTCGCGCTCGCGGACACTGGGCGTCACCTACCGCCCGCTGGCGGACACGATCGCGAACACAGTGGCGTGGATGCGTCGGTGAGCGCTCAGCGCAGGCTATCCTTGCGCTGGCCCAGTTCGTTCAACACCTCCTCCAACACGGCCTTCAGTTCCCCGGGGTGTTGCGTGTAGTAGGTGTAGGTGCGATCGAATTGTTCGCGCGTCACCCCCTCGCGTGAGAAAAGCGTGTCGTAGTAAGCCTCCACCGGGCTGTCCATGCGTTGCTCCACGATGCGTTCGTGGTTCACGCGGGCCTCGATGAGCTGCGCCTCCAGCAGCAGATGTTTGAAACGGTCGCGAGGAAGCAGGTCGGCAGGCGCCTCAGGTGTGGCGCAAGCGATGAGCGCAAGCAGCAGGAAGGCGGCGCTCCGTATCATCGGTCGAAGAGCAGGCGCATGCCGCGCACGGAAGTGTCCACGCGGCCATCCGCATAGGCCAGTCGGCCGTTCACCCAGGTGCGCTTCACCCGGGCATAGAAGCGCTGCCCCTCGAAGGGCGACCAGCCGCATTTGTACAGGATGTTGTCCTTCGCCACGGTCCAGGGGGCATCGGGGTCCACGAGCACGAGGTCCGCATGACAGCCCTCGCGCACAAAGCCGCGCTCCTGCACCTGGAATAGCCGCGCGGGTGCGTGGCACATCTTCTCCACCACCTGCTCCACGGTGTACACACCCTGGCGCACGAGTTCCAGCATGGCGGGCAGTGCGTGCTGCACCAAAGGGCCACCGCTGGGGCACCTGGTGTAGGGCAGCGCCTTCTCCTCCAGCGTGTGCGGTGCATGGTCGGTGGCCACCACGTCTATGCGGCCCTCGTTCACCGCAGCGCGGATGGCGTCGCGGTCCGCTTGTGTTTTCACGGCAGGGTTCCACTTGATCAGGGTGCCTTTGGTGGCATAGTCCGCATCGGTGAACCAAAGATGGTGCACACAGGCTTCGGCGGTGATGCGCTTGCCTTCCAGTGGTCCCGGCTCGAACAGCGCCAGCTCGCGTGCGGTGCTGATGTGCAGCACATGCAGGCGGGTGCCGCATTCCTTCGCCTTCGCAACAGCCCAGGATGAAGAACGGTAGCAACCTTCCGCACTGCGGATGTTCGGGTGCTCGGTCACGGGAATATCCTCGCCGTAGCGTGCCTTCGCGGCCTCGAGGTTGGCGCGGATGGTGCCTTCATGCTCGGCGTGCACCGAGAGGATCATGTGCGCTTCGCGGAAAAGGCGTTCGAGGGTGCGCTCATCGTCCACGAGCAGATCGCCGGTGCTGCTGCCAAGGAAGGCCTTCAAGCCGCACACGGAGCGCGGATCGGTGCGCAGCACCTCGTCCATGTTGCCGTTGGACACGCCCATGTGAAAGGACCAGTTCGCCACGGAGACCTGCGCGGCGCGGTCGTATTTCTGCTGCAGGCGTTCCTGCGTGACGGCCGCGGGCGAGGTATTGGGCATCTCCATGAAGCTGGTGATGCCACCGGCCACGGCAGCGGCGCTGGCGTGCGCGATGTCGTCCTTGTGGGTGAGGCCGGGCTCGCGGAAGTGCACCTGGTCATCGATCGCGCCGGGGAGCAACAGAAGGCCGTTGGCATCCACTTCGGTGGCGCCGTGCGCATCACCAATGCCCTCGGTGGCCACGCGTTCAATGCGGCCCGCGCGCAACAGCACGTCGGCCTCCACGGTGCGGCCCTCGTTCACCACGCGGGCGTTGCGGATGATCCAGTTCATGTTCATGCGATATGGCGGCGCATCTGCAGCACGCCCCAGAATGCTTCCTTGAATATGCCCATGCTCATCTTGCTTCTTCCCTTGCGCCGGTCCACGAAGGTGATGGGCACCTCGGCGATCTTCCAGCCGAGCCGCTTCACACGGTACTTCATCTCGATCTGGAAGGCATATCCGATGAACCGCACCTCGTCCAACGGGAGCGCGCGCAGCACCTCGGCGCGGTAGCACACGAAGCCTGCGGTGGTGTCCTTCACACCCAGGCCGAGCACGGTGCGCACGTAAACCGAAGCGCCCCAGCTCATAAGCACGCGCTTCATGTCCCAATCCTTCACGCTGCCGCCATGCACGTAACGCGAGCCCACGCTCATGCCCACCCCTTCGCGCGCGCAGGCCTCCAGCAGCCTCGGCAGGTCGGTGGGCGCGTGGCTGAAGTCGGCGTCCATCTCGAAGAGGAAGGCGTAGCCACGTTCCAATCCCCATTTGAAACCGGCGATGTACGCGGTGCCCAGGCCGAGCTTGCCACCGCGCTCGATCAGGTGCAGTCGGCCTGTGTGAACGGCCTGCGCCTCCTTCACCAGACTGGCGGTGCCATCGGGCGAGCCGTCATCCACCACCAATACGTGGAAGCCTTCCGGCAACGCCATCACGGCATCCACGATCTCGCGGATGTTCTCACGCTCATCGTAGGTGGGGATGATGACCAGGCGATCCGTCATGCGGGGCGGTGCGCCCGGACCGGTCCGGAACAGGCGGCTTCAAATATACCCGGGGAGCCTCAGCGCACCAGCGTCACGTGGCCCGTGCGCTCAATGCGGGTGCCCTTGATGGCATCCCGTGCGCTGAGCTTCCAGATGTACACACCCACCTGCACGGGCTGCCCGCCGGCGGAGCGTCCATCCCAGCGCGCATCGGGGTCATTGGTGCCGAAGAGCGGCTGGCCCCAACGGTCGAACACATCGAAACGGTAGCCGTCGCGCGCGATGCCGAGCACGGCAGGCGCGAAGGTGTCGTTGGTGCCATCGCCGTCCGGTGTGAAGGAGTTCGGGACCCACACGAGCGGGCCATCCATCACCTCGATGGTGCGGCAGATCGTGTCGGCACAGGCAGGCGCTGAATAGGCCAGCAGGCACACCTCATAGGTGGCGGCCAGTGGCGAATCGTACATGTGCGTAGGCTGCGTGGCAGTGCTGGTGGCACCATCGCCGAAGTCCCAGAGATAGCTGCTGGCACCGGTGCTCTGGTTCAGGAAGAGCACGAGCGGATCGGCGGTGTTCACCATTTCCGGCAGCACGGTGAAGTCCGCCACCGGTGGTACGCTCACCAGCACTGCACCCGGCAGGGTAACTGTTGCGGTGCAACCGGAACCGACATCGATGGTGAGCGTGACCGTGTAATTCCCAGGGAAGGGATACACGACCGGTCCCGGGATGCAATCCGTGCTGGTCTGTCCATTGCCGAAGTCCCAGGTGCAACTGCCCGCACCGGTCCACCCCTGGCTGAACTCCACCTCCAGCGGCACACAACCCGCCCAAGAGGATGCATTGATGAGGGGCGTGGGCACGGTGGTGATGGTGGCCAGCACCAAGGCCGTGTCTGCCACACAGGCACCGGTGCCGTTCACCACATAGGCGTAAGCGCCGCTGGCGTCCACGGCCGGGTCCAGTGTGCCTGTGCATGCCGCACCTCCTGGACCAGTCCAGGAACCACCGGCATCCGGCGAACCGCTGAGCAGCGGGAACAAGGCGGCGGGCGGGTCATTGCTGCAGAGGGCAATGGCGCCATCACTTCCCGCCCATGCCGGTTGTGCGATGGAAATGGAGAGCGTGGCTGTGGCATCGGTGCACGGAACGGTGCCCGTGATGGTGTAGGTGTACGCACCAGGCAGTGCCATTGCGGGATCGAGCAGAGCGCTTGTGCTACCACCCGGTCCGCTCCATGTGCCGCCCGGCATGGGGTTGCCGCCCAGCAGGGTGAAGAGGTCCACCGGCGCATCGCTGGTGCAGAAGGAAAGCGAAGCGGATTGTCCGGCATCCACGGCCAGGTTCACTGTGACCGCTATGATGGCACTGGATGCAGGACAGGGCGCGGCACCCGTTACGGTGTAGGTGTAGTTGCCGGAAGGCATGATCGCGGGATCCATCACACCAGGGAATACGGTGCCGTTGGGATCTGACCATGTGCCGCCGGGCGTGGTGCCACCATTCAACAACGGGAACAGATCGATCGGTGCGTCGCTGGAGCACGCCATATAGGCGGTGGAAGTGCCTGCGCTCACCGCCTGCGAAACGCTCACGGTGATCACCGCTGTAGCATCCGGGCAGGTGACATTACCGCTTACGGTATAGGTGAAGGCTCCACCGGATTGTACGGCCGGGTTGAAGGTGGCGGATACGGGCACCCCGGAGGATGTGGTCCATGCTCCACCGGGATCTGGGCTTCCGAGCAGCAGGGCGAAGAGGTTGAATGGTGCATCGCTGCTGCACACCGTGATGCTGTTGGGTTGACCGGCGTTCGGACCCGGTTGCACTGAAGCCAATACCACGGACTGGTCCGCCGGACAAACCGTGCCCGGGACGGTGTAGGTATACGCACCGCTGATGGCCACCGCAGGATCGAAGGTGCCAGTGTATGGTTGACCAAGCGGATCGGTCCATGTGCCGCCGGGTGTGGGGGCACCACCGAGCAGGGTGAACAAAGCCACCGGTGCGTCACCGGTGCACAGGGTGAGCGTGGCATCGTTGCCAGCGTTCACCGCAGCCTCCACCGTCACGGTCACGGTACTCGCATCATCCAGGCAGGGCGCGGTGGCCGAGACCAGGTAGGTGTACACGCCGGGTGCATCCGTTGCCGGATCGAAGCTTCCGCTGTGCGCGCCTCCGCTGGGCGTGGTCCAGGTCCCACCCGCATCCGGTGCACCGCCCAGCAATGCGAACAACATCGCAGGTGAAGCACTGCTGCAGAGGGTCAGGTTGCCGTCCATGCCCGCATCGGGTGAGGTGGTCTCCGTCACGGTCACGCTCGCGCTGGCATTCACGCATGGTGCCGTGCCGTTCACGGTGTAGGTGTAGACACCGGGTGTCATCGTCAGCGGGTCGTACTGGCCACCCACTACTGTTCCAGGGCCGCTCCAAACACCACCGGGGTCAGGCGTGCCGCTCAATGCGCTGAACAGCGAAGCCGCTGCACCTTGTTCGCACACGGTGAGGTTGCCGTTCCCGCCCGCGTTTGGCGCCGTGCTCACGCTCACGGTCACGATGCTCTGATCGCTCAGGCAGGGCGCCACCGCCGCGATGGTGTAGGTGTATACGCCCGCTGCATCCGTGCTTGCATCAAAGCTGCCACTGTGCGCACCGCCTCCGGGTGTGGTCCATGTACCGCCGCCATCCGGACTTCCACCCAGCATGGCGAAGAGTGCCACGGGTGCATCCGAACTACAGAGCGTGACCGCACCATCCACACCGGCATCGGGGGTGGAGGTGATGGTGATCAGCACATCGGCACTGGCCGCCAGGCATGGTGCGGTACCGGCAACGGTGTAAGTGTATGTGCCGGCAGGCATGGTGAGCGGGTCGAACACTCCGGCAATGACCGGGGCCGGGCCGCTCCACGTTCCACCAGCGAATGGCACACCGGTCAAGCCGTCGATCAGGTTCACCGCACCACCCTGGTCGCACACCGTCAATGATCCGTTCCCACCCGCATTGGGTGCGATGGTCACATTCACCGTCACCGTGCTTTGATCGCCCGGGCAGGGCCCAATGGCAGCCAGCGTGTAGGTGTAAACCCCTGGCACACCGCTCTGTGGGTTGAAGACGCCCGTCATGGTGGCACCGCCGGGTGCGGTCCAGATGCCACCGGCATCAGGCGTTCCACCCAGCAGACCGAACAGACTGAATGCCGTCTGGTCGCTGCACACGGTGATGGACCCATCCGATCCCGCATCGGGGGCACTGGTCTCGGTCACCGTCACGGAGGCAGTGGCGTTCGCACAAGGCGCAGTGCCATTCACCGTGTAGGTGTACACACCCGGGTTCATCGCCTGCGGATCGTACAACCCTCCGGTGATCGCGCTCGGTCCGGACCATGTGCCACCTGGTTGTGGTGCGCCGTTCAGCAGGGTGAATAGATCGACCGGCCCACCCTGTTCACAGACCGTGGTGCCCGCATCGGTACCCGCGTTCGGTGGTGTGAGGATGTTGACCATCACCATGCTTTGGTCACCCGTGCACGGCGCCAATGCGGCGAGGAGGTACATGTACAATCCAGCTGGGTCGCTCGTTGGGTTGAAGATGCCGCTATGGGGCATGCCGCTCGGACTGATCCACAAGCCACCGGCATCCGGCGTGCCACCCAACAGCGTGAACAGGTTCGTTACCGGCCCGTTGCCGCAAAGCGTGAGGTTGCCATCCAGTCCCGCATCGGGTGAAGTGGTCTCTGTCACCGTCACCGTGGCACTTGCGTTCGCACAGGGCGCTGTGCCGTTCACCGTGTAGGTGTACACGCCCGGCGTCATGGTCAGCGGATCGTACTGGCCGCCCACCACCGCGCTTGGGCCGCTCCAGGCGCCGCCCGCGTTCGGCGTGCCGTTCAGTGCGGTGAAAAGCGAAGAAGCTGCACCTTGGTCACACACCGTGAGGTTGCCGTTCGCTCCCGCATTGGGCGCAGCGTTCACGCTCACCGTCACCGTGCTCTGGTCACCCAGGCAGGGCGCCACCGCCGCGATGGTGTAGGTGTATACGCCCGCTGCATCCGTGATTGCATCAAAGCTGCCGCTGTGCGCACCGCCACCTGGCGCGGTCCATGCGCCACCCGCATCCGGACTTCCACCGAGCAGGTTGAAGAGCGTGGCCGGTGCATCATTGCTGCACAAGGTGATGCTGACGTCGGTGCCTGCGTTGGGTGATCCGGTCTCCGTCACCGTCACCGTGGCACTTGCGTTCGCACAGGGCGCCGTGCCGTTCACCGTGTAGGTGTAAATACCCGGTGTCATGGTCAGCGGATCGTACAGGCCGCCCACCACCGCACTGGGTCCGCTCCATGCACCGCCCGCGTTCGGTGTGCCGTTCAGCGCGTTGAAGAGACTGGTCGCCGCACCTTGATCGCAGACGGTGAGGTTGCCGTTCGTGCCCGCGTTGGGCGCCGCGTTCACGCTTACCGTCACCGTGCTCTGGTCGCCCAGGCAGGGCGCCACCGCCGCGATGGTGTAGGTGTATACGCCCGCTGCATCCGTGCTTGGATCAAAACTGCCGCTGTGCGCACCGCCACCAGGCGCGGTCCAGCTGCCGCCCGCATCCGGGCCTCCACCCAGCAGGTTGAAGAGCGTGGCCGGTGCATCATTGCTGCACAAGGTGATGCTGCCGTCGGTGCCTGCGTTCGGTGAGCCGGTCTCCGTCACCGTCACCGTGGCACTTGCGTTCGCACATGGTGCTGTGCCGTTCACCGTGTAAGTGTACACGCCCGGCGTCATCGTCAGCGGATCGTACAGGCCGCCCACCACTGCACTGGGACCGCTCCATGCGCCGCCGGCGTTCGGTGTGCCGTTCAGTGCAGCAAAGAGTGAAGAAGCGGCACCTTGATCACACACGGTGAGGTTGCCGTTCGTGCCCGCGTTGGGCGCCGCGTTCACGCTTACTGTCACCGTGCTCTGGTCGCCCAGGCAGGGCGCCACCGCCGGGATGGTGTAGGTGTATACGCCCGCTGCATCCGTCGTGGGATCAAAGCTGCCGCTGTGCGATCCACCACCCGGTGCGGTCCACGTGCCGCCCGCATCCGGGCCTCCACCCAGCAGGTTGAAGAGCGTGGCTGGTGCGTCATTGCTGCACAAGGTGATGCTGCCGTCGGTACCCGCGTTGGGTGAGCCGGTCTCCGTCACCGTGACCGTGGCACTTGCGTTCGCGCAGGGCGCCGTGCCGTTCACCGTGTAGGTGTACACGCCCGGTGTCATCGTCAGCGGATCGTACTGGCCGCCCACCACTGCACTGGGACCGCTCCATGTGCCGGCCACCTGGGGGGTGCCATTGAGCGCCAGGAAGAGGCTGGTGGGCGGATCGATATCGCACACATTCAGGTTCGCATTGAGACCTGGGTTCGGTGCGATGACGACCGTGACCGTGACCGTGCTCTGGGCACCCGGACAGGGTCCCACTGGTGCAACCGTGTACGTGTACACCCCCGGCGCGCCGGTGGTCGGGTTGAAGGTGCCGGAATTGGCAAGACCGCCTGGGGCGATCCATATCCCACCCGGGTCCGGTGATCCGCCCAGCAAGGAGAATAAGCTTATCGGGGCGGCATTACTGCACAAGGTGATGCTGCCGTTCGTGCCCGCGTTCGGTGCCGCGGTCTCTGTGACCGTGACCGTGGCACTTGCATCCGGACAAGTACCGATGCCTGACACCGTATAGGTGTAGACACCAGGGTTCATCGTGGCGGGATCGTACAGACCTCCCATTACGATGCTCGGACCATTCCAGCCTCCACCCACTTGTGGCGTACCACCCAATTGAGCAAAGAGCGCCACGGGCGCGGAACTCGTACAGATGCTTAAGCTGCCATTCGTACCTGCGTTCGCAGCGGCTTGTTCCGTCACTGTTATGCTGGCTGTAGCATCCGCACAACCATTGACACCCGGCACCGTGTAGGTATACACCCCGGGGTTCATGGTGAGCGGGTTGTACACTCCACCGATCACCACACTGGGGCCGCTCCACGCGCCACCAGCCTGTGGGGTGCCGCCAAGTTGTGCGAAAAGACCGGCCGGTGCGCCGATCTCGCAAATGGTCAGCGCGCCATTCACCCCTGCGTCCGGTGCTGGCGTTTCGATGACGGTGACCGTGGTCGATACGTTCGGACAAGGTGCATTGCCCGCCAGGCTGTAGGTGTAAACACCTGGCAACATGCCCCCTGGATCATACAGCCCACCCACCACGGCGCTGGGTCCGCTCCAGGAGCCGTTGGCCTGCGGAGAGCCGCCCAGTGAGTTGAACAGGTTCACGGATGCGGCCTGCTCGCATATGGTGAGCGATCCGTTGGTGCCCGCATTGGGCAGGTAGTTCACCGTAACAGTCACGGTGCTCTGATCCGAAGGACAAGGACCGATGGCAGCAACGGTGTATGTGTAGATGCCCGGCGTACCCGATGCGGGGTTGAATGTGCCGGAGTGTGGAAGACCGCCTGGCGCGGTCCATCCCCCACCTATGGTCGGCGATCCCCCGAGCAGGGAGAATAGGACCACTGAAGCACCATTGCTGCACAGCGCAATGCTGGCATCCACACCGGCATTGCCCGGCATGGTCTCGGTGACGAACACGGTGGCTGACGCACCTGGGCAGCCACCGGTACCGGCAACGAAATAGGTGTACAGACCCGCGTTCATCGTCACTGGATCGTACTGGCCGGAGACCACGGTGCTTGGTCCGCTCCAGGTGCCGCCGGGTTGCGGTGCTCCACCCAGTTGCATGAACAGGTCCGCCGCACCACCCGTGGTGCAAACCGCCAGCGCACCATTCGATCCGGCATCAGCCGCAGCTACTTCCGCGATGGTGACCGTGGCACTTGCGTTCACACAGGGTGCCAACCCGTTCACTGCATAGGTGTATACGCCCGGGTTCATCGTGGCCGCATCATAGACCCCCCCGACAACGGAACTGGGCCCGCTCCATGTGCCACCGGCATCCGGTGTACCGTTCAATGCCGTGATCAACGCGAATGGCGCGTCCTGTTCACATACCACCAGGTTGGCATCCACACCGGCATCAGCCGCTGTGTTCACGGTCACGGTAACGGTGCTCTGGTCTGCCGGGCAAGCGCCATTCGCCGCTATCAGATAGGTGTACACGCCGGACGAACCGATCGCGGGATCGAAGGGGTCGATATGCGCGGCACCACCAGGATCTGTCCAGGTCCCTCCTGGATCCGGTGAACCACCCAGTAAACCGAACAACGCGAATGGCACACCGCTGCTGCACACCACCACGTTAGCATCCAGACCAGCGTTGCCGGGTGTGCTTTCATTCACTGTAACCGTGGCGCTGGCATCCGTGCACGGCACTGAACCGGTCACGGTGTAGGTGTAAACACCGGGGTTCATCGTGGCCGGGTTATACAGACCACCCACCACCACACTCGGCCCACTCCAGGTTCCACCACCTTGGGGAGCACCTCCCAATTGCACGAACAAATTGGTGGAAGGCGAATTGGAACAGATGGCCAATGCGCCATTGGTGCCGGCGTTCGGGGCAGGGATCTCCGTCACCGATATGGTCGCTGTGGCGTTCGCACAACCTCCCGTGCCCGTCACGGTGTAGGTGTACACACCGGGGTTCATGGTGGCGGGATCGTACAGGCCGCCCACCACTGCGCTCGGCCCGCTCCATGCGCCACCTGCTTGTGGCGTGCCACCCAGCAGCGTGAACAGATTTGTGGCAGTGCCATTCGAGCAGACATCCAGAGTGCCGTTCGTTCCCGCGTTCGGTGCAGCGGTCTCGGTGACCGTGACGGTGGCACTTGCGTTCGCACAGCCGCCGGTACCCGTCGCCGTGTAGGTGTACACGCCGGGGTTCATGGTGGTGGGATCGTACAGGCCACCCACCACTGCGCTCGGTCCGCTCCATGCACCACCCGCTTGTGGTGTGCCACCCAACTGTGCGAAGAGACTTGCCGCTCCAGCGGTTGAGCAGATATCCAATGTGCCGCTTGTACCTGCGTTCGGTGCAGCGGTCTCCGTGACCGTAACGGTGGCACTTGCGTTCGCACAGCCGCCAGTACCCGTCACCATGTAGGTGTACACGCCGGGGTTCATCGTGATGGGATCGTACAGGCCGCCCACCACTGCGCTCGGCCCGCTCCATGCGCCACCCGCTTGTGGCGTGCCACCCAGCAGCGTGAACAGATTTGTGGCAGTGCCATTCGAGCAGACATCCAATGTGCCGTTCGTGCCTGCGTTCGGTGCAGCGGTCTCGGTGACCGTAACGGTGGCACTTGCGTTCGCGCAGCCGCCCGTGCCCGTCACGGTGTAGGTGTACACACCGGGGTTCATCGTGGCCGGATCGTACAGGCCGCCCACCACTGCGCTCGGCCCGTTCCATGCTCCACCCGCTTGTGGCGTGCCACCCAATTGTGCAAAGAGACTGGCAGCGGCAGATGTGGCGCAGATGTTCAACGTGCCATTGGTTCCCGCATTGGTGGGGGCCGTCTCCACCACGGTCACCGTGGCGCTTGCCCCGGGGCATCCTCCTGATCCGGCAATGGTGTAGGTATACACACCGGGTGCCATGGTAACGGGGTCATACATGCCCCCGACCACCGTGCTCGGTCCGCTCCACGCACCGCCCGCTTGAGGCGTGCCACCCAGTTGTGCGAACAAGCTCGCTGCCGCAGCCGTGGAGCAGATGTTCAAGTTCCCGTTCGTGCCGGCACTTCCACCGGAGAGCGTCTCGTTCACGGTAACCGTGGCACTGGCGCTGGCACAGCCCACACCCCCGCTCACCGTGTAGGTGTATACACCCGGGTTCATGGTGGCCGGGTCATACAGGCCACCGATCACGGGACTGGGCCCGCTCCAGGCACCACCGGCTTGTGGGGTGCCGCCCAATGATGCGATCAATGCGACAGCGGGTGCGGTCTCACAGATATTCAGTGTGCCGTTCGTTCCCGCGTTCGCTGCGGGCACCAAGGTCACCGTGACCGTGGCGCTGGCATTGGGGCAGGGCGCGGTGCCGGGAACGGTGTAGGTATATACACCCGCCGGATGGACCGCCGGGTTGAAATTGCCACCCCAGTTGCCACCGAACGTATTCGTCCACTGCCCACCAGCCTGCGGCGAACCACCGAGGTAGCCGAAAAGTGGCGTGATCGGCGCGCCCGCACAAATGGTCACCACGCCGTTGGTGCCGGCGTTCGGCCCGGGAAGCTCCACCACCGAAACACTGGCGGATGAATTACCACAGACACCTGCGCCGACCACCGTGTAGGTATAAACACCCGGCCCATCGATCACCGGATCGTAGATGTTGCTGTGCGCACCGCCACCCGGCCCGGTCCAGCTCCCCCCCACCTGTGGTGCTCCACCCAGGAAGGTGAACAAGTTGATGGGGACCGAATTGCTGCACAAGGTGGTGGTGCCATTGGTGCCCGCATTGGGCGCAGGCAGCAGATTTACAGTGACCGTGGCACTCGCATTCGCACAGGCGTTGCCCACCGTGTACGTGTAGACCCCGGGCGGACTGGTGGCGGGGTTGAAGGTCCCGGTAACCACTCCACCACCCGGCGCCGTCCATATCCCGCCAGCTTGCGGTGCGCCACCCAGTTGCGCAAAGAGCGACCCCGGTGGTGCGTTGGCGCAGACGTTCCATACGGCGCTGGTGCCGGGGCTTGGGGCCACACCACCGGACACAGTGGTGATGTTCACCGAAGTGGAGACGATGTTCTCCACGGGACAGGCATTGTCATCCGCCTGGATCAGCACGTTGACCGGGGAGTTGGCCGAATTGCCTGTCCAGCACAATTGTGCCACCGCAGGGTTCGTACCCGTAACGGTGAAGGTGGCTCCCGGCAGCAAGGTCAGCGCGTTGGTCATCACATCGATAATGGTTCCGGCATCCACATCCGTGAACATCACCTCCACGCAGAAGGGCTGGCCGTTGCATATCTGGATGCTGTTGGGCCCGGTGAGGAGCCCGGCCGTATTGTTCTGCAGCACACCCACAGCGGGTGTGTTCGATGTACAAGGGATCACGATGAACATCTGGTCGCGCATCACCGTGCCGATGATGTTGCCAAAGGCATCGTACTGCGTGACCTGCACCACCACCACATAATAGCCGGCCGTGGTGGCCGTGAAGGTGTACTGGCCCGTGGTCGTGTTCAAGGTGCCACCCGCGATGGGCGAAGCGCCGGAATAACCACCGGCATAGGTCACAGGGATGGGACCGGGTGCTGCGTAACGGGCGGAAATGAGCGAGTAGGTTATGGGGTTCCCATCCGGCTCATTCACCCCGAAGTTGTAGCTCACCGGCTGATTGAGGCACACATAGGGGATGGATTGATCGAGGAAGACCGGCGAGTTGTCACAAGCGACCAGGGCATTGTTCAGCGTGGCCTGGATGTACAGACCAGGGAAGCCGGTGACGTTCACCATGCCGGCACGGCAGCAAATGCTCCAGCTGATCGTCCAGAAATTGCATGGCGCCAAGGTGACCGTGGCTTGAAAGGCATAGTGCTCCACACCGGGCAGGGGGCCACCATTGCAACTGCTGTTCGCAAGCTGCGCGCCGCACAATTGGGAAACCTCCGTGGGAGGGGGTACAGGTAATGCGGTCAACGTGAAGGTCTGCCCACAGCTGCTCTGGAAGGTGAGGTCCTGGGGGATCATGGCGGCACCGGAACACTCCCTGAACAGGTTCAGTGTGATCAGGTACTGGTTCGCTCCGAGGCATTCATATGCGATGTCCCCACCCAGGAAGTGAGCGCCACGCGCCGGCAACGACAAGGCCAGAGAAAGCCCTATCCACAGGAGCGGACGGAATGCCGGTGGCACGCGCTTCATTCTTCAGTTCCTCTGCCTGGTTCCGGGACGGTACAAGCCGAGGATACAAAAGTACTTTTTACGGTTCCGTTTGTCATCCACTTTCCCCCTGATTTTCAACGGCATCCTTGGAAAACCAAGCCGATCAAGGAGGCATCCGAAAGCCTATGCCAGATCTGACGCGCACTTAACATGCGCCAGCGCATGCCGCCGCATACCTTTGGCGGCCCTGAAACCCCTCGTTGAGAAGGCATTGCCCCCTCACGATCCGCTTGTTCCACCCCCGGCCCCTTGTTCATGTACCGCCTTTGTCGAGCGCTGACCATTTGCTGCCTGGCCGGGCTGAATGGCCTTTTTGCCCAAACGGACACCACCCTCATTCCGCGTGACACCTTGCAGGCCCGCCTGCCGGTGTTCAGCCTCACCCAGAACGACCTGGATGCGGAGATGAACGCCCAGGACGTGAGCGGACTGCTGCAATCCTCCCGGGACGTGTTCACCCGCACGGCTGGCTTCAATTTCGGACAGGCCCGGTTCCGGATCCGGGGCCTGAACGCCGACCATACCATCGTATCCATCAACGGCGTGCCGGTGAACGACCTGGAGAACGGTTGGGCGCCCTGGGCACAATGGAGCGGGTTGAACGATGTGACGCGGTATATGGAGGTGCACACCGGGGTGCATGCCTCACCCTACAATTTCGGCGGCATTGGTGGGTGGAGCAACATCGACACACGCCCCAGCGGCCTGCGGCGTGGGCTGCGCGCAAGCTACGCGGCCACGGACCGGGTGTACCGCAACCGGGTCATGGCCACCTGGAACTCCGGCATGCGCGAGGATGGATGGGCATTCACCCTCTCTGGCAGCTATCGGTGGGCCGAGGAAGGCTATGTGGAAGGCACCTATTTCAATGCGTCCAGCTACTTCCTGGGCGTCGAAAAGAAGTTGAACGAACGGCACTCCCTGGCCTTCACCGGCTTCGGGGTGAACATGGTGAATGGCCGCCATGGCTTTGCTGTAAAGGAGGCCATGGACCTGGCCGGCACCATTTACTACAACTCCTTCTGGGGCTACCAGGCGGGCGAGAAGCGCAACGCACGTGAGAACCGGGACCACAAACCCGTGGTGCTCCTCACCCACTACTACACGCCTGATGACCGCACCAACTGGACCACCACCCTGTTCGCCAGCTTCGGCAAGGATGGGCAGACCAACCTGAACTGGTACGATGCGAAAGACCCGCGGCCGGACTACTACCGCTACCTGCCGAGCTACTACATGCCGGGCCTTTCCACCAATGGACAGAACGATCCCGAACGCGCCGCCGAGCTGACCTACCTCTGGCAGACGGACGTCAACACCCGGCAGATCAACTGGGACCAGCTTTGGTTCGCCAATGGAAAGAACCTGTACACCGTGGAGGATGCTGAAGGCCTTGTGGGGAACGCCGTAACAGGCCTCCGCAGCAAGTACATCGTGGAGGAATGGCGGAACGACCCCCTGCGCATCGGCCTCAATTCGGTCTACAGCCGCACCACGGACCGTTTGACCTGGACCGTGGGTGGGAATGCGCAGTACCAGCGGTCGCGCATTTTCAAAGTGATGGATGATCTTCTGGGTGGCGACTTCTGGCTGGACGTGGACCAGTTCGCCGAGCAGGACTTCGTGGACCCGAACGCCGCCCAGAGCGACCTGAACAATCCGAACAACCTGGTGCGCGAGGGTGATGTGTTCGGCTTCAAGTACGACATCAACATCCGCCAGGCCGCGCTCTTCGGCCAGCTGGAGCACAAGGGCAACACCTGGGAGCTGTATGGCGGCGTCAACCTCGGCTACACGGACTTCTGGCGCTACGGCTACTTCCGCAACGGGCTGTTCCCGGACAACTCCGAGGGCAGCTCCAAGGTGCAGCAGTACCTGCACTACGGGGTGAAAGGTGGTGCCACCTACAAGATCAACGGCCGCCATTTTGTGACCGCCAATGCCGCCTACATGACCCGACCGCCCGTCACCCGATGGTCCTTCATCTCACCACGCACGCGCAACGCGTTCGTCCCCGGACTCTCGCGTGAAACGGTGTATTCCGGGGATGTGAACTACCACGTGCGCGCTCCCGGCCTGAAGCTGCGCGCCACCGCTTTCATCGCGGCCGTGAAGGACCAGGTATGGCAGCGCAACTTCTTCCATGAGGAGTTCCGCACCTTCGTGAACTACAGCATGAGCGGTGTGGACAACCTCTACACCGGCGTGGAGTTCGGTGCGGAGGTGAAGGCCTCACCATCGCTGACCTTGATCGGCGTGTTCACCACGGGTCAATTCACCTACGATTCGGAACCCACGGCCACCATCACGCGAGACAATTCCAACGAGTTGCTTGTCACCGACCGGAAGGTGTTCTGGAAGAATTTCCATGTGGGCGGCATGCCCCAGACCGCGGCTTCCCTCGGTTTCCGCTATGCCGCACCCAAGTACTGGACCTTTGGTGTGGCGGGCAACTGGTTCGGCAACAATTTCGTGGAGCCCAACCCCGACAGGCGCACCGCCGAGGCCACGGGCAACCTGGTGACCGACGATCCGCAATGGAACGCGTTGATCGACCAGCAGGAACTGGATGGCGGCTTCACCCTGGACGCCTATGTCATGAAGAGCTGGCGCTTCAAAGGCCATCTGCTCGCGGTCAACCTCAATGTGATCAACATTCTGGATGACCGCGACGACATGGACGGCCTGGTCACCGGTGCCTTCGAGCAGGCACGTTATGACAGGCAGGACGTGAACTTCTGGCCACCCAAATTCAGCTACATGTTCGGCCGCACATTCTTCCTTCAGGTGTCCTTCAGTCTTTGAACCATGCCCACGCGCAACACCCTTCTCCTCCCCCTCGCAGCGCTGCTGCTGCTCACCGCTTCGTCCTGCAGGAAGGAGCCGGGCACACCTCCGCAACGCGAACTGCCGGTCGGCGAGGTGCTCTCCCTCTCGCAATTGCGTGCCCTCTACACCGGCACCCCGGTGCGCTTCACCGAACCCCGCTCGGTGTATGCTGTGGTGACAGCGGACGAGCGCAATGGGAACCTGTACAAGAACATTTTCGTGCAGGATGATTCCGCCGCGCTGAACGTGCGGCTGCAATACAGCGGTGGTCTGTACCAGGGCGACAGCGTGCGCATCTATCTGCCCGGTTGTGTGCTGAGCATGTACCAGGGCATGCTGCAACTGGACAGTGTGGATGCCGACAACAACATTGTGAAGCAGGCGGTCGGCCGCGTAGTGCAGCCAAAGAACGTGGCCATCGCACAAGTGACACCGGCACTGCAGGGCTTTCTGGTGAAGCTGGACAGTGTGGAGTTCGTGGCCAGCGAATTGGGCCTCACCTGGTCCGATGCGGTGGGCCAGACCACGGTGAACCGCACCCTGAAGGATTGCGGCACGGGACAGATCGTGGTGCGCACGAGCGGCTACGCCAATTTCGCCGGGCAGCCCCTGCCCACAGGGCGCGGCTCATTCACCGCCGTGGTCGGCCAGTTCAACAGCACCATGCAACTGTTCGTTCGGGACGTGGGCGAGGTGCAACTGACCGGCCCGCGTTGTGGCGGTGGCAGCGGCACCCTTTGCCCACCGGCCACCAGCGTGCTGGAGGATTTCGTCAGTGTGGGCGACAACGCGGACCTGGACCTTTCCTGCTGGACGAACGTGGCCACGGCCGGCAGCCGCGTGTGGCGCGGACGCTGGTTCAACAGCGAGCGTTATGCACAAGGCACCGCCTACCAGGCCACCGATGCAACCAATGAATACTGGCTCATCAGCCCGCCGGTGACCGCGCATGATGCCGTTGCCCTTTCCTTCCTTTCGGCCAAATCCTTCTGGACCCACGACCCCTTCGGCGTGTTCATCTGCACGGACTTCACCGGCAACAACGTGGCCACCGCCACCTGGCAACCCATCAGCTGCACACGGGCCGTGCAGGGCAGCACGGACAATGCCTGGGTGGCCAGCGGTGCGGTGCCGCTCGCAGGCTACATGCCCATGGGCTACACGGGATCTTTTGTCATTGCCTTCCGCTACACGGGCAGCGGCCCCGGTGGCCTTACCACGACCTATCGCGTGGATGACGTCGTCATTCAATAAACCCTGAACCTTTGACCACATGAAACACATTACACTTCTCACACTGGCCTTTGCCGCCGCCCTGGCAGGCCAGGCGCAGGTAGTCTTCACCAGCGGGGTGGAGGACTGGACAGGCGGATACCCCGATGATTTCATGGGCAGCAAGACCAACCTGCAGTTGGACAGCATCTCCATTGAAGGAGCACTGCAGCACAGCGGCGATTTCGCCGTGCGCTTGAAGAACTCGAACTCAGGCCACCGCCGCTTCACCACGCAACCCGTATCGGTGTCCGCCGGCACCACCTATCAGATCCAGTTCTGGGTGCGCGGCATGGGCCAGATCCGCACGGGATTGTTCGATGGCCGCACCACCGGTTCCGGTTACGCCACCTACAACAGCTACGTGAACGCCACCATGACCTGGACACAGGTCACGCAGACGATCGTGTGCGAGCATGACACCATTGATGGCGAGTTCATCTTCAGCGTACGCAACGATGCCACCACCCTGATCGGCGACATCCTGCTCGATGACGTGAACATCACCATCAGCACCGGCGGTCCCACGGTGGTGACCATTCCGGACATACAGACCACCACGGCTCCTGACGGCTCCTCGCCCCTGGCGAACACCCAGGTGGCCACCAGTGGCATTGTGACCGCGGTGGGTGGTGGCGGCTACTTCATACAGGATGGCACCGGTCCCTGGACAGGCATCTTCGTGAATGATGCGACGAACACACCCGCACCTGGTGATGAGGTGGAGCTGGCCGGTACCGTCCAGGAGAATTTCGACCTCACGCGGCTCAATCTGCTCACCGCCTATCAGGTGGTGAGCTCCGGCAATGCGATCCCTGCCGCATCGGTGATCAGCACGGCCACGGCCAATACGGAACCCTATGAATCCGTGCTGGTGAAGGCGGTGGACGCCACCTGCACCGAGCCCAATGCGGGCTTCGGCCAGTGGATCATCAACGATGGCAGTGGCCCGGTGTTCTGTGACGACATGCTGTTCCCCTACACACCGGTGCTCAACGCTGTGTATAACGTCACCGGCCCGCTGTTCTACTCCTTCACGGAATGGAAGATCCTGCCGCGTGAAGCCAGCGACATCGAGGTGGTCACTTCCATACCGGCGTTGGAAGCCATCGGCACCATGCGGACATGGCCTGTTCCCGCCACATCAGAGCTCTTCGTGGAGGGCAACTTCACCAGCACCACGGAACTGGAACTGTGCGATGCCCTGGGCCGCGTGGTTTGGAACACCACCACCCTTGGCGGTCTGGAGCATCTTGATGTGAGCGCGTTCCAGGCGGGCATCTACACCCTTTCGGCACGGCGCGGTGGTGAACGCATCACCACGCGTGTGGTCATCGCACGCTGATCCAACAGAGGTGAAATGAAAGAGGCGGCCATTGGGCCGCCTCTTTTCGTACCGGCCTTCAACGCTCACATACTGCGGACCAGGATGACATACACCGGGAAGTGGTCGCTGTAGCCATCCATGTAGGTGGTGCCCACATGCGTGCGCAGGGGGTAACCTGCGAAACTCCCCTTCTGCTGCCGCAGGTATGGTTCATTGTACACCCGTGCGCCGTAGAATTGATAGCCCGGGGCATCCACCGCCACCAGCGAAGGGGACAGGCACACCTGATCGAACAAGCTCCAGGTATCCTGCCAGGCGATGGTGCCGATGCCCTTGTCATACAGCTCGGCCATGGGGTTGAAGAGCGTTCCATTGCGCGCATCCTGTTTGCGTGGCGCAGCGCGCAGGTCGCGTCGCACACTGAGGTCATGCGGGTTGTCGTTGAGGTCGCCCATGTAGAGCACGTGCGCGTTCCGGTGCACGCTCAACAGGGAATCAACGATGTGTCTCCCCAACTGCCCGGCCGCGCGCCGCATGGGCATGGACCGCTTCTCCCCCCCCCGGCGTGAAGGCCAGTGCGCCACGATCACCGAGAGCGTGTCCCCGTTCTCGAGCACACCGCTCACCACCAATTGATCACGCGTGAGGAAGTCGGGTTGATCGGATATCACCAGGCGGTGGCTGCGATGCGCGAACACTTTGTACCGCTTGGGGTCGTGGATGAGCGCCACGTCCACGCCGCGCCGGTCCGGTGAATCGTAATGCACCACGGCATAACCCCGCGCCTTCAACACCGGCATGCGCACCAGGTCCTCCACCACCCTGCGGTTCTCCACCTCGGCAAGGCCCAGCAAGGCCACGCCGTTCGGGTCCACGTCCTTCGCCAGGTCAGCGATCACTTTGGACATGTGCTCCAGCTTGCGCCGGTAGCGTTCGGCCGTCCAGCGCATGTCGCCATCAGGCAGATACTCCTTGTCATCCGTGTCCGGCGAGTCGATCGTGTCGAACAGGTTCTCGATGTTGTAGAAACCCGCACAGAAAGGCACATAGCGCCTCTCCTGTGCGTGCACTGCGCAGGAGCAGAGCAGAAGAAACACCAATGGTGCTCGGCGGAGCAGGGCGCGCAGGTTCATCGCGGGAAGTACAGGGGATGGCGTTCGTTGTAACGGCGCAGGAACAGCACGAGCACCTCCTGTCCGCGTTTCTTGGGTGGCAGTGTGTCCCATTCTGCTTTCAGCACTTCATCCCGCGCAAGGATCACCTCCATGGTGGCGGCCGTGAACGGTTGGAAGGCGCCGGTCTCCATGTCCAGCACATACTGTTGCTGCACGGTGCGCACCGTGCTGCCTCCAAAAGGGTATCCGTAGGGATCCCAGTCGCGCTGGTTCTGCTCGAAGAGCACATGGCACAAGGAGCCCATCATGCCGATGCGGTAGAACCCGATGCCTGCGCGGATGTACACGCCGTTGTTCTGTGACAGACCCCACTGGCGGTCCAACTGCACCTCCTTGCGTGACCCTGTGGTGTCGCGCACGAACATGCGGCCGCCCGAGCGCAGATCCCTCACGGGGATATCTTGATCGTTCACCACGCCAGTGAGCGGATAGGTGGGGCGGTTGGTCCGGAATGCGGCGAAGTCCGCATAGATGCCGGGGTGTAATACCAGTTCGGCCGAACCCGCACGCACCCAGGTGCTGTCACGCTGGGCCGTAAGGTTCCCCATCCACAGGGGCATGAACAGAATGAACACGACCGATCTCATGCCACGGAACGGATCAGGGCCAGCACCTCATCCGGTGCTTGCGCGTGCACCCAATGGCCGGCGAAGGGTATCTCCTCGATGCGGCAGTTGGAGAATTGTTCGCGGATCGCAGGGAAGTCCTCGCGTGTGATGTAATCGCTGCGCCCTCCCTGGATGAACAGCGTGGGAACCGTCACGCGGCCTGGTGGGATGGCACCCAGAATGTCGCCCATGTGGCGGGCAAGTACCGGCACATTGAAGCGCCAGGCCAGCTCACCTGGCTCCTGCCAGTAAAGGCTCTTCATGAGGAACTGCACCATGCCCGGCTCCTTCACGTACCGTGCCATGTGCGCTTCCACCTCGGATCGTGTGGTGGCGGTGGTGAGGTCGATGCGCGAGAGGGCTTCCACCACCGCCGCATGGTAGCTGATGGTGTACTCGCGCGGACCGATGTCCACGACCACCAGCTCGCGCACCAACTGCGGATGTTGCTGGGTGAAGGTCATCGCGGTCTTGCCACCCATGCTGTGTCCCACCAGCACGATGTCGCGCAGGTCCAGTTCTGCCAGCAGCTCGAACAGGTCATCCGCCATCAACGGATAGGTGATGCGGTCCGTGTGGGGTGAACGGCCGTGGTCACGCGCATCCACCAACACCACTTCATGATCATTGGAAAGGTCGCGTGCCAGGCTGCCCCAGTTGTCACTGCTGCCGAAGAGACCATGCAGGATGACGATCGGCGGGCCCTGGCCCATGCGGCGATGGAACAGGTGCATGGTCAACGAAGTTCGCGCAGGTACAGGGCCACTGTGTTCTCCATGCCGAAGCGCAAGGCGTCGCTGATCAATGCGTGGCCAATGGACACCTCCAGCACCATGGGGACATGCTGAACGAACCACGCCAGGTTGTGCAGGTCCAGGTCGTGGCCGGCGTTGAGCCCGAGCCCCAAGGCAGCGGCGTGCTCCCCAGCCCGCACAAAGGGCTCCACCGCCTGTGCGCGATCGACCGGAAATTGATGCGCAAATGGACCTGTGTAAAGTTCGATCCGGTCGGTGCCGGTATCCGCCGCATGGCCGATCTGCTCCAGGTCGGTACCCATGAAGATGGAGGTGCGGACCCCCTCATCCTTCAACTCCTTCAACACGCCCTTCAGAAAGGTCTTCCGGTCCCGGGCATCCCAGCCACTGTCGCTGGTGAGCACCCCTGGCGGGTCCGGCACGAGGGTGACCTGCTCGGGACGCACCTCCTTCACCAGGGCCATGAACTCCGGGGAGGGATAGCCCTCCATGTTGAACTCGGTGGTGACCAGTGGCCGCAGGGCGAACACGTCCGACCGGCGGATGTGGCGTTCATCCGGCCGGGGATGAACGGTGATGCCATGGGCGCCAAAGCGCTGGATCTCCACCGCCCAGGCACACACATCGGGCACTTCCCCACCCCTTGCATTGCGCAGGGTGGCCAGCTTGTTGATGTTCACACTGAGGCGCGTCACGTTGTGTCCGTTTACTTTGGCCCCCACGGGCCGCCGAAATTACACGCGGCCACAGCGCCGGAAACCTCCCACCCATGCACGCCTCCGATCTGATCGCCCGCGACATTCCGCACCTGCGCCCGGAGGACACCGTGGCGCGTGCGCTGGATTGGATGGAGGAGTTCAAGGTGTCCGAACTTCCGGTGGTGGACAAGGGGCGCCTGGTGGGACTGGTGCGTGATCAGGACCTCGGTGAACTATCAGAGCCCCGCGCCCTTGTGGCTTCCGCCATGGCCAGCGTGGAAGTACCCTTCGTGCGTGACGGCGAGCACATCTATGCGGTGATGAAGGTGATGGATGAACGCGGGCTGACCATTTTGCCTGTGCTGGACATGAACGGCGCGTACCAGGGTGCGGTAAGTGAACATGTGGCCCTGCGCCGCCTGGCCGAAGTGGTGAACATCCACGAACCAGGGAGTGTGGTGGTGCTGGAGATGAACGTGAACGATTATTCCCTTCAGGAGATCGCCCGCATTGTGGAAGGCAATGATGGCAAACTCTTGAGCGTTTACAGCCACACGTCCCCGGGAACCAACCGCATCGAGGTCACCCTGAAGATCAACCGCGAGGACATCAGCGGCATCCTGCAGACCTTTGAGCGCTACGAATACACCGTGCGCTCAACCTACCAACGCTCCACCTTCCACGATGGGCTGCGCGGGCGCTACGACGAGCTCATGCGCTACATCAACGGTTGATCCCGGCGCACGGACCATGCACTGGCTCCGGCCTGTACTGCTGTTCTGTCTGCTGTTGGGCCCTCTCGTACTTTGTGGACAGGATGGTCCGGTGCCCGCACCCGCAGGCCCGTACCGTGTGATCGGTGTGGTGATCAGCGGCAACCGGGTGACGAAGGAACGCGTGATCCATCGTGAGATGACCCTTGCCGAAGGTGATACCGTGACCGCCGATGACCTGTACAAACGGCTGGCTCGCAGCGAGCAGAACCTGCGCAATACGAGCCTTTTCAATACCGTGCTGCTCCTGCCGGTGTACATCACCCCGGAGGAGGTGCTGATCGAAGTGCGTGTCGGCGAGCGATGGTACCTGTGGCCCGCGCCCATCCTGCAACTGGCCGATCCCAACTTCAACCAGTTCCTCCGTTTCATGGACCTGAGCCGGCTGAACTGGGGCCTCTACCTGAACCAGTTCAACTTCCGCGGCATGAACGAGACCGTGTACCTGAAGCTGCAGTTCGGTTACACGCGCCAGTATGCCCTGCGCTACAAAGTGCCTTACCTGGACCGCCGCGGACGCTGGAGCCTGAGCGTGGGCGGCAGCTGGAGCGAACAGGCGGAGGTCACCATCGCCACGGTGGAGGGCGAGCGCATCTTCCACCTTCCGGTGGATGGCAACGCGCGCATCGTGAAAATGGCGGATGCCGAGCTGGGCTTTCGCCGAAGGCACGACGTCAGGCATGCGATCCGCCTGGCTCTTGTGGATGCCGAGGTCGTGGATTCCGTGGCCCTGCGTGCGCCGGACTATTTTGGTGCGGGCGCCACCAGCAGCACCTTCGCCGGCCTGGGCTACACGTTCATCTGGGACACACGCGACTCACGCTTCTTCGCGCACCGGGGGCATTACCTCGAGGTGAAGGTGGACCGCATCGGGCTGGGCAACCGGGGTGGCATTGACCCGGACATCACGAAGCTGTACGCCGCCGTACGCCGCTGGTGGCGCACCGGGGAGCGCACCACGTTCGCCGGCAGCCTCAGTGGCAAGGCCACCATCGGGCCGTTCACCCCCTACTTCGTGCAGGAAGGTCTCGGCTATGGCAACTTCGTCCGAGGCTATGAATACTATGTGGTGGATGGGCAGGACTTCGCGCTGGGCAAGGCGAATTTTCTTTTCCAGCTCATCAAGCCCCGCGAGTACTATGTGGAGCCTGTGCCCATGGAGGCGTTCCGCACGCTTTACGTGGCGTTGTACCTGAACTTCTTTGCCGACGTGGGCTATGTGCGCGACCGGCAGTATGCCGCCGCGAACCCCCTGGCCAACAGCTGGCTCGTGGGTGGCGGCACAGGCCTCAACCTGGTGACCAGCTACGATCAGGTGTTCCGGCTGGAGTACAGTCTCAATGGCTTGGGTGAGGGGGGTTTGTTCCTACATTTCACGCAACCCTTCTGAACGAGATGCGCGTTGGTGTTTTTGGCCGTGACATGCCTCCACACATGGCGCAGGTGGTTACCAGCCTGTTGGCGGAAATGGACGCCTGCGGCCTGAGGGTGTACCTGCACGAGCCCTTTGCCGCATGGATGGCCAGGATGGATGCGGGCAGTGCGCACTCCTTGGTGGACCTCCGACAGGACCAGGGCCTCAGCATGGCCATCAGCCTGGGTGGTGATGGCGCGCTGCTGGACACGGTGGCCTGGGTGGGCCGCGCAGGCCTTCCCGTGCTGGGCATCAACCTGGGCCGCCTGGGTTTCCTTTCCAGCGTGCACCTGGAGAACGCGAAGGCCGCTTTGGCCGCCTTGGCCCAGGGTGGTTTCACCTTGGAGGAACGGAGCCTGGTGGAACTGGTGAATGAAGGCCAGCCCTTTGGCGAAATGAACTTCGCCCTGAATGAGATCAGCGTGCACAAGCGCGACACCTCCAGCATGATCACCCTGCACGCGCACCTGAATGGCCGTTTTTTAAACACCTATTGGGCGGACGGCCTCATTGTGGCCACGCCCACAGGCTCCACCGCCTACTCCCTGAGTTGCGGCGGGCCCCTGGTGGACCCTTCCAGCCGCACCCTGGTCATCACCCCCATCTCTCCGCATAACCTGAACGTGCGGCCTTTTGTGATCCCCGATCACGTGGAGGTGCGCCTGCAGGTGGAAACACGCAGCGACAACTACCTGGTGAACCTGGACTCACGCGGCATGACCTTGAACGACCGCTCGGACCTGGTCATCCGCAGGGCCCCCTACACCGCACGCCTGGTGCGCATGGCCGGCTTCGACCTGCTGGATACCCTGCGGGCCAAACTGGCCTGGGGCATGGATATCCGGTCCGGCCCCGGCCCCATCGGGGGTAACGACTAATTTCGGCCCCCGAAGACCGGGAGCATACCAAGCAGGCCGGTCATCCGTTCACCGCCCGATGCGTCCGTCGCTCCATTATTTTCTGTTCATGCTCCTGCCGCTCACGGGGTTGCGGGCTCAACAGAGTGAGCTTGGCCTGACGGCGGGTGTCATGTACTACATCGGGGACCTGAACCCGGGCAAGCACTACCCCAAGGACACCAAATTCGCTGCGGGTGTGCTCTACCGCTACAACTTCGACAGCCGTTATGCCCTGCGCATTCAAGGCCTCTATGGCACCCTTCAAGCCTATGACAGCGACTCGCCGGACACCCTTCAGTTGATCCGGAACCTGCACTTCAGGTCCCGGGTGTTCGAGTTGAGCGCGTTGTTGGAGATCAACTTCTTCAAGTACCGTGTACGGGACAAGGATGCCCGCACCTGGACACCCTTCGTATTCGGTGGGCTCGCGTATTACAGGATCAACCCCAAGGCCCAGCTCAACGATACCTGGTATGAACTGCAACCCCTGGGTACCGAGGGCCAGGGCACATCCGGCGGGCCGAAGGCCTACAAACTGGACCAGATCTGTCTGCCTTTCGGCGCGGGCCTGAAGTTCAACTTCAACCGGGTGGACCTGCAATTGGAGTGGGGCCTGCGGCGCACCTACACCGACTACATCGATGATGTGAGCGGCCGGTACGTGGACAACGACAAGCTCACCCTGGAGAACGGTCCCCTGGCGGCACAACTGGCGGACCGGAGCGAGTTACGTACCACCGGCTTCAACACCGGCCGGGCGCGGGGCAACATCAACACACGCGACTGGTACCAGTACACAGGATTCACCCTCACCGTGCTTGTGGGCAACCGCTTCCAGGAGTGTGACGCCCTGTTCAACCGCAAACGCTGACCCCGGTCCTTCCATGGCTTCCGAACACGACGCGCTCCGCCTGGCCATTGATGCCGCGCGCGTACCCCGCCACGTGGCGGTGATCATGGACGGCAACGGGCGCTGGGCCGAACGCCATGGCGAACACCGCATGATGGGCCATGCCAACGGGGTGAACGCCGTGCGAGAAACGCTCACGGGTGCTGGGGAGGTCGGCGTGAAGTACCTGACCCTGTATGCCTTCAGCACGGAGAACTGGAACCGGCCGCAAGCGGAGGTGGAAGCGTTGATGGACCTGCTGGTGCGCACCCTTACCAGCGAACTGGACAGCTTGAACGAGAACCGCGTCCGGCTGAACGCCATTGGCGACCTGGACAAACTGCCTCCCGACTGCCTGCGCTTGTTGCGTGAGGCCATGGCCAGCACGGCGGGCAACGACCGCATCACCCTGACGCTGGCGCTGAGCTACAGCGCGCGCTGGGAACTGATGCGCATGGCACGGCGCATGGCTGAGGACGTGCAGCATGGCCTCCTGAGCGCTGCGGACGTGGACGAGTCTGCTGTGGCCGCGCGGCTGGCCACTGCCGGCTTGCCGGACCCGGAGCTGCTGATCCGCACCAGCGGCGAGCGGCGCATCAGCAACTTCCTATTGTGGCAGATCGCCTACGCCGAGCTCTGGTTCACGGACACCCTCTGGCCTGATTTTACGCGTGCGGACCTCTACCGTGCCATCCTTGATTACCAGCAACGGGAGCGCCGCTTCGGCCTCGTGAGCGAACAGGTGAAGGCATGATCGTCCGCCGGCTTCTGCTGGGCCTTCTCGGCCTGCTTCCGATATGTATTGTGCGCGCACAGGAGCCCGGCGGCCCCGTGATGGACCACACCTACAGCCGTGAGTACGAGATCGGGGGCATTACGGTGAGCGGTGTGCGCACCCGCGACCCCAATGCCGTGAAGCTCTTCAGCGGGCTGCGCATCGGCGACCGCATCACCGTGCCCGGTGAGCGCATCACCCAGGCCATCCGCAACATCTGGAAACAACGCCTCTTCAGCGACGTGCGGATCGAGATGGCTGAGATCCGCGGCAACGTCATCTTCCTGCACATCATCGTGCAGGAGAACCCGCAGATCTCCAAGTTCGGTTTCCGTGGCGTATCCAAGAGCGAAGAGGAAAAGTTGCGTGAGAACGCCGGCCTTGTGCGTGGCCAGCAGGTGAATCCCGCACTGCTGGAGAGCGCCCGGCAGACCGTTCGGAAGTACTATGTGGACAAAGGCTACCTGAAGGCTGATGCGCGCATGGAGCAGCTCTCCAGCGACAGCCTGCTGGACAACAGTGTGATGCTGCTCATCCATGTGGAGCGTGGCCCTCGCGTACGGATCAGGGATGTGGAGTTCTTCGGCAATGAGCATGTGAGCAGTGCCAAGCTCAGGGGTGCCATGAAGAAGAC
The DNA here is from genome assembly GCA_016788635.1 of Flavobacteriales bacterium. Classification (GTDB taxonomy): domain Bacteria; phylum Bacteroidota; class Bacteroidia; order Flavobacteriales_F; family PHOS-HE28; genus PHOS-HE28. The sequence goes on along the minus strand of JAEUSU010000007.1, from coordinate 130,412 downwards.
CCGGCGCAAACGCGCCTACAACCTGTTCGGCAGCAGCAAGTTCATACCCAAGGATTACCGCGCGGACAAGATGAAGGTGCTGGATGTCTTCAACGAGAAGGGCTACCGCAACGCCGCCATCCTGAACGACACCGTGTTCTTCGTTACCAATGACAAGGTGCGCGTGGAGATCACCGTGGAGGAAGGGCAGCAGTTCTTCTTCCGCCAGATCAGCTTCACCGGCAACACCAAGCACAGCGATGCCGTGCTGGAGGACATCCTCAACATCCAGCGGGGTGATATTTACAACAAGCAGCTGCTGGAAAGCCGCTTGTACATGAACCAGAGCGGGCGCGACATCAGTTCGCTTTACATGGATGATGGGTACCTGAGCTTCTACCCCGAGCTGATCGAGTACGCGGATGGTGACAGCATCGACCTGGAGATCCGCATCCGCGAAGGCAAACAGTACCGGATCCGGAATGTGATCATCAAGGGCAACTCGAAGACCAACGAGCATGTGGTGCGCAGAGAGGTCCGCACCAAGCCCGGCCAGCTCTTCAACCGCAGCGACATCATACGCACCCAGCGCGAACTGGTGCAGCTCGGCTATTTCGACCCCGAGAAGATGGGCGTGAACCCCATACAGGACGCACGCACCGGCGCGGTGGACCTGGAATACACCGTGGAAGAGAAACCCAGCGACCGCCTGGAGCTCAGCGGAGGCTACGGTGCAGGGCGTCTGGTGCTCACGCTGGGCCTTTCCTTCACCAATTTCAGTGTGCGCAACTTCTTCAAGAAGGATGCCTGGACACCGCTGCCTTCAGGTGATGGCCAGACCTTGAATTTGCGCGCACAGACCAACGGCCCCAACTTCCAGTCCTACAGCGTTTCCTTCGTGGAGCCCTGGCTGGGCGGCCGAAAACCGAACTCCCTCAGCCTCTCCGCCTACCACAGTGTACAGACCAATGGTGCCAGCCGGTACATCAACACGGATGTCGGCCGGATCTCCAACCCCCTGCGTCAATCCCTGCTCATCACCGGCATTACCGTGGGCCTGGGCAAGCGCCTGACCTGGCCGGATGACTATTTCATCCTGCGGCAGGCGGTCAACTTCCAGATCTATGAGCTCAACAATTGGGTGTCTTCCGCCAGCGGTTTGTTCGGCTACACCAATGGAACGAGCAAAGTGCTCTCCTACCAGTTGCAATTCTCGCGCAACTCACTGGATGGCTTCTTTTGGTACAAGGGCGGATCTGACGTGACCTTCTCCGTAAAAGCCACCCCACCGTTCTCCGCCTTCCAACCCGGCCGCGACTTCGCGAGCGAGCCGCCGGACACACGGTACAACTGGGTGGAGTTCCACAAGTGGAAATTCACCACCCATTGGTACAACCGCCTTACCCGCTCGAAGACCGGCCACGACCTGGTGGTGATGGCGCGCGTGGGCTTCGGCTTCCTGGGGCGCTACAGCGCGCGCGTGGGCAACAGCCCCTTCGAGCGCTTCTACCTCGGCGGTAGCGGCCTCACCGGCTTCCAACTGGACGGGCGGGAGATCGTGGCCCTGCGCGGCTACGACGACCTGTCGCTGAGCGGCAACACGGGTGACTTCTTCATCAGCAAGTACACCACCGAGCTCCGCTTCCCTGTTTCCCTGAACCCGAGCGCCACCATTTTTGCGCTCACCTTCGTGGAGGCCGGCCGGTCATGGGAACTGGCCGAGCGCTTCGACCCCTTCAAGCTGTACCGGTCCGCAGGTGTGGGCCTGCGTTTGTTCCTCCCCATGTTCGGGCCCATGGGGCTTGACTATGGCTGGCGTTTCGATGACGTACCCACACGCCCGGGAATGGCCAAAAGCCAGTTCCATTTCACGATCGGCATCGATATTGGAGAGCTCTGAGCGTGAACGCCTAATTTCGTCCGCCTTCACATGACCCTGCGCCTGCTCCTCCCCCTTCTGGCCCTTACCCTTTGGTCGCCTTTCGCACAGGCCCAGCGGATCGCCTTCGTGAACACGAAGTACATCCTGGACCAGATGCCGGAGTACCGCGCCGCGCAGCAGGAGCTGGACCGCGCAAGTTCCCAATGGCAGAAGGAGATCGACGAGCGCTACGACATGATCAAGCGCATGCGCGATGCCTTCAATGCGGAGGCCATCCTGCTCACCGAGGAAATGAAGCGTGCCCGCATGGCCGAGATCGAAGAGCGTGAGCGTGAGGCGCGTGACCTTCAGAAAAAACGCTTCGGTCCGAAGGGCGACCTGTTCAAAAGGCGGCAGGAGCTCATCCAGCCCATCCAGGACCGGATCTACCAGGCCATCAAGGAAGTCGCTGGCACCACCTATGTGGCCATCTTCGACATTGGAGGCGTGGGCAACAATGTGCTCTTCGCCAGCGAGAAGTATGACAAGAGCGACAGTGTGCTCCGCAAGCTGGGCATAAAGCCCGGCAAAACCACCGACGATGGCGGCGGTACCCGCGGAGGCGCTGAAGAGGATGACGATGAACAACCCGCGCCACCCCAACGCGATGGCGGCGGCACAGCCCCACCCCGTGGTGGTGAGAACGTAAAACCCCGATGAACTACAAGGACATGAAGAAGCACGTATTGACCCTGGTGCTCGCCCTGTGCACCCTTGCACCAGCCCTGGCGCAGAACCCCCAGAAACTCGGCCACATCGACCGGCAACAACTGATGCTGATGCTGCCCGAACGCAAGGATGCGGAGACCAAGATGCAGGAGTTCGCCAAGCAGTTGGAGTTGCGGCTGAAAGCCATGGGTGCCGAGTACGAGCAAAAGCGTGCGGACGCCGAAGGCAAGGTGACCACCATGACCAACACCGAGAAGGAAGTGGCCTTGCGTGAATTGCAGGAGCTGGAGAAGCGCATCATGGACGCCCAGAACAAGGCGGAGGAGGACCTGCAGAAACAGGAGGAGGAACTGCTCGCGCCCATGGTGAAACGCACCACCGAGGCCATCAAGGCCGTGGCGCAGGAGAACGGGTTCACCTATGTGTTCGACAGCAGTGTGGGCATCGTTCTCTATTTCGAACGCGGAGAGGACCTCATGCCGCTTGTGAAGACGAAGCTCGGCATCAAGTAAGGCGGACATGCCCGAAGGGTCCGGACCCACCTCGCCACGCCGCAGGCTTCGCGAAGGCCCGGTCGGCATTTTCGATAGTGGCATTGGCGGCCTCACCGTGGCCCGTGCCATCAAGCAGGCGCTCCCCAGGGAGCGCCTGCTCTATTTCGGCGACAATGTGCACGTGCCCTATGGTGAGCGCAGCGAAGAGGAGTTGCTGCTCTTCAGCGAGGAGATCACCCGCTTCCTTCTTGATCGCGGGGCGAAGCTCATCGTGATCGCGTGCAACACAGCCACCTCTGCCGCGCTACGCACGTTGCGCGAGCGCATGCCTGACGTGACCTTCATTGGCATGGAGCCGGCCGTGAAACCAGCGGCGGAACACACACGCACGGGCGTGGTCGGGGTGCTGGCCACCATCGCCACAGTGAAGGGCGCATCGCTGGCCTCCATTGTGGAGCGCTTTGCCCAGGGTGTGGAGGTGATCCAACAGGCCGCACCAGGACTTGTGCGCCGGATCGAAGCAGGTGAGTTCGACACGGCTGAGACCGAGTCCATGTTACGCGGCTGGCTGGAACCCATGAAAAAGAGGGGCATTGATGCCCTGGTGCTTGGCTGCACGCATTATCCGCTGGTGCGTCCGGCGATCGAACGCATTCTGGGACCCGATATCCGCATCATTGACCCCGCCCCGGCCATTGCCCGGCGCGTGGAACAGGTCCTGGATGAACAGGACCTTCTGGCCGCTTTAGGCCAGGCTGGCGACCTGGAATGCCACACCAGTGGTGACGCGGACCTGTTCCGCAGCATGCTTGTGCACATCGGGCTGGAAGGCACCGTGCAGGAAGTGCACTGGTCAGGCGGAACGATCAGCCCTGCTTGAACCAGCCGGCGTACATCCGGTAGTTGTTCGCGATGCGCTCGATCTCGTTGCGCGAAAGATCGGGGCCCACTTCACGCACGCGCTTCGCCGGCACGCCGGCCATTAGGCTGCCTGGCTCCACCACGGTATTCTGCAACACCACGGCACCTGCTGCGATCACACTGCCCTCGCCGATCACAGCGTGGTCCATCACGATGGCACCCATGCCGATGAGCACCTTGTCCTTCACCGTACAACCGTGTACAATGGCGTTGTGGCCGATGCTCACATCATTCCCGATGGTGAGCGGGGCACGCTCATAGGTGCAATGCAGCACCGCGCCATCCTGTATGTTCACCCGGTGCCCGATGCGTATGCGGTGCACATCACCGCGCACCACGGCGTTATACCACACACTGCAATGGTCACCCATCACGGTGTCGCCGATGACCACGGCCGTTTCGGCCAGGAAGCACTCCACACCGAACACCGGGGTGAAGCCACGCACGCTTCGGATAAGGGCCATGCTCAATGCTTCTCTGCCGGTTGGCCGCACCCCTCCTTCTGGCAGCATGCCGGCAGGTTCCTGAACGCCTCCGGATCCCCAGGAAGGTCATCGGCATAGTAGCCCAGCTTGACGATGCCCTTGCGGATGGCGTCGGGTCCGGTCTTGCGGGGGTCATAGTCCACCGCGATGGTGTTCGTGGTCAGGTCCACCTTCACCTTTTTCACCCCCTTCTCATAGATCAGGTTCTCCTCAATGGTCTTCACACACATGTCACACACCGTGCTGGTGCGCACCGTGAGGGTCTCAACGGCCTTTTTGTCCTGGGCAAAGGCCAGTGAACTGGCAAGGACGAGGGAAAGAGCGAGCAGGGTTCTCATGTCTAGTGTGGATCGGTCGTTGTTCTTCGTGGCAGGTTATAGCGCAGGCCTCCGTAGATCATGGCCAGGTTGGTGGGCCCCCAGATCAAGGTGGCGTCAAAATACGGGCCGTAGGGGTCCTCCGGCGCAATGATCTGCTGTTGTTGCAGGGTGCTGGTGAGGTTCTCGCCACCCACGTAGAACTCCCATGGCCCGGTGATGTGGGTGATCTGGGCATGCAATGTGGCAAAGGATGGGGAACGCTCGATGAAGCGGTAGGCCTCCGGGTTGGAAGCGGTGGATGGCAGGCGTCCCTCCCCGAAGATGTTCAGGCTGACATCCGCACGCCAGCGCTCCTTGCGGTCGTGAAAACCCAGGTCGATGAGACCGCGGTGGGCTGGTGTGAAAGGCCTTTCCAGCAACCTGCCATCATACGTGGTGCGCACATCGAACCACCGGTAGCTCATCTTCAGGTCCAGCACGCGGGTGAGCTGCACCTGCACATCGGCCAGCAGGCTGTTGGCATAGGAGCGCCCATTGAGCATATAAAAGACCACGGCTTGTGGGCTCCGATCAAGGTCGGTAACCACCTGAGTGGTGAACTGTGTGCTGTAGGCGTCCACACCCACCGCCCACTTCCGATCCACCCACTTGAACTTGTGCAGCAGGGAGACACCCATGTTCCATGCCCGTTCCATGCCCAGGTCCCCCTCCACCGTCACGCGGCGCGAGCTGGCCAATACGGAGGCGTTCTCCACAAGGGGCAGCGCAGTCCGGAACGCGTGGCCCACCGATGCCCGAGCGCTTGTCAGCGGGCCCAGGTCGTACTTCAGATGGGCGCGCGGACCCAGTGTATTGCCGAACCGCGAGTTCAGATCACCACGGACCCCTGCCACCAGGGTGAGGCGATCACGCTTGCGTGTATACTCGACGAAGGCACCCGGCATGCTTTCCACGCGGCCGTAAAGACTGTCCGGACCGGCCAAAGCGGAGGCATTGAACGATTCAGCATACTCGTCATATTGGAAGCTCAGGCCGGTCTTGATCTGATCGGTGCCCGTGCCCAGCAACTGCTGGTACACCGCATTGCCATAAACGCTCCGTTGCTCCCCGCTGTATGTACGCAGACCGTAGATGGAAGCCACATCGTGCCAGCGGGCGGATGCGATGAAGCCGATGCTCTTGGTGGGATCGTTGGCGAACACAAAGCCGTACTTCGCCATGAGGTCCGCCATGGTGTTGTCAATGCCGATGGTATACAACTGCTCCGGATGCGGGCCCACGTGGTCCGGTGGTGCGGGCATGGCCCCATGGGCCGCAGACTGGCCGCCATCGCGCTCATCGCGCACCACACGCATGGTCACCTGCCCGCTGCGGCGGTCATTCCTGTAGATCCACCGGTCCAACACGTTGATGCGGCGTGAGAGCGGCATATCCATGAACCCATCGCTGTTCTGGTCCATCTCGGTGTTGAACCAGTTGCCATGCACCATCAACAGGTTGTCGCTGTGCGCACCGGTGCGCTGGGCGCTGTGCACGTTCAGCTCCGTGCGGCCCTGGCTGTTGCCGTAGGCGTTCACGAAAAGGGGACCCTCGGCGGCCGGCTGCAGCAGGCACAGGTCGATCTGGCCCGTCATCGCATTGGGCCCGTTCACCGCGGTGCCGATGCCCTTGCTCAGGTTGATCTCGTTGATCCAGGTGCCGGGGATGAGGGTGAGACCGGATGCGATGGAAAGGCCGCGGATGAAGGGGATGTTCTCCACGCTCATCTGGGCATACTTCCCATCAAGCCCCAGCATGCGGATGGTCTTCGTGCCGCTGATGGCATCGTTGAAACTCACATCCACCGTGGCATTGGTCTCGAAGCTCTCGCTCAGATCACAGCAGGCGGCACGCTTCAACTCGCCCTGGCCGATGGTCTCCGTACTGATCAGCGTACGTGTCTGCAGCTGGGTGGTGCTCTGGCGCTCGATCACCTCCACAGGGCCCATCTCCACGGCCCAGCGCAACCCCACCTGCAACACGTCGGAGGGTGGTGCGGAAAGCGGTATGCGGGCCGTGGCGTAACCCACGAAGGACACCTGCAACTCCGCCGGCCATGCGGGTGGCGGGTCAATACGGAAGTGACCATCCGCATCAGCGGTGCAGCCCACGGTGGTACCGAGCCAGGTGACATTGGCCGTGGGGAGCAATTCACCACTCTCTGCATCGCGCACCACGCCATGGATGGCATCCTGCCCTGCGGCCGATAGGCCGAGGAGCACAAGCGGCATGAAGAGTTTTCGAAGTGACATGGATGATCAGGACCTTTTCCGTTGAACGTAAGAACACCGGCAGCCGCCACCCGGGGCAGCGGCTCCACGAAAAAGGGATCGTCTAAAGGAGGAAGGTCGCGTGACGCACCAAGCGTGCCTTGCCGATCAAAGGAGGTGGGCGGGCGGTCAGGCGACCAACCTCCTCCTGCACATGTGCGAGCTCAAGGGTGGGCACCTGAGGTGGGTCCAGGGCCTCGGAGCTCGGCCCGGTATTGGGATCCTGCGGCCTGTACTCATCCTTGCGCGGTTCGGTCTTGAGCACCTCGCAACAGATCGCGCGGTATACCGGACCATCGGCACGCTCCTCATCCTCGGGGCAACAGTCCTTGGCCTCACCGACCTGTACCGACCAGCGGCCGCTTCCATGACAGGTAAGCCGGGATAGCGTAGGCGCGGCGGACAAGGCGCCCAGCAGCAGGACCAGGGACGCGACGACCCCGTGACGCAGATGGAGTATGGAACGCCGTCGCATAGCGCTGCAAAAGTAGGGGTACTTCATGCCTCCGGCTGGCATGCAGTGCGGGCATCTTGGACTTCCAGCCCCCCGGCACACCCTACTTTTGCAGCATGGAACAAGCCCTGCGCATCCCTCCCGTGAGCGTGTATGCCGAAACGACCCCAAACCCACTGAGCCTGCGCTTCGTGGCCACACGCGTCCTGCTGCCCGAGGGCCGGATGATGGAGTTCCGCACGGCGGAGGAAGCCGAAGGCCTCTCACCTCTTGCAGCGCACGTGTTCAACCTGCCATTCGTGCAGGGTGTGTTCATCAGCAACAACTTCATCACCGTCACGCGGAATGAAGTAGTGACCTGGGACTTGGTGCAGCTCGAATTACGCGAGTACATCCAGGAATTCCTTCGACAGGATGGACGTGTGGTGAACGCCGAGGCACCCACACAGGTAGTGCAGGAGGCCGCGGTGCGGGCCGCTTCGCACACCCCGGCTAGCACACCCGAGGAGGTGCGCATTGTGGAGGTGCTGGATGAGTACGTAAGACCGGCGGTGGAGGCCGACGGCGGTCACATCGCCTTCCATACGTTCCGTGAGGGAGTGGTTACCGTTCGGCTGCAGGGCTCATGCAGCGGCTGCCCAAGCAGCATGGTCACCTTGAAAGGCGGCATCGAGAACCTGCTCAAACAGATGGTTCCAGGTGTGCGCGAGGTGGTGGCGGAGGAGCTTTGATCCCACCCTGCAAGAACAGCGAAGGCCCCGACGCATCGGAGCCTCCGCTTCCCCTTGGTTCCCCCTATCCCTACTTCGATAGCACCTTGAACTCGGTACGCCGGTTCTGCTGGTGCTGGTCCTCGGTGCATTTCGTGCATTCGCATTCCACAAAAGGCACCGTTTCACCATACCCTTTGCTGGTGATCCGTTCCTTGGGTATGCCCTGTGAGATGATGTAGTCCACGGCGCTCTTCGCACGCTTCTCGGACAGGCTCAGGTTGTACGCATCCTTGCCGCGGCAGTCCGTGTGCGAACCCAGTTCAATGCGCACGGTCGGGTTGTCACGCAGGGTGGCCACAAGTTTGTCCAGCTCAAGCGCGGCATCCGGGCGGATGTTCCACTTGTTGTAGTCGTAATAGATGTTCTCCAGCCGTACGATCTGGCCCACCTCCAATGGGAAGAGGTTGAAGTCCGTCTTGATGATGGTGCTGGTGCGGCCTTTGGTACTGATGCGTGCGCTCTGCTTGAAGAATCCCTCCCGCTCCACACGCAAACGGTAGTCGGTCTCCGGCTGCAGGGTGAAGGAGTAATGCCCGTCATCCCCGGTCGTGAAGGTCTCCAATTCCTTCTCGGAGGCATCCAGCAGGCGTACGATCGCACCGGCCAGCGGCTGGCCCGTGGCGCCGTTGGATACCACACCGTCCGCCCCATAGTCGTAGCGGCTCAGTTCCACCACGATCTCTTCGAGGGGATCCACATCCGTGGCCACGCTCATCTCCCGCTGCATGTAGCCATTGCGTGTGGCCACCAATGCATACATCTCGCGGTAGGGCACCTCGATGCGGAAACGGCCTCCCGGAATGCTCTCGAAAGTGAACCGGTCGATCGCACGGTTCTCAGCATCCTTCAATACGATGTTCGCGCCATCCAGTGGGCGCTGGCTCTCCTTGTCCACCACAATGCCCGCCAGGTGCATCATGGGTGGACGCACGGTGACCCCATAGATGTCATCGCTGCCCACGCCTCCAGGCCGGTCGCTCACGAAGAAACCGGTGCTGTCATCGGCCAGCAACATCAGGCCATGATCGTTCCGGTTGGTGTTCACCGGGTAGCCCATGTTGAACACGTTGCCCGGCCCATTGGGGGTGAGCCTGCACCAGAAGACATCCATGCCACCAAGTCCTGGGTGGCCGTTGCTGGTGAAGTACAGGGTGCTGTCACCCGCCAGGAAGGGGTACATCTCATTGCCCGTACTGTTGACGCGCGGGCCCATGTTCTGCGGCACACCCCATTGGTTGCCGATGCGTTCGCAGAACCAGATATCCGTTCCGCCCAGCCCACCGGGACGGTCGCTGACGAAGAAGAGCCGCATGCCACCCCGGCTCACACAGGGATGACCGTAGTTGTACTCCGGATCGTTGTGCTCAAAGGGTACCAGGGCACCCCACTCCTGCTGCCCATAGGCGCCCATGACAATGTCCGAGGTATAGATGCCCAGGTTCAGATTGCCATTTGCGGCCTTCGTGAGCACACTGTAGTGCAGGTTGTTCCGCGTTACGTAGAGCCGCTTGGAGCCCTCATCATAGGCCACGGTGCCGTCATGGTACCTGCTGTTCACATCCTTGCGCATCACACGCGGATCCTCAGCGTGTTCGCCCTTCAACAAGGCCGAATACAGGTTGAGGAAGGGCTGGCCGTCCCACTTGTAGGAGTGCTTCCCCCCCACACCTTCACCGCGTGCACTGGAAAAGAGGAGCAGGTCGTTCATCACCGCCGGCCCAACGTCCGCTTGTGCGGAATTGATCGGCAGGCTGCGCACGGTGTTACGGGTGCTGTCGCGTACAAAGCGATCGAACACTTCGGGTTTGTCCGCATAGGGCCAGGGCCTGACATCATCCGGTGACTTCTGTTTCAGACGCTGGTACTGGACCACGGCCTCGTTGTACTTCCCGTTGGCACGCAGCACTTCGGCATAGTACCAGATATCATCGGAGCTGGCCAGGCTGTCGGTCGCCAGGGTGGCATAGGTGCGTTCGGCCTTGGCCAGCTCACCCATCCGCACGTAGCCTTTCGCCAGGCGGCGCAGGATGTTGCGGTCGGCCTTGCCCCTGCTGGCCATGTCCTCATACACCGCCGTCATGCGTGGATAGTCGAACACATCGGCGTACTTGTCCGCCATGCGCTGTTTGAGCTTCTGGCCATGGACGGCAGGCAGGGCCAGCAGGGCCAGCAGCACCAGGAAGATCGGGCGTTGGGTCTTCATGTGCATGATGTCAGAAATAGCGCGGTGAACGGATCCCTTTCAACTGGCGGCCGAAGTCGATGCCCACCATGATCTCGTGCGAGCCACCGCTGAAGTTGCGCAGCGGGGACAGTGTGAAGTCGTAGGCGTAGCCGGCATACAACCCATCGGTGAAGTGATACTGCGCCAGCATGCCCACGGCATCCTGGTAGCGGTACATGGCGCCCAGCCAGAACTTCTCATAGAAGAAGAAATTGGCACTGAGGTCGAAACTGACCGGCGCGCCGGTGACGGCCTTCACCAGGAAGGTGGGTTTGAACTTGGTGTAGCTGCCCAGGTCCCACACGTAGCCACCGGTCAGGAACCAGTGGCTTCGTTGCCCGGGCTGGCTCACGAACACCAACGAGTCCGTCTCGAAGAATTCCGTGCGCAGCATCTTGGGCGTGCTCAGGCCGAGGTAGAAGCGCTCTGCATAGTACATCACACCGAAACCGAACTGCGGGTCCAGCTTGCTGGTCACGTTCGCCTGGAACACCTGGTCGTTCTGGTCCAGCGGGTTCAGCTCGCCGAACTTCCCCTGCATCAGGTTCAACCCACCCTTGATACCGAAGGACAGGCGCGCGTCATTCCCCATGAGGATGCGATAGGCCACATCCGCGAAGAAGCCATACTGCGTGACCGGCCCATGCTGGTCGCGCATGAGGGTGCCGCCCAGGCAGAGCGATTCAAAGAACACGGGGCTGTGCCCGGTGATCGTTTGGGTGACCGGCGCCCCATCGAAGCCCACCCATTGGTGACGGGTCAGGGCCTTCAGGCTTACACGCTCGGCCGCGCCGGCATACGCCGGGTTGATCGCGAGCAGATTGAACATGTACTGCGAGAACTGGGGGTCCTGCTGGGCCATCAGCCCAAGGCCGGCAACACCCAGAAGCATCGAACTCGTCCAGCGGCGCCAGCTTCGTGCGCTCATGGTCGGTGTGATATGGATACGTGGTGTGCGCATGAGATCAACGCCTTAGGTAGATGTAACCGGTGACCTTGTCCGTGCCCTCGCCCAGGTCGAGGATGAAGTAGTAGGTGCTTTCGGGCAGCTTCTCCGTGCGGTTCAGGCCGGTGTCGCTGGTGCCATCCCAATCGTTGTTGTAGGGGCTGCGATCGAGCACCTTGTTGCCGTAGCGGTTGAAGACCATCAGGTGGCGGACGTCGTAGGCATCAAGGCCCTGGATCACGAACACATCATTCACGCCATCGCCATTGGGCGAAAAAGCATCGGGCACCTTCAGCGGGTCCGTGCAATCCTCCACAAGCACGAGCAATGAATCGTATGTGGTGCCGCATTCGCCGTTCTCCACCACCCACACGAACCAGTTCTCTCCGGTGGCCAGTTGGTTCACCGACGTATTGGGGTCGGAAGGGCTTACAATGGCGCCTGAACCGCTTTGCAGGGTCCAGTAGGCCGTGCCGGTGCTGGTGGTGGCCGTGGCCTCCAAGGTGGTCTGCGCGGTGGGAATGCACAGGCTCTGGTCCGGTCCTGCGGAAGCAGGTGCCACTGCTCCGTCATAGACGAAGAGGCTCACCACGTCCGCGCCATCACCGCACACACCATTGGCGATGCTCCATTCGAAAACGTTCTCGCCGAAGCCCAGCCCGGTGATCACCGAGAAGGGATCGTTCGGATCGGCGATGGCACCGGTACCACTGAGCAGTACCCAGGTGCCTATGGCCGGGAAGACGGGAGAGTTGGCGAACATGGTCACAGGGTCGGTTATGGGTGTGCAGAAGGATTGGTCAGGACCGGCAAGGGCCGTGTTCGCATTGCTGTCGAAGACGTTCACCACCACGGTATCGGTGGAGAGGCCGTTGGGGCAAGGACCATTGTTGATGGACCACACGAGCACGGTCTGGCCGGGCGCAAGGCCGGTGAGCGTGGCTGCTGGATCGGTGCTGCTGGAAAGACTGCCGCTTCCGCTCACAATGGTCCACTGCCCGGTGGCCGGTGCGGTGACCGCATTGGCAGCGAGCTGCACGTTGATCACCGGGGTGCACACGCTCTGGTCCGCACCCGCGTTCGCGGACGGCTGCGCCGCATCGAACACGGTGATGGTCACCAGGTCCGTTGTGATGCCCGGTGGGCAAGGGCCATTGTCAATGGCCCACTGGAACACGTGCGTACCGGGCGTCAGGTCGGTGATCAGCGTCTGCGGATCGGAGGGATCCACAATGGTGCCCGCGCCGCTCACCAGTGTCCACTGGCCGGTGGCCGGGAAGGTGGGCGCATTGCCCGCCATGGTCACTTCGTTGGGCATGGTGGGCACGCAGATGGACTGGTCCGGGCCTGCATTGGCGAAGGGCGCATCCTCGTCATACACGAAAACCTGCAGCGTATCCGTGGAAACGCCATCCGGACATGGGCCGTTGGATACCGTCCACACGAACACGTTCAGGCCCACGTTCAGGTTAAAGGCGAGCGTGCCAGGGTCTATTGGGTCGGCGAGCTGGCCACTGCCCACCACCACGGACCATTGACCGGTGGCGGGGTAGATCACGTTGTTGGCCTGCAGCACGGCTCCGCTCACCGAGGAGCACAGGAACTGGTCCGCGCCAGTTACCGCAGGTGGCACCGCATCATCAAAGAGCACCACGTTCACCGTGTCCGTGCTCGGTGGGCCGAATCCGCAGGTCCCGTTGTAGATCGTCCACACGAAGAGGTTGTCGCCCACGCTCAACCCGCTTACCGTGGTGGCCGGGTCGTTCACGTTGGTGATGGTGGCGCTGCCCAGGCTGGTCCACGTGCCCACACCGGGGAAGGACGGTGTGTTTCCGGCGAGCGTGGCATCCGTGGTGGGCAGGCAGAGTTCCTGATCGGGCCCAGCATCAGCCACGGGCGCGTTCGGATCGAAGATGGTCACCTGCACGGTATCCGTCAGAATGCCGTTGTTGGCGCATGGTCCGTTGTCCAGTGTCCACAGGAAGGTGCTGATGCCCACCTGCAGATCGGTGATCAGGCTGAAGGGGTCGTTGGGTGCAGCGATGGTGCCCGTGCCGGAAAGCAGTGTCCACGTTCCGATGGCCGGTAATTGCGGTACGTCGGCCGCCATGTTCACGAAGGTGAGCGGCAGGCAGATCTCGATATCCGGGCCTGCATAGGCCGGTGCCGTGCTGTCATTGTACAGCACCACGGTCATGGTATCGGTGGTGATCGGGTCCGCGCAGGGTCCGTTGTTCACGGTCCACACGAACACGTTCTCACCGATGGAAAGTCCGACCACTTTCGTGGCGGGATCCGCAGGATCCTCGAACAGCCCGGCGCCCGAGAACAGCGACCAGCTGCCTGTTGCGGGGAAGACCGGTGGCACGGCGGCCAGGTAGGTGCTGTCCGAAGGCGTGCACAACTCCTGATCGGGTCCGGCATCGGCCGGGGGTGCGTCCTCATCGAATATGAACAGGCTCACACTGTCCACACTGATGCCGCAGATGCCATTGTCTATGGTCCAGGTGAGGATGTTCTCACCCACTGAAAGGCCGTTGATAGTGGATGCAGGGTCATTCACATCTGCGATGGCGGCCGTGCCCTGCACGAGGTTCCACACGCCGATGGCCGGTGCTGTGGGCGTGTTACCCGTGAGCACAGTACTGGTATTGGGCGTGCAGGCCTGCTGGTCGGCACCAGCATCCGCGGGCGGTGCGTTCAGGTCGAAGAGGAACACGCTGATCTGATCGGTCGTCACCGGGCCACAGGGCCCGTTGCTCACCGTCCATTCAAAGATGTTCTCACCGATCCCCAACGCGGTAACCGGAGTGAAGGGCAGGTTCGGGTCCGCGATGGTACCTGCACCACTTACCAGGGTCCACTGGCCAGTGGCGGGGAAGATGAGCGCACTGCCCACGAGCGTGGTGCTTGTAACAGGTGTACACACCTGTTGATCAGCACCTGCGTTCGCCACCGGGTTGTTCTCATCGAACACATAGATGCTCACCAGGTCGAAGGTGGCTGGACCACACGGACCGTTGCTCACCGTCCAACCGAAGATGTTCTCACCGGTGCTCAGTCCGGTGACGCTGGTGGTGGGTGAAGTGGCATCCGCGAACACACCTGTGCCCTGAATGATCGACCACACACCCGTGGCGGGGAAGATGAGCGCGGAGCCGGCAAGCACGGTATTGGTCGTGGGCGTGCACAACTCCTGGTCCGGCCCGGCATTGGCCACCGGATTGTTCTCGTCGAACAGCGTGATCGTCACCTCATCCGTGGTGGGCGCACCGCAGGGGCCGTTGCTCACGGTCCAGCGGAAGACGTTCACGCCCACGGCCAGACCGGTCACGGTGGTGAAGGGGTCGTTCGGGTCCACAAAGGTCCCCGCGCCACTGATCACGCTCCATTGGCCCGTGGCCGGGAAGATCACCGTGCTGGCGCTCAGGTTGGTGGATGTGACCGGTGTGCAGAGCTGCTGGTCGGGGCCGGCATCCGCCACCGGGTTGTTCTCGTCGAACACGAACACGCTCACCGCATCGCTGGTGCTTCCACTGGCGCAGGGCCCGTTGTCCACGATCCATACGAAGATGTTCTCGCCGACATCCAGTCCGTTCACAGCGGAGTTCGGGTCTGTGGGATCGGCAATGATGCCGTTGCCCTGCACCACCACCCATTGGCCGGTGGCCGGGAAGATCACGCTGCTGCCCGCGAGCGTGGTGCTTGTGTTCGGTGTGCACAGTTCCTGCGCCGGACCAGCGTCTGCCACCGGATTGTTCTCATCATACAGGGTGATCACCACATCGCTGGAGGTGAGCCCGGTCCCACATGGACCATTATCCACGGTCCAGCGCAGGATGTTCACGCCCACTGAAAGCCCGTTCACCGTGGTGTTCGGATCGTTCGCGTTCACGAAGCTGCCCGTGCCGGAAATCACGCTCCACTGCGCCGTTGCCGGGAAGGTCACCGGGCTGGCCGCGAGCACTGCGCTGGTGACCGGTGTGCACAGGTCCTGATCCGGACCGGCGTCGGCATTCGGGTTGTTGGTGTCGAACACGAAGATGCTCACCTGGCTGCTGGTGGGTGCGCCGCAGGGGCCATTACTCACGGTCCACTGGAACACGTTCTCACCCACACCCAAACTGGTGACCGTACTGGTGGGCAAGGTGGGATCACTGATGGTGCCGCTGCCGCTCACCAGCGTCCAGAGACCCGTTGCGGGGAATATCAACGCGCTACCCGCCAATGAGGTGTTCACGTTCGGCGTGCACAGGATCTGTGGCGGGCCTGCGTTCGCAACAGGGTTGTTCGCATCAAAGACCACGATCTCCACCTCGTCGAAGGTCAAGGGTGTGCTGCAGGGACCATTGCTCACGGTCCACCGGAAACGGTTCACACCCACACCCAACCCGGTGATCTGCGAAGTGGGGCTGCTCGGGTCCACAATGGTTCCAAGGCCTGCTACCAGTGTCCAGGTCCCCGTGGCAGGGAAGATCACATTGCTGCCCGCCATGGCGGTGGTGGTGGTGGGCGTGCAGAGCTGCTGGTCCGGACCGGCATCAGCCACCGGATTGTTCTCGTCAAACACCAGGATCGTCACTTGGTCCGTGGTCAGGCCACCCGGGCAGGGTCCGTTGGTGATCGTCCACTCGAACACATTCGCACCCACCGAGAGACCGGTCACTGTGGTATTGGGATCGGTGGCATCAGCAAGAAGACCCGTTCCGCTCACCAAGGTCCATGTGCCCGAGGCCGGGAAGTTGGGCACGCTACCCGCCAGCGAGGTGCTGGTATTCGGTGTGCACAGGCTCTGGTCCGGGCCCGCATTGGCCGGGGGTTCGCTGCCATCGTAGATGATGATGCTGACCTCGTCCGTGGTCAAAGCGTTGGCGCAGGGTCCATTGCTCACCGTCCAGCGGAAGGTGTTCACGCCGATCGAGAGACCCGTCAATGCCGTGCTCGGGCTGTTGGGTGAGACGATGGTGCCGGTGCCGCTTACCAGTGTCCATGTCCCGGTGGCTGGCGCGATAAGTGCACTGCCCGTGAGCGTGGTGGAGCTGGTCGGTGTGCACAACTCCTGGTCGGGGCCGGCATCCGCATCGGGGTTGGTGGCATCGTACAACAGGATGCTCACATCATCCTGCGAGCTGCCGCATGGACCGTTGTTGATCGTCCAGCGGAACACGTTGGTACCGGTGGACAATCCACTGACCGTGGTGGTGGGCGCGTTGGGATCGGCGAAAACTCCGGTACCACTCACAAGGGTCCAGGTTCCCACACCGGGCAAGGCCGGGGTGTTCGCCGCCAGCGCAGTACTGTTCGCTGGCGTGCACAACTCCTGATCGGGGCCTGCATTGGCCACCGCTGCGTTCTGGTCGAACACCACGATGTCCACGAGGTCGCTGGTGATGCCTGATGGGCACGGCCCGTTGTTCACCGTCCATTCGAAGGTGTTCACACCGACCGAGAGCCCACTTACAAAGCTGGTGGGGCTGTTCGGGTTGGCTATCACACCCGAACCGCTCACCAGGGTCCAAGTGCCCGTTCCGGGGAAGGTGACCGCATTGCCGGCCAGGTTGGTGCTTTGGGTGGGCGTGCAGAGCGCTTGGTCAGGTCCAGCGTTCGCATCCGTCTGGTTCTCATCATACACGAACAGGCTCACGGGGTCCGTGCTTACACCGCACGCCCCGTTGTCTATGCTCCACACCAAAATGTTCTCACCGATGCTGAGCCCACTTACCGTTGTGTTTGGATCGGTGGCATCCGCGAAATTCGCCGTGCCTTGCAGCACGCTCCATTCACCAGTGGCTGGTAGGACGGCGGCATTGCCTGCCAATGGCGTGGAAGCCGTACTGCTGCAAAGTGACTGGTCGGGACCGGCGTCCGCCTGCTGGGCGCTGCCACTGAACACGATCACCGTCACCAGATCACTGGAGATACCGGGCACACAAGGGCCATTGTCCACGGTCCATTCGAACACGTTCACCCCTACCGACAGGCCGCTCACGGTGGTGTTCGGCGAGTTCGGGGCGGCGAATACACCGGAGCCGCTGACCAAGGTCCACTGGCCGGTGGCGGGTGCGATCAAAGCGCTGCCCAGCAGGTTCGTGGTGGTGATCGGGGTGCACAGGCTCTGGTCCGGACCGGCGTTCGCCACCGGGTTGGCCGCGTTGTACACATTGATCGTCATCTGGTCCGTTGTGGTTCCGCAGGGGCCATTGAATACCGTCCACTGCAACACCACTATGCCAATGCCCAGCCCGTTCACCTCGGTAACCGGGGAGGTCGGATCCACGATGTTCGCGGTACCACTCACCAGGCTCCATTGGCCGGTGGCGGGGAAGATCAGCGAGCTGCCCGTCATGGCCACCGTGTTCGGGAAGGTGGGCAGGCAGATCTCCACATCGGGCCCTGCATCTGCGGCCAGGTTGTGCGCGGCGAAGAGGGTGAGGGTGACATCGTCCGTGGTGGTGCCGCCGCAGGCGCCATTATTCACTGTCCATCGGAAGGTGTTCACGCCGATGCCCAAACCGGTGATGGAGGTGGTGGGGCTGCTCGGTGAAACGATGGTGCCTGAACCAGTGATCAATGACCAAGTACCCGTGGCCGGCGCGATCGGTACGCTGGCGGCCATGGTGGTGAAATCTGTTGGGGTGCAGAGCTGCTGATCCGGACCCGCGTTGGCCACCGGGCTGGCGCTGCTGAACACCACGATATCCACGTCATCCTGTGTGAGGCCGCTCGGGCAGGGGCCGTTGCTCACGGTCCAACGGAAGCGGTTCACGCCGATGCCCAACCCGTTCACGGATGTGGTGGGATTGTTCGGTGAAACGATGACGCCGCTCCCGCTCACCAAGGTCCAGGTGCCGGTGGCTGGCGCGATCAAGGAACTGCCCGTCAAGGTGGTCGTCGTCACAGGCGTGCAGAGCACTTGATCGGGTCCGGCGTTCGCCACCGGGTTCGCCGAATTGAACAATGTGACGGTGACTTGGGAGGTGGTGATGGGATTCGCACATGGACCATTGTTGATGGTCCATTGGAACACGTTGTTGCCCACGGACAAGCCGGATACGGTCGTGGTGGGACTGGTGGCATCCGCGAACGCACCCGTGCCACTGATCACGGTCCACTGACCTGTGGCCGGTGCGATGGGCGCATTGCCTGCCAGGTTGGTGCTGGTCTGAGGGGTGCATAACTGCTGGGCGGGCCCGGCGTTCGCCGCTGGCTGTGTATTGCTGAACACGGTCAGCACCACATCATCCTGACTTGGTGAGCCAGGGCACGGGCCGTTGTTGATGGTCCAGCGGAAAATGTTGGTGCCCACCGGAAGACCGGTGATCGGTGTGGTGGGGCTGTTGGGGCTTGTGATCGTGCCGCCACCGCTCACCAGGGTCCATGTGCCCGTGGCGGGGCTCACGGGTGCATTGCCGGCCATGGTGGCGCTGGCTGCCGGGCCGCACAGGTTCTGGTCCGGGCCTGCGTTCGCAGGTGGAGCAGTACCATCAAACCGTGTGATCGTCACCTGCGAGGTGGTGATGCCATTGGTGCATGGGCCGTTGTTCACGGTCCATTGGAAGATGTTGTTGCCGACGCCCAGGCCAGTTACCGTGGTGGTTGGGCTGCTTGGCGAGGTGATGGTACCGGCACCGCTCACCAAGGACCAAGCACCCGTGGCAGGTGCTGTTGGTACGCTGCCCGACAAGGATGCGGAAGTGGCACACACCTGCTGGTTCGGCCCCGCGTTCGCGTTCGGGCTGGTGGCACTGAACACCGTGATGACCACATCATCCTGCGTCAGCCCAGGCACACAAGGGCTGTTGTTGATCGACCACCGGAACGTATGGACGCCCACCGGCAGACCGGTCACGGTGGTGGAGGGTGCGTTGGGAGAGGTGATGAGGCCCGATCCGCTCACCAGGGTCCATGTGCCTGTGGCCGGACCAAGCAGTGCATTGCCGTTCAATGTCACCGAACTGGCCGGTGTGCAGATGCTCTGGTCCGGACCTGCATTCGCAGCTGGCTGTGCGTTGTTGAACACGATGATGTCCACCTCGTCCGAAGTGGGTGGTCCGCACGGGCCGTTGTTGATGGTCCATCTGAATCGGTTCACCCCAATGCCCAGGCCGGTCACCGAACTGGTGGGTGAATTGGGACTGGTGATGGTACCCGAACCGCTTACCAATGCCCATGTGCCGGTCGCCGGGAAGGCCGCCGTGTTCGCCGCCAGTGTGGCACTGCTGGTGGGTGAACAGAACGACTGGTCCGGCCCTGCGTTCGCTGCCGGCTGTGCAGGGTTGAAACTGGTGATGGTCACCTGCGCGGTGGCCACACCGCAGGTCTGGTAGTTCACGTTCCACTGGAACACGTTGGTGCCCGTGGAAAGCCCTGTTACCGTTGTGGACTGATCGTTCACGTTCGCGAACGTGCCTGTGCCGCTCACCACGGACCATGTGCCGACCAGTCCGGGGAAGGGCAGGATCGCGGTCATGTTCACACTGCCGCCGCATACCTGCTGGTTCACCCCGGCGTAGGCCGGTGTGAACGGGGGTGTGACCAGAATGGAGTAACCAAAGGTGTTGGTGCCCACCAGCGGACAGGCATTGTCCGCCACGGTCACGGCGAACGTATTGTTGCCGATGTCCGCCACCGTGGGCGTCCATGTGAAGGTGCCCGTGGGGAACGGCGATCCGCTGGCGCTGAAGCTGGCCCCCGGGATACCATTGTTCCAGGTCATGGTCACGATCTGCCCGGCGTTGGGATCGCTGCTGTTAATGGTGAAGCTGATCGGCTGGCCCGCGCACACCTGCGCGGAGAAATTTGATGTGCCGTTGATGCCCGTGGCCGAAGGCTGCGCGTTGGACGGACAAGGCCGGATCACGAACTGGATGTCGCGCACCACTTCACCGATGAGCACACCGTTGCGGTACTCCCGCACGCGGTAGCTTACCACGGCCACTTGCTGGATGCTGGGTGTGCAGGTCAAGGTTCCCGTGGCCGGGTTCATGACCACGGCATTCGCACCGCCGCTGTTGGCAATGGGCTGGACCGCACTGTACCCGGCGCTGTATGTCAGGTTCGCTCCGTTCAATCCGCGCGCATTGATCAGCGCGAAGTCGAGCGAATCACCATCCGGATCGAAGGCGCCCGGATTGTAGGAGATGGGCTGCCCAAGGCAATAGAACGGCGTGGGGCTGTTCAGGAAGGTGGGCGAGGTATTGCACGGTGTGAGGGTATTGTTCAACCGGGCATCCAGATAGAGCCGCTGGTTGCCCGGGTTCTGCAGGGAGGTGATCGAGTTGTTCCGGCAGCACAATTCCCAGGAGATGATCCAGTTCGTACCGCAACCCGCCCAGGCGTTCAGGTTCACGATCTTGCTGAAGGTGTACCGTTCCACACCGTAGGTCCCTGAGGCGCTCACACAACGATCGACCTCCGTGGGGCAGATCGGTGTGATCACCTGCACGCTCTCCAGCGCAAGGCAATCGGTGAAGTTCGCACCGCACGCGGTGTTCTGCACCCGGAACTGAAGACCATTGGAGCAGTTCGTTGGTGCGGCCACGCCGTTGCAATCCCGGTAGAAGTTCAGGATCACCTTGTACTGGTTCGGTCCGATGCACTGGTAGGTCAGCTCACCCCCCATCGCATGTGTGGCCCGCGCCTCATGGGGCAGGCACAGCACAGCCAATGCAAGGGGAGCAAGCGATCGGAACAGAGGTCGGAAAATGGCCGTGAGGGCCGGAGCAAGGAAAAGGGGGCGTCGCTGTTCTGCCATGTACCTCCGGGTTGGGGCTACCTGCAAGGACATTGCACATGACTTCATATCCGGACCCATACGCGACGGGGTCATCGCGTCCTGGTCCATGTTCCTACATGTACAATGGCGCGGACAGGTGCCGGACAAACCTAGCCGGGCATGCCGGGGGGCCTGTACCCGGGCGCTTCGCAGTTGTCAACACGCAGATGTGGGCCCTGTCATATCCTCACCGTTATGCTCCGCACATGGTGTACAACTGGATATGTGCCGATCCGATCCCCCAGACCCTGGGACCTAGCTTCGATCGTCCATTCACATTCACCAACACCGGATCATCATGAACAAGAACATGCTGCTGGCCGCATTGGCCGCAAGTGTCGTTGCCTTTCTGCTGGGATGGCTGCTCTTCGGGATCGCGCTGGCCGGATATTATGAGTCAAGCATGGTGCACTATGAAGGGCTCATGAAGAGCGAGGACGAGATGAACATCGGGCTCATCTACCTGGGCAACCTGCTCTTCGCCATCCTCATCACGTGGTGTTGCTCGCGCATGGGGGTCGGCACCCTTGCGGCCGGATTCACCACGGGAGCCATCATCAGTGCACTTTTCTATGCCAATGTGGACATCATGTTCCTGGCCATGATGAACATGTTCCAGGACCCCACCGCAGTGATCGTGGACATCCTGGTGAACGCGCTCTGGGGCGGTGCTGTGGGAGCAGCCGCTGGCTTCATGCTCGGACGCGGCGCCAAAGCGGCGGCCTGAGCAGAGCGCTGCGTGAAGCGCACGGATGCCGGGACGGGTCGCGGACCTGTCCCGGCCTTGTCCTGCCCTGTGGTGGGGGCGACGCTACACTCATCGGGGTTCATTCAGCCCCCCGTGGGAGCTTGACCGTCTTTGGCGCTGGGTTCCAACTTGTAACTGTGAACAGGGATGACCCGTTCAACGCCGCGCCGTGGCCTATCCATTCCACAGGTTCGCGCCTGCCATTGCCCTTTGGGGCTTCCCCTTACTTCTCTGTGCGCAAGCAGGACCGGGAGGCGTGGGCACCACGGGGCCAGCGGGCAACAACGTGCTCTGGCTCGATGCCAATCGAGGCATCACGCTCAACCTGGGGTTGGTGAGCCAGTGGGCCGATCAATCCGGCCGGAACAACCACGCCAATCAAGGTACCATTGCCTTGCGGCCTTCTTTTGCTGCTGGCTTCCAGAACGGTTACCCCGCGATCCTGTTCGATAACAGCACGACCAACCCGGACTGGATGGTCGTTACCGATCATGCATCCTTGGAAGGCATGGCCGCCCTGACCGCATTCGCCGTTTGGCGCATGAACACGGGGATCGATGAAGAGGTGCCACGCGGCATCCTTTCCAAACGGGACGCGCCCAATTCCAACTATGGCTATGCCTGGTTCCTGGAGAGCTTCACGAACAACGTGGCTGCTGCGCAACAATTCGACGTGGGGAACACGAGTGAACGGCTTCAGAGCACCGATCGATACGACAATGACCTGACCTACCTGACAAGCACCTCCTTCAATGGCGCAGCCTCGCCCACCAGCAACCGCATGCGTTTGTTCAATGCCAACCTGCAGCGCGGCAACCGGTCCAACGCCAACACCACCGTTCCATCCACCACGGCCAATCTGTACATCGGATCGCTACGCGGCGCCACGGACTTCGAGACACCCCGGTTCAACGGGTACATCAACGAGGTGATCCTGTACAACTACAATGTGAACAACGCGCAGCGCATCATCATCAACAATTACCTGGCGGCGAAATACGGGCTCGCCTTGAACGGGGCGGATGTGTACCGGATGGACGACCCTTCCATCGATCATGACCATGAAGCGGCTGGCATTGGGCGATTGGATGCCCTCAACACCCATACGGATGCCCGCGGGACCGGGATCGTCAGGATCAACGGGTCCACCGGATTGGGCAACAACGAGTTCCTCATGTGGGGTCACAACAATGACATCCTCGGCACTTGGGGCAGCACCGACTATCCACCCGGACTTCAAGGCCGCTGGTTCCGCACCTGGGCGGTGAGCGAAAAGGATACCGCCGGGAACCCCGTGGATGTGGGGGCGGTCAATATCGGCTTCGACCTCACCGGCTTTGTGATCGGCAACATCAACCACATCAGGTTGCTGGTGGATACCGATGCGGATGGGGTCTTCGCCGATGAAACGCCGATCGGTCCACCTGCGCTCCTTGGTGGCCTCTACTATTTTAATGGCGTGACCGCCCTCACGGACGGTGTGTACTTCACCTTGGGCACCACGGACATCGCGGCCACGCCACTGCCCATCGAGCTGCTCCACTTCAATGCCTCGCCCGCCTTCGATGGAAGCGTACGCATCGAATGGTCCACTGCGAGTGAGCGGGACAATGATCACTTCATGGTGCAACGCAGCGCGGATACGCACGACTGGTCCGATCTGCTGCGCGTGAACGGCGCGGGGAATAGCAACACCGTGCGGCACTACGTGGAATATGACCCCACGCCACTTGCTGGACTGTCCTACTACCGGCTGCGACAGACGGACCTGAACGGGGACAGCTCATACGGTCCGTCAGTACCGGTGCTCCTTGAGGCTGCGGACGACCTCTTCCTCTACCCCAGTCCGGCCAGCTCGGTGGTGAACGTGGTGTGCAGGGACCCGCGCGATGTCCAGGCCATCCGGCTCTTCGACGACCTGGGCCGGTTGATGGCCGCTCCGGTCCTGCATGATGGACAGACCAGCCGGATCGATCTGCGCCATGTGCCCAGCGGCACGTACACCGTGCTGGTGGTCACCACCTACGATGTGGTGAAGAAGCGGCTTGTGGTGACGAAGTGATCGCAGCGCCCGTGGGTGAAGCACCCGTGGGACTACAGCCCCAACAACACTTCTCCGGGATCCTTCCCGCCAAAGACCATCTTGTCCGGACTTTCGATCATCTGCTTCACAGCCATCAGGAAGCTCACGCTCTCCTTGCCGTCAATGATGCGGTGGTCGTAGCTGAGCGCCACGTACATGATGGGGCGGATGACCACCTGGCCGTTCACGGCCACGGGCCTCTCCACGATGTTGTGCATGCCCAGGATGGCGCTTTGCGGTGGGTTGAGGATGGGTGTGCTGAGCATGCTGCCGAACACGCCTCCGTTGGTGATGGTGAAGGTGCCCCCGGTCATTTCATCAATGCTCAGCTTGCCATCGCGCGCTTTGATGGCGAGCTCCTTGACCTTCGCTTCGATCTCCGCCAGGCTCATGCGCTCGGCATTCCGCAACACGGGCACCATCAGTCCTTTCGGTGAGCTCACGGCAATGCCAATGTCGGCGTAGTCGTGCATCACCATCTCATCGCCATCGATCTGCGCGTTCACGGCGGGGAACTGGCGCAGGGCCTCGGTCACCGCCTTGGTGAAGAAGCTCATGAAGCCGAGGTTCACGCCGTGGGCCTCCTTGAACTTGTCCTTGTACCTGTTGCGCAACTCCATCACCGGTGCCATGTCCACCTCGTTGAAGGTGGTGAGCATCGCGGTCTGGTTCTTCACGCTCACCAGGCGCTCGGCCACCTTCTTGCGCAGGGTGCTCATCCTGTTGCGGCTCTGCTCGCGTGAGCCGCCCCACCCGCTCATCAACGTGGGCGTCTCCACTCCACCGGCGATGTAGGCCTCCACGTCGCTCTTGGTGATGCGCCCGTTGGGACCGCTGCCCTTCACCTTGCTGGCGTCCAGCCCACGATCGGTGATCATGGCCTTGGCCACCGGCGTCGCACTGGCGACCACCGCCACCTTTTCCTTGCCCGCCGGAGCTTCAGCGTAGGCGGGCTCCTTCACCTTCTCACCGCTCTTCCCGTTCTCACCGCTCTTCGCAGCCGCCTTCTTCTCCGCCTTCACGCTGGTATCGATCCGCGCCACCACATCGCCCACGTTCACCGTGGCATCGGCAGCGGCCACCAGTTCGATCCGGCCTTCGGCCTCCGCGCTCAGTTCCAAGGTGGCCTTGTCGCTGTCGATCTCGGCGATCACCTGGTCCTTCTCCACCGTGTCACCGCTCTTCACGAGCCATTGCGCAATGCGGACCTCACTGATGCTTTCACCGGGTGAGGGGACTTTGATATCGATGGTCGCCATGGAAGGTTGAGGCGGTTGGTAGATGGATGTTGAAGGTTGCGGTCAGGCGCGTGCCTTGGCCCCTGTTGGTCGCGCGCCGTTCGCCACGCGTCCGGCGAAGGCCTGCTCAATGATGGCCTTCTGCTGCAAGGCGTGGCGCACACTGCTGCCCGTTGCCGGCGCGCCGCTGGCTTCGCGGCTCACGCGGGTGAGCTTGTAGGTACCCAGCACGGGGTGCTCGGTGAAGTTCATCTGCATGTACATCCAGGCGCCCATGTTGGCGGGCTCCTCCTGCACCCACAGCCAGCGCGTGGCGTTGGTGTATCGCTTCAGGATGGCGGCCAGCTGCTTCTCTGGAAGCGGGTGCAGCTGCTCCACGCGCACGATGGCGGTGTCCTCCGCACCCAACTCCTCCTGCTTCTCCAGCAGCTCGTAATAGATCTTGCCCTGGCAGAGGATCACGCTCGTCACCTTCTTCGGATCGGCCTTCGCATCGTCGATGGTCTCGCGGAAGCGGCCCCTGGCAAGCTCATCCAGCGTGCTCGTGCAACGTGGGTGGCGCAGCAGGCTCTTGGGGGTGAACACCACCAGCGGCTTGCGGAAGTTGCGCGCCAGCTGGCGGCGCAACACGTGGAAGAAATTGGCCGGCGTGGTGCAGTTCACCAGTTGCATGTTACCATCGGCGGCGGTGGCCAGGAAGCGTTCCATGCGCGCGCTGCTGTGCTCGGCGCCCTGCCCCTCGTAGCCATGCGGCAGCAGCAGCACCAGGCCGTTCATGGCGTTCCACTTCTCCTCGGCCGCGCACAGGTACTGGTCCAGGATGATCTGCGCGCCGTTGACAAAGTCGCCGAATTGCGCCTCCCACAATTGCAACGCGTGGGGCTCGTAGAAGGCGTAGCCATACTCAAAGCCCATCACGGCATACTCGCTCAGCAGGCTGTTGTAGATCTCGATCAGCCCCTGCTCCTTGCTCAGGTGCTGCAGGTGCATGTACTCCTCCTCGCTGTCCTCCACCTTCACCACGGCATGTCGGTGGCTGAAGGTGCCGCGCTCCACGTCCTGTCCGGTGAGGCGCATGGGGTGCCCCTCCATCGCCAGGCTGCCATACGCGAGCAACTCGCCCATGGCCCAGTCCAGCTTCTCCTCCTCCATCATGCGGGCGCGGTCCTTCAGGATGCGCTCCAACTTGCTGAAGAACTTCTTGTCCGCTGGCACCTCGCACAGCTTCGCGCCGATGTGCTTCAAGGTCTTCTTCGCCACGCCGGTCTCGGGACTCTCGTCGAAGGCGCTGATGTCCGGCCGCTCGAAGCCTTTCCACCGGTGCGCGAGGAAGGGTGTGATCTTGCTCTTCTCGATCTGCCTGGCATCATCGAGCCGGGCCTGCAACATGTCCTGGAACTGCTGTTCCATCTCCTTCGCCAGCTCCCGCGCCTGGGCCACACCGCTTTCAAGCAGTTTGGTCATGTAGATCTCCCGCGGGTCGGGGTGGGTGGCGATGGCCTTGTACAGCACCGGCTGCGTGAACTTGGGTTCGTCCCCCTCGTTGTGGCCGTGGCGGCGGTAACCGAGCAGGTCAATGAACACGTCCTGCCCGAACTCCTGCCGGTAGTCCAACGCCAGCTGGATGGTGTAGGCCACGGCCTCCACATCGTCCGCGTTCACGTGGAAGATGGGGCATTGGGTCACCTTGGCCACATCGGTGCAATAGATGCTGGTGCGGCCATCGATGTAGTTGGTGGTGAAGCCCACCTGGTTGTTGGTCACGATGTGCAGGGTGCCTCCGGTGGTGTAGGCTTTCAGGCCGGCCATCTGCACCACCTCGTACACCACGCCCTGCCCGGCGATGGCCGCGTCGCCATGAATGATCACCGGAACGGCCTTGCGTGTGTCGAAACCATGCTCGCGCTCGATGATGGCACGTGCCAGGCCCTGCACCACGGGGCCCACGCTCTCCAGGTGGCTCGGGTTGGGGCTCAGCGTCAGCACCACCTCCTTGCCGCTGTCGGTCTTCACACGGCTGTTGTAGCCCATGTGGTACTTCACATCGCCCTCCACCAGTGCGTCCTCATAGTCGCGCCCCTCGAACTCGGCGAAGAGCTGGTCGTAGGTCTTGTTCAGCGTATTGGCCAGCACGTTCAAGCGGCCCCGGTGGGCCATGCCGATCACCACGTCCCTGATGTCGTGCGCCCTGGCGCCGTGCTCGATGATCCAATCCAGCGCGGGGATCAGGGTCTCCACGCCTTCAATGCTGAAGCGTTTCTGGCCGATGAACTTCTTGCCGAGGAATTTCTCGAAGACCACGGCCTGGTTCAGCTTGAAAAGGAACTCCTTCTTGTCCTCCAGGTCGAAGGTGGGGGTGTTGCGCACGCGCTCCATGCGCTGCTGCAGCCACATCACCTTCTCGGGCTGGCGGATGTAGCGGTACTCCACCCCGATGCTGCGGCAATAGGTCTGCTTCAGCAGGGCCACGATGTCGCGCAGCTTGGCGGGGCCCATGCCCACCTCGTTGCCCGCCTCGAACACGGTGTCGAGGTCACCATCGCCAAGCCCGAAAGTCCCCAGGTCCAGCGTGGGGGTGTACTTGCGGCGCTCGCGCACCGGGTTGGTGGGCGTGAAGAAGTGGCCGCGGGTGCGGTAGCCGCTGATCAGGTCCAGCACCTTGAACTCCTTGCGCAGGTGCTCGCTGCCGGCGCCACTGGTGGTACCCTGGGCGCCGGGTAGCACATCGTATTGTGTGCGGGCCAGTTCGAAACCCTCGAAGAAGCGGGCCCAACCGGCTTCCACCGAGGCGGGGTCGTTGAGGTACTGCTGGTAGAGGGCGTCGAGCGAGGCGCCGTCGGCGTTGCTCAGGTAGGAATGTTTGTCCATGGTGAACAGGGGGCAAAGGTATCCCATGGGGTGAAGCCTGGGGGTTGCCACAGCAGGGGGTTGTGAACGGCGACTTCCACGATCGCGATCTCTTCAGAACCGGCCCGCGTAACGCATCCGCGTGAGCACCTTCTGCAAGGCGCGCAGCACGCATTCCCCGGCCAGGTCGTTCAGGCCACCGGCGGCCAGCGTGCGGTGGTAGTGGCCTTCGGGAATGTCCACGCGGTACATGGCGGCGCGCAGCACGCTTTCTCCCTGAGCCTCCAGCTCCTGCAACCGGGGCAGCACATGAACTCGCAATTCTTCAAAGGCCTCCTCCCCTACTTCCGGCTCAGGCAGCCCGATCTCCTCCAGTCCAAGGTCCTTCCGCAATTGTGCCACCGTATCCCGCAGCACCTCCGCACGGTCCAGCCAGCGCTGCAGGTCACTGCTTCCTGCTTTCGACAGTTCGTTGTTCACCTTGTGGATAAGTGCCCCAAAGGTGGGCAGGGGGTGGCACTAATTTCGCCGGGCCAGGGCGTCGGTCGTAGTCGTCAGTTGTCCGGTACGCCCTGCCTCACAACGTTCCCTCACGAACTGCGAACGAACTTCAACCTGCAACCTGCCTGCGGCAGGCAGGCCTTCAACCTGCAACCTCCACCTCTCCTGATGCGCACCCTTCCCCTTCTCGCCGCCACCTTCCTGCTCACCGCCACCCAGGCCCAATACGGCACTTATGACGCCAAACTGGTGGGCACCGCCAAAGCCACCAGCCTCGTGGTGGTGCTGGATGATGGCGACTCGCCTTACAACCGCTCCTTGATGGAAGCCGTGAAGGCCGACTGGAAGTTCAATGGTAGTTATGAGTTCGTGACACTGAAGGAAATGGCCGCACGGCCGATCGTGCCCACCGAGAGCTACCTGTTGAAGACCTTGAAGCAGGACCCCGAAAAGCACACCGGCACCCACCTTTCCCTGGTGATGGGCTGGAAGCAGAAGAAGGGCGAAACGCTGCAGACCACGGGTGGTGCGGTCACCAACATCCCCTCCGGTCAGGAACTGGCCCACCTGCTGATCGATCCCGAACGGCTGAACACCCCCGAATACAGCCCTTACGTGAAACTGTACGTGAAGCACCTGCAGAATTACCTGGAGTTGGTGATGAATGGCAAGATCACCGACAAGACCACGGCCGACCGCACCTACCAGGGCCGCAACCGGTTGCTGCGCGACAACACCACGTTCGTGGTGGACCGGCGTCACCTGGACAAGACCATGGCGGACGACCCATCGAAGGTGAGCGCCGTCTACCCAAAAGGCGCCAAGGTGACGGAGACGGCCACGGTGGTGGATGCCATCGAGGGCCAGGACGCCAGCATAACAGTGACGGACGTGGTGCTCACCGGCGACCACAAGACCAAGTGGTGCTTCAAGCGCGTGTTCAACGCCGGCACGGGGGAGCTGATGTACCTGAAGGATGAGGCTGCCCTGTATGGCAAGAAGGAGGGCTTCATGGACGAGGACTTCAAGCAGATCGACCGCGCCCGCTGATCGGGGCCGAACCCGGGGGCGGGAGGCTGTGTTGTGGATGCATGGACAGCCTGCCATGCATGGTGCATTATGCCACTTGGGTGGCCTTGGTGAACGTGGCTGTTGCGCTCGCTGAAGGCCCGGTGTACCTTGGCGCCGCCCTTCTGCTCCTGGGCCCGTTGATCGTGCTCCTGCTGGTTTACCGTGTGCTCACGGACCGCTCTGCCTCCGTGCCCGATCTGAAGCCGGGACACGACTGGGACTACCTCGACCGTCCCGACCGCGACTGATCGCATGACCCGCATCCTCATCACCGGAGGCTCCGGCCTCATCGGCGGGCACCTGACGCGTGCCCTGCGCACCGCCGGCCATGAAGTGGCCCATCTGGGTCGTCGCGCCGGCAACCGAGATGGTGTGCGTACCTACACCTGGGACCTGTACCACGGGCGCGTGGAAGAGGGTGCCTTGGAAGGCGTGGACCACATTGTGCACCTGGCCGGGGCCGGCATCGCGGACCGCCGTTGGAACCCCGACCGCATCAAGGAACTAACGGACAGCCGCGCCGCCAATGCGTTGCTCCTGCTGCGCACGGCCAAGCGGCGCGGGGTCACCCCGAAGAGCTTCATCAGTTCGGCCGGCGCCAACTACTTCGGTGCGGTCACCACCGATCATGTGTTCACCGAGGACGATCCGCCCGGCGCCGACACCATCGCCCGCATCAGCGTGGCCTGGGAGCGCGCGGTGGATGAGTGGAGCGCGCGCTGCCGGGTGGTGAAACTGCGCACGCCCATTGTGCTGGCCCGTGAGGGGGGCGCCTTGCCGAAGCTGGCCCTGCCGGTGCGGTACGGCTTGGGGGCCGCATTGGGCCATGGCCGCCAATGGATGCCCTGGGTGCACATCGATGACCTGGTGGCCGCCTACATGAAGGCCCTCACGGATGAAACCATGAGCGGCGTGTACCATGTGTGCGCTGCGGAGCATGTGACCAACGCCGCGTTCATGCGTACCATGGCGCGCGTGCTGCACCGCCCCTTCCTCTTACCGAACGCACCTGCCTGGGCCTTGCGCGCCGCGTTGGGCGAAATGGCCGCCCTGCTTCTGGATGGCAGCCGCGTAGGCAGCTCTCGCCTGCGCAGCACCGGATTCCAGTTCCGGCATGATGCGCTGGAGCCGGCGTTGGCGGATCTGCTGAAGCGATGACGTCCACTACCGTCGTTGCGACTTTGCACTTGGCCTTGCCCAGATGACAGGTTGTGGAGATCAAAATGCCTGGCGCGACCATATTTTGTTCAACCAACACCATGGGAGATATGAAAGCATTGATCACGATCCTGCTCGTCACACTCACTCCTCCCACCATTGGGCAAACCGTCAACACACTGATCGCCACTCCATCGGGTGATGCCTCCATCGGTTACCACGATGGCTATCCCACGGCGAACACGAACTACAACTCCTCCATCCACTATTCAGGGTTCTATCAACCAGGCACTTCAGGAGGTGTCAACTACGGACGCGGTCTGATGCAGTTCGACCTTTCCGCCATCCCAGCCGGATCCAACGTGATTGCCGCATACCTGCATCTCACTGGGATCGGGCCCTTCGCTGCAACCGGCCTGGTCACCAGTGTGGGCAATGTGGGACAGAACGCGTGTACGCTGAGGCGGATCACAGGTGCCTGGAACGCCTCGACCGTTACCTGGAACACGCAACCGAGCACCTCAAACACGAATGAAGTACTGCTCGCTCAGAGCACCTATGTGACCCAGAACTATCTGAATGTTGATGTGACCGCGCTGGCTCAGGATATGGTGAATGACCCAGTGAATAGCCATGGGTTCGAGATCAGGTTGGTGACTGAAGCGCTGAGCCGGGGATTGGCTTTCCACAGTTCCGAAGCGCCCGAGCCTTACAAATGGCCCGTGCTGATCGTCATCTATGGTGATTGTGAAGGCAGCGGAATGACCGAGATCGGCAGTATGGCTGAATTCTCATTGTTCCCAAACCTCACCTATGCGGGTGCGACGATCTCTCTTGGTCTGGAGGGCGTGACCAAGGAAGCTGTGGAGGCTGAACTCATCAACTCCCTTGGCATGGTCGCGGCCAGGGTCATGTTGGGCGCTAAGCCGCGCAGCCTCCAAATTCCGAACATCGCGATCGGCACGTACACGGTCCTCCTTCGCGACAGGAACGGCATGGGGCTGGCCACGAGCCGACTCGTGGTCAATTAGTCCGGCCAATGGTGATGAAGACCCTGCTGGCCGTTTCGTATGCAATGAAGATCCGATCATCGGGCCGCGGGATTCTTAGTGCGATCGGCACGACCCGCCCATTCTAACACCCTCAACTCACCCGCTCCAACAAGGCATCCGCCAGGTCACGCAGGGGGCGCTTCCGCTCCTCTGGCACAGGTAGGGCATCCAGGAGTTCGCGCGCAGCCGCATCGTGCATGCGCACTGCGGCTTCCGCTTGCTCGCGCACACCCAACGTTTCCAACACGGCGGTCATACGTGATACGTCACGGTCAACTGAAGGTCGTTGAAGTTCTTCGTTTCCGTCATCGCGAGCCCGCCTGCCGGTCGTCAGGGGTGTGCCAACACCGAAATATCCGGATCGGCACCCCGACTGCGCCTTCGCGTTGCCGCTACGGCGCAGTGCGAAGCGATCCATTTCTCCGGTCGTTGTGGATCGCTTCGGCCGGCTCGAAGACTCGCCGATCCTCGCGAAGACGTTAGGGGTTACTCCACCACGAACTTACCGCCCGTTAACCACACGCCATCGCTTACCAGGTGCAGGTGGTACAAGCCCGGCGACAGGTCGTGGACGTTGTGAACGGTATCGCAACCTGCGACCGAACATGGTTCACTGAACGCCAGGAAAAAATCGCAGGTCCTCTTCGTCTACCCCTTCAACTTTCTCGGGTCCTGTCGTGAGTCGAACACGTCGGCGATGCGGATCTCCTGTTCCTAGATCCGGTAGATCACCTTGTAGTGCCCCACGACCGCACGGCGATGGCCAAGCCCCATGTGTTCCAACCATGGCTCCACTTGCCCGCCAAGCGGGAACTGGGTGAGCAATGCAACTGCGTCAAGCACGTTCGCAATGGTGCGGTCAGCTACACGTTCACCAGCCTCCCGAACGAGGTAGGTGTGGATCTCCTCCAACCGGTCCAATGCATACCGGGACCAAACGACCTTCACTTCCTCCGCTTCGCTTTGAAGTGAGCGACCACCTCCCCGTGGGTGTGCGTGCGCCCGGCCGCGAAGTCCGCCTCGGCCTTGTCGGCCCGGCTGGAGAGCTTCGCTTTCCACAACTCCTCTTGATCGGCCCGCTTGAAGAAGCGCAATGCGTAGGCGAGCAGGCTCTCGTCCTTTTCCTTCTCGATCAGCCGTTTCAACTCGGTGCGTAATTCCAAGGCCTTCATGGTGCAAGCACTTTCGCGCAAGTTACGTCCTTGTGCTGGGTAGCCAAGACGCTATTCCACCCCACCTACGCCTTCAAGGCTACGGCGGGGAAACCACGAACTTACCGCCCGTTACCCACACGCCATCGCTTACCAGGTGCAGGTGGTACAAGCCCGGCGACAGGTCGTGGACATCGAGTTGGAATTGCTCCTGCACCAGACTGATCCTCTCCGTGCGCACCAACTTGCCCGCCGCACTGACGACCGACAACTGACAACTCTTCCCCCATTGCAGCGCATCCGGTAGTTGCCAGCTGAGGTAGAGCGTTTCGCTTACCGGGTTCGGCCACACGTGCAAAGCATCGCGGTGGTTGGTGATCTGCGTGGTCATATCCGTAACAATGTGGCAGCCGGGCACCAGGCAGCCCATGCTGTCCACTTTCACCACCCATACATCCTGTGTGTAGCCGGGCGGGGTGCTCCCAGTACAAGCACTATAGGCTGTGCCTACGGCCACAAAGCCACCATCAAAGCTGGGCACCACATCCCACAGACTTCCTCTTCCATCGGTCATCAAACTATCCGAATACGCATATGTCCTCATCCAAAGACTGTCGCCATTCGAGTTCGTGCGGAGTAAGAGAACATTATTGCAAGAGCCAAAGTACTTGCGGCCAACTGCGATCAGGTCGCCACCCGGCCAGATCTCCTTTACTGCGAACAACCCAGAATTGAACACTGGCTGATCATAGGTCTGAGACCAGATCACCGATCCATTCGGATCCACCTTCACCAAACAATAACTAAAGTAGTTGGCTGTAACCGTGCCTCATGCGCTGGCAAACACACAGTTGCCGTCTGCCAAGGTCTGCAAGTGTGCTCCAGAGGGGTCATTGTATATTATACCATATGTGTTCTCCCATATCAGATCGCCCATACTGTCCAATCGTTGGATCCATTGGTCGTAGCTGCCAGGAGCTCCTTCCTTGCGTCCACCGAGAAAATGCCCCCCACCTGGCACCAGATCCACAGAGATCACCCCCTCACGCCGATCGAGCGAACCATACGTTTGTAGCCATTCTTCATTGCCCAGGCTGTCCGTCTTGATCAGGAAGGCATCGATCATACCCACTGCATTGGTCTCACCGCAGATCAAGTAGCCGCCATCCAATGCGCGTTTGCCCGAGCGGCGATACCACGCCTCATTCACTGGCCCTATTGATCCGGCCCGAATTCGTTTGGATCCTGGGTGGGGGATTCGTTGGTTCGCGTCATGAAGAAGCATGACGCGCGCAAGGACAGTTTGGAAGTAAAGCACGAGAGACGCAAGCAGGTCGTTCGATTGCATTTGAATGGCAAAGGCCCCATGGAGATCGCCGAACTCACCGGACTGACCTGGCCCACGGTGCGCGTGGCGATCGACCTGTACGCGCAAGGTGGCTGGAGAGCGCTGAAGTATCGCCAAGTGGGTCGCCGCAAAGGCCAAGGCCGCATGCTGGAAGTGCAGCAGGAGTTGCGGGTGAGGCGGATGATCAACGAGAAGCGTCCTGAGCAGTTGAAGCTGGACTTCGCACTATGGAACAGAAGCGCTGTGGGGCAACTGATCGAGCGCGAATGCGGGGTGCAGTTGAGTGTACGAGCGGTAGGCAAGTACCTGAAACGCTGGGGCTACACACCGCAGAAGCCGATCAAGCGAGCCTACGAGCGTAACGACCGGGCGATACAGCAGTGGAAGGAGCAGGAGTACCCCGCCATTGCCCAGGCGGCACGGAAAGAGAAGGCCGAGATACACTGGTTGGATGAGACGGCTATCGTGAACACCGACGTACGTGGACGCAGCTATGCCAAGCGTGGCCACACGCCCGTGGTCTATGCACCAGGCTCGCGGTCCAAACTCTCGATGATCTCAACGGTCACCAACAAGGGAGAAGCTTGCTGGGAGATCATAGACGGCAACTTCGGGATCGACCAATTGCTCTCCTTCCTGCAAACGCTGATCAAGGGCAAGCGCAAGAAGCTCTACGTGATCATGGACAATCTGAGGGCGCATCACAGCAAAAGGGTCAAGCAATGGGTGGCAGACCATGCAAAGCGCATCGCTGTGTTCTACCTGCCGCGCTATGCGCCTGAACTCAACCCGGACGAGCGGCTCAATGGCCATCTCAAGAACGGACTTCGCTCCAAAGCACCAGGCCGGAACAAGGCCGTGCTGCATCGCGTGGCACACGAGCACTTGGAGTCTATCACAGCCGATCGAGCCCTCATCAGATCCCTCTTCCATGACCCGGAAGTGGAGTACGCTGCATGAAAACCAATTTGGGCCGACTCAATAGTATGTATTCTGCGCGTGCACCTTAGCCACGTGCAGGAATACCAAGATCAAACCCCCCCCCCTTATCAACAGCCGTTGATAACCGGGCCGAAAGCGGCGCGGAATAGGGTGATGTGGAGCATGATGAAAGGTTTTCGGGTGGTCAAGGGCAAGACGAACCTAATGTCAAAAGGGGCCTTGTCCAAACATATGGAGCCAGGCTTCTGTGCACAATGCGCTGATCCTATACACGCCCAAGGGCCTGAAGTAGGCGTCCAGCACTCATTGGGTGCGCTCTCATCTCCAGCGGCTTCATTCACGCCGAAGCCCAGCACTACTGCAAGACTCCCCGATCTGTCGGGAGACGCCTTGTAAGTGAACCGAACTGCTCAACTCACCCGCTCCAACAAGGCATCCGCCAGGTCGCGCAGGGGGCGCTTGCGCTCCTCCGGCACAGGTAGAGCATCCAGGAGTTCGCGTGCAGCCGCATCGTGCATGCGCACAGCGGCCTCCGCTTCCCCGCGCACACCCAACGCTTCCAACACGGCGGTCATGCGCGACACGTCACGGTCCAGGGCCGGGCGCTGCAATTCTTCCTGAAGTTCGGTGCGGTCATGGGCACGGCTCAGTTCCAGGCCACGGATCAGCAGGTAGGTCTTCTTGCCCGCGCGCAGGTCGCCACCGCGTTGCTTGCCGGTAAGGGCGGGATCGCCGTAGGCATCCAGCAGATCGTCGCGCAATTGGAAGGCCAGGCCCAGGTGCTCGCCGAAGGCACCGATGCGGTCGACCTGTTCCGCTTCGGCACCGGCCACCAAGGCACCCGCCTCCAGGGCACAGGCCAGCAGCACGGCGGTCTTCAGGCGGATCATCTCCACATACTCCTCTGCGCGCACGCTGCCCCGCTTCTCGAAATCCATGTCCAGCTGCTGGCCCTGACAGACACCCAGGGCATGGTGGTGGAAGCGTTGCAGCACCTGCGGACGCCGAGCGAGCAGCATGCCCGCATGCACGAACATGGCATCGCCGCTGAGGATGGCGGTGTTCACGTTCCAACGCTCGTGCACCGTGGGCCGTCCGCGCCGCAGGGGCGCCGCGTCCATGATGTCATCGTGCATCAGCGTGAAGTTGTGGAAGAGCTCGATGCCGAGCGCTTCATCGAGCGCATCCGCCGCGCGGCCACCGAAAAGCTCGCAGCCCATGAGCACGGCCACCGGGCGTACGCGTTTGGCGGGCAGGCGCATGAGGTAGATCATTGGCGCATGCAAGCCGTCCGTGGGCTGTGCCGCGCACCACGCGGCGATGCGGGCTTCCACGGCGGTGCGCAATTCCTCGAAGGTGGACATGGCTCAGCTGCGGAGCAGCGTCAGCAGGTACTCGCCATAGCCGCTCTTCAGCAGGGGACGTGCAAGGGCCTCCAATTGTTCGTCGGTGATCCAGCCTTTCTTCCAGGCCACCTCCTCGATGCAGCCGATGCGCAGGCCCTGCCGCTCCTGGATCACCTGCACGAAGTTGCCGGCCTGCATCAGCGAGTGGAAGGTGCCGGTGTCCAGCCAGGCGGTGCCGCGGTCCAGGATCTCCACGCGCAGGCGGCCCTGGCGCAGGTACTCGCGGTTCACATCGGTGATCTCGTACTCGCCGCGTGCGCTGGGCTTCAGGTCGCGGGCGATGTCCAGCACGTCGTTGTCGTAGAAGTAGAGCCCCGGCACGGCGAAGTTGCTGCGGGGCTTCGCGGGTTTCTCCTCGATGCTGATCACGCGGTTCTCCGCATCGAACTCCACCACGCCGTAGCGTTCGGGGTCGCTCACATGGTAGGCGAATACCAGCCCGCCCTGCGGATCGGTGTGCGTGCTGAGCATGCGGCCCAGTCCGCGCCCGTGGAAGATGTTGTCCCCCAGGATCAACGCCACCTTCTCCTCGCCTACGTGCTCGCGGCCGATCACAAAGGCCTGCGCCAGACCATTGGGCACCTGCTGTTCCGCATAGGTGAAGGTGCAACCCATGGCACGGCCATCGCCGAGCAACTTGCGGAAGTGCGGCAGGTCGTGCGGGGTGCTGATGAGCAGGATCTCGCGGATGCCCGCGGCCATGAGCGTGCTCAGCGGGTAGTAGATCATGGGCTTGTCGAACACGGGCATGAGCTGCTTGCTCACCGCCAGGGTGAGCGGGTGCAGCCGTGTGCCTGAGCCGCCCGCCAGAATGATGCCTTTCATGTGTGCTTCGCTTGCTCGGGTGCCTCCACCTTCAGTTCGTCCAGGTCGATGTCCTCCTCCTCATCCATCAGTTCCAGCAGCGGCTCCTCGAAGGCCTTGGTGGCCAGGCGGCGGCCGGTGGCCAGCATGAGCGAGGGCAGCACGAGCAGGTTGGTGAAGAGGGCCACCAGCAGGGTGATGCTCACCAGCAGGCCCATGGCCTGGATGCCTCCGAACTTGCTGGTGGTGAACATGACGAAACCGCAGAAGAGCACCACTGCGGTGTAGATGATGCCGATGCCCGTCTCGCGAATGGCGAGCTCCACGGCGCGTGCATGGTCGCGGCCGGTGTTCTTCAACTCCTGGCGGTACTTGGCCAGCAGGTGGATGGCATTGTCCACCGCAATGCCAAAGGCCACGCTGAACACCAGGATGGTGCTGGGCTTGATGGGGATGCCCAGAAAGCCCATGAGCCCCGCCGTGGTGAGCAGCGGCACCAGGTTGGGCACCAGGCTCACCACCACCATGCGGGCCGAGTTGAAGATGAGCGCCATGAGGAAGGCGATGAGCACGATGGCCAGGCCGAGGCTCACGATGAGGTTGTCCACCATGTAGCGGCTGCCCTTCAGGAAGACGACGCTGGTGCCGGTGAGGGTCACGTGGTACTGCTCCGCAGGAAAGATGCTGTCGATGCGCGGCTTCACCTGGGCCATCAGGTCCTTCATGCGCAGGGTGCCGATGTCGGCCATCTGCACGCTGATGCGGGTGGTCTGGCGCGCACTGTCCAGAAAGGCACGCGCCATGCTGCCCTTCTTCGCGCCGGGGTTGTCGGAAATGCTTTCGATGTACGGCAGGATGAAGGCCTTCTCATTGCTCTTGATCAGGCCATAGCGCTCGGGATTGCCGCCGTAGAAAGCCTGCCGCGAGAACTTGACGGCGTTGGCGATGCTGAGCGATGGTGAAAGCTCGGGATGCAGGGCGAGGCTGTCCTGCAGGCGATCAATGCGCTTGAGCGTGGCATCCTTCAGCGCGCCACCCTTCTTGCGCGTATCCACCAGGATCTCCAGCGGCATCACGCCGTGGAAGTGCTTCTCAAAGAAGCGCATGTCGGTGAGCACGGGATCGTTCTCGGGCAGATCGTCCACGATATGGCTGTCGTTGCGCAGGCGCTGCATGCCCACCATTCCGGCGGCCACCACCAGGGCGAGAACGAGGAAGACAGCGGTCCTGCGGGTGCGCACGGTGTGCACCAGCCATTCCACCACGGTATCCAGCCAGCGGCGCTCCAGGTGCTGGGTGTGGCGCGGTTTGGGCGGGGCCTGCAGGCTGAAGAGGATGGGGATGAGCAGCACGGCCAGGCAGAACAGCAGCATGATGTTGAGCGCGGCGATGAAGCCGAACTGCCGCAGCGAATCGCTGTAGGTGACCATGAAGGTGCCGAAACCCAGCGCCGTGGTGGCATTGGTCATGAAGGCCGCCGTGCCCACCTTGCTGATCACACGCTGCAGGGCCTTCACCTTGTTGCCATGCCGCACGTACTCGTGGTGGTACTTGTTGATAAGGAAGACGCAGTTGGGCACGCCGATCACAATGAGCAGCGGGGGGATCACGCTCATGAGCGAGGTGAGCGGGAACTCCATGAGGCCGATGGTGCCGAAGGCCCACACCACGGCCACGGCCACGGTGATCATGCTGAACAACATCACACGCCAGGAGCGGAAGAAAAGCAGCAGCAGCAGAGCGGTCACCCCCATGGCCATGCCCACGAAGCGCGGCATCTCGCCCTTCAGCAGGGCGGCGGTGCGCACGCGGATATAAGGCAGGCCGCTCATGTGCGCCGTGATGCCGGTGCGTGCGCGGAAGGCCTCCACCCGCTCCATCACCAGGTCCAGCACGGCCTCGCGCGCGGGGGTGTTGAAGGTGGCCGCGTTCACGAACACCATCATCAGGCTGGCCTGTGTCTCCTCATTGTACAGCAGCCCCCGGTAGAAGGGCAGGTCGCGGATGGCGGCGCGCAGGGAATCCATGCCTTCCTGCGTGGCGGGCAGTTCCCGCATCAGGGGCCGCGCGTCCAGCCGCTTCAAGCTGTCATCGCGCACCAGGGTGTAGAGGTGCGCCTCGCTGAACACGCTATCAATACCGTCGATGGCCTTCAGCTCGCGGCCCAGCGCATGCCATGCGGCGAAATGCTCCGGGGTGTACAGCGCGGGGTCCTCCACGCCGATGGCCATCACGTTGCCATCCTCGCTGAAGCGGGCCAGGAAATCCTGATAGGCGCGGTAGGTGCTGTCCGTACGCGGCAGCAGGCCGCCCATCTTGTAGCTCATCTTCACCTCGCGCGCCTTCCAGGCCATGAAGGCCGTGAAGAGCCCGAGCACCACCAGGATGCCGGTGCGGTTGCGAAGGATGCGGCTGGCGATCCACTCCCACATGGGCGACTGTCCACACCGGCGGTTGGTGCGC
Organism: Flavobacteriales bacterium; assembly: GCA_016788635.1. Taxonomy (GTDB): domain Bacteria; phylum Bacteroidota; class Bacteroidia; order Flavobacteriales_F; family PHOS-HE28; genus PHOS-HE28. The sequence continues at coordinate 90,330 of JAEUSU010000007.1, read as the reverse complement.
GGCGGAACCCGACAAAGGAACGAAAAGGTGGACCGGGCTCAGAAGGTGAAGCTCAGGGCCAGTTTCACGGCCAGATCATCCTTGCTGTTCCCCGTGGCGTACGCGCCGATCCGGTGGAAGGCACCCACACCGAAAGCCGTGACCCCACTGCGCAACAGCGCATCGATACGCAGGCCGGCCTCGAAGTAGCCCTGGTCCGCACTGGCGAAACTGAGCCCCTCGTGATTGCCGGGCTGCTGAAGCTCCCCCCACCCTGCGTTGAACACCACGCTGGGCCGGGGGCGGAACTTCCGCCCCTTGAAGAGCAGGTTGCCGAAGTCGTGCCGCAGGAAGAGCGCGGTGGTGCGGTCCGCCAGGAACTCGTTGGGGCGCATGGTCTCAAAGGAGCCGTTCACGCTCAGGGGAAGGGCACCGCCATTGGTGCCGCGCAGGTTGAAGAGGAAGGGATAGGGTGCCGACGCATCGGACAAGCCACCGAGGATGCGCCAGGTGAAGTCTCCGAAGAGGCGGATGCGGTGCTTCTTCTCCACCATCACATACGCACGCCAGCTGTCCAGTTCGCCCCCCCACAAGCCGTCCACCGCACGCCATACCCCGGCATGAAGCACGGGCCAGGTGGTGCCCAGGTCCAGTTCACGGTCGTCCAGCCGCGCCACGGGCTCGCGGAAGGCGTAGCGTGCGCTCAAGGTGAGGGCGCCTGTGCGGAAGCTGTTGCTGTAGAGTGTGACCCCCGGCTCCACGGACTCCACGAAGCGGTAGCCGATGTCGTTGATGCGCAGCTCCTGCTGTGTGCCCAACCACAGTTTCAATCCACCCCTGCGCATGAGCACCTCCGCGCCGATGCGCTCCACACGGTCCATGCGGTCCACATACAGCAGGCGGAAGAGCTCATCCGTGCGGAACTCGCGCGAAACACCACGGAAGAGCATGCCACCCATCTCCTCCACATCGTTGCGGTAGAAGAGCGTGAGCGCCGGGCCGTGGCTGCGCCAGGGCTTCAGGGTAAGGTCGCCACCATACTTCCACTTCTTGTCCCGAAAACCATAACCGAAATAGCCCCCCACGGAGGAGTAGCGCGAGACACGGTCGTTGGTGGCCGCACCCAGCCCCAGGCGCAGGCCCTGGTAATTGTCGTAGGAGGCGATGCGTTCCAGCAGCAGATCGATGGGGCCGATGGGCCAGCGCCCATCGAACAGCGCACCCACCACCTTCGCCTTGCGGTCGAAGTGATGGGCTTCTCCCAGGCTGTCGATCATCTCGTAGGTGCGCATGTCACGCGCGTCCAGTGTGTCGGTGCGCAGGTTGTTCCAGTACGCTTCGTCGCGCCGCATGTCCAATCGCTCGGCCACGAACTCCGGCCCGCGCACCTCCTTGCGGGCTATGGGCACGTCCAGCTCGATGTGGCGGAGATAGGTGCGCGAAATGCCCATGAGGCGCCAGATCTGCACCTGCACGAAGTCGAAATAAAGGAAGGTGTTCAGTTGCGTGGGGAACCAGTACCGTGCTTCCCCCGCTGCGATCCGCTCAAAACGCTGCTGCACCTTCATCGAGGTGCCGCCCGTCTGCTCCACGGGCTCGGCGATGCCGCTCTCCAGCGCATAGCCATCGGTATGGATGTGCAGGATGCCCTTCAACCCGTCGAACTTCGTTCCGCTCCGTGGCCGGTAACTGATCACATAGACCGAGTCACGCCCCTGGTACAGCGTGTCCTCCAGGATGAAGAGGTAGTGCTTCTCACTGTTGGGCGCCACGGGCCCCAGGTAGCTGCGCTCGTTCAACACGATCTGCGCCTCGTAGAGGGAGAAGCCCTTGCTGCTGGCTGCCAGCGCGAGCAGGGACGGGTCCTTCAGGCCGCTCACCCGCATGGCCAGCACCTCCTCCTTCTCATCCGCGGGCGGAATGAAGCTCTTCTTTGTGGCGCTTTCGATGAGCAACAGGTGCTGGCGCTCGAGGAAGTCGACCGCCTCACGATCGTTGCTGTCCAGCGCGGCCAGCTTCTCCGGGTCGTTCAGCAGGGCACTGTCCAGCGCCGCGGTGAAGACGGTCTTGCCGTAGCTCTGGTAGCGGTGGGCGCGGTAGCGCATGCCATCGTTGCTGCGCCGGGCGGCCTGTACACGACGGATGATGCGGTGCGCGGGGTTGTCGCCGGGACGCACCTCGGCAGTTCCCAGCTGCACGGCTGTTGGCTCCATGGTCACGTTCAGGTTACCGGCTTCTTCCACCGTCAACCGCAGGGGTGCATAGCCCACGTAGCTGAAGCGCAGGACGGTCGGCAGGTGTGTCACGCGAATGGTGAACCGGCCATCAATGTCGGTGGTGGCGCCTTCCCGCTGGCCTTCCTCCAGCACGTGCACGAAGGCGAGCGGTGCACGCGTGCGCGCATCGCGCACCACGCCCGAAAGCAGGACCTGGGCCTGCATGGAACAGGGCAGGGCCACGAGCAACAGGGAATGAAGCAACCGCATGGGGGACCGCGATGAACATAAGTCGTTTTCGGCCACGAAAAGTTACAGGAGGCCTCTCCCTCTACCTTGCACCGTCATTCCACCATGCCGTCCACGCTGAACGACACGCGCCTGTGGGCACGCACCCTCACGGGGAAGCGCGCGCGCAATGCCGTGCGCGTGTGGCAGAGTTTCCGACGCGCGCGCCGCACCGGCGAACCAGTGATGGACGGGCTGCCGATCAACCTGAGCATCGAGCCCACCACGGCCTGCAATCTGCGCTGCCCGGAATGCCCCAGTGGCCTGCGCAGCTTCAGCCGGCCCACCGGCAACCTGCAGGACGGTCTCTTCCACAAGGTGCTGGATGAGCTGGGCGATCACCTCTGGGCCCTCACCTTCTACTTCCAGGGTGAACCCTACATCCACCCGCGCTTCACCGAGCTGGTGCGGCACGCGCACGACCGCGGGCTCTACACCATCACCAGCACCAACGCACACTTCCTGGACGAGGCGCGCGCCGAGGCCACCGTGCGCAGCGGCCTCAGCCGCCTCATCATCTCCATCGATGGCACCACGCAGGAGACCTACGCGCAATACCGCCGCGAAGGCGACCTCAGCAAGGTGATCTCCGGGGCGGAACGCATCGTGAAGTGGAAACGCCTGCTGAAGAGCGCCACGCCACATGTGGTGTTCCAGTTCCTGGTGGTGCGACCCAATGAGCACCAGGTGCCCGAGGTGAAACAACTGGCCAGGCGCATCGGTGTGGATGACCTCTGGCTGAAGACCGCGCAGGTGTACGATCCGCGTGACGACCATCCGCTGATCCCCGTGCAGGACAAATACGCGCGTTACCGCCGTGGGGCGGACGGCATCTGGCGTGTGAAGAACACATTGGACGATTCCTGCTGGCGCATGTGGCGCGGCAGTGTGATCACCTGGGACGGCCGCGTGGTGCCCTGCTGTTTCGACAAGGACGCGCACCATGTGATGGGCGACCTGCAGCGCAACTCGTTCACCGAGATATGGCAGGGCGAACGTTATCGTGACTTCCGTCGCACACTGCTACGCTCACGCGCCAGCATCGACATGTGCCGCAATTGCAGCGAGGGCAGCCCGGTGTGGGCTTGACCCGATCGTCACTCCGGGCTTGACCCGATCGTCACTCCGGGCTTGACCCGGAGTCGCGCATGCCCTTTGCCCTCGTACATTCACCTCAACGAGCCATGAATAAGCTCCATTGTTACTGGGTTTACATCGTGACCAACAAAGGGAGAACGGTGCTGTACACCGGTGTCACGAACAATGTCCACCGGCGCCTCTTTGAGCATCGAACGGGGTGTTCTCCGGATTCATTCGCCTATCGTTACCAATGCTGGACCTTGGTGTACATGAAGGAATTCCAGTACATACAGGAGGCTATTGCTTATGAGAGCCGGTTGAAGAACTGGAAGCGCAGCTGGAAGGAGGAGTTGATCACCGGTGTGAACCCCGACTGGTGCGACCTGAGCAAGGGTTGGGACTATACCGGTTGGTATGACCCGCGCAAACCACCTAGGGGGTTCTACACCCAGCATCGGATCGAAGCGTGGGGCGGACCGGAGGATCAACGATAGCGGTCTCTGTTTACCGAAGGAGCTGACGTCACAGGCGCAGTGCATGGAACTTGAAACACCATGTAATGAGATCGGTCATCCATACCGCGACTCCGGGTCAAGCCGGAGTGACATCCGTCGGCGTCACCAGCCATTCACCATGAACAAAAAAAGAAGAGCCGCATGCTGCGGCTCCTTCCTCTTGCTCTGTGGGCTTATCACTCTTGGATGAAGCTGCGTGACAAGCTACGTGGTGCGTTCACCCGCGCTCAACTCAAGGACCATACGACCGCGGGCACCCTTACGGGACGTGGATAAATGAACGGGAACAAAGCGCGCCTCGACCCACACATAGCGGACGGATGCCGCGATCAACGACGCCTATGGTAATTGCTGCACGCGCGTGTTCGTTGGCACCACCCCGCCGATCGTCTGCAGGATGATGTCGCGGTCATTGCCAATGCCGGAATACTTCACCGTTCCATCCATGTTCACATCCCGCGCGTTGTACACGTTGCTCAGCGTATTGGTGGGTGTGCTGCCGCCGATGGCAACCAGGATGGGATCACGGTCGTTGGTGCTGCCGGTGTACTTCACCACGCCATCCGCATTCACATCGCCCGGCCAAAGCACCATGGTGCCACCGGCGTTCCTCCGTGCATCGATGCCATATGTCACGATGGCAGGGGTCGTTAGGTCGACCGTGCCGGGTGTACCAGAAAGTGCGATGGGTGCTGCTGTCATCACCCCCAGGTGGTTGCGATGACGGATGGCCACATGGTAACTCCCGAACGGCACACCGAAGGACACCGGGGACGTGCCGTCCACATCCACCACGTCGCCATCGCGTTGTACCAGTGCGCTGCGTGTGGCGAGCACGTTGCCGGGGTCGCCGGCATCGCGCAATTCCACCACCACCCAATCCACGATGGCATTGTTGCCGGTGATCGTGAGCACCGGTGGCGTGGTCTGCTCCCCGCCTCCGCCCACGTGCATGTAGCCCAAAGCGGTGTACGGCTCGTTGATGGGCAACAGCGCTGCGGCGCGCAACTGGTCCTGCATCGATCCGGTGCCACCATCATATGCTCCCCCCAGATGTGCCCTCGCCTGCACCAGGAGTGGAGGGGTGCCTGTGCCGGCGAACAAGCGCGCGATACGGTTGCGGCCGATCTCGTTCATGGCGAGAAAGGTCCCACCCACGATCACATCACCGCCCGGCAACAAGGCGAACGCATCCACGGAGCGTGCGGCACCGGTGCCGGGATCGAACGTGGTATCCAATGCACCGGTAGGCAGGAGCCGTGCGATGCGCGCACGCGCCACACCGCCCACACTGGTGAATCCACCGCCGATGAGGATGCGGCCGCCAGGCTGGATCGCCATGGCGGGAATACCGCCGGTGATCGCACCCGGGCCGGGATCGAAAGTCGCATCCAATGAGCCGTCGGATAGCAGCCGCATCACGTTGGTGCGGGGCACCCCTTGGTAGCTGGAAAAGTCACCTGCGGCCAGCACCCGACCGTCGGGATACACGTGCAGGCAACGCACCCTGTTGCTGGCCCCGGTGCCGATGGCGAACGATGCGTCCAAGCTGCCATCGGGCAGCAAGCGTACGATGCGGTTGCGGGAAGATCCGTTCACATTGGTGAAGGCGCCGCACACCAGAATGTGTCCATCCGGTTGGATGGCGAGGGCATGCACCGTGTTCCCCGCCGTGGCGGTGAAGGTGCCGTCCAGTGATCCATCGGCAAGCAAACGGGCAAGGCGTGTTCTGGTGGTTCCGTTCACGCTGGTGAAGTCACCCCCTATGAGAACCTTGCCATCGGCCTGCAAGGCGATCGCTTGCACGTTGCCGCTTGCGCCGGTGCCGGGATCGAACGTGAGGTCCAGGGTGCCATCGGGCATGATCCGCACGATGCGGTTGCGCGCCACCCCATTGTAGCTGGTGAAGGACCCTCCCAGCAACACGCGTCCATCCGGTTGCCGGGCCATGCAGAACACCGCGCCCATGGACGATGGTGCATTGAACGCAGGATCGAGCGATCCATTCGGAAGGATCCGGAACAAGCCTCTGACCGCATGGCCGCCATAGGCCGCGAACTCGGCCCCGCCCACCAACACGCTTCCATCCGGCAGGGTGAGCATGGCCCGCACGGTGGGAGCGATCGAGCCCACGCTCGCGCCATTGATACCACCGGGTGGGCCGTAGGTCCCATCGACCAGCCCTGTCGGGGTCAGCTGGCCGAAGCTGCGGAAACACCCGCCGTTGAACGTCGTGAACTCACCGCCGATGAAGACCCCGGATGCATGCACGAGCAGGGTAAGCACAGGCAGGTCCGTTCCGGTGCCGGGATCGAACGTATTGTCCAATGCACCGTTCACCTCCAGGCGTGCCAGTCCGGCCCGGGCTTGCCCGCTCACCTCACTGAAATTCCCGGCGACCATGAGCTTGCCGTCGCTGCGGCGGGCGAGGGCATGAACAGGTCCGTTGAACCCGGTGCCCAATGTGAAGCCGGGATCGATGCTGCCGTCGCTGTTCAGGCGGGTGAGCCGGCCAACAGGTGTGCTGTTCACGGTTGTGAAGGCCCCGCTCAACAGGATGCGGCCATCGGCAAGCGGTACGATGTCGCCAATACCCATCGGAGCACCGATCTGCACCGAGAACGAAGGGTCCACCGCGCCATTGGCCAGGAAGCGGACCACGCTCACATGGGTGGCACCCAGAATGCTGTACAACCCGGAGGCCAGTATTTTCTGGTCCGCCTGCACCACCACCCGGCTGAAGCTGGCGGACGGGTCCAGGCCGGGAACGAAGCCGGCATCCACGGTACCATCGGCATTCAGGCGCACCAGGCCAGGCCTTGGCACACCGGACCACGAAGCGAACATGCCGGCCACCATGATCTTGCCGTTCGCCTGCAACGCGACGCTATACACGGCTGGGAAGTCAGGCCCAGCCGAGATGTTGAACACAGGATCGAGCATCCCATTGGCTTCCAGACGCACCAGTGATGGACAGGGCGACCCCGCATAGCTCGTGAAAGAACCACCGACCAGTATTCGCCCATCGGGCTGTACCATGATCGCGCTGACCTCCGCATTGAAGGAAGGAATGAAGCTCAGGTCGAGCATGCCGTTCGGTTCCAGCCGTGCCATGTACCCGCGTGCATACCCGTTCACGTTGGTGAACATGCCGCCGATGAGTGTGCGGCCATCGGCTTGCCGTGCGGATGTCTTCACCGCGAAGAGGGAGCCGTCTCCCGTGCCATGGCCCAGGTCACCCGGGTTGAAACTCAGGTCCATGCTGCCCGGTGCCTGCGCACCCGCGATCATGCGGAAGACCAACAGGGGAAAAAGCAGGACTCGCTTCATGGTAGTTGCCGAACGCGTGTATTCGTCGGCACCACACCACCGATCGTCTGCAGGATCACATCGCGGTCGTTGTTGTAGCTCAGGCACTTCAAATGGACACCCGGATCCATGTCGGAAGAATGGGGGCAGTGCTTCTCCATGTCCATCGGCATCCCACCTGACCAGTTCGCCAACCCAATGGACTGGACAGAGATGCCATCGCAGAATGGCATAAGCTGCACCTGGGTGATCGGACCCTGGCCCTTCACCTGTTCATGAACGAGCAGACCGAACAGGAAGAGGATTGGTTTTCGCATGCGGGCCGGGTTGCTGCAATATACCGGCCCGCGCGACGCGGCCCGCATTACCAAGACGGGGACAGCCCGGCGGGTTGCCATGGCATGTGAGAGCGGTAGCACCCATGCCGACATGCACGCGCTCCCATCGGAGACTGGACCAGGTCCCCAATTCACCGCCCACGGTCATTCTTTCGATAAATGAGGTCGATATGCGATCCGCACCGCGCCAGCATGATCCGGCGCTGATCATTTGCAGCGGTAGCGGTCGATCAGCATTCGAAGCGCACGCCGATCGATCCGAGGTGACAATGGAACAGGCCGCCTCTTCAGGCGGCCTGTTCCAAGATCAATAGGGCCGGTCTAGTCCTTCACGAAGGTGCGACGAGACAGTCGTCCATCGGCCATTCGCACTTGCGCGACATAGACACCCGGTACCAAGGTGGAAACATCGACCGTGCCGAGAAGATCGTTCATGGGAACCTGGCGCACCGCGCGACCGCTCATATCAAGCACGGTCACTTCCAGCAGCCGCTGGGTGCTGCGCACGTTCAGCATGTTGCCTGCGGGAGAGGGGTACAAATTGAGATCAGGTCCCGAGGTTGCTTCGGCCATTCCCGTGGATACGCCGAAGGATAGGTCGTCAACGGAAATGGTGCTGCCCGCCACAGTAGCGCCAACGCTGGACCAGATCACGATCCTGGCCGTATCCGGATCATCGACCATAAAGTAGGTGATCGGAATGCTGAAGTTCGTCCAAGAGGCCTGCACACCCATGGGTTGAACCACACCCGTTCCGACCACATCGATGTCCTGTATCCCGGGGTTCCACTTGCTGAGCGTAACGAAGATCATCGCCTGATCGGTCCCGGTGTTGTATTGCCACTTGCCGTTCAACGCCGGAGGCCGGGTGGTCCACGGGAAGCCATCCAACCCCGAGGTGGGATCGCCGGAGAAGATGAAGCCATCCATGACCCCGACGCCTGTGACGTTGCGTGTGGTGATCTTGACATACGACGCACCAACCGCACCAGGAGTGCCTTGCTCGCAGCTCAGATCGCCGCTCAAGGGAAAGGTCAGTGCATTCATGGTGACCCAATCGGTCGGGTCCTGGAACGCACCCATGCTCGCCCAGCTCTCGAAGCCTCCATTGGGGATCTGGGCTTGCATCAACGAGGCCAGCAGTGAACCGGCCAGAAAGAGGGGTATTGATCGGATCATGTGGTTGGGGGAATTAAGGTTGGCGCCATAGGACGCACGATCACTCGAAAGGTAACGGGGGCCATGTCGGAATACCTGATGATCATCATTTATTCGCGCCAAGCTCATGCACGCCCTGACCATCGGGCATCAGCACGCTTGAGGAACGACGGTACGACCTTCGTTACACCGGACCGTCGCATCTTCGCGCCCGATAGCACCCCCATGGCCAGCATCCTCATCATCGACGACGAAAAGGCGATCCGCGCGGCACTGCGCGACATTCTGGAGCACGAGAAACACAAGGTGGAAGAAGCCGAGGACGGTGCCGTGGGCCTGGAAAAGGCCAGGAAAAGCAAGTTCGACCTGGTGCTCTGCGACATCAAGATGCCCAAGGTGGACGGGCTGGAGGTATTGGAAAAACTTCAGGCCCACGATCCCGACCTGCCGGTGGTGATGATCAGTGGTCACGGCACGATCGACACGGCAGTGGATGCGTTGAAGAAGGGCGCCTTCGACTTCATCCAGAAACCGCCCGACATCAACCGCATTTTGGTGAGCGTGCGCAACGCGCTGGACCGCGGCCACCTGGTGCAGGAGACCAAGGTGTTGCGCAGCAAGGTGGGCAAGACCAAAGGCAACGGTGTGCAGATGATCGGCGAGAGCAAGGCCCTGCAGCAGATCCGCGAGATGATCGACAAGGTGGCGCCCAGCGATGCCCGCGTGTTGATCACCGGCGGCAACGGGGCTGGCAAGGAGGGCGTGGCGCGCTTGATCCACCAGAAGAGCCAGCGCGCCGAGGGGCCTTACATCGAGGTGAACTGCGCCGCCATCCCCGGCGAGCTGATCGAGAGCGAGCTCTTCGGTCACATGAAGGGCAGCTTCACCAGTGCCATCAAGGACCGCAAGGGCAAGTTCGAACTGGCCCATGGCGGCACCCTCTTCCTGGATGAGATCGGTGACATGGCCCTGGCCGCCCAGGCCAAGGTGCTACGCGCCCTGCAGGAGGGCCGAATCACCCCGGTGGGTGGCGACAAGGACGTGCAGGTGGATGTGCGGGTGATCGCCGCCACCAACAAGGACCTGAAGAAGGAGATCGCCGAGGGGCGCTTCCGCGAGGACCTCTTCCACCGCCTCAGCGTGATCCCCATCCACGTGCCCAGCCTCAGCGAGCGTCTGGAGGACGTCCCTTTGCTGGCGGACCACTTCATCCAGCAGGTCTGCGGCGAACAGGGTATCGCCCCGAAGAAGATCGCCGAAAAGGCCATTGGAGCGCTTCAGAAACTGCCCTGGACCGGCAACGTGCGCGAGCTGCGCAACGTGATCGAGCGGCTGGTCATCCTCAGCGGGAAGGAGATCACCGAAGCGGACGTGAAGGTTTATGCAGTGCCGCGGGGCTGACCATAAGCCCTGTTAGTCAAGGAATTGCATACGATCTTAAGGTCCCGGCCCAACCCCAGCGCCGCTCCTATCCCGTGGACCACCGTTCCCTGGCCCACTCCGATCGTGTGTGGCGCGGTGGATAATTGCTTGAGGACGGGGCCGTTGGAGGGAAGCAACCGGCGTGATCTTGGACCGTCTTTTCCACGGAATCTGACCATCCCGGCACTGCCTGCAACCCAAAACCCAGGAACCATGGACTTTCTGATCAACATTCACGAGAGCCTGTACGCCTTGATGGGCGACGCGCTTTACTACGCCATCGGCTTCCTGGGCATCATCGCCATCATTGCCCAGTGGCGGCTTTACGAGAAGGCCAACCAACCCGGGATCGCGGCCATTGTGCCCGTGTGGAATGTGATCGTGTTCCTGCGCATCGTGGGGCGTCCCGCCTCGCACATCCTCTACATGCTCATCCCCATTTACGGGCAGCTGTACTTCATCCCCAAAGTGTGGATCGAGGTGTGCCAGAGCTTCGGCAAACGCACCATGCTGGATTACGTCCTGGTCATCGCCTTCAACGGCCTGTACATCCTGAACATGGGCCTGAGCTACGAAACGCGCTACCTGGGCCCGGTGCATGGCAAGGCCCCCCTGCCGCCCCCGCACAAGCTCACCAACCCCCGCCCTCAGCTGGCGTGAGGTAGGCCGTCGCAGCTTCACGCCGCCACGAAGCCCTTTCCGCAACGGAAGGGGCTTCGTTGTTCTCGGATGCGCTACCATTGCGCATTCCCATGAAGCTCTTCAACAAGGTCCGGCAAGGCCTGCTCGCTCAAGGCCGCCTCAAACGCTATCTGGTCTATGCCATTGGCGAGATCATCCTGGTGGTGGTCGGGATCCTCATCGCCTTGCAACTGAACGCATGGAAGGCGGACCAACGGGACCGCGCAGCGGAAAGAGCACACCTGGAGAACCTCAGGGACGACCTTCACCTGCAATTGGAGGTCATCCATTCCCAGATGGTGCACGACTCCACCATGATCAAGAAAGCGGATTCAGTGATGGCCTATTTCTCCGGCGGGCTGGGCCTCGATGAACTGGAGCGGAGGATGTTCGGCAGTTACCAACTGGGTTGGCGCAAGACCTTCGTAGCCAGCGATGCCACCTTCAAAGTGCTCCTCTCCACCGGTGGCTTGAACCTGATCCGTGAAGCACGCCTGCGGAATGACCTGATGCGCTACCACCAGCAACTGGACTACACCACCCAGGTGATCAATACGAACAACCGGCTGATCGATGAGATGTTCAGCCTCAATGCGGTGAACAATGCCCCAAGTTTCTCGCGCGATGCACAAGGGCGGATCGAGACCACCAGTGCATTGACCGGGCAGGACCGCTACCGCCTCTATGACTGCATCGAACAACGCGGTGTGCTCAGCCGGATCGCGCTCACCATCTGCGAGAAACAACGCATCGCCACAGAAGAGATGATTGCGCGATTGGATCAGGCGATTGCGCCCTGATCGATCAGCCCAGCAGCTCCGCCGCCTTCCTCAACGCATCGGCCATACCGCCGGGCTCCTTGCCGCCGGCTGTGGCGAAGTCGGGTTGGCCGCCGCCGCCACCCTTGATGGCCGGGCTGATCTGCTTGATGATGTCCACCGCCTTCAGGCCGGTGGCTTCCGCGAAGGACTTGCCCAATGACACCGCCAATAGTGGTTTGCCATCGATCACCGAGCCGGCCACGAGCGCCAGATCGCTGTGCTGCTCCCGCAGTGCGAATCCGAGGTCCTTCAGGCCCTGTGCATCAAGGTCGAGCTGCTCCACGAGCACTTTCACGCCCTTGCTGTTGGCCGTGGCCTTGGCTGGGATGGAAGTGGCGTAGCGCTTCACCTTCTCGCGGGCGGCCTTCTCCAGCTCCTTGGTGAGGGCGGTGTTCTGCTCGGCGAGTTTCTGCACGGCGGCCACTACATCAGCAGGGCGCTTCAGCAGTTCCTCAATGGCCTCCAGCTTGGCGAGCTTCTCGTTGATCATACGCTCGGCCTCCACGCTGGTGATGGCCTCGATGCGGCGGATGCCCGCGGCCAGTGCGCTCTCGCTCACGATGCGGAAGGGACCGATGACCCCGGTGCGCGGCACGTGCGTACCTCCACAAAGCTCCACGCTCGGGCCGAACTTCACCACGCGCACATTGTCGCCGTACTTCTCGCCGAAGAGCGCCATGGCGCCCATGGCCTTCGCCTCCGCGATGGGCACGTTGCGCTTGTCGTCGAACACGATGTCGTCAGTGATCATGGCGTTCACCTCGCGCTCGATGGTGGCCAGTTCCTCGGGCGAGACCTTGGCGAAGTGGCTGATGTCGAAGCGCAGGCGATCCGGAGCCACGAGCGAGCCCTTCTGCTCCACGTGCGTGCCCAGGTGCTTGCGCAGGGCGTGGTGCAACAGGTGCGTGGCGGTGTGGTTGCGCGCGGTAAGGCCGCGGCGTTGGGTGTTCACCTGCGCGGTGAGCGGCTTCTCCACGTCCTTCGGCAGCTCCTTCGTGAAGTGCACGATGAGCTGGTTCTCGCGCTTGGTGTCGATGACCTCGACCTGATCGGCTCCTTGCACCAGCCAGCCCTGGTCGCCCACCTGGCCGCCGCCTTCTGCATAGAACGGCGTGCGGTTAAGAACGAGTTGGAATTGATCGCCGCCCTTGCCACTGACCTTGCGGTAGCGCAGAATGCGGGCATCTGCGCTCAACTCATCATAGCCGACGAACTCTGTCTCGCCCTTGCCGAGCTCCACCCAATCACCCGTATTGACGGCGGTGGCGGCGCGGGAGCGTTCCTTCTGCTTCTGCAGCTCGGTCTCGAAGCCTTTCATGTCCACCTCGCGGCCCTGCTCGCGCGCGATCAGTTGCGTGAGGTCGATGGGGAAGCCGTAGGTGTCGAAGAGCTCGAAGGCGCGTTCGCCAGGCAGGGTGCCTTTCGAACCGGTCAGCGCCTGATCAATGCGTTTGGTGCCTTGCTCCAGTGTGCGCAGGAAGGCTTTTTCTTCCTCCTGCATCACGCTCTCGATGAGTTGCTGCTGCTTGCGCAGCTCGGGGAACTGATCGCCCATCTCCTTGGCCAGCGTGGGCACAAGCGTGAACATGAAGGGCTCGTTTAAGCGGAGGAAGCTGTAGCCGTAGCGCACCGCACGACGCAGGATCCGGCGGATGACATACCCGGCTCCGGTGTTGCTGGGCAATTGCCCATCGGCGATCGCGAAGCTGATGGCGCGCAGATGGTCGGCGATCACGCGCATGGCCACATCCGTCATCCACTGGGAATCTTCGCGACTCCGGGTCAAGCCCGGAGTGACAAGACCATCGTAAGCCTTGTCGCAGCGCTTCGCGATGGCCTGGATCAACGGCTGGAACACATCGGTGTCGTAGTTGCTGCGCTTTCCTTGCAGCACCATGCACAGGCGCTCGAAACCCATGCCGGTGTCCACGTGTTGGGCGGGCAGCGTCACGAGCGAGCCATCCGCCTTGCGTTCGAACTGCATGAACACGTTGTTCCAGATCTCGATCACCTGCGGGTGGTCGTTGTTCACCAACTCGCGGCCGGGCTTCTGCGCCTTCTCCGCTTCGGTGCGCACATCCACGTGGATCTCGGTGCACGGCCCGCAGGGACCCGTATCGCCCATCTCCCAAAAGTTGTCCTTGCGGCTGAAGGGCAGGATGCGCTCCTCCGGCATGTACTGCATCCACAGCTGGCGTGTTTCCTCGTCAGCGGGCAGGCCGTCCTTCGCGTCGCCGCCGAAGTAGGTCACGTAGATGTCTTCCTTGTTGATCTTGTACTCGTCCACCAGCAGTTCCCACGCCCACGCTATGGCCTCCTGCTTGAAGTAGTCCCCGAAGCTCCAGTTGCCGAGCATCTCGAACATGGTGTGGTGGTAGGTGTCAATGCCTACCTCCTCCAGGTCGTTGTGCTTGCCGGATACGCGCAGGCACTTCTGCGTGTCCGCGATGCGCTTGTGTTTGGCCTCGCGATTGCCCAGGAAGAGGTCCTTGAACTGGTTCATGCCCGCGTTGGTGAACATGAGCGTGGGATCGTCCTTCACCACCATGGGTGCGCTGGGCACGATCTGGTGGCCGCGCTGGGCGAAATGGTCGAGGAACTTCTGGCGGATCTGCTGGGAAGTGAGCATGGGCTGGGCGAAAACGCCCGCGAAGGTACCGGGCCGCCACATTCTTTAACAGCCTTGGCTGAAGGCTCCTTTGCCCTCGGGCTATCTTCGGCCGTCCTGTAGCGCACCATGCCCGAGCGCAAGTACCGCTTCAACCCGAAAACGCTCAATTTCGAGCCCATCCGCCTGTCCATCTGGCAGCGGATGCGGCGCATCGTGCTGGCGCTCACGCCGGGCCTGCTGGTGGGTGTCACGGGTATCGCGCTGGTGTATCAGTTCGTGGATTCGCCCAAGGAAGCGGCCCTGAAGCGGGAGATCCAACAGTTGCTCACCCAGTACGAGGTGATCGACCGGCAGCTGGGCGAGGTGGAGCAGGTGCTGAGCGACATGCGGCGGCGGGACGACAACATCTACCGGGTGATCTTTGAGGCCGACCCGCTGCCGGAAACCATGCGGCGCGCAGGAGCCGGCGGGCTGGACCGCTACCGGGGCCTCGACGGTTATGTCAGCTCCGACATGGTGATGTCCACGCGCCGCCGTCTGGACCAGCTGCGTCGCCAGGTGGTGGTGCAATCCGTTTCGTTGGACGAGGTGGCCGCGCTGGCCCTGCGCAAACAGGACATGCTCGCGCACATCCCCTCGGTGCAGCCCATCGCCCATGAGGACCTCAAGCATGTGGCCAGCGGCTTCGGCATGCGGATGCACCCCATCCACAAGATCATCAAGTTCCACGCGGGGCTGGACTTCACCGCACCGGTGGGCAAGGAGATCCACGCCACGGGCGATGGCCGGGTGGTGACGGCCGAGTATGCCACCAATGGCTACGGCATGTATGTGGTGATCGATCACGGCTACGACTACCGTACGCTCTACGCCCACCTGAGCGACCTGCGCGTACGTCCCGGCCAGCAGGTGAAGCGCGGGGATGTGATCGGCCGCGTGGGCAACACGGGCCTGAGTTCCGGCCCCCACCTGCACTACGAGGTGCACAAGGGCGGCGAAGCGGTGGACCCGGCCAACTTCCTCTTCAACGACCTTACGCCCGAGGAATACGCCGAACTGGTGGAACGTTCACGCAACGCCACGCAATCGTTCGACTGACGCCCCTATTTTCGCGGGGCATGTCCCTCAACCAACGCACCGTCGGCAAACTCTACTGGACCATCGGCGAGGTGGCCGCCGAGCTGGGTGTGAACACCAGCGTGCTGCGTTACTGGGAGAAGGAGTTCGGCAGTTTGCGCCCCCGCCGCGGCGGGCGTGGTGATCGGTTATACACCCGCGAGGATATCGACCGCGTGAAGCGCATCCATCATCTGCTAAAGGAGCAGGGCTTCACCATTCAGGGCGCCCGCGAGCATCTGCGCCGCAAGGATGTGCCCGTGGATGAGGCCCAGGCCCTGCACACCGAGCTGCGTGACCGGCTGATCCACCTGCGCGAGCAACTGCACCGCCTGCGTGAAGACCTACGCTCCGGGCAGTGATCACCCGGCTCGGATGAACGACAGGACCTTGCAGTTGCTTCGCCGTACGCAGTTGCTGCGGCT
This sequence comes from Flavobacteriales bacterium, assembly GCA_016788635.1. Taxonomy (GTDB): domain Bacteria; phylum Bacteroidota; class Bacteroidia; order Flavobacteriales_F; family PHOS-HE28; genus PHOS-HE28. The sequence goes on along the minus strand of JAEUSU010000007.1, from coordinate 74,371 downwards.
CCTTCCCCTCAGCGCGAAGCGCACGATCGGTGGCCGGAACTGGCACGTGCCGCTTACCCACCACACCGGGTGGTCCCTGCTCCATGACGACATGCCGTATATGAGCGAGGTCTTGCGCCGCGCACTGCCTTTGTTCCCCGGACCGGTGGTGGAGAGCCTGGCATCCAGCGGTCACTTCCTCCTGCATGTGAAAGCAGTGGATGCCGACCGGCACGTGATGCTCTTCGCCCCGCAGCCGGCCTGCCTCACCCACCTGCGCCGCCTGGCCGGTATGAACCGGATGGCGCATGTGCATATTGTCGATGCCATGCTGGCCGAAGCATCTGGCTCATCCCCCTTGCATGTGTTCACCGGGCCGGGCTGTGATGATACCGCCACGCTGGAACCGTCCTGGAAGTTCGGCTTTCCGGCATATCGCGCCGTGCCCGTGAGGACCGTCAGCCTCGACAACCACGTTATGGACCAGGTGACGCACGGAAGAATGCCCGCGCCCGGACTGGTCCGCATCCATGCACGGGGCGCCGAGTCCCGCGTGCTGGCCGGCATGTCCGGAGTGCTGCGTGCCTCCCGGCCGCTCCTCTGCATCCAGTGGCCACCCGTGTTCCGCTGGGAACCACCCGAGCACCTGCATGGGCAGGAAGCCGCCGAACAACTGCTGCATGCGCACGATTATGTGCTCCTGCAGATCCGGTACGACCACCTCCCACTGTCACTTGAACCGATCAATGGACCCATCGGCCTGCAACCGGACCATGGGCAATGCACGCACCTGGCCGTGCACCGATCGCGCGCAGCGGAAATAATGTCGGCGTTCTAACCTGTTGCCGCATCATGAGGCGCTACGCCACCTACTGCCCCGAGTGGAAATGGGACCTGCTGCATGCGTTGGACCGCCTGGGCGTACTGCAGCATCTGTCCTTCCGCGTGCATGCGCACATCATGGGGCGGCGTGTACGCGTGCCCTTGCGCGCAGGCGTGGGCAAGGCCTTCCTGATGGTCGGCGAGCCTTGGGCACACCACCTCTTTCCTCCCCTGTTCAAGGCTTTTCCGGGGCTCTTTCTGGATGTGGGTGTGAACCTGGGGCAGACCATGACGCTTGTGCGTCTCATCGACCCACACCAGCCTTATCTCGGCTTTGAGCCCAACCCCATCAGCCTGGGCTATGCGCTCCAACTCGCCAGCCTGAACGGCTTTCAGGAGGTGCCGGTGATGCCCTTCGGCCTGAGTGACCGCGACGCGGATCTGGACCTGCAGGTGGACCCCGCCGACCCTACGGACCCCGCAGCCACCGTGGTGGCGGATTTCCGTCCCGGCGGCCGCGCGCTGAACCGCGTGCCCGTGCGGGTGCTCACCTTTTCAAGCGCGGAGAAGCAGCGACCCATCGGTCGTCTGGGCGTGGTGAAGATCGATGTGGAAGGCAGTGAGCGCGAGGTATTGCGCGGCCTGGATGAGCGCCTCGGACAGGACCGCCCCGCTTTGGTGCTGGAGGTACTGCCCACCGGCATACCGCCCTTTGGTGACAGGTTGCCCCGGCAGCAGGACATCGAAGCGCAACTCGCCCGGTTGGACTATCGCATCCTGCGCATTGATAACAAACCGAACGCGATCGCGCTCGAGCGGCTCAAGGGGCCCATCGGCATCCACGCGGACCAGGAAATGGCCAACCTCATCGCCGTGCCGGCGGAAAGGGCGGAAGAGATCTTCGCGGCGCTGGAAAAAGCGGTCGCCTAGAACCGCTTGGCCGGCAGCAGGTAGTTCTTCACATAGTCCTCCACACCCGCTTCAATGGGTGTGAAGGGCCGCGCATAGCCAATGCCGCGCATCGTTCCCATGCGGGCCTCGGTGAAGTACTGGTACTTGTCACGGATGTCAGCAGGTGTGTCGATGAAGCTGATGTGCTCCTCCCTCCCCATCGCCTTGAAGGTGGCCCGCGCGAGATCGAGGAAGGTGCGCGCCTTGCCACTGCCCAGGTTGTAGAGCCCGCTGTTCCGGCGGTGCTCCATCAGGAAGATCATCACGTCGCACACGTCCTTCACGTACACGAAGTCGCGTAACTGCTCACCGTCCTTGTATTCCGGCCGGTGGCTGCGGAAGAGTTTCATGGCGCCGCTGGCCTTGATCTGGTTGAAGGCATGGAAGACCACGCTGGCCATGCGCCCCTTGTGGTATTCGTTGGGGCCGTACACGTTGAAGAACTTCAGTCCCGCCCAGAAGTAGGGCTTCTTCTCCTCCCGCAGAGCCCACCGGTCAAAGTTGTTCTTGCTCTCGCCATACGGGTTCAGCGGCTTCAGCCGGAAGGGCAGCTCCGGGTCGGCATCGTCATAACCCAGCTCCCCTTCACCGTAGGTGGCGGCACTGCTGGCATAGACGAGCGGAATGCCATACCGCACGCAGCGCTCCCACACGGCCTTGCTGTAGGCCACGTTCAGTTCATCGAAGATGGCCCTGTTGAATTCGGTGGTATCCGTGCGGGCGCCGAGGTGGAAGATGAACTGCACCTGATGCTCATGGCGGTCCAGCCATTCCATGAACCGGTCGCGGGGCACGCGTTCGGCGAGCGGCTTACCGGCCAGGTTCGGGTCCTTGTCGGCGCGGGAGAAGTCATCCACGGCCACCAGGTCGGTGTAGCCCCTGGCCTGCAGCTCGGCGAGCAGGCAACTGGCGATGAAACCTGCGGCTCCGGTAACAACGATCATGGGCGGGAAGGCTGGGCCGCGAAGGTAACAGGGCCTAACGGGCCAGCCACAGGCGCAGGCGCTCCATCAGGATGAACCGGATCATGCGGAAACCGAGCCGGATGGCCTTGCCGATCTTGCCGGTGATCTTCGAGGTGCCCACGCGCTGGCGGTAGTGCAGGCTCACCTCCACCGTGCGGATGCCCGCATGCAGCACGCGGATCATCAGCTCCACCGAGAAGTGCGACCCGTTCACGGTGAGCTGGTCCCGGACCTGTTCGTACGCCTTGCGGTGCAACAGCTTGAAGGTGCAGCCCACATCGGTAAGCGAAGGGCCGTTGAAGAGGTACTCCAGCAATTTGGCCACCGCCCAGTTGCCCATGCGCAGGCTGAAGCGCATGTTGGCACCCGACCAGATGAGCGCGCGTGAGGTACGGGTGCCGAAGACCACATCGAAGTCCTCGCCATACAACAGCAGCTTCTCGATGTCGCGCGCCATGAAGGTGCCGTCCGGTTCCACGGTGACAATGAGGTCGCCGGTGGCCTCGCGCATGCCGCGTTGCAGCGCCGCACCATAGCCCTGCGTGGTCTCGTGCACGTAAGTGGCCCGTGTGGACTTGATCACCTCCGCACTGCGGTCGGTGCTGTTGTTGTCCACCGCGATCACCTCATCCACGAAAGGCTGCGCGAAGAAGTCGTCGATGGCCGCACGGATGTTCTCCTCCTCGTTGTACACGGGGAAGACGACGCTCACTTTCTTGTTCCTGTACATCTAGGGGGGGCTGGTTTCAGTCCGGCGATCGCGGCGAAGACGGTGCATGAGCGCGTCCGTTGCCCATGCGGCGCACAACAGCATGAGCGGGAAGATGGGCACGAGGTAGCGGATCTCCGCCATGCGCATGATGAAGGGGCAGGCCACCACGCCGTACAGCACCACCACCGCGGCCAGCACGGCTTCCGCCCGGCGCACGCGCCACACCACCACCGCGGCCGCCACACAGCCCGTTAAGAGCACCCACCAGTACAGTGCGGCCTGGAGAAGTTTCCACGCCCTGGCCGCAGGGCCGAGCTCAGCGAACGGACGCTGGAACAGGTGCGTGGTGCCGGAGTGGATGGTCTCATGCTTCAGGAGCCGCAGGCGGGAGACCACCTGGTAGTGGAAGGGTTTTTCACGCGCGTAGGCCGTGCGCCAGCGCTGGGCCATCTGCAACAACACCACGGCGATGGAATCGCGTTCCGCCTCCGGAACTTCCGGCCCGCGCGAAGAGCGCATCACCATGGCCATGTGCGCCAGACTGTCCGGCGTGATGCCACCCACATACACATCGCCAGGGGGCTCGGGCACTCCCGGAATGGGCTGGTCGGTCCCGCCACCCGCATCCGGCTCAAAGCCATACCAGCGCACATCCGCCGAGGGGTCCCACCAATACGCGTTGCCCCCATAGGTCTGCACCCAATAGAGCACACCGTAGTAGGGCAGCGAACTGAAGATCGGGTTGAAGGACCCGTGGTTGGTGAGCGGATGGAAACCGCCGTAGAGCCTGTGGTTGCGGATGGTCCATGCGGCATCCGCCACGGCAAAGGGCAGGCCGAAGAACACCACGGTCGCCAGTCGTTGGCGCCAGTGCCGGTGGCGGCGGAGGAGCTCCAGTAAAGGGATCACCAACAGCAAGGGGCCGTAGATCGGGCGCATGAACACCGCCCACGCGAGCAACGCGCCCGCCCCCACCAACCAGCCGTTGTGGCCGCTCGATCGGTAGCGCATGTAACAGAGCACATGCAACGCCAACGCCGAGGTGGTGAAGCTCTCGTTGATCATCACGGCTTCCACCGTACTGTGAAATGCGCTCAGGAGAAGCAATGCATAAGTCGGCAGGAACAAGCGCCGGTGACTGGTCACCGTCACCAGGCCGCGTGCCAGCAGATAGGTGGTCACCGTGGCCAGCAGGAGCTGGAGCAGGGTGAGCACATCACACGCCTGGGGCTGGTCGAACACGAGGCGGAGCAACAGATAGGGCACCCCGTAGCCCGGCATGCGGTGGTCCGGGTGGAAGCCTTCGCCCCGCAGCAGGGACTCGATCGGGTCCACATACTCCCACATGTCGCCATCCCACAGGGCCCAGCGCCCCATGTGCTTCGCACCCGCATTGTCCTGCACGTACCATACAAAGAGCAGCGCCTTCACCAGAAGGCCGAGGGCTAGCCAACCCATATGCCTTGTCCATGAACTGCGCGGCACGGCGGTCATCTGCACGGATCAAGGCTTGCGCACCACCAACAACATCTGCCCGGCGAAGGGCTTGATGGGCGACCACAGGTACAGCTTCACCAACAGCGGATGGGCAGGCAGGCTGGAACGCATGCTGTAGGGCAGGAAGCGGGGGCGGATCACCTCCACGTCGAAGCCTTCCGCCCTCAACACATCACGCAGCGAAACATGGGTGAAGATGCGGCGGTGGGTGAAATCGTCGAAGTAGTTGCGGTAGGCATAGGTGAAATTGGGCTGCATGACGATGAAGCGCCCACCGCTGCGCAACACCCGGTGCACTTCGGCCAGTGTGGCTGCCAGCGGCTCATCATCCAGGTGTTCGAGCAGATTGCTGGCGAAGACCACGTCCAGGGTGCCGTCCCGGAACATGGACAGGTCGGAGACGTCGCCCACGTGCGGCATCACACCGGGCGCGCAATGCTCCGCAAGCCGGGGGTTGAGGTCCAATGCATGGCGTTCCCCGGCCTTGATGCGGTTGATGAAGACGCAATAGCCCGCCCCCAGGTCGAGCACCGCCGCATCCGATGGTACGTGGCGCTGCAGGTGGCTCACCAGGGCATCCCATACCCCACCGCGCTTGCCCAGGTCCTGATAGGTGACCTCGAAATAGCGCTTGTAAAGCCTGTGCGTGCCGCTCATGACGGCGGCGAAAGTACGGGCCACTCCCCCTTCCGGCCGGTGATCCCCGGCTATCTTCGTGCCCCTGCCCGCGTACCATGCCTCAGGTACACATCACCCGCCGCGAGCGGTTCTCCGCTTCCCATCGCCTGGCCCGTCCGGACTGGAGCGCGGAGAAGAACCTCGCGGTCTTCGGCAAGTGCTCCAACCCCAGCGGCCATGGGCACAACTACGTGTTGTGGGTCACCGTGGCCGGCGAACCCGATCCGGAGACCAGCTTCGTGACTGACCTGAGCCTGCTGAGCCGTATCATCAAGGAACGTGTGATCGACCACCTGGACCACAAGAACATCGACGTGGACGTGCCCTTCATGAAAGGCCGGTACAGCAGCACGGAGAACCTGTGCCTGGCCATCTGGGAGCAACTGGTGGAACCGGTACGCGAGCTGGGCGTGCGGCTGGTGACCGTGAAGGTGGAGGAGACCGAGAACAATTATGCGGAGTACCATGGTGAGTAGGGAACACGAACCCACGGGTGAAGGCTACGAGCGGATCGACCAGTACGATCCGGCGCTCATCGATCGTATTGCCGGGCACTACGGGCACATCCTGGAGGCCATCGGTGAGGACCCCCAGCGCGAGGGCCTGAAGAAGACGCCCGAGCGCGTGGCCAAGGCCCTGCAATACCTCACGCACGGCTACGACCTGGACCCGGCCGAGATCCTCCGGAGCGCCTTGTTCACCGAGGACTACAGCCAGATGGTGCTGGTGAAGGACATTGAGCTCTACAGCATGTGTGAGCACCACATGCTCCCCTTTTTCGGCAAGGCCCACATCGCCTACGTGCCCGATGGCCGCATTGTGGGCCTCAGCAAGATCCCGCGTGTGGTGGACGCCTTCGCCCGGCGCCTGCAGGTGCAGGAACGGCTCACCAACGAGATCCGCGACTGCCTGCACGATGCGTTGCGGCCCCTGGGCGTGGCCGTGGTCATCGAGGCTTCGCACCTGTGCATGCAGATGCGGGGTGTGCAAAAACAGAACTCCACCACCACCACCAGCGCCTTCACCGGTATCTTTCTCAGCGACAACCGCACCCGCGAGGAGTTCATCCAGCTCGTGCGCAACAAGCATATCTGAATCCCCCCATGGAACAGCAGCCCCTTCCGTACAGCAACACCCCGTTCATTGGCAGCGGCGCCTATGCCAGCGTGCGCACCTTCCTCTCGCAGGTCTTTACCTACATGGCACTGGCCATGGTCATCAGCGGCGGCATGGCCTGGTGGTTCGGTCACGACCTGTCGCTGATCGGCAGATTGATCGACCTCGAAACGGGCAGCCAGACCATTCTCGGATGGGTGGTGCTCCTGGCTCCCCTCGGGCTGGTACTGCTCATGGGCGGCATGGTGGAGCGCCTCAGCGGGCCGGCGTTGCTGGGCATCTTCCTGCTCTATTCGGCGGTCACGGGCATGAGCCTCTCCTACATCTTCCTGGTTTACGCGGGCAGCACCATCGCCAATGTGTTCTTCATCACGGCCGTGGTTTTCGGCATCATGGCCGTGGCGGGGTACACCACCAAGACGGACCTCACCAAGATGGGCAGCATCCTCATGATCGGCCTGGTGGGCATCATCATCGCCTCCCTGGTGAACATGTTCCTGAAAAGCTCCGCGATGAACTACGTGGTGAGCATCATCGGCGTGGTGATCTTCACTGGCCTCACCGCCTATGACATGCAGAAGCTGAAGCGCATGGGTGAGACCGTGGCCACCGGAACGGAAACCGCACAAAAAATGGCCCTCATGGGCGCGCTCAGCCTCTACCTCGATTTCCTCAACCTCTTCCTGATGCTGCTGCGCCTCTTCGGTGGCCGCCGCGATTGATCCTGGGCATCACTCCGTGCAGTAACCGCAACCAAACCCACCCCTTCAATGAACGCCTACGTCTTCCCCGGGCAAGGCAGCCAGCACCCCGGCATGGGGCTGGACCTCTACCAGCACGATGCGAACGCACGCATCTGGTTCGAGCATGCGAACGAGATCCTCGGCTTCCGCATCACCGATGTGATGTTCTCGGGCAGCGAAGAGGACCTCAAGCGTACGAACGTCACCCAACCGGCCATCTTCCTGCACAGTGTGGTGAAGGCCAAGACCATGGGCAATGCCTTCCAGCCGGACATGGTGGCGGGCCATTCGCTCGGCGAGTTCAGTGCGCTGGTGACGGCGGGCGCCATGGAGTTCGGCGATGGGTTGAAGCTGGTGGCCGCGCGCGCCAACGCCATGCAGGCCGCATGCGAGGCCGAACCCGGCACCATGGCGGCCATCCTGGGCTTGGAGGACGCGAAGGTGGAGGAGGTGTGTGCCGGCATCCCCGGCGTGGTACCGGCCAACTACAACTGCCCCGGACAGCTGGTGATCAGCGGCACGGTGGACGCCGTGAACAAGGCCTGTGAGGCACTGAAGGCAGCCGGTGCCAAACGCGCACTGGTGCTGCCCGTGGGTGGCGCCTTCCACAGCCCGTTGATGGAACCCGCCCGTGCCGAGCTGGCCCTGGCGATCCAGACCACACCCATCGTGGACCCGCGTTGCCCGGTGTACCAGAACGTGGACGCCCGTCCGCATCGCGACCCGGCCCGCATCAAGGCGAACCTGATCGCACAGCTAACCGCACCCGTGCGCTGGACGCAGACCATGCAGCAGATGCTGACCGATGGCGCCAACAAAGTGACCGAGGTGGGCCCAGGCAACGTGCTGCAAGGCCTTTTCAAGAAGGTGAGCCGGGAGTTGGAGACGGCGGCCGCGTGAGCTGGAAGAAGCTCCGTGTGCTTCGCTTCGCACTGGCAGCCATCCCGCCCACGATCTTTCTGCTCTGGTCACTGCGTCCGGGATGTTTTCTCAACTTCATCCCGTTCGCGATACATCAAGCCTTTCTGAGCGGGTGGGTCAAGGAGCACACCTTCATATACGCGTTCGATGTGGCAGTGGCCTTGATACTCCTTGCCATCTGCCTGCGTGTCACGCGGACGATCTTGAAGTGAGCCCGGGGCTTACAACCCCGCGTTCAGCAGCTTCCCACTCCCGATGATCTTGTGGAGATAGGGTTCCTGCAGGGTGTTGCGCAGGGCCTCCACGTGGTTCATGTTGTGGCAGTCGCTGCCAAGCAACTCGTACCACCCGTTGTCTATGAGCTTTTCGGCTATGCGCTTCGCCTGCACGCCGTAGGCACCACACAGCGCTACGGTGTTCAACTGGAACAGCACGCCGCGCTCCTTCAGCCGCTCGTACTTGGAAAGGTCGTTGTACCAGAAGGCATAGCGCTCCGGATGCGCGAGCACGGGCCGGTAGCCCTGGGTCTGCATCTGGAAGATCACGTTCAGCAATATGGCCGGTTCGCTGATGAAGGGCAGCTCGAACAGGAGCATGTCGTTCCCGAAGGTGAGCACCTCACGCCGCATCACCTTCTGCTCCAGCTCGTGGTCCAGGTAATACTCCGCTGCGGCATCCACTTCGATCGCCAGACCTGTCCGCGCTACTTCGGCCCGCAACTTCTCCAGACCGCCCAGGATGTCCTCGCGTGTGTTGCGGTAGCCATCCGACATCACGTGCGGCGTGGTGATCACCTTGCGGTAGCCCAGTTCATCCATGGACCGCAGCAGCTCCATGCTCTGCTCCATGTTCTGCGCACCGTCATCAATGCCCGGGATGAAGTGGGAATGGACATCGCAGCGCAGCACGGAAAGATCGGCCGGGCCCAGGCCGGGTCCGCTCCTGCCGAAAAGTCTGCTGAACAATCCCATGGTCAGCGTTGCGCGTAGTGCTCCTGGTAGTATTGCTGGTACGCGCCACTGGTCACGTGCTCCAGCCATTCGGTGTTGGCCAGGTACCAGTCCACCGTGCGCTCCAAGCCCTGCTCGAAGGTGATGGATGGCTTCCACCCCAGCTCGCGCTCGATCTTACCGGCATCGATCGCGTAGCGCAGGTCGTGCCCGGCGCGGTCGGTGACGTAGGTGATGAGCCTGGCGCTCTCCCCTGCCGCGCGGCCCAGCTTGCGGTCCATGATGGAGCAGAGCAGGTGGACCAGGTCGATGTTCTTCCACTCGTTGTGCCCGCCGATGTTGTAGGTCTCGCCGTTGACCCCGGCGTGGAACACCGTGTCGATGGCCGATGCATGGTCCTCCACCCACAACCAGTCGCGCACGTTCTCGCCCTTGCCATAGACCGGCAGCGGCTTGTTCGTGCGGATGTTATTGATCATGAGCGGGATCAACTTCTCGGGGAACTGGTGACTGCCGTAGTTGTTGCTGCAGTTCGTGATGACGAAGGGCAGCTTGTAGGTGTTGCCATATGCCCGCACGAAGTGGTCGCTGCTGGCCTTGCTGGCGCTGTACGGGCTTTGCGGATCGTAGGGCGTGGTCTCCAGGAAGAGGCTGTCATCGTGTAACGAGCCATAGACCTCATCGGTGGAGACATGATAGAACCGCCTCCCCTCGAAAGCGCCCTTCCATGCCTCGCGTGCCGCATTGAGCAGGTTCACCGTGCCGATCACGTTGGTGGTGACGAAGCTCATCGGGTCGCTGATGCTGCGGTCCACATGGCTCTCTGCAGCAAGGTGGATCACATCGGTGATGCCGTGGTCGGCGAATACCCTTCGCATGGCCTCCGCATCGCGGATGTCAGCGCGAACGAAGGTGTAGTTGGCCGCACCTTCCACATCGCGCAGGTTCTCCAGGTTGCCCGCGTAGGTGAGCAGGTCCAGATTGATGATGTGGCAGTGCGGGTACTTCGTCACGAAGCGGCGCACGACATGGCTGCCGATGAACCCGGCGCCGCCGGTGATGAGGATATTTCGTTCCACCACGTTGCCTTATTCTACTACAGAGGCACAGAGGACACGGTGCACACTTCTATTTCTCTGTGACCTCCGTGTCTCTGTGGTTCAATTCTTCACAAGCTCCAATACCGCAGCTCCTTCACCTTGCTCCGGAACACGCCCTTGAGGTCCACCAGCAGCCCCTTGGGTTTCAGCATGCCCTTGAACCAGGCTTCGTCCTTACCGGCGTACTCGGCGTGGTTCACGGCCACGATGATGGCATCGTAGGGGCCTTTCATCTCTGGTGACAGGTCATAACCATACTCATGCTTCACCTCGGCGGCATCGGCATGCGGGTCGGTCACGTCCACCGTGCAGCTGAAGCTCTTCAATTCGTTCACCACGTCGGCCACCTTGCTGTTGCGGATGTCGGTGACGTTCTCCTTGAAGGTGGCGCCCATCACCAGCACGCGCGCATCGGCGGGGTTGGTGCCGGCGGAGATGATCCGCTTCACGGTCTGCTTGGCCACATAACCGCCCATGCTGTCGTTCACGAAGCGGCCGGCATCGATGATCTGCGCGTGGTAGCCGAGCTCCTTGGCCTTGTACACCAGGTAGTAGGGGTCCACACCGATGCAGTGTCCACCCACCAGGCCGGGTTGGAACTTGAGGAAGTTCCACTTCGTGCCAGCGGCCTCCAGCACATCGTAGGTGTTGATGCCCATGCGGTTGAAGATGATCGAGAGCTCGTTGATCAGGGCGATGTTCACGTCGCGCTGGGTGTTCTCGATGATCTTGGCGGCCTCGGCCACCTTGATGCTGGCCGCTCGGTGCACACCGGCCTTCACCACCAGTTCATAGACCTTTGCGATCATCTCCGCACTGTCGGGATCGCAGCCGCTGCTCACCTTCACGATGCTTTCCAGCGTGTGTTCCTTGTCGCCGGGGTTGATGCGCTCCGGGCTGTAGCCCACTTTGAAGTCGGTGATGTACTTCAGGCCGCTGAGGCTTTCCAACAGCGGCACGCAATCCTCCTCGGTGCAGCCGGGGTACACGGTGCTCTCATACACCACCACATCACCGGGTTTCAGCACCTGGCCCACGGTGCGCGTGGCGCCCAGCAGCGGCCCCAGGTCGGGGATGTTCTGCTGGTCGATCGGCGTGGGCACGGCCACGATGAAGAACTCCACGTCCCTCAGATCGTTGAGGTCGGCGGTGAAGTGGATATCGCAGCCCACGAACTCCTCGGGCCCGAGCTCATCGCTGGGGTCCTCGCCGCGGCGCATCATGTCCACGCGCTTCTGGTTGATGTCAAAGCCCACCACGCGGATCTTGCGGGCGAAGGCCAAGGCGATGGGCAGGCCTACGTAGCCCAGGCCGATCACGGCCAGTTTCGCTTCCTTCTTCAATAGCCGGTCATACAGACTGCTGCTCATCCCTCTTCTGGTAAATGCGTTCAATGATCTCCACCACCTTCAAGCCCTCGAGCGCGTTGGTGGTGAGGGTGGAGCGCCCCTTCAGGGTATCCACCACGTTGTCGATGATGTAGCCGTGGTTGTTGGCGCTGCCCTTGTAATGGCCGTAATCGTTGGCCGGGTTGGTGGGCGCCAGTTGCGGCATGGTGTATCCGTCGATGTGGCAGTACTCCACCTGGTCCATGTATTGCCCGCCCACCTTCACGCTGCCCTTGGAGCCGATGATGGTCATGCTGCTCTCCAGGTTCTTGTCCCACACCGCCGTGCTGTAATTGAGGCAGCCCATGCCGCCGTTGCGGAAGCGGAAGGTGACCAGGCCGCTGTCCTCGAAGGCGGTGAGGTCCTTGTGGTTGAAGTCGGCGAACTTGCCCTGGATGTCGTTGATGTCGCCGAACAGCCAGTACATGATGTCGATGAAGTGGCTGAACTGGGTGAAGAGCGTGCCGCCGTCCAAGTCGGCCGTACCCTTCCAGCTGCCCGGCTTGTAGTAGCGGGCATCGCGGTTCCAGTAGCAGTTCACCTGCACCAGGTGGACCTCGCCCAGGGTGCCGTTCTCCACCACATCCTTCAACCACATGCTGGGTGGGCTGTAGCGGTTCTGCATCACCCCGAACACCGTGCGGTGCACCTGCAGGGCCTTGTAGATCACGGCCTCGCAGTCCGCCTTGGTGAGGGCCATGGGCTTCTCACAGACCACATGCTTGCGGTGCTCCAGTGCCTTCAAGCTCATGGGCGCATGCAGGCCGTTGGGGGTGCACACGTTCACCACGTCGATCTCGGGCACCTCCTTGAGCATGGTGTCCAGGTCGGTGAAGACGGGCACCTTCAGGTGGTCCACACCCAACTCGTTCACCGGCCTGGTATCGCAGAGCGCGACCAGCTGGCCCTCGGGATGGCGGCTCACCATTTCCGCATGGCGCTTGCCGATGTGGCCGCAGCCCACCACGGCGAACTTGATCTTGTGTTCGGGGGGAAGGGACATCGGATCAGGATAGACGGGTTACTTGCCCATCGGCCAACCGGTAGCGCTGCCCGCTCTCCGGACAGGCCGCCTCGCCGGCCTCATTGAACTTCAGTTTGTGGCCGAACGCGCTCATCCAGCCGGTCTGCCGGGCGGGGTTGCCCACCACCAGGGCGTAAGCCGGAACGGTCCTCGTCACCACCGCGCCGGCGCCGATGAAGGCGAACTCCCCGATGTCATGCCCGCAGACGATGGTGGCGTTGGCGCCGATGCTGGCTCCCTTGCCCACCCGCGTCCGGGCATACTGGTCGCGCCGGTTCACCGCGCTGCGCGGATTGATGACGTTGGTGAACACCATGCTGGGGCCCAGGAACACATCGTCCTCGCACTCCACGCCGGTGTAGATGCTCACGTTGTTCTGCACCTTCACATTGCGGCCGAGCTTCACGCCGGGGCTCACCACCACGTTCTGGCCGATGTTGCAGTTCTCCCCGATCACGCAGCCCGGCATGATGTGGCTGAAGTGCCAGATGCGGGTGCCCGCCCCGATGGTCGCTCCTTCGTCGATGACGGCGGTGGGGTGTGCGGTGTAGCTCATGCGGAAAAGCGGGGCGCGAAGGTACCGAAGCCCCCGTGAATGACGAAGCCCGGCGATCGTTGCGCCGGGCTTCGGAACATGCTGACATCCAGGTCACTTCCTCACATACCCCTCGAAGCTGAAGTGCTCCTTCTCGTTGAGCTCATCGGCCGTAAGGCTGCGGAAGTAGTCGTAGGTGATCTTCAGCCCATCGGCGCGGCTCACCTTCGGCTCCCAGCCCAGCAGCTTCCGCGCCAGGGTGATGTCCGGCTGGCGTTGCATGGGATCGTCCTTGGGCAGCGGCTTGTAGATGACCTTTTGCGTGGTACCTGTGAGCTTGATGATCTCCTCGGCGAACTGCGCGATGGTGATCTCGCTGGGGTTGCCCACGTTCACGGGACCGGCGTAGTCGCCCAGCAACAGGCGGTAGATGCCTTCCACCAGGTCGTCCACGTAGCAGAAGCTGCGGGTCTGTGAACCATCGCCGAACACGGTGAGGTCCTCGCCACGCAAGGCCTGGCCGATGAAAGCGGGCAGGACACGTCCGTCGTTCAGCCGCATGCGCGGGCCGTAGGTGTTGAAGATGCGCACGATGCGTGTCTCCAGCCCGTGGTAGGTGTGGTAGGCCATGGTGATGGCCTCCTGAAAACGCTTGGCCTCGTCGTACACACCGCGCGGGCCGATGGGGTTCACGTGGCCCCAGTAGTCCTCGGTCTGCGGGTGCACCTGCGGATCGCCGTACACCTCGCTGGTGCTGGCCACGAGGATGCGCGCGCCCTTCGCTTTCGCGAGGCCCAGCAGGTTGTGCGTGCCCAGGGAGCCCACCTTCAAGGTCTGGATGGGGATCTTCAGGTAGTCGATCGGCGAGGCGGGTGAGGCGAAGTGCAGAATGTACTTCAGCTCGCCCGGCACATGCACGAACTTGCTCACGTCGTGGTGGTAGAACTCGAAGTCATCCCGCTTGAAGAGGTGCTCGATGTTCTTGAGCCGGCCGGTGATGAGGTTGTCCATGCCGATGACATGGTAGCCTTCGCGCAGGAAACGGTCGCAGAGGTGCGAACCAAGGAATCCCGCGGCACCGGTGATGAGGACGCGCTCCTTTCGGTTCATGGGTTCACGGTGGGGCGGCCGATGCTGATGTAGTGGAAGCCCTGCTCCTGCATGAGGTCGAGGTCGTACACGTTGCGCCCGTCGAAGATCAGTCGGCTGGGCAGGGCTTCGGCCAGGCGTTTGAAATCGGGCGTGCGGAATTCCGCCCACTCGGTGGCGATGATCAGGGCGTCGGCATCCTTCACGGCATCGTACTCATCCTTCGCATAGCTGATGTTGTCGCCCTTCAGCCTGCGCACGTTCTCCATGCCCTCAGGATCGAAGGCGGCCACATGCGCTCCGGCCTTCACCAGTTCGTCGATCATATACAGCGCCGGTGCCTCGCGGATGTCGTCCGTATCCGGTTTGAAGGCCAGGCCCCACAGGGCGAAGCGCTTACCCTTCAAATTGCCTTTGAAGTGCTTGCGCACTTTCTCCACCAGCACGGTCTTCTGGCGCTCGTTCACCTCCATCACGCTGCGAATGATGTCGAACTCATAGCCCGCGTCCTTGCCGCTCTTGGCCAGGGCCTGCACATCCTTGGGGAAGCAGCTGCCTCCGTACCCAATGCCGGGGAAGAGGAAGCGCTTGCCGATGCGGCTGTCGCTGCCCACACCGATGCGCACCTTGTCCACATCAGCCCCCACGCGCTCGCAGAAGTTCGCGATCTCGTTCATGAAGGTGATCTTGGTGGCCAGGAAGGCGTTGGCGGCGTACTTGGTGAGCTCGGCGCTGCGCTCGTCCATGAAGAGGATGGGGTTGCCCTGGCGCACGTACGGCTTGTAGAGGTCCTCCATGAGCTTGCGGGCGCGGGCGCTGCTGGTGCCCACCACCACGCGGTCCGGCTTCATGAAATCATCCACGGCGTAGCCTTCGCGCAGGAACTCGGGGTTGCTCACCACGTCGAAGTCCACCTTCGCATGGCGCGCCACGGCCTCACGCACCTTCTCGGCGGTGCCCACGGGCACGGTGCTCTTGTCCACGATCACCTTGTAGTCGGTGATGATCTTGCCCAGCTCATCGGCCACGCCGATCACGTACTTCAGGTCCGCACTGCCGTCCTCCCCCGGCGGGGTGGGCAGCGCCAGGAAGATGATCTCCGCCTTGTCGATGGCGGATTTCAGGTCGGTGGTGAAATGCAGGCGGCCCTGCCGGATGTTGCGCTCGAAAAGCACGTCGAGGTGCGGTTCGTAGATCGGCACTTTGCCGTCCTTCATCTTCTGTACCTTCTCCTTGTCGATGTCCACACAGATCACGTGGTTGCCGGTCTCGGCAAAGCAGGTGCCTGTGACGAGGCCCACGTATCCAGTGCCTACTACTGCGATGTTCATTTCAGGGTTGAATGTTGAAGGTTGGGCGGGTTGAGGGTTGTGCGCTGGCCCCCGGTCCTCGTGGGTTCACCAAAGGACCGGAGTTCCGTACGGAGTGCCACATGCTCCCTCAAAGCTGTTCATGCGAAGAAAGACCTCACTGCGGCGGTGATGTGCGTGAGTTGTTCAGGGTCCAGTTCGGTGCTCATGGGCAGGCTGAGGACCTCGTCCATGAGCTGCTCGGTCACGGGCAGGTCGCCGCGCCGAATGCCATAGCCCTCGTAAGCCTTCTGCAGATGCAGCGGCACGGGGTAGTAGACCATGGCGGGCACTCCGGCCTTTTCGAGGTGAGCGCGCAGGGCATCCCGCTGGCCGCCACCCACCTTCAGCGTGTACTGGTGGAAGACATGGGTGCTGCGCGGGCTGCGCGCGGGCACCTGCAGGTTGGCGATGCCCTCAAAGGCCTTGTCATAGACCGTTGCGGCGGTGTTGCGTGCGGCGGCGTACGCGTCCAACCGGCGCAGCTTGATCCGCAGCACGGCAGCCTGCATGGAATCGAGGCGGCTGTTCACCCCCACCACGTCGTGGTAGTAGCGTACCTCACTGCCGTGGTTGCACACCTGCCGCAGGCGTTTGGCCACCGCGTCGTCATTCGTGAAGATCGCCCCACCGTCGCCGTAGCAGCCCAGGTTCTTGCTGGGGAAGAAGCTGGTGGTGCCGATGTGGCCGATGGTGCCGGCCTTGCGCACGGTGCCGTCCGGAAAGGTGTAGTCGCTGCCCACGGCCTGGCAGTTGTCCTCTATCACGAAGAGGTCGTGCTCCCTGGCGATGGCCATGATCTCCGCCATGTCGGCCGATTGCCCGAAAAGGTGCACCGGCACGATGGCCTTGGTGCGCGGGGTGATCTTGCGCCGCACGTCGGCGGGATCGATGTTGAAGGTACCGGGCAGCACCTCGGCGAACACGGGCTTCAGGCCCAAGAGCGCCACCACCTCCACCGTGGCCACGAAGGTGAACGAGGGCGTGATCACTTCGTCACCAGGCTTCAGGTCCAGCGCCATCATGGCGATCTGCAACGCGTCCGTGCCGTTGGCGCAACCGATGGCGTGCTTCGCGCCCAGGTAGGCGCCAAGCTCCTTCTCGAACTCCTTCACCTCGGGGCCGTTGATGAAGGCCGCGCTCTCCATGACGCGCAGCACGGCCTGATCGACCTCGCTCTTGATCTTGTGGTACTGGCCGACGAGGTCGACCATCTGGATGGGCTTCATGTGGTGCATCGTCATCCGGGGCATGGCCGCCACGAACGCGGCGCGAAGATAGTCGGACGTGCATGCGGGCTTCAGGCCAGGGGCACAGGGACACAGGCACGCCGGGTCAGGCGCTTAACTTCGCACGCCCCGCCGTTCGCCCGGCGGAGGTCCCGCATGCGGCGCCTGGTGATCCTCCATACCCTTGCGTTCCTTGGCATGGCACCGGCCATTGCCCAGGGAGGCATACGTGATACCGCCATCCCGCTCACGGCGGTCACCTTGAACTATGCGTTCCAACTGCCCTCGATGGAATTGTACGAGCGCTTTGGCTGGAACAACAATGTGGGCCTCAGCGTGGGGGTGAAAACCGCCTCCAACTACATGTTCGGCATGGAGGTCGGCTTCATCTTCGGCAACAACGTGATCGAGCCCGGCCTGCTGCGCAACGTGCGCAACACGTATGGCGAGATCCTGGACCAGGAAGGCCAGGTGGCACAGGTGCTGATCTACCAACGCGGCTATCAACTGATCGCCTATGCGGCCAAGATCATCAACGTGGCGGGGCCCAACCCCAACTCCGGCCTGCTGCTGAAGGCGGGTGGAGGTTACCTGCGCCACAAGATCCGCATCGAGACGCAGAACAACGTGGTGCCCCAGTTGGAGGATGAGAACCTTGAGGGCTACGACCGACTGTGCGCCGGCCCGGCCGCGCTGTTCTTCGCCGGCTACCAGCACTTCGGCAACAACCGCCTCATCAATTTCCAGGTGGGCTTCGAGATGCTGGTGGCCTTTACCAAGCCCTTGCGCGCGTTCAACTTCGACACCGAACAGTTCACGAGCGACACCCGCATGGACGCCCTCAACGGCCTGCGCTTCGGGTGGACCGTGCCCATCTACAAGCGCAAGGCGGAACGCTTCTTCACGCACTGATGCCGCTGCTGTACGACCTGGCCGCCGGCGCCTATTTCCTGGGCATCCGCGCAGCCGCACCCTTCCATGGCAAGGCCCGGCAATGGGCCGCGGGGCGCGACGGCTTGTGGGCACGGCTCGAAGCCGCGGCGCCTCGTCTGCAGGGCTGCCTGTGGATGCATTGCGCCAGTGTGGGTGAGTTCGAGCAGGGCCGCCCCGTGCTGGAAGCCTTGCATGCCGCACAGCCGCAACGGCCCATCCTGCTCACTTTCTTCAGCCCCAGTGGATACGAAGCACGCAAGGACCATCCGCTGGCCACGCATGTGGAGTACCTGCCTGAGGACACGGCCGCGAACGCGCAACGTCTGGTCAAGCTCGTGAACCCATCGGCCGCGCTCTTTGTGAAGTACGAGTTCTGGTTCCATCATTTGCGCACGCTGCAACAGCAGCATGTGCCCACCTATCTCGTGAGCGCCGTACTGCGGCCGGACCAGCCCTTCTTTCGCTGGTACGGAAGCACCTGGCGGCGCATGCTGCAGTGCTACACGCACATCCTGGCGCAGGATGAGGCCACCCGCGCGCTGCTCGCGGGCCTGGATTTCACCAACGTCACCGTTTCCGGCGACACCCGCTTCGACCGTGTGGCGGCCATTATGCGCGAGGGGCGCGCGCTGCCGCTGGGGCAGGCCTACCACCGCGCCATGGATGCCCCCGTGCTGATCGCGGGCAGCAGCTGGCCAGCGGATGAGGACCTGCTGGTGCAGGTGCTGGGCCGCATGCGCCGTCCGCCGCGTGTGGTGGTGGTGCCGCATGAACCTTCGGAAGCCGCCCTGCAACGCGCCGCGGACCGCTTCCCCAAGCCCGTGGAACGCTGGAGCCGGTTGGAAGCGGAGTTGGAGGCCGGCCGCCTCGCAGCCACCGGTCACGCGCCGCCCGATGAGGACCCGCTCTTTGCGCGCACCCTGCTGGTGGACCGCATGGGCATACTGGCCCGCCTTTATCAGCATGCCGACGTGGCCTACGTGGGCGGTGGCTTCAGCGACGGCATCCACAGCATCCTGGAAGCCGCGGCATGGGGCCGGCCGGTCATCTTCGGCCCCAAACACACCAAGTTCCCCGAGGCCCAAGCGCTCATCGATGCGGGCGCGGGCTTCTGCGTGCGCGATGCGGACGAACTGCGCACCACCCTCAACCGCCTGTTCGGCGACCGCGAATACCTGGCCTGGTGCGGCGAGGTGGCACGGCGATTCGTGCAGGAAAGGACGAGAGCGACGCAGCGGGCGGTGGAGGTGATCACGGGCGCGAACAGTTAAGCCGTACCGATACCTTCGGCCCCATGGGCCTGGGTTCGATATCCCTGACGCGTTCGCCGCTCACTTACTACAAGGTGCAGAAGGCCATCTCCTGGCTGGTGCGCGGCAAGCGCTTCCTCATCCCCTGGGCACGCCTGCACGAACGGCAGTACTTGAACGTGGGCTGCGGTGCGAACGGCAACCCCGTCTTTGTGAACCTGGACTACATCCGCCTGCCGGGCGTGGATGTGTGCTGGGACCTCACGCGCGGCCCCCTGCCCTTTCCGGACGCGCACTTCCGCGGCGTGTACAGCGAGCATTGCCTGGACTGCATCCCTTCCACGCATGCGCGGCGCCAGTTCCGCGAGATATACCGCGTGTTGAAGCCCGGCGGCATCTTCCGCCTGGTGCTGCCGGATGGGGAGCTATACCTGGACCTCTACCAGAAGCGCAAAACGGACAAGTCGATCGTGTTCCCGCACGGGGCGGACGAGGCCATGGGCATGATCAGCATCAACCGCTATGCGCGCGAGCACACGCACCAATACAGCTACGACTTCGAGCTGCTGGACCTGTGGCTGCGCGAAGCAGGCTTCCGCGAAGTGCGGCGCTGTGCGTTCGGCCAGGGCAGCGATCCGGACCTGGTGATCGACCGGCCCTCACGCGCGATCGAAAGCCTGTACGTGGAAGCGGTGAAGTGAGCCGGGGCTATTTCGAATCCGGCGCGAACTCCAGCCGCACCGGCATGAAGCGGTCGCTGGTGGGGCTCGGCGCCACCAGGGCAAAGGCCAGGTCGCTGTTGCTCCACCACCAGTTCACCGGTGCGAACATCGCAGGGCCCTCAGCACCCATCAGCACGGCGCGGAAGCGCGGCTTGCCCTCGCCATCGAAGGTCACCAGCTGGGTCACGCACTTCTTCAGTTCCACTTGTGCGGGGGGCTCCGTGCTCTTCTTGCGCAACTCGATGTTGGCCTCATCATCCGGCACAAAAAGCATCAGCTTGTCCTTGTAGGGTGCCACCACCAACGCACCACGGTCCAGGGTGGGCGTGACCACACTGCGCGGGATCAGGGTCTGCCACTGCAATTTGCCGGAGGCATCGGTGCGCATCACCAGCACATCCTCGCGGTAGTAGGTATTGATCACGCGTTGCTGCTTCTGGGCACTGGTGATCAGGTTGCTGACGCTGGTCTTTACGGTCATGGCCTCGCCCACCAGGGCGAACCCATCGGGCATGCGCACCATGGAGAGGTCCATATGCGCGTAGTTCCTCGGCTTGTCCTCCTTGGGAAGCGCGATGTGCTGGACCTCTTCCAGCTTGGTGGCTCCGGCGGGCAGGAAGGCCAACGTTGCGCCGGTGACCACCTGGCCCCCTTTCGCATCGATGCCTCCCCTTATGGCGCCATAAACCATGCGGCCGTCGGGCAGGGCAAGCAGGCGTGCGCTGAGCGGATAGAAGTCGTTGAACAACTCCCAGGGGATGGACGAGACACCGCTTGTATCGATCATCATGAGCGTGGTCTCCACGGTGGCGTCGGAGCCTTTGCCATCCTTGCGGGGCACGGGCTTGCCGCCCTTGTCGCGGGTGCTGATGAGCACCGCGCGGCCGTTGGCGTCCAGCGCCACGTCCAGCATCTTCGCCCGGGCGCTGCCTTCACTGCGCACGATCTCATGCCAGAGCAGTTTCATGTCGCGGTCCAGGCACAGGAAGACCCGGAAGCTCCGGTTCTCATCGATCCGCAATTCGGGGGTGTGCAGCAGCACACGGGCGCTGTCATGGGCATACACCGCCTGCAAACCCAGCCGTTGACCTGTCCAGGGGCCGTAGCTCAGGGAGTCATTCCCGCGGACGTTCATGTTCTTCCACTCGAAGCGCACGAGCTCATCCAGCGGATAATTGGGCTTGGTGAGCGTGGGTTCCAGGTTGGCCCACATCAGTGTAACAGCCTGCTCCTTCTGCGAGGTGTTGGAGGCCACCAGCACATTGCGCCCACCAAGGCGAAGCACCTGCTCGGGCACCTGCGTGGCATAAGGCTTCATGGTGGGCTCGAACATGCGCAGCGGACCCAGCTTGGCCCGGTCGAACACTTCGAGCCGGCCCTTGGCCCATTCATTCTTGTTCAGGCGGGGCTCCGTGGTGGCCCCCACCACCACCAGCGATCCCGCATGGCCGGGCAGCAGGCCGATGGCGCCCATGCTCTTCTCGGAGAAGATCACCGGGCTGAAAACGGACTTCACCTTCACCTGGGCGGTGGTGCTAACAAGAAGGAACAGGCCTGTGGCGAGAAGGGGTATGCGTGGCTTCATGCGGTAGGGTCGCAGCGTGAATGAGCGCGGCAAGTTAGGCGGCGGCCCGCCAATGACCGTGCCAGAGGAGCTTCCGGGTATCTTCGCCGCCCCCATGCGCATCCTGGGCATTTCCGCCTTCTACCACGACAGCGCCGCCGCCCTGCTGCAGGACGGCCGCATCATCGCTGCCGCGCAGGAGGAGCGTTTCACGCGGAAGAAGCACGATCCCGGCTTTCCCACACAGGCCGTGCGCTACTGCCTGGAGGAGGCCGGTGTGAAGCTCGCGGACATCGATGCCATCGCCTTTTATGACAAGCCCCTGCTGAAGTTCGAGCGGCTGCTGGAGACCTACTACGGCTTCGCGCCCAGGGGCATCCGCAGCTTCCTGCTCAGCATGCCCGTGTGGATGAAGGAGAAGCTCTTCCTGAAGAAGCTGATCCGCGACGAGCTGAAGGCCCTCGGTGATCCCGATGGTGTGATGAAGAAGCTGTACTTCCCCGAGCACCACCTGAGCCACGCCGCCAGCGCCTACTACGCCTCGCCCTTCACCGATGCGGCCATCCTCACCATCGACGGGGTGGGCGAATGGGCCACGGCCAGCATCTGCCACGGGCACGGGGAGAAGATCACCATCCACCGCGAACTGCATTTCCCTCACTCGCTGGGACTGCTCTACAGCGCCTTCACCTACTTCTGCGGCTTCCGCGTGAACAGCGGTGAGTACAAATTGATGGGCCTGGCGCCTTACGGCCGCAAGGGTTCGGCGGAAGTGGCGCGGTACGAGGAGACCATCCGCAAAGAGCTGGTGCACCTCGCCGACGACGGTAGTCTCTGGCTCGATCAACGCTACTTCGACTATGCCACCGGCCTGCGCATGGTGGACGACCAGGCCTTCCAGCGGCTCTTCGGTTTCCCCACGCGCCAGCCGGACACGGACGAATTGCAACAGCACCACTGCGACCTCGCATTGGCCATCCAGCAGGTCACCGAGGAGGTGGTGTTGCGCATGGCGCGCGAAGCGAAGCGCCTCACCGGCAGCGCGAACATCTGCCTGGCCGGTGGCGTGGCGCTGAACTGCGTGGCCAACGGCAAGCTGTTGGAGGAAGGGCTCTTCGAAGGCCTCTTCATACAACCCGCTGCGGGCGATGCCGGTGGCGCGCTGGGTGCGGCATACGCAGTTCACCACATCCATGCGGGCCGGTCGCGCCTGGCGGAAACACCGGATGCCATGCAGGGCGCCTACCTCGGACCGGCCATCACCAACGAGGCGGCGGAGCGCACCGCACGCGGCTACAAGGCACCGTTCAAACGCTTCCACGACAGCAACGAACTGAGCCGCGAGGTGGCCGCACTGCTCGCCGACGGACAAGTGGTGGGCTGGGTGCAGGGCCGCATGGAGTTCGGGCCGCGCGCGCTCGGTGGGCGCAGCATCCTGGGCGATCCGCGCAACGGCGAGATGCAGAAGAAGCTCAACCTGAAGATCAAGTACCGCGAGAGCTTCCGCCCCTTCGCGCCGGCGGTACTGGCCGAAGATGCACAGCAGTACTTCGCCATGCACGGCGCCACCTCGCCCTACATGCTGCTGGTGCGGCCCGTGCAGGAAGCGCTACACCTGCCGCTGCCATCGGGCTATGACGGCTTCGGCATACGCGAGAAGCTCTACCACGAGCGGAGTGCCTTGCCGGCCATCACGCACGTGGACTTCAGCGCGCGCGTGCAGACCGTGCATGCGGACACCAACCCGCGCTTCCACGCGCTCATCACCGCGTTCAAACAACTCACCGGTTGTGGCGTGCTGGTGAACACCAGCTTCAACGTGCGCGGCGAGCCGATCGTGTGCACGGCGGAGGATGCCTACCGCTGCTTCATGCGCACCGAGATGGACGCGCTGGTGGTGGGCGACCTGCTCTTTGTGAAAGGCGACCAGCCCGCCTGGACCCGCACCGATGATTGGAAGGAGGAATTCAAACTGGACTGATACACCAGTCACGCTGAGCAAGCCGGCCCCGAGCAGAGCCGAGGGGTCGAAGCGCAACCCCCAACTTGCTTTCGGTCCAACACTCAACCTGCTTCAACCACCTTTGCCCCTATGGACTTCCTGAAAGACCTCGCCGGCTTCCTCTGGTCACGCAAGAAATGGTGGCTCGCCCCCGTGATCGTGGTGCTGCTGCTCCTGGGAGTACTGCTCGTGATCGGTGGTGGCAGCGCCGCCGCGCCCTTCATCTACACCCTTTTCTAGGATGACCGCGCCGAAAAGCGACACCAAGACCACGATGCTGGCGATCACCACGGGCTTCGTGGTGCTCTTCCTCATCTTCAAGCTGAAGTGGATGCTGACGGTGGCCGCTGTGGCGGGGCTCATTGGGCTCTTCGTTCCGGCGCTGGCCGCGCTGGTGGAGAAGGGCTGGTTGAAACTGGCGGCCGCGCTGGGCTGGCTGAACGGCCGCATCCTGCTGGGACTGGTCTTCTTCGTCATCCTCACGCCCATTGCGCTGCTGCGCAAGCTCTTCGGCGGCAGCAAGGCCCTGGCCCTGCAACGCAGCACCGGCACTCATTGGAGCGTGCGCGACCACACCTACGCCCCCGCCGACCTGGAGAAGCCCTGGTAGGAAAGCAGCGCCTTCCGGCCGATCTTCGTCCTGCCTGAAACGCAGGACCCATGCGCGGTCACTTCACAGCCTTGCTTGCATCCGTCGCCACCTTCGCCACGGCACAAGCCTACCGCCCCTTCCCCACCAGCGATGCCGGTTGGGTGGAGCACCACGAATACATGGTGATCACGCTGGGGAACTGCGGTGCCTATTGGGTCAACGCCGATCACACCTACCGCTTCACCGGCGATTCCGTCATCGGTGGCGTCACCTGGAACAAGCTGAGCCTTTATTACGAGGAGACCGGCACGGTGATGCCGCCCATCCCACCCGGCTGCCCGGACTTCATGTGGACCTACACCGGAAGCGGGCCCGGCGGCACCGTGCTCATCCGGCAGGACACCGCCGCGCGCAAGGTGTACACGCTGCAATTCTGGTTCGGCGAGCAGGTGCTCTATGACTTCAACATGGGCCTCGGGCCTTATCCCGCCACATGGTTGTCGTCCTATCTATACCCGGAAGTGGAAGTGGTGGCCATTGACAGTGTGGAACTCGGCGACGGCTGGCGCAAGCGCTGGACACTGGCGCTAATGGACAGCACCGGCACCCTGCTCGACTCCGCCTATGCGCACATCATCGATGGGGTGGGTAGCACCCTGGGCGTGCTCACCGACCTGTACCAACAGAACGAGCGGTCGGACTCCCTGGTCTGCCACAGCCAGGGCGGGCTCACGATCTACCCGGATGCGCTTACGACGTGCGACCTGAGCGCGTCAATGCCAGCGATCACAGCATCCACCGCACCGCACATCACGGTGTACCCGAACCCGAGCGATGGGCTGTTCACCGTGCGTCTCGGTGAGAAGAACGGACCCTTGCTGCTACGTGCGTTCACCCTCACCGGCGCCTTGGTGCATGAAGGCCGCTCAACGGACGGCACGCTGAGGCTGGACGCACCACCGGGCTGCTACCTCTTGCATGTGCTGGATCTGGATGGCCGCTGGCTCGGTGCACAACGCCTCACGAAATTCTGATCGCGGCTAGCTGGCGGCGCCTTTGCGCTTCGCGCCGGTCTTCTTCAGCTTCGCGTTCTCCGCGTGCCGCTTGCGGTCGCGCTTCGTTCGCTTCTTCATCTTCTTCGCGAAGGCCTTGTCCAGGTCGGTGCCCGTCTGGTTGGCCAGGCAGAGCAGCACGAAGAGCACGTCGGCCATCTCCTCGCCCAGCGCCGCCTTCTCCTCGCCTTTCTTGAAGGACTGCTCGCCGTACTTGCGCGCCATGAGCCGCGCGAGCTCGCCCACCTCCTCGGTGAGGATGGCCATGTTGGTGAGCTCGTTGAAGTAGCGTACACCCACTGTGCGGATCCAATCATCCACCTCGGCCTGCAGCACGTGAAGGGGCTTGTCGGTGCGTTTCATTCCCTGTCCTTCGAGTCGATGATGATCGTGACCGGTCCGTCGTTGGCG
Organism: Flavobacteriales bacterium; assembly: GCA_016788635.1. Lineage (GTDB taxonomy): Bacteria > Bacteroidota > Bacteroidia > Flavobacteriales_F > PHOS-HE28 > PHOS-HE28. The sequence goes on along the minus strand of JAEUSU010000007.1, from coordinate 48,797 downwards.
AGCTCCACCTGCATGTGCGCACCGAACTCACCGGTGGGCACCGGGCGGCCCACCAGTTCGGTGAGTCGCTGCTGCGCACGCTGGTAGAGCGGCATGGCCTGTTCGGGTCGCGCCGCGCGGATGAAGCTGGGGCGGTTGCCCCTGGCGGTGTCGGCGTACAGGGTGAACTGGCTCACCAGCAACACCTCACCATGCACCTGTGTCACGTCCAGGTTCATGGCGCCTTCGGCATCGGGGAAGATGCGCAGCCTGGCGATCTTGCCACAGAGCCACTCCACGTCCTCCTCGGTGTCATCCACCGCCACGCCGAGAAGCACCATCAGCCCCGGCCCGATGCGTGCCCGGCAGCTGGCGTCCACATACACCGCGCATTCGCGCACCCGTTGGATCACGACCCGCATGTCAGTGTTGGAATTCGGAGAAAAAGAGGCGGATGCGTGCGGCCTTCTCGGCATCGGTGCCCTTGCCACTGAGGTGGTCGCGCCAGGTGCCGTACATCGGGTTGGGCAGCAGCACGAAATAGCGCTGCAGGGTATCCGCGTACGCGCTCACCAATTCGCGGCCGTAGTCCGCGTTGCGGTCCTTGAAGCGCTCATCGAAGTCGCGCAATTGATCGCCTACGAGCAGCACGATGTCATACGACGAGGCCACACGGGCCCGGCGCGCGGTCTTGTCGCTGCCGCTGGCTTCCATGCACCACACGTGGTCCTCGTCGGCCATGGGGAAGCCCTTCGCGCGCAGGTTGTACACGGTGGCCTTGCATTCGGCCTGCGAGCGGTTGGTGAGGTAGAAGATGGTGCAGCCCCTGCGTTCGGCCAGTTGTAGGAACTCCAGCGCACCGGGTATCGCCACGGCTTCCTGGCGCAGCACCCAGGCCGCCCACGAAGCACTGTCATAGGTGGTATGCATGGCGATGCGCTCCACCTCGTACAGCGAATTGTCCAGTACGGTCTCGTCCACATCCACGATCACCGCGGGCGTACGCACCAGACCAGCCGCGCGGCGTTCCGCATGGCGCGCGAGGTTGGCCTCCAGCTTCAGGGCGGCCAGTTCATAAGCTTGCAGAAAGGCCATCCGCGCTTCAGAGCTGGTGTGCTGCCACAGCACGGCGTCCACCGCATGCTGCGCCAGTACCGCGCGGTCATCCGGCGTGGCCGGTGTGGTCGCAACGGGCTGCGTTCCGCTGCACGCGATGAACAAGGCCACCGAGATGGGGATCCAGATCTGCCGCCCGCTCATGCTGCGAAGGTCGCATCCATTCCGCAGATCACACAGCCCCGCCTGCCTCGACGGACCTGCAATTCCACCTTACCGTTACGTTCAACAGCGTCGCGCACCCGTCGCGTCGCCGCGTCGTTGCGGTGAATTCACCCATGCCACATTTCCACATCCACCCCTTTCCACATTCACCACCCATGCGCCTACCCTCTCCGGTAAGGCCCCTCCTCCTCTTCCGCCCCGCTCACCATGTCCACGTAGCTGCGGTAGCGGCTTTCCGCCACGCGGCCTTCCTTCACTGCGGCGCGCACAGCGCAACCGGGTTCCTCCAGGTGCATGCAGTTGCTGAAGCGGCATTGGCCCTTCAACTCGAACAGCTCGGGGAACTGGTCCACGATCTCCTCGGCGCTCATATCCACCAGACCGAAGCCCTTGATGCCGGGGGTGTCGATGATGAAGGTCGGGGGAGTGGCGAGTACGGAGTGGCGAGTGGCGAGTGGGGCTGACCCCGGGGCAGCCTCTACTCGCCACTCGCCACTCGCCACTCCCAGCTCGAACATCTCCGCATAGGTCGTGGTGTGCTGGCCCTTGCCGCTGGCGTGGCTGATCTCCAGCGTGTGCAGGTCGAGTGAAGGATCGATGGCGTTGATGAGCGTGCTCTTGCCCACGCCGCTGTGCCCGGCCAGCAGCGTCACCCGGCCCGCGAGCAGATCCTTCACCTCCTGCACGCCCACACCCTTCAGCGCAGCGGTGATCACCGTGCGGTAACCCGCGCCCTGGTACACCTCCTCATATTCCGCCAGCATGGCGAGCTCGTTGTCATCCAGGTTGTCCACTTTGTTGAACACGATGACCACCGGCACCTGGTAGGCTTCGGCGGTCACCAAAAAGCGGTCGATGAAGCCGAAGGATGTCTGCGGCCGCGCCACGGTGACGAGCAGCAGCGCCTGGTCCAGGTTGGCGGCGATAACGTGCTTGTGGTGGCTCAGGTTCACGCTGCGCCGCACCAGGTAGTTGCGACGGTCGTGCAGGTCGGTGATAGTGCCGGGGTGCTCCGCATCAACCTGTGGAAGAAAGTCCACCCGGTCGCCCACCGCCACGGGATTGGTGCTCTTCCAGCCCTTGATCCGCAGGTTGCCCCTGGCCACGCAGTCGTGCAAGCTGCCATCCTCGCCGCGCACCAGGTAGCGGCTGCCGGTGGAACGCATCACAAGGCCGTGGGGCATGGTGCGAAGTAAGGGGTTGGGGGTTGGAGGTTGAATTTAAGGCAGGTTGGGGGTTGGGGGTTGGGGTTTGAACTGAAGGCAGGTTGGGGGTTGGAGGTTGAATTAGAGGAAGGTTGGGGGTTGGGCATGGGTGGAAGACAACCTTCAACAAAAGCGGGGCTGTGCGCGGGACCAACCCTCAACCCCCAACCCCCAACCTGCAACCACCAACTACCTTCGCCGCATGTCCATCTCCGTCCGCCATATCACCAAGCTCTACGGCAGCCAGAAGGCGCTGGACGACGTGTCCTTCGAGACCGTGAAAGGCGAGGTGGTGGGCTTCCTGGGCCCCAACGGCGCAGGCAAGAGCACGATGATGAAGGTGCTCACCTGCTTCATTCCGCCCACCAGCGGCGAGGCCACGGTGAACGGCCACGACATCCGCGACGCCAGTTTGGAGGTGCGCCGGAGCGTGGGCTACCTGCCGGAGCACAACCCGCTTTACACGGACATGTACGTGCGCGAGTACCTCACCTTCATCGGCGGGGTGCACGGCATGGGGCACGTGGGCGAGCGCGTGAAGGAGATGATCGCCGCCGTGGGCCTGGAGCGCGAGCAGCACAAGAAGATCGGTGCGCTGAGCCGTGGCTACCGCCAGCGCGTGGGCCTCGCCCAGGCCATGATCCACGATCCGCAGGTGCTGATCCTCGACGAGCCGACCAGTGGCCTGGACCCCAACCAGCTGGATGAGGTGCGGGGCCTGATCAAGCGCCTCGGGCGGGAGAAGACCGTGATGCTCAGCACCCACATCATGCAGGAGGTGGAGGCCATCTGTGACCGCGTGATCATCATCGACCGTGGGCGCATTGTGGCGGACGACCGCGCCGCCAACCTGCGCGTGAAGACCCACGGGCTGGAGGTCCTGCACGTGGAGTTCGACACGGCCACCACCCGCGAGCTGCTGCTGACCATTTCCGGCGTGCAACAGGCGAAGCACAGCGGTGGCCACACCTGGCACCTCGCCTTCGAAGCCAGCATCGACATACGGCCCGCCGTGTTCCAGTTCGCCGTGGACAAGGGCCTGAAGGTGCTCACCTTGCAGAAAGCCGAGCGCGGTCTGGAAGAGGTGTTCAAGGAGTTGACCCGGACGGCGGGATAGCGATCTCCGCAGGGTCCACTCCGTGAGACCCTGCGGTGGGTAGATAAAGGCGCCACTTATTCATCTACTCTGTCTCACGCGAGAACCGATGGTACGAGGCAAATGAATCCAGGGCACCTCGAACAACAGTCTCCTGAGCGCGTGATGATCGGAGTAGGTCATGGCTCATGGTCGGTTGAAGTGTGAAGGGCACCTCGAACAACTGTCTCCTGAGCGCGTGATGATCGGAGTAGGTCATGGCTCATGGTCGGTTGAAGTGTGAAGTTCGTTGATCCGGATCGTTTTCGGGGCTTTTTCGTGCCGTCAGGTCACACGATCCCCATGGAGTTCCGCTTGAGGTAAAGCACCCGCTGCATGTTGTAGGTGAGGTTTGCCATGGCGATCTGGGCATGGGCGCGCTCCATGTTCTTGCAACGGACCACCAGTCCCTTGATGCACATGGTCATGTGCCCGAAGACATGCTCCACGCGCGCCCGAATCCGACTTCTGAGCCAGTTCCACACTTGTTGCTCATGTGTAAGGGGTTTCTTGCGCCGGGCAGGCTCCACCGCTTGCGGGCTGATCCCCATGGCTTCCAGCACCTGCCTGTTGGTGGGTGTGCCGTACGCACTGTCAGTGAGGTATTGTTGACCAGCCTCACCAGCTGAGACCAGGTGTGGAAGGGCTTGACTGTCGTGCACGTTCGCACCGGTCACATAGAAGTGTTCGATCAGCTTGCTGCCACGATCCACCTTGATGCTGTTCTTGTAGCCGAAGTAGTTCTTGCCGTGCTTGCTGCCCCAGCGTGCATCGATGTCCTTCTGCCGCGCCTTGTTGGGGCTCCAGGAGCGCGGTTGCTTACCCTGCTTGATCTGTTCGTTCTCTTCACGGCTGTTACGCTGCACAGGAGCCTTCACCATGGTGGCGTCCACGATCTTGCCCTGGTTGAGCAGCAGACCTGCGCCCTCGATCCGCTCGAGGAAATCATCGAACAGGGCATCGAACACATCGGCTTCCTTCAGGCACTCCCGGAAGTACCAGATGGTCTTGGCATCAGGCACCTTGTGCTGCAGCTCCAACCCCAGGAACTGGCGGAAGCTGAGCCGGTCGGTGATCTGGAACTCCGCTGCATCATCGCTCAAGTCGTAGATGCGCTGAAGCACAAGCACCCTCATCATCATCACCTTGTCGTACGCGGGCCGTCCGCCCTTCTTCGGGTCGCTCATCGGGAACGCCCCTTCCACTTGGGCTCGGAAAGCTTCCCAATTGATCATCGCCTTCAGGCGGGGCAACAGATCGTTCAACTGGTTCAACCGGTTCAGCACGTCCTGTTCATCGAACAGTCCCTTGGCATTGCGTAGCTTCATGCAGCCAAAGAGATCCATCCTGCTGCAGATCGTCAAGATCACATGCTGTCAACCTATCAACAGGTTATTTGAGGGGCCCTGAAGTCTAAGTCAGCCCTCTGATCATCCGCGACTCTGTCGTGGATGATCAAAAGGCGGATCTGTGACTTGCGTTCTATACATTCGTCCGGCCTTCGCCATAAAGCCACCCGCTCATGGACGACCAGCGCGACCAATTCCGATCTGCGCTGGCGGAGGCCACCATGAGCCCCGCCATGCGGCGGCGGAAGCTCCTTTTCTGGGTTTTCCGGCAAATGGTGTTGGCCGTGCTGGCCTGGACCTTCTGGGAGAGGACCTGGATGCGCTGGCTGTTCTGGATCGGGGTCGCCATCGCCCTCATCAACCTGTTCATGATCCTGTGCATGCCCAGCTACCTGCGGAGGATGCGGCGCAGGGGTGAGGCGGCCATGGAGCGGTTGGAGCAGTTGCGGGAGGAGGGTGAGCGGGAGGAATAAGGCCGGCGGTCCAACCACGATTCCCTCGCATACTGCGGGCGCTCCGTTGCGGGGGCCTTCAACCACGGATGGACACGGATACATACCCTTCCGGCTTACGGAAGTATGGCCGTGCCAGCCCAACCCGCTCACGCGAGTCCGCATGGCGGGAACATCCGTGTTGATCCTTGTCCATCCGTGGTTACTGAAAACCCGTCCTTCGCGTGGTCTGGCGCACGGTACCGGACCTCTCGGTACCCGGCATTTATCCACCACCACCTCCAGCTTTCCGGCGAAGTCCTACCTTCGCGGCCGAAATCGCTCGCGCACTGCGCCCAACACAGCACAACCCGCTCATGGCCAAGCACATCGGAAAGGTCGTCCAGGTGATCGGACCCGTGGTCGACGTACGTTTTGAAGGCAGCAAGGACCTGCCCAACATCTACGACGCCCTGCACATCAACCGCCCCGACGGCACCGTGCTGGTGATGGAGACCCAGCAGCTGATCGGCGAGGACACCGTGCGCGCCGTGTCCATGGACAGCACCGACGGCCTCTCCCGCAATACCGAGGTGCACGGCATGGGCCAGCCCATCGCCATGCCCGTGGGTGATGCCATCAAGGGCCGCCTCTTCAATGTGACCGGCACGCCGATCGACGGCATGAAGCCCGTGGACACCGGCAAGAGCTACCCCATCCACCGCGAGGCCCCGAAGTTCGAGGACCTCACCACCAGCACCGAGGTGCTCTTCACCGGCATCAAGGTGATCGACCTGATCGAGCCCTACGCCAAGGGCGGCAAGATCGGCCTCTTCGGCGGTGCCGGCGTGGGTAAGACGGTGCTCATCCAGGAGCTGATCAACAACATCGCCAAAGGCTACAGCGGCTACAGCGTGTTCGCCGGTGTGGGTGAGCGCACCCGCGAAGGGAACGACCTGTTGCGCGAAATGATCGAAGCCGGCATCATCAAGTATGGTGAAGGCTTCAAGCACAGCATGGAGGAGGGTGGCTGGGACCTGAGCAAGGTGGACTACGACCAGCTCGCCACCAGCCAGGCCACCTTCATCTTCGGCCAGATGAACGAGCCCCCCGGCGCCCGCGCCCGCGTGGCCCTCAGCGGCCTCACCCTCGCCGAGTACTTCCGCGACGGTGACGAGAAGAGCGGTGGCCGCGACATCCTCTTCTTCGTGGACAACATCTTCCGCTTCACGCAGGCCGGTTCCGAAGTGAGCGCGCTGCTGGGCCGCATGCCCAGCGCCGTGGGTTACCAGCCCACCCTGGCCACCGAGATGGGCGCCATGCAGGAGCGCATCACCTCCACCAAACGCGGCTCCATCACCTCCGTGCAGGCGGTGTATGTGCCCGCGGATGACCTGACCGACCCCGCGCCCGCCACGACGTTCGCCCACCTGGACGCCACCACGGTGCTCAGCCGGAAGATCGCCGAGCTCGGCATCTACCCCTCGGTGGACCCCCTCGATTCCACCAGCCGCATCCTCACCGCCGCCATCGTGGGCGATGAGCATTACACCTGCGCCCAGCGCGTGAAGGCCATCCTGCAGCGCTACAAGGAACTGCAGGACATCATCGCCATCCTGGGCATGGACGAACTGAGCGAGGACGACAAGCTGGCCGTGAGCCGCGCCCGCCGCGTGCAGCGCTTCCTCTCCCAGCCCTTCTTCGTGGCCGAACAGTTCACCGGCCTCAAGGGCGTGATGGTGCCCATCGAGGAGACCATCAAGGGCTTCAACATGATCCTGGACGGCGAGATGGACGAGTACCCCGAGGCCGCCTTCAACCTGAAGGGCCGCATCGAGGACGTCATTGAGGCCGGCAAGAAGATGTTGGCGGAAGCCGCCAAAGCGTAAGGCAGGTTGAGGGTTGAAGGTTGATGTGGTTGAGGGTTGAATGCCCTCGTAACGAAAGCCAACCTTCAACGTCCAACCCACAACCCCCAACCGGCACCTGAAATGAAAGTCGAAATAATCACCCCCGACAAGGAGCTCTTCAAGGGCGAAGCCACCAGCGTGACCGTGCCCGGCGTGGACGGCAGCATGGGCTTCCTGGAGGGCCACGCCCCCTTGATCACCGTGTTGAAGGCCGGCGACGTGAAGGTGCGGAGCGACAAGGGCGAGAAGACCTACCCCGTGAAAGGCGGCGTGGTGGAGGTGATGAACAATACGGTGATCGTGCTGGCGGAGTAATTGTCGGTTCGCCGGACTCCCGTCCGGCGCGAATGACCCTTTTTGAAGCAAGGCTTGGTCGGCTTGCAGTTAGCAACCAACATTCTCCCTCGTAGCTTATCGCCATGCGTGAGCACGACCGCCGGCTGAACCGACCGGGCAACCAACCCGGCGAGCCCATCTGGTGGGACCGCGGTTATCACCCGCATTTCGAGAGCCAGCATCACATCCAGCACATCTGCGTGCACCTCGCGGACAGCCTGCCACGCCACGTGGTGGACAGCTGGGCCGAGGAACTGAGGTCAGCCCCTCCATCCATGCGCGATGTGGAGAAGCAACGCCGCGTGAACGCCTACCTCGATGCCGGCCATGGGGACTGTATGCTGCGTGAGCCCGAAGTGGCTTCAATGGTGCAGGAGAGCCTTCTTCACTTCGCTGGAACGCGCTATGTGCTGCATGGGTGGTGCATCATGCCGAACCATGTGCACATTCTCCTGCAGCCTGCGCACGGCATTACGATGAGCACCAGCATGGCCTCGTGGAAGAAGTACACCGGCCGGCGCATCAGCGCATGGCGGCAAAAGGAACGCGGGTTGCCCCCCGGACCGGTCTGGCACCGCGAGTACTTCGACCGCTTCATCCGTGATGAAGCCCACTACCGGAATGTGGTGGCGTACATCCATGACAACCCGGTAAACGCAGGGCTGGTCGATCGACCGGAGAAGTGGATGTGGTCATCTGCTGGGGTGGCGTCGGTACTGGAAGATCCGGAAGGTCTAACTTTGCCAGCGTTCCCTGACCGGACGGGAGTCCGGCGGACCCCAGAACTGGAAGTGATGAACAATACGGTGATCGTGCTGGCGGAGTAAATCCTCGGTCTGTGCGCGATCATTCAGAAGGGCCTCCGCAAGGGGGCCTTTCGTTTGGGGGCCGGTGATGCCCTGCTCCTATCTTTCCCCCATGTCCTTCACCCCCACCACCCGCTACAAGGTCCTGGTCATCGATCCGCCTTGGGACCAGGGGAAGACCGGCAGGCGCAGCGTGCGGCCCAACCAGAACACCGCGCTGGACTACCCCACCATGGGGCGCGAGGCACTGGTGGAGCTGCCCGTGCGCGAGTGGAGCGATCCGGAGGGCTCCTTCCTCTGGCTATGGGCCACCAACAGCAAGGACCGCCGCACCGGCGAACCCGTGCTGCGCATGGCCTTCGACCTGATGGCCCACTGGGGCTTCACCTTCTACACGCTCATCACCTGGAACAAACGCACCGGCCCATGCCCTTTCGGGCCATACCAGATCATCACCGAGCACGTGCTCTTCGGCTATCGCGGCAAGGCGGTGTTCGACAAGGAGGTGCTTGGCAAGTTCCAGAACCACTTCACCGAGACGCCCACGGCGCACAGCGTGAAACCGCAGAGCTTCTACGATGGCCTTGCGAAGCACTTCGAAGGCCCGCGACTGGATGTGTTCGCACGGCAGGTTCGGCCGGGCTTTGATGGGTGGGGAAATGAGTATGGCACGGTGGAGTTGGAGGTGAAACGGCCGAGGACATTGGTGGGTGCGGAGCCGCAGCGACACCACGACGCGAAGCGAACACCACGCATCGTGATCCCCTGACCTGAAATGGCATGGCCGGGCCTCGGATCACCCGCATAGAGCCGCAGCGCGATCCGGAACGCGTGAGCGTGTACATCGATGGCGCCTTCTGCTGTGGCATAAGGCGGCGCACCTTCGAGGGCATGGGGCTGAAGGAGGGCGATGCGATCGGTTGTGAGGAATTGCGGAAGCGTGAGAAGTTCTTCTGGAAGCAGCGCTACCAGGACAAGTGGGAGGAGGAGAAGCACCGCATCGCCCGTGTGAAAGGGCTGATCGAAGCGATCGATCCGCGTATTGAAGTTCATGTGACCGGATTTGGTGCGGACACCAACGCATTGATCGAGGAACATCCCGAGGAAGCAGGGGCACCCGACCTGGAGGTGAAGTGGAACGGCCTTACGCTGATGCACGTGGAAGTGACCGGTACACGACGACTGCGCGGCCAGGGCTACTGGGTCCGTCCGGACAAGCTGGCTCATGCCGCTGCACATCCCGAGTCCGAGGTCTGGGTGGTGTTGCACTACGCTGAACCGGAGGAACACCTTGTCTGCATCCGCCCTTCCGGCAGACCACCGATCACCGAGGTGAACATCGGTGGTGCCCGCGAGCACATGTGCGTCTACCAGGAAGGCGATGCAGGTGTGGGACCATGGCCCACGCTTGTAGAACGCCTGCGCGAACGGATCGGTCCTTCCACACGCACCACACCCGGAAACGCATGATCACAGGCAACGCTCATCATGCCACAAGCCTGGTTTGAAGGCCTGCGCCGATCTTGCCACACCTCGACACGTACCCCATGCCCCACATCAACCTTCCCCCCGGCCATTCGCCCGGCATCAGCGGCCTGCTGATGTACCGCCCGGAGACCGCCCATCCCCTGCGCGAACTCGTGGAGATCCTCCTGCTCGGTCCTTCCACGCTGACACCCGGTGAGCGCGAGATCATTGCCAGCAGCGTGAGCTGGTGGAACAATTGCCACTTCTGCCATACGAGCCATGGCGCTGCCGCCTGTGTGCACCTCGGGCGCGGGTCGGAGTTCATCGATCAGATCAAGGCCTGCCTGCCCGATGAGCCGCTGAGCCCCAAGATGCGCGCCCTGCTGCACGTGGCGCACCAGGTGCAGCGCGGCGGCAAACACGTGACGGAAGAGGACATCGCCCAAGCGAAACAGACCGGTGCCACCGACCTGGAGATCTACGACACGGTGCTCATCGCCGCCGCCTTCTGCATGTTCAACCGCTACGTGGACGGCCTGGGCACCTGGGCCTGGCCCGAGAAGGAACGCTTCATGGAGATCGGCGAGAAGATGGCCCACGAAGGCTACATGCGGCCATACATCCCCGAAAAGCCTTAGTGGCAAAGCGCGATCTTCGCCGCAGGGATGCTCGCCTATTACCTCACCCTGCCCTTCCTCTACCTGCTGGCCTGGCTTCCGCTGGGCGTGCTTTACGTCCTTGGCGACATCGTTTTCGTGCTCATCTTCCACCTGGCCCGCTACCGGCGTGCGGTGGTACGCACCAACCTGCAGAACAGCTTCCCGGAAAAGAGCCCCGAAGAACGCGCCCGCATTGAACGCACCTTCTACCGCTGGTTCTGCGACCTGCTGGTGGAAACGCTGAAGACCCTGACCATCAGTCCCGAGGAGGTGAAGCGCCGGGTGCGGTTGGAGGGGGAGGAGGTGCTGCGCCACTACCATGACCGCAGGCAGAGCGTGATCCTGGTGATGGGCCATTGGGGCAATTGGGAACTCGGCGGTGCGCGCTTCAGCCAGATCGGTCTGCACCAGCTGTTCGTGATCTACCACCCCCTGCACAACCCCGGCTTCGAGCGGCTCATCGTGCGCATGCGCACCCGCCTGGGCAACCGGCTCTACGCCATGGAGGAGACCATGAAGGGCATGGTACGCGACCGGCACCAGGTGACCGCCACGGCCTTCATCGCGGACCAGACCCCGCCCCCCGAGCGCGCGTACTGGACCACCTTTCTGCACCAGGACACCCCCGTGTTCTGGGGCACGGAAAAGATCGCCCGCAAACTTGGATACCCGGTGCTCTATGTGGGCATCGACCGGATGCGCCGCGGCCACTATGTCATGCGCATCGAGGAGCTGGTGCCCGCGCCCAAGGCCACAGCGGACGGGGAGATCAGCGAACGGCACACCCGGCGGCTGGAGGAGGACATCCGTCGCAAGCCGGAGTTCTGGTTGTGGACCCACCGCCGATGGAAGCATGCCAGGCCCCCGGGGGTAACACTGCCGTAACAAGGATCTTGGACCGTACTTTTGCACGGCCATGCTCGAAGGAAAAGACCTCATCCTCGCCACCCGGCCCTTCGCTCAGGAGATCCGCTGGAAGAGCTGGTGGCACCTCTTCACCACCCTGGTGGTGATCGCGTTCGCATACACGGTGATCTTCACCGTGGAGAACTGGTGGATCAAGAGTGCCGGCAGCGTGCTGCTGGCCCTCACGCTCGGCCGCCTGTTCGTCATCTACCACGACTACCTGCACCACGCCATCCTGCAGCACAACAAACCGGTGAAGTGGTTCTTCACCGTGTTCGGCTGGTTCAGCCTGGCCCCCATCAGCATCTGGGAGCGCAGCCACAACCACCACCACGCCCACAACAGCAAGCTGTACACCACCAGCATCGGTTCCTACCCGGTGGTCACCCTGAAGAAGTTCCTGGAAAGCCCCAAGGGCGAGCAGCGCGCCTACCTCTTCGTGCGCCACCCCCTCACCATCAGCCTGGGCTACATCTTCATGTTCCTCTACGGCATGTGCATCCGCAGCATGGTGAACAACACCGGCCGCCATTGGGACTCCATCATCGCCATCGCCTTCCACGCGGGTGTGGGCGTGCTCATCGGCGTGCTGGCCGGCTGGACCGGGCTGGTCTTCGGCTTCCTGATCCCCTTCTTCATCATGCTGGCCCTGGGCTCCTACCTCTTCTATGCCCAGCACAATTTCCCTGGCGTTTCCTACGCGGACAAGGACGGCTGGACCTATGCCGGTGCCGCACTGGAGAGCAGTAGCCACATGCGGATGTCGCCCGTGATGCGCTGGTTCCTGGCCAACATCGGCCTGCACCACATCCACCATCTCAATCCCCGGGTACCTTTCTACAGGCTGCCCGAGGCGCATGCCGCCATTCCCGAGTTGCGCCATGCCAAGACCACCACGTTGCTGCCTTGGGATGTGCTTCGCTGCCTGCGCCTGAAGGTGTGGGACACGGACACGCAGCAGATGGTGGGCATGCGCGAGATCCGCGTCCGCGCCTGATCACACGGCCGGTATAAGCACCTTCCGAACGGTACTGGCCCGGTAAACCTGCCCGGTTACCTTGGCGCCATGCTTCGCCTGCAAGGCATCGTCAAACGCTACGGCACCCACCTCGCCCTGGACGGCGTGGACCTTGAGGTGCCCCAAGGCACCGTGTTCGGCCTGCTGGGCCCCAATGGCGCCGGCAAGACCACGCTCATCCGCATCATCACCCGCATCACCGGGCCGGACGCCGGGACCATCCTCTTCAACGGGCGGCCCATGGGCCCGGATGATGTGGCACACATCGGTTACCTGCCCGAGGAGCGCGGATTGTACAAGAAGATGAAGGTGGGCGAACAGGCCGTGTACCTCGCCCGCCTGAAAGGCATGCCACGCCCGGAGGCCATCCGCCGCCTGCGTGAGCATTTCGAGCGCTGGGAGATGATGGGCTGGTGGAACAAAAAGGTGGAGGAGCTCAGCAAGGGCATGGCGCAGAAGGTGCAATTCGTCACCACCGTGCTGCACGGGCCGCAGCTGCTCATACTCGATGAACCCTTCAGCGGCTTCGACCCCATCAACGCCGAACTGGTGCGCACCGAGATCCTGCGCATGCGCGACGCCGGCACCACCGTGATGCTCAGCACCCACAACATGGGCAGCGTGGAGGAGCTCTGCGACCACATCGCGCTCATCCACCGCGCGCATAAAGTGCTTGATGGCACCGTGCGTGAGATCCGCAAGCGCTTCAGCACCCGCACCTACCGCATCGAGTTCCAGGGCAGCCGGGTGGCCTTTGCCAATGCGCTGGGCTTCTCCGGCGAGCTGGTGGACCTGCAGGAGGGCGGTGAGTATTCCGTGGCCCATGTGAAACTCGGCCCAGGCGCCACCCCGAACGATGTGTTGCGCCAGCTCATCGCCACCATCCCCGTGCACGGCCTGCAGGAGGAGGTGCCCCGCATGCACGACATCTTCATCCAGGCCGTGGGCGAAAAAGTGCCCGGCGCCGTGACCGCTGAAATGACCGAGTGATCGCCCCGCCATGAACAAGATCGGCCTCATCATCCGGCGCGAGTTCCTCACGCGCGTGCGCAAGCCCAGCTTCCTGATCATGACCCTGCTCGGGCCGCTCCTCATCGCGGGCGGTGTCACCCTGGCGGTGTACCTCGGCCTGCAGGAAAGCGGCATCCAGAACGTGCTGGTCATCGACAAGTCCCACCTCGTGACCAAGAAGCTGAAGGAGACCGACAAGGTGAAGTTCTTCTATGACCATGCGGACTGGAGCGACAGCACCTTCAAGGCCAGCCCCTACAACGTGATGGTGGACGTGAACGAGGAGATCCTCGTCACCAACACCATCCAGCTCTACTACAAGGAGCTGCCCAGCATCAACACGCAGCGCACCATCCAGGCCGAGCTGGAAAAGGTGCTGGAGCGCGAGAAGCTCCGCCTGAACGAAGTGGACCCGGACACTTATGCGCGCATCAAGACCGCCTTGAAGATGCACCTCTTCGACATCGACAAGGAAGGCAGGCGCTCCTTCGACGAGGTGAAGGCCTTCATCGGTCTCTTCTTCGCCCTGCTCATCTACATGTTCATCTTCCTCTACGGCGTGCAGGTGATGCGCGGCGTGATGGAAGAGAAGCAGAACCGCATCGTGGAGGTGCTGGTGAGCAGCGTGAAGCCCTTCCAGCTGATGATGGGCAAGATCACCGGCATCGCCATGGTGGGCCTGCTGCAGTTCGTGCTGTGGGTGGCCCTCACCAGCGGGCTGGCCACCGTGGGCAGCGCCGTGCTCATGAAGGACCGCTTCGACCCCGCCGAGGTGGCGCGCCTGCAAGGCACCGCCGAGGTGCAGGCCGAACTCCAGAAAAGTCCTGCCGCCCTCGACCAGAGCGAAACACAGCAACTCATCGCGGAGATCACCGCCGAGATGCCCCGCATCCTGTTCTGCTTCCTGTTCTACTTCATCGGTGGCTACCTGCTCTATGCCTCGCTCTTCGCCGCCATCGGTGCTGCGGTGGACACCGAAACGGACGTGCAACAGTTCATGCTACCGGTGACCCTGCCCATGGTGCTCGCCATCATCATCTCCGAAATGGCCATGATGAACCCGGACGGACCGGCCGTGCGGTGGTTCTCGCTCATCCCGCTCACCTCGCCCGTGGTGATGATGATCCGCGTGGTGATGGGCAACGCCTTCGACAACCCCCTGCTACTCGCCACCAGCATGGTGCTGCTCGTGCTCACCTTCATCGCCACCACCTGGCTCGCAGGCCGCATCTACCGCACCGGCATCCTGATGTACGGCAAGAAGGTGAGTTGGAAGGAGCTGGGGAAGTGGTTGTTCTATAAAGGTTGAGGGTTGGGGGTTGTCCCGGCTCATGGCCGGGATGACAGGTTGAGGGTTGGGGGTTGTTCGGAATTACGGCGGATCGCCGACCACGATCATGGATGCCATCATCGACCTGGGCACGAACACCTTCAACCTGCTCGTATTCGAAGGCGATGCGGATGGGAAATTGCACGTGCTGCACAGCCTGGAATTGCCAGTGTTCCTGGGGCGGGGAGGTATAGAGCGCGGGGTGATCGCGGACGACGCTTTCGCGCGCGGCATGGACGCATTGCGGATGCATGTAGGCACCGCACGCGGCATGGGTGCCACGCACATCCGCGGCTTCGGCACATCCGCCCTGCGCAACAGCGCCAACGCCGGCGACTTCCTCCGCGCCGCGTGGAACGAATTGGCCCTGCCGATCGACGTGGTGCCGGGTGAGGAGGAGGCCAGCCTGATCCTGGACGGCGTGCGACAGGCCGTGCCCTTCGGCGCGCGGCCCATGCTGGTGATGGACATCGGCGGCGGCAGCATCGAGTTCATTCTCGCCACCGACAAGGCCCTGATGTGGAAGCGCAGCTTCGAGCTGGGTGTCACGCGCCTGCGCGAACGCATCCCCTTGTCCGACCCCCCCACCGTGGAGGAGGAGCTGCGCCTGGCCGCCCATCTGGACCATCACCTGGAGCCGCTCTGGGCCGTGATCGAACGGCACGAGCCGCACGTGCTGGTGGGCTCGGCGGGCAGCTTCGACAGCCTGGCCCGCATGGTGTGTGCCGCACGCGGCGAAGCACTGGAGCAGGGCACGACCGCGCTCACCTTCACGGCGCAGGAGTTCGACGCGCTGAAGGAGCAGCTGATGGAACTGGACCGCAGCGCCCGGCTCAACATGCCCGGCCTGCCGGAACATCGTGTGGACACCATGGCCTACGCGCTGGTCGCCATCGACCGGGTGCTGCTCGCGGGGGGGATCCGCGATATGTTGTGGAGCGCTTATGCGCTGAAGGAAGGAGCAGCGGTGCGCCTGCTCACACCTTGAGGATGTCCTTCTCCTTGGCCTCGATCAGCACGTCCACCTTCTTGTTGTAGATGCCCGTGAGCTTTTCCGTCTCGGCTTCGGCGTCCTTGGCGATGTCCTCGGCCACACCATCCTTCTGTGCCTTCTTGATGCCGTCCAGCGCCTTGTGCCGCGCCGCACGGATGCTTACCCGCGCATGTTCGCCCTCCTTGTGTGCGGCACGCACCAGCTCCTTGCGCCGCTCCTCGGTGAGCATGGGCACGTTGATGATCACGCTCTCTCCGTTGTTGCTGGGGTTGAACCCCAGGTTCGCCGCAATGATCGCCTTCTCGATGGCATCGATCATCTTTTTCTCCCACGGCTGGATGGTGATCGTGCGGCCATCGGGCGTGTTCACGTTGCTCACCTGGTTCAGGGGCACCTCGCTGCCGTAGTAGTCCACCCGGATGCCATCGAGCATGCCGGGGTTGGCGCGGCCCGCGCGGATCTTGGTGAGCTCCACCTCCAGGTGGTCCACCGCCTTCTTCATCGCTGCCTCGCAGCCTGCCAATTCCGCCTTGATGTCGCTCATGATCGTAGGGTGAAGGGTGGCAAAAATAGTCGGTGCAAGGCGGCCCGCCGCCGCATCAATAGAACGGCGCGATCATCCGGTACACCACCACCCCGCTGATGCTGACATACAGCCACAGGGGGAGCGTCCACCGCGCGATGCGGCGGTGGCGGTCGTACCTGGCGGAGAGGCCACGCACCAGCGTGATCAACACCAGGGGCACGATGGCCGCCGCAAGAATGATGTGGCTGATGAGGATGGCGTAGTACAGGCCCGGCATGGACCCTGCGTACCTGGCCGAGGGGAAGCTCGCGTGCTGCAGCACATAGAGCACAAGGAACACCACGCTCAGGGCCACCGCACGCAGCATCAACCGTTTGTGCTGCGCGATGCGCCCGGTGCGGATGGCCATGTAGGCGAGCACGAGCAGCACGGCAGTGAAGCCATTGATCCACGCGTTCAGCCGGGGCAAGGTGCCACGATGAAGACCTTCGAGCACGCCCCACTTCGGGCCGAAGATCAAGCCCGCCACCACGGCAGGCAGCAGCACGGACAGTGCGATGATCCAGGGGCGGGAACGCTGCTCGTCCATGGCTCAACGCTGTTGGGCCTCGCGAGCCAGCCGCGCCTTTTCGTTCTCCTCGCGCACCAGGTTCTTGATGTCGGTGAAGAGCCGGTCCACCTCGGCGCTCTTCGTGCCGTCATAGATCCCCCGGATGTGCCGCTGCTTGTCCACCAATACGAAGTGCTCGCTGTGCAGGAAGCCATCGGGGGCCATCACATCCTCGCGTGCGGCCAGCAGGTATCCCTCGCTGCCCTGCAGGTACAGGTCCTCCTTGGTGCCGGTCACGAACTTCCAGCGTGCGGGATCGGCCTGCATGTGACGTGCGTGTTCGGCGAGCACCTCAGGCGTGTCATGTTCGGGATCCACAGTGTGGCTCAGGAGCACCACATCCTTGAACACGCCGTCGCGGCCCATGCGCAGCTGCAACTGCTGCATCTGGCCGTTCATCTTCGGGCAGATGGTGGTGCAGCGGGTGAAGAAGAAATCGGCCACGATGATGTTGCCGGCGAGGCTCGTATCGCTCACCACCTGCCCATCACTGCCCATGAAGGCGAAGGGCGGTATGGTGTGGTAGAGCGTGTCGCCGGGTGCCTCCACCTCCTTGGGCCCGTAATACGGGAGCTTCATGAAGCGGTGGGTGCCGGAACGCACCAGGAAGAACATGCCCGGCGCGGCCACCAGGAGCAGGAACAGGAGAATGAACTTACGGGCCTTGCCGGCCGGAACAAGGTGCCAGGCGCGTTGCGGGCCCGGGGCCTGCGGCGCGGTCACTTGATGGTCTCCCAGATGGTGTGCACGTAGTTGCTTTCCCATACCGCGATCCAGAGCAGGTACAGGATGAACAACACATAAGGGCCGAGAATGATCCAGCGGATGTTCTTCCGCTCATCGCCAAGGTGCATGAAGGTCATCACGATGTAGGTGGCCTTCACCAGGGTGAGCACCACGTAGGTCCACTTGATGGCGCTCCATGCGGTGGGCTCGAACCAGTCCTTCCAATAGGCGCCCAGGGTCACCTCAATGGCGGTGACCACGGCCAGCAGGCCCGTAACGCGCCAGATGGTGCGGCGGATCTTGCGGCCTTCCTCCTCACTGTGGTGGGCGTCCAGGCTGTACTCGATGATGTCGTCGCGCTCCATGGTAGATGGTCCGGTTGATCAGAGCAGGTAGAAGAAGGTGAACACGAAGACCCAGACAAGGTCCACGAAGTGCCAGTAGAGGCCGGCTTTCTCCACCATCTCGTAATGGCCGCGGCGGTGGAAGACGCCCTGCATCACCATGATGAGCACCACCAGGTTGATGATGACCCCGCTGAACACGTGGAAGCCGTGGAAGCCGGTGATGAAGAAGAAGAAGTTGGCGTACTGGGGCGGGCCATACTCGTTGCGCACCATGTTCGCGCCATCCACATAGTCCACGCGGCTGTTCCAGACCTTCAAGGCCTCATCCCCCTCCACGTGGGCATGCTCATCGGCGGGGATCAGGTAGTGGCCGGGCTTGGCCTTCACCAGGTGGAAGCCGGGCGCGTGGGCCGGATCGTGCGTGTCGTGCGTGTCGTTGTGCACCCAGAACTTCTCACCGGCAGGGGTGGTGATGTAGCCGCCGCCGCCGTGGATGAAGTGGCTCCACTCCCAGGCCTGCGAGCCCACGAAGAAGGCGCCCCCGATCACGGTGAGGAAGAGCCACTTGATCACCCCGCCCTTGTCCATGCGGTGGCCGGCCTCCACGGCCAGCACCATGGTCACGGAGCTGAAGATGAGGATGGCCGTCATGAGGGCCACGTAGATGAGCGGGTAGCTGCCGGTCAGGAAGGGCAGTGCACGGAAGACCTCCTCGCCGATGGGCCAGGCGTCCGTGGTGCTGTGGCGCACAAAGCCGTAGGCCACCAACAAGCCCCCGAAGGTGAGGGCGTCGGACACCAGGAAGAACCACATCATCATCTTCCCGTAGCTGATGCTGAACGGGGAACGTCCTCCGCCCCAAAGGACGTCGGTGCTCAGGGTCTTGGTCGCGTCGCCTGCCATGTTCGGAGTTTCGGGCGCAATGTTAATGAACCACCAGCAAGAACAAAAGGAGATAGATCCACAGGCCGGTGAGGAAATGCCAGTACACGGTGCCGCTCCAGAGGCCCACTTCCTGGCCTGCGGCATAGCCGCCGCGCAGGGCCGTCACCAGCATCACCACCAAGGCCAGCAGGCCGAAGAAGAGGTGGGCCATATGGGCGAAGGTGAGCGTGTAGAGATAGGAGCTCGCCGTGTTCTTCTGTTCTTCCAACTCGGCGTTCAGGGGGTTCATGCGGCGGGTGTCCTCGGGCAGGTAGAACCTGCCGTCCACCATTTCCAGCTGCACCCCCTGGCGGCTGATCGTATAGTCCCTGCCATACTCACCCGAGTTGCGCAGGATGCCACCCACGGCGTAGTTGCCCTTCTCCACCAGCTGGCTCCAACCCTTCACCTGCGACCAGGTGAAGCCCAGGCCCAGCACCAGCGTGGCCACGAGCAGCGGTGCCACCCGGCCCTGCACGCCCTTGCGCGCGCTCGTCAAGGCCATCTGCACCGTGAGGGTGCTCAGCAGGATGAAAGCCGTGCTGACATAGAAGGCGGTGGGAAGCGCGATGCGCACCCAGTAGCCGCTGCTCATGCTCACCACGTAGGCGCTGGTGAGCCCCGCGAAGAACATCACAATGGCAAAGAGCAGCAGGTAAGTCAGCGTGCGGCGGGCCTTTACGCGGGCCTGCCGTTCATCGGGGGTAAGGTTTAGTGCGATCGTGCTCATACCCTGTCCAACACATAGGCCAACTGGATGGTTGGCAGGTAGATGAAGCTGGCGAACATCAAGCGGCGGGCATCCGCCATGTCGTGCGTGAGGAGCAGCCGCATGGCCGGCACCACCATCACCAGTCCGGCCACGATGGCGGTGATCAGCGCTCCCGTGCCCACGAAGCCGAAGGCCCACGGCAGCATGCCAATGGGAATGGTGAACAGGGTGTACACCAGGATCAGGAAGGTGCTACTCCGGTCACGGCCACCCATGGAAGGCAGCAGGTGGAAGCCCCCCTGCTTGTAATCGTCGTGCAGCACCCAGGCGATGGCCCAGAAGTGCGGGAACTGCCACATGAACTGCCCGGCGAAGAGCAGGCCCGGCCCCAGCCCGAACTGGCCCGTGGCCGCCACGAAACCCAGCATGGGCGGGAACGCGCCGGGGAAGGCACCCACGAGCACGCTCCACGGGGTGATGCGCTTCAGCGGGGTGTACAAGGCCACGTACATGAACAGCGAAAGCAGGCCCAGTATGCCGGTGAGCCGACCAAAGACCAGCCAGAGCATCAAGGTGCCTGCCGCACCGGCCAGGGAGGCGATCACCACGGCCTCGGGGATGCCGAGCACACCGGTCACCAAGGGGCGCTGCGCGGTGCGCTTCATCAGGCTGTCCGGTCCCACTTCCAGCACCTGGTTCAGGGCGTTGGAGGCGCCGGTCACCAGCGTACCAGCCAGCGCCAGCCACCCAATGGAAACGAGGGACACTTCACCCGCCGGGGCACCCATGAGGTAACCCAGAACGGCGCTCATCACCACCAAGCTGGCCAGGCGGAGCTTGAAGAGGGCCGCCACGGCCTTGACCTTCTGTGCGAAGGTGATGGGCAAGGCGATGGAGCGGACGCGGGACAAGGCGGGGGGGAACGGCCGCGAATTTACTCAGCAGATCCGGTTGGGCCGATCCGTTCCGTTTTGGATCATTCTAAACACCGGAACGCCCGGCGTCATGCTGAGCCTGCCTACCGCAGGTAGGCCCATCGAAGCATGGCGACGGATCCAGCTGGGCAACGTTCAGGTCCTGGACTTCAGCCAACATCCCGGCCCCTTCCCATCAATGCAGGACATAGCGCACCTCCTGCAAGTGGTCGCGGCTACGCAGGTTGGTGGCCAGCCCCACGCGGAACCAATGGGTCTGCTGGTCAGGCGCACCTTCGGTGGTGCGCGTGCGGAAGAGGTAGGCGGCCTCCAGCCGCAACCCGGTGCGCGGATCGATCAGCCAGCCGGTGCCCACCTCGGCCACCAGCAGCTGCACAGGCACCACGTGGCCCACATAGAAGCCGTAGTTCTCCCGCCGGATGGGGTCGCGCAGCGGGCGGTCGCTCTCCGGCCGGAAAATGTTGTTGCCATAGCTGTAGGCGCCGGTATCGCTGCCCAGGGTGGCCATGCTGCCCAGCACCCAATGGTCCCAACGGCCGCGCCGCCATTCGGTCTGCACCAGCACCTCGCGGAAGTTGCTGCCATAGGGGTGCGCCAGCGGCTGCCCGAAGTGGCTGTAGTTCTGCCGCGTGTCGCTGTGGGTGTACATGAAGGGGCGCACGTAGTTGAACTCGCCGCGCACCATCAGGCCTTTCACCTTGAAGGCTTCGTACGCCACCGCACCCAGCTGGAAGGCCTGCTTGTTGCCGAACCAGCCGTTGCCCGCACGCACTTCATAAGTGAGGAACTCATCGAGCACCACCTGGCCGTAAAGCTTGGTGTGGTTGCCCACCAGTACGTTGGCGGCGAAGCCGAGCAGCGCGTTGTCCGGCGAGCCGATGCTGAATTCCACCGGGCGCAGGAAGACGGCCGGGTTCAGGTAGTTGATGTCGAAACCGCGCGGATAGGCCGGGTCGTTGTCCTGCCACACCACCGCCTCGAACACGGCGAAGTTCAAGCGCTTGCTGGCGTTCCAGCTGAGGTAATGAAAGCTGGCGAACTTCTTCAGGCGGTCCGCCGGGTCGGCCGCCGCACCGCGGATGTCGTTCAGCTGGGCGAAGAGCACCATGTAGCGCACATGCCAGAAGGTGGCGGTGAGCTTGAAGTAGGGGTAGCTGGTGGCGTTGTCGCTGAGCAGGAGCGATCGGTAGCCTTCGCCCAGGAAGTGCTTGCCGCGCCCCAGGGTGAAATTGAACCAGCGGTCCACCTTGAGGCTGGCGTAAGCGTTCCAATCGAAGTGGTTGAAAGGGCCATCGCCGTGCGCGTAGCCCTCGCCCAGGGTGGCCCGCGTGGCGCGGAACAGGGTGTCCAGGTAGGCCGCCATGCCCTGGCTCAGGTACTGCCCATCGGCATGCAGGGTCAGGTTGGGCCTGGCTTTCCAGGTGGCCCAGAGGCCCGCGCCCAAGCGGTGTGTCATGGGCTGGTCCGCGTTGTTCTGCACGCCGGCCGTGGCGTCCACCAGGGGACCCCAGGTCACGGGGCCGCGCGTGGCGAGGCTATCCAGCCAGGGAAAATGTGCGCGGGGCAACAGGGTGTCCGCTCCTGGCAGCGCGCGCAGGTCCTCTTCCAGGTATGGACGTATGGCGGTGTGCGGGGTGTTGCGGTACTTGTGCAGCACACCGCGATAGGGTGTTTCCACCACGCGGCTCAGCGGCAGGAAGGTTTGTGCAGCTGCCGCGTGCGCCAGCGACCACACCACAAACGCGAGTGCCTTCCTCCTCATTTCGCCGGCCGTTTGAAGAGCAGTGGCAGCAACACCAGCCCGAAGGCGGCCACGCCGAGGATGAGCAGGCCCTTGTTGGGCTGCAGGTCGCGCGTCACCAAGCTCAACAGCACCATGGCAATGCTGTAGGCGTAGAGCACGGCCACGGTGCCGCGGTGGCCGAGACCGCGGTCCATCAAGCGGTGGTGGATGTGGTTGCGGTCGGCCGTGAAGGGCGACACGCCACGCACGGCGCGCAGGAAGAAGACGCGGAAGGTGTCCACCAACGGGTAGGCCACGGCCGCCATGGCGAAGAGCGGCGCGGGCACATTGCGCAGCCACAGGGGCAGCTTGCGGGTCTCATGGTCCACCACGTGCAGCACCAGCACGCACAGGATGGCGCCCACGATCAGCGAGCCGCTGTCGCCCATGAAGACGCGCGCTGGGTGGGTGTTGAAGATGAGGAAGCCGAGCAGGGCACCGCCCAGCACGCAGGCCAGCAGGGCCATGGCCACATCACCGCTCAGGAAGAGCCAGGCCGCGAAGGACATGGCACTGATGAAGCCCACGCCGCCGGCCAGCCCGTCCACGCCATCGATCAGGTTGAAGGCGTTCACGAGCACCACGTACACAAAGAGTGAGAAGGCCACGCTCACCGCAAAGGGCAGCTCATAGATGCCCAGGATGCCGTGCATGTCCTTGATGCGCATGCCGGCCATCACCACCAGGATGTAGCCCACGATGATGTGGCCCACGAGCTTCTTCACCGGGCTGAAGCCGACGATGTCATCCTTCACGCCGATGAAGAAGAGCAGCACCATGGCAGCGATGAGGAACTTGAAATCGCGATAGGCGGCGCCCATGGCCTGGTACATGGCCTTGAAGCCTTCCGCCTGGATGCCCAGCGTGCCGGCCTGCGGGAACCAGAGCGCATAGCTGAAGATGATGGCCGCGAAGAGGATGATGCCACCGATGGTGGGCACGCTGCGGTGGTGCAGCTTGCGCTTGTCGTTGGGCTCGTCCACCAGGTGCTTCATCAGCGCCACCTTGATGAGCACGGGCATGGTGAAGAGCACCACCACGAAGGCGGTGAGGAAGCCCAGGAGAAGGATGTAGCCGTGCTCTTTCACGCGGGTTCAGAAGTCGTAGTAACGGTTGAAGAGGCTGGTGCTCCAGGCCACGTAGTAGTAGGCGCTGCTCAGGAAGTCCGGCGCGTTGTCGATGTCGCGCAGGCGAAGACCGGCGCTGAGCCGCATGTTGGTCATCTGGTTCATCAGCCAGCCGGCGCTCAGGTCCAGCATGTACATCTGGCGCACGAGGGGCTCCCCCTCCACGTCCGTTCCGGGATCGGGCCGGAAGATGTTGCCACCAAGGTTCAGTCCATCGGGCCCGTCCAACCGGTAGGTGATGCCATTGACCTGCGCACGCAGCAGCCAGCGCTGCTTGATGCGGGCGTCCACGATCACCACGAACTCATCGAACCAGGTGCCTGCGGGGTGGGCCAGCGGCTGGCCGTAGTGCACATGGTTGATGCGCGCCGGCGTGTTCATGTACAGGTAGCGGCTGGCGCTGTTGTACTCCGCCTGCAGGTGCAGGTCCTTCCCGAAGAGCCGGAACCAGCGGAAGCCCGCCTGCCAGCCGGTGGTGCGGCCGGGGTCGTCCGTGGCCAGCTGGCCGTACACGAAGAGCAGGTCCGTGAGCTTCACGCGTATGTCCAGCCCCACCAGGTCCTGCTGCCCGGCAGCAAAACCGTTCAGCAGGGTGTTCACGCCGATGATGGGGTTCACCTCACGGAAGGAGATCGGTGCCACGCCGGTGCTGTCGATACTCTGGAAAATGTTGGCCTCGAACAGGCCCAGCTGCACGCGGCCCAGGTCCAGGCTCAGGTGGTGGAACACGGCGCGCTTCCAGTAGAAGAGGCTCTCGCTGCTCTGGCCCGTGGGCAGGCGGTCGGTCTGCAGCACGCCGGGCGTGAGCTTGGTGTGGATGGTGTTGTACTGCCAGCGTTTGTCCGGGCTCAGCACGTTCACCTTGAAATAGGGCTGGTTGAAGGACACATCGCTCAGCAGGATGCTGCGGTAGCCATGCCCCACGAAGTGGCGGCCGTTGCCGAACTGCACGTTGATCCAACCACGCGGGCTCCAGCTCACGTTGCCCTGTGCCCAGGCGAAGTCGAACGCGCGGTTCTTGAAGCCCTTGATACGCCCCTGCCCCGGCACCACGCCCGTGGCCTGGGCCTGCGTGTAGATGTACTGCGGGAAGATCGCTTGGTTCTCGTAGAAGGTGGTCTGGAAGGAGAGCCGCGGGCCGATGTTGCCGGTGATCCACAGCCCGCGCGAGTTCACGTAGAAGGTGGTGGTGTCGGCGAAGTCGCTGGGGTCGCGCACGTCCCAGCCGCGCTCGAAGCGGAACACGGGGTCCAGCGTCAGGCGCACGCCATCCTTCTTCACCTCCACCAGGTGCTCCTTGAAGAGCTTCTCGGTGAACACGTAGTAGTGCTTGCGCTTGTCCGGCCGGTAGCCCATTACGCCGGTGAGGTCGGCGCGGCTCTGGATCAGGGGCTTGATGCCGCTGTGGATGCGGCTGCCGCGGCAGGCGGCGTTCAGCTCCAGGTCCAGGTAGATGTCGCGCTCAAAGGGCACGTCGTTCTGCTGGGCCGTGGCGGCAGCGGCCAGCAGCACGAAGGGCAAGGGATGGGCGAGTGAGCGGAGCAGCGACACCTTCAACGGACCGCGCCTCGGCGGCGGGAGCCGAAGGTAGAAGGTGCGGGGAGAAAGACTTACCCGTGCGGAACGCCCTCTGCTCCGGATCTCGCGCTGCTACTCCACCCAGCCTTCGCTTTTCAGCTAGTGCGAAGAATCCACGAAGCGGCGGACCGCCACGGAACCACCGAAGATCAATCGGCATTGGTAGACACCAGCTGGCAACACCAGATGCATGCGTTTCAATTGGCTCCAAGGGGCGATCCCCTCGGAATGCACCAGCCGCCCGTTCACATCATACACTACCAGCCAACCCGCGACAGGTTGCGGCGCGAAGCTGAGCGTGAAAGCCCCCGCGTTGGGGTTGGGGAAAAGTGTGAGGTTGAACTCCGGCTTCCGATCCACCACGCCCAACCCCAAACTATCGCAGATGCTGCCATCCAAGGCGCCCAGGTGGTAGTTGGGGTGGTTGGGTATCGAATTCTTCCAGTAAGTGGGCAGCGTGATCCCGTTCTGCACCACGTCGCAGGCCAGGCCCAAGCTGTCCGGCTGGTTGATCACATGCAGCTTGTCGGTACTGTTCATCGTGCTGATGTAGATCTTGCCGTCGGGGGCCAGCTTGGAAGCGCCGAACACCGTACGGAATGGGAAACCAGGGGAATAGGTCGAATCCCAAACGGCGATCACTGTGAGCGAAGCTTGCAGGTCCGTGGCATCAGCGTCCACTTGGTACAATTCGGTCACTGCGCTCAAATACAGGAAGCGGCCACTCGGGGAAAATGAAACCCCCACACCGTATTGGACACTATCTACGTCGACGTGGCCTGCGTAGGTGAAGGTTCCGTCGCAGCGATCCACATCGAATAGATCAAGTCCAGTAGTATCACCAGTGTAATATGCGAAGCGCTGTCCATCTTGCGAGAAAACTACCTGGCCAGCATCCAGCGGTTTGTACAGACCAACGTTTTGGCTGAGTGGACCGCTGGGGCCCTGGGGAGTGACTAACCAGCGGAGAAACACGTCGCTGTTGTATTCATGGGCATAGACCCACCAGTCGCGTCCGTTCCCATGCCGCACCGCGTTCAACCGACCAATCTGTAGAGGGCCATCAAAGATCGCTAGGTTCTTTGATACCACTTCCCCCTCACCTCCGTTCAGGCTCATGTCGATCACGGAAACGTACAGATATTGTGGGGTGAATGCCGGCAGGTTATCGATCGTGCTATGAAAGAGGTAATAATGATTTGGGTCACCAGGGTCGGGGATGATCAGGTTCGCTTGGTAGAGCAGAAGTCCAGCCGGATACCAGTTGTCCGTGTAATCGCTTGGGTTTAAGCCGCTACCATTCTGCATTGTATCCCCGTCCTGCTTGCCCACCACTACTCCATTAGTGAAGAACAGCAGATTGCCCGAGGCATCCGTGATATTCGTCGCTGTATGATAAAGATCGATATCGCGAGCCTGCAGGCTTATCACAGGGCTACCAGTGACGAAGTCAACATCTGAACCTCCCCAGGGTGGGGGGCTGAAATTCTCGTAGCCGCCCATCCATAGGTTATCCAAGCCCTGTCCGATCGCGCTCGAGATCATCAGCAGCACTGCAACCATCGATGCGCTGAGGCGCTTGCGGTTGTGTAAAGACAAATCCATAAACGTTACGCGGTGCACACAAACCACCATCAGAACAGCGTCACCTTCCCCTGTCCGATGCGTTGGCCATCAAGAAGCACGGTCCAGTGGTACAGGCCTTGCGCCAGGCGGCTCACGTCCGCACTTCCCTTCCAACCTGCCAGGGGCTGCTGAACGACCGGCCGCCCTTGCATGTCGAAGAGCAGGACAGTGATCGATCGATCACCCTCATCAAGGCCGTCGATCTCGAAGAACAGTTGTCCGGTGCGGTTCGGATTCGGGTAGGCCTGTACGCTCAGGCTGGGTTCCACAAGGCTCTTCACCACGAAGCCTTCCGCGATGCAGAGCAGGGCGTCATCAAAGTCCGCGTCTTCATCGATCAACGCGTAGAGCGCCCGGGCTTGGTACACGGGGTTGCCACCTACCAGCGGACATTGGTCGGCAATGGAATACAGAGTGGCTGCCTGTTGGCTGCTGAATTCCACGTCCTCTCCGCTTTGCGCGAGGGTGGCCAGATAGATGGCGTTGACGGCCTGCGCATTCTGCTCGATCCGCTCGGAAGAGGCGATGTTGCCCGTTTCGGACTGGAGAAGCAGTGCTTCGGCCTACCGGGCCGCATCGGCGTTGGCGATGGTTGTATTGAGGGCCATCACTCCACGATGAATCTGCGTACGACCTGCTCTTCCCCGAACCGCAGCCGGCATTGGTATACACCAGCTTGCAGATTCGTATGCATGCGCTTCAATTGGCTCCATGGTGCAATTCCCTCGGAATGTACCAGCCGCCCGTTCACATCATACACTTCCAGCCAACCCGCGACAGGCTGTGGCGCGAAGCTGAGCGTGAAGGCGCCTGTGTTGGGGTTGGGGAAAAGTGCGAGGTTGAACTCCGGCTTCCGCTCCACCACGCCCAAACCCAAACTGTCACAGATGCTGCCATCCAAGGCGCCCAGGTGGTAGTTGGAGTGGTTGGGGAGAGAGTTCGACCAGTAGGTGGGCAAGGTGATCCCGTGTTGTACCACATCGCAGGCTAGGCCCAAACTGTCCGGGTGGTTGATCACATGCAACTTGTCCGTGGTGTTCATGCTGCTGATGTAGATCTTGCCATCAGGTGCCAGTTTGGAAGCACCGAACAATGTGGCGAAAGGGAAGCCCGGTGAATAGGTGGAATCCCACTCTGCGATCTCCAACATTGAGGCCTGTATGTCCGTGGCATCAACATCCACTTGATGCAGCCGCGTCTCTGCGCTGAGGTATAAGAAGCGACCGCTTGGGGAAAAGGCGACACCCCAGCCGTAATAAGCATCGCTTACATCCACGTGTCCGGTTTGGACGAATGTGCCATCGCATCGGTCCACCTCGAACAGGTCCAAACCGAAATCTCCCGAGTAATAGGCGAACCGCTGGCCGTCTAATGAGAACGCGACCTGTGCAGCATCCGGTGGGCGAACGATTCCAACGTGCTGAATGGTGGGGCCATTGATCTCATAAGGGCTCACCAACCAACGAAGAAAGACGTCATTGTTCAATTCGTGGGCATAAACCCACCAGTCGCGGCCGTTGCCGTGGCGCAAGGCCAACAAGCGCCCAGGTTGCAGGTCGCCATCGTAGATCAACTGGTTCTTATACACCACGGCGCCCAGTCCACCATTCAGGCTCATATCGACTTTGGATATGTAGAGATACCGTGACGTGAATCCCGGTATTTGATCTACCGTGCAATGAAAGAGCAAATACTGATGCGTTGTTCCTGGGATCGGCAGGATGAGATTGGCTTGTAGCAGATGCAATCCTGTGGGGTACCAATTGTCCGTGTAATCACTCGGGTTCAACCCAGAGCCATTCTGCATGGTATCGCCCAGTGCGTTGCCCACTACCACGCCGTTGGTGAAGAAGAGCAGGTTGCCAGCGCTGTCGGTGATGTTGGCAGTCGTATAGGAGAGGTCTATGGACCGGCTATGAACAGTAATGCTTGGAGTGCCCAGGAAGAAATCAATATCAGATCCACCCCATGGAGGTACGTTCCAGCTCTCATATCCCCCCATCCACAGATTGTTCAACCCTTGCCCAGCAGCATTTGCGAGCACCAGCAGCACGGCGGCCAGTGTTGCACTGAAGCGATGGAGCTTGTTGAATGACATGGCCAGCAACGTTTCGGGGGTGGATGAGACCCGCTATCTGAACAGCGTCACCTTACCCTGACCAATACGCTCGTCGTCCAGAAGGACCGTCCAGTGGTAAAGACCTTGGGTCAATTTGCTCACATCCACACTTCCTTTGCGACCACCCAGGGGCAATTGGGCTACCGGCCGCCCTTGGATGTCGTAGAGCAGAACAATGATCGATCGACCACCTTCATCAAGGCCGTCGATCTCAAGGAATAGCTGTCCGGTCCTATTCGGGTTGGGGTAGGCCCGCACGCTCAGGCTGGGCTCCGCGAGGTTCTTCACCACAAAACCTTCCGTGATGCAGAGCAAGGCATCATCGAACTCGGCCTCCTCGTCGATTAGGGCGTAGAGCGCCCTTGCTTGGTATACCGGGTTGCCACCTAATAGCGGACATTGGTCGGCAATGGAGAAGAGTGTGGCAGCCTGCTGGCTGCTGAATTCCACGTCCTCGCCGCTTTGCGCCAGGGTGGTCAGATAGATGGCGTTCACCGCCTGTGCGTTCTGCTCGATCAGCTCGGAAGAGGCGATGTTGCCCGTTTCGGACTGGAGAAGCAGGGCTTCAGCCTG
The DNA here is from genome assembly GCA_016788635.1 of Flavobacteriales bacterium. Classification (GTDB taxonomy): domain Bacteria; phylum Bacteroidota; class Bacteroidia; order Flavobacteriales_F; family PHOS-HE28; genus PHOS-HE28. Next base: position 19,394 of record JAEUSU010000007.1, on the reverse strand, counting down.
CCGGGCCGCATCGGCATTGGCGATGGCCGTGGCATTGTAATCGGCCAGCGCGGCCATGGAGCTCTGCCAGGCGGCCATGTTCGCGTGCAGCGCCGCGGCTTGTGCAGGGGTTAATGCATCACTACGGCAATCGCCAGTCACGTAGAAGACCCCGTCCGGCTGAGCCACTGTGCTAACCGCACGGCTGATGTCCGGGGGCGCGAAATAGGTTCCCCATTCGATCGAACCGATGGGGTCAATGACGAGCGTTTCGCCCTGTGGTATAGTTTCAATGCCAGATGATCCCGCGAACATCAGATGCCCTCGCTCATCCTGCGCATAGCGTAGTTCGCGGGGCGTGCGTGAACCGTTCTTCTCATGGTAGGCCTCTGGGATCTGCTCCTTGAACCGGCCGAACTCCAGGTCCGCCACCAGGGCGTTGCCTTGCGGCTTCAACAGGCCGGGGTCCAGCCCCTCGATCCGGAAGTCCACATCGGAAAGCCGCGCGCCTTCGCGAAGGATGACGTCGTACTTGCATCGGCCATCAGCTGCGATGGTGAAGACGAGATCAACTTTCGGGAAGGCATTTTTGTACGTGAGTTGTTGATGCACCGAGGGGCGTAATGCCCCCTCGCTTCGCGCATACGATACCTTGCCGGGTGTCCCTTCATCCGCGATGAGTTGTGAACGCCCCTGGCCATGGCCGAACACATACTCCACCAACTGCGACTTGCACATCAACGTGGAACGCTCCATCGGGGACTTGGCCCGTTGATGCGCTTCCAAGGCATGCTTCTCCACGTATCGTATCTCGTAGATGAAGCGGTCATGCAGAAAGAGTAAGTTGTACCCCCCCCCCCGCGCATTTATACAGCACCTCCTGCGCAGGGCTGCCATCGGGGTGTTGAAGCTGCCCGACGTTCTGAATGAAACCATCCTGTTTCCAAGGGGTCTGGGCCAATAGGAAAGAAGGCAGCTTGAGGAACACAACGCTCAACGAAGGCATGAAGGGCTTCATGGCGGATGGGGTTGGGTAGGTCAAGTTTACCGACAGGATGGGGTGCTTTGCTAATCCCAGCCTGCCAGGATGCTCCTTTGCAGCGGTATTGGCATTGCCTGTCCCGCCGTTCATCTTCCCCCGCCCACGGTAACTTCGCCGCCTTCCCTCCCGCTGCCACGGGACGTTCCACATGCGCAACTTCTTCCGGATCCTTCGCTTCGGGGCGCCCTACCGGCACTTCGCCTTCCTGAACGCGTTGTGGAACCTGCTGGCCACCGTGTTCCATCTGGCCTCGCTGTTGCTCTTCATCCCCTTCCTGCGCCTGCTGCTGGGCCAGGTGCAGCCCGTACATGAGCGCCCGGCCCATCTGTGGAGCCGCGAGGGCCTCGAGGGCAGCTTCAACTGGGGCCTTACGCAGCTCATGGAGCAGCGCGGTGCCATGGGGGCCCTGCTGGTGATCTGCATCGCGGTGGTGCTGCTCTTCCTGCTGAAGAACCTCTTCCGCTACCTGGCGCTGGTGGCCATCTGCGACTTCCGCAACCGGCTGGTGCGCGACCTGCGCGCCCGCATCTACGGCAAGTTCCTGGAGCTGCCCCTGCGCTACCACAGCGGCGAGCGCAAAGGCGACCTGCTCTCGCTGATCACCAACGACATGCAGGTGGTGGAGTACTCGGTGATGCACTACATCGAGATGATCTTCCGCGAGCCCGTGGCGGTGATCCTCTTCCTGGCCACCATGATCACGCTCTCGCCGGGGCTCACGCTCATCAGCCTGCTGCTGCTGCCGGTGAGCGGGCTGCTCATCGGCCGCATCAGCCGCAGCCTGAAGCGCCGCAGCACGCGCGTGCAACAGCAGACCGCCAACCTGCTGGCGCGCGTGGAGGAGACCCTCACGGGCATCCGCGTCATCAAGGCCTTCAACGGCGAGGCCGACATGGAGCGGCGCTTCGCCCGCGAGAACGAGCTGCTCATGAAGGGCAGCATCGGCATGCTCAACCGGCAGGACATCGCCTCACCGCTGAGCGAGACCCTGGGCGCGGTGGTGATGGTGGTGATCGCGTACATCGGCGGCTCGCTCGTGCTCGGCGCCGACCCCTCGCTATCGGGCGACAGCTTCCTGGGCTTCATCATCATCTTCAGCCAGCTGCTGGCCCCCATCAAGGGCTTCAGCCAGGGCTGGAGCGGCATCACACGCGGGGCCGCCAGCGGGCAGCGCATCTTCGACCTGCTCGGCGTGGAGAACACCGTGAAGGAGAAGCCCGATGCCCGGCCCATCACCGCGTTCAATGACCGCATCGAATACCGCGACGTGCACTTCGCCTACGAGGCCCCGCCGGCCGATGGCTCCCCTCGTCGGGCGGTGCTCAGCGACATCCAGCTGGTGGTGCCCAAGGGACGCAGCGTGGCGCTGGTGGGCACCAGCGGCGGCGGCAAGACCACCCTGGCCAACCTGCTGCCGCGCTTCTTCGATGTCACCAGCGGTGCGGTGCTGATCGATGGGCACGACATCCGCGACCTGCGCATCCGCGACCTGCGCGCGCTCATGGGCATCGTCACACAGGACAGCATCCTCTTCAACGATTCGGTGGCAGGCAACATCGCCTTCGGTTCGCCGGGTGTGGCGCAGGCGGATATTGAGCGGGCCGCACGCATCGCCAACGCGCACGACTTCATCCTGAAACTGGAGAACGGCTACCAGACCAACATCGGCGATGGTGGCAACCGGTTGAGCGGAGGACAGAAGCAACGCCTCAGCATTGCGCGCGCGGTGCTGAAGAACCCGCCCATCCTCATCCTGGACGAGGCCACCAGCGCGCTGGACACGGAGAGCGAACGGCTGGTGCAGGAGGCGCTGTACAAGATGCTCGAAGGCCGCACGAGCCTGGTGATCGCGCACCGCCTCAGCACCATCCAGCATTGCGATGAGATCTGCGTGCTGGACCAGGGCCGCATCATTGAGCGCGGCACGCACCAGCAACTGTATGCGGCTGGCGGGCAGTACCGCCGCTTGTGCGACATGCAGGCGTTCAGCTGAGCCTCACCCCTTCTTCCTGCGGAACAGGCGCTCCAGGAAGGAGTCCTTCTCCTTCTTCCGCTCCTTCTTCTTCCGCTCGCGGTCGCCTGGGCGGAAGACATCCTCGATCACGCGGCGCAAGCCGCTCATGGGTTCGTAAGCCGGGCAGTCCATGGCCGGTAGACCGGCCTCGGGCGTGGCGAAGGGCCGCATGTAGGTCTTGCGCAGCTTGCCGTCCTTCTCCATGTGCTGCAGCACAGCGCCCACGATGGGCAGCGCCAGTTGCGCACCGGTTCCCGCCGTGCTGTTGAAATGCACCGACCGGTCGTAGGCGCCCACCCAGCTGCCCACCACGATGCCCGGCGTGTACGCCACGAACCAGGCGTCGCGCTGGTCCTGCGCGGTGCCGGTCTTGCCCGCCACGGAGGCCGTGAGGCCGAAGCGCGAGCGCAGCGCCGCCCCGGTGCCCTGGTCCACCGCGCGGCGCAGAAGGGCGTTCACCGTGTGCGCCACGGCGGGGTCGAGCGCCTGGCGTTCCACCACTCCGCGCGACTGGTACAGCACCCTGCCACCGGCATCGGTGATGCGCGTGATGAGCACGGGCTCCACGCGGCGGCCGCCCGTGGCGAAGGCGCCATAAGCAGTGACCAGCTCGCGCAGGGTCACATCACTCGCACCCAATGCGAAGGCCGGATGATCGATGTCCTGCACCGGCAGCCCACATACGCTGAGCGTGCGGCGCAGCACCTCGCGGTCCGTGCGGAAGTAGAGGTCCACCGTGGGGCGGTTCATGGAACGGGCCAGCGCGTACCACAAGGCCACCGCACCTTCCACCGTGTCCCGGTCGAAGTTGTCCGGCGACCAGTCATCGAAGCCCTCGTAGGTGCGCTTCGCATTGTCCAGGTAGGTGCAGGGATTCAGGCCATCCGCCAACGCGGCGGCATAGAGGAAAGGTTTGATGGTGCTGGCCACGGAATGCCCTGCCGTGATCAGATCGAAGGGCAGGTGGCGGTGGTCGTTGCCGCCCACCCAAGCCTTCACAGCGCCGCTCGCCGGGTCCATCATCAGCACCGCGCCATGCAGCATGCGGTGGTAATGCCACAGGCTGTCGCGGAAGCTGAGCGTGTCCAGCCGCCGCCCCTTGTGCTCGTACAGCTCGCACACGCGCGTGGCGTTGGTGCGCCAGCGTTGGTCCTTGCGCAGCGGATGCGCCTTCTCCCACGCGGCGCGGACCTTGCGCTGGCGCAGCTCCTTGTCCAATCTGGGTTGCATGGTGGCCAGGTGCGCGTGTGCCGCAGCTTCCGCCTCGCGTTGGAGAACGGGGTCCAGGGTGGTGGTGATGCGCAAACCATCTTTTTCCAGATCATACTGACCTCCCGTGCGCTTCTCCAAGGCGGAAAGGATGCGCCGCGCTTCCTTCGCCACCTGCACATTGAAGTAGCCGTAGCGGTCGAAGGCATCGCCGCCGGTGTAGCGCAGGCGCAGGGGCAGTGCGCGCAGGCTGTCGTGTGCGGCGGCGCTCAGGTGGCCGCGTTCCTCCATCAACTCCAGTACCTGGTCGCGCCGGCCGCGCGCGGCCTCCGGGTGCAGGCGCGGGTTGTAGGTGGTGTTGGCCTTCAGCATGCCCACCAGCACCGCACCTTCCTCCACGCGCAGCTCCCGGGTGGGCTTGCCGAAGAAGCGTTGCGCAGCGGCCTCAATGCCGAAGGTGTTCTCCCCGAAGGGCACACTGTTGAAGTAGAGCACGAGCACCTCGTTCTTGTCGAGCACACGCTCCAGGCGCCGCGCCACCAGCGCCTCCTTGATCTTGTTCACCGGCACGGTGAGCAGGCCGTGGCGCTGGCGCCCGTAGAGGTTCTTCACGATCTGCTGGCTGATGGTGCTGCCGCCCCCGCCGCGCCGGTCGCCGCCGAGCAGCGTGCGGAAAAAGACGCGGATGTAGCTGCGGCCATCCACCCCGCCGTGCGCGAAGAAGCGCGCATCCTCGGTGGCCACCAGCGCCTGGACCAGATGTTCCGGCAGGTCCTCGTAACGCACATTGGTGCGGTCCTGCGCGAAGAGCTTGCCGATGCGCGTGCCATCCGCCGCCAGGATCAAGGTGGCCTGCTCGTGCGTTATCCGCGACAGTTCCGCTTCCTGCGGCAGCGTGCCGAAGAGGCCCATGCGCACAGCCTGGACAAGGAGGAAGAGGGCGAGCAAGGGAACGCCCAGCAGCAGCAGCAGCTTCCATGCCCTCGATCGTCCATTCCGCTTCTTTGTCATGGCAACGCAGCGGCAACGTACGCCGCACGCTCGGAAGTGTGAAGGTGCGCGATCACTCCCCCTCCCCCATCACGAACTCATCGCCGTAGAGCAGGTCGCTCTCGTAGGGGTAGCGCGCCATGTGCAGGCCCTTCACGCGTTCGTAAAGGAGCTTGCGCAGCGCGGCGATGTTCTGCCTGCGGGCGGCACTGACGAAGATGGCCTCTTCACCGGCCTCGCTGATGCGTGCCATCCAGGTGGCCTGCATCTCCTCCAGGCTGAACTGGTCCTCCTGCTTGGGGGCAAGGTCGTCCGGGTCCCAGGCCGCAGGGCGGTACGCATCGATCTTGTTGAAGACCACGATGGTGGGCTTGTCGCCCGCGCCGATCTCTGCCAATGTCTGCTTCACGGTTTGGTACTGCTCCTCGAAGTTGTGGTGGCTGATATCGACCACGTGCAGGAGCAGGTCGGCCTCGCGCGTTTCGTCCAACGTGCTCTTGAAGCTCTCGATGAGCTGGTGCGGCAGCTTGCGGATGAAGCCGACCGTATCGCTGATCAGGAAGGGCAGGTTGCCGAGCACCACCTTGCGCACGGTGGTGTCCAAGGTGGCGAAGAGCTTGTTCTCCGCGAAGACCTCGCTCTTGCTGAGCAGGTTCATCAGGGTGCTCTTGCCCACGTTGGTGTAGCCCACGAGCGCCACGCGGATGAGCCTTCCGCGGTTGCCGCGCTGGGTGGCCATCTGCTTGTCGATGTCGCGCAATTGTTCCTTCAGCAGCGCGATGCGGTCGCGCACCAGACGGCGGTCGGTCTCGATCTCCTTCTCGCCCGCCCCGCCGCGTGTGCCGGTGCCGCCGCGCTGGCGTTCGAGGTGCGTCCACAACTTGGTGAGGCGCGGCAGCATGTACTCGTACTGCGCCAGTTCCACCTGCTTCTTGGCGTGGGCGGTGCGCGCGCGCCGGGCGAAGATGTCCAGGATCAATCGTGGTCTATCGAGTACGGGGCAGCCGAGGCTCTTCTCCAGATTGCGCTGCTGCGCGGGCGATAGCTCATCATCGAAGATGACGCAGCCGGCGCCGTGCTCCTGCATCCAGGCCTTGATCTCGGCGAGCTTGCCGCTGCCCACGTAGGTGCGGCCGTCCGGCTTGTGCAGGCGCTGGGTGAAGCGCTTCAACGTGCTGATGTCGGCCGTGGTGGCCAGGAACTCCAGCTCATCGAGGTACTCACGCACACGTTCGGCATCCTGGTCATCGGTGACCAGACCGATGAGGACGGCCTTCTCGGCCTTGCCACGGAACTCGAGCGGATCGATCATTCGGTATTGCGCAGGCCGCGCACGTGCGCCACCACGGCATCCACTTCACCCGCGGTGAGCACATTGCGGTAAGGTGCCATGCCACCCTTGCCGTCGAGGATGATCTTGCGCATCTCCTCGGGTGAGAGCGCGGATGCGGTGAGGTCCTTCGCGCCGCTGAGGCCCAACTTGCCGTCGGCGCCATGACAGAGCGTGCACAGCGCGGCATACACTTCGGCACCGCTGCGGTCCCTGCCACCCGCCACCGGCTCACCGGCAGGCGCACTGGCGCAACCCAGTACAATAATGAAGGAAAGAAGAAGGATGCTGTTGCGGTTCATAACCAACCACGGCTGATGCCCATGGCGGTGAAAGGCCAGGGCGTGGCCCACCACATGAGGGCGAAGGCGATGAGGAAGAAGACGGCGACGAGCACCTGCTTGCGGTCCTCCTCCTTGGCGCGTTTGGCCATGGCCCTGCCGATGGTGACCAGCGCGATGGCGATGACCATGGTGCCGATGTGTTCGAACTTCCAGAAGCGCAGGTGCGCACTGCCGACCGGGTAGATCTTGTGCAGGGCCTTGAAGCGGAGCGCATAAAGCACCAGCCCGAGCAACAACTGGATGTGGCAGAGCATCACCGCCACGATGGTGACAGTGCGCTCCCAGGTGAGGATGGGACGCGCGAAGAGGCGGCCGCGCAACGCCAGCAGCCCGGCGCCGCCCACGGCGAGCAGCACGCCATAGCGCAACAAGCTGTGCAGGAATTCGAGGAAGACGGTGCCGTCCATGGGTGGGGTTGGTATCGGAGCGCCGCGAAGGTAGCTCCGGGCCGCATGGTGCGCACACGGGTCCGGGATATCCGGCGCTGCGGAGAAAGAGCGAACCACGGATGAACAGCGATGGACACGGATGAAATTCAACGCAGCGACCCATCCATGCATATCCATGTCCATCCGGGGTTGAACACACCCCCTTTGTCGCGGTCTCACGCATAGCCATGGCATCTATCTTGCGCGGCCCATGCTCCGCCGTACCGCGCTGCTCCTGCTTTCCGGCATCACCACCCTGTGCGCCCAGGACAATGTGCCGGTGAACGGACCGCGCCACGCCGCCAAGGTGCCCGTGGCGCTGGTGCATGCCACCGTGCACCCCACGCCCGGCGAGACCATCCGCGATGCCACCGTGGTACTGCGCGAGGACCGCATCGAGAGCGTACAGCCGGGCGGCAAACCACCTGCCGATGCCGTGGTCATCGACCTCACCGGCCTGCACATCTGGCCCGGCCTCATCGACCTGTACACCGAGGTGGGCATGCCCGCCGCAAAGGAGCGCGAGCCTTCCCCACGCGGCGCTTCCTATTGGAACCCGGCGATCCGCGCATCCACGCACGCTGCACGCCTCTTCAGCTCGGACGAGGAGAAGGCGGTCAAATGGCGCGAGCAAGGCGTGGGGCTCGTGCTCACCCACCAGCGGGACGGCATCGCGCGCGGCACCGGCGCCCTTGTCTGGCTCGCCGGCCGCACGCCCGTGCAGGACATCCTCCTGCCCGAGGCCGCCGCGCACTTCTCCTTCCGCAAGGGCAGCTCAAATGCGGCCTACCCCTCCTCGCTCATGGGCTCCATCGCCCTGCTGCGGCAGGCCTTGTATGATGCCGCGTGGTATGCCACCACCGGCAGGCAGGAGCAAAGCGACGCCGACCTGCAGGCGCTCTACGAACAGGACCGCCTCCCATGGATCGCCGAGGCCGCCAACCGCAATGACGTGCTGCGCTGGGCCGGTCTGGGGCGTGAGTTCGCCCATCCCTTCCTGGTGCGTGGCAGTGGTGATGAATATGCGCGCATCGCGGAGATCAAGGCCAGTGGCGCCTCGCTCATCCTGCCGCTCACGCTGCCGGATGCCTTCGATGTGGAGGACCCCTTCGATGCGCTGGAGGTGAACGTGCGCGACATGAAGCATTGGGAGCTCGCGCCCTTCAATGCCGCACGGCTGCACGCCGCCGGCATTCCCTTCTGCTTCACCGCCGACGGCCTGAAGGAACCCGCCGAGCTCTGGGGCCAGTTGCGCAAGCTGGTGCGCTGCGGGCTGGACAGCGTGGCCGCGCTGGAGGCGCTCACCTCCGTGCCCGCACGGCTGATGCGCGTGGACGACCGCGTGGGCGCCGTGCGCGCCGGCATGAAGGCGCACTTCATGGTCACCTCCGCGCATCCGCTGGCGGACGGCAACATCATCCACGAGACCTGGGTGGCGGGGCAGCGCTTCGTGCACAAGCCCGGTTCGCGGCAGGATCCGCGCGGCCTCTACGACCTCAACCTGAAGAGCGTGATCCTGAAGCTGGACGTGAAGGGCACCGTGCAGGAACCCGAGGCCGAGGTGTTCCGCCCCGGTGCCGACAGCGTGCGCGTGAAGGCCGACCTGAGCTTCAAGCAGGGCCTGGTGACGCTCTGGTTCGATGCGAAGAAGCTCGGCCTCAGCGGCCCCGTACGGCTCAACGGCATCGCCCACCGCGACGCCGGCCTGTGGGAGGGCCAGGGCCAGCTGCCCGGCGGGGAATGGATCGCATGGAGCGCCCTGCGCGACAAACGCAACCGCAGCAACGGCAAGGCACCGGAACCGAAACGCGCCGTGCTCGACAGCCTCCTCGCCTCGGAACCCGGACCGGTCTGGATACCCTTCGCGCCCTATGGAAGTGATGGAAACCGTGACAGCGCCACCGTGATCATCCGCAACGCCACCGTGTGGACCAACGGCCCGCAGGGCATCCTGCGCAATGCGGATGTATGCCTGCATCAAGGGCGCATCCTGGCCGTGGGGCAGAAGCTGGACGTGGGCACGCTCTTCCCGGGTAAGAAGAAGCCCGAGGTGATCGAGATCGATGCCACGGGCAAACACCTCACCTGCGGCATCGTCGACGAACATTCGCACATCGCCATCGAGCGCGGCGTGAACGAGGGCGGGCAGGCCATCAGCGCGGAGGTGCGCATCGGCGATGTGATCGACCCGGACAACGTGCACATCTACCGCCAGCTCGCCGGGGGCGTCACTGCCGCACAACTGCTGCACGGCAGCGCCAACCCCATGGGCGGGCAGAGCGCGCTCATCAAACTGCGCTGGGGCGCTTCGGCTGATGCGATGCAGATCGACGGCGCACCCGCCTTCATCAAGTTCGCACTGGGCGAGAACGTGAAGCAGAGCAACTGGGGCGTGAGCGACCGCTACCCGCAGACGCGCATGGGTGTGGAGCAGTTGATGGCCGATGCCTTCGTACGTGCCCGCGACCAGGCCGATGCACAGCAGCGCTTCGATGCCCTGAAGCCCAAGGACCGCACCAACGCCGCCGCGCCGCGCCGCGACCTGGAGCTGGATGCGCTGGCCGAGATCCTGCGCGGCGAGCGCTTCATCAGCTGCCACAGCTATGTGCAGAGCGAGATCCTCATGCTCATGCACCTGGCCGAACGCTTCGGCTTCCGTGTGCAGACCTTCACGCACGTGCTGGAAGGCTACAAGGTGGCCGACCGCATGAGGACGCATGGTGCCTGCGCGAGCACCTTCAGCGACTGGTGGGCCTACAAGATGGAAGTGAACGAGGCCATCCCCTACAACGGCGCCCTGCTGTGGAAGAAGGGTGTGGTCACCGGCTTCAACAGTGACGATGCCGAGATGGCGCGCCGCCTGAACCAGGAAGCCGCCAAGGCCGTGAAGTACGGTGGCGTGCCGCCCGAGGATGCGTGGAAATTCGTGACGCTGAACCCCGCGAAGATGCTGCGGCTGGACCAACGCATGGGCAGCGTGGAGCCCGGCAAGGACGCCGACATCGTATTGTGGAATACCGATCCGCTGAGCATCGGGGCACGCGCGGAGATGACCTTTGTGGATGGTGTACGCCTCTATGACGCGCAACGCGATGCCGAACTGCAACGACTGATCGCGGCTGAACGCGAGCGCTTGATCGCGAAGATGCTTGCGGCAAAAAAGGCCGGGGCCACCACGCGCCGCCCGGAACGCACGCGGCGCGGCCAGTGGCATTGCGAAACAATGGGCGAGGAACCATGAGGACCGCGCTGCTTCAAATCCTGCTGCTCCTTGCCGCTTCCGCCGTGGCACAACGGCCCGCGCCCGCGCCACCGCAGCAGCGCAGCGTGCTCATCACCAACGCCACTGTGCATGTGGGCGATGGTCGCGTGATCGAGGAGGGTGCGGTGGGCTTCCGCAACGGCAACATCGACTATGTGGGCTATGCCTACGGCGTGCGCGGCACCTACGACACCACCGTGCAGGCGGCGGGCGGCCACCTCTACCCCGGTCTCATCCTGGCGGACAACACCCTGGGCCTGCACGAGATCGACCTGGTGCGTGCCACCAACGATGAGGCCGAGCACGGCGAGATGACACCCGAGGTGCATGCCCTCACCGCCTATGCGGCGGACTCGCGCACCACGCCCACCGTGCGGGCGAACGGTGTACTGCTCGCGCAGATCACGCCACGCTCCGGACTGGTATCCGGCGTGAGCGCCGTGGTGCAGCTGGACGCCTGGGACAACGAGGACGCACCCGTGCGTGCGCGCGACGGACTGCATGTGAACTGGCCCAGCGCCTATTCCCGCAGCGGATGGTGGGCCGAACCCGGCAGCACCAACCGTGCGAAGGACGAGGAGCGCCAGCGCCGCATCCGCGAACTGCGTCTGCTCTTCCAGCGTGCGCGCGCCTATGGGCACGACAGCACGCGTGTGAAGGATGTGCAGCTGGATGCCGTGGCCGGGGTCTTTGATGGCCGGATGGCCTTGTACCTGCATGCCCAGGCCGCGCGCGAGATCCAGGAGGCCGTGCTCTTCGCCAAGGAGTTCAACATCCCGCGCCCCGTGATCGTGGGCGGCTACGACGCGTGGCGCGTGGCCGACCTGCTGGCCGACCGCAAGGTGCCCGTGATCCTCGCTCGCACGCACAGCCTGCCCCTGCGCGATGACGACCCCGTGGACCTTCCGTACAGGATCCCCTATCTGTTGTCGGAACGCGGCGTCCGCTTCTGCCTGAGCTACACCGGCGAGCACGAACGCATGGGCGCGCGCAACCTGCCCTTCACGGCGGGCACCGCCTCGGCCCACGGACTGGATCGCGAGTGGGCATTGCGTGCCATCACGCTGGATGCCGCCTTCATCCTGGGCATCGACAAACGTTACGGAAGTCTGGAGACCGGCAAGAGCGCCACGCTCTTCCTCAGCACCGGTGATGCATTGGACATGCGCGGCAACAACGTCACACTCGCCTTCATCGACGGCCGCATGATCGTGCTGGACGACCACCAGAAGGTGTTGTACCGGCAGTACCTGGCGCGGTGATCCCTCACACGATCATCCCCGCCGCCACCGTCTCATTCGTGCTTTCGTCGATGAGGATGAGGCTGCCGGTGTGGCGGTTGCGCGCGTAAGTGTCGAAGAAGAGCGGCGCGGTGGTGCGCAGCTTCACGCGGCCGATGTCGTTCATGCCGATGGTGCGGTCGCCCTCGGCTTTGTGCAGGGTATTGATGTCCATCTTGTAGGTCACCTCCTTCACCAGGCAGCGCACGTCACGGGTGGTGTGCTTCAGCGTGTACTTCCCGTTGGGCTGCAGGGGCCGCTCGTTGAACCAGCACAGCATCACGTCCACGTCCTGCGACACCACAGGCTGGTTGTTAGGGCTCACGAGCATGTCGCCCCGGCTGATGTCGATCTCGTCCTCCAGGGTGATCACGGCGCTCTGCGGTGCGAAGCATTCCTCCACTTCGCGCTCGCCGATGTGCACGCTCTTCACCGTGCTCTGGAAACCACTGGGCAGCACCTGCACGGCATCGCCCTTCCTGAACACACCGCCGGCCACGCGGCCTGCGAAGCCGCGGAAGTCATGCCACGCATCGGTCATGGGGCGCACCACGTACTGCACCGGGAATCGGCGGTCGATGTGGTTGAGGTCGCCGGCGATGTGCAGCGTTTCCAGCAGGTACATGAGCGTGGGGCCCTGGTACCAGTTCATCCGGGTGCTGCGTTCCACCACGTTATCGCCCTTCAGCGCGCTGATGGGGATGTAGCGGATGTCGCGCACTTCGAGCTTGCTGCTGAAATCCTCGAGTTCCTTTTGAATGCGCGTGAAGGTGGCCTCGTCGTAGTCCACGAGGTCCATCTTGTTGATGCAGAACACCACATGCGGGATGCCGAGCAGGGAGGCGATGAACGAATGGCGGCAGGTCTGCTCCAGGATGCCCTTGCGCGCGTCCACGAGGATGATCGCGAGGTTCGCCGTGCTCGCGCCGGTGACCATGTTCCGTGTGTACTGGATATGCCCCGGCGTATCGGCGATGATGAATTTGCGCTTGGGCGTGGCGAAGTACCGGTAGGCCACATCGATGGTGATGCCTTGCTCGCGCTCGGCGCGCAATCCGTCCGTGAGGAGCGATAGATCCACTTCGCCGCTGCCGCGTTTCGCGCTGGCCTTCTCCACGGCTTCGAGTTGATCCTCGAAGATCTGCTTCGTGTCGTAGAGCAGGCGGCCGATGAGTGTGCTCTTACCATCGTCCACGCTGCCCGCCGTGGTGAAGCGGAGAAGGTCCATATCGAGGTATCCATCCTTCATGGTTCCGATCTGCTCATTGTCAGTTGTCCGTGGCTTCGACGAGCTCAGCTTGACACCGGTAATTGTTCCTGCTTGTCATCAGAAATAACCTTCCTTCTTCCTGTCCTCCATCGCCGCCTCACTGCGCTTGTCGTCCATGCGCGAGCCGCGCTCGGTCACGCGCGATGAAGCCACTTCCTCGATGATCTCCTCCAACGTGCTTGCGGGGGAATCCACCGCGCCCGTGCAGCTCATATCGCCGATGGTGCGGAAGCGCACACGCATGCGGTACGGCTTCTCTTCGGGCTTCAGGCGCATGAAGGACGAGTTCGCGTAGATCACACCGTCGCGGTTGAATACCTCGCGCTCGTGGCTGAAGTAAATGCTGGGGATGGGGATCTTCTCCAGCAGGATGTACTGCCACACATCCATCTCCGTCCAGTTGCTGATGGGGAAGGCACGGAAATGCTCACCCGGACGCTTCTTGCCGTTGTACAGGTTCCACAGCTCGGGCCGCTGGTTCTTGGGGTCCCACTGGCCGAATTCGTCGCGGTGACTGAACACGCGCTCCTTCGCGCGCGCCTTCTCCTCATCGCGCCGGCCACCGCCGATGGCACAGTCGATCTTGTGCTTCTCGATGGTATCGAGCAAGGTCACCGTTTGCAGTTTGTTGCGGCTGGCGTAGTAGCCGGTCTCCTCCTGAACCTTGCCTTGGTCGATGCTCTCCTGCACGCTGCCGACGATCAGCTTCGCGCCGTGCTCCTTCACGAGATCGTCACGGAAGCTCATCGTCTCCTCGAAGTTGTGGCCCGTATCGATGTGCACCAGGGGAAAGGGCACCCGGGCGGGGAAGAAGGCCTTGCGGGCCAGGTGAAAGCAGACGATGCTGTCCTTGCCACCGCTGAAGAGCAGTGCAGGATGCTCGAACTGCGCGGCCACTTCACGCAGGATGAGGATGCTCTCGCTCTCGAGCTCCTTGAGGTGGGTGAGGCGGTAGGAGTGCATGGGTCAATTCATTCTCACCACAGAGGCACAGAGACACAGAGAAATCAGATGATGTCTCAGCGGACCGCGCCTCTTCTCCGCGTCTCTGTGCCTCTGTGGTGAACGCATTTTCAGTTCCGCGTCACCCGCGGCAGGATGAAGTTCAACAGTTCGGTGGCGTTATCCTCTTTGGCGCGCCCGATCGTTCGAATGACGAGGTCGGCTTCAACAGGTGGCTCGAAGGGCGCGCTGATGCCCGTAAAGTCCTTCACCTCGCCGGCGCGTGCCCTGGCATAGAGGCCCTTCACATCGCGGCGCTCACATTCCTCCAGGGGGGTATCAATGAAGACCTCCACGAAGTCTTCCGCGCCGATGATGCCACGCGCATGCTCGCGGATGGCGATGGTGGGGCTGACGAAGCAGCAGATGACAATGGCGCCGTGCTGCACGAAGAGCTTCGCCACCTCGGCGATGCGGCGGATGTTCTCCGTGCGGTCGGCCGCGCTGAAACCCAGGTCGCTGTTGATGCCGGTGCGCACATTGTCACCATCCAGCACCACGGCGTATCGACCCTGCCCGTGCAGCAACCGCTCGAGCCCGATCGCCAGGGTGCTCTTGCCGCTACCGCTCAGGCCGGTCATCCACACGCACACGCCCCGCTGGCCGAGCAGCGCCTCTTTGGCGGTGCGGCCGAGCAGGTGCTCATGGATGGGATGGATGTGGCCTGACATGCCTTGGCACAACGGGCGGCGAAGGTACTGATCCCGTGGGGTGGCGCAGGCCCCCGGCTATCTTTGGCGGGCCATGGCCACCACACAGAAAGTCCCGACCCTCCCGGCCTTCGACCCGCGCCTCAGCCCCACGGTGGACCAGGTGGGCATCGAGGAGCGCGTGGCCCGCATCAAGGCACGCAGCATCAAGAAGGAGACGAAGGTGCAGGGCATGAAGCTCGCCCTGAGCATGATCGACCTGACCACCCTGGAAGGCGCCGACACGCCACACAAGGTGCAACAGCTCTGCTACAAGGCCATGCACCTGCATGATCAGCTGCCCGGCCTGCCCACGGTAGCCGCCATATGCGTGTACCCCTCATTGGTGAAGGTGGCCAGGAAGGCGCTGGGCGACAGCAGCGTGAAGGTGGCGTCGGTCTCCACTGCCTTCCCGAGCGGCCAGGCACCACGCAACGTGAAGATCACCGACACCAAGTTCGCTGTGAACGAAGGCGCCGACGAGATCGATATGGTGATCAGTCGTGGCAGGTTCCACATGGGCGACTACAACTTCGTGTTCGATGAGGTCGCAGCCATCAAGGAAGCCTGCGGCGATGCGCGCCTGAAGGTGATCCTCGAAACCGGCGAACTGGGCACCTACGACAAGGTGCGCTTGGCCAGTGAAATCGCCATCGCCGCCGGCGCCGATTTCATCAAGACCAGCACCGGCAAGATCAATCCGGCGGCCACCATGGAAGTGACGCTGGTGATGCTGCACGCGATCCGCGACCACTACCTGAAGACGGGCCAGATGATCGCCATGAAGCCCGCTGGCGGCATCCGCACCAGCAAGCAGGCGCTGCACTACCTGATGATGGTGAAGGAGGAGCTCGGCCCCGAGTGGCTGAACAACCACTGGTTCCGCTTCGGCGCCAGCAGCCTGGCCAACGATATCCTGATGCAATTGCAGAAGGAGGCCGATGGGCACTACCAGAGCGCGGATTACTTCAGCAACGACTGAATTTATCGGGCCAGTCATGCAAGACGAACGGCTTTTCGTGAAGATGGCGCTCGATGCCTGGAACACCCAGTTGAAGGGCACCAGCGCGCTGATCGACGAACTGACCGATGCGCAGCTTATGCAGGAGGTGGCCCCGGGCCGCAACAGGGGCATCTATCTTCTCGGGCACCTCGCTGCCGAGCACGACCTCATGCTGCCCTTGCTGCGTTTCCAGGATCCGCTGTTCCCTGAACTGAAACCGGTGTTCGTGGACGCAGCGGACCGGGACATGCCCGACGTGCACACCGTGGCGCAGCTCCGTGCGCGTTGGGCGGCGGTGAGCACTGCGTTGAACGCGCGCATCATGAAGCTGCCGGCTGCTGAGTGGTTCACACGCCACGCGAACATTTCCGCGGAGGATTTCCCCAAGGAGCCACACCGCAACCGACTGAACGTGTTGTTGAGCCGGACCATCCACCTTGCGCATCACCGGGGCCAGTTGGTGCTGCTGAGCAGCAAGTGACAGGTCGGAGGTCCGTAGTATGCTTGCTGGCCCGCTTGGTCCCTAACTTCTCTGGACCCCGAGCCGATCGACCTGTACCAGGTCCAGCGATATAACGAAGGTTCTATTGCGCGCCGGCCAACGAGCCTGTTGGTTTGCGGGAGAACCTACACCAAGAACAACATGAAAAAAGGAGTACAGATCATCGCGCTTGCGATCACCTGCATGCAGATCAACACTTCTGCAAGTGCTCAAACCATTTCGGCCGGTGGATTCCAATCGCTCTTCATCTGCCTCGATGGCACGGTGCAGTCCTGTGGCGACAATGCCAGTGGACAATTGGGCGATGGCACCACCACCGATCGATCGACCCCCGTGCAAGTGATCGGTCTTTCGGATGTCACATCGGTTATTGGAGGAGGTGCGCATTCCATCTTCCTGAAGAGCGATGGCACCGTTTGGGCATGCGGCGGGAACAGCTTCGGTGAAGTGGGTGACGGCACCAACACCCAACGAACGATCCCCGTGCAGGTGGCGGGGCTTGCGAACATCGTTTCCATCATGGGCGGCTCGCATCATTCACTCTTCCTGAAGAGCGATGGCACCGTCTGGGCCTGCGGTTGGAATGCTTTCGGCCAGCTCGGTGATGGCACCAACACCGATCGAACAACCCCGATCCAGATCCCCGGGCTCAGCGGCATCACGGCGATCTCCGGAGTGGGGAACAAGTCGCTCTTCCTGAAGAATGACGGTACGATCTGGGCGTGCGGCTCCAACGCCAATGGCGCCTTGGGTGATGGCACCACCACCGATCGCAACTCGCCCGTGCAGGTGCTGGGACTAACGGATGTCACCTTCATGAACGGTGGAGGATTCCATTCGCTCTTCCTGAAGAGTGACGGCACGGTCTGGGCCTGCGGTTCCAATTCCAATGGACAACTCGGCGATGGCACCACCACGGATCGCCTGACGCCGGTACAGGTAACAGGATTGGCCAACATCATCTCCATGAGCGGAGGTGGGCGCCATTCGCACTTCCTTAAGAATGACGGTACGGTGTGGGCCTGCGGTGCGAACAACAATGGCGAGCTCGGGGATGGCACCAATACCGATGCATCCACCCCCGCTCAGGTATCCGCGCTCGCTTCCATCATCGACCTGGAGGGCGGGGCGAGCCACTCGTTCTTTTTGAAGAACGATGGAACGATCCAATCGTGCGGGATCAACACGGATGGCCAGCTCGGGCTTGGCAACAACACGAACTCGAACATCCCCATGAGCGTGGTGTCACTATGCTCGGTGGCAACAGGGATGGATCAGGCCAGCGATGAGAACCTGTCCGTCGTTGTCTATCCGAATCCCGCGACCGACCGGCTGACCATCAGGACCGATGTACGGATGAACGGAAGCAACTACGCGATCTTCGACCGTACAGGGCGGCAGGTATTGACGGGAAACATCAACCTCGATGTACTACCGGTAGACATCAGTTCCCTTGCTTCAGGTGCCTATCTGATCCGCGTTGGACAAGCCAGCGGACAGCGTTTCAACGTGATCAACGAATAAGCGCACCACTAGCGCAGGCCTGAGAGTACGCCCGGTTACGAGCATATCCATTGGCGATCCCGTCCGGACCTGGACGGGATCGCTTGCTTGGCGGTAGCTCTATCTTCGCTCACAATGGCAACCAAGAAGAAGTCCCTCGACTGGACCCTCGCCCCCGCCCCCGAGTCCACCGACCACGTCCGCATCAACGCCCAATACGAGCTCTTCATCAACGGCAAGTGGGTGAAGCCGAAGAGCGGCACCCGTTCGACGGGCTCAGGGGAGCCGTACTTCGACACCATCAACCCCGCCAACGAGCAGAAGCTCGCGCGCATCGCCGAGGCCAATGACGCCGACGTGGATGCCGCCGTGAAAGCCGCGCGCAAGGCGTACGACACCGTGTGGAGCAAGATGCCCGCGAGCGAACGCGCCAAGTACATCTACCGCATCGCGCGCCTGCTGCAGGAGAAGGCCCGCGAGTTCGCCGTGATCGAGAGCATGGACGGCGGCAAGGCCATCCGTGAAAGTCGCGACGTGGACGTGCCCCTCGCCGCCGCGCACTTCTTCTACTACGCCGGTTGGGCCGACAAGCTGCACTATGCCTTCCCCGGCAAGAACACTTCACCGCTCGGCGTTGCCGGACAGGTGATTCCCTGGAACTTCCCGCTGCTCATGGCCGCGTGGAAGCTCGCCCCCGCCCTCGCCTGCGGCAACACCGTGGTGCTGAAACCCGCCGAGACCACACCGCTCACCGCGCTCAAGCTCGCCGAGCTCCTGCAGGAAGCCGAGCTCCCCGATGGCGTCGTCAACATCGTCACCGGTGCGGGTGCCACCGGCGCAGCGGTGGTCAACCACCCCGATGTGAACAAGGTCGCCTTCACCGGCAGCACCAACGTGGGCAAGCTCATCCAGCGTGCAACAGCAGGCAGCGGCAAGAAGCTCACCCTCGAACTCGGCGGCAAAGCGGCCAACATCATCTTCGCCGACGCCGCCATCGACCAGGCCGTCGAAGGCATCATCAACGGCATCTACTTCAACCAGGGCCACGTGTGCTGCGCCGGCAGCCGCCTCTTCGTGGAGGAAGGCGTGTACGACGAAGTGATCCGCAAGCTCAAGCACCGCATGCGCTCGCTCGTCGTGGGCGATCCGCTCGACAAGAACACCGACATCGGCGCCATCAACAGCCGCGAACAGCTCGGCACCATCAACAAATACCTCAAGGTGGGCCAGGCCGATGGCGCCGAGATGTACCAGCCCGCCTGCGAGCTGCCGAGCAAAGGCTTCTGGTGCCGCCCCACGCTCTTCCTCAACGTGGCGCAAAGCGCGCGCATCGCGCAGGAGGAGATCTTCGGCCCCGTGCTCGCCGTGCAGACCTTCCGCACCGTGGACGAGGTGATCCAGAAAGCCAACAACACGCCCTACGGCCTCAGCGCCGGCGTGTGGACGGACAAGGGCAGCAAGATCTTCAACCTCACCAGCAAACTGCGCGCGGGCGTCATCTGGGCCAACACCTACAACAAGTTCGATCCCACCTCACCCTTCGGCGG
>JAEUSU010000038.1 GCA_016788635.1 Flavobacteriales bacterium | reverse complement strand
TGCCAGCGCCATGCTGGAGGTGATCAGCACCACCAAGGGCCTGCTGGTGCCCCGCATGACGCAGGCCGAGCGCGTGGCCATCGCCGCGCCCGCCAACGGCCTGCTCGTGTTCCAGACCAACATTGGCGCCACGGCCGATGATCCCCAGGGCTTCTGGTACTACGATGCGCTCGTGGCCCAATGGGTACCCCTGCATGGTGGGGACGGCTGGACCCTGCAGGGCAATGCCGGCACCAACCCCAACTTCCACTACGTGGGCACCAGCGATGCCATGGCCTTCGGCATACGCACCCAGAACCTGGAGCGCCTGCGCATACAACCCACCGCCAACGGCGGCCGCGTGGGCATCAACTCGGTGGCCGTGCCGGCCGAGCAACTGGAGATCACCGGCGGCATGCGCGTGCACAGCGCCACCACCACCAACCAGACCACCAACGAAGGGGTGGTCCGCTGGAACAGCACCTTCAACAGTCACGAAGGCAACGTGGATGGCACCGCCACCGGCTGGTATGAACTGGAGAATGTGTGGCAGCAACGCACCGGACAGACCTGGCCCTTGACAGGTGTGGGCTGCGCGGCTGGCATCGTGCAGGTGGGTCCTACACCACCCACTGCGGTCACGCTCTTCAACACCATCGAGACCCCCTACAGCCGCTTCTGGGAGGATGGTCGCCACCAATACCTCTGGCTTGCTGCGGACCTTACCGCTGCCGGCCTGTGCCCCAATCAGGACATCACCAACGTGGCCTTTCATGCACCTATCACGGCCTCCAGCACCATGCTGAACCTGGTGGAGTTGAAGATGAAGAACACCGCCACGGCGGCCATGGCCAATTTCGATTACGTAGGGCTGCAGTTCGTGGGGTCCAACCCGCTTTATAACATCGTCACCGGCTGGAACACCCATGCCTTCAATGCAGCGCCCTTTCAGTGGAATGGTTCCAGCAACATGATCCTGGAGTTCTGCTTCAACAACTACGAATGGACCAGCAACGTGGGCGTCTCGGCTGTAACCACCCCGTACAACTCCGGCTACGGCTTGTACTGTGACGCATGCGGGGGCTCTGGAGTAGTGCCGTGCAATCCCACAATACCACCGAATCCCGGCAGCGTGGTCGGTCCTTGTGGTGGCACCGCGGCAAGCTGCGTGACAAGCTGCTGCGGATATAGCAGTACCCCGGGTTGCAACCTCACCACCACCAGCAGCTTGTTGACCTGTGACAATTCGGGTGTGGTATGGGTGGGTGCCCACGGTGCCTTCCCGCGCCGGCCGGTGGTGCGCTTCCAGGCCTTTAATGGTGCGGGCACGCCCACCAGCACCGGCAACTACATCTACAGCACAGAAGCGGTGATGATCGGGGACGCCACGTGGGCAACCGGTGGGGTGCTTCCCAACCATATCTTCAAGGGCCCCGGAACCATCAGCGCACAGAACAGTGTGTGGGCCCGCAGCTTGATCCTGAACGACCACGTGCTGGACGCCTACTTCGATGGCCAGGTGCGCCATGAGGACTACGATGCCGCCCGCAACTACCGCCGCTACGCCATACAGGAAATGGCCAACTACGTGGAGCGCGAGCGCCACCTGCCCACCATCGGTGGCCGCGACCAATGGGAAAAGGAAGGCCTCTTCCCCGTGGACCAGCTTACCAACCAGCTCTGGGTGACCGTGGAGGACCAGGCCCTCTACATCAAGGAGCTCAAGGAGCGCATGGACCTGCTCCAGCAGTTCCTGATCCGTAAGCGGCTGGATGCCATCCCGCCCGCTCCCAAGCGCTGATCGCGAGCTTCGGGTGCGCTACCTTGGCGCATCATGTTCCGGGTTGTCAGGCACATTGCTGCCATAGTATGTCTGTTCCAGGGCACGCTCCTTACGCTTCCGGAGCTGCACGGTCAGAACCCTGCCATCTCCGAATTCGGTTTGAGCCTGGCCACCGGCCCCAGCAACCAGTTGTTCTCCCTTTTCCTGGTGAAGGTTTACGAGGGTGAGGTCATCGAGCGCACCCCACTAAGCCGTGACCAGTTCATCCGGCAGGTCAATGGACGCACCTTCAGCGCCGCGAATCCTGATGCGGAGAATTTCTTCCGGATCTACAAGGTGAGGACCTGCTTTCTCTCTCCGGATAGCGAGGCCATGGGCTACATGAGCCGCTGCCCCACACTGGATGACCTCTGGAGGCTGCGCTTCTGGGAATATCCCCTGCAGACCGATGAGGCCACCCGCGTGGGCAAGGGCTGGAGCGAGAAGCCCATGGTGCCTAGCGAACGCCAGATGCTGCTGCTCAGCAACTACGGACTGGACCACCCGATGGGCCTGGTCCGGGGCGAGGCCATGTTCCGCCTGTTGCGCGACATGGGCGATCCCGCATGGGTGAACAACTACCGCAAGGGCTACTGACGCATGGGGCGCACGGACCAACTCTTGAAGGACCTGCTGAACGGCGACCGCGCGGCCCTGGCTCGCGCCATTACGCTGGTGGAGAGCACGCGTGCGGCCGAACAGGAGGACGCCCGTGAACTGCTGGCCGTCTGTGCATCCCATGCCCGTCCTGGTGCACGCATCGGCATCACCGGCATTCCCGGCGCCGGTAAAAGCACCTTGATCGATGGGCTGGGCATGCGGATGATCGAGGCCGGGCACCGCGTTGCGGTGCTTGCGGTGGACCCCAGCAGCGGGCGCAGCGGTGGCAGCATTCTGGGGGACAAGACCCGCATGGAACGCCTGGCCACGCAGGAAGCGGCCTTTATCCGCCCTTCGCCCACCTCCGGCACCTTGGGCGGCGTGGCGCGGCGCACGCGACAGGCCATCACGCTATGTGAGGCCGCCGGATATGACCGCGTGATCGTGGAGACCGTGGGCGTGGGCCAGAGCGAATGGGTGGTGGACCGCATGACCGACCTGACCGTGCTGCTGCTGGTGCCGGGCACGGGAGATGACCTGCAGGGCATCAAGCGCGGCATCATGGAATCTGCGGACATTGTCGCCGTGCACAAAGCGGACGGGGCCGATCGGAGCGCACACCAACGCACACGCACCGAGCTGCAACAGGCATTGACCCTGTTGCCGCCCCGGCCCAGTGGCCGCCGTGCGGAAGTGGTGCTCAGTTCCGCACTGACCATGGATGGGGTTGCCCCCTTGCAGGACGCGATCGAGCGGCTGTT
This sequence comes from Flavobacteriales bacterium, assembly GCA_016788635.1. Lineage (GTDB taxonomy): Bacteria > Bacteroidota > Bacteroidia > Flavobacteriales_F > PHOS-HE28 > PHOS-HE28. The sequence continues at coordinate 26,471 of JAEUSU010000038.1, read as the reverse complement.
GATACAGGACCGGGATAGTGGATCTCAACAGCAGCGGCGCCGACATCAGGACATGGAGTGGCTCCGCACTGCCGCCGATGAGGAGATACTGGCCGCCTTTCATGCGGACCCGACCGTTCAACTGCTGTTGAGGGAGGCGCAGGAACGACTTGCCCGCGGTGAAGGCGACCCCTTCAGCGTGAGCGCCGCGTTGATCGCCGCGTTCAGAAAAGCTTCCGCACCTCCTCCTTGATCGCGGCCATGGCCTCCTCACTCGGGGTGTGGCTCAAGCGCCCCACCAACTCGAAGATCTTCTGGCTCAGGTCCGTGCTCGTCGGCCCCTCACCGGCCTGCGCATAGGCCAGGTTCACCAGGCGGATGGTCTCCTCCTTGGCCTGCCGCACTTTCTGCCAGGCCCGGTCGCTCACATAGATCTGCTGTGTCACGTTGTGCTCGAACTCCTCCCGGATGGTGGCGGTGAGCGCATCGTGCAACATGCCCGCCGTCATGTGGCTCTTGTGCATCCGCAGCACCAGGTAGCCCGGTGAAATGCGCTCCAGAAAAAGCGTGAGCCGCTCGTACGCCTGCAACCGCAAGGGAAGCGTGCGTCCACGGTCCTCCCGTTTCATCTCGTTCAGGAGCTCATCGCGTCGCGAGCCCGTGCGCTGGGCAAGGAACTGGCGGATGAGGTAGAACGCGGTGAGGAATACCACCACCGAGGGCAGTAGCACCAGCAGGACGGTGAACAGGCGGTCTTCGAACATGATCGTGAACGGGATCGTGGACGAATATCGGCAGGAACGGGTAAGGATGGGCCAGCCCGCCGGACGAGCCGCATAGCTTTGCGGCCACCGCATGGCGCACCGCATCTCCCCGATGGCCTCCTCCATCCAGGAACCGGCCACCCTGTTCATGGCCCGCCGAAGCCGCGAGCTTCGCGCACAGGGCCAGGACGTGATCGACCTGAGCTTGGGCGAACCGGACCACGCCCCACCATCCTTCGTGATCGAGGCCGCGCACAAGGCGCTCGACGGCCCCTGGCATAAATACCCACCGGTGAACGGCTATGCCGATGTGCGCGAGGCCATCTGCCGGAAGTTCGAACGTGACAACGGCCTGCGATACACCCCGGAGCAGGTCGTGGTGAGCACCGGAGCCAAGCAGAGCATCATGAACGCCATCCTGGCTCTGGTGGGCCCGGGTGACGAGGTGGTGATCCCCTCCCCCAACTGGGTCACCTACTACGAACAGGTGCGCATGGCCGGTGGAACGCCCGTACCTGTGCTTTCCACCCTGGAGGAGAACTACCGCACACCGGTGTCCCGTATCGCGGCGGCCATCACCCCGCGCACACGTCTGCTCATCTTCAGTTCACCATGCAACCCGAGCGGATCGGTGTTCACCGCTGCGGAACTGTCGGAACTCGCCGCGCTCATCGCCGCCCACCCTGACCTTTACGTGGTAAGCGACGAGATCTACGAGCACATTGTGTTCAGTGGACGCCACATCGCCTTCGCCAGCCTGCCCGGCATGATGGAACGCACCATCACGGTGAACGGCCTCAGCAAAGGCTTCGCGCTCACCGGCTGGCGCATCGGCTACCTGGCCGCCCCGGAGTGGATCGCCAAGGCCTGTTCACGCGTGCAGGGCCAGTTCACCAGCGGCACCAACAGCATCGCTCAGCGCGTCACCATCGCCTGCATGGAAGCGGACCCCGCCCTGTTGGCACCCATGCGGGCAGACTTCCTGCGCAGGCGCGATCTGGTGATCGCCGGCCTGGCCAAGGTACCGGGCTGGAGATGCAACCTGCCGGACGGCGCGTTCTATGTGCTGCCCAACGTGACCGCCTCGCTGGGCAAGCGGTCTGGCGAGCGCCACCTCACCACCACGAATGACCTGTGCATGTACCTGCTGGAAGAAGCCGGTGTTTCGTTGGTGGACGGCGATGCGTTCCACGCATCCGGCACCCTGCGGCTGAGTTATGCCACATCGGATGAAAAATTGACCAAGGCCTTGGAGCGCATCGCACTGGCCATTGCCTGCCTGTATTAAGCCATGTCCACCCCGGCCCGCACCCTGTTCGATGGCTTCCGGAAGACCCGGGCGCTGGTGGTGGGCGACGTGATGGTGGACGCCTACCTGTGGGGCCGTGTGGACCGCATCTCGCCGGAAGCACCGGTGCCCGTGGTGCAGGTTAGCGACCGCAGCGAAAGGCTGGGCGGTGCGGCCAACGTGGCCCTGAACCTGCACGCCCTCGGTGCCACCCCTATCGTGGCCAGCGTGATCGGCCAGGATGCGGCCGCGGAACGCATCGCCACCTTGTTCGGCCAGGCCGAGCTCTCCACGGAAGGATTGATGCGTTCGTCGCACCGCAAGACCACCATCAAGACGCGCGTCATTGCCGGGCACCAGCACATCGTGCGGGTGGACGATGAACAGGACAATGAATTGACGGCCACCGACGAGGATGCCCTGGTGCACCTCGTCACCATGCTGATCGAACGTCACCGGCCGGGCGTGCTTGTGTTCGAGGACTACGACAAAGGCGTGCTGACCATCGGTGGCATCGCGCGCATCACCGCAGCTGCGAAAGCCGCTGGCGTGCCGGTGGCCGTGGACCCCAAGAAGCGGAACTTCTTCGCCTATTCCGGTGTTGACCTCTTCAAGCCGAACCTGAAGGAGTTGCGTGAAGGACTGAAGGTCGATGTGGCCGCCGGTGACCGGGAAGCCGTGCGCCAGGCTGTGGCCCGACTGGAGCAGCGGCTGGGCAATGCCACCTCCCTGATCACGCTAAGCGAGCACGGCGTATACGCCCATCGGGGCGGCGAGGAGGTGGCACTGCCCGCACACAAACGCGAGATCGCTGATGTGAGCGGTGCGGGTGATACAGTGATCGCCGTGGCATCACTCTGTCTGGCGGCAGGCACCGACCTGCATACACTGGCCGCATGGGCCAACCTGGCCGGTGGACTGGTGTGCGAACATGTGGGCGTGGTGCCTGTTGACCGGGAACAGCTGCTCCGCGAATGCGAACTCCTGGCCACGGCGAAAGCATGACCACCCCCACCCCTTACGGGACCGGTGCCAGCAAGCGCGAGGAGGTCGAGCTTATGTTCGACCGCATCTCGCCGAAATACGACCTGTTGAACCGCGTCTTCAGCCTGGGCATTGACCAGGCGTGGCGTAGAAAGGTGATCCGCACGCTGCGTGCGGAGCCCGTGCAACGCGTGTTGGATGTGGCCACAGGCACGGCTGACCTGGCCTTGATGGCTGCGCGCCATGTACCGCAGGTGACCGGCGTGGACATCTCCGAAGGCATGCTGGGGCTTGGTCGTGAAAAGGTGCGACAACGTGGCCTGGAAGGCCGGGTGGAACTCCTGCGCGCGGATTCGGCCAGGCTGCCTTTCGCCGATGGCACGTTCGACGCCGTGATGGCCAGTTTCGGGGTGCGCAATTTCGAGGACCTCGGGGCCGGCCTGAGCGAAATGGCCCGTGTGACGCGGAGCGGGGGCCGTATCCTGGTGCTGGAATTCTCACGTCCGCATGCCTGGCCCATCGCAGGTCTTTACCGTTTCTATTTCCACCGCGTGATGCCGGCCATTGGCCGGCTGGTGAGCCGGGACAACGCCGCTTACACCTACCTGCCCGCCAGCGTGGACGCCTTCCCCGATGGCCGCGCCTTTCTGAACGTTCTGGAACGCAGCGGCTGGCACGAAGGCCATGCGCGGCCATTGAGCGGTGGCATTGCGCACCTGTACACCGCGCGCCGCTGAGCCGCACAACAGCATCACGTCCCCTGCGTTGTGCCCCGGTGGGCACACCTACCGTCGCGGTGGGCGCTTCGGCTACCTTCGCACCTTCGATGACCGCCCTTCGCCGCCATCTGCTCTGTGCCCTCGGCATCCTGGTGCTTTCCCTCTCCGCCCAGGCGCAGAAGCGCATCCGGACGGAGAACCTGCCCAATTTCGACATGCGGCGCCTGCATTTCGGCTTCATGCTCAGCGTGAACAGCGCTGACTTCATCGTGCAGCTGAAGCCCACGGCCCCTTTCACCGATTCCATCCTCACGGTGGACCATGTGCGCCAGCCCGGCTTCAACCTGGGCATCGTCACCTCCCTGAACCTGAACGATAACCTCAGCCTGCGCTTCCTGCCCTCGCTCTCCTTCCAGGACCGCGTGCTGCACTACGAGTTCCGAAAGAGCAATGGGAAGACGGCCATCTTCGACAAGTCGGTGGAAAGCACCTACCTGGAGTTCCCCCTTCTTCTGAAGCTGCGGAGCGATAGGATAAACAACCTGGCCGTGTACCTGATCGGAGGGGGCAAGTTCAGCATCGACATGGCCACCAAGAAGGACGTGAACAACAAGATCGACGACGAGATCGTCATCAAGCTCCAGAAGTATGATTACTCCGTGGAGGCCGGTGGCGGTTTCGACTTCTTCCTTACCTACTTCAAGTTCGGCATCGAACTGAAATACTGCCTGGGTATCCCCAACCTGCTGATCGACGACAATACCCGCTTCAGCGCGCCATTGGAAAGCCTGCGCACGAAGAACTGGGTGTTCACGCTCACCTTCGAAGGCTGATCGGCCATGACGGCAACGGACACACGCACTGTGGAAGTGGTGCTGCCGCCCTCCCATGCCATGGACCCCGTGGCGGTAAAGGAGGCCGTGCTGCGCGAAGCAGGGCTTCAGAGCGGTCAACTGGGTGCCTGGCGCATTGAACGGCGCTCCATTGATGCCCGCAGCCGCCAACCGCGTTTCCGCCTGTTGGTGCGCTACACCCGTGCGCACCAACTACCGGATGACCAGGTGCCCCCACCCGCGGCGCGGGATGTGAGCGGCTGTCCCGTGCTGCTGATCATAGGCTGCGGGCCAGCTGGGCTCTTCGCCGCTTTGCGAGCCATCGAGCGTGGTTTGCGGCCGGTGATCCTGGAACGCGGCAAGGACGTACGCGCCCGGCGGCGCGACCTGGCCGCCATCAACAAGGATCACGTGGTGGACCCGGACAGCAACTACTGCTTCGGGGAAGGTGGGGCCGGCACCTACAGCGATGGCAAACTGTACACCCGCAGCCACAAACGTGGCGATGTGGAGGGCGTGCTGCGCACCCTGGTGGCTTTCGGCGCCTCGCCGGACATCCTCATCGACGCCCATCCGCACATCGGCACCAACAAATTGCCGGGCATCATCACCGCCATGCGGCAGCACATCCTGGACTGCGGCGGCGAGGTGCACTTCAACGCACGCGTTACGGACCTGTTGACGGAAGAGGGCCGCATGATCGGCGTGCAGTGCGCGGACGGGAGCGAACACAGGGCTTTGAACACCGTGCTGGCCACCGGGCATAGCGCGCGGGACATCTTCGAGCTGCTGCTTCGTAAAGGTGTGCGCATCGAGTCGAAGGGCTTCGCTTTAGGGGTGCGAGTGGAGCACCCACAGGACCTCATCGACCAGATCCGCTACCACCAATGCCCACGGGAGGAGCATCTGCCTGCAGCAAGCTATTCGATGGTGCACCAAGTCCAAGGCCTGGGTGTGTACAGCTTCTGCATGTGCCCGGGCGGCATCATTGCGCCCTGTGCCACGGCGCCCGGCGAGGTGGTGACCAACGGCTGGAGCCCCAGCAAACGCAACAACCTGTTCGCCAACTCGGGCATCGTGGTGGAATGGCCGGCCGGAACCACCGGTGATCCGCTGGAGGGTGTCCGTTTCCAGCAGGCTATGGAACGCGCTGCGTGGGAGGCAGGCGGCCGTCGCCAAAGTGCACCCGCGCAGCGGCTCACCGATTTCGTGCACGCAACCTCCAGCTCCGACCTTCCGGCGTGCAGTTACCCGCCGGGCATCGTCCCTTTCCGTGTGGATGAACTGCTGCCCGCGCCCATCGCGACCCGCTTACGTGAAGCGTTCCAGGCCTTTGGTCGCAAAATGCCGGGCTATCTCACCCAGGAAGCGTTGGTGGTGGCGGTGGAAAGCCGCACCAGCTCACCGGTGCGCATACCACGTGATCCCGTGCGCATGGAACATCCGGACCTGCAAGGGCTCTTTCCCTGCGGTGAAGGTGCAGGCTATGCCGGTGGTATCGTAAGCGCCGCCATGGACGGGCTGCGCGTGGTGGAGCAAGCGGCCCTTCGTTACGCTTGAGCGCCCCATGTACGCCGTGCGAATTCCGCACAGATGCAAGAGGCCGCCATGGCCACATTAAGCGATTCAGCCCTGCCCATGCGAGGAATGGTGAGCGCAGTACCACCGGCAGCGCGTACTTCCGCAGAAATGCCGTGGGACTCGCTGCCGAGCACCACCAGCGCCGGCCTTGTCAGGGTGGCGGAGTACAAGGGCTCACCCTCCATCTCGGCAAGGAACACATGGATACCCGCCTTCGCACAATCCCGCACAGCCTGTGGCAATTCCACCTGCCCCGCGTGCACGCGGCAAATGGAACCCATGCTGGCCTGCACTGCCTTGGGGCCGTAAGGATCCGTGCAGCCTGCGCCGCACCACACCTGCTGGATCCCGAACCAATCGGCCACCCGGATCACAGTGCCCAGGTTGCCCGGGTCTGTCACGCCGTCCAAGGCGAGCGCCACCTCACCACCAGTTGGCGTTCGGAAAGGCGGGGGCTCGGGCAGGCGCACCACGGCCACCAACGTATTGCCGCTCTCCAACGTGCCGATGCGGTCCAATTCATGCTGCGGCAATACCACCACATCCGGCCGGCCGGTCTTCTTCGCCACCTCATCGGTCGCGTAGATCGCCTCCACATGCATGCCACTGCGCAACAGCTCTTCCACCAGTTTGGGGCCCTGCACCAGGAATCTTCCCTGCGCCATGCGCCCCTTGCGATCGTGCAGGTCACGAACGCGCTGGAGCTCGGCCCGTGTGGGCATCGGGGGGCGGATATCTTTGGGCACCGTCTCGAACTTGGACCGCAAGATCGCCAGTTCGGCCCGTAATCGCCGCCTGAAAAGCATGAGGATAGCCCACCGCCTGACCATCGGCCTCCTGATGGCCTGGGCACTGGCGGCCTGCAGTCCCACCCGTCGATTGCCCCAGGACGCCCATCTACTGATACGGAACAAGCTGGATGCGGCCGGCAGTAAAGGTGCGCTGGAGCTTGAGCCCGATGCACTGATGAGCATAGTGAAGCAGAAGCCCAACAAGCGCGTGCTGGGCTACCGCTTCTACTTGCAGGCCTACAACATCCCCGACCCGGCCAAAGTGGGGCCCCGCCAGGAACGCAAGAACGCACGCACCGACCAACGGAACGCGAAACGGACGGCTAAGGGAAAGGAGCCGGTGCCTTATGGGCGATGCACGGACAACTGGCTGCGTGAGGTGGTGGGCGAAGCACCTGTCATCCTGGACACCCTGCTTACACGCAAGAGCGCGGAGCAGATCAGGCTTCAACTTCAGAAGGAAGGCTACTTCAGTGCCGAGGTGCTGGATACCACGATATATCGCGGTCGCAAGGCCACGGTGCGATATCGCTTGTTCCCTGGCGTGCCGCACCGGCTGAGGAACATCACCGTACGCGTCAACGATCCCACCATCCAGGACTACCTCGATCGCGTACAGGACCAATCCGTGCTCAAGCCGGGTGACCGTTTCAGCGCTGAACGCTTGAACAAGGAACGCGAACGCGTGACCGAGCGCCTGCGCGAGCTCGGTTACCTGTTCATCACTCGGGACATGGTGCGATTCGATGCCGACACCACAGTGGGCAAGCGCCAGGTGGACCTGATCGTGCTGGTGGAGCGCTCCCTGACCCGCGATGGCGGCGTGCTGACAGGCACGCCGGAGGCTACGTTCTTTCACCTGGACCGGGTTAGACTGAACATCATTCCCATTGATGAACGCACAAGCGGGATGGACCCCGACACATTGGTGCATGATGGGTATGAGATCATCTACCGAGGCCTCAAACCACCCTACAAACCCAACGCTCTTACGAACACCGTCTTCCTGAAGGCCGGCGATCGCTACCAGCAAAGCCTGAACGACAGGACCTATAGGCGACTTACCACCCTGCGTGTGTTCGACCGGGTGGATATCCGCTACGATACCCTGCGCACGAACGCCAAGGACCGCGTGAACTGCACCATTGACCTATTGCCCAGCAAGACCCAAAGCACGGCTGCCGAACTGTACATGACCAACCGGGGGGGCTTTTTGGGCACCTCCACGAGCTTGTCTTACAGACACCGCAACCTGCTGCGCGGCATGGGGTCCATACAAGCCTCGCTCACACTCGGCCTGGAAGCCCAGCAGAGCTTCACGGGCTCCACCATGGGCACGGACAACGTGATCCCGCTCACCGGTACCCAGCGCCTGTTCAACACGGTCACCATTGGGCCGGAGGTCACCATCGCGTTCCCCAGCTTCCTGCTACCGGGCAAATTCGCGAAGTCCACCTCGCCGCGCACCACCATCAACCTGCTCTATAACTACCAACGACGACCGGATTTTACCCGCACACTGGCCAAAGTCTCCTTCGGTTGGGAGTTCAATGAAACGCGCTACAAACGGCATGGCATCTTCCCCATGGAGGTGAACCTGGTGAAGATCCCTTTCCTGACCCCTGAGTTCCAGCAGTTCCTACGCGACTCCAACAACCCGGTGCTCACGGACAGCTATACGGACCACTTCATCCTGGGCATGCGCTACACCTTCACCTACAACACGCAGGACGCACGCCCCAAGCGCAACAGTTACTTCAACCAGCTCACGGTCACCTCTTCGGGCAATCTGACGAACGCCATTGACCGGCTGGTGGACGCGCCCATGAGCACCGACACCGCTGGCAACAGCTTTTACACCCTGGCAGGGATCCGCTACGCGCAGTTCGTGAAGGTCTACGACGAGTTCGCTTACCGGCTGCGGTTCGATGAAGCCCGAACCTTGGCTTTTCGCGGTGCTGCGGGAGTGGGTGTTCCCTATGGCAACCTCGGTGTATTACCGTTCGAGACGAGTTTCTTCGTTGGTGGTGCCAATGGCCTGCGAGCCTGGCGGGCACGCACCATCGGCCCGGGGTCATTCTTCGCGCCCCTGCTCGCCTTCGACCGCATTGGTGAGGTGAAGCTTGAAGGGAACGTCGAGTACCGGTTCAAGCTCTTCAGCTATTTTGAAGCAGCCCTTTTCGCCGATGTGGGTAACATCTGGCTGGTGGAGGAAGACCCCTTGCAACCGGGCAGTGGTTTCGCCTGGGACTTCATCAGCGAACTTGCGGTGGGAACAGGCCTGGGGCTGCGTCTGAACTTCGATTTCTTCCTGATCCGTTTCGACCTGGGCCTGCAGACCAAGGACCCCTCGATGCCGCGCGGCGAACGCTGGCTCTTCCAATCGAAGGAACGCTTCGAAGAGCAGTTCCTGGAACGATACGGCTATGCCGCCAACTACAAACCCCAGGTGATCTTGAACCTGGGTATCGGATACCCCTTCTGAGGTGGACGCCTCCCTGCCGCGGTGGCCGTTCCCTACATTTGCCGCCTCTCCAACGCCATTGCGGATGCAGACCCTGAAGACGAGCCAGCTGGAAGAACTGCTGGGTGCGGAGGCCAGTCAACTGCTGGGCCACCAGTGCAAGACCATAGACAAGAACAGCCTCAACCTGCCCGGGCCGGACTTCGTGGACCGGTGCTTTGCAGGCAGCAATCGGAGCCCGCAGGTGTTGCGCTCCATTCAAGCACTGTATGGTAATGGCCGGCTGGCCAATACGGGGTACATGAGCATTCTGCCCGTTGACCAGGGCATCGAACACAGCGCGGCGGCCAGTTTCGCCCCCAACCCCATATACTTCGACGGGGAGAACATCGTGAAGCTCGCGATCGAAGGTGGATGCAATGCGGTAGCCAGCACCTATGGCGTGCTCGGCAGCGTGGCGCGCAAATACGCGCACAAGATCCCCTTCGTTGTGAAGATCAACCACAACGAATTGATGACCCTGCCGAACAAGTTCGATCAGGTGCTCTTTGGCACGGTGGAAAGCGCGTGGGATATGGGCGCCGTGGCCGTGGGCGCCACCATCTACTTCGGCAGCGACGAAAGCACCCGCCAGATCACCGAGATAGCCGAGGCCTTCCAGCACGCGCATGAGCTGGGAATGGCCACCATTCTCTGGTGCTACATCCGCAACAGCGGGTTCAAGGTGGATGGCAAGGATTACCACACCGCAGCCGACCTCACCGGTCAAGCCAATCACCTGGGTGTCACCATCCAGGCTGATATCATCAAGCAGAAGCTGCCCGAGACCAATGGAGGGTACAACGCGTTGAGCGGCTACGGCAAGACCCATAAGAAGGTGTATAGCGACCTGAGCAGCGACCACCCGATAGACCTGTGCCGCTACCAGGTGGCCAACTGCTACATGGGCCGTATCGGGCTCATCAACAGTGGCGGTGCCAGCAGCGGCGCCAGCGACATGGCTGAAGCGGTGAAGACCGCGGTGATCAACAAGCGAGCGGGCGGCCAGGGCCTCATCAGCGGGCGCAAGGCCTTCCAGCGCCCCATGAAGGAAGGCGTCCAGTTGCTCAACGCCATCCAGGATGTTTATCTCGATAGTAAAGTCACCATTGCTTGAGCAGAAAGTAGAAATAAGGCCGAAGGCTGAATAGCTCACGGCATTCCATTTCAGCTTTCATTCTCCAGCTTCCATCTTTGCACTCATGGGTTGGTTCAAGCGCGTCAAGGAGGGCATCACCACCAGCACCGAGGAGAAGAAGGAGACCCCCGAGGGCCTCTGGTACAAGTGCCCCGAATGCAAGGAGGTGGTGACCAGCGACGACCATGAGGAGAATCTCTGGGTATGCCCCAAATGCGGCCACCATGAGAAGATCGGAAGCGCGGAGTATTTCGCCCTGCTGTTCGATGAGCAGAGGTTCAAGGAGATCGCCCCGGAGTTGATCGCCGGCGACCCGTTGAAATTCGAGGACACCAAGAAGTACGTGGACCGTCTGTCCAAGACCCGCAAAGACACCGGGTTGAACGATGCCTTGCGCGCTGCGTACGGCAAGCTGAACGGTCAGGAAGTGGTGATCGCCTGCATGGACTTCCGCTTCATTGGTGGCAGCATGGGCAGTGTGGTGGGCGAGAAGATCGCCCTGGCGACCGACCAGGCCATGAAGCGCAAGTGCGGGTTGATCATCATCAGCAAAAGCGGAGGGGCCCGCATGATGGAAGCGGGGTTCAGCCTGATGCAAATGGCCAAGACCAGCGCGAAGCTGGCTCAGCTAGCCAAGAAACGGCTCCCCTACATCAGCCTGCTGACAGACCCCACCACTGGAGGAGTAACGGCCAGTTATGCCATGTTGGGCGATCTGAACATCGCCGAGCCGAACGCCTTGATCGGCTTTGCGGGACCCAGAGTGGTACGCGAGACCATCGGCCGCGACCTGCCCGAGGGCTTCCAGACCAGCGAATTCGTGCTGGAGCACGGTTTTCTGGACCTCATTGTGCCTCGTAAGGAACTGAAGGCCAAGCTTTCACAAGTCCTCGGCTTCTTCCGGAACTGAGGGTGCCTGCGGTTGCTTGGGGGCCTCATTATCTTCCTTACATTTGCGCCTCGAACTTGAAAACCAAGGCCTAGACCATGCAACTGACGAAAGCGGCCAAGCACGAGCTGTTCACGGAATTCGGAGGTGCCGCCACCAATACCGGCGGTGCTGAAAGCCAGATCGCCCTGTTCACCAAGCGCATCGAGCACTTGACCGAGCACCTGCGCACCAACAAAAAGGACAAGGCCACCGAAATGGCGCTGATGAACCTGGTGGGCCGGCGCAAGCAGCTCCTGGGTTATCTGCGCACACACGACATCGAGCGCTACCGGGCGATCATCGCCAAGCTGGGGCTGCGCAAGTAACCCAAGCGTTCCGGCGGATATACGCCGGCGCCGTTCGAGTAAATATTGAATTGAACAGGGGGCGATCGTGAGGCACGGTCGCCCCTTTTGCTACAACAGAGGATAAACGAGAGGAAACACTAGAGGAAAACAGAAGACATGAGACCTACAGGCATCATCAAGACCATCGACCTGGGCGATGGCAAACCCCCGATCGTGATCGAGACGGGCGTACTGGCCAAACAGGCCGACGGCAGCGTTACCGTGCGCATGGGCGACACCATATTGCTGGCTACCGTGGTGGCCACAAAAGATGCCCGCGAAGGCATCGACTTTCTGCCGCTCCAAGTGGAATACCGCGAAAAATTCAGCGCGGCTGGCCGGTTCCCGGGCGGCTTCTTCAAGCGTGAGGCACGCCCCAGCGACCACGAGATCCTCGTGAGCCGATTGGTGGACCGCGCCCTGAGGCCCTTGTTCCCGGACGATTTCCACGGGGACACCCAGGTGCAGATCATGCTGATGAGCACGGACAAGAAGAACCACAGCGATGCCCTGGCCTGTCTGGCCGGTGCCGCCGCTCTTGCCGTGAGCAACATCCCCTTCGATGGGCCGGTGAGCGAAGTGCGCGTGGCCCGTATTGACGGCCGCTATGTGATCAACCCCGCCGCAGGTGAGGGCGAGCGCGCTGATCTGGACTTGATCGTGGCCGCCACCGAGAAGGACATCCTGATGGTGGAGGGCGAGATGAAGGAGGTGCAGGAGGCCGATATGATCGAGGCGATCAAAGTGGCCCACACCGCCATCAAGACGCATTGCCGCGTGTTGAACGAACTGAGCGCTGCCGTGCCCAAGAGCCAGGTGAAGCGCACCTACCAGCACGAGAACAATGATGCGGGGGTGGAAAAGCAGATCCACGACTTCTGCTACCAGCGCTACTATGACCTGGCCCTGCAACCCAGCAGCAAAGAGCAGCGCAGCGAGAACTTCGCCAAGGTGAAGGAGGAATGCCTGGCCACACTTACCGACGAACAAAAGGCCGACAAGGCCATGCTGGCGCGCTACTTCAAAAAGGTGCAGAAGAAGGCGGTGCGCAATGTGGTGCTCGACAAAGGCGCGCGTCTCGATGGCCGCCGGACCACGGACATCCGCCCGATCTGGTGCGAGGTGGACATGCTCCCTGGCACCCACGGCAGCGCCGTTTTCACCCGAGGCGAAACGCAGGCCATCAATACGGTAACGCTTGGCAGCTCGCTGGATGAGCAAACCATCGACCTCGCCACGCGGAAGGGTAGCGAGAACTTCATGCTGCACTACAACTTCCCCAGTTTCAGCACCGGTGAGGTGAAGCCGATCCGCGGCCCCGGCCGCCGCGAGGTGGGCCATGGCAACCTGGCGCTACGCGCCCTCAAACCGGTGATCCCAAGCGCTCCTGAGAATCCGTACACCATCCGCCTGAACTGCGACATCCTGGAAAGCAATGGTAGCAGCTCAATGGCCACCGTGTGCAGTGGTACGCTGGCCCTGATGGATGCCGGCGTGAAGATCAAGGCGCCGGTGAGCGGCATCGCCATGGGTATGATCAGCGACGGCAACCGGCATGCGATCCTGAGCGATATCCTCGGTGATGAGGACTTCCTGGGTGACATGGACTTCAAGATCTGTGGTACGGCCAAGGGCATCACGGCCACCCAGATGGATATGAAGGTGGACGGCCTGCCGTACGAGGTATTGGCCCAAGCACTGGAACAAGCCCGTCAAGGCCGTCTGCACATCCTGGGCGAGATGCTCAAGACGATGGACAGCCCGCGAGCGGACTACAAGCCGCACGCTCCGCGGATCGTCACCTTCGAGGTGCCCAAGGAGAGCATTGGCCCCATCATCGGCCCGGGTGGCCGTGTGATCCAGGAGATCCAGGCCGAGACCGGTGCACAGATCAGCATCGACGAGGTGGAAGGCCGTGGCGTGGTGGAGATCGCCAGCGACAACAAGGCCGCCTTGGAGGCCGCAGTGACGCGCGTGAAGGCCATCGCCTTCCCGCCCCAAGCCGAGGTGGGCGCCACGTACAAGGGCAAGGTGAAGACCATCATGCCCTACGGCGCCTTCGTGGAAGTGGTGCCCGGGACCGATGGGCTGCTGCACGTGAGCGAATTGGATTGGAAACGCATCGAGCGCGTGGAGGACGTGATCAAGGAAGGCGAGATCATCGAATTCCAGGTCACCGGCAAGGATCCGCGCACAGGCAAACTGAAGCTGAGCCGCCGTGTGCTGCTGCCCAAGCCTGAGGGCTGGGTGGAACGCGAACCCGCGTTCGAGGGTGAAGGACGTGAGCACCGTGACAGGGGCGACCGTCCGCGCCGTGATCGCGGCCCGCGTCGTGATTGAGCGCCGCACTGACAAAGGAGTATCGAAAAGCCGTCCACCGCAAGGTGGGCGGCTTTTCGCTTCTTCCCCCTTGACGTGCACGTAACCGGCAGGGGTCGTGGACCGTTGAACGGCTCGCTCCAAACCAACAACACGTCACCGCTCATGGGTCGTATGCGCCAACTCAAGATCTCTAAGCAGGTCACCAACCGCGACACCCCGTCGCTCGATAAGTACCTGACCGAGATCGGCAAGGTGAAGCTCATCACCGCCCAGGAGGAGGTGGAGCTTGCCCAGCGCATCAAACAGGGCGACCAGGATGCACTTGAGGCCCTTTGCAAGGCCAACCTGCGCTTCGTGGTCAGTGTGGCCAAACAGTACCAGGGCCAGGGCCTCACCCTGCCGGACCTGATCAGTGAAGGCAACCTCGGCCTGATCAAGGCCGCCACCCGGTTCGACGAGACCCGTGGTTTCAAGTTCATCAGCTATGCCGTGTGGTGGATCCGGCAGCAGATCCTGCAGAGCCTGGCGGAGCAGGCCCGCATCGTTCGCCTGCCCTTGAACAAGATCGGGTCGATCAACAAGATCAACAAGGCCTTTGCCAAGTTGGAACAGGAATTCGAACGTGCGCCCACGGCCACGGAACTGGCCGAACTGTTGGAAATGACCCTGGAGGAGGTGAAGCTCAGCCTGAACAATACCAGCAAACATGTCAGCATGGACGCCCCTCTTCGCGAAGGAGATGACAGCGGCACCATGCTGGACGTGATGCGCAACAACGACACGCCGGACCCCGAAGAGGCCCTGATGACCGACAGCCTGCGCGTGGAGATCGAGCGCTCGCTGGAAGCCTTGAGCGCCCGCGAAGCGGATGTGATACGCTTGTACTTCGGCCTGGCTGGGAACCAGCCGCACACCCTGGAGGAGATCGGGCAGAAGTTCGACCTGACGCGCGAACGGGTACGCCAGATCAAGGAGAAGGCCATCCGACGCATGAAGCACACCAGCCGGAGCGTGGTATTGCGCGCCTACCTCGGCTGATCGCGACCGTGGACAGGCCCGCGCAGGATACCTTCGCAGGCAACATGACCCACCTGCTCGCCCCTTCCCTGCTTTCCGCCGATTTCGCCGAACTGGGCAAGGCCGTTGAGCTGATCGAAGGTAGCCCGGCTGCCTGGCACCACATCGACGTGATGGACGGGGTATTCGTACCGAACATCAGTTTCGGCCTGCCTGTCATAAAGAGCATTCGTCGTCTTGCGAATAAGCCGTTCGATGTACACCTGATGATCGTGGAACCGGATCGGTACATCCCGGCTTTTCGAGAAGCCGGGGCCGACCACCTCACCGTGCATTACGAGGCCTGTCCACATCTGCATCGAAGCATCCAGGCCATCAAGGCCTCGGGCATGAAGGCCGGCGTGGCCATCAATCCCCATACGCGTGTGGACCTGCTGGAGGACGTGCTCGCCGATGTGGACATTGTTTGTCTCATGAGCGTGAATCCTGGCTTCGGAGGGCAGCGATTCATTGAGCGCACCTACGATCGTATCGCACAGTTGAATGAACTCCGTTCTCGCACGGGCTCCAAGGCCCTGATCGAGATCGATGGTGGCGTGGGCGCAGAGAATGCCTTGAAGCTGGTCGAGGCCGGGGCGGACGTGCTGGTGGCCGGCAACAGCGTCTTCGGTGCGGCCGATCCAGCCAGAGCCATCGCCCAGCTGGCGAAATGACCCGGTAAGGGACTGTCCATAGGCAGCCCTGCAGGCCTAACTTGCGTCCACCCCATATACTCCATGGTGGATCCATTCTCCGTTGAGCCCGCTTCGGCCTACGATCGGGAGTTCGCCTTCAGCCGCATCGCGATGGCGCAACGGCGCATGGTCTGGCGATACCTGGACCCCCTGCTGCACACACCCGGGCAGCAGGTGCTCGATCTGAACAGCGGCACTGGCATTGATGCCGCCTACATGGCCCGTAGAGGTCACCATGTCGTGGCTACGGACATCAGCGAGGAAATGCTGAAGATGGCGCGGGGCACGGCCAGGCAGCATGGCGTGGAGCACCTGGTCTCACATGAGCTGATCGCGTTCAGCCAGTTGAGGCAGCGTGGGTGGCGCAACGAATTCCAGTTGGTCCTGTCCGACATGGGTGGTCTGAATTATGTGGCCCCGGAAGATCTTCACGCGTTGGCCGGACCGATCGCGGAGGCGCTTGTGCGGCACGGCCGGTTCGTGGCCGTGGTAATGCCCGACCGCTGCATCGGTGAGACGCTCCACTTTCTGAGGCGGGGCCGATGGCACGATGCGTTCCGTCGCGGCCGCCATGACCCCATCTGGAACAGTTTGAGCGGCAGTGGTGCCCAGCTCTGGTATCACCACCCACGGCGGTTCATGGCCGCGTTCACCGAACGATTCCGTCTGGTAAACATCCGCCCCATCGGTTTCTTTGTCCCGCCTGCTTTCGTGGAAAGCAATGACCCACCCGGGCAACGGATGCTGAACCACCTGATGCACTGGGATGAAAAGATCGGAAGCTGGGCATGGACCGCTCGCTATGCCGATCATTTCCTGATCGACCTGGAGCGCCGCGACTGAAGGAACTTCCCGGGCAGGCGCCACATGGGGGTGCAAATTCACCCACTGCATGGCCCCAATGCAACCTATCGGGGCAATGGTCCGTAAGGATGGCTCAAAGTCCTACCCATGCGCCTCCTGCGCATCCTCACCACTTTCGTCTTTCCCGTGTTCCTCGGACATGGCCATGTTTCGGCCCAACGCCATGGAATGGCCATTGGGCTGAAAGCATCCGCAGGTACCAGCACCTGGCAGGCGGCCGGGCTGGCTGTGAAACCCATACTGAGCGGTTCGCTTGGCGCTTACATGCCACTCTATGCACTGCGCAAGGTCGAGGTTCAACCAGAACTGCTCTTGACCGCCATGGGCTGCGAACTCACGCGGCGCGAGAACCAGAAACAACTGGTCCGCACGGCATATGTACAGCTCCCGTTGTCAGTTAAGTACTTCGTCACGCCTGTATTCGATCTGCAGGCCGGTGGGTACGCCGGCTATCTGCTCTATGCCCATTCCTCTGGCTACGGTGACCAGGCGGACATCCGCGACCAGTTCCGCAACATGGATTTTGGACTGCACGTCGGGTTGGGGCTGGAACTGATATCCGGTCTGGACTTTGGCGTGCGCTACACCCAGGGAATGACCGGCATCTGGCAAAATGACAATGTCGTTTATCCCATGAACCGCTGGGTCCATGGCTCCATCGGCTACCGCTTCTTCGCGGTGAAGCGCTCCTTTGTGAACCGCCGCCGCCGCTAGTCGCTCCGGCTATCTTTGGCCGCCCGCTGCGGTCCACCATGGACAGCCGGGATCGAACTGGTGGCAAGAACACGCATCGCCCTTCTTGGAGGTGGCCAGCTTGGACGGATGTTCCTCGAGAACGCCCTGCGGTATGAGGCCCAGGTTCATGTTCTTGATCCGGACACACATTGCTCCTGTGCGCACATCGCCACCTCCTTCACCCAGGGGGCCTTCAATGACCATGACACGGTGATGGCCTTCGCCCAGGACGCGGACGTGGTGGGCATTGAGATCGAGCATGTGAGCGTGAGCGCATTGGAGGAATTGGAGGGCCTTGGCAAGCGAGTGGTACCCCCGTCACGGGTCCTGCGGATCATACAGGATAAGGGCTTGCAGAAGCAATTCTACCACGAACACGGCATCCCCACAGCCGATTTCGCACTGGTGGATGCACCCCATGGCATAGCTGCACACGCCCACCTCCTGCCCGCCTTTCTTAAAGCACGCACCGGTGGGTATGATGGGCGTGGCGTGATGCCGTTGAATACCCTGGCCGATCTCCGCACGGCCTTTTCGGGACCCTGTGTGCTGGAGCAACGCGTACAGGTGCAGAAGGAGCTTGCCGTGCTTGTGGTGCGTTCTGCGACCGGCACCCAGGTGACCTACGATCCGGTGGAGATGGTGTTCGACCCTCGGTTCAACCTGGTCGATCACCTGCGCGCGCCTGCGCGTGTGCCGGATGACATTCTTCAGAAAGCGCGAGATCTGGCCGAGCGCGTGGCCTCGGCCTTCGGCGAACCGGGACTTTATGCCGTTGAACTTTTTCTAACGCAGAATGGCCGTGTACTGGTGAACGAGACCGCACCACGTGCGCATAACAGCGGCCACCATACCATCGAAGCCTGCTCCAGCTCGCAGTTCGACCAGTTGCTGAGGATATACATGGGATGGCCGCTGGGATCACCCAACCTTCATCACCATG
Source organism: Flavobacteriales bacterium (assembly GCA_016788635.1). Lineage (GTDB taxonomy): Bacteria > Bacteroidota > Bacteroidia > Flavobacteriales_F > PHOS-HE28 > PHOS-HE28. The sequence continues at coordinate 7,998 of JAEUSU010000038.1, read as the reverse complement.
CAGCCATGGTGAACCTGGTGGGCGAAGGCGGTACTGGATCACCGGAGATCAAGGGGCTGGAGGATGTGCTGCACATGGAAGGCACTTTTGTGCACAGTTATGGCAAGCGTGAGACCCGCACCGGACGGAAAATGGGGCATGTCACCATTCTGGCTCCGGACCATCAATCCCTTGATCAGGCCATCGCCGTGACCAAGGTGCATGCCCACGTGGTGCCCGCCTGAGGGTTGCACGGTGCGTAGGAAGCCCGAACTTCGCGGCGCGCATTGAACCAACGTGCGCGATGAACACATGAGCATCCTGGCCGGCATCATCATGGGCAGCCGCAGCGACCTGGAGGTCATGCGAGAGGCGGCCGACACCCTTTCCGAGTTCGGCATCCGCTTCGAGCTGACCGTGGTATCCGCCCACCGCACGCCAGAGCGCATGGTGGAGTATGCCCGGCAGGCGGCGGACCGTGGGTTGAAAGTTATCATCGCAGGTGCGGGTGGTGCCGCCCACCTTCCCGGCATGGTGGCCTCACTGACCATCCTGCCGGTTATCGGTGTGCCGATCAAAAGCCGCAACAGCATCGATGGCTGGGACTCGCTCTTAAGCATCGTTCAAATGCCCGCAGGGGTGCCAGTGGCTTCGGTGGCCGTGAACGGCGCACGCAACGCAGGCCTGCTGGCCGTCCAGATCCTCGCCACGGCGGACCCCGCGCTGGCTGATCGACTGCGGGCCTTCAAGGCAGAGCAACGGGACAAGGTGACCGAGGGGATCGGCGTATTGAAGCAGCAGTTCCCCAACGGTTTCGACGCGTGATCGAGGCCAGGGGCAAGACTGGGGCCGTACACGTGCTGCGCCTTACGCCTGGCGAGGATGTGCGCAATACCCTTGAAAGCTGGATCGCTCATAATGGCGTTCAAGGCGCCGTGGTGCTCGGTGCCGTGGGCAGTCTTCGCCCAGCCATGCTGCGCTTTGCAGGACATGCCGAAGGCACCCTGATGAACGAGGACCTCGAGGTCTGTACGATGAGCGGAACGCTGGCGCAGAATGGAGCGCACCTTCATCTGATCGTGTCTGATGCGCAGGGTCGAACCATGGGCGGTCACCTGCTGAAGGGCAGCATTGTACGCACCACCCTGGAACTGGCCTTGCAGGAATTGGACGGCATCACACTTGATCGCGTCTCCGACCCGCACACCGGCCACGCCGAACTTTTCCCGCACTGAACGGATTCAGGGCATGATCGTGATGGTGGTGGTGCCCAGGCGGATGAATGGATAGATCTCATCCATATCCGCATTGCGCAGGGCGATGCAACCCCAGGTCCAGTCCACACCGCTTTCGATCCAGTGGTCCATGCCAGCGGGCACGCCATGGATGCCGATCTCTCCACCAATGTCCTTTCCTGCGGGTATGGCACCAGTTGCTTTGCGCTCATGGTACCTGCGCCAGCTCTCGGCGTTGGGGTAATCGATCCATACGAACTTGTGCCACTGCGCATGCACACGCTTGCCCCGGAAGCCGAACACCCCTTCAGGGGTCCTGCGATCGCCCTGATGGAACTTGTCCCCCACCGGCCGCTCGCCCAACACACAGGGGTACGTCTTCAGTTCACGACCCAAGCCCTTTACCACGAACCGCCGCTGGTCTTTGTGCACGAGGAAATGCACGCTGTCCTTGGGAATGGCCAGGCTGTCGCACAGTCGCTGGAGCGTGACGCGCGATCCGGCCACTGCTGCAGTGTCGACATCATGGACCGGTCGGTCCACGGATGGAACACCATGCTGCGGGTCGCCACATGAAACAAACGACCAAGAGAATACGACCACTGCCCATACCGAGCGCAGGATGACACCCATGGAAAGAGAACGGACCCTTGCCCGTGTTCCTTATGTGCCTACTCAACCACCGATGGCAGTGTCACCTCGATATCGGTCTCCCCGCCTGCGTTCGTGATGTCTCCTGAGGCCACACCTGCACCGTTCTTGTCGGGTTCATGTCGCAGGGTGACGGTGATCGAACCCGGGCCTGCTGTCAACGCGGTCTGCCAGAGGCTCACCAGACCTAATGGGTTTCCATTGCCATCCACATCACCATAGCCTGTGAATGTGATCACACCACCGGACGTGCTGAAAAAGAACTGGTGCTCCGCCGCCTCTACAGCCACTTCATTGGAAATGGTATCGGCCGGTGAAACCGACTCGTTCAGGAGCAGGATGTATGCTCCGTACGCGGTGTTGGCTTGAAGCGTGTCGCCCGAGATCACCGGTGCAAGCCCACCCGGGCCGTCCGCATCCACGAAGGAGAGCACTGCCGTATCCCCGCCACCAGTGGGAATGAAATGCATGTACAAGGAGGTGATCAGCTCCTCCTCATTCGGTGGTGAAATGGGTGCCGGTGCGTCGGTCTTGTCCTTCTTGCATGCCACGAGCAGGAGTACCACAGTGAAGAGGGCGGACGCCGACGGCAGCATGTCCATAGGGACGATCGCACGGGAAATTGGGCCTTTCATGAGGGGCATGTTATGGGAGTAGTTATGTTCGTTAGAGCGGTCATCCGTGGTTGTAAAATGTTCATCGCTGATCTGTAATGAGGCATCCGATTGAGGTGTGTCATTCCTGCATTGGGTCTCTCATGGGGTGCCAAGGACGTAGGTGAACCAAAGAGCCACATCAATACCTCTGGCATCCGCATAGTACCGGAAGCGGTCCATGTAGTCGCGATAGGAGGTATTCAGCAGATTGGTGACGCGTAGACCTGCACGGAACACATTCCCACCCAGCGGTCCTTCCAAGTTCACATTGAAACCGAGCAAATGGTAGGTCGCCGGCGGGTCGGTGAAGTCCATGCCAACCGGAATGCGTTCCTGCTGCAGTACGAGCAGGCTCACCGGTCCCAATTCCAGTGAACCTCGACCATTGCGCCGGGGCATGCTCCACAACAGGCTGTTCTCCATGCGGTCCGATGGCATCTGGAACAGCCATTCATCACGCTCGAGATCACGTCCACGCACAGTGCTGGCCTGGAGCTGCCATGTCCACTGCGGAGCAAAGGTGTACCGGGCACCCAGGTCACCACCCCAGAGCAGCGCATCGGTGGCATTGTACCTGAACACGGGGAAAGCCCCGCGTATGGTGAGCTCCGTCCCGGCTGGAGTGAGCTGAATGAAATTGTCTATGCGGTCCACATGACCCGTGAGGTCAATTCGCACCCTTCCCTCGCAGAGGATCACCTCCAGGTCGGAGACGGCCTTTACTGAGCGCTCGCCTTTCAAGGTGGCATCCCCCACTTCAATGGCGGCAGCACCATGGTGCAGTCCTTCACTATAGAGCTCACTCACGTGTGGTGGTCTGAAAGCCGAGCTCACGTTGATGCGCAAACGCACACTGTCCGAGATACTCCAATTCGCTCCCACACTGATGGCATGGTTGTCGAACTGATGGGTGGGGGTCTGGAGCTGGTTGCTAACATCAAAGCGTACCACATCCAACCGGGTCCGTTCAAACCGTGCACCTGCCTCCAGTTCCAAATGGTCATTCACGGGTACATGCTCCAGCAAGAACATCCCCAGGGTCCATTTGTCGTAGTCGGGTATCAGGGGCCGTACACCCGTCCCGGGGATGTTGCTATTCTCCTGCACCACCCCTGATACACCCATGCGCCCGTGCACATGTGGACCCAGCCAGTGCTTGAACACGACATCGCCGGTGTGTGTCACGAGAAAGAGGTCCAATGCCGGTGTGGCACTGCGGCCAGCCCGCCGGATGTCGAACTCCTGCCGGTCATCGGCCTGATAGCCGTAGGTGGCCACGAGCTTGTTCCGATCGCTGATCGCCCAGCCCAGTTCGGCTTTCAACAGGAGGTGCTGCGCGGTCTGCCGGGGCGCATCGATGGTGTAAGTGAAATCACCTACATACCATGGCCTACCAGTGTTGATGGCATTGTACAGATCGGTGAGATTCCCAATGTGCGCGGCGCGCATGATGCCCAGTTCGCGACCGAACCAACTGTAGTACACCGTGGTCTCCAGGCGATGGGTACGGAAACCCAACGCACCCGAAACTCCGGCCTCGCGCACACCGGTATTGTTCAGTACGTAGTCCGGCGCCTCACTATCCCCCATCCTTCGTGTACTTGCCTGTAGCCGCCAACCCAAGCCCTGCAAGGCTGGAACACCGCCCTGCAAAAGCGCTCGGCCTCCTCCTCCCCTGCCATTCCAAAGTCCGAGGCCTTGAAACTCGCCACGAATTCCGGGGTCACGCGGCAGGTCCACCGGTTCCGTGATGATCACACCGCCAATGGCATCGCTGCCGTACTGAACAGCGGCCGCACCTTTCACCACTGTGATGCGGTCACTGCTGAAGGGGTCGAGACCGGGTGCATGCTCCGCACCCCACTGTTGATCCTCCTGCCGCACACCCTGGTTCAAGATCAGGATGCGGTTTCCACTTAGCCCATGTATCACCGGCTTGCCAATGGTGGGCCCACTGGCCAGCACATTCACCCCGGGCACTGCCTGCAGCAATTCGCTCAGGGTCCGTCCACTGGCCCGCGCCAGCTCCTCGCGGTCCAAGGTGCGCTGCGCTTGACCCACATTCTCGTCCGGCCGCGCACGCTGGACCTCCATCACTTTCAGTTCCTCCACGTGATGCTCCAGCCGGATCGTCACACGCTTTTCCCTACGGGGGTCCACCACGACCTCAACCGGCTCACAGCCCACATGCGTTATACGCATACGCAGGGGTGCGGGACACAAACCGCTCAACTCGAACACACCATTCCCGTCCGCCACCGTACCGCGCTCCAGCTCCGGCAGGTAGATCTCCGCATAGGACAATGACGACCGATCGTGAGCATCCACCACGTTACCCTGGAGCACAAGAACGCAAGGGGCGTCCTGCGCCTTTGTGGCGGAAGCGGCCAATAACATGAAGAGGAGTATGGAACGTACTTCGAACATGAATGAACAACGGAACCACCGGTGACCGGGATACCGCAAAACGGAACTTCGATGGTGGAACGACCGGACCAAAGGCCCATGGAGCATGTCCTGGTGGTGCAGGACAAAGGCTCATATTCAGCCCATAGGGGGGCCGCGTCCGTTGCTCTGAGAGCCAAAGGTGATCCCGCAGGCTAATGGTCCTTCCGCCCAGACCATGACCTGCAGGGGCAGGTCCGGGAGATCTTGAACAACGGTGTGCTGTTCGAGAACAGGCATGCCCAGGTCGCATAGCAGGCAATCCTCGTCAGCGGCACTGTGTGGAGCATCACTCGGAACGTCATGCGTTCCATGGCCTTCCATGCACGCATGCCAAACCTCACGCGGTGCCACAAGCAGCAACACTGCGGTCAGTAGTGACCAGGTGAAAAAGGTGCGGCTCATTCTTAGAGGCACGAATGTACAGCTATGAACAAGCCGGGTGTGTGAACCGATCGTCCCAGATGGACCGCTTCGATCACTTCTACTGCCTAATTTTCCCCTCACGCCAGGTCATGACATCCCTCCTTCATTCCCATTCCACATCCTTGAAGGGGGTATTGTTCACGGCCGTGCTGCTCGCACTGGCCCCGGCAAGGGCGATCGGCCAAAATGAAGGTACCACGGCCTTGGCCCGTGAACTTTGCCAATGCATGGAACGGATCCAGCCGGAAAGCTCGGACCGTGCGTTGGAGGCTTCGTTCCGGACCTGTCTGGAGAACGGGATCCTTGCGCACCCGTCCACGATCCGGGCACTTTTGGCGAAGGCGCCAGCTGGAGTAGGCCCTGGATATGGATTGGGCGTGGTGCTGGGCGATCTGCTGAAAGGACAGTGCCCCCACCTCACCGGAATGAGGGAACGCCTGCGAAAAGCGATCGGATCAGGAGAGGGTCCACCGGGAACCACCTGAAGGACCACAGCCACTTCACATGGCTTTTCTTTGACCTGCGCGACAACACTTGAGTCGCGTGAGCGACCATGCACATTGGAGTTTTCACTTCTGGTGGGGATTCACCCGGCATGAATGCCGCCATCCGGGCGGTGGTGCGGGCGGCCCATTTCCACGGTCAACAGGTGAGCGGTATATGGGGTGGCTACGACGGAATGATAAGAGGGGAATTCAAACCACTTGGTGTGCGGGATGTCAGCAACATCATCCAACGCGGTGGCACCATGCTGCGTTCGGCACGCAGTGAAGCGTTCCGCAGCGTTGAAGGCCGCGCAAAAGCTTCTTCGCAACTAAAGCAACATGGTATTGATGCATTGGTGGCCATCGGCGGAGATGGCACCTTCGCTGGTGCGGATGTACTTTACAAGGAACATGACGTGCGCAGCATAGGCCTGCCCGGCACGATCGACAACGACCTGGCGGGTACGGATATCACCATCGGCTTCGACACCGCCACCAATACGGCCATGGAGGCCATTGACCGCATCAGGGACACCGCCTCCTCGCATGATCGGCTGTTCTTCGTGGAAGTAATGGGGCGGAACTCCGGATTCATCGCATTGCGCTCCGCCTTGGTCGGTGGGGCGGAGTACGTGCTTATCCCGGAAAAGAGGCAGACCATTCAAGAACTGATCGGGATCCTAAAGGGTTCGTCCCGGACCAAATCCTCACAGATCGTGGTGGTGGCCGAAGGCGACGAAGCCGGGGACGCCCTGACAGTGGCGAATGCGGTTCGCGCGGCATTGCCTGAAAAGGATATCCGCGTGACGGTGCTCGGTCACCTTCAACGAGGCGGTTCACCCACCGTGGCCGATCGTGAACTGGCCAGCCGGCTGGGCGTGGCCGCTGTAGAAGCGCTGATGGAAGGCCGTGGAAATGAAATGGCCGGCCTGGTGAACGGGCAGGTGATCTTCACCCCTTATCACGAAGCGATCGGCAACAAGAGATCCGTGGACCTGGACCTGCTTCGCATCCTCGGTATCCTGGCCACATGAGGTTCGGGGCCTGTACCCGGGGCACATGCCTTACTGGACCACGATGCGCACCCAATCCAGCTGGCGGCCGTCACCGTCACACACCATGAGGTAGTAAACCGCGGATGGAAGCATGCCAAGGTCGAGCTGGCGCTGTGCGCGCACATCCATGATCAGGGCTCCCAATGCGTCCACCACACGCACCCGTTCGGCCGCAGCAGGCAGGTGGGTGATGTTCAGCACGTCCATCACAGGGTTCGGAAAGACCGCGAGTCCGGCCTGGCCTTCGGGACCAACCACCGTGGTCACGAGGTCCGTGGAACAGGCATCGCCCACTCCATCGCCATTGGTATCGAGCTGGTCGGGATTGTAGATCCACACACAGTTGTCACAGGCATCACCAATACCGTCACCATCAAAATCCGCCTGGTCCGGATTGAACACCAGTGAACAATTATCCATGCAGTCGAGCAGGATGTCCTCGTCCGTATCCGGGTCGGGAAGAATGCCTGTTCCACCACCTGCGCAGGTACCGCACAGATCCATGTATGCACCACCACCTGGCACACCAGCGCAGTCAAAGGGTAGCCCGATGCATGCGCAGGCACTGTTCCACAGGTCATCACCGGTCAGGGGATCACCATCATCACAAGACGTTCCGGGCATCGCTGTTCCACCGAGAACGCCTTGACAATCCACCGCAAGTACGACCCCTGTGCAGAAACAGCTGCCATCCCACTCATCGAGCACTGTGAGCGGGTCGCCATCATCACACGGCGTACCCGGCAATGCCCCGCCACCCGGTACACCCAGGCAGTCGATCGTCACAGCCGTGCCCACGCACTGGCAGGAGGCGTTCAGTGCATCATTGATCGTGGCCGCGTTGCCATCGTCGCACGGCGACCCGTTCTGGCCGGCTACCCCCGGGCAGTTGTCCACCGCATCGCACAGGCCGTCGCCATCGCTGTCCGGCACGGGCGTGCCCGCGCACTGGCACGAGCTGTTCCAGGTGTCATTGCTGGTGCAGGGGTCGCCATCGCTGCACGCCGTACCAGGCAGCGCAGGGCCACCCGCCACCCCCATGCAGTCCAGCAACTGACCCACGCAG
>JAEUSU010000040.1 GCA_016788635.1 Flavobacteriales bacterium | reverse complement strand
CTTCGTGATCAAGGTGAAGAAGCAGAACATGCTGCACGAGCTGGTGTACGCCAGCCACCCCTTCGATGTGGTGGGCTGGGACGGCTACAACTACCCCTACGCCTTCAGCATCCACGACTTCGAGCCCATCACCGGCCGCGTGCACCAGCCGCCGCCCGTGCACCAGACCTTCGAGACCGATGCCTTCGTCGTGTGCAGCTTCTGCCCGCGCCTCTACGACTACCACCCACAAGCCATCCCCGCGCCGTACAACCACAGCAACATCGATAGCGACGAGGTGCTCTACTACGTGGACGGCGACTTCATGAGCCGCAACGACATCGGCCCGGGCCACATCAGTTTGCACCCCGCCGGCATCCCGCACGGCCCGCACCCCGGCGCCATGGAGCGCAGCATCGGCAAAAAGGTCACCGACGAGCTCGCCGTGATGGTGGACACCTTCAAGCCCCTGCAGGTGACCGAGGAAGCGCTGAAGATCGACGACGGGAAGTACTGGAACAGCTGGGTGGAGTGAGTTGTCACCCTGAGCCCGTCGAAGGGTAGGGCGTGCCCCTCGCAAAGCCTCGGGTCGGGCTATCCGCAGTAGTCCTCGCCGAAGACGGCTCCGGGCTACTTGCTCCTATCCCTCACGCGAAAAAAGATGAGGTCGAGTTACTTTGTCTTTCATCCTTTGCTAGAAGTCCACCACAATGAACATCGCGGAGCTCCTTCGGACACTTACTGTACTGGTTCAATCCATTCAATCCAACGGATTAGCACAGTCCATTACCAAGGCCACTCAGGCAATTACAAGAGTCGCTCAGCCTACACCAGCAGGGCAGCCGGTTGCCAATCGTTCCGCATTGGTAACCCGAGTAGAGCAGGCCAAGCAGGAACTGATTCCAAAATTTGAGGCGGTCACCGCATCTGTCGCCGGAGCTGAACACGTGCGTCCGTTACAGGCTGTCGGTGCTGATGCTTTGTTTGGCGAACGTGGCCGAGCTCTTATGGAGGAGATATTCGTTGAGGCAAATCAGAATCCGCAGAGTGCATTGGCCAAGTTGCAGAAGTACACTCAGGATCTCGCGAAACTCACTCAACTGCACAGCACGTTGACCGGATTTCCACCGGCGCTTGGTGAGGTCGCAATGGAGCCGGTCGTCGGAAACGTCATTGACGTTCTGTTCAAGGGTGAAGCTGAAATAAGCACGCTAGAGGAACTCGCAAAGGCGGCAGCAAAGTGGGATCACGTGTTAATCGCCTTTGCAATGTTGGTCAAGGAAAACGACCGTGCAGTTCGGGTTGAACGGGTCGCACGGGGTTCGCTCTTGTTGCAATTGGGAACAATAGCGGCTGTGGCCTTTGCTTTCGCCAAGGCTGCGGACAAGGCGCTCGACGTACTCAAGAAATACCTCGAAATACGGAAGCTGGCCTTGGAGATTAGGCGCATGGAGAACCCTGACCTAACAAAGCCTGCCAAGGAGATTGAAGCCGCCTCGAAATTGAGGGCTCGCACTGAAGCGTGGGCCATTGCCGAAGAGCTCGTTCGGGACTACGGATGGACCGAAGCCGACCGCCGTGGTGATGTTCTAGCAGCGGTGAAAATGGCCACTGAGTACATCTTGAAGTTCATGAACAAAGGTGGCGAGTTGACCGTCCGGCTGTTGGACGCTCCACCAGGTGATAGGGCAATAGAAATCAGCATCCGGGAGAAGAAACAGAGCATTGCATCCACCACGGCAACAATAGAGCGCTTGGCTGGTGGCAGGCAACCACTGGAGCTTGGAGAAGGGGAGGATTCGGGTGAACCAGACACTCCCACGAATCCCACCTCGACAGAAAGCTCTGATGAACAAAACGGAGGAGGTTCACCCGAAACCCCTGAGCGCACTCAAGCGTGAGGGATAGAAGCGGAAAGCCCGCAGGCTGGTGATCCAGCCGAGGGCTTGAAGCCCCTGGTCGTAGCCTGGGGCCAAGTCTAAGCCCGACCCGGGGTGAGCCAGGGGATGGGCACTCCCGCCAAACAAGGGCTTCCCTTCATCCATGAAAATCCACATCTTTGTTGTGGATTTTCAGCCATGGTCATCAGGCAGGCATTGCTCGACAGATTGCGCAAGGCGCTTTCGCGCAGCCCCATCGTCATGCTTGTGGGGCCGCGCCAGTGCGGAAAGACCACCCTGGCCAAGCAACTCATGAGCGAGGGGGCGGGTCGCTATTTCGACCTGGAGCACCATGGCACTGCGGAGCAGCTCGCCGAACCAGCATTGGCGCTACAGGACTTGAAGGGCCTTGTGGTGTTGGACGAGGCGCAGCGCCAACCGGTCCTGTTCCCACAGTTGCGCGTGCTCGCCGACCGTTCGCGCAGGCAGGCGCGTTTCCTCGTGCTCGGTAGCGCTTCGCCGGAACTGGCGCGGCAGGCTTCGGAGTCGCTTGCCGGACGCGTGGAGATCATCGAGGTGCGCGGCTTCGATACTTCCGAAGTGCCGGAGAAAAGGCAGTCCAACCTCTGGCTGCGCGGCGCATTCCCCCGCTCCTTCCTCGCGAAGAGCAACGAAGCCAGCCTCACCTGGCGCAACGACTTCATCACCACCTTCCTGGAGCGCGACCTGGGGAACCTCGGCTTTGGCATTTCCCCGGTCGCCCTGCGCCGCTTCTGGCGCATGCTCGCGCACTACCACGGCCAGCAATGGAACGCCGACCAGATGTCCACGGCCTTGGGTATCTCCGCATCCTCGGCACGCAACTACGTGGACGCATTGGAGCAGACCTACATGGTGCGGCGGCTGCAGCCATGGTTCATCAATACGAAGAAGCGTTTGGTGAAGGCGCCGAAGGTGTACCTGCGAGATACCGGCTTGCTGCACGCCATGGAGGGCATAGGCACCATGGATGCATTGCATTCGCATCCGATCATCGGCGCCTCTTGGGAAGGCTTCGCCGTAGAAGAGGTCCTGAGCGCATTCAAGCCCAGAGAGGCATGGTACTACGCCACGCACAACGGGGCGGAGCTCGACCTGTTCTTCCTGCACAAGGGCAAGCGCATCGGCGTGGAGATCAAGCGCACCACGGCACCGACCATCACGCGATCGATGCAAGTGGCTTTGGAGGACCTGAAGCTCGACAAGCTCTACTTCCTCTACCCCGGCACGCTCATGGCGAAGCTGGCGGCCAAGGTCGAAGCACTGCCGATCTCGCATCTGCGCGAGGCCGAGGGCAAAGCTTGATGACAACCATCACCCCACTCCCCCATAAAAAGCCCGAACTTTGAGGCTCCGAACGTTCGGAGGACCCATCTATCCCCTACCCCAATGGCAACCGGATTGAAAGACATCGACTACGGCCTGGAGAAGATCATGGCCGATGCACAGGACTTCCTGCCCCTGCTGGGCACCGACTACGTGGAGCTCTACGTGGGCAACGCCAAGCAGAGCGCGCACTACTACAAGAGCGCCTGGGGCTTCCAGAGCCTGGCCTACGCGGGCCTGGAGACGGGCGTGAAGGACCGCACGAGCTATGTACTGGTGCAGGACAAGATCCGCCTGGTGCTGACCACGCCGATGAATCCCGAGAGCCCGATCAACGAGCACATCCGCAAGCACGGCGATGGCGTGAAGGTGATCGCGCTGTGGGTGCCCGATGCGAAGAAGGCCTGGGAGGAGACCACCAAGCGCGGCGCGAAGAGCTTCATGGAGCCGGTGCGCGAGGAGGACGAGCACGGTTACTTGGTACGCAGCGGCATCCACACCTACGGGGAGACGGTACACATCTTCGTGGAGCGCGACAACTATAAGGGCGCGTTCATGCCCGGTTTCAAGCCCTGGAAGAGCCACTACAACCCGAGCGAAACCGGCCTGAAGTTCATCGATCACATGGTGGGCAACGTGGGCTGGGGCGAGATGAACCAGTGGGTGGACTTCTACGCCCGCGTGATGGGCTTCGCGCAGCTGGTGAGCTTCGACGACAAGGACATCAGCACCGAGTACACCGCGCTGATGAGCAAGGTGATG
>JAEUSU010000016.1 GCA_016788635.1 Flavobacteriales bacterium | reverse complement strand
ATACGCAGGGTGCCCCCCGAAGGTTCAATAGGCCAGGTTGCTCCCCAGCCACTTCTCCATCCACTCCACGGGCTGCCCCTTGCGCTGCGCCAGGTCCTCCACCTGGTCCCGGGCCACGCGGCCCACGCCGAAGTACTTGGCTTGCGGGTGCGCGAAGTACCAGCCGCTCACCGCGGCCGCCGGGCTCATGGCCAGGCTCTCGGTGAGGGTGATGCCGGTGTGCTTGGTGGCGTCCAATAGGCGGAAGAGCTCGGGCTTCTCGGTGTGGTCGGGGCAGGCCGGGTAGCCCGGTGCCGGACGGATGCCTTGGTACTCCTCCTTGATGAGCTGTTCGTTGGTGAGGCGGGCGGTCTCGTAGCCCCAGAGCTCCTGGCGCACCACTTCGTGCAGCTTCTCGGCAAAGGCCTCGGCCAGACGGTCGGCCAGGGCCTTGAGCAGGATGGCGCTGTAGTCGTCGTGCGCGGCCTCGAAGCGTTTCACGCGTTCGTCCACGCCGTGGCCCGCGCTCACCGCGAAGCCGCCGAGGAAGTCGGGCGTGCCGGCCGGGGCGATGAAGTCGGCGAGGGCGAGGTAGGGCACACCGGGGGCTTTCTTCGATTGCTGGCGGAGGGTGTGGAAGCGGCCGAGGAGCTTGGTGCGCGATGCATCAGCGTAGACCTCAATATCATCATGCGCAACGGTGTTCGCAGGCAGGATGCCTGCGATACCGTGCGCCTGGATCCATTGCTCCTTCACGATGCGGTCGAGCATTTGCTGCGCATCGGCATAGAGCTGCGTGGCCTGCTTGCCCACCACCTCGTCCTCGAGGATGCGCGGGAACTTGCCGGCCAGCTCCCAGGCCATGAAGAAGGGCGTCCAGTCGATGTAGGGCACCAGCTCGGCGAGCGGGTAGTTGCGGTAGGTGAAGATGCCGGTGCTCTTGGGCGCCACGGGCGGCTCGGCAACGAAGTCGATGGTGAACTTCTTCGCGCGGGCCTCCTCCAGTGGCACGTACTCCTTCTCGCGCTGGTGACCTTCGTACTGGCTGCGCACCTTGGCGTACTCCTCCAGCACCTCGGCGGCGAAGCGGTCGCGCTCGTTGTCGCTGAGCAGGTTGCTCACCACCGGCACACTGCGGCTGGCGTCGATCACGTGCACCACGGGCTTGCTGTAGTGCGGGGCGATCTTCACGGCGGTGTGAACTCGACTCGTCGTTGCGCCACCGATCAGCAGCGGCGTGTCGAAGCCTTCGCGTTCCATCTCCTTGGCCACGTGCACCATCTCATCGAGCGAGGGCGTGATCAATCCGCTGAGGCCGATGATGTCCACCTGCATCTCGCGGGCGGTCTTCAGGATGGTGGCGCTCTGCACCATCACGCCCAGGTCGATCACCTGCCAGCCGTTGCACGCGAGGATCACGCCCACGATGTTCTTGCCGATGTCATGCACGTCGCCCTTTACCGTGGCCATCAGCACCTTCTTCGCGCCCTCCTTCTGCGTGCCGATCACCTGCGCGGCCTTCTTCTCCTGCAGGAAGGGCTCGAGGTAGGCCACGGCGCGCTTCATCACGCGGGCGCTCTTCACCACCTGCGGCAGGAACATCTTGCCGCTGCCGAAGAGGTCGCCTACCACGCTCATGCCGGCCATCAATGGACTTTCGATCACGAGCACGGGATCCACGTATTGCACACGGGCCTCTTCGGTGTCGGCTTCGATGAACTCGGTGACGCCGTGGACCAGCGCGTGCTTCAAGCGCTCTTCCACGCTGCCTTCGCGCCAGGCGGCTTGCGCGGCCACGGCCTCTGCGGAAGGCGCGCCCTTGAACTGCTCCGCGAACGCCACCATGCGCTCGGTGGCATCGGGGCGACGCGCCAGCAGCACGTCCTCGACATGCTCCAGCAGGTCCTTCGGAATGTCGTCGTACACGCCGATCTGCCCCGCGTTGACGATGCCCATGTCGAGCCCGGCCTTGATGGCGTGGTAAAGGAAGGCGGTGTGGATGGCCTCGCGCACGGGCTCGTTGCCGCGGAAGCTGAAGCTGACGTTGCTGACGCCGCCGCTGGTGAGCGCGTCGGGCAGGTGCTGCTTGATCCAGCGCACGGCCTCGATGAAGTCGATGGCGTAGCGGTCGTGCTCGGCCATGCCGGTGGCCACGGTGAGGATGTTCGCGTCGATGATGATGTCGTGCGGCGCGAAGCCGGCCTTCTGCGTGAGCAGGTCGTAGCTCCGCTTGGCGATGGCGATGCGGCGCTCGTAGTTGTCGGCCTGGCCCTGCTCGTCGAAGCACATCACCACGGTGGCCGCGCCGAGGCGACGGATGATCTTCGCCTGCCGCAGGAACTCCGCTTCGCCTTCCTTCAGGCTTATGCTGTTGGCGATGCCCTTGCCTTGCAGGCACTTCAGGCCCGCCTCGATCACGCTGAACTTGCTGCTGTCCACCATCACCGGCACGCGCGCGATGTCGGGCTCGGCGGCGATGAGGTTGAGGAACTTGGTCATGGCCTCCACGCCATCGATCATGCCCTCATCGAGGTTCACGTCGATCACCTGCGCGCCGTTCTCCACCTGCTGGCGGGCCACGCTCACGGCCTCGTCGTACTGGCCGTTCTTGATCAGCTTGCGAAAGGCCGCGCTGCCCGTGACGTTGGTGCGCTCGCCGATGTTGACGAAGTTGGAACTCGGGAAGATGCGGAGGGGCTCTAGGCCGGAGTAGGTGGGGATGGACATGCTAGCGCTAGGCAGTAAGGCGTTCGTAGGGTGAAGCAAACAGGCCTGAGTTCACCTCTCGCACGCTGAAGGGAGAAATGAGCAGCCCGGAGAAGACCCTGAGTCGGTAAGTGACCCTGTTGTTCCTTGAGAAAATCAGAATCGCCAAGCTCTTGCCGAATCGGCGTATCTCCAAGTTGTCGGAAAGCACGGCAACGAGGACGTTCACCATCTCACTGCGCAACGAGTCATAGGTTTCCTCGCTCCAGTCGTATGCTTCCTCCCATTCCATTACATCTATCCGAAAGTCAAACGCAGTAACGTAGATCCGAACACTTCTGTCAGTAACGGCTGGGTTGGCGATCAGAACCTCAACGAGCCCTTGTATTTCCTCTGTGACGGAAATTGATGGATTGTCGCGCCAAGCTGCAACATGAAGCTTGGTGAATGCTTCATCAAGGATTGACAGGCCACGCAACAGTCTATTATCCGGCACTGTATCGTCCTCCTTGATGCGGAAGAACCTATTGACCGAATGATCAGAAACGCTCATGCTTCAACCACGGATCTTCTCGGTGCGTGCTTCGCCGCCTCCTTCGCCAGCGCCGCGATATGCTCCGGCGTCGTCCCACAACATCCACCCACCACGTTCACCCAGCCGTTGGCCATGAACTCGCCCACGAGGCGCGCGGTGACATCGGGGGTTTCGCGGTACTCGCCCATCTGGTCGGGCAGGCCGGCGTTGGGGTAGATGCTCACGCGGCAGGGGCTCTGCTCGGCGATCACCTCCAGGTAGGGCCGCATCTGGGCCGCGCCCAGCGCGCAGTTGAGGCCCATGCTGAAG